>CACZGS010000005.1 GCA_902780785.1 Oscillospiraceae bacterium | reverse complement strand
CTCATTACCATCACACATGACATGACCGAAGCCTTAAGATGCGATAAGATCGTCATCGTTCATAAAGGCAAGGTCGCACTGGAGGGAACTCCCGAAGAGATCTTCTTATCTGATGATCTCTGGAAATACGGTCTTAAGAGACCCGTTAAGTTCAACTTCGCATTTGAGATCGCAAAGCTTACCGGAAGCACTCTTACAAAAGAAGACTTAAAGAGCAACGAGACTCTTACTGCAAGTCTCGTAAGAATGCTCACAAAGCCCGGTCTTACAATGCCAGGCAATGTCCAGGTAGATAAGAAGCCTGTAGATGAGAACGACATCATCATGTCCGTAAAGGATCTTTCCTACACATACGGCGGCAGTGATACAAAGGCGATCGACAACATTAACTTAGATATCAGAAGAGGCGAAGTCCTTGGAATCGTAGGTGAGAGCGGCTGCGGAAAGACCACGCTCATCTCACACATGAATGCGATCATAAGACCTGTTGAAGGCGATGTCATCATCCACACAAAGGACGGTGACTTATCCTGCAGGAATAAAAAAGACACAATGAAGATCAGACAGAATGTCGGTCTTGTTTTCCAATATCCCGAATACCAGCTTTTCGAAGAGACCGTATATAAAGACATTGCATACGGCCTTAAGAAGATGAATGTCGCTAAAGAAGACCAGAAGGCGCTCATTCTTGATGCCGCAGAGAAGGTCGGACTTACGGAAAGAGAACTAAATTCATCTCCTTTCGAGCTGTCGGGCGGCCAGAAGAGACGTGCAGCAATGGCAGGCGTACTCGTAATGAGACCGGGCATCCTCGTTCTCGATGAACCCGCATCGGGCCTTGATCCGAAGGGAAGACAGGAGATGTTCTCGATCATAAAGAGCCTGAGGGACAGCGGGACCACGATAATACTCGTATCCCATAACATGGATGAGGCTGCGGTCAACTGCGACAGGATCTGCCTTATTGATAACGGCAAGATCAAGGCTGTCGGAACGCCCGCAGACCTGTTTGTAAAGAAGAGAGCTGACGAGCTCAAAGTCCAGCTCCCGAGAATAACCAGGTTCTCGGCTGTGCTCAGGACGGAGCTTGCAGAGATATATCCGGACATTGAGTTCAAGGGCAACTATTTTGTTCCGGAGAAGGAAGCAAGGGTAATTGTTTCCGCGGTATGCGAGGCAGGTGATCACGATGCTTGATAACGTGAGCCTCGGCAGATACTATCCCGCGCATTCATTCCTGCATGAGACGGATCCGAGAGTTAAGACGATCCTCTATGCGGTATATCTTGTTGCTATCTTCATCATCAAGGAACCGATATCTATCGGAGTTTTGGCCGGAATAATCTTCCTGCAGCTCATGATGGCAAAGATCAAGCCCGGAATCCTCTGGGCAACGGTAAAGCCGATAATCCCTCTTGCAGCATTTATCTTCCTCATAAACATCTTCACGATAAAGCAGGGCGATATCCTCTTCCAGTGGAAGATAATAACGATTACAAATTACGGATTAAGCCGCGCTGCGATCATGGCGATCAGGCTTATATTCCTCATCGTATCTACGAGCATCCTTCTTACTTTGACGACGACGCCTCTTAAGATGAGTGATGCATTAGAGAAGCTTTTCGCGCCCCTGCAGGTAATCAAAGTGCCTGTACACGAGATGGCCATGATGATGTCCATCGCATTAAGATTCATCCCGACGCTGGCAGCAGAGACCCAGAAGATCATGAAGGCGCAGCAGTCCAGAGGCGCGGATTACGATACGGGATCGTTCATGAATAAAGTTAAGGGATATATCACTGTCCTTATTCCTCTCTTTGTCTCAAGCTTCAGACGCGCGGATGAGCTCGCTGTAGCAATGGATGCAAGGTGCTATCGTGGCGGCAAGGGAAGGACCAAATTAAATCCTTTGAAGATGACATTAAAAGATGTTCTTTGCGGAATATTATTTGCGCTTTTAGCGGTACTTGTCGTCGTTATTGATTTGTCTTTGAGATAAGTTTCTTGCTGTGTTAGAATGCAAGTTGCTAACAATATAGCGAAAGGTTGGAATAATCAATGGGTTATTATTGCGGAATCGACTTAGGCGGCACGAATATCAAAGCCGGTATCGTAGACGGTGAAGGCAAGCTCCTTAACAAGCTGTCTATCAAGACATTAGCCGAGAGATCAATGGAAGAGATCATCCACGATATGGGCAAGCTCGCTGCTGATGCCATCAAGGATGCAGGTCTTGAAGTAAAGGATATCGAGTGCATCGGTATCGGTTCTCCCGGAACACCCGACAATGACGAAGGTCTTCTTGTTTATTCAAGCAACCTTCCTTTCAACAAAGCTCCTATGAGAAAGCTTATCAGGGAAGTCGTAGATCTCCCTGTTTATATCGATAATGACGCTAACTGCGCAGCTATGGCTGAGGCAGTTGCAGGTGCTGCAAAGGGCGCCAAGGATTCAGTTACCATCACATTGGGAACAGGCGTCGGCGCAGGCGTTATCGTTAACGGCAGAATATTCTCCGGATTCAACCAGGCAGGTTCCGAGTTCGGTCACACGGTCCTCGTATCCGGCGGTGTTCAGTGCGGATGCGGCAGAAAGGGGTGCTTTGAGCAGTACGCTTCCGCAACGGCTCTTGCAAGAATGACAAGAGAAGCTGCAGAGGCAAATCCCGATTCTCTCCTCAACAAGGTTAAGGAAGATTTCGGCGAGTGGAATGCACAGATTGCTTTCGTAGCTATGAAGCAGGGCGACAAGGTTGCAGCAGAAGTCGTAGACAGCTACACAGATTATCTTGCTGACGGTCTCGCAAATGCGATCAACGCATTCATGCCTGAGATCCTCGTTGTAGGCGGCGGTGTCTGCAATGAAGGTGATCCGCTCCTCATCCCCATGCGTGAGAAGACAATGTCACGTCCTTACTTCGGACCCGGAGTCGCAAAAACACGCATCGAGCTCGCTCAGATGGGCAACGATGCAGGTATCGTAGGTGCTGCCATGATGGGCAAGTCCTGCGTAGACGACGGCAAGAACGGCAAGTAATAAAAGCCATGCCCAGGATAGCCTTTATCACTGAGTTTGACGGCACCGGTTTTGCAGGATTCCAGTCACAGGAGAATGCAAGGGCCGTTCAGGATGTGCTCGAAAAGGCTTTATCCGAACTTTATAAAACGAATATCAGACTTACGGGGTGTTCCAGAACTGACGCAGGTGTGCATGCAAAATGCCACTTAAGTCACGCGGACGTCCCGTTTGTTATTCCTGAAGATAAGTTCCCTCTTGCGATGAACGCGCTGCTTCCTGATGACGTGGCTGTAAAGAAGTCGTTCTATGTAAGTGATGATTTCTCCGCGAGATTCGACATCAAGGGCAAGAGGTATATCTACAGGATCTATTCCTCTCCGACGAGAAGTCCTCTTCTGGACAGGAATGCATATTACTGCCCCATAAAGCCTGACATCGCGAAAATGAAGGCCGCGGCGACAGTTTTCGCCGGCGAACATGACTTCGCGGCATTCTGCGCTGCAGGCGGATCACAGAAGACAACAGTCAGAAGACTTTTCGGTGTTAAGGTAGAAGCAAAAGGCGATGACCCTTGCCTTATCGAGATCGAAGTATCGGGCGAGGCATTCCTCTATAACATGGTAAGGATAATCGCAGGCACGCTGCTCTACGTAGGACAGGGCAAGATAGAGCCTTCGGAGGTCGCTTCGATCATTGAAGGCGGCGACAGGTCCATGGCAGGAAAGACCCTGCCCGCAAAAGGTTTAACATTAGAGGAAGTGTTCATCTGATGAGTCCCCTGATCAGTACGATTCTTATTAATAAAAAATCCCTAAGGTGATATAATTATTTAAATGCGGGCCGGAATACCCGCATTAATTTAAATAGGGAGGATTATAGAAATGATCAGTTGGTGGATAATATGGCTCGTCCTTGCGGTCATCATGCTCGTCATTGAGATCGCGACCACAGGTCTTGCGACACTCTGGTTTGCCATTGGCGCCGTTGTTGCAATGATCATGGACCTTTGCGGCGCATCTGTAACTTCACAGATCATAGCTATGGCAGCAATCTCGGCAGTATGCTTTGCTGTCTGCATGATCTGGATCAAGCCTAAGCTTGAATCACTCCGCAAGAAGAATGTCCAGAAGACTAATGCCGACAGATTGATCGGAAGGGAAGGTGTCGTAATAGTACCTTTCAATTCGACAGAAGGCAAAGGCCAGGTCAAGGTTGACGGACAGATCTGGAGTGCCAAGTCAGGAGAAGACTACACGGAAGGCACCAAAGTAACGGTAAAAGCAATCGAAGGCGTTAAGCTCGTAGTCGAGCGCGCAGTTTAAAAGGGGAGGAATTAAAAATGTTACCTATCATCGCAGTATCAGCAGGACCCATCGTAGGAGTAGCTATCGGAATCATCGTTATCCTGGTACTCATCATACCTAATATCAAGATCGTTCCGCAGGCAACAACGTTCATCATCGAGCGTCTCGGCACATACAGAACGACATGGGAGACGGGCTTCCACATGAAGGTCCCTTTCATCGACCGTGTTGCCAAGAAGATCTCATTGAAGGAAAAGGTTGCAGACTTCGCACCTCAGGCCGTTATCACAAAGGATAACGTTACAATGCAGATCGATACGGTCCTTTTCTATCAGATCGTAGATCCTAAGCTCTATACATACGGAATCGAGCGTCCTATCGTTGCCATCGAGAATCTCTCAGCAACAACGCTCCGTAACATAATAGGTGACCTGGAACTCGACCAGACACTCACATCAAGAGACATCATCAACACAAGAATGAGAGAGATCCTTGATGAAGCTACAGACCCCTGGGGAATCAAGGTCAACCGTGTTGAGCTTAAGAACATCATCCCGCCTAAGGAGATCCAGGCAGCGATGGAGAAGCAGATGAAGGCTGAGCGTGAGAAGAGAGAAAAGATCCTCATCGCCGAAGGTGAGAAGGAATCTGCAATCAGAGTCGCAGAAGGTGAGAAGGAAGCAGCAATCTTAAGAGCTGAAGCTAAGAAGCAGGCAGCTATAAGAGAAGCTGAAGGTCAGGCACAGGCCATCATCGCAGTACAGGAAGCTACGGCAAAGGGTCTCCAGATGATCAAGGACGTCGGAGCTGATGACGGACTTATCGCAATCAAGGGTCTTGAAGCACTCGAAAAGGTCGGCCAGGGAGCATCTACAAAGATCATCATCCCTTCAGACCTTCAGGGCATAGCAGGTCTTACAACCACGATCAAAGAGATCGCAAAATCATAATTTAAGTCACTCAAGTTTTTCGGAGGTGGATCGTATGGATTACGGTATGTGGAATGACAGAACCAACATGAGTATGCTCACAGACTTCTATGAGCTCACCATGGCAAATGGTTATCTGAACAGCGGAAACAGGGACAAGATCGTTTATTTCGACATGTTCTTCAGAAACATTCCTGAGAACGGCGGATATGCCGTCATGGCAGGATTGGAGCAGGTAATAGATTACCTCTCAAGCCTCAAGTTCTCAGAAGATGACTTATCTTTCCTCAAAGATAACTATCACTTCAACGATGAGTTCATCAATTACTTAAGAGGTTTTGAATTCACATGTGACGTCTGGGCTATCCCGGAAGGAACAGTCGTATTCCCCAAAGAGCCGCTCGTTAAGGTAAGAGGTCCTATCATCCAGGCACAGCTCCTTGAGACCGCGCTCCTTTGCACGATCAACCACCAGACACTTATCGCCACAAAGACGGCAAGGATCGTAAGAGCTGCAGAAGGCAGACCCGTCATGGAGTTCGGTGCACGCCGTGCACAGGGCTTCGACGCATCCGTTCTCGGTGCAAGAGCAGCTTATATCGCAGGCGCAGCAGGAACATCCTGCACGATCTGCGGACAGCAGTTCAACATCCCGCTCTCCGGAACAATGGCTCACTCCTGGGTAATGCTTTTCGACAACGAGTTCGAAGCATTCAAGGCATATTCACTCGCATATCCTGACGGAGCACTTTTGCTCGTTGATACATACGATGTTCTCCGTTCAGGTATTCCGAATGCGATCAAGTGCGCAAAGGAAGTTCTTGAGCCCATGGGCAAGAGACTCAAGGGTATCAGGATCGACTCCGGCGACCTTACTTACATGACACAGAGCGCACGTAAGATGCTCGACGAGGCAGGCCTTACTGATTGTAAGATCACTGTCTCCAACGCTCTTGACGAGTATCTCATCAGAGACTTGATCAGCCAGGGCGCATGCATCGATTCCTTCGGTGTAGGCGAGAGACTCATCACTTCCAAGGCTGAGCCTGTATTCGGCGGCGTTTACAAGATCTCCGCAGTAGAAGCAGAAGACGGCACGATCATTCCTAAGATGAAGATCTCCGATTCCGTCGGCAAGGTTACAAATCCCTGCTCAAAGAAGATCGTAAGATTCTACGACAACGCTACGGGCAAGGCATTGGCCGATGTTGTCATGGTCGCAGACGAGGAGATCCCGAACGGCGAACCTTACGAGATCTTCGATCCTGAGAACACATGGAAGTCCAAGGTATTGGAGAATTACAGAACCAGAGAGATCATGGTCCAGATCTTCAAGGAAGGTAAGCTCGTTTACAACAAGCCTACGATCGGCGAGATCAGAGCTTATTGCACGACCGAGCTCGATTCACTCTGGGATTCCGTAAAGAGATTCGAGAATCCTCACAACTACTATGTCGATCTGTCACCTAAGCTTTGGAAGATCAAGGACGACATCTTAAGATCTTACAGAAGAAGATAAGGAGAAAAACAAGAATGGCAAATCCTATTGTTACCATCCAGATGAAAGACGGCGGCATAATGAAGGTCGAGCTCTATCCTGAGATCGCGCCCATTACGGTCAAGAACTTCATCGACCTCGCATCCAAGGGCTTTTATAACGGCCTTATTTTCCACAGAGTCATCTCCGGATTCATGATCCAGGGCGGCGACCCTGAGGGAACAGGCGCAGGCGGCCCGGGCTACTGCATCAAGGGTGAGTTCAGAGCCAACGGCGTTAAGAATGACTTAAAGCACACAAGAGGCGTTATTTCCATGGCACGTACCATGGTTCCTGATTCTGCAGGTTCACAGTTCTTCATCATGCATGAGGACTATCCGTCCTTGGACGGTCAGTACGCTGCTTTCGGTAAGGTTATCGAGGGTATCGAAGTCGTTGATAAGATCGCTTCCGTAAAGACAGATTATAACGACAGACCTTATGAGGATCAGGTCATCGAATTCATGACCGTTCAGATCTGACCTGTAATTAAAAGCAACTTTTAAACGGCGGGAGAAAAGGAAAGGATAATGAAGGAAGTAAAGCAATTAGGGGATACTTCTAAGGCGAAGAAGAGTGTCAGGACAAAAGACAAGTCTTCCAAAGAAGTAAGGACTGTAAAGATCCAATACCCCTGGCTTTATGCTTCGATCGTCCTGTTCCTTACGATCCCGCTGTTTATGTTTTTCATGGGATACTTGAAGCTCATTGTCGGTATCCCTCTTACATTGATCTTCGGCGGGATATTGCTCTACTCGATATCCGACTGCATGAACGATCCTGACGGGCATAAGCTATATGCGCCTGAGACCACTTTGGAAGTGCCGGTGTCCTACATCATCGGCTTTGCCATTACGGCGATCCTGATCTCGTATGTATCCGGTGTCGGCGAATATATCTATTCGCTGCAGGACCATGAATACAGACGCGCGATCTTAAGAGACCTCATAGATTATGACTGGCCCGTCATCTACAACTATTCGACACAGACAAATCCTGAAGTAATAGAGATCTTCAAGATGGCTTCCGGCGAGAGGGCATTCTCCTATTACTTTATCTACTGGATGCCAGCTGCGCTTGCAGGAAAGATGTTCGGCTTTAACGCCGGCAACTTTGTCCTGTTCATATGGAATTCCATCGGAATATTCTTATCCCTCATGGGAGCTTCCGCGGTCATAAAGAGATTCACGCCCTGGGTACCGTTCATCTTCGTATTCTTCTCAGGTCTTGATGCGATCCCGAACATGATCTATGAACTCACGGAATATGACGGCTGGCGCTGGTTCGAAGGATACGTCACATCGATGTCCTATGTCAGCAATTTCAGGGAGATGGCGAGCGTCTTTAACCAGATGATCCCATGTTTCCTTGTAGTATGCCTTCTAATGATGTCATACAACACACGCTCGCTGGGCCTTACGTCAGGAATACTGTTTGGTTATTCACCGTGGGCAGTATTCGGCATCCTGCCGATGGTTATAGCAACGCTTTTCTCCCCAAAGCATAAGGCTTCCAAGGTCTCGAAAACAATTACCAACGCATTAAGTCCTGCCAATATCGCATCAGCAGTTCTTATCCTTGCGGTATTCGGAAGCTACTACATGACAAACTCCGCGGCCGTAAGCTACAAGGGCTTTGCATGGCAGTATTTTGACAGCCCGTTAAAGTTCATAATCGCTTATATCGTATTCATCCTGATCGAAGTTATTCCTTTTGCGGTGATCCTTTATAAGCGCGAGAAGGTTAACCCGGTATTCTGGGCAGCATTTGCAACGCTCCTCATACTGCCGTTCTACAGGATCTCCGAGATGAACGACTTTACTATGAGAGGATCAATGCCCGCGCTGTTCTTCTTTTGCATCGGACTTTCCGGAGTAGTCGCAGAGATAATGGACCAGAAGAATACTCCGACGACAAGGAAGGGGTGGCTCAAGCCTGCCGCTGTCATGCTCACAGTGATCGTCATGATGTTCACGACTCTTCTGAATCTCTTTGTCATCTTCGGTTCGATAATCGAGGGCGATCCCGGCGCTGAAGAAAACATCGGTTCATTCGGAAACATCAATCAGGCCGAATATGCCGAAGTCATCCAGGAGCAGTTCTTCGCAGAAGGATATGAGGACAGCTTCTTCTACAAATACTTCGCGAGATAAGAGAAATAATAAAGGCTTCCTTGCGGGAAGCCTTTTGTTTTAGTCTTTGGATTCTTCGGATGTGATGTAGATCGGTCTTGCCTTGGATTCTATGTAGATCCGTCCGATGTATTCGCCGATCAGTCCGAGTGCCATAAGGATCAGTCCGCCGATAAAGAGGATGAAGCAGAGGAGTGAAGGGTAACCTTTTACGTCTGTCCAGATATGGCTGATGATCGCCTTGATGAAGTAGTAGAGCATATAAGCAAAACCTGCAAACGCAAAGAAGAAGCCTGCATAAGTTGCTATACGGAGCGGTGCGGTGGTAAATGCCACGATTCCGTCTATCGCATATTTGAAAAGCTTCCAGAAGCTCCACTTGGTCTCGCCGGCAACGCGCTCGACATTCTCATGTTCTACCCACTTGGTCCTGAAGCCTACCCAGGCAAAGATACCCTTTGAGAATCTCTGGCGCTCGGTAACGCTTAATATCGAGTCAACGACTTCGCGCTTCATGAGGCGGAAGTCTCTTGCGCCGTCAGCGATCTCAACGTCGCACATGCGGTTGATGAGTCTGTAGAAACGGCGTGCAAACCAGCTCCTGATCTTAGGCTCGCCCTTACGTGTAACACGTCTTGCGGCAACGATATCGTATTCGCCTGAATCCAGGTCTTTGATCATCTCGGGAATAAGTGACGGGGGATCCTGCATGTCGGCATCAAGGATGGCGACATAATCGCCTTTTGCCTTCTCCATTCCCGCATACATTGCGGCTTCCTTACCGAAGTTTCTGGAGAAGAAGATGTACTTAACGCCCTTGTCGTTTGCAGCAAGATCTCTGATGATGTCGGCTGTCTTATCGCGGCTTCCGTCGTTTACGAAGATGAATTCGTAATTTCTGTCAGACGTATCCGATTTCCTGACATCGCAAAGTGCTTCATAGAGGATCGGCAAAGATCCTTCCTCGTTATAGCAGGGAATGATTAGACTGATAAGCACGACCTGGATCCTCCAGTTAAGTCATCTGTTAAGTTATTTGATCTGTTTGCGGCAATTGCGCGAACGAAGTGAGACGCAGCCGCAAATAGATTAAATAACTTGTTTGTATTATAATCAAAAAATATTGTAAGTGACAATAAAATGCCGAAGAAAGGGCGGAACGATAATGAAAGAGCTCTCAAGCCTCGATGGCAAGTCTTCGAAAAAGACAACAGTCAAACCCTCTCTGAAGACTTCTTCAAAAAGCAGCAAGGAGATGGATCTCCGGCCGTTATATGCATTTTTCGCGACACTGGTTCTTTATATCGTTGCAATGCTTCTTTGCAACAAATATCCGCTCGGCGAATACTCATTCTTACAGAGTGACTTAAAGGCACAGTATGCGCCTTTCCTCGCACTTCTCAGAAGCAAGCTTACGGAGATCGGAAACGTACCCAAAGGTCACCTGATCTCGTATATCTCATATTCGTTTAAGCTCGGCCTCGGCAAGAACTTTATCGGCACATTCGGTTATTATCTTGCAAGCCCTTTTAACCTGATCTATCTGTTCATAGAAGAATCCCAGATCGATACCGCCGTATTGGCGATCGTTACTCTCAAGCTCAGTCTTTCTGCATCATTCATGGCAATGTTCCTCGGATCAAGAACTGAGGATAAGAAGACTCTCTGGCCGGTACTTCTGGGAATCATGTATGCATTCTCGCTCTATTCACAGGTATTCATTTTCCAGATCATGTGGCTCGACGGCTTTATGCTCCTTCCGCTGATCCTTTTCTTTACCGAGAAGTTCATTAAGAAGCAGAATTATGCGGGCCTCATAATATCGCTCCTCGTCCTGTTCGTTTCGAATTACTACATCGCATATATGGCAGGCATCGCTTGCTTCCTCTATCTCCTGATCAGGCTTTTCGCTGAGAAGGTACAGATAAAGAAAGCTATCGGCATCTGCGTAAGATATGCTCTTACGGCAGGCTTCACGGGACTTATCACAGCCGTAATGCTGGTCCCCGTAGGACTTGATACGATAAGGAATGCAGACCAGACGATATCTGCAAGAGGAAACGACGCTCTCACATATTCGCCGCTCACGTTCATCCACATGATGATCTTAGGCGACCCCAGGGATTTCTCTGACGTATTGCCGAGCAATTATCCGTTCCTCTTCATTTGCCTTCTCGTTACGATCCTGCTCCTGATCTATTTCATCAGCCCGGTATTCAAGGGAAGGGAGAGAAGGATCCACGGAGTATGCGTCCTCGGAGCAATCCTCTCGACAGCGATCTATCCTTTGGATAAGGCATGGCAGGTCTTCGACGATCCTAACTGGTTCTGGCACAGACATGCATTCGTATTCCTGCCTTTGTTCCTGATCATATCCATGAAGGTGCTCTTCAAGGCCAAAGAACTTGCAAGGAAGGACATCGTCAAGGCGGTGCTCGTCGTATATCTCTTCGTTGCGATCGATTACTCATTCGGAGACATCAAGGGACAGTCTGACGCGGTTATCTATAACGTTGTCCTCGCAGCAGCTTACGGACTATTCCTTATGGGCTTCGGCGTTCAGAACTGGCACGAGCAGCTAAAGGATATGCCCAAGCTTCTGGCACCTCTCATGTCACTGTTCGTTGTTTTCGAGGCCATCTTCGCAGGACCGATGCTCAGCAACGGTATTGAGTCGATGACTTTGTTCGGAGGTCCGGCAACTGAGTACAGCCAGTCGATCGTAGCCGAGCAGGAATTCGGTAAGTACGCGAAGGCACGTGGAAATGCCACCGGAGCTTTCAGAGCTGAGACCGAGAGAGCACCTGAATTTACGACCAAGTTCTATTGCGAGGAAGGCGAAGCATTCTACGGCAATTACAACGGCCTGTCGTTCTTCAATTCGAATTCGAACAAGAAGATGCAGCGCTTCATGAAGCAGCTCGGAATGCAGACCAATTACAATTACTTCGCAGTCGGTCACAGTTTTGCCTGCCCGTCGGTAGACAGCTTCTTCTCGATCGGTTCGATATCATCAAGAAGAGCTCTGTCACTGTACCGTCTTGAAGCAAGGGATTCTTATGGATCCGAACTCTACTTCTATGCCAACGATGACGTGCTGCCGCTCGGATTTGCTGCAGATAAGGGCGCAATGACATTCGATTACTATAAGCTCGAAAAGGATGCGACAGAGAAGAACTACTACAAGTTCCAGAACGAATGGTACCGTTCATTGTTCCCTGAAGCATTCACTGAAGATTTCTTTATCGACATCGATGAGAGCATCGTAGGCGAGCCCAAGATCACAAACGGTGTTGCATTCAACCTGAACGATTACATGACCAGGGAAGAGTACCTCTTGAAGGGCACTTCAGATGAGAAGAAGGAAGAATCCAAGGGTGCCAAGGATCCTCTGGGTCTTGAATCAACAGTCGAAAGCCAGCTTAACGACAACATCACTACCATTCAGAGAACCAATGAGAAGCTCCCCATTGCGATCGAGTACGAGTTCAAGGCTCCTTCCACGGATGAGATCTACGGCTCGATAGTTTCCGGAAGGATCCTCGATTACACCGAGATCTATGTAAACGGAATAAGGATCACGGACTTCTCTTCGAATACATACTATTCGCAGATATTCAGAGTCGGAAGCTTTGCCGAAGGCGAGACAGTAAAGGTATCTTTCCTCTGCAAGGATTCGAAATGGTCTTTCCTGAACGTCAGGTTTGCAACTTTTGACAGTGCATCATTCTCAAAGCAGTTCGCAAATGTCGACAGATCCAAGGTCAGTGCCGATCTGGTTTCCGACGGATATGCAAAGTTCAGCGTCAAAGATCTGAACGAGAATGAGACAGTCATCACCACGATCCCTGCAGAAGATGGCTGGCAGCTTCTTATCGACGGTGCGCCTGCCGAATATAAGGTCTATCAGAATGCATTTATCGCATTTGATGCTCCTTCCGGAAATCACACGGCTGAGCTCGTGTTCACGGCTTCCGGCCTTAAGGGCGGCGCTTTGGTAAGCTGCGCCGGCATAGTTCTCCTGGCTGCCTTTGTCATCATCGACAAAAACCGCCAGAAAATGAAAGAAAAACAAGATCAAAACTAGTATCTTATAGTGAATCAGTGCTTTGGAGGTTTGAATTATGGATTTTATGAAGGCTTATGAGTTATGGTCAACGGATCCTTTTTTCGATGAGGGAACAAGAAATGAGCTCATTGCGATCAAGGATGACACCAAGGAGATCGAAGACAGATTCTACAGAGATCTCGAGTTCGGTACAGCAGGCTTAAGAGGCGTTTTGGGCGCAGGCACCAACAGAATGAACGTCTATACGGTAGCAAAGGCTTCCGAAGGTCTTGCTAAATACATCCTCTCAGAGGGTGAAGAGGCGATAAAGAGAGGCGTAGTCATCTCTTATGACTCAAGACATTTCTCTCCCGAGTTCGCTCAGATCACGGCTCAGGTCCTTGCTGCAAACGGAATCCCCAGCAAGCTCTCAGATGAGTTAAGACCGGTTCCTGTACTCTCATTCTCAGTAAGATATTTCAAGGCATTTGCAGGTGTCATGATCACCGCTTCACACAATCCGTCCAAGTACAACGGATATAAGGTTTACGGTGAGGACGGCGGACAGGTACCGCCCGAAGCTGCAGATGCAGTTCTCTCAAATATCGAAGCCATCGAAGATATCAGAACCATCAAGATGATGGATTTCGAGGAAGCTAAGGCAAAGGGCCTTGTAACTTCCTTCGGACCTGAGATCGATGAGGCATTCACAAAGATGCTTACAACACTCGTAGTTGACCAGCAGGCAATCGACAAGCAGGCTGACATGAGCATCGTTTATACTCCTCTGCACGGTTCAGGCAACAAGCCCGTAAGAAGGATCCTTGAGGCTGTCGGATTTAAGAACATCCACATCGTAAAGGAGCAGGAACTCCCTGACGGAGCTTTCCCGACGGTAAGCCTTCCCAACCCTGAGAACCCTGAGGCTCTTTCTATGGCTATCGAACTTGCCAAGAAGACAGACGCTTCTCTCGTATTCGGTACAGACCCTGACTCCGACCGTATCGGCGCAGCAGCAAAGGTAGTTGAGAACGGCGAAGTTAAGTATAAGTGCTTCTCCGGAAACCAGATGGGCCTCATGCTCTTAGATTACATTCTCGACGCTAAGAAGAAACTCGGCACACTTCCCGACAAGTCCTTCGCGGTTACGACGATCGTTTCTTCCAAGCTCGTTAAGAGCATCTGCGACTACTATGGCGTAGAGCTCCAGGAGACACTCACAGGCTTCAAGTTCATCGGCGAGAGGATCAAGCTTGACGACGAATTCGGTGACAAGCACTTCCAGTTCGGCTTCGAAGAGAGCTACGGCTATCTTGCAGGCGTGGATGTACGTGATAAGGATGCTGTCGTTGCGGCAATGCTCATCTGCAACATGGCAGCAGCTTCCTTCGAGAAGGGCGAGACACTGGCTGACAGACTCGACCACCTCTATGAGAAGTACGGTTACGGCATAGAGCAGACGATCAGCTGCACTTTGGAAGGCAAAGAGGGTATCGAGAAGATCGGCAAGTGCATGGTAGAGCTCAGGGAAGAGCTTTCAGGCTGCAAGAACCTTGCTGAGGCAAAGAACCTCCTTGGCGGCGCTACAGTTACAGCTGTCCGCGACTACAAGGAGTCCAAGCGCTACGACTTTACTGAAGACGGCGTAAAGGTATCTGAGATCACTCTTCCCAAGTCCAACGTTCTCCTCTATGAGCTCGGCGGAAACAAGGGAATCGACTGGGCATGCGCAAGACCTTCAGGCACAGAGCCCAAGCTCAAGATCTACATGGGCGTTTATGATTCTGATAAGGCAAATGCAGAGAAGTCCTTTGAGACGATCAAGGGGCAGGTTGAAGATTACGTTAAGTCAAAGCTTAACTGAGCGATCCGACCAACGGAATAACGTATTCATAGACAGCCTTGGCAAAGCCGAGGCTGTCATAATTTGCGGTGATATATGAAGCGGCAGCCTTAACGCCTTCGGTGGCATTGCCCATGGCGATGCCGTAACGGGCGGATTCGATCATGGAGATGTCGTTGTCGCTGTCGCCTATCGCGAAAGTATTATCTCTCGGAATCCCCAGGTAATCTGCCAGGCTTAACAGGGCATTGCCCTTGGTGGCGCCTTTTCTCATGACATCGAAAAGGTTGGGAGCCGATGAGATGACCTCAAGTTCCGGATCTGCGGAAAGAAAACCCGTGAGTTCCTCGTCCGCGCTGATCAGAAGGATCTTGTTAAAGTTCGGGAGCTTCTCCTTTTCGAGAAAATCCATATCGATATCGATCATGGGAGACTTCTTTTCCGGCTCAAGACCTTCGTTATAGGAGTTAACAAAGCTCCTCCTGGTCGAACCCGGCGTAAAGAAGATACCCTCGTCGGAATAGAGGGTGGCATCAGCTGACCTTATCATGAGAAATCTCAGGAGCTCCCTGATCTTGGATTCCTCAAAATCCATGGAATCGAATTGTCTTCTGGACCGGGCATCGAAAAGAGAAGCGCCGTTGCTCGTCATTATCGGAACGTCGATCCCGAGATCCTCGGCAAATTTGCCCACCAGGAAAGAGGACCTGCCCGTGGCGATCGTAAATGCGACGGATGAATCCTTAAGGGCTCTTATGGCCTCTTTATTGCCTTCGGGAATGTCCTTGCCGGGACTTAAAAGTGTAAAATCCATGTCCGCGGCAAGCAGCGCTTTATATTTTCTGTCCATAGGTCATTTTTTCTCCAGGAGTGATTATAAACGATTTTTCAAGAACAAAGGACAAATATACCTTATTTTTCATTCAATCTGCGACTTCAGCGTGGTTGAAAGTTGACATAACTATGTATATTATTGTGCTTGGATTCAAAGGCAACCTTTGAAGTATTTTTTGTGGGGTTAGAAATTATATGAAAAGAAAAGCCGGTCAGGCACCATCCAGATCTGCTGAAGTCAGGGACACAGCGCTTGTTCCTGTCAGGAGCAGCGAGTCTAATACACCAGCACCCATAAGAGTTGAAGCAGCAAGGGTGCCGGAACACAAGAGTGCTCCGAAGAGCTCAGGTAAGAGCAGTTCGATGAGCACCAGATCCGCTTCCAAGTCTGCCTCCAAGGCAGCTCCCAAGAGCGGTTCACAGAGCGCTAAGAACGCTGCAAAGCGTTCCAAGGGTAAAAAGAAGAGGGGTAAGACAGGACTGATCGTTGCGATCGTCATCGTTGCAGTTCTTCTTCTCGGTGCAGGCGGCGGTTACGGATATCTTTATTACACAGGATATTTCAAACCCCATGTAGAAGTCACCATGGCTGACGGCTCAGTCTCAAAGCTTAAGGCAGAGGACGTTTATGCCGAGCTCAGCGTGGGTGCCAATACCTTCTATCCCGGCACATTCATCAATAACATCGATGTAGGCGGCATGACGGTAGAGCAGGCAACTGAGGCTGTCAACAAGGGCCTTGAGGATGCTGACTCTCCCGTAAACGTTAACTACAATCTCAAGCTTGACGGTAAGGTCTATCCTCTCGATTTCTCTGATGCAAAGTTCGAATACAACACAAAGGAAGTTGTTGAAGAGGCTTTCGCACAGCACAGAGCATTGGATGAGACCGATTACCAGAGCATCATCGATGTCTTCAATTACAAGGAACAGCTCAAGAACAACCCCGTTAATTACGAGACATCTTATTCTGTCTCCATTGACGGCGTTTCCGATAAGGTACATGCCATCTTAGATCCCCTCATTGAAAAGTATTCAACAGTAAAGGATGCTGAGATCGGCGAGTTCAATCCTGATACAAAGGAGTTTACTATCACACCTGAAGAGACAGGCATGACGATCGATATCGACGGCGCCATCGAGAAGGTTAACGAACTCTTTGCAAATAAGGAATACACAGGTTCTGTCGTAGTTCCTTCCATCGTTAAGGAACCTGAGATCACGACAGAGAAGATCAAGGCTAACTTCGGTCTTATCGGTGAGCACACAACAAAGGCTTCCAATAACGCTAACCGTAACAACAACCTTAATCAGGCATGCAAGAATATCAACGGCACCATCTTAAAGCCCGGTGAGGAGTTCTCATTCAACAAGGTAGTTGGTCAGAGAACAACAGCTAACGGCTTCAAGGAAGCTACCGTTATCATGGGCGGCCAGTACGAGCAGGGTCTTGGCGGCGGTGTCTGCCAGGTAAGCAGCACGCTCTATAACGCTGTATTGAAATCAGACCTCAAGATAACAAAGCGTTCAGCACACGCCTGGCCTTCCGACTACGTTCTCGAGGGCCTTGATGCTACTGTTAACTGGCCTGATCTCGACTTCAAGTTCAAGAACGACACAGATTATCAGATCATTGTTGTCATGTGGTTTGAGTCCAAGGACAGAACCGTTCATGCCCAGATCTACGGCAAGAGACTGCCTGATGAGCAGACTATCGTCCTGAGAAGTGAATGCGTCGGTTCCACTGCAGCAGGCAAGACAGTATATGAAGAAGATAAGACAATGGAAGTCGGTAAGACCAAGGTCGTCAGACAGGCGCACAAGGGCTTAACGATCAAGACATACAAGATCTGGCAGGATAAGGACGGCAAGGAAGTCAAGCGTGATTTCATCACCACGACAACCTATGGTTCTTATGGTAAGAAGATCAACGTAGGCACCAAGAAGGCTGACGGTACATATGCTACGATCGACAAGAATACAGGCGAGGTAATCGGCTCTGCATCTCCTACACCTGTACCTACAAAGAAGGCAGATCCTACGCAGGGGCCTACAACGGCTCCGAAGCCGACTGATCCTCCGGCAAAGCCGACAGATCCTCCGGCAAAGCCGACTGATCCCCCGGCAAAGCCGACAGATCCTCCGGCAAAGCCGACTGATCCTCCGGCAAAACCGACAGATCCTCCGGCAAAGCCGACAGATCCCCCGTCAAACAATGAAGGCGGCTGATACCGTAAGGCCTATCGCAATAAAGCAAAATCAACAAGAGCTCTCTTCAGTTTTGAAGGGAGCTCTTTTAATAAAAAATAAATATATATTTTTTCGCTTTTATATCCCCATTCTTGACTAAATGGGTTTATAATTATTCAGTCATTATTAGAGGACTCTCTTCCCGGAGAGGGAACTCGCAAAGAATTTTCCAAAGGAGATCATGTTTATGGCAGAACTGACAAAGAAAACCATGGACGGTAACGAGGCTGCTGCGTATACTTCGTATGCATTTACTGAGAACGCTGCAATCTATCCTATTACACCGTCCTCGCCTATGGCTGACCACACCGATCAATGGGCACAGCAGGGCAGAAAGAATATTTTCGGACAGACGGTTAACATCGTCGAGATGGAGTCTGAGGGAGGCGCTTCAGGTGCTGTTCACGGCTCACTCGCTACAGGTGCTTTAACCACAACTTATACCGCATCACAGGGTCTCCTTTTGATGATTCCTAACATGTATAAGATCGCAGGCGAGCTTCTCCCTTGCGTATTCCATGTTTCCGCTAGAGCTCTCGCTGCTCACGCACTGAACATTTTCGGTGACCACGCAGACGTTTACGCTTGCCGTCAGACAGGTTTCGCAATGCTCTGCTCCAACTCCGTTCAGGAAGTTGCAGACCTCGCAGCAGTTGCTCACCTTTCAACAATCAAGACAAGAGTTCCTTTCCTCCACTTCTTCGATGGTTTCCGTACATCACACGAGATCCAGAAGATCGAGGTTATCGACTACGATACACTCGGATCATTGGTTGACTATGAGGCAATCAAGGCTTTCCGTAAGAGATCTCTTTCTCCTAACCACCCGACACTCCGTGGTACAGCTCAGAACCCTGATATCTACTTCCAGGGCAGAGAAGCTTCCAACCCCTTCTATCTTGCAGTACCTGATCAGGTTCAGTACTACATGGATAAGATCAACGAGATCCGTGGCACAGATTACAAGCTCTTCAACTACTATGGTGCAGCTGATGCTGACCGTGTAATCATCGCTATGGGTTCTGTCTGCGAGACAGCTGAAGAAGTTATCGACTTCCTCAACGCTCACGGTGAAAAGGTTGGTATGGTAAAGGTTCACCTTTACAGACCTTTCGCAGCTGACAAGCTCCTCGAGGCTATCCCTGCTACAGCTAAGGCTATCGCAGTCCTCGACAGAACAAAGGAGCCCGGTTCTTTCGCAGAGCCTCTCTACCTCGACGTAGCTGCTGCTTATGTCGGCAAGAACGCTCCTAAGCTCATCGGCGGCCGTTATGGTATGGGTTCAAAGGATACAACACCTGAGTGCGTACTCGCAGTATTCAAGGAACTCAAGAAGGATCAGCCTAAGGAAAGATTCACAATCGGTATCGATGACGACGTTACATTCCTTTCACTCGATTGCTCCGAGTCCATCGAAGTTGCCGGTGAAGGCGTTGTTCAGGCTAGATTCTGGGGCCTCGGCGCAGACGGTACAGTTGGTGCCAACAAGAACTCCATCAAGATCATCGGTGACCACACAGACAAGTACGCTCAGGCTTACTTCTCTTATGACTCTAAGAAGTCCGGCGGTATCACGATCTCTGACTTGAGATTCGGTGACACACCTATCCGTTCCACATACCTCATCAACAAGGCTGACTTCGTAGCTTGCCACAACCAGTCTTATGTTTATGAGTACGATATGCTCTCAACACTGAAGCCCGGCGGAACATTCCTCCTCAACACACAGTGGACAAGAGAAGAACTCGAGGAGAGACTCCCCGGTTCAATGAAGAGATACATCGCTAACAACAACATCAAGTTCTATACTCTCGATGCTGTTGCTAAGGCTAAGGAGATCGGTCTCGGCGGAAGAATCAACACAATCTGCCAGTCTGCATTCTTCAAGCTTTCCGGAATCCTTCCTGTTGAGCAGGCAGTTGACTACATGAAGAAGGCTGCTCTCAAGTCTTACGGTAAGAAGGGTGACGATATCGTTCAGATGAACTATGCTGCTATCGACGCTGGTGTTGATGCAGTTGTTGCAGTTGACATTCCTGATTCATGGAAGACAGCTGAGGATAAGCCGGTTGAGAAGAAGGCTGTTCCTGAGTTCATCGAGAAGGTTGTTAACGTAATGAACAGACAGGAAGGTAACAAGCTCCCTGTATCCACATTCGTTGGTATGGAAGACGGTACTTTCCCTCAGGGCACAGCTGCTTACGAGAAGCGTGGTACAGCAGTAGACATTCCTGTATGGGATGCTTCCAAGTGTATCCAGTGTAACCAGTGCTCCATCGTTTGCCCTCACGCTGCAATCCGTCCTTTCCTCCTCACAGAGGAAGAGGCTGCAAATGCTCCTTTCGAGACAAAGGCAGGCATGAAGCCTTACGACAACATGAAGTTCAGAATCCAGGTTTCTGCTATGGACTGTCTCTCTTGCGGTATCTGCGTAGAGTCTTGTATCGCTAAGGAGAAGGCAATCACTATGGTTCCTCTCAAGGATAACCTCAAGGAAGCTGAGAACTGGGATTACTGTGTTGCACTTTCTCACAAGGATAACCCGATGAACAAGGCAACAGTTAAGGGCTCACAGTTCGAACAGCCCCTCCTCGAATTCTCGGGCGCATGTGCAGGCTGCGGTGAGACACCTTATGCTAAGCTCCTTACACAGCTCTTCGGCGACAGAATGCAGATCTCCAACGCTACAGGTTGTTCTTCAATCTGGGGTGGTTCTGCTCCTTCTATGCCTTATACAACAAACTACAGAGGATTCGGTCCTGCATGGGGCAACTCCCTCTTCGAGGATAACGCTGAGCACGGTCTCGGTATGTTCCTCGGTTACAAGCAGCTCAGATCAAGAGCTAAGATGCTCGTTGAGGAGACAGTAGCTAATACAGCTTCTGAGGACCTCAAGGCTGCAGCTCAGGCTTGGATCGACGGATTCAATTCTGCTGAGAATACACGTGAGATCGCAGAGAAGCTCGCTGAAGCTCTTAAGGCTGAGGGTTCTGATTCTGCTAAGAAGGCTCTCGATTATGAAGACTTCTTCATGAAGAGATCACAGTGGATCATCGGTGGTGACGGATGGGCTTACGATATCGGTTACGGCGGACTTGACCACGTTCTCGCTACAGGTGAGGATGTTAACGTTCTCGTACTCGATACAGAGGTTTACTCCAACACAGGCGGTCAGGCTTCCAAGTCTACACCTCAAGGTGCTGTTGCTCAGTTCGCTGCAGGCGGTAAGCACGTTAAGAAGAAGGATCTCGGTATGATGGCTATGAGCTACGGCTACGTTTACGTTGCTCAGGTTGCTATGGGATCTGACAAGAACCAGCTCATCAAGGCATTCACAGAAGCAGAAGCTTACCAGGGACCTTCCCTCGTTATCTGCTATGCTCCTTGTATCAACCACGGTATCAAGGGCGGCCTTAAGGTAGCTCAGAACAGAGAGAAGCAGGCTGTTGAGTGCGGTTACTGGCACCTCTTCAGATTCAACCCTGCGCTTGCTGCAGAAGGCAAGAATCCTTTCACTCTCGATTCTAAGGAACCTACAGCTGACTTCTTCGACTTCCTCAAGGCAGAAGTACGTTACAACTCGCTCTACAAGAAGTATGATGCTGAGGTTGTTGACGGTCTCTTCCAGAGATGCTATCAGGATTCCAGAGATCGTTATGCTTCTTATGTTAAGAAGGCTAACGAAGCTTAATTCTTAAGAATTAAACGGAAACTTACATGAGGCTGTCTCAGATATGAGGCAGCCTCATTCTTTTGTCCTAAAAACGGTAAAGATTGCCCCAAGCTTTACCCGTTAGAAGGCTTAATCCATGCTATAATTAGCAAAGCAAATCAAGGAGTCCGGTTTAGAAACGTATGGGAAGAGGTAAAGGCAAAGACGATTTATCAAGACTGCTCATTAATGACAGCCTTTTGCCCGATATATTTCTCGTAAGATATGCGCAGGAGTTGAGCAAAAATGCTTTGCTCGTATATCTCTGGCTTAACATGACCGGTGACAAGACCGGCTTTGACGAGAATACAGTTAAGAAATATAAGATCATTCCCGACGAAGACATTGAGAAGGCCATGGCAGAACTCATGGCTGCAGGACTTATCAACCGCAAGGATAAGACTTATTCTTTCGATGACATAAAAGCACGTGAGGTTGAAGAATACGTCCAGGCACAGAAGGCCAGGGGCGACGATCCCAATCTCACAGGCCTTAAGAGTGACGAGAAGGAGAGGACGACCCTCGCCGAATCCATTTCGAAGACTTTCTATCAGGGAGAGCTCCCTTATATCTTCTACAGGCTTATAGATAAGTGTCTTTACGAGTATAAGTTCGAAGGAATGGTTTGCTACAAGCTTTTCGAAGAGGGATATGAGCAATCGATCCACAGGTCAAATATCCTGATGGAGAACAAGGCGCGCGAATGGTATCAGAAGGGTTATACGGATATCAAGAGCCTCGAAAAGCAGCTGGAGATCAGCAAGCGCACAAATAAGCTCATCAAGCTCACCGGAAGTCTCATGCGCAAGCGCCTTAACGGTCTTGATCTTGACCGTGTCAAGAGCTGGGCAGAAGATCTCGGTGCGACGGAAGAGCTCGTTACACTTGCTTTCAAGGAAAATGAATTCAGGAGCAATCTGACACTTAAGAATGTCGGAGACACTCTTACAAAATGGCACGACCACGGCATAAAGACTGCTGAAGAAGCAGCAAGATTCAGCGAAGAAGAGCATAAGGAGAACAAGCGCAAGGCCACCAGAAGGAAGGCTAACGCGGGTTCCGTATGGGCTACCGGTGAGGAAGCCGGCATTGTAAGCAGCGATAAGGAACAGCCCAAGGCGGATAAGGCTTCCGAGAATACAGCTGAGGACGATAATGAGTCCCCGGATGATATTCTCGGCATGTTTGGAGACTGATATGAAGACGATTAAAGAACTCATAGGAGAGAGCCTTACCGAAGTTGCTGCCACAAGAGATATCAACAGGCAGAACAGCATAAGCCGCGTATATAAGGCATGCCCGGAACTTAAGGATATAGACGGACAGATCCTTGAAGTCAGGAACAGCAGGTTCATTGCCGTTATCGATAAGGACGAGCGTCTTATAAAGAGATACGATACCGCCATAGAAGAGCTCCAGACAAAGCGCGACAAGATCATTGCGAGAAATAACATTGCACCTGATTTTGACGAAGAGAAGTTCATCTGCAGCGAGTGTAATGACACAGGCTTTATCAAGACTCCCGACGGCAAGAGCAGCGTATGTTCCTGCAGGGAAAATGAGCTTGAGATGTGCTATGAGCAGAGCGGAATGGCTGATTATCCATCCTATAAGATGAAGAATTACAGGGATGATTATCTGGGTGATGCTCCCGGCCGCAAGAAGATAAAGAGCATGATGAACGATCTTCTTAAAGAGCTGATCGGAAAGAGAAGCGAAGAATCCAGATCATCTGTCTATATTTATTCCGCGCCCCCGCAAACCGGTAAGACATTCTTATCTGTCTGCGTATGCAAGACAGCGATCAAGCTCGGAAAGAGCGCTTATTACGCTAAGTGTGAGGATCTGGCGGCACTTATGCCTGATACTTTAGAAGGCCTTAAGCATGTCGATTTCCTTGTGATCGACGATTTCGCCGATACCGTAACGCTCTCAAACAACGTAGGTTCGATATTGAATACCATATTGGAAACAAGAGCAGCTTCAAAGCTCGATACCGTGCTCGTAACTCCTTTTCCGGTAGCAGAACTGATAAAGAAGTGCGACATGAGGATCAGCGGCAAGCTCCAGTCCGCAAAGAAGATATCTTCGGAAGGCAGGTAAGGTGCTTCCGATGAATATCCGCTGCGGGATCGACATTGTTGACGTATCAAGATTCGTAAAGAAGATAGAAGACGGTAATCAGGCTTTTATCGATAAGTGCTTTACCGTATCCGAGATAGATTATTGCAATTCCGCCAAAGATCTTAACAGAAAGGCCGAGCGTTATGCCGCAAGATATGCTGCAAAAGAAGCAGTAGGCAAGGCTCTCGGAACCGGTCTTATGAGCGAAGGTGTCGGAATGCATGACATCGAAGTCGTTAAGGACGAACGCGGAACACCTGGCGTTAAGCTTACCGGCGGCGCTTTGGAACACGCGGAAAACCTCGGAATGAGTTCTGTCTCGCTGAGCCTTTCACATGACGGCGGAATGGCCATAGCTTATTGCGTTATGCTCGTGGAGAAATAAGGATGAAGAGACGGGATAAACTCGAAAACGGCGGGATCTTCAAGATCTTCGAGCGCAAAAAGAAACCTCAGGTGGGAGGAGAGATTCCGCCTAAGACGATAAGGCACTTGGAGCGCCCCGTAAATCTGCCTTTCCTCAAGGATATGGATGAGGGCAAAGAGCAGTACGGCAGCGCCGAGGACATGGAAGAGAAGTGGGGCCTTTCCGATAAGCAGGCAATGCTTGGCGGCGTTAAGAAGAGAAAGTTCATAAGTCTTGCGATCGCCATTGCGGCTTTTGTCCTTCTTATCGTCGGCGTATTCTACATTCTCCCGCGAGTACTGCCTGACCTCTTCAAAGGTACGAACATCGAACTCTTCGTCGAGCCTGTAATCAATCTCGAGTATGAAGATGAGAGCTTCAGGGTAGTAAAAGACAGCACGGTCGCGCTCATGAGCGAGCCTGACCCGTCCACAACGAGAATAGCAGAGGTCCTTTTCAATGAGCCTGTAAAATATGTCAGTTCCGCCAAGAACGGTTACTGCAAGATACAGACCATGGACGGCCTTACGGGCTTCGTTAAGGAATCGAGCCTTGTTGCCGATACGAATTCCATCGAACCCGATATCCACCAGTACAAGCTCATCGTATCCGACCCTTCGAAAAACGTCATGACCCACGCGAGCAACGGTACATTGATAAAGAAGGTAATGATGAATACTGTCCTTGAGAGAAGGCGTTTACCAGGTAGCGCTTCCGGGCGGTGATTCGGGATGGATCGGTTCGTCAGGCGTTATCGAGCTCTCTCCCAGAGCCCAGACGGAAGAAGTATCCAGCCGTTATTTTGTCAGCTCGGTGCTTACTTTTGTTAACAGTAAATATATCCAGAACGGCATGTCCATAGACGGCGCCTCCGTAAACGGTGTCGTATATGTAAGTGCCGAAGTAAACGGCATACAGATCCCCAGAACTATGGAGGAGCAGGCCAAGGCGGGTACGGAGATCATACCTGAGCCTGACGCCGTTACGGGTAAGATAATGATCGACCAGATACTTCCGGGCGACATTATATTCTTGTCGAATCCCAAGGATCCTAATGACAAGAGTATCTATGAAATGGCCGTCTGTACGGATACCGGAACGCTCTTCATGATCTCGCCTGCGAGGACCACGGTAAGGCTCCGCAACTTCTCTTCAGGCGACGCAATATGTGAAAGAATCATAACGATAAGACGCATATTCAGCAGTAAGGTGACCTGACCTGAAAAAAAGTGTGTTTTACTTGGAAAACCAACGCAAAAACTTGTTGCACTCTTAAATAGGTTGTGGTATTATTCTTAGGCATTTGAATTCTAACAGGAGGTGTTTGCATGGCTAAGTGTGAAGTTTGCCAGAAAGATATGTTCTTCGGCAGAAAGATTAGAATCACGCGTTCACAGATTTCAAGACGCGCGCTTACTACGCAGCAGGCTAACGTACACAGAGTTAAGGTTGTTGTTGACGGCACCCCCAAGTCAATGAACGTTTGCACACGTTGCCTTCGTTCCGGCAAAGTTGAAAGAGCGTAAGGTTCTAGCTTAAGTAGTAATTCTAGAGGTTGTCTCATATGAGGCAACCTTTTTTCTTGCCGTAAAGACCGCGAAAAAATAAGAGGCTGCCATCGACAGCCTCTTTGAATTTGTTTTGTTAAAGAGATTACTTCTTAACTTCGATTACGGACTTGCCGCCCATGTAAGGTCTCAATGCTTCAGGGATCCTGATGGAGCCGTCTTCATTGAGGTTGTTCTCTAAGAAGGCGATGAGCATTCTCGGAGGAGCAACGCATGTGTTGTTAAGAGTATGAGCGAGGTATGTGCCCTCAGGTCCTCTGATCCTGATCTTAAGACGTCTTGCCTGAGCGTCGCCCAGGTTGGAGCAGGAACCTACTTCGAAATACTTCTTCTGTCTGGGAGACCAAGCCTCAACGTCACAGGACTTGACCTTAAGGTCTGCGAGGTCACCGGAGCAGCACTCGAGTGTTCTTACGGGGATGTCGAGTGAACGGAAGTAATCTACCGTGTTCTGCCAAAGCTTGTTGTACCATGTCATGGAATCTTCAGGTTTGCAGACAACGATCATCTCCTGCTTTTCGAACTGGTGGATTCTATATACACCACGCTCCTCAATGCCGTGAGCACCGACTTCCTTACGGAAGCAGGGGGAGTAGGATGTAAGAGTCTGGGGGAGCTTGTCCTCGTCTGTGATCGTGTCGATGAACTTACCGATCATGGAGTGCTCAGAAGTACCGATGAGGTAGAGGTCCTCGCCCTCGATCTTGTACATCATGTTCTCCATCTCTGCAAAGCTCATAACGCCGGTAACAACGGAAGATCTGATCATGTAAGGCGGAATGTAATATGTGAATCCGCGGTCGATCATGAAGTCGCGTGCATAAGACAGGCATGCAGAATGAAGTCTTGCGATGTCGCCCTTTAAGTAATAGAAGCCGTTGCCGGATGTCTCTCTTGCCTGGTCGAGCTCGATGCCGTCAAGCTTTTCCATGATGTCAACGTGATAGGGAACTTCGAAATCAGGTACGAAAGGCTCGCCGAACTTCTCGATCTCAACGTTCTCGGAATCGTCCTTGCCGATCGGAACGGAAGGGTCGATGATGTTAGGGATAACGAGCATGATCTTTCTGATCTGCTCTTCAAGCTCTGTCTCCTTAGCAGAGAGCGCTTCGAGCTCGTCAGCCATATCTGTGACCTGCTTCTTAACTACTTCAGCTTCGTCCTTCTTGCCCTGGGCCATGAGAGCGCCGATCTGCTTGCTGACCTTGTTGCGGTTAGCTCTTAAAGATTCAGCACGTGTCTTGCTCTCGCGGAATTCCTTATCAAGTTCAATGACCTGATCTACAAGGGGAAGCTTCTCGTCCTGGAACTTGTTCCTGATGTTCTGTTTAACGATGTCCGGATTGGTACGTAAGAATTTAATATCAAGCATGTTGTCACCTCTTATATAAATAACCTACATATTTTATGCTTAGAATCAGTTAGTTTCAATCTGTTGGAACTGACATATTTCCGTCGTAGTTGCCCTTAGGATAACTGAACTTCGGATCCCACAGGATAAATTCATATATTCCGACGTCATGAATGGCTTTTATCTGTGCGTTGATCTCGCGGTAGCCGTATTCAATGTAATTGCCCTTGCCGATATAAGATGCCGTAAAGGCCTGCAGATAAGGTCTCATGGCCGTAAAGCCCGGCTGGACATAGGTTGAGCGGCATTCGTGCAAAACGCTGTATACGATGAGATAAGGCTCTTTATCGGGTGTCTTGAAAACATGTCCCGCAAGCATTGTTCCCAAAGCATAGTGCGAAGGATATAACATCGGACAGCAGGAATCTACGCCGGTCATGCCCAATGTGGCGAAGTCCTGGCCGATGATGCCTGCATCGAGTTCTGATGTTAAGACGATACCGAAGATATCCGCTGAAACGGGAATACCGTATGTATCCTGGATCCTGATCCTCGCTTCCTGAAGGAATCTGTTAACGGCTTCGGCCTTCGTAGGAGTCTGGCCTTCCTCACCGTAGTAGGGCTTTGCCTTATTTTTTGTGGAGCCTGCAGGGAAACGCACATAGTCGAACTGGATCTCGTCAACGCCATGCTCGACGCCTTCTAATGCGATGTCGATAAGGTAATCCCAGTTCTCGGAATTATAAGGGCTTAAGAAGGGGTTGTTACCTTCGTTGCTGAATCTTACGACGTTACCGGAAGCATCCGTAATTGCTCTCTTGGGGAAGTGCTCGGCTGCCAGAGAATCGTTGAAGCATACGACACGTCCGATTACCCTGACGTTATTCTCGTGGCACTTCTTGATTACCTTGTCGATGTCATAAGCGTCCCAGACATAGCCGATCTCTCTGGCTGTCTCGTTCTTTGTCTTGAAAGGGATGCCGTATTCCTGCTTGAGGTTGATAACTACGGCATTGAGTTCGCTGTTCTTGCAGAGCTCGATCGCATAGTCGATATTGGAACATGTGCCGACGTACAATCCCTTTACTTCGAAATGCTCGGGAGTCTTAACGTCAGCTTCGGCGATCTCGGGAAGGGGACGCCAGTAACTGTCGGCAAGCTCGGATGCGGCAAGCTGCTCTGTGTGATAGACGATAGGCTCGGTATAAGTTGTGCTCTCGGTGGTGGAGTTGATAAGTATTGGAATGCTTACGCCGGTTTCCTCGCTATTAACGATCTTGATTATCTTGGTGACACCAAGAGTGATCAATACGACTGCGAGGATCGCGGAAAGAGAAAGCAGGATATTAAGCAGCTTTCTGAGCTTGATCATCTCAGAGCTGTCCTGATTTTGAACTCCTATATTATTCTCATTATTATTTAACATACTGACAATTATACAGACCTGTCCCCAAAAGAACAAATGACAACAAGAAAAGTATACTGACCTGTGATAAAATCATGTTATGAATAATTGATTTTCGGGTTGGTAGGATATGATCGTTCGCAACTGTTCAGGTGGAATCGTTTTCGCAGGAGACAAGGTATTGCTTGTCAGCAACGATAAGCACGAATGGGGTTTTCCCAAAGGAGCCGTTAAGAGCAGTGCGGATCTCTCGTTATCCGCTTTTGCGAAGGAGAGAGTCAAGATCGAGACAGATGTCGATGCCCGTGTCATAGCTCCGTGCGGCAAGACCAATTATGAGTTCTATTCAGTTTCCAGAAGGAAGCCCGTACACAATAACATCTCCTGGTTCGTAATGGAGACCAAGAGTGAGGAATGCAAGCCTTTCCCTGATTCAGGCACGATCGAATGCAAGTTCGTTGAGGTTGCCAGGGCTTTGGACGAGATCACATACAGCCAGGACAAATCCCTTTTGATGATGGCTTATCAGAAGTACAGGGAGAGCATCAAGGATTGAGCCGGAGCATCACATTAAGCAGGATTGGCGATTCAAAGATCGAAGTTAAGAAGTCGGTCTTTATCGGAAGAAGTTTCCATATCTCATCACCGGATGAAGCAACAGAGTATCTGGCTGCCGAGCGCAAGAAATATCCTGACGCAAGGCACCTTTGTTATGCATGGGTAATAGGCGGGGAAAATGCCAGACAGAAGACAAGTGACGACGGCGAGCCGCAGGGCACTGCCGGACAGCCTTTGCTCGAGCTCCTTACCTCAAACGGATTTACGGATACGCTTGTATGCGTAACAAGATATTTCGGAGGAACGCTCCTTGGGACCGGCGGACTCCGCAGGGCCTATTCGGACAGCGGCAGGCAGGCGCTTGAAGCAGGTGAGCCGGTCATCCTGATACCTGCTCTGAAGTGGAGAAGGAATATTTCTTATCCTGCTTTCGAGATGTTATCGAGAAAGGCTTCATCTTCCGGCTGGACTCTCGAAAACATCGAATACGGGCAGGATGTTGTTTTCGACATCATCGTACCGGAAGAATCGGAAAACGAGCTTATAAGGTACTGCCTTGACCTTACGGGCGGGGCTTTGAAGCTTGAAGATCCGGAGAGCCTTCTTATGAAGGGCGCGAGAACGGAAATCTCCTGAACTTGCGATTTAGACCAAAATCGCCCAAAATAGTTGGGGTATATGGATTAAACTTAAGAAGAAGTCGTTTTAAGGGGAAAAGATATGGAAAATCAGAACACAGAGCAGAATAACGAACCGAGAAGAGATTCTGCAAGTGTTTCAAAGGAGAAGACCTACCGTCACACACTGGTCATCATGTCGGTGATCCTTTTGGCATGCGTACTGTTCTCAGGATTCCAGACGATCTACATATTCAGACTTAATACAGGCCTTGAAGGGATAATGTCCTATACGAGGATATTCAAGACAAATAAAAATACCGATCCGGACAATGGCATCGGCTCCATTGAGGAATCAAAGAGCAGCGAGCCTTCCGAATTGCCGGAGCCGTGGTTCTCAATAGAAGAGGCATCTTCAGTCAACAAGCAGAGAATGACTACCGTCGATATCGTAAAGAAGGTAAGTCCTGCGACATTGCCCATAAGCGTTATCGGCGTTGATGACGGCAAAGAGTCCAAGATCGGTTCAGGCACCGGCTTCATTATCACTGAGGACGGATATATAGTCACGAACCAGCACGTCGTTGTTATAGCAGACCAGTCTGTAAGCACATATTATGTTACTGTGGTCCTTCCCGGTGAGGAGAACCCGGTAAGGGCAGAGATCGTCGGAAGCGATGCCCAGACAGACATCGCAGTGCTTAAGGTAAACACGGACAGAAAGCTTCCCTGCGTAACCATCGGCGATTCTGATACGCTTCAGGCCGGCGAGCTTGCAATAGTCATCGGCAATGCAATGGGCAAGTTCGACGATTCGGTTACGGTAGGCGTTATTTCCGCTCCTTCAAGAGAGATCAACCGCAACGGCTATTTTGTTAACATCATCCAGACGGATGCTGCCATCAACCCGGGCAACAGCGGCGGACCGCTCATCAATTCCTTCGGAGAGGTTATCGGCATTACCAATGCCAAGATCGTAACCTCCACATCTGAGAGCCTCGGCTTTGCTATCCCGGTCAATTCAGTTAAGAAGATCATCGAGAGCATCATCAATTACGGAAAAGTCGTTGACCGTCCGTATCTCGGAGTATCTCTGAAGTATGTTGCTGACGATTCTTATTTCGGTGCCAATGGCGGAGTATTTGTAGCTGAGATCGTAAAAAACGGCCCTGCTGACAAGGCCGGATTTGAACTTGGTGACAAGGTGCTCTTTTTCGACGGTGTTGAAATAAAAGAGACCGGTGATATTATAAGAGTGCGCGATTCACATAAAGTAGGCGATACGGTCGAGGTCATTGTCGAGCGTGACGGCAAAGAAGTCACCCTGACGATGGAGATCGGCGACAGTGCAGACTACTAAGCAATCGTAATATTATTTAAGGAAGTAATTATATGCGCGGAGAAGGCAAGAATTTCGGAACCAAGTTACTCGCTTGGATACTCATCGGAGCTATGCTCCTGTCTTTTGTTTTCGCGATCATAGTAGTACTTGTCCAGCAGTTCGGCATGAGCAACATTGGCTGAGCTGCTGTTTCCTGATTACGGTACGTCCTTAATCTGATTTAATCCGTCACTGTTAAACGTATAAGTGTATTCTTCCGCTTTCGACTGGATGAACTGCTGAAGGTTGTTCATTCGAAGGAAGCTGTTTACCATGTCATACCATTCCGGATTAGGTGATTCTGAGATGAAGTAGAGCACATAGAAAGTGCCGTCAACTTCGATCAGGGTCTTATCGCCAAACTGTCTTTCATCGGCAAAGATCCAGGCTGCAAGAGCAGGATTGAGCTTGTTCTTGAAGATCTGGTTGTCGTGAAGTACCGACAACTGTCCGGCAAGGATATAGTCGTTGAAGCGGTTCTCTACTTCGTTGCAGCTGTCCGCATCATCAATATAGTCGTAGATCTCCTGGGAAAGAGCCTGTGTAGCGGCCTTGTCCGGTGTCATGTCCTCTGCCTGGACATTGGCAGAGATAATGTAGCAGTTGCGGAGCTTCTCGGACATACGGACTCTGGATACGAATACGATGATGATCGGGAATCCGTTATCGTCGGGAATGAGAACGCCATCGCCCTCTTTTCTCGCCTCATCGAAGAGCCAGTCTCTGATATCGTCGTGTGAGAAGTCTTCGTAACGGCAATTGGAAATGAGGGTTGAATCCTTTTCCTTAAGAGTGTTCTTATAAACGCCTGAGAAGTAAGGCTCGGCGCTGGATTCGAACTTGGCGGGATCGCCCTTCATGGCATCAAGGATAGCCTGGGCATGGAGATTAGCCGTGTCGATGAACGCCTGTTCTCTCTGGTCGTAAGTCATATGGATCATCTTATAGCTTACGAGATCGTAGATGTTTCTGGACTGGCTGTAAGCTTCTTCAGCCTGATCATCCGTAGCGGAGAGCTGGATGAGCTTCTCGCCGTCAGCGTAGTCTTCGGTGAAGTACTTGCGGGCAAGGGTGTTGATAATGATCTGCTCATCTACCTGTGTTCCGAATACACCCTTGATGTAGGTGTCGAGCGGAACACCAAGCTCGTCTGCCTTACCCTTAAGCCAGTTTATATAAGCGCCCGCACGGTCGTAGTGGGCTTTCTCGATCGAATAACCCTGGGCCGTGGCATCGTCATAGAGGATCTCCATCTTCTGGAAGTCCTGGGCAGTTACATATCTGAAGTAATCTCTGTATGTAGCAAAGCTCTCGTCATCGAGATAAGGCGATAAGAGCTTCTGTTCTGCGTCGGCAGCGAAAAGGTCGACACCTTCGCTTAAGAGTTCGTAATGATAAAGGAAGCTGAATTCGCCACTGGAGATATCTCTGCCGTGAACCGTCAGAGGGCTGATGAACGAAGTGTCCATTCCGGTATCCAAAGCGAAAGTAACGGCTGCGATGACGGTTATCAGGAGCACGCCGAGCACAACAAAGACGATGCCGGCATTGCGTCTGATGTTAAACTTCTCGATCGCGGCATCGTTCTTATCAAGATTGATCTCAGTAGGAATCACAGGTATCTCAGGTTCTTCCTTGAGTTTGCTTCCTTTCTTGTCAGGAAGCGACAGGCGCTTGGGAGCGACTGCGATCTCGTTCGATTTACCGGTAAGGAGCTCAGGATCGATCTCGGCGAGATCGTTCAGAGTGACGCTCTTCCTGGATGACTCCGCGGGAGTGTCCATAAAATCGTCGGTAGGCTTGTTCTCGGAAGAATCCAAGACCTCGGAATATGTAGAAGCCTCGTTAACCTCAGGCTTACGGGCTTTTTTATCGTTATTGTTTTTGTTTTTACCCTTCATATTTTCCCCTTTAAATAAGATACAGGCTAAGGACACTTTACCATAAAAGAAGAAACAACACGGTCAATTTGTGCTATTATTAACACGTTTGTAATCTAAGAATAATAAATTAAGGATATTTATGTGGGGAAAACCTAGTCCAATTCTGAAGGAAAAAAGAGGCACTTTAGGTCTTTTAAAAGAGTACTGGCCTCAGTTTTTACTGGCATTTCTGTTTCCGACTCTTACGGTCCTTGCGGCATTTGCAGTTACCGGTTGCTATCCTTTCGGCGAGAGAACCATACTTACGGTCGATCTTTACCACCAGTACTGCCCGTTCCTCGTAGCATTCAGGAATAAGATCCTGGCAGGCGAATCCCTTTTCTACAGCTGGAATGACGGCCTGGGCCAGGAATATTACGCAGCTTATGCGAACTATGCGGCAAGCCCGCTTAATATCTTTTCATTGTTCTTTACAGCTAAGACGATGCCCGTATTCATCGAGTTCGTTACCTGCTTCCGTGCGGGTCTGGCATCTATATTCATGCTCCTGTTCCTGTCTTCCAACGATAATAAGAGAATAGACAACATTACAGTAGTATTCAGTTCTTCCTATGCTCTTTGCGGCTGGTTCATATCATTCTTCTGGAACATAATGTGGTGCGACGCGGTCGTTCTGCTTCCGCTCATAGCACTGGGATTAAAGAGACTCCTTTTGGACCGCAAGGTCGGTCTTTACATAATCGCTCTCGCGATCGCCATCTCGAGCAACTACTATGCGGGCTATTTCCTCTGCCTGTTCATGGTGCTCTTTGCTCCGGCATATTATGTCTGCCTCTTCTCCGGCGAGAAGCCCAAGGGAGATCCCGGCAGGCTCTGTTTTAAGACTTTTATAGGCGCAGCCTTCCGCTTCGCCTTTTCGAGCATCCTCGCGGCAGGCGCTTCGGCAGCTCTGACTGTCCCGACATACCTGATCCTTAAGAACTGCTCCGCGACGGGCGACACTCTGAAGGTAGATTACGGTCTTCAGAATGACCTTTTCGACTTCTTCGGAAGACTCATGGTAGCTGCAAATCCGAATATCAGAGACGGTATGGCAAATGTCTACAGCGGCATTGTCATCGTGCTCCTGCTGCCTTTGTTCTTCCTGCTCCCCAAGAGAACGGGAATCAAGCTCAAGCACAAGATCGTCTTCGGACTTCTACTTGCGATAATGTATCTGAGCCTTACCAACCGTACGCTCAATTTCATCTGGCACGGATTCCATTTCCCGAACCAGATCCCTTACAGGGAATCTTTTATAATGAGCTTCCTCCTGGTATTCGTCGGATTCCTGACCATAAGAAGGATCAGGAGCCTTGGCGTGAAATATATCACCGGTGCAGTCTTAAGCTCTGTTGCTTTTCTTATCCTTTACGAAAAGTTCGGCTCCGGCAATGAGGGCTACCTTCAGATCGGCGTAACGCTCCTGTTCCTCATCATTCAGGGTGCGGCACTTCACACCGTAAGCAACATCAATGTTAAGAAGAGCGAGTTCTTCTTAGAGACTCTCCTTACAGTAACAATGATGATAGAGATGTTCGCAGCTTCCCTCATATCGATCGGTCTCGTCTGCAGGCACGAAGGCTTTACGAGCTATGCTCCTTACGGCAGAAACTATAAGGAAGTAAACGAATATGTAGTGCAGGCAGAGGGCTCCGAAGGCCACATGAACTTCGAGAGATCCGAGCTCTACCCGAATAATATCTGCGATCTCCAGTCCCTTTATGATGTTAAGGGTCTGTCGATCTTCTCTTCCACGGCAAGAGAGAGCTTTGTCAAATACATGAGAAACTACGGTTTCCATAACAACAATATCAACGGCCTTCGAAATGCGGGCCTTACCCGTGTTACGGCAACTCTCCTTAACGTAAGGAATCTCGTTGAGATCGACAAGACACAGTCCGTTCCCGCATTGTTCGAACAGGAATACAAGGGCAAGGTAGTATCTTCATGGGCTAACAAGGATGCTCTGAGCGTAGGCTTCATGACTGATCCCGGCGTCATCAACTATGCACCCGATTACGATAATGATCTCGATGTCTTCTCCAAGACTAATGCATGGGTCAGGAGCATGGGCGCAAGTGACGTTTATAAGCCCGTAACACTCGTCGCAGGCGAGACATCCGGCCTCATGACGATAGACCGTGAGAGCACTGCAATGGCATTTACTACTTCGAACAACGTACAGAATAATGAGTATTCATTTAACGTTACGATCAAGAATGCCGATATCGGTTCTGATATATATCTTTACGCGAACTCAAAGAAGGGCGGCTCCGTAACGATCGAGTGCAACGGCCAGACCAGAAAGTTCGAGATCAGAAGCTACCAGATCATTACCTGCGGCATATTCGACGGAAATCCCATCAATGTTTACGTAAAGTATGCCGAATCACCGAGCTCAAATATCACGCTGTACGGCTACCAGCTCGACAGAGCCGGATATGACAGCATGCTCGAAAAGTTCTCTGATGAGCAGCTTATTGTATCTGATTACGATACGACATCTCTTTCCGGACACATCGATGTCAAGGAAGACGGACTGTTATTCCTTTCCATTCCTTATGCTGAGGGATGGAGCGCTGTAGTTGACGGCCAGGAGGCAGAGATCGTTCCCATCCAGGATGCCCTCATGGGAATCAGGCTTAAGGCCGGAAGCCATGATATTTCACTCAAATACACACCTGCAGGTTTTAAGGCAGGTCTTATCATCAGCATCGCATCGGTTGTTATGATCGCAGCTATCATCGCAATATCCTCTGTCATCAGCAGAAAAAAGAAGGCCAAAGCGGCAGCCCAGCCTTCCGTACCGGTTGAAGCAACTGCTCCCGAGCAGGCTGAAACTATGCCCGAAGTACCTTCTGCAGCAACGGCAGCAGAGCCTATCGAGGAAGTGCCCGTGACGGCAGTTATGAATGATGCAGGTGAGACACCTGATAACGCTGCTGAATCAGAGAATAAGACAGAAATTATTAGTGAAGACGGAACTGCTCCGGAGGTGGACAATGAATAATGCCCAGGGAAAACTGAAAGACGTAAGGGGCATCTTATTCTGCTTCATGTCATCCGTTCTGATCGCCGTACTTGCATATTATGCAGGACTTAAGATCGAGCCCGGCAAGATCCTGCCGGCAGGTCTTTCGATGCGTACAGACCCGATGAGCGACAGTATTGTCCACGGGATCAATCTCGCTATTGACGATATCAATATGATCAAGGCCGGAAATGCCGGTTCTGATCTGTGGAGACTCCTGACATTTGTCCATCTGGATCTGTTCTTCTATCTGGCTCTGCTCGTACCTGAGACAGCTGCCAAAGCAGTCCTCATGACAGGCTATTTTGTCAGGTTCGGTCTTTGCGCTTCTGCCATGTATTACTTCATGTCAGAGCACGTAAAGATCTCCAGAATGATGTCCTGCCTGCTGGCAGTCATGTATGCTTTCTCCACACAGGTGATCTTTACCGCGCAGATCGCTGAGATCATGAACATGTCGATAATGATGCCTGTCGTTATGTCAGCCGTCGATTCCTACTATAAGAAGAGAACATGGAAGTCATTTTCCCTTGTCTGCATCGCATCCTTCTGTCTGGGTGCGACAGGCGGCTACGGAATCCTCACGGGTATTCCTGCTATATTACTGATCAGCTTATTAATGTCCTTCGGACTTTATAAGACCTGCAAGATGGCATTCTCATCCTGGCTCAAGGCTTTAGGCAGTATCCTTACGGGCCTCATCCTTACGGCGGTTTTCTCAGTTCCGGGCCTCTATGCCATGTCATTTAACGTAAATATCTCAGAGAGCTTCTCAAAGGCAAAAGTCTCATATACGGCATATGACTTTATCAGGGGCATGTTCATGCTCCGCTCGGGAAGCTTAGTCATGAATTCCGCACCTGTTATCTATGTCGGAACACTGACATTGGTAGCTGTCATTGCTTTTGCGTTAAATGAGTCGATCCCGGTAAGGCTTAAGGTCGTATCCGGTGTCCTTGCGGCCGTGTTCTATATCTCCTGCGCTTCATCTTTTGTAAATGAGACATTGAGCATATTCGGCACATCTGCTATCCTCACATCCTCAAAACTTATCTGCCTCAGCATCCTGATCTTTTTTATCGCCGGAATCGGCTTGAAGAACATCAAGACCCTGACACGCGGCGAGTTTATAGCTACAGCCCTCGTTCCTCTGGCTTTCCTGGTGGTTGCCAATAATTCAACGGCAGGAACCACTCTCGCAGCTCCGATCCTCGTGGCAACTTTCATTGCGATCTTAGTGGAATCCGGAATTGTCTATGCTTTTGCAAAAGACAAGCTCTCCGGCAAAGCCAAGATAGCCCTTGTCATAACCATCTATATATTTGTAGGCATCAACGCGGCATTCATCATGTTCAACAACACGATCACAAAGATCACCGTCGAAAAATATTTTGTTCCGGAATACGGTGACAGCGAGGCACAGGACCTCATATTCGACAGCGATTTTGATCTCCCGGCCTTAAACGGCGCTGATAACTATCAGGTGGTCAATGCCGATCTCAGCATTTTCGAGTTCGAAGATTCTGCAGTAGACGGCATCAATTTCATTTCCAACAACATCAGCGGCGAAGGCCTTTTAGAAGAGATCTACATAACACCTTCCGGTGATGAGGAGGAAATGTACATCAAGGGCGCGGACAGGTACGGCCTTGATGTCGGCACTACAGTCTTTACATTCGATCCGTTTGATGTGGAAGCCGGAGAGAAGCTTTATATCTACTGCACGGCCATAGAGGGTGCATCTGTTAAGATCACTTCTGCAGCAGGCCGGAGCGAGAAGAGCTTCACCGGTCCGTTCCTTACAGCTTTGGAAGTGGAATCAGGCGAGGTCGGTCTGGAGTTCACGATCAGTTCCGAGGGCGAGGAAGTCTGCTATATCGCTTTGTACAAGCTCAGCGAAAAAGCCCTTAACAGCATGAAGCAGTTATCCGGAAATGCATCTTCCTCCAGGTTTATGATCGACAGCAGGAACCTTACAGGCATGAACACACTCATTCTGCCTTATTCATATGATGATACGAGAATCAAGATCGGCGGAAAATACTGCGAAACATTCGAATTCTTAGGCAGGCTTGCATGCACATTCGAATGTAATGGGGAGGATAGTATGGAAGTCACAGTTGAGCGCAAGGACTCCGGCATAGTGCCCGGTGTTCTTATCAGCGTTGTCGCCGCGCTGTGCTTTATCGCAATTCCGGTAACCCAAATGTATAATAAAAAGAAGACAGTATCCGGCGAAGGAAACGACATGAATGTTAAGTAAGAAGATCACAGACGGCACAGAATTCGTTGTATTTGATATGGAATGGAATCAGCCGATGCCGGGGAAGGAATATCCCTTTGACGTCAGCAGGCTGACCGGCGAGATCATAGAGATCGGCGCATTGAAGTATGTATATGATAACGGCGAGTTATTGTATAAGGATGCTTTCTCTGCCGACATCGTCCCGGTCAAATATACGAAGCTCCATTACCACGTAAAGAAAGTAACCCATAAGAAAAATGCTGATCTTTTGAACGGAGAGCCGTTCAAAGACGTATATACGAGATTCCGTAAGTTCTGCGGAGACGCCATTCTGGTCGGCTGGGGCAGTTCTGATCCTTCCATGCTCAAGATGAACCTTGAGTTCTTTGAGATGGATTCAAAGCTTGGTATGTTCTTCCTCGATCTTCAGCCGATATTCTCACTTTTTGCAGGCCTTCAGGGTACGCAGAGAAGTGTAGAGGCTGCGGTGGATTTTTATAATATAGATAAAAACGAATATTTCCACAGCGCTACAGCCGATGCACACTACACGGGCGCGGTCTTTGAGGAGATTTTCAAGCATAACAAGCCGTCTGAAGTCATATCGGCCATTTCGAGCTCTTCGATCGACCCGGATATTCCTTCGGACTTCAGCTTTGTCGGTCCCGAGTGTCTCGACAGCATAAGCGCTTTCGCCACTTCAAAGAACTTCATGACTAACTGCCCGCTGTGCAGCTCAAAACTCTCGGTGAAGATCCCCAGCTTCAGGATCCGCAAGTCACAGTATGCCTTGCTCGAGTGCAGGGAACATGGCGAGCTCTTCTCCAGGACAAGGGTAAAGAAGAACAGGGCGGGCAATTACTATGCGGCATCCGTTATGCGTTTTGCCACACAGAATGATTACTGGCTCGTAGCTTCTAAAAAAGAAGAATTCGATAAATACGGTGAGAAGGGCAAACCCGTTGAGAAAATTGAGGAAGATGTGAACGAACCATAGTTTGTAAACAAAATGTTAACAAACTATGTAAAAATAGTTAGCAAAATTCGAATTTTCTGTTGAAATTTGAACGGAGATGTCATAAAATAGGCTCAGATAATTAGGTGAATTGTGCGGGGTATTCCCGCCAAACGCAGTAAAATAAGTAACTTAAGACCATAAAGAAGGAAGGTGCTTCTTATGATTAAAAGATTAGTTAAGTCAAAGAAGAGCAAGAAGGGCGCAATTCTTGTTATTGTTGTTCTCATTCTGGCACTCGCAATGATCTTCATTGCATCTGCTATGATGCTCACACAGGCAACAAGACGCCGTCTGTATTCCACAGCATATCAGAGCCAGGCTCGTCTTACGGTTACTGCTGCTTCCGAAGTTTTCCTGGAAGCTCTTAAGATGCAGGAAATTACCGATAATGACCTCGAAGCTATCATGGGCAAGACTCACGGTGCCGGAAAGCAGAAGGTTAAGATGGTTGTAGATAACGTTCCTGGTATGTCTACAGCTGAAAATAACTGCACCTACCTTGATATTTATCCCGATCCTACTGATGGTGATTTCGTTTACTGCGATTTCTCAACAACTATCGGCGACACAACAGAGAATGTTCAGGTTGTTCTTAAGTCTGAATCTTCTGATCCTGTCTTCGGTTCACAGTTCAAGAACCAGATCGAAGTTGCCGGCGGCGTAGGAATTGCCGAGTTGAAGTTTACATCAGGTGTCGGTATGTGGAATCCCGCTATCGGCAGACCTACTGACAACAACATCGTTATGAGAGGCGGCGTTTATGCTCAGACATCTGACTCACAGTTCTTCTCTGATGTAGTCTTCGGTAACGACGCATCCAGCATCGCTTTAGGCGGTGGTGATACATATCACAACAGAGTTATCTTCCTCAACGGCGCTAAGATGGTCGGCAGATCTTCAATGACAATTAAGGGTGACATCTACTTCATCGGTAGCGGTAATACTCCGGGTATGGGACTTAATTCTGCCGGTAACATCGACCTTTGGGGTGATGGAATCAAGGGCACAAACTTTGTCTTCTCAGGAAGATCTGTTCAGAATGACACCAATGACCAGAACGGAAAGATCAGAGACGTAGTAAAGAAGAACGGAAGAAACTGCTACTTTGTTGATGCACAGGGTAACTGCATTACTTCCGGCGGCTCTAAGGTTCAGACAGTAACCGGTCAGAAAGGTCATTCCAATGTTACTTATGATGTAAGTAATGCCGCATACAGCAATGTGCCGGATTCTATTGCTAAGAACGTTAAGAGATATCAGAGCTGGGATTACAGTTCGACAAACAATCCGTTCCCGACAGCAGATTCTGTTTTCTGCAAGCTCTGCCCTGACGGTGACGTTCTTACAAGTGATGGTACAGTAACTCTCGCTTATGACACATATGAACCTAACACAGGAACGAAATTTACACATGGTCAGCCTATTCCTAACGGAAAGAAGTATATCGTTCACCCTCTTACAAAAGAGTATCCTGCTTATAAGATCGGTACTGATGGTAAAAAGGACAAGGTTCTTAAGATTGATACTATAAATACTTCTACATATCTTGAGCCTGGATACTATTATGTTACCGGTTCAAATGAAAATGCTACATCTGTATCAGCTGGTGGCGAGTCATACAGATATAATCCTATCGTTCTTACCATTGACGGATCCAAGGGTGATGAATATCGTTTCTACTTCAAAAAGAATACGAAGTTCTACTTAAGAGGAGTCATCTTCGCTATCTTCAACCCCGATGAGACAAAGCCTGTAATTATTGTCTTTGAGAGCGGTGCAAAGATCCAGCTTGGTCATAACAACGATAAGCTTGATGCAGACGGCGGTAAGAATATCCTTTGCTCTTGTGGTTTCATCTCAGTACCCGGCAGACCTAACTGCAGTAGTTCCAGCTCTTTGATCAGCTACATTAAGAGCCACAACTGGGAATCTGAAAGTAAGCATGCTCTTACCGGAAGTTACTGGAGCAATGATTACAAGAAGGGTTCTACAGTAATCGATTATTCTAAGTACTACGACAGTATTGCAAGACCTTGCTTCTTCATCTACGGTGTCGGAAGCAATGCAATGGCCCTCGGCCCGAATGTAACGATCGAAGCATATGTTGGTTTGTACGGTAACTCCAACTTCGGTCCTATCACAGGTACCGGCGGCGGCGGTCCTGCTAATACAAAGACACGTCAAAACATCTACGGCAGAATCGAGTGCCAGGGTTTCCATACTTTCGATAACAATAATGGTTTCTCTACACTTACTGACCAGTCATCCGGCGACTTCTGTATGCCTTACTGCCCGCAGCCTATCTCTGAGGTATCGAAGCCTAAGCAGAGAATCGCTAAGTCAAAGTATTCTGTAGCTGATATCATCTACTACTACTAAGATTCATAGCAGGCTGATAAAAACAAATAAAATAAAAGGGGTTGTCTCAATCGAGGCAACCCCTTAGTTATTTATTAGTTTTTCAGTTTTATCAGTTCACTCCAGTGTTAATAGATTATCCAAATATGTAATATCTTCTGTGACTGACATTATGGATTCAACGGAGATCTTCTGTGTTTTCGAGAAACTGACATTATAAAGATCAATACTTTCCTCAGTTACTATTAATGTCTCAGATTTCTCAATAAGACGGAGCATCTTATCAAAAAGCGGGTTTTCCTCATCAAGAAGCTTAACGCCCTTATCGATCAGATAAACAACAACAGAATTGTAGGATGAATCTGCAAGGTTTGTTATAAACCCGGCAAGGATCTCACGGCCGTGATCGGAATCGGTTGAATAGTAGTCATGCTTGATGAGTACATATTTCGTGGCAATATCTTCATCAACCTTCTCAGGCATTACATCAAGAAGTGTGCTGTCTGAAAATTCAAGATCATTTCTTGGATTGTTGTTCATCAAAATCCCTCCCGTCGGAAGATAAGAATCTCATTGAACGCTGGATCGAATTCTTGCTTGTTCCCCACGGCTTATCCGTATTTCTGTAGTCAAACTTCAATGTGAAATATTCGACATCAGAAATCAGGGCATCAAAAGTCTCTTTGTTATTCACATAGAGCGCTTCAACAAAATCTGAAGCTTCATTCTGTGAGAGCTTGGCTGCCTGTCTTAAAAGTAAGACTGTGTGAGGAAGGCAATGGAATTCGGCATTTAAGAACTTTTCCTTAAAGTCCTTATCGTGGGAGAACATCCAGCAGATGACTTCAACATAGTGTCCCATCGCATCGTTAAGATTGTCGCAGATAGGGCAGAGGTTGATCCTCTTCTCGATAAGGTCAGCCACGCTGTTCAGTTTCTGCTTATATTCAGAACTTCTGCCTTTGATAAGGCCGGCCTTGGCAGGGATCGCTGCCTTTAGCTTGGGATTAAGATCCTCATCGAAGTCCTTCAGATGAGTATGCATAACAAGACCCAAGCCGAGTCTGTTGGTTACTGCTTTGTTGAGCTTACCCATGTGTACAGGGCAGAAACCTGTCTTGTTGGTTATCTTGCGTGTATCAGGTTCCATCAAAGAAGGTCCGAGATAATACTCAAGATAATTATTCTCTGCTTTGTCGCGAAGTCTGCATATCGGGCAGCCCGAGTGTTCGCTGTATGCATCATTTACAGGGATCATGTAGATCTTTTCCATCTTATCCTCCGATTTATGGCTTAGGTAAATGCATCAGGCGGTTAGCTCTGACATTTACGCCATTCATTGTTATTGAAGTGAATTCTTCGACAGCGTTGCCAACCTTCTGCTGGGCTGTCTCCAAAACTTTCTGTGCGTCGTAACCGTAATAAAGAGCCAGATCAAGGCTGATCATAACGCCGAAAGTCTGCTTCTCTGTCTTAAATGATGTGACTTCAGCAAATCCCGGCACATCCTTAAGGACTATCTTGATCAGGTCGAGAATAGCCTCGTCGGAAATAGAATATGAACCGAGTGAAGAGAAGGTAGGTCTTACGACTGTTCTGTCAGAGTCAGGCGCAAGCGGGGTTACACCTCGCTCACGGTCAAATCTCTGTCTTAACTTACTGAAAGGATCCGAGAAGTAACCTGAGAACTCATGCTTGATCTCCATGCTCGGAACAGGGATCGTATGCATACCTTCGGTAACTCTGGTGGTACGGGCCAAACGCCTTTCTTCTTCAGTCGATACGTCCTCGATCCTGATGAGCATTGAAGGCTGGTTGAGCCAGAGGTTCTCACAGATCTTGCTGAGCATCGAATCTGAAGTGCCCAGGATCATCAGGGCTCTGGGCATTGATTCGATCAGGGCACGGCGCATCACTTCGGATCTTGTAGGATCGACAAAGATGGCCTGCCTTACAGATTCCATCTTTGTTGGAGCCTTTTTTGCGGAAGTGCCCGCAACGATACGGCTTCCGTTGATAAGGAGGCCGTCATCGATTATGTAGTAGATATTGTTATCTCTGGCTACTTTGATAGCACGGGTACTCTTACCTGTACCGGATGGTCCGACAAAGGCGATTATCGCAATATTGGAAAGAACCTCGCGCGTCAACTGTTCACTGGACAGTATCAGCTCAAGGTTACGTTCAAAGCTTTGGGAAGGGTATTCAGAATAGACATTCTGATTTGAAGGATTGGACCTGTCGAATCTTTTAAGAGTTCCCTTGAATTCAGACAACAAAGTCTTGCGCGCCACCGGAGCGCTTTGTGTCTGATTCTGCTCTTGTTTTAACTCGTCATGGTTGTCCAAATCTAAAGTCCTTTAACCGTTCCAGTTATGGAAGACTTCCTGGATATCCTCGTTCTCATCCATCATATCGAGCATCTTCTCAAGCTGAGCGACCGCATCTGGATCTGTTACCTCAGCAGTGGTCATAGCAACCGGGCCGAGTGTTGAATCTGCGATGGTGTAGTTCTTAGCTTCAAGTGCATCACGGACATCATAGTAGTCTGATGTTGCAGTTGAGATGATGTAGAATTCGTCGTCGGAATCAAAATCGGAAGCGCCGCAATCGAGAGCGTCTGCCATTACCTGATCCTCGTCCTCGTAATCTTCCTTTGAGATAAGGATCGTTCCCTTTTCGTTGAAAAGGAAGGAAACGGAACCGTCAACGCCCAGGTTACCGCCGTTCTTATCGAAGATATGTCTGAGATCGGCAGCTGTACGGTTGCGGTTATTGGTCAGGGTCTTTACCATGATGGCAACTCCTGCAGGACCATAACCTTCGTATGTGATCTCTTCATAATCATCGCCTTCACCGGCTTCAGCAGCCTTCTTGATGGCACGGTTGATATTGTCATTAGGCATGTTGGCAGCCTTTGCTTTAGCTACGACTACTTTAAGTCTGGAATTTCCCGCCGGGTCAGGACCTCCGGCTTTAACAGCTACTGCGATTTCTTTGGCAAATTTGGTAAATACAGCTCCCTTAGCTGCATCGGATGCCTCTTTTTTTCTTCTGATGTTGCTCCACTTAGAATGACCTGACATTAACATTCCTCCAGATGTATACTTATTAATATAATCAATAATTATACAATCTTTTCGCGGAGATACAAAACACCAATTATCGAAGAGAAGCCTGTAATGCCTCCGACACAAGATTGTCAAATATCTTTTTTGTGCAATTTGTCTTTTAAACTTGTTATTTACTCGATTCTGTTGTATAGTTCTAACATCTATGCTTGGGCGAAGTGCGCCTGTCTGTTTTGTGTGCATTACTTGAGTGTAAATTTTTTAGACTGATCGGGAGGGTTCGATGAAGAGATTAGGTGATATTCTGGTCGAGAGCGGCTTCCTAAATGCCACCGAACTTGCAGAAGTACTAAGCGTTCAAAAAGAAACCGGAAAACGTCTTGGTGAAGTTATCGTAGAGAGCGGTCTCATGTCGGAATTCGACATTTTGAGAGCGGTCTCCAGCCAGTACAATTATCCGATCATTGATTTGTCGGGTATTGATGTAGATCCTAAAGCGACGGCTTTATTAACACAGAAATTCTGCGAAGACAATGTAGTTTTCCCGATCGGCTTTGATGGCGATAACCTGGTTGTTGCTATCGATGACCCGATGAACATTACTATTGAAGATGAGCTTCAGTTCCAGACCGGATATCAGATCTCACTGATGCTCGCTACCCATACTTCCATAATCGATGCTATCAAAGTCCACTATGGAAGAGAGAATGCCAACAAGGCTGCTGAAGAGCTCGGAACGAGCCTTGCAAGCGATACACTTGATGACGACAGCGAACTCTCGGAAGCAGTTAACAGTGCTCCTGTAGTTAAGCTCGTTAACTCAATGATCGACTACGCTATCCGTTCAGGCTCATCAGATATCCATATCGAACCTCTCGAAGACCGAGTAAGAGTTCGTATCAGAATCGACGGTGTCATGCAGGAAGTAATGAGCAACCCTATTTCCGCTAAGGACGCCATCACAACAAGAATCAAGATCCTTGGCGGTATGAACATCGCCGAGAAGCGTATTCCTCAGGACGGCCGTATCACGACAGTAATCAACGGAGAGGACGTGGACATGCGTGTATCCATCCTTCCCTGCGTTACAGGTGAGAAGACCGTTATCCGTATCCTTGCCAAGAACGACGCTAACCTGAACAGAAAATATCTGGGTATCAGCGACCGTAACAATGAGATGATCGATAAGATGATCAAGGTCCCTCAGGGAATCGTCCTTATCTCAGGTCCTACGGGTTCAGGTAAGACAACAACGCTTTATACACTTCTTTCAGAGAAAAATACTGATGAAGTTAATATCATTACAGTTGAGGACCCTGTAGAAATCAGGATCCCGGGACTCAACCAGTGCCAGGTTAATGTTAAGGCCGGAATGACATTCGCGAGTGGTCTCAGATCCATCTTGCGTCAGGACCCTGATATTATCCTCGTCGGTGAGATCCGTGACGGTGAGACTGCTGAGATCGCAATGAGAGCTGCTATCACCGGACACCTCGTATTCAGTACAATCCACACGAACGACGCTGTATCTTCCATCAACCGTCTCGTCGACATGGGTCTGGAGCCTTACATGGTATCCTCCGCATTGGTCGGCGTTGTATCCCAGCGTCTCGTTCGCCGTATCTGCACCAACTGCAGAGAATCTTATGATCCTGATCTCAGCGATAAGCAGTATCTGAGACTCGACGAAGGCCAGAAGCTCTATCGTGGTAAGGGTTGCACAGAGTGTAACGAGAAGGGTTATAAGGGACGTATCGCTATTCATGAGATCGTAATCATAACCATGAAGATGAAGGCTTTGCTCGAGAAGAGAGCAAGCGAGGATGAAATGCGCGCACTCGCTGTCACTGAAGGCACACAGATGCTTCAGGATTCCGCAAGAGACCTCGTACTTGAAGGCATTACGACGGTCAGCGAGCTTAACAGAGTAGCTTACACGATTGACTGATAAGGAGGTTTTTAAACGTGGAAGGATTTAGTTTATCGATCGAATCGATTTTGGCTGAATCGGTAAGAATGGGGGCATCCGATACCCATATTACAGTTGGATTGCCGCCAATGATTCGTGTTGACGGTATGTTGATGCCGTTGGGCAATCAGCCGCTGACAGCTGCAGATACCGAGTATCTTTGCAAGTCCATGATCGACAAGTCAAGACAGCAGTATCTGAACGAGAGAGGTGAGATCGACTTCTCTTACATTGTTGAGAACTTCAGCCGTTTCAGATGTAACGTATTTAAGCAGCGTGGTACTTATGCACTTGCTGCCAGAACAATTACAAATGAAATTCCTACATGTGAGCAGTTGGGTCTCCCTAATGTATTTAAGGATCTCGTTATGAAACCGAGAGGACTTATCCTCGTTACAGGCCCTACGGGTTCAGGTAAGTCAACAACTCTTGCTGCCATGATCGGACACGTAAACATGAGCAAGAAGTGCCATATCCTCACTCTTGAGGAACCTATCGAGTATCTCCATATGCACGGAGAAGCTATGATCAACCAGAGAGAAATCCACGAGGATACACTCTCATTCGCCAACGCACTCAGAGCTGCTCTCCGTGAGGACCCGGATATCATCCTCGTCGGAGAAATGCGTGACCTTGATACAATCTCTACTGCTATTACCGCAGCCGAAACAGGACACCTGGTTCTTTCAACACTCCATACGTCCTCCGCTGCTGATACAGTTAACCGTATCATCGACGTTTATCCCCCGCATCAGCAGGATCAGATCAGAGTTCAGCTCGCTACTTGTCTTGTTGCCGTTATCTGTCAGACACTCGTACAGAGAATCGGCGGAGGCAGATGCGCTGCTTTCGAGATCATGATCTCCAACGATGCTATCAAGAACAATATCCGTGAAGGTAAGACATACCAGATCGACTCTACGATCGCTACGAGCCTTCAGCAGGGTATGTGCCCTCTTGATTTCTATCTTGCAGAGCTTGTTAAGCGCAACATGATCACAAGAGACACTGCACTTCAGAGATGCAGAGTTCCTGAAGATCTTAAGCGTTTCATCAATAACGCAGGTCAGACGAACAGCCCGTTGTTCGGTGATCTGGAATTTGCCTGATACAGGCGCTAAAAAGAAATCTGATAAGAGGAGGGAAATATTAGATGGCTAATTTCAGATATCAAGTTATCGATTCAAACGGTAAAATGTCTGAAGGCATAGTCGAAGCTACTTCTATCGGTGAAGCGTCAAGAAAGCTTAAGTCCGACGGCAAGTACATTGCCAGCCTGTCCTTGGACAAGGGTAAAGGCATCCTTAACATGGAGATCGGAAGCCCTAAGCTTAAGACTCAGGATCTCGTTATCATTTCCAGACAGCTCGCTTCACTTTTGTCTGCAGGTATCACCGTTGTAAGATCACTCGATATGCTTTATCAGCAGCTTGAATCCAAGAAGGCTAAGAAGTGTATCGGTGAGATCTACGAATCGGTTCAGAGTGGCCGTTCTTTATCTGAAGCTTTTAAGGAACAGAGGGGCGTCATTCCGAACATCATGATCAGTATGATCGCAGCAGGAGAAGAATCCGGCCGACTCGACGAGGTTATGGAAAGACTTGCTGAGCACTTTGCAAAGGATGCAAAGCTCAAGAACAAGATCTCTTCTGCGATGGTATATCCTAAGATCCTTGCAGGTCTTACAGCAGCAGTCAGTATCGGTTTGCTTACATTCCTTGTCCCTAAGATCGGTGACGTTATTAAGGACTTGGGCGGTGAATTGCCGGCATTGACAAAAGGATTGCTCAACATTTCATCATCAATTACACACTTCTGGTACATTTATATCGCTGTAATTGGTCTTGCAATCTACGGCTTCACGCTTTGGAAGAATTCCGAGAAGGGTTCCGAGACATGGTCCAAGATCATGCTTAAGATGCCTGTCGTCGGTAAAGCTACTAGAATGAATGCTTCTGCAAGATTTACCAGAACGGTATCCACTCTCCTTAAGTCAGGTATCTCTGTACTTCAGGCTGTTGAGATTACCGAGAAGTCTTTGGATAATGTAATCCTTCAGAAGAAGCTCGCTGCAGCACGTATCGAGATCAGAAAGGGTACTTCACTTTCAAGATCTATCAGAGACATTACAGAATTCCCGCCTATGATCTATGCGATGGTTTCGATCGGTGAGGAATCCGGTACATTGGATACGATCCTGCAGAAGGCAGCTGACTACTTCGAAGATGAGGCTGATGCAGCTACAGCTAAGATGGTATCTGCGTTAGAGCCTGTTATGATCATTATCATGGCTATCATCGTCGGTGTCGTTGTAGGCGGTATCGCAATGCCTATCTTCACAATGGCTCAGTGGATTATCTAATTCCCGCAAGGTTTGAAAGGAGAAAATAAATGGATTTTTCATTAGGTAGAGGATCAAATGAACTGGTAATCGATTGCTCCAGCTCGGATCTTAAAGTAGCTGTCGGGAATTACAATTCCAAGACAGGCAATATTACAATCGAAAAGATGGGCATAGTACCGTTGGAAGGCGACGCTATCAACGATGGTGCTGTTGCGGATTCTTTCGGTATCGTAATGGCACTTAAGCACGCTCTCGCAAGACTCGATATCAGAATGAAGAGCTGCATTCTTACAACGGAAGGCGCTTTCGTTCACAGCAGAGACCTTGAACTTCCTATCGTTAAGGAAGAGCAGCTCAAGGATATGGTTAAGTACGAGATTCTCGGTCAGGGTTCCAACAGAGATATGTCAATCGATTATCTCGTTTACGGAACAACAAAGGATGCAGAGACAAATGCTGATAAGCTCCAGGTTAGAGCTACAGCTATCCCTACAGACGTAATCAAGGATTACCGTGAGTTCCTTAAGAACATGGATCTCAACCCCGTAGCTCTTGACGTTAACCCTAACGCAGTAAGAAAGCTCTTCTCACAGGGTATCGTTAACGGCAACGTAAACATCAAGCAGTCAACGATCCTCTTGATCGAGCTCTCAAGCAAGACAACGACCGTTACGGTTCTTGATAAGGGCTTCCCGGTTCTTTCAAGAAGACTTCAGTTCGGTCACGCAAATATCAGACAGGTTGCTGATTCCGTAAAGAAGCTCCAGAGTGGCAGCCAGCAGTCTTCATTGGCTAGAAGACTTAATATCACGACATCGGAAGCAGAGTCCAGCGTACCGATCGAGGATATTGACGTTTGGAACGAGACTGTTGCAGAGACACCGGCTCTTCAGAGTGCTGTTAACGCATACTTCAAGAGCCTTGTTGATGCAGTTTCCCGTACAGCTCAGTTCTCCATCGCTAAGTATCATATCGATGCTATCAGCACTTGCTTCCTCTATGGTTCAGGTGCCGGTTATAAAAAGATTGACAAAGAACTTGCGCGTCAGCTTGGAACGCAGGTCGAGATCCTCAAGGCTCTTAGCACTGTAAACGGTCCTAAGGATTTTGTACTCGGTCAGTTCATCAATTGTTGTGGCGCTTTGATTCGTCACGATTAAGGAGGGGTACACTTTATGGCTAAAGGTAATGTAGTTAGCAAAAAGTTATTGGCAAAGAAGGATATGAACTTCTTTGCCGAGTTTACGGCTAATGCTGCTAAGGCTGCGAGAATGTTAGGATATGCAGTTGCTGCTGGTGTCCTGGTAGTTTTCGTAGTACTTGCATTCATCGTTGCATTCTTTATTAGAAATACTCTTATTAAGAATGAGATCAAGGCTTTGGAGAATGTTCTTGCAAGCCCTGAGTATGCAAACCTCGAGCAGGAGTACGCTCTCCTGAAGGAAAAGCTCAACGAAATGACAAACTACAACTACGCTCTCACACAGATGCGTAAGACTGTAGACCAGATCGATCCTGCACCTACAGAACTTCCTGAAGTTCTTGCAAAGTGCATTCCGAGCGATTCCTACATCGATACATATACGCTTACTGAGACACAGTTGGAATTCACAGGATACACATTCACTTACTACAGCCCTGTTGAGCTGGTATATCTGTTGAATCAGAAGAATGTGTTCACTTCAAGACCTACTGTTGAAGTATCACGTGTATCTCAGGAATCCAAGGGCGAGATAACCGATGCCCAGACAGGAAAGAAGTATATTGATGTTATTAATAACTATTATGCATTCTCTGTTTCCGGTGTTCTGGTTACTAACGTTCATATTTCCGTTACACGTTATGAGGACATCGAGGGTTCTTCAAAGACATTGGGCGGTATCCAGACAACGACTGAAAAGGCCGGTAATTCTTACGAGATCACTCCCATTAAGAATTACACCTATGCCGGTGTAAATTATCAGCTCACAAAGGTATTCGTTGATGACGTTCTTGTAGAAGAGGGCAGCTTCAATGAGATCATGGCAAACGATAAGTACACAGATGTAGCGCGCAAGAATGTTGACATCAAATTGTTCTATGCACCTGTTGCTACAGACGCGGCACCTGCACAGGGCTAATGGGAAGGAGGAAACAGCATGAATAATCTTACAGCTAGAGAAAAAGGCTTTATGTATGTAATCACGTTGTTGATTATCGTTGTTCTTGGTTACTTCTTCGGTGTCAGAACACTCAACAACAAATATGAAGAATATAAGCAGCAGTTGGCAGCTTTGGAACAGAAGAGAGCATATCTCGATCAGATCAAGCAGAACAACGCAAGCATGGAAGCAGAGATCAAGCTCCTCAAGGAAGAGTGCGAGAAGCTCGAGCTCTCCTTCATCGACAAGATCGAGACTGAAACTATTCAGCAGTATGTTCTTAAGACATTCGAAGAATGTGGTTGTCCTTATTTGACAGAGATGACAGCAACAGATATCGGTATGCCTTCAGTTGCATATCCTGACGGAACTGCTGCCCAGGACGGTCTTGTTTGTCTCCAGGTAACAGTAAAGTACGTTACTACTGACGGATTTACACCTACTCAGTACAACCGTAATCCTGACTTCGTACCCAGTGACGAAAATGATGTTGTTAAAACAGCTGTCGAAATGAATGATCAGTTCGGTAAGGATCCTTTTGATCAGAGAAAGGGTTACAACGAATTCATCACAGCAGTTAAGAAGATCAACGCAGAGAATCCTGACTGCATCAAGGTAAACAGCGTAACTGCAGGAAGCGTTAACGGTTATATGGAACTTACAGCTCAGATCAGCTTCTATGGTACAAACCTCAGAAAGAGACTTTCTGTTGATGACAGCACAGCACCTTACACAAGCTGGTCAGGCCACAAGGAGGGTGAGATCGATACAGACGGCGGCTTCATCGGATTCCCTTATGTTTGTGATTACGAGAATAGCTGCTGGTACGGTGTTGAGAACCTCAACGCAGATCCTACACAGGATAAGCCGTTCGCATCTTACTGGGCTAACTATCTCTTCAATCAGAAGTATGCTAAGTCAGGCGAGAACATCAAGAGACTTATTAACTTCGGTGCAAAGCCGGCTGAAAATACTGAAGAGAAGAAGACAGCTTAAGACACAAAAGGACTAATTGTGACAAAAAATTGAAAAATTTTGAAAAAAGTGTTGCAATTGTTCATATTAGCTTGTATAATCAGGCTACAAACTCAAAAACTTACAGGAGGAATCTAAAATGAAGAAGATTCAGAAGTCAAAGAAGGGTTTCACCCTCGTAGAAATGGTACTCGTTATTGCTATCATCGTTATCCTTGCAGCAGTTCTCGTTCTTGGTATCGGTGCTTACCTCAAGAAGGCTAAGGCAGCAGCAAGCTCAGTTAAGGAGCACAACAGCTCTGTAGAGATCGTTAACAAGGAAATCGACAACGTTCTCTAATATTTAGAAGAGCAAATTGCTGATTGATTAAGCAATAATAGTAGCGGAGAGCTTAGCTCTCCGCTATTTTTATCATTTGTTAATGAATTATGAAATATTTTAACAAATTATTAACTTTAGAGTTGAAATTTGCCAATAAGTCAGTATAATACAGATAAGGAAGTATTAGATTAAACCTTATTTTGGAGGGGTTTATGCGCAGAATACATAAGACACAAAGATCCAAGGGCGGTTTTTCCCTTCTTGAAGTATTAATCGTTGTTGCAATCATTGTAATACTTGCGGGTGTCGTAGGTGTTGGAGTTGCCGGATTGATCAGAACTGCCAACAGGGCTGATTCAGCCGTTAAAGATTCTTCTGAATCCCTCAACGCATCTATCAACAGTGGTGAATCCTCGTTGAGCATGTTTTCTTTTGGAAATTAATTTACCAGAGGTGATATAGTATGAGACGTGTCATTAAAAAGAGTAATAAGAAGGGCTTTACCCTTGTTGAGACCCTCCTTGCCACATTTATACTTGTTGTAGTTTCAACAATGCTCGTAAATGGATTTATCGCTACGATGGGTTATTCATATCAGACCTCTGTTTACAGTAAGTCCGGTGCAAATAACTATACAGCATGCATGGCCAAGGTAGCTCAGTGGAATACATTACCTGACCGTGGTACTACCAGCAGACAGAAGGAATTGGAAGGCGCAGCATCAGGCAGCGTAAAGACATTGGAATTCACTCCTGCAGGTACAGGCGAGAAGCTTAAGACTTTATATGTAGGTGTTGAATCACAGTATCAGCTGACAAATACGATTCCTGCCACATTACCTTTCCAGTCTGCAGCTTATGCACCGAGAGACGGTGTTACATACGGTACAGCTGACCAGTTGGCAGATAACAGAAAAGCTATCTACTATTATCCTGAATATTATCGTGGCGTAGATGATTCTTCTAAGTACAAGATCGGCGTCAGAATCGATGAAGAGCACTTAACAGGCGGCAAGCCTACATATGAGTGGGTAGTTCTTCCCGCTTATGAGGTATCTGATACTCAGGATCTCGGCGGATTGAGCGGAAACAGCATTATCAGTAAGGTCGGTGCTGCACACAAGACATTTACTACAAGTTCACAGTCAGGTTCTAGCCAGTCAGGATCGTAAAATTGATTCAAGAATAAATAACAGAATCAAGACGCGGGGAAATTATTATGAAGAAGACAAGTAAGAACAGAAAAGGTTTTACCTTAATCGAAATGCTTTTGTCACTTGCTATCATTTGTATGATAGGTGGTGTAATCGGAGGCCTTTGTGTATCGATCTCCAATTCATTCGTTACCACCTATAATATCGATGACTCAGCTGACTACGCTATGTTGTATGCAAAAGGTTTCGAGAACTCATTCCTGGCAACCACACAGGGTTCGGGTTCCAAGGGACAGACATGGACTTGGGAAGTTGTAAATCCTAAGGGTCAGTCCGGTCCGCCGTTGCTTCAGGTAACAAAGACCGGTTCAGGTGGCGGAACATCTAATGTATTTACCCCCCGTTTTATCGGTACAAGCAATAAGCCTTCCAAGTGGTCAGTAATAATGTTCTATGCCATCGATGAAAAGGCTACAGGCTCTAACAAATCAATGTGCGTTAAGTATCGTATCTATATGAGAGATAACTACAGCAGAACTTCATATATTTACAGATATGACGGAAGTTTCTGGGTACCTCGTTTCTACGAGAGACGTGACATGGCAGGCGCTGATGCATCAGGCAGAAAGATCTATGTTGAGACAGGTAATGATTCAAAGCCTATGACAGAAGCTACACTGCAGGATTTCTGCAAGGATGGCGGAGCAATTAATCAAAAAGCATATAACGCTATTTCTTCAGATCTTGAGACAGGCACACCTAAGTATTGGACAAAGATCACTTATAAGTGGGGTTAATTACTAAAACATAAAGATCAGGGCTCTGCAGATTATCTGCAGAGCCTTTTTTATTCTTGTATGAAAAAGCACTAAGGTTTATAAACAGCGGTTAATTTGATAGAATTACCTAAAAATAAAAGGAAGAGAACTCTCATGAAAATAAAAGTCGGATTGGATATAGGCGGTAGTACGACAAAGATCGTCGGAATGAGGGAAGGCAGGATAATTGCCAGGGATATTGTCAGAGCGGCAGATCCTGTCACATCTGCTTTCGGTGCAGTAGGAAAGCTGATCAATGATAATTCTCTTTCCATTAATGACATTGAGCAGATAAACATAACTGGCGTAGGATCCGTTTTCCCCGCAGGTCCCATCTTGGGAATTAAGACAGTTACCGTTGAGGAATTCAAGGCAACGGGTCTGGGCGGACTTTATCTTTCAGGACTTGATCATGCTGTTGTAGTCAGCATGGGCACAGGTACGGCTTACCTTGAGGCAAGAAGAGATAATGTTAGACATATTATCGGTTCTGGTGTCGGCGGCGGTACGCTTGTCGGCTTAGGCCTTGCTCTTACCGGAACCAGGGATGCGGTAAAGCTTTCCGACATGGCAACGGAAGGCGATATTCTTAAGTGCGATCTTACTATCGGTGATATTACAAAAGACGGCGTAACAGGACTTCCGATGAATGTAACGGCATCTAATTTCGGAAAGGCAGCAGATGATCTTTCCAGAGAAGATAAGATGGCCGGTGTATTTAATCTTGTTTATCAGGCTATCGGTACTGTTGCCGTTATGGCTTCAAGACAGTGCAATATTAAAGATATCGTATTTACGGGCCAGTTAACCGGTCTTAAGGAATGCCAGGAGTATCTGATCCCGTTCGAAGGACTTTACGGTGTTAACATGATCGTTCCTGAGGATGCAGTTTTTGCCACAGCACTTGGAAGCTGTCTTGTGGAAGGACAGGCAGATAAATGAGCGGTAAGAGACTGGCAAAGGATCGCGCATGGGAACTCGATTTCTTAAGAGGCCTCGCTATTTTGGCGATGCTCTACATGCATACGTCATGGGACCTCAGATATGAATTTGGCATTGATGTGTGTTCATATCTTTATAAGAACTGGTTCTGGACTTTTATCCAACCGGCGATCGTGGTCACTTTTGTCAGTGTATCCGGCATGTGCAGCACTTTTTCGAGAAATAACGTAAAGAGAGGCTTAAAGCTTCTTGTAGTTACGATCGCAATGTATCTTGCGACATTCATTATCTACACGGTAACGGGTATTGAGTGCCTGATATTATTCAACGTGCTCGCAGTCCTTACTTGCGGAATCTTCCTTTATGCCCTGATCACATTCATCGAAAAGAAGCTGAATGTGGATCCCAAGGTCATAAATCTGATCATGGGCATTCTGGGACTGTATATCGTCATCGTAGGCTGCAATATCCACTATATGGATAATGCGGTTGATTCGCTGATATTCATTCCTATCGGTTTTGATATGCCGAGTGTTCCTATAATGGCAGACTATATGCCGCTCTTCCCATGGCTTGGTGTATTCCTTATCGGATGCGTTATCGGAAGAATATGTTACAAGGATAAGAAGACATTGTTTGCAGGAAAAGGCAAAGTCATGACTGCTGTTGCAAGACCTGTAGAATTCATCGGTAGACATTCGCTTATTATCTATCTTGTTCATCAGCCGATCGTATACACGCTGCTTTATGTGATCTTTATGTTAATCAGAGCAGGCCGATGAAGATCAAGAGCAAGAAAAAGAAGTGGATCGTTCTAAAGGTCATTCTCATAGTCGTACTGACGGCGTTGTTTGTCTGTGCTTGTGAGATAAATAATTACCTTCCGAGAAGTTTTGCGGATTATTACTGCACGAAGATCTTTCCTTACGTATCATTGCCCTTTCAGTGCTTCAGCATGTTTTTCCAGTATTCCCTTACTGAGGGAATAGTAGTATGCATATTCCCTCTGCTTGCCATCGGCTTTATCTGCTGGCTGGTGATCCTTATTAAGAAACTGTTGTCCAAGGGGGCACTCAGGTTTTTCTATAAGTCATTAAGGAATTTCCTGATATGCGTCCTTATCCTGGCTGTCATTTTCCAGGCAATGCACGGGATCAATTACAGAAGGACCAGCGCCATCGCTGAGCTTAAGCTGGATACGGAAGAAGACCTTACTTTCGAAGATTACTGCGCGTGTCTCAGATGGGCTTATGCCGGCATGATCGAAGCAAGAAGCCATTTGGGTGAGGACTATAACGGCGTTGCGCATATGGATAACAGCTTTGAGAATAATGCCGTCTATGCCTGTTCGCTTCTTGATAAATTCAGCGAAAAGTATGACATCCCGCTCACCAGGAACTATGTCCGTGCCAAGCCCGTGTCGCTCAGCCATTACTGGAGCTACACATATATCGTCGGAATGTACGATCCTTTCTTGGGTGAGGCGAACATCAATACTGATTATATAGACATTAACGAATTTCCGATCACGATATGCCATGAGCTTTGCCATGCGAAGGGTTATGCGAGCGAGACGGACTGCAATATCCTTGCTTCATTAGCATGCTGTTCATCGACACGTGCCGACTTCAGGTATGCAGGTTACTTCTGGATATTCTGGAATATCTATTACGTTACTGCCGAGATTGCGGAGGAAACAGGACAGATCATGCCGGAGTATGTTTACACAACGGAAATGGAGGCTGTTTACAGGGATGAACGTGCATCCAGACTTTACTGGAATCAGATAGATGAAGAGGTCGAGGCGCTGAAAGAGAAGTTCAACATCGATATTACAGAAACGAGTTCGAATGTTAACGATGCTTTCTTAAAGTCTAATGGTGAGGAAAGCGGCGTTGCTACTTATGAAGTTCCGGACAGCGTCTATGTCAGGTTCTATCTTACGCATATAGCAGGTGCCGAAGATGCTTGAAGTAATCCTTAAAGGGCGTTATTGGAGCCCGGAAGGGAGATCAAGAGATCTCTTTATATGGCTTTGTCTGACATCACCGGAAAGAACCTGCCGTGGGGATGCCTTACGGGAATCAGGCCGACTCTGGTTGCTTGTGAAGAAGAAAGCCCGAAGAACCTGGAAGACAAATATTTCGTAAGACCCGATAAGGCAAGGCTCGCGTTTGAGACATCAAGAGAAGAGCAGAGGATCTTATCTCTGGTTCCTGAAGACAGTCTGTGCATCTATGTAGGCATTCCTTTCTGCCCCTCAAGATGCGAGTACTGTTCATTCGTATCTTCGGACATCTCATGTCACATGGACAGGCTCGTTAATTACGAGGCCGCATTGGAGCGCGAGATAGAGCTCATATCAAAGCGTATAAACAGACCTATTGCTTCGCTCTATGTCGGAGGCGGCACGCCTACGGTCCTTAAAGAGAAGGAATTCGCGTCGCTCCTGGATTGCATCTATTCAAATCTGAAGATCTCTTCCGGTGCGGAAGTTACGGTCGAAGCCGGAAGGCCTGATACGATCACGACAGGCAAGCTCGAAGCAATGAGAGATCACGGCATCACCAGGATATGCATCAATCCTCAGACCATGAGATCTGAGACACTGTTAAGACTTGGAAGAAAGCACACCGCAGAAGATACTGTCAGGGTTTATGATCAGGCGCGCGAAATGGGCTTTGATCTGATCAACATGGATCTTATCGCAGGACTTCCTTATGAAGAAGCCGAAGAGCACGTCAAGTCGACAAAGCGCCTTATCGAACTTGCTCCCGCTAATATAACTGTTCATACGCTCTATAAAAAGAGAAGGGCTGCCATGAGCCGTGACACCGTAATGGACAAGGACAAGACACGTGACACATTGGATGACTGCGTCGCAGAAAGCTACAGGCTTCTTATGGAAGCAGGATACCATCCTTACTATATGTACCGTCAGAAGGATACAGGCCACGGTCTTGAGAATACAGGTTTTGCAAAGGGTGATACCGGAAGCCTTTATAACGTCGCCATGATGAGCGACTGCAGGGATGTATTGTCATTCGGAGCAGGCGGCATGAGCAAGAGATGCTTTGCTCAGGAAGGTGAGCTGTATAAGCACAGGGTTGAAAGATGCCCGACCATAAAGGATGCCCTGACCTATATCGAGAGAGTCGAAGAAATGGCAGACAAGAAGATCGCCTTCTTTGAACTGTAAGTTTTTGATCAGGTTACCAAGAAAATAAAAAGTCCCGCTTTTTCCGCACAAGCGAAGCGCGGAGGACCTTAGCGGGACTTTTTATTTTCTTGGTCGAGGTGACAAGACTCGAACTTGCGACCCCATGCTCCCAAAGCACGTACGCTACCAACTGCGCTACACCTCGATACTTACGGCGGTTATTATATCTGTTTTATGGACTGACTGCAAATAAAAGACCCGCACCATCAGATGCGGGTCTTGTTATCTCATGTGATCTAAGGATTACTTAAGGATCTTGATCTTGCCGATGAGAGGAATTGTGAAGTACTGAGTCTTAGCTGCAGCTACGATGCCCATGATAGCGAATACGCAGCAAGCAACACCAACAACGCCTTCAACGATCCAGCCTAAGATAGGGATCCAGCAGATGCATGTTGCAGCTCCACAGAAGATAGAAAGAACGATTCCGTTATTAACGTGGTTTCTTACGAAAGGAGATGTCTTCTCAGGTGAGATCAAAAGACCCAAGAGCCAGAGAAGTCCGATGTAAGCAAGGATGGAGAACGTTTTAGCGTTCTGAGGAAGCTGCTCAGAAGTATTAACCTGAGGCTGTGTTTGATTTTCTGCCATAGTAAGTGCTCCTTTTATGTGTAATATAAGGTTATAATAGCATAAACTTTACAGACAGGAACAAGACATTTTGATTAAAGTTACCAGTTACAAAAGCGACAATATATACACATACGGATTGGGCGCAACCGTAGCCATGGAGTACCTTCTCAAAAAAAGGGACGTGGTCAGGGCCGTCATCCTTCATCCCGGTTTCAGATCTGAGGAGACAATAGCGAAGATCAGGGACATCTGCGGCAGCGATATTCCCGTCTCGACGGAGGAAAAGCCGTTCAATATCCTTTCAAAGAAGGATAACTGCTTTGTCATCGTTGTGATCGAGAAGAAGAAGGTCAGTCTCAAGGATGGCAACCACATGGTCCTCGTTAATCCTTCGAACTGCGGAAACATGGGCACGATCGTAAGAAGCTGCTTAGGCTTCGGCGTTGAAGATCTGGCTATCGTGGGAAAGACTTCTGCAGATCCCAATGACCCCAAGACGATAAGGGCGTCCATGGGTGCGTGCGCAAGCGTGAGGATCGAAGTTTTCGATGACTTTGCAGATTATCAGAAGAGATTTCCTGATAACAACCTCTATCCGTTCATGCTTGACGGCAGCACAAAGCTTCAGGAAACCACGATAAATAAACCGTTTTCGCTCATTATGGGTAACGAGGCAACGGGGCTTGATCCGGCGTTTAAGAACATCGGCCAGCCCATAAGGATCGAGCATTCGTCCAACATTGACAGCCTCAATATTACAATTGCCGCAAGTATAGGACTTTATGAAGCAACAAAGGCTTGCGAATAAAATACAATCGTGATACAATTCTTCGGTAATTTGAAGATATAACTCTAAAAAGGAGAGAAAGAGATGCCTAATATTAAATCAGCTATCAAGCGTGTAAGCGTTTCCGAGAAGAAGGCTGCTGCCAATAAGAGCAAGAAGAGTGCTATCCGCACAACTGTTAAGAAGGCAAAGGCAGATATCGCTAACGGCGAGAATCTTGATGCTACAATCAAGTCTACACAGAAGGCATTGGACCAGGCTGCTGCTAAGGGCCACATGAGCAAGAACGCAGCTTCCAGAACAAAGTCCAGACTTGCTAAGGCTGCTAACGCTGCTAAGGCTTAATTAGTTTTTTAAGAAGAATAATTCAGCCGTCTGTCTCTTTTGAGGCGGACGGCTTTGTTCTGCAAATATTTATTTAACTATTACCGGGATCGATCCCCATTCGGAAGCAATGTCTTTGCCGTAGAGCTTCCATCCGATCGAAGCGGCTCTCATGTCGAGCTCAAATATCTTCTTCAGATCCTCATTTCCGGACTGAAGCTCCAGACAGTCCGAAGGCCTGTTGATGACAGGGATCTTCGCGCACTTTCCGATGATCTTAAGACAATACTTGCCTTCCTGGTTAAAGCCCAGGACCCTGATGTAGGGCGGGCGCCTGATCTCAAGATATGAATTGTCCTGGCCTGCCATAAGGGAAGCCAGCGCTCTGTAGATCCTCGACAACGTATATCTCTTCGTTGATATCCTGTTCTCGAAAATCTTAAGGTCGTGATCGTCATCAGGCAGAGTGTCAGGCCTGATGTCTTTTGCAAAATTCCTGATATAGCCAGAAAGGTCATCGCTCATATATGCAGTCTCATCAAGAGAAGATGAAGCCGATGCCGTGATCAAAGCGTCCCGGATATAACTTACCTGATCAGGGAAAGAGAAGACGCCGCCTGAATTCTGTGAGAGCATAACGCCGAGCGAGAGATCAGGCATAAGGCCGGTGAGCTTTGATGCGATCTCAGATCTCGAAAAGTCCGGCGCGGTCTCCGATATCAGCTTCCTGATCGCCGTGGCGCTCGCGAAAGCACTGTTTGTCTCAGATGAATGATAGCCTTCACCTTTGCGCTTTATCATGATCACGTTGATCCTTTTCCTCTTGTCGATCTTCTTAAGAGCGAGCAGGTAATCCAGTGCAAGGATCGAATTGGGTGAAGACAAAAGTGCATCAAGGTCTCCGGAGATGCCCTTTGTTCCTGCGATGTCTTTTATGGAAAGGGCTCTTGCCTGGGGGAAGCTGATCCCCGTGGAGATATATCCGTTGATCTTCGTATCAAGTAATTCAGTGTCATCAAAGCAGCTGCCGGCTATTGTCTTCAATAGCTCTGTGTCTTCCGTGTCGACACCGAAAGCTATGTCTGTTACGACACCTGTGGATACAAGCTCTGATATGGCGCCTTCGGCAAACCTTGAAGAAGGTGCGCATGAAAAGCTGAATGGAAGTTCAAGCACTACGTCGGCGCCGCATAAAAGCGCCTGTCTGGCACGTACCTGAGGCGGACAGACTGAAGGAAGTCCCCTCTGGGTGAAAAAGCCGGACATCACGGGCATTACGATCGCTCTGGGGTCATTTACGATCTCGCGGGCTTTCTTGATCAGATACCCGTGACCGTTATGAAATGGATTAAATTCCGCAACAATTCCTATAACCCGCAATTTATGAATATCCTTTTTGGTATAATCTTTGGTTGTAAAGATTATATTTCATAAGGCGGAGTTTATGCAACGCAGGGAAATAGCCGGTGTCGGCATAGGAAAGATCTTAACTGGCGTCATCATTGTGGCGCTTGCTTTGGGCGCTACCGTATTCTATCTGTTCTACACGGGAAGATTCGGCGGCGGCAAGAAGATCAAGATAACTCCTTCCGTGCACCTGGGTTATGAATGGACCAGCATTACCGCCTCCAACAATATCGTAAGCGATTATCTCTATTCCAGATCCAAAAAGCTCATCGTCGAGAAGGGCGGTGACGGTGTCCTTGCGGCAACATCTTATACGATCGCAGGCCGTCTCGTAACAGAAGAAGCGGTCAGCTCGGGAGTATACGGATTGTCTGACCAGGCCCTGCTCCTTAAGTGCTATGTAAGAGCAGGTGACAGAAATAATGCTGTTGCGGTCAAAGAGAGTGTAATAAAGCGTTTCAAGCTCCCCGACGGTTCATATAAGGCTTTCGTATATCTTGATGAGGAAAAGAACAAGGACGCGGTAGTATCAACTTCAGCCATGATCGACTGGCTCGATGCGATGCTCCAGTATTACATCACTTACGGAAGCGAACCTGACTATAAGGAGATCAAGATCCTGATAGAGGTCCTTTTCGACAATCAGGGAAGACTAAAGACCGAGAATCTCTCAGTCGCAAAGTATGCGGATACGCTCTATGTTGCGCTCGAGGATACAAGCGCCATCAAGGAAGGCGATGCCGGTTCTCTTGAGCAGCGCTACGGAACCATCTCGGGTGATTCCGACAGCGAACTGGTCGACAACAAAGAGGAAATGGAAGACATCGAAGGCGTTCTGTTGTCCAACATCAACTTAAGGCTCATCAGGGATCTTGAGACGAACGGACTTATAGCCGAAGGAGCATACGATAAGGCATTAAAAGCCGTTAAGGAAGGAATTGCAGGTGCGGGATTTGATTTCTACGCATATGCCACCTCAGGAGCGATGGACTGCGGTGCTTATGTCTACAGCGGCCAGAGCCTCGGAGCCATAGACATTGCACAGAATGTTAAGACGATGAAGAACCTTGCCGAGGTCGGCGAACTGGACAGCAGTACTTTCGCAGAATTCAAAGGCTCCGTAATGAACGACGGCAGGATCTATACGGAATTTTCCATGCTGACGAGAAGCTATTCCGGTGTCGAAGCTGCCGGTGCTTATACGGACGGCATGATGATGGCATATTTCATGGGCGACAAAGACCTCTTTGACAAGCTCTCCGATACGCTCGGAAAGAGGGTTGCGACCAAGTCCACGAGCCCTGCTCTTTACATGATATTCAGGGAAGAGAACGAAAGATATGTCTTCTATGCCAGGGATAATTTCGGTACCCGTCTGGCAACTTCATAATTCCTTATTTTATTATTTGAAATAACATAGGTTTACGAGTATACTTTTGTCGACAAAAAATTCCAAAAGGAGATGAATATATATGGCATTTATTGATGACATCATGGCCAGAGCAAAAGCTGACAAGAAGACTATCGTTCTTCCTGAGTCAATGGACAAGAGAACTTTTGAGGCTGCCGAGAAGATCCTTAAGGCAGACATGGCAAATCTTATCATTATCGGTACACCCGACGAGATCGCAAAGAACTCCGAAGGATTTGATATCACAGGCGCAACTATCGTTGATCCTTTTAACGATCCCAACAAGCAGAAATATATCGACAAGTTCGTTGAGCTCCGCGGTGTTGACACCATGGTAGCTGCAGCAAAGAAGAAGGCTGAGAAGAAGGGCCTTTCCGAGGAAGAGACAAATGCTCTTATCGCCGACGCTCAGAAGAAGGGCATCACACCCGAGAAGGCTGAAGAGAAGATGAATTCCGACTACATGTACTATGCATGCCTCATGTGCAAGTGCGGTGATGCTGACGGTGCAGTTTCCGGTGCATGCCACTCAACAGGCAACACAATCCTTCCTGCTCTCCAGCTCCTCAAGACAAAGCCCGGCATTTCTTCCGTATCAGGCTTCTTCCTTATGGACGTTCCTAACTGCGATCTTGGTGAGCACGGTCTCTTCATTTTCGCTGACTGCGCAGTAAACACAGACGTAGATTCCGCTAAGCTCGCAGAGATCGCTAAGCTCTCCGCTGAGTCTTTCGAGAAGTTCATCGGCGCTCCCGCTAAGGTTGCAATGCTCTCATATTCATCTTATGGTTCAGCAAAGCACGCTGATGTTGATAAGGTATCCAATGCAGTTAAGATCGCTAAGGAAAAGTATCCTGAACTCGTAGTTGACGGTGAGCTCCAGCTCGATGCAGCTCTTGTAGAGGAAGTAGGCCAGCTGAAGGCCCCCGGATCTCCGGTTGCAGGCCACGCAAACACATTGGTCTTCCCTTCACTCGAAGCAGGCAACATCGGTTATAAGCTCGTTCAGAGACTTGCTAAGGCTCCTGCTTACGGACCTGTCCTCCAGGGCCTCGCACTTCCTGTTAATGACCTCTCCAGAGGATGCAATGCTGACGATATCGTTGGTACAGTTGCTATCACTGCAGTTCAGGCACAGGGCTGATAAATCCAGATAAGTTTATAGACAGGAGATAAGTCTAATGAAGATTTTAGTAATCAACTGCGGAAGCTCTTCCGCTAAGTTCCAGCTTTTCGACATCGACACAGGCGCTGTCCTTGCTAAGGGTAATGCCGAGAGAATCGGAATCGACGGTAAGCTCACATATAAGCCTGCCGGCAAGGATGAGTTCGTTTCAACAGAACCCATGCCTGACCACAAGGTTGCTGTAAAGATGATCCTCGATGCACTCGTTGATCCTGAGCACGGCGTAATCTCTGACGTTTCCGAGATCGCAGCTGTAGGCCACAGAGTACTCCACGGCGGTAAGTACTACAGCGCATCAGTTATCGTTAACGATGACGTTAAGAGAGTTATCAGAGAGTGCTTCCCGTTAGGACCTCTGCACAATCCTGCAAACCTCATCGGTATTGAGGCATGCGAGGACGTTCTTCCTGCAGGCACACCTCAAGTTGCAGTATTCGATACAGCATTCCATCAGACAATGCCCCCGAAGGCATACACATATGCTCTTCCTTATGAGATCTCCGAGAAGTATGACATCCGCCGCTATGGTTTCCACGGAACATCCCACCGTTATGTAAGCCACAGAGTTGCTGATTTCCTCGGAAAGAAGTATGAGGACTTAAGAATCATCACATGCCACCTCGGCAACGGTTCTTCTTTCGCAGCTGTTAAGGACGGCAAGTGCCAGGATACATCAATGGGTCTTACACCTCTTGCAGGTATCTGCATGGGTACAAGAACAGGTGATATCGATCCCGCTATCGTTCCTTTCCTTATGAAGAACGAGAGATACACGGCTGATGAGATGGATAACCTCCTCAACAAGCAGTCAGGTGTTCAGGGCGTTTCCGGCGTTTCTTCAGACTTCAGAGATCTCGAAAAGGCTGCTAACGAAGGCAACGAGAGAGCAAGACTTGCACTCGACATGTTCGCATACCAGGGCAAGAAGATCATCGGATCTTATGCAGCTGCTATGGGTGGCGTTGACGTTATTGTATTCACGGCAGGCATCGGCGAGAACACAGACCACATGAGAAAGGCAATGTGCGAAGGCCTCGAGTTCATGGGTGTTGAGTTCGACGATTCAGTTAACGCAGGCCTCAGAGGCAAGGAAGCTATCATCTCCAAGCCTTCTTCAAAGGTAACAGTCTGCGTTATCCCTACAAACGAAGAGCTCGCTATCGCACAGGAAACAGAAGCTCTCGTAAGATAATCTTCTGCGGATCAATTCAAATATTCAAGGGGTGTCTCAGATTGAGACACCCTTTTTATATAGCTGTAGAGATTTGCGCGGTCTGACTCATATGATGTATTTGCCCACGATAGGATATAATGGTACACAGGGTCTGAAGTAGAATAAGTAACAAAACTGTTTAGAGGGGGATCTATGTATATTTTTTTGCTTACTTTGAAAACGCCAAGCAGCGTGTTTTCACTCGCTATATTGTTATATTCTGTCGTACTTGCAATAATCTGCCCGCGGCTCAAAAAGGGCGGAAAGAAGCTCATAACAGTAGTGTTATGTCTGCTCCCCTTGATTGCAGCGCTGATCCATCTTGCCATATATGGCCTTCAGGCTTTTTGGATATTCTTTTATCTTTATATCGAAGCTCTGATTCCTCTTATCAATCTTTTGCCCGGCAGGAAAAAACTTCCGGTTGCAATCAAATCGGTCTTGTCATCGATCCTTGCTTTGGTCGTATGCGTGCTTTTCCTGTTCGACCTTTTGGGCTCGCCGATTGTCCATAATTACACGAGAATGAGCTACACCCAAAGCTTCAAAAAGATGCTGGCTACTATGGAAAAGGAGTATTGTCTCAGCAGCTGGAAGAAGATCGATTATGACGGCCTTCTTAAGGAATACCTTCCCAGAGTCGAGGAAGCGGAAAAGAACAACGATGAGTCGGCTTATGCGGCAGTGGTCACCGAGGTGACTTACAGATTTTACGATTACCATGTATATACCGCCCTTGGATACGATATCGATGAAGATGTCATGAACCGCCTTACAGGAAACGATTACGGTCTTTCCATGATAAAGCTTGATGACGGAACGGTTATTGCCATATTCGTTGAAGACGGGAATGGAATGCTCTACGATGAGCCGCACGATATAACCAAACTGGGCATACATAACGGAACACAGATCGTTGCATGGGACGGCAAGGAGATCAATGAAGCTATAGATGAGACGGAATGCATTAATTCCACGATCCAGTTTTCTGTAAAGAGCAACGAGGATTTCTTCAGACCTGCTTTCCTTGCCGGCAAGGGCGGTGAGACAGTTGATGTAACTTTCATTGATGATAACGGCAGCGAAAAGCATGCGCAGCTGAATAGGATCGGAGATTATTCCGGCCGTCTGTCAGGCGTGCTTATCAAATTTCTGCACCTGCATGATTACACGCCGAACTTTACGACAAAAATGCTCGATGACAAATGCGGTTATCTTTTGGTCAGATCAGAGTACTACAGCACGTTCTACGATAATCTGAGCGTTATAAGAAGCGGTTACTACCCGGAGCTTGTTGAATTCTATGCAGGTAAGATCGAAGAACTCAAAGCTCAGGGCATGGAATATCTTGTAATAGACATCAGGAACAACGGTGGCGGCTACGATAACGTTGCCGGTGCACTGGCATCTCTTTTCACAGACGAGAAAAAGTATATGTGCGGGTTCGGATATGAGGATGAGACAGGTTATCACACCACCGAGAACAATTACATTTTCCCTGACGGAAGATATAAAGACCTGCCTGTTGTAGTATTGGTAAACCTGACGTGCGGCAGTGCGGGAGACGGCATGGCCAAGTTCCTTGGTGATTGCGACAATGTAACCCTCATGGGCATTACGGCCAGTGCCGGTGTTAACCAGAACAACGGCGGAGTCATGTATCTTACAAAAAACATCAGCGTATATTATCCGATCGCTCTTACGCTTTCTTCGGAAAACGTGCCCCTGATCGATACTGATCAGACAAGGGAAGGCAGGATACCGCTTGAGGCAAAGATCCCAATGACAAAGGAGTTTGTGCTTAAGACATGCGACTGGAACAGTGAAGAGGATCCGCAGCTTGATTATGCTGCCGATTATCTTGCGAAAAGCAGACAGCATTAAACAAACCGGAAAATGATGTATTAAAACAAACAAGGCGGAGCCGTCGGGCCCGCCTTGTCCATTGATAGTATCTTTTTCTGCGTATCAGTACTTGATGCCGAGGTTCTTTTGGAGATCTTTGTCGGCTCCGAAAACCGTTACGGTATCACCGACTTTAAAGATAAAGTCAGCAGGGAATTCCAGGATCGGAGTGTCATCTCTCTTTATTGAGAGAACATTGAGGTGGAGCTTGTTCCTGATGCTGAGTTCAGCAAGGCTCTTGCCGATCCAGGCTTCCGGTACTTTGACTTCGAAGATCGAATAATCGCCCGGATAATCAAGATAATCTACAACGTCTGCGGAGCAGTAACGGACAGCTGACCATTCTGCAAGCTGCTTCTCGGGGAAGACAACGGAGTCAGCGCCGGTCGCAAGAAGGAATCTTTTCTGAACTGATCTGGAAGCTCTTGCGACGATATATTTAGCGCCGTTATCCTTGAGCAGGGCAGTTGTCTCTAACGAAGACTGGAAATTGTCTCCGATCGCTACGAAGCAGACGTCGAAATTTTCTACGCCCAAAGACTTAATAAACTGCTCATTTGTGGCATCACCTATCAGGGAACTTGTAACCATTCCCAATACGGGTTCCAATCTCTCCTCGGAATAATCCACTGCGAGGATCTCATCGCCTGCCTTGCTCAGCTGGTCGATGAGGTGATAGCCGAATCGTCCGATTCCGATTACGAGTACGCTCTTCATATGTTAATTTCCTTTCTGCCGGTTTAACCGACCGCTATGTTATCTGCGGGATACTGCCTGTTGCCTGTCGACTTCCTGGTGATAGCGGCAAAGACGAGAGTCAGGCCTCCCACACGTCCCGTGTACATCAGTATGATCAATATATACTTTGAGATAGTATGCAATGTCGGAGTTATACCCATCGAGAGTCCTACGGTACCTACTGCGGATGCGCTCTCGAAGAGTGCGGTTAAGAATGCCCTGTGTTCGATCTTGGCGATCGACATGGAACCCAAGACTGCGAGCATAATGTCGAGCATGAATACGGCAACAGCGCCGTAGATGGCTTCCGTGGTTATCCTGCGCTTAAAGACCGCAGGTGACTTCTCACGCTTGAAGAACGCGAGCATGGTAAGGAAGAGGATCGTGACCGTCGTGATCTTCATACCGCCCGCGGTAGAACCCGGCGCGCCGCCTATGAGCATCAGGATTACCGTCATGACAACGCCTGTGCCTGAGAAATCGTTATAGTCAGTTGTGTTGAAGCCTGCCGTTCTCGGTGTTACAGCCTGGAAAAGGGAAGCCAGGAATCTCTGGTTTGCAGGGTAATCGGAATATTCACCGAACCACAGATAGACCATGGGTACCAGCACCAGGATCAATTCCATGACAAGGATGAGCTTGCTCTGTGTGCTGTATTTATAGAACTTGAATCCGTGCTTCCTGATATCCATCCATGTAAGGAAGCCCAGGCCGCCAGTGAGGATCAGGAATACGAGAGTTATTACGATAATGGGGTTATCCATGTAAGGCGTCATTGAAGAGAACTCTCCGTGTGTGCCGTTCAAGTCGAAGCCGGCATTACAGAATGCGGATATCGATGTGAAGACCGAGAGCCAGATGCCCTTCAAAGGTCCGTACTCTGAGATGAATACGGGAGACATTGCTATCGCGCCCAAGGCTTCGAAAATGAGACATCCGAGGAAGATGAACCTGGTATATTTCATGATCTCGCCGAGGTTCGGAGCGGAAACTGCTTCCTGCATTGTGGTCCTGGCCTGAAGGCCTAATCTCTTGCCGATGATCTTGCTTAATACGGTCGTCATTGTAACGACTCCCATGCCGCCGATCTGGATCAGAGAGAGGATCACGAGCTGGCCGAACCATGTCCAGTGACTCCATGTGTCATAAAGGACAAGACCTGTAACGCAGCTTGCCGAAGTAGCCGTGAAAAGAGCATCGGTAACGCTTGTCCATTCTCCCGACCTCGATGAGAAGGGGAGCATAAGAAGGAAAGCGCCCGCAAGGATCAAAATAACAAAGCCCAAGAGGATAGTCTGGGCACCACTAAGCCTGAAATGTCTTTTATTACTGTTACTCATACGCTGATATTATAATCTTTTTCTTTTAAAATTTATAAACATTTGGTACAAACGGAAATTGTCCCATTATTTGACGGCTAATATTTTCGAGAACTGATATAATCTGCATAATCGGTTTTTATTTAGGAGAGTTTTGCTTTGGCAGACGATATTTTCAGTAATTCAGAAGAGTTCTTCAGGGACCTGGAGAGCATATACGGAGAGGGCCCTGAGACGGCAGCGGATCAGGATGCCGACAAGATCTTAGAAGGCCTTAACAAGGAGCAGAAGGATGCCGTTACCCACCTGGACGGCCCGCTGCTCATATTGGCAGGTGCAGGATCAGGTAAGACAAGAGTAATCACATACCGCATCGCTTACATGATGAAGAAGCATAATGTCGCGCCTTCATCGATCCTTGCGATCACATTTACGAACAAGGCTGCAAATGAGATGCGCCAGCGTATCGAGGGACTTGTCGGAGACCGTTCGAAGTATATCTGGTGCGGCACGTTCCACAGCATCTTCGCAAGGCTCTTAAGAAGGCACGCTGAGCTTTTGGGCTATTCACAGAATTTCTCGATCATTGATACCGATGACCAGTTAAAGCTCATTAAGGAAGCGATGAAGGAACTGGATATTGCCGACAGCCAGTTCAAGCCCAAGAGCGTTCAGATCGAGATATCCAATGCCAAGAACAAGTTCGTCGGTGTTGAGGAGTACCAGCTTCTTGCGGGCAAGGAGTATTTCCTCGGCGTAGTCGCGAGGATCTATAAGAGATACCAGGAGAAGCTGGTTGCGAATAACGCGATGGACTTCGACGACATCCTCGTAAACATGGTAAAGCTCTTAGATCAGAATCCCGATATCTGCGAGCTTTACAGGGCGAAGTTCAGATACATCATGGTCGACGAGTACCAGGATACGAATGAGACGCAGTACCGTGCGGTCATGAAGCTCGCTGCAGGCAGCGGCAACATCTGTGTCGTAGGTGATGACGACCAGTCCATCTATTCATTCAGAGGCGCGGACGTAAGGCTGATCTTAAAGTTCGAGAAGGATTTCCCGGGCGCCAGGGTAATCAAGCTCGAAGAGAATTACCGTTCGACTAAGACGATACTTGATGCGGCTAACTGCGTTATCTCGAATAACACGAAGCGTAAGAGCAAGAGACTGAGGACAGAGGGTTCCCAGGGCGAGAAGATAATCGTCATGAATGCCGATACGAGCGCCGGCGAGGCTGACTTTGTCGGCAGGACCATAAAGATGATGGTCGATAAGGGCAAGTTCAAGTTCTCTGACTGCGCCGTGCTTTACAGAATGAATGCGCTGTCACGTAACATAGAGACCACGCTCCATAATCTTGGAATCCCATTCAGGGTATATGGCGGTATGAGGTTCTATGACAGAAAAGAGATCAAGGATGTTCTCGCTTATCTGAGACTCATCAATGATCCAAGGGATAATATTGCTTTTGAACGTATAATCAATGTTCCCAAGAGGGGTATCGGCGATGCCACGATCGAGAAGATCAGGCAATATGCGCTCTCTGATAATATCAGCATGTTTGAAGTTGCCGAGCATTCGGTTGATTATCCGGAACTCGTGAGATCAGCAAACAGGATCTGCGCTTTCACTGATCTCATCAATGAGATGAAGGAAAAGCTCAGGGAAGATGAGATGGATTTCGCGCACTTCGTAGACTATGTCGAGAACGAATCCGGCATCATTGAAGAGATCACCGAGCAGCGCGAGAAGAAAGGTGAGATCATCGACCGTGTCGAGAACTTAAAGGAACTTTTGTCCGAAGCTGCAGAGTACGATAAGGCGCACCGCGCAGAGCCCGTAGATATGGATACTCTGGAAATCGATGAAGGTGACGGGCTGCCTGTTGAAGTCGACGACGATTTCTTCTTCGATACCGCGACGGCAGATACGACGGAAGGCATCCTGGGACTTTATCTGGAGAATGCTTCGCTCTTTACCGAAGGCGATGAATTCAATGATACTGATGATTTTGTAAAGCTTATGTCGATCCACAGCGCGAAGGGTCTTGAGTTCGGTGCGGTATTCATCATCGGACTTGAAGAGGGCGTATTCCCTAGCTACAGGTCGATCCAGAGCATGGAAGATACGGAAGAAGAGCGAAGGCTCATGTATGTTGCGATCACGAGAGCCAAGAAGAATCTCTTTATCGTTCTTGCGAGACAGAGAATGCTCTTCGGCCAGACGAACTGCAACCAGCCGTCGAGATTTATAAAAGAGATCAATCCGGAACTTCTTTATCTGATGGGTTCGAAGAGGGAGACTCCGAAGGATGTTCCGCAGGGTGAGACGCAGAGGGAGAAGTCCAAGAAGTCTATCGCTTCTGCCATCAAGTCACAGTTTACCGTGGACAAGAAGAAGCAGAATACCATGCGCGAGGGACAGCTCGGACCGAATGATCTTTTCGAGGGCATGAAGGTAGTTCATCCGAGATTCGGCGAAGGCGTGATACTGAAGGTCGAGCCTGTCGGAGGGGACGCGCTCGTAACGGTCGATTTCGACGGAATGAGGAAGAACATGCTCGCGAACGCAGCGGGGCTTTCAAAGGCCTGATACGGGGCAATTTAGAATAGGGCACACCATTTGTAGTATAATAATTTATCGTATTTTAGAAGGAGACTACAACTGATGTCAGATAATCTCAGTTTCCAGGACCTTTATGCCGACAGTGTTGCATGCATCGGAAAGTCAGATAAGATCTCCGAGGCGACCAAGGCAAAGATCAGGATGCTTCAGGAGCAGAAGGACAAGATCCTGAGCGTAAATGCCACCAAGTGTTCCGAATCACGGGGCAGAGTCGTTAAAGAAGATGACGGCGATGTCAGGAACTGTTTTGAACGTGACATGGGAAGGATCATATATTCCCAGGCATTCAGACGCCTTAAGCACAAGACACAGGTCTTCTTCAATCCCGCGAACGATCACATCTGCTCAAGACTTGAGCATGTTCTTTATGTCGACTATATCGCTTCCACGATCGGCAGTGCGCTTAATCTCAATGTTGATCTTATAAAGGCCATTGCACTTGGCCACGATATAGGACATACACCGTTCGGACACAGCGGTGAAAGAGTCCTTAACAAGAAGCTCAAAGAGATCGATCCCAGGCTTTATTTCGAGCACGAATCGAACGGTCTGCGCGTACTCAATATCCTCGAAAAGCACAATGACGAATATGGCCTTAATCTCACATTTGAAGTAAGGGACGGAATCATCTGCCACTGCGGTGAATACTACGACGAGAGAAAGCTCGTTCCCTGCACGGATAAGACCGAAGAGGATCTGTCTTATCTGATCCCCAAGAAGGACCGCAAGGGGCCTGCCACGATGGAAGGCTGCGTCGTAAGATTCGCGGACAAGATCGCTTATGTCGGCAGGGACATTGAGGATGCATTAAGAACAGGCGTCATCGCGAGCGAGTTTGACGTGCCTGTCGTATCTGACGTTATCGGAAGTTCGAATTCCGAGATCATCAATTTCCTCGTTCAGGACATCATCGAGAACAGCATGGACAAGGGCTGCATCATGATGAGCAATCACGCAGGCGATGCGCTCGAGCACACACTTAAAGAGAATGTTGCAAAGATCTATACGGCAAGAAACGTAAAGACTTATGAAAAGTACTGCGACGTAATGCTGGAAGGTCTTTTCGACGCATATTATGAGGCTGTGAAGAACCTCGAAAAGGCTGAGGATTCGAAGTCTTCTTCGATCAGGAAGTTCGCCGAATTCGTTAAGAACCATCCTGAATACAAAGCCGGTATCGACACACCGCTCCCGATCTACGTTTCAGACTACATCGCCGGAATGACGGATTCGTTTGCGGTAAGCAGCTTCAACGAGATCTATAAGAGTTAATGGAGATAAAGAATGGATAACAGGGAAGAATACGGTTTTTTTGCGATGCTCGACCGCATGCAGTACATCGGAAGATGGGCACTGATGCGCAACAGCAGGACCGAGAATATTAAAGAGCACAGTTTTGACGTTGCGGTCATCGCGCATTGTCTGACGATACTTCACAACAGATTCGAGAAGGATAAGGAGGGTGCCATCCTGCCTGATCCTTACAAGGTACAGGCATACGCGCTTTTCCACGACTGCACCGAGATCTTAACGGGCGATCTTCCCACGCCTATCAAATACCGCAACAAGGAGATCACAAAAGCTTATAAGGAAGTTGAATCCGAGGCTGCCGCAAGCCTTGTTGAGCTCCTTCCGGATGACCCTGAGATGAGGGCTGAATATTTAGAGCTACTGGATCCTTCGCAGAACACTGAAGAAGAGAAGCTTATGCATAAGCTCGTAAAAGCTGCAGACAAGATCGCGGCTTATATCAAGTGCCTGAGAGAAGAGAGCACGGGCAATGCGGAATTTGTCGCCGCAAAAGAATCCACCGGCAGGATCATCAAGGAAATGAACATGCCTGAAGTCGATTACTATATGGAACACTTCGTTCCTTCTTACGGCTATACATTGGATGAGATCACCGGGAGGGATGCTTAACCAATGTATATAAGACGTATCGAATATATTGCGGTTGCAGTTCTGTTTGTTGTCATGGGTGTGGCAGCGGCAGTTATCACGGCCTTAAGTCTTGATACGGGTATCAGCGATCCCGACAGAAAGACATTGAAGACTGCCGATGATATCGTTGTGCGCGCAGGTTCCCTGACATCCATTTCAGATGACGAGGTAAGGATAGCAAAGGCCCGTGTTGAAGACGGACTTATCTCATGCGGTGATTATGTTATCTCCGTTATGACATCACCTGAATATCTGCTGAATGGGATCTCTGACGAACAGTTTGCAAACGACCTTTGTACAGTCATCTACGGAGAGTCTAAGCAGAAGGAAATAGATCACATTTTGAGCGACCTCAAGCAGTATTCCAGAGTGGTCGCAATAGATAAAGCCATTGCTTCAGAGAGCAGGAAATTAAGGGCTTCCGGCAACCCTTCGGGACAGGGAAGCGTGATCTCCAATGTAAGTCTGGATAAGACATCCGATTCTCCCGAACAATATACTGTCGGTATCAGGGAATCCAAGGGCTCTTATTCCGCAACCGGAGACGAAGTCAGAACGGACTTCTTTGTTGACGGTTCGCTCTTCTACGGTTATCTGAAATATTCTGCTGACAAGAGCGGCAATAATGCGAATTACAAAGAGTTCGTGCTGTCATGGGACACCGCTGACTGCGCACCCGGAAGACATGAAGTCTATGCGCTCTTAAGGAGTTCTGACGGAAGAGGAACGGTTATCTCCGGTGGTGAGATCACTATCCCGGAGAAGATCATGGTCGAACCCGGTTCTGTTGAATCATCTTTTATCCCTGCAGGAAAACCCGATTCCTGGTACATGATCGACTGCAAGGATGAGAACTGCTATATCAATTTCGCAGGATTATCAGAAGACATCAGAGTATCTCTTTACGATCTTAAGGGAGAGCTCATCGGTACAAATGAGAATCCGGGCATTCCTTATGCAATGCTGAGAGGCAGGAAACAGGATGCCGATGCGGTTGCAGAAGAGACCGGAATCACCGGTGTATCTAATTGCTTCTATGTCTGTGTCAGCAGGGCATCTTCTTCCACTGATATGGAAAGCGATGTCAGCTTTACAATGGTCCAGTCCAGAGACTGCGCATATTTTGACGGTACTTATATGGCCGTAACCGATGACGGCGGCAGCAGCGTAAAGCTCAAAGATATGGCGAACAACACTTATGATGTCGAGAGGGAGAAGGCCGGTATCGTTCCCATCAACGGAACTCTCTCCTCACTCATGATGGCGGATTATTCCTCTGCCAAGAACGTCGATCTTTATCCGAAGTTCGATTACCTTACCCGTGATTACGGTTTCTATGCGGGCAACACAAAGGGCATCGCATTAAGGTGTTCGGCGCTCGAAGGCTATTCTGCCGATGTTAAGATCATCGCAGATTCCAACGGCAATGAGCGTGAACTTACGCAGGGCGAATTATTCGAACTGCCACACGGCGAAACGCAGATCACGCTTACGATCACGAGCTTTGACGGGTTTACCGATTCTTATACCATCTACCTTTTGAACGGAAATGATTCCGGCGGATTCTATCAGAATACGCTCTCGAAATTCCCTGTGAGCTACTACAGCGGACTCTGGCTCCTGCATAATCTCAAGCCGAACTATGTCTTCACGCCTTATTACACGAACCTCTCGTTCAATACGGCTTTGGAGGCTGAGAGCAGCTACGGCAGAAGCCTTATCGAGAAGTCGTCTTATCCGTCCTACGTTAAGCCTAACAGCAAGGTCTATGATAAGCCGGACTGGATGGCTGCAAAATCCGAAGTCGTAAGCTACTTCATGGATCCCAGAAACTTCTTTACACCTGAGAAGATCTTCATGTTCGAGATGCTCGGATTCGACGCTAAGGTACACACGGTCGAAGGCGTAAAGGAGATCATAAAAGGTTCCTTCATGGACGGCGCCGGTAAGGACTATGCACAGATCATCTTTGAAGCAGGAAAGGAAGCCGGCGTATCACCGTATTTCCTTGCGAGCAGGATCATTCAGGAGATGGGTTACAACGGCGAGTCTGCCCTTTGGAGAGGTGAAGTAACCGGCTTCGAAGGCTTCTATAATTTCTACAATATCGGAGCGTATGCTACGACTGAGGCCGGAGGCGCGGTAATAAACGGCGCCAAGTATGCTCAGTGGGGCAAGGACTGGGACGGAAAGGAAATTACCGATCAGGAAGCACAGTTCCTTCTTCCGTGGACTTCTCCGGAGAAAGCTATCAAAGGCGGTGCAAAGTGGATCGCTTCGGGTTATATTGATAAAGGACAGAACACTTTGTATTTCCAGAAGTTTGATGTCCTTGATGACGGCACCGAAAAGTACAATCATCAGTATGCACAGAATATAATGATGGCGTATTCTGAAGGAAAGAGATATTACAGAAGTTATGATTCGATCGGCATGACAGATGCAGGATTCGAATTCATAATCCCGGTATATAACTATATGCCTGATTCATACGGGAGCCTGCCTTGATGAAAACATTTGCTGACAACAGGATAGTATCATTATTTGCAAAGACCGGTGCTGCCGTTCTTGCTGTTCTTCTTGTTGTCTCGATCTGCATGGCAAGCCTTAAGGCGCCCGTTGTAAAAGCGGATTCCGAGATCATGGTTTCCCTGAATTCCAATGCATCGAATCTGGGTCCCGGAGACATCGTCCTCGTTGATGTCCTTGCAAGCAAGATGCCCGGCATTACTGAGCTCGGACCTATCAAGTTCTGCTTCGATGCGGATAAAGCTGAATACGTTTCCTCGGAGATGGGAAAAGAACTCGTCAATTATAATCACAATGAGACACTGGAACCGGGCGAGCTCACGATAAACGTTATGGATAAGATGGTAAATTCAGATACTGAAGGCAGCTCTGACGATGAGTCTTCAGCATCGCTTTATTCAGATGAGCAGGTAACCCTTTTTACCATCGCATTGAGACTGTTCCCTGACTGCAGAGGAGAGTTCAACTGCTGGCTCAGCGAATTGGGAGAATTCAAAGCCGTTGACACAATAGTTGCAGCCAAGATCGGCAGCGGATTAAAGCTTCCAGTAGGAAGAACGGGTCCCTCGAGTGATGCGACCATCGCCCAGCTTAAGATAAGAGGCACTTCGATAACACCTGAATTCAATCCGAACATAACCGAATATCATTGTTCTGTAGAGCGTTCCGTAACGGAAGTCCAGATCAGCGTATTGGCAAGCAACCGTTGGGCTGCCGTGGTAATCACCGGAAGCCAGAAGCTTGCGCTTGGTGACAATGCCGTAAAGATAGATGTCACGGCCCAGGACGGAATAAATCACATGTGTTATACCATTCATGTTATCCGCCGTGAGAGTAATATCCCTGAGAATTCGTCCCTTGTGGACAATAACGGAATCTCATATACATTCCTTGATGTTCCTGAAGAAGTAAACGTTCCCGAAGATTTTTACCTGACGACCAAGACCATTAACGGATACAGCGTTCCTGCTTATGTAAAGGACGGCGTGGCAAGTGTCCTGTTATATCTTTTCGACGGAACCAAATCACCCGGGCTTTATTTCTATAACATCAATTCAAAGACCGTGATCCCTTATGAAATGGATAAGACCATCATCAAGGAATCCGGAATACTTAAGATTGCTGATGTTCCGGCAGAATTGATGATCCCTGATGAATTCAAGCCGGCAACTTATGACACCGGCACGGTCATCCTGTCAGGATATGAGAATGACAAAGGCGAATTCATCTGTTATCTTGCCGATGACAGCGGAAACAGGGATTTCTATTACTATGACAAGAATACGGGTTCGCTAAGCCGCTACAGATTTGCGGACAAAAAGGCGGAACTTTTGTACTCTTATCTGTTTGACGTTTTCCTCGTAATTGCTATTATTGAAGCGGTCATTATTACCATTACCGTTTATATAGTAAGAAGAATGGTATCAGACAGAACAAATCCTAGACCGAAGAGGGTATAAGGGAAAAATGGGAATTATTAAGACGATCATCGTAGGCGGCGAAGGTCTTACCGAGAAGCAGGAAAAGATACGTAAGCTCTTTATGTATCTCGTAAGCGGATGTCTTACGACAGCCGTTAACTGGGTTTGCTATGTAGCTTTTGACAAGCTCGTAAAAGCCGATATGGCTGTAAATCTGTTCGGCAAGGAAATGTCACTTAAGTTCATCATTAACCAGATAGTATGCTGGATCATTGCCGTTCTTGTCGCATATTTCCTTAACAGGGTCACGGTATTCAGATCCAAGGGAAGCGTGGTAAGGGAACTTCTGACCTTTGCAGGTGCAAGAGTCCTGTCCTTCCTCGTTCTCGAGCTCGGCGTCTATTCACTCATGATCTGGGCCTGCGTATCCATTACGGGTCTTCCGATCAACACACCTATGACAGTATGGCAGATCTTTATCTGGTCGTTCGCATTTACATACGAATATCTCTGCAAGCTCATCAATTCGGTATTCATCATGATCGCCAATTATGTAATGAGTAAGCTCATGGTCTTCAAGAAGAAGGACATGGTGGATTACAACGCGGAAGATAAGAAGATAGAAGAGCCCTCTTCTGAGAAGGAAGCCGCCGATGCCTGAATCCAAGGTGCCGGAGCTTTTAGAAGGAGCATTGAAATTCGGCATCAAACCCGGACTTGAACGGATCACCGCCTTAATGGAACTCCTTGGCAATCCCCAGGACAGTTTTAAGTCTGTCCATATTGCGGGAACAAACGGCAAGGGTTCTGTCGCAACATTCATCTCATCGATAATGGCAGCCTCGGACAAGACGGTCGGTGTCTTCACATCGCCCTATCTTGAGCGGTTTTCCGAGCGAATCAGGATAATCGACGGCAAAGCCGGACTTGATAAATATATTGCCGATGATTCATATGGCGAGATATCTTCAGAAGATCTCGAAAAGTATTCGGCACAGGTAAAAGAAGCGCGTGAGAAGCTTATTGCCGCAGGCTTATGTGATGAGCCTACCGAATTTGAACTTATCACGGCGATCTGTTTCCTTTATTTCGCAGCGAAGAATATCGATGTCGCAGTCCTTGAAGTAGGACTTGGCGGCAGGCTTGATTCCACGAACATCATAAAAGATCCCATGGTGACGGTAATTACCGCGATGGGGCTTGATCACACGGGTGTTCTGGGAAATACGATCTCAGAGATAACAGGCGAGAAGGCAGGCATCTTCAAGGAAGGCTCTCCTGCAGTATGTTTTGATCCTGATCTTATGATCCTGCCCGAAGAAATGAAGCCTGATGTAAGGGCGACGCTCATATCAAAAGCTGAAGAGAAAGGTATTGAGCTCACTTTTGCAGGCAGCAAGGAAGCTTTTGACAGCGCCCGTTTTACTGAAGACGGACGCATGGAATTTACATATGAGGGCACACTCTACAGCACTGCCCTTAACGGAAAGCACCAGATAGGAAATGCGATCACGGCGATCGAAGCCGCTAAGAAATGCGGAGTTCCTGCTGATGCCATTAAGGAAGGCATTGCGCTTGCCAGATGGAAGTGCAGAGCAGAACTCTTGAGCTTAAAGCCCGTGATAATAATCGACGGCGGACATAATCCGCAGGGCGCACAAAGCCTTGGCGCTACAATGAATGAGATGCTCGGAGGTTCACTTAGAGGCAAACCTGTAAGACTTCTCATGGGCGTAATGGCAGACAAGGATGTTGATGGTATCCTTGAAGCCTATAGATCATGCGGTATCAACATCAGGAGCGCGGTAACGGTAACACCGGACAATCCCAGATCCGAACCCGCTGATGTTCTCGCACATAAAATTAATTATGTGTATAATATCAGCGACGATTTGGAGGCAGTTCCCGATGCCTGTGAAGGCACGAGGCTTGCGTACCGTAAATCACTTGATGACGGTATGATAATTCTGGCTACCGGATCGCTTTATCTTGCGGGTCAGATCAGGGCCACACTGAAAGGATTGATTGAATGCACGACTATTTAAGCTTATGCATGTTGATACAGCCTATAAATGAGTCGAGTCTCATTCTTTTCGATGTCAGCAATGAAGAGAAAGCCCGTATTGTCCGCCAGTACAACAGAGCATTGCAGAACAGTCAGGGCGAAGGCACTGACGTTGCACAGATATTTTTAAAGCCCTTGATCTCCCAGTATCAGAAGTGGGGAGATCCGGCATTGATCTTCGGTCTTTGCCTTGCAAGAGAGGGCCAGTTCAAGAGAGCAGAAGGAAGCCTGGCATTTGCCATTCAGGGTGTGCTTGCGACAGAGCAGTATCTCTCGATCGCCCAGGAAGCACTGAGAATGGTAAGAGAGGACATCAAGAATCCCCCGCCGGATCTGCCGCCTGCAGATATCGCAGGTAAGCTAAAGAATGCGCAGATGGCATCAGGATCTTCTCCTGCTGCAAGAGCAAACTTCCAGGCGCCTATCCTTACGAAGGCCCAGAAGACCTCCGAACCGCCTCAAATGGCCTCTTCCAAAGAGAGAAGAGACATCATGATGCGCTCGGGCGGAGTTGCCGATGAGCTCCCTGATGATTCAATAGATATTGAGGATATAAAATCTCCCAGAGAGAGAATGAAAAGTTTAATCGTTGTCGGCGTCGTAATTCTGTCAATGTTACTAGTGACGCTTCTCATCATATTTGGTATTATTCCTCTGGTAAAACAGATCGAAGCCGGCGGCGACGCTCAGGACAGGCTCGAATACCTGCACAGAGAGTTCTACCGCAACAGATACGATCCCGAGGTTTCAGCCCTCGTAAGCGCATACGAATCGAGCTTCGGTACATATTCCACTGCGAACATGCCGCAGGATACTGCAAGGCATACGATCGGAATGGAAAGCGAGTCGGAGACTGAGTCGACTACCACCACAACAGAAACGACGTCAACTGAATTGACAGCGTATACGGCAGGTACGGCAACGACAACAACAACGGCTCAAGGAGAGACATGATGAACTATATAAGCACAAGAGGATATGAAGGAAAGTTTTCTTCAAGCGAGGCAATAATCAGAGGCATCGCTCCCGACGGCGGTCTTTTTGTGCCTGAGACTATCCCTCAGCTTACACAGGAAGACTTAGAGAGAATGCAGACAATGCAGTTCTATGAACTGTCCGCTTTTGTTCTTTCGAAGTTCCTTACTGATTTTACCGAAGCTGAACTCCTCGAATATACAAGACAGGCTTATGCTGAAGAGAAGTGGGGCGAGAACCCCGTTCCTCTCGTTCAGATGAACGAATATAACGACAGGGAATATATCTTAGAGCTCTGGCACGGACCTACGTGTGCTTTTAAGGACGTAGCTCTCCAGCTCCTGCCTCATCTTATGACCGCTTCCGCAAAGAAGACTGGTACAAATAAGAAGATCTGCATCCTTACGGCTACTTCCGGTGACACGGGTAAGGCAGCACTTGAGGGCTTCAAGGATCTTCCCGGAACAGAGATTATCGTATTCTATCCGACAGGCGGAGTATCTGAAGCTCAGAAGCTCCAGATGACAACAACAGGCGGATCCAATACACATGTAATCGCAGTTAACGGCTGCTTTGATGATGCACAGACAGGTGTTAAGCAGATCTTCGGTGACATGGAATTTGCCATCACTCTCGATGAGCATGACGTTATGCTCTCTTCCGCAAACTCCATTAACTGGGGAAGACTTGCGCCTCAGATCGCTTACTATGTTTATTCTTATGTTGAACTTATCAGAAAAGGAAAGATGGATCTTACAGAGTCTTTCAATATCGTAGTTCCCACAGGTAACTTCGGTAATATACTTGCTGCATGGTTCGCTAAGCAGATGGGCATTCCGGTAAGAAAGCTTATCTGCGCTTCCAACAGAAACAAGGTTCTCTGCGACTTCTTCTCCAGCGGTATCTACGACCGCAACAGAGAGTTCTTTAAGACGACATCTCCTTCAATGGATATCCTTATCTCTTCAAATCTTGAGAGACTTCTTTTCGAGATCACGGATATGGATTACAAGAAGGTAACCGAATGGATGACGGATCTTTTCGAGAAGGGCAAGTACAGTGTCGACAAAGATACACTGAAGTCTCTGCAGAGACTCTTCGTTGGCGGCTTTGCTGATGAGACAGGCGTATCCAAGACGATCCTCGAAGTATATGACCGTACGGATCATGTTATCGATCCTCATACGGCAGTAGGATTCAACATCTACGGAAGATATCACACAAGATCAGGTGATGAGAGCAAGACAGTATTTGCATCCACGGCATCTCCGTTCAAGTTCGCACCGGCAGTTATGGACGCTTTGAGAGGAGCCGGTTATTCCGACAACAAGTCAATACCGGATATCATCGCCGAACTTGCCGAAGAAAGCGGACTTGAGGTTCCTCAGTCTATTTCAGAATTACCGTCTTTGGAAATAAGGCATAAGGATGTTATCGAGAAGGAACAGATGATGAGCATGGTGCGCAAGATACTTCTTGATTGATTTGATTTTTAAGGCTTTTCTCCCAACAGAAAAGCCTTTTTTATAAAAGGGGGCATGATGATATGAAACGTTATCTGGTATTGGAGAACGGCAACGTTTATGAAGGCGAAGCCATGGGTGCTTCGGGCAGCGTCATTTCCGAGATAGTATTTACTACGGCAATGACAGCTTATTTGGAGACACTGACAGATCCCAGCTACAAGGGTCAGGCAGTAGTTCAGACATTCCCTCTGATAGGTAACTACGGAATAATCACTCCCGATATGGAGAGCTCGAAAATAAATGTCTCAGGCTATATCGTAAGAGAAGTCTGCGATCTTCCTTCAAACTTCAGATGTGAGACCGATCTCGATACATTCCTTAAGGAACAGGGCATTCCCGGACTTAAGGGGATCGATACGAGAGCTCTTACAAAGTGTCTCAGAGAATACGGCACGATGAACGGCGCGATCTGCGACCGTCCCGACGAGTTCACATTAGATGAGATCAAGGCATATAAGATCAAGGACCCCGTTGAAGAGGTAACGACACCTGAGGAGACCATCGTATCACCTGAGGGCGAAGTAAAGTTCAAGGTCGCTATGTTCGACTTCGGCATCAAGAGCAATATCGCAAGAGAACTCGCAAAGAGAGGCTGCGAAGTCCATCTCCTTCCCGCAGATACTGATGCTTCTAAGGTAATGGAGCTTGCACCCGACGGAATCTTCCTTTCAAACGGCCCCGGAGATCCTGAGGATAATACAAAAGCGATCGAGACAATGAAGGTCCTGAAGGATTCAGGGATCCCGATCATGGGAATCTGCTTGGGCCACCAGATCTTAGCTCTCGCTCACGGATTCAAGACATCCAAGCTCAAGTACGGACACAGAGGCGCTAACCACCCTGTTAAGAACCTTGAGACAGGAAGAGTCTATATCACATCACAGAACCACGGTTATCAGGTCGAGAGCAATTCAATCGATACCAAGATCGCGAAAGAATACTTCGTTAACGTTAACGACGGAACAAACGAAGGAATCAAGTATCTTGATAAGCCCGCTTACTCCGTACAGTTCCACCCGGAAGCCTGCGGAGGCCCTAAGGATACGGAATTCCTTTTCGATAACTTTATCAGCATGATGGAAAACAAGGAGGAGAAATAATATGCCGCTCGATAAAACAATCAGAAAAGTCCTTGTTATCGGTTCAGGCCCGATCGTAATCGGACAGGCCGCAGAATTCGACTACGCAGGTACACAGGCGTGCCGCGCATTGAGAGAAGACGGCATCGAGATCGTACTCCTTAACTCCAACCCTGCTACGATCATGACAGACAAGTCGATGGCAGATAAGATCTACATCGAACCCCTTACGCTTACGACAGTTAAGAGAATCATCGAGATTGAAAAGCCCGACTCTATCCTCTCAGGACTTGGCGGACAGACTGCTTTGACACTCTGCATGCAGCTCGCAAAAGAAGGATTCCTTGAATCCCACGGCGTAAAGCTCTTAGGTTCCTCACCCGAGTGTATCGACAAAGCCGAAGACCGTCAGATGTTCAAGGACACGATGGAAGCTATCGGCCAGCCCTGCATCCCTTCAAAGGTCGTAACGACAGTTGAGGACGCGATGGACTTCGCAAAAGAGATCGGATATCCGGTCATCGTAAGACCTGCATTCACATTGGGTGGAACAGGCGGCGGTATCGCAAACAACGAGGAAGAGCTCCACGAGATCGCAAGAAACGGTCTTGCATTGTCACCTATCACACAGGTCCTGATCGAGCGCGGAATCGCAGGCTGGAAAGAGATCGAGTTCGAAGTAATAAGAGATAAGGACGGCAATGTCATCACGGTCTGCTCGATGGAGAACTTAGACCCCGTCGGCGTTCACACAGGCGACTCAATAGTCATCGCTCCTGCAGTAACGCTCTCAGACAAAGAGTATCAGATGCTCAGAACAGCATCACTTAATATCATCGAAGCTTTGGGCGTAGAAGGCGGATGTAACTGCCAGTTTGCGCTCAATCCCAACTCCTTTGAATATGCGGTAATCGAAGTTAACCCGAGAGTATCAAGATCATCCGCTCTTGCTTCAAAGGCAACAGGTTATCCGATCGCAAAGGTTGCTACAAAGATTGCCATAGGTTACAGACTCCACGAGATCGTAAATGCGGTAACAGGCCATACATATGCAGCTTTCGAGCCTGCACTGGACTATGTCGCAGTAAAGTATCCGAAGTGGCCTTTCGACAAGTTCGTATATGCAAAGAGAAATCTCGGCACACAGATGAAGGCAACGGGCGAAGTCATGGCGATCTCAGATTCATTCGAGAGCGCGCTCATGAAGGCCGTAAGAGGCGCAGAGATCTCAGCTGATACGCTTCACCTCAAGAAGATGGAGGAAGTCGCAGACGAAGATCTTATGGAGCGCTGCGTAACTCCTACAGACGAGAGACTCTTCTATGTTGCTGAGGCGATCAGAAGAGGTGTTGCGATCGAGGAGATCAATAAAGAGACAAAGATCGATATGTGGTTCCTTTCAAAGATCAGGAACCTCGTAGAGTTCGAAAAGAATATCTCCGGAAGAGACATCTCTTTCGATGAATACGTAAAGGCAAAGAAGTTAGGCTTCACCGACAAGGCGATCGCAAGGATCACCGGCAAGCCCGTAACATATGAGCTCAAGCCTACGTTCAAGATGGTTGATACATGTGCAGGCGAGTTCGAAGCGCACACACCTTACTTCTATGCTACATTCAACAGACCTGAGGAAGGCGGCGAGAATGAAGCTGATTTCGAGAAGGCAGGCGATAAAGACAAGCAGACTGTAATCGTATTCGGTTCAGGCCCGATCCGTATCGGTCAGGGTATCGAGTTCGACTATGCTGCAGTTCACTGCGTACACGCTCTCCGTGACTTAGGCTACAGAGTTGTCATCGTAAACAACAACCCTGAGACCGTATCCACGGACTTCGATACAGGCGACAGACTTTATTTCGAGCCTTTGACACCTGAAGACGTAATGAACATCGTTCACCAGGAAAAGCCGTTCGGCGTAGTCGTTGCATTCGGCGGCCAGACAGCCATCAAGCTCACAAAGACACTTTCTGAGAATAACGTAAACATCATCGGTACATCTGCCGATTCGATCGACATGGCAGAGGACCGTGAGAGATTCGATGAACTTCTTGAGCGCCTCGGAATCGCAAGACCTAAGGGCTTCTCCGTACTCACACTCGAGGAAGCGCTCAAGGCTGCAAACACCTTGGAATACCCTGTACTCTTAAGACCTTCCTACGTCTTGGGCGGTCAGAACATGATCATCGCCTTCAACGACGAAGACGTTAACGAGTATATGAGGATCATCCTCGCACAGGGCATCGAGAACCCTGTCCTCATCGACAAGTACATTCAGGGCAAGGAGATCGAAGTAGACGCTATCTACGACGGTAAGGATGTCCTTATCCCTGGTCTCATGGAACACGTTGAGCGTGCGGGAATCCACTCCGGCGACTCGATCGCTATGTATCCTGCAAAGCATATCTACGATGATATGTACAAGAAGCTCGCAGATACGACGATCGCACTCTGCGACGGCCTTAAGTCAACAGGTATCGTAAACATCCAGTACATCGTAAAGGACAACAGGATCTATGTAATCGAGGTCAACCCGAGAGCATCCAGAACGGTTCCTTACATGAGCAAGGTTACGGGCATCCCGATGGTAGACGTTGCCATCGAAGTAAGCCTCGGTACACCTCTTGCAGATATGGACTACGGCACAGGATTCTACAGACAGTCACCTTATACGGCAGTTAAGGTTCCTGTATTCTCATTCGAGAAGCTCACTGACGTTGATACACAGTTGGGACCTGAGATGAAGTCCACAGGTGAGGTATTAGGCGTCGGCAGAAACCTCTCAGAAGCTCTGTATAAGGGCCTTGTAGCAGCAGGCTACAAGATGTACAAGCGTGGCGGTGTCTTCATCACGGTAAGAAATTCCGACAAGATGGAGATCGTCGAGATCGCAAAGAAGTTCGACATCATGGGCTTCAGTCTCTATGCGACACACGGCACTGCAGAGGCTTTGAGACTTGCCGGAATGGAAGTTTCCGAAGTGTCTAAGATCCACGAGTCCGATGAGAACAACACAATGTCGTTGATCGAGAGCGGCAAGATCAATTACATCATCTCCACATCCGCAAAGGGAAGACTCCCTGCAAGAGACTCCGTTAAGCTCAGAAGAAGAGCAGTCATGCTCGGTATCCCTTGTCTTACCGCTATCGATACCGCAGATGCTCTTGCTGACTCACTCATGAGCCACTTCTCAGAGATCAACACAGAGCTCGTTGACATCAACAACATGCGTGACAAGAGAAGGAAGATCAACTTCATCAAGATGCAGGGCGCAGGCAACGACTATATCTACATCGACTGCATGGAGAGCATGGTATCCTCACCTGAATCCTTGTCAGTCTACATGAGTGACAGACACTTCGGTGTCGGCGGTGACGGTATCGTCCTGATCGCTCCTTCCAAGGTTGCAGACTGCAAGATGATAATGTTCAATCTCGACGGTTCAGAGGGCATGATGTGCGGTAACGCCATTAGATGCGTTGCAAAGTACATGTACGATGAGCGCGGCCACAAGAAGAGACACATGAAGATCGAGACAAAGAGCGGCATCAAGACGCTTGAGATCATGACTCTTGGAGGCGTTGCTTCCAGAGTAAAGGTCGACATGGGCAAGGCAGAACTTTATCCGCCGAAGATCCCTTGCACACTCCCCGGAGACAAGGCGATCAACGTTCCCGTAAATATAGACGGCGATCAATATAACATTACGGCAGTATCAATGGGCAATCCTCATGCCGTTGTATTCACTGATCTTGTTGATGTTATGGATCTCGAAAAGATCGGTCCCAAGTTCGAATACTCAACTGACATCTTCCCTGAGAGAGTCAACACAGAGTTCGTCAAAGTCATCGATGACCATACGCTCAAGATGAGAGTATGGGAGAGAGGCTCAGGCGAGACAATGGCCTGCGGAACAGGTGCATGCGCAACGGTAGTTGCAGCCTGCGAGAACGGCTTCTGCCAGAAGGGCGAAGACATCAGGGTAATCCTTAAGGGCGGCGACCTCATCATCAGATACACCGATGATACTGTCTACATGACAGGTAACTGCGCTAAGGTATTCGAAGGAACCATGGAGGTCTGATGGAGAACATCAACAGAACTTTTAAAGCAGCAATTTTTGATATGGACGGACTGATCCTCGATTCAGAGAGGACAGTCCTTTCCATTTGGGAACAGTTAGGCGCAAAGTACGGCTTTGAAGGTATCCGTGAATACGGAATAAGCGTTATCGGAAAGAATAAGCAGGCTACCGTGGATGAGTTCAAAAGAGTCTACGGAGAGCCCGGCGAGCCTTATGAGAGAGAGTTAAGAGCCATTTATAACGGAATGGCCGAGAAAGGTCAGGTGCCGTTAAAGCCTCATACGATAGAGCTCTTAAGCGCTATGAAGAAAGCCGGAATGAAGATAGCGATCGCCTCATCTTCGACAAGAGAAGAAGTAACTTCCCAGATGGCCGCACTTGGGGCGCTTCCATATTTTGATGCATGCATATGCGGTGACCAGGTAACGAGATCAAAGCCTGATCCGGAGATATTCCTTCTTGCCTGTGATGCTTTGGGCGTAAAGCCTGAAGAAGGCGTGGGACTTGAGGATTCTTTTAACGGCGTAAGGTCATGCAAGGCTTCAGGACTTTATACGATAATGGTCCCTGACATCATACAGCCCGATGATGAGATGAATGGCCTGGCAGACGTTATCCTGCCTTCGTTAAAGGACGTTCAGGATTTCTTGAATCTCAAGTAATCATTGTTGTAAAGATAGTTCATGATGGATGCGCCTATGATGATGACGTATCCTATTATGCTTATTGCATCCGGGATCTCACCTAAGACGATGAGACCCAGGAGGGCAGTGAAGATTACTGTCGAATAATCGTAGATCGAGATCTCCTTGGCAGGGCATGCGGAATATGCGGAAGTAATGAATAACTGTCCGAAGCATGCTGCCACGCCGGTCATACAGCAGTAGAAAAACTGCAGCCATGTTATGGGCTGATATGTGGCGATTATGAACGGGATCAGGGCGACGCACGAGAATGTCGAAAAGAACGCAACTACGATGATCCCTCTTTCACCTTTGACGGTTGCCTTCCTTAAGAACGCATAAGCGATTCCGGCAAAGATGCCTCCGATAAGAGCTATTGCCAAAGGAAAGAGATTATCTCCCGCTACGCCCATATTACCGAAAAGGAAAGACGGTTTTACGACAAATACTGCACCGGCAATAGCTGTGAGGATGCATGCCCACTGGAAGCCGTCAGCAGCTTCCTTGAGGATTATTATCGACGTCAGCATCGCAAAGAAAGGCGACAGCTTGTTGAGCATCATGGCGTCAGACATGTTAGTGGCAGAGATAGCGTAGAAGTTGCAGATAACGCTTATCGTGCCGAACAATGCGCGCATGAAAACAAAGGGAAAAGATTCTTTCTTTATCTTGAATTTATCAGGCGATCTCAAAAGGATCGTGTAAGACATTACGATCGCGACAAGATTCCTGAAGAAAGCCTTCTGGAAGACGGGCATGTCTCCTGCAAGGTTAATGAACAGCGCCATGCATGCAAAAGCAAATGACGACAAAAGGAGGAATACGATACCTCTCTTTCTGGGTGATAACCTGTTAAGGAACTTTATAGTCACGGGGCCGTTCTCTTTTCGAAATCTTTAGCAATAAAAATAAAACAAGAAAGCCTTGTTGTCCATAAGATAAGGCTTGTTCAATTCATAGATTGACACACCTTGCAACCCTCAATACAATTAGGGAGTTGCTTAAATATTATAATTTAGAGGTCAAAATATGCTTAGAGTCGGTATCTTGGGTTGCGGGACGATCGCTGCGAAAATCTGCGAAAGTCTTAAGGGCAACAGGAAGGTAAGAATTGAAGGCGTTGCATCAAGAGAAAGAGCGAAGGCAAAGAAGTTTGCCGCTGCCAACTGCCCGGATGCAAAGGTGTTTACCGGTTATGAGAAGCTCGTAAAGTCACCTGATATCGATCTCGTTTATATTGCAACCCCCAACACATATCACTACGAGCATGCGATCCTCTGCATCAAGGAATATAAGAACGTCCTTATCGAGAAGCCTTTTGCAATGAGCAAGGCCGAAGCAGACAGCATCTTCTTTGAAGCCAAGAACAGGGGCGTGTTCGTCGCTGAAGCAATGTGGACATCTTACATGCCGCTTCACGCCAAGGCCCTCGAGTGGATCAGCAAGGGCAGGATCGGACAGGTTAAGTATGTAACTGCAAACCTTGGATATGATATTGAGAATGTTCCGAGACTTAACAGCACGGTACTGGGCGGCGGAAGCTACCTTGATCTCGGTGTATATACAACGAACTTCGCGCTTTCATTCATGGGCAATGACATCAAGGTGTCCAGGGTTTTCGCGAGAAGAGACTCTTCCGGAATCGACCACGATACGACATACTGCCTGGAGACCGATGACGGTGCGATCCTCGGCAACTTCTATGTCACGATGTGCGCCAACACCGACAAGGACGGCATGATCATCGGGGAGAGAGGCAAGATCAGGCTTACCAACATAAACAACTACAGAAAGATCACCCTGTATTCTACAGACGATGTTCTTCTAGACGAGATCGAAGAAGAGAAGGCTTACATTAAGGGATATGTTTACGAGTTCGAATCCTGCGCAAATGCCATTTCAAAGGGCCTTATCCAGGCTCCTGAGATGCCCTGGAGCAGAACGGTCAGGATCTGCCAGATAAACGATATTATCCGTTCGATGATGTGATTATGACAGATACTATTTCAGAACAGACAAAGAACAGAAAGCTCATAAGGTTTATCGTTTTCAACGGTATCGTTGCCGCGCTTTATGTTGTGCTTACATATTTCCTTGCACCGATCTCGTACGGCCCCATCCAGGCGAGGATCTCTGAGGTCATGACGGTATTCCCGATCTTCTCCTGGGGCATGATCCCCGGCGTTACTTTGGGATGCCTTATCTCGAACCTTTTAAATCCGGATAACTTGGGCCCCGTGGATATCATCGGAGGCACGCTCGCAACACTTATTGCAGGTTTGTTATCTTACTTCATCGGCAAGAAGAACAAGTGGCTCGGCATCATTCCGCCCGTTGTCTGCAACGGCCTCATCGTCGGAGGTTATCTCCCGTTCCTTTTGTTTGACACAGTAACATGGCAGGAAGTCGTACTCACCATGCTCTCTGTAGCAGGTGGCGAAGCTGCCGTTTTAGTAGTATTAGGACTGCCGCTCGTAGCGGTTATCGAAAAGACAGGATTAAAGAGTAAATTACCATGACACAATACTTTGACCCAAATCCGACTACTCCTTCAGACCGCAAGGTGATCCCCTACAGAATGAACGGGATCAACTTTGAATTCTCCACGGATTCATCGGTCTTCTCAAGAAAAGAAGTAGACTTCGGAACAAACCTTTTGATTGATACGATCATTAAGGACATCAAGTCCAGAGGCCCTAAGATGGAGCGCTTTGTTGACCTCGGATGCGGCGTCGGAATCGTCGGCATCGTTATCAAGTCATGCTTTATGGCTTTCGACGTAACAGGCGTGGACATCAATTCCAGAGCAGTCGCTCTTGCAAGGGAGAACGCGATCAATAACGGCGTAAACTGCAGATTCATGTCCAGCGACATCCTGTTCGGCGTAAGAGACGAACATTTCGATATCGTAGCGACAAATCCTCCGGTAAGGGCAGGCAAGAAGACCGTATTCGGCTTCTATGAGCAGGCTTACGATGTCCTTAATCCGGGCGGATATCTTTATGTCGTCCTGCAGCGCAAGCAGGGCGCACCTTCAACTATGGATAAAATGAAAGAGCTCTTCGGAAATTGCGAGACGCTTTCCATCGATGGCGGATACAGAGTCATGAGGTCCCGTAAAGAATGAGCTTACCGTATCCTTTTATTGAATCCTACCTGATGTTCTTTATCTACAGCTTCGTTGGCTGGGTCGTAGAAGTTGTTTACTATGGCATTACCGAAGGCAAGTTTATCAACAGGGGCTTTTTGGCAGGTCCTCTTTGTCCCGTATACGGACTGGGCTTTTATGCCGCCATCTGGATCTTCGAGCCATTGAGCAATAACTTCCTGATCATATTCTTCGGTATGGCTGCCGCATGTACGATCGTTGAACTCATAGCCGGTGTCATCCTCTATCACGCTTTCCATATGCGCTGGTGGGACTATTCCGATTACAAGCTCAACTTCAGAGGCTATATCTGCCTGAGATTCTATATCTACTGGGGTATCGCGGCTTCCCTCGGCATCTATGTCCTGCACCCGCTCGTAAAACACCTCATATACCTCATCCATTATCCCGTGAAGATCGGCATCCTCGTTTTCTTTACCGTGATCCTCGTTACCGACCTTGTTACAACGATCATAACGATCGCAGGCTTTAAGAAGAAGTTCGAAGCAATGGAAAAGGTCGTATCCGGAACGAAGGTCGTATCAGATCTTATCGGCTCCCAGATCTACGGCGCTGTAGACACTGTGGTAACAGTATCTGAGCCTACCAGAAATCACTACGAGCAGTATAGAAAGCTCATAGATGAGAACCGCCGCCAGGAAAGAGAACTTGCGGCCCAGCACAGGGCAGAGGAAAAGGCCTTTGCCAACCAGTTTACCGAAGCCGAGAAGGAGAGCTTAAGGCTCGCCAAGGAACAGGCGATGAATACCGCGGGTTCGCTCCTGTCTTCATTCAAAAAGAACGAGAAACGTCTCGTAAAAGTTGTTATGGTCAGATCGAGTGATGCCGGCGCTGCAGTCATGAGACTCATCAAGAGAAAGACAGAAAGCGGCAACAATGAGATCTTCGAGATAGACGAAGAAGAACAGGCTTTGAAAAACGAGTAAGCGTTAACTATAATAGGCGCGTTAAAATATAAGGAGGACATATTATGTCATCAGCATGTGATTCCTGCCCGTCAAAGAACGGCTGCACATCCCAGGATTCCTGCCCGTCAGCTAACGGGATCCAGAAAGATCCTCTCGCGAAGGGATCTTCCATCAAGACCGTTATCGGTGTCGCAAGCGGCAAGGGCGGCGTAGGCAAGTCATTCGTTACATCAGTTCTCGCAGTACAGCTCGCGAGAAGAGGCTATAGAGTAGGCATCATGGATGCCGATATCACGGGACCTTCGATCCCCCAGTCTTTTGGTCTTACAGAGAACTTAAGAGGCACAGATGACCAGCTTATCGTTCCTGCAGAGACAAAGACAGGCATCAAGGCTGTCAGCGTTAACCTAGTACTCGAGAACAAGGAAGCTCCCGTTATCTGGAGAGGTCCTGTTCTTTCATCGCTCCTCAAGCAGTTCTGGGGCCAGACCAATTGGGAGACACTTGATGTTCTCTTAATCGACATGCCGCCGGGAACAGGTGACGTTCCGCTCACTGTTTTCCAGTCAATGCCGGTCGACGGAATCGTCCTCGTTGCAACAAGCCAGGACCTTGTTTCCATGATCGTCAACAAGGCAAGGAACATGGCTTCCATGATGAAGGTTCCCGTTCTGGGAATGGTCGAAAACATGAGTTATATCAAGTGCCCTCACTGCGGTGACGAGATAAGGCTTTACGGTGACGGCTCCACGATCGAGAAGTCCGCTTCTGAGATCGGTTCCAAGGTAACAGACAGGCTTCCTTTGGATCCTGAAGTTACAAAGCTCGTTGACTCGGGCAACGCAGAGAAGGTCAGCCCGGATCTCCTTTCCGGTACTGTCGACATGATCGCGGAACTCATCGAGAAGTGAAAAAAAGATACCTGACGTTACTCATCGCAATAGCGGTCTTATCGGCATTCCTTTGCGGCTGTTCAAAGCCCAAGGAGACCGATCCTCTCATGGAATATCTGGGCGATTATTCATACAACGACCCTGCCGTATGCATGGTCTATGAACCGATAGAAGACGAGAAGGACGAGGACGGCAACCAGCTCTACGGTATCCAGTACCGCAAGATAACGGACTTTGACGGACTTAAAGCTTCAGGATACACGCTCCTGATCTATTTCTACAGCTCAATGGATAACAGGGGTGCTGCGGTTACGGCAGCCGTGGAAGACATTGCTGCCGGCTATAACGGAAAGCTCACTGTCCTGATGCTCGATGCGATGGAATATAAAGACCTCATGGGTCAATACGAGATCGAAGCAGTCCCTGAATTTGTCCTCGTACAGAAGGGCCGGGCCGACAAAGTCTTCGGCGGAGCTTCCCGTGAGTATTGGACAGTTAACGATGTGTTATTATGGCTTCAGGAAAACGGCATTGCATAAAGGTGGATTCTTATGGGAAATATCGTTTCTATCAGTACAATAGGACAGGACAGCCACAGATTCGGTGAACCTTGCGGTGACACTCTGATCAGGCTCGGCGGCATCGACATTCCGTTCGACAAGCCCATCGAAGCCAACAGCGACGGCGATGTTGTCTATCACGCAATTACCAATGCGGTATCAGGCTTTACCGGCGTCAACATCCTTGGCGGCGAAGCAGATAAGATCTGCCTCGAGAGAGGCATCAAGGACAGTTCTGTATATCTCGAGAAAGCTCTTGAGTATCTTACGGACGGTAAGATCATTCACTGCTCCATCACGATCGAGTGCCTGCGTCCCAAGCTCATGCCGCACATTCCAAAGATGAAGGAATCCGTCGGAGCGATACTTGGTATTCCCGCTTCCTCGGTCGGCATAACGGCCACGACCGGAGAAGGCCTTACGGGATTTGGCCGCGGCGAAGGAATACAGGTATTCTGCATCCTGACTTTTACAAAAGAGATCTGAATCAAAAAGCCCGCTTCAAGCGGGCTTTGTTATCAATCGTGGAAAGGTTCGCTCTCACCCCTTGATCTTATGATCTCCGATGCTATCGCGATATCTTCCGGCGTCGTGATCTTCAGGTTCGAATAAAGACCCTTTGTAAGATAAACTTCAAGTCCGTACATTGATGCGAGTGCGGTGTCATCCGTTGCAGTGATGCCGTCGTCCATTGCCTTCATATAGCATGTCTCGATATCCTTGAACTTGAAGCCCTGCGGAGTAAGTATCTCGTAGAACTTCGATCTGTCCGGAGTGCCGGTTACCCTGACTTCGCCTGAAGGCAATATATCGACCTCCTTCAATGTGTTCTTGACGGGAACCGCTGAAGCGCATACCTCATGGTCTTTAAGACCGTCGATGCATGCCGTGATCTCTTCTGAGGTAACAAGGCATCTCGCACCGTCGTGAACGAGCACCAGGTCGTCATCGTCCGCATCGTTGATCATGTTAAGACCTTTGGATACAGACTCCGTTCTTGTATTTCCGCCGAGCGTGAAGATTATATTGAGGTCAGGAAAGTACTCTGCGCACATTGCCTGAAGGATCCCGATGAGGTCATTAGTCGTGACTAGGACGATCTTGTAATCCATGTCGGCATAATTGCATCTGCAGACGTCTGCGACTGCACCGAGCGTTCTTAAGATAACAGGGCGTCCTTCAACATTCCTCATGAGCTTGGGCTGTCCTGCGCCCATACGCGTGCCGCTGCCTGCGGCCGGTATCAGAAAATAACATTTGCGGTTCATAAGAATACCTCCTGTTATGAGAACAGTATATCAGCTGCTTCCTTAAGGTTGTCCGCATAAATGAATTCCGGCACGGGATTGCCTGCGAAAACCTCTGCCGATGCGTTGGCGAGTTCCTTCTCAAGCGCATCCTTCGAGCTGCCCGGAAGAACCACCGTAGTGATCCCGAGTCTCGCAGAAGCTATGCACCTCTTAAGTATCCTTGAAACGGGTCTGATCTCACCGGATAATCCGACTTCTCCAAGTATCAGCGTATTGGGTCTGACGCTGACTCCTCTTGCGGAAGATACGGTCGCCATGCAGACGGCAAGATCCGTAGCGGGGTCAGATACCTTGAGTCCTCCGATAACGTTTACGAAGCAGTCCTTCGACGTAAGGCCGAGCTTTAAGAGCTTCTCGCACACTGCAAGGAGCATGAGGACTCTGCCTCTCTCGGGTCCTGACGTCATTCTCTGCGGATTGGGATAAACGCTCTCCGTGCAGAGCGCCTGGACTTCTATCGTCAGTGCGTCATTGCCTTCGAGTGTGGAAGTAAGGACCGATCCGGGACTGTTAAGCGGCCTTCCTGCTACGAGCAGTGCCTTAGAGCTGTCGACGGGAATAAGTCCCTGTTCACCCATCTCGAAAAAGCAGATCTCATTGGATCTTCCGAATCTGTTCTTCGCAGATCTTATGATCCTGTATCCGCCTGTCGCATCACCTTCAAAACCCAGGACCGTATCGACCATGTGCTCGATCGTCTTAGGACCTGCAATGGAGCCGTCCTTCGCGATGTGGCCGACCATGATTATCGTTATGTTATTTGTCTTTGCGATACGGATTAAGCCTGCTGCGACTTCCCTGATCTGCGCAACTCCGCCCGGAGTTCCCGCGACCTGCTCAGAATAGAGCGTCTGGATGGAGTCGATGATCGCAAGGCACGGCTTATGAGTCTTGAGCTGTTCTGCGATAGCTTCGAATCTCGTCTCGCCGCAAACAAGGATGTCTCTTTTTATCTTGAGCCTGGAAGCTCTCATGCCGATCTGGGCAGGGGATTCCTCGCCTGAGATATAAAGGATCTCGCCGTCGGCCTTATATGAATCCGCAAGCTGCATTAAAATGGTGGACTTGCCGATGCCGGGCTCGCCCGCGACAAGTGTTACGGAGCCTTCCGTAATGCCTCCGCCGAAGAGGACGTCAAGGCTGGGAATGCCGGTCGAATGTCTCTTGTAATTCTCTTTGCCTGCTTCGCTGAGCCTTACCGTAACGGCAGAATCAGTCCATGAATACTGGTTGGCGGTAAATGAGGGTGAATCCGTCTTCGCCTTGGCAGGTGCCTTCTCGGAAGGAGCTTCGACAAAGGTGTTGAACATGCCGCAGGCAGGGCATTTGCCCATCCAGCCGGATGTCTCGTAACCGCATTCCTTACAGAAAAAAGTCGTCTTCTTAGCCATAGTACTATCCGTCCATATCTTTATTAATTGCATTATAACAAAGGTGAACTTCTATTAATGGGACAAAAAAAGACTGCCGGACCCGGCAGCCTTCATGATCTTGAATTATCGGCAGATCTCTTACAGAGTCTTGAAGAACTCGCAAGCCTTAAGTGTGTTCTCGTATGAACCGAATGCGGTAAGACGGAAGTAGCCTGCGCCGTTCTCACCGAAGCCTTCGCCCGGTGTGCCAACGATTCCGAAGCGGTTGAGGATCATGTCGAAGAACTCCCAGCCGCCCATGTTGTCGGGGCACTTGAGCCAGATGTAAGGTGAGTTTACGCCGCCAGTAAAGTAGATTCCCTTTTCGGTGAATACTTCTGCGAGGGCAGCTGCGTTGCGCTTGTAGTAAGCGATGTTTGCCTTGCAGTCTTCAAGGCCCTGGCCGGAAAGTGAAGCAGCGGCGCCCTTCTGAGTTACATAGGATACACCGTTGAACTTTGTTGCCTGACGTCTTGCCCAGAACTTTGAGAGCTTGATGCCGTCAGATTCCAAAGAATCGGGAACGATAGTCCAGCCGCATCTTACGCCCGTGAAGCCTGCAAACTTGGAGAATGAAGATACTTCGACCGCGCAGAGGTCAGCACCCGGGATCTCGTAGATCGTGTGGGGCTTGTCTTCTGTGATGAATGCTTCATAAGCTGCGTCGAAGATGATGAGCGAACCTGTGTTCAATGCGAAATCGACCCATGCCTTAAGACCGTCAAAGCCGTAAACTGCGCCTGTGGGGTTGTTGGGTGAGCAGATGTAGATGACGGAAGGCTCGATATCGGTGTCTTCAGGAGGGAGAGGAAGAAAATCGTTCTCTGAAGATCCTGCAACGAAGGATACCTTTCTGCCGTTCATGAGGTTGGAGTCAACATAAACGGGATAAACGGGGTCGGGAATGATGACCGGGTTGTCGCCCAAAACGTCGGGAAGGTTGCCCAGGTCACTTTTCGCGCCGTCGGAAACATAAACTGTCTCGGGAGATACCGTAACTCCGAGAGCCTTATAGTGATCGGAGATGGCATTTCTCAAGAAATCGTAGCCGTATTCCGGCGGATAACCATGGAATGTATCCTTGCTTGCCATTTCCTTGACTGCCTCTTCCATTGCGGAAGTGACCGACTGGGGAAGGGGAAGTGTTACATCGCCTATGCCCATTCTGATGATCTCGCGGTCGGGATTCTCCTGCTGGAACTTCTTGACGCGCTTGGCGATGTCAGAGAAAAGGTATGTTTCTTTTACGTCGAGGAAATGTGTGTTGAGCTTGATATCCATGGGCTTTACCTCTATTTCTTAATTTCTTTGAACATTTTAACACCGGCTAACTTCTGTAAAACCAGAAAAGTTATCGTACATCTGCACAAATGATTGACTGATATCTTACGTTCGTTATAAACAGTATTTATGAGCGCAGTACAGTGTATAATAAACTGGTTCGGGTATTTAATTTTCGCAATGCTGCTTCACGGTGTGAAGGAGAACTGATTTGGAAAGTCAATGGAGTGTCTTTTATCCTGAGAATTACGCCAATCCGGTCACTGATACGGATGAGACACTATACATGCGCATAAAGAGGTCATGCACCAGGTACCCTGACAGGGTAGCCCTTGAGTACGGCGCGACGAAGATCCTTTATTCCTCACTGCTCGAAAAGATCGACGAGGCAGCCTCCGCCTGGAAGAATCTTGGCGTCCAAAAGGGCGACGTCGTAATGATCGCGATGGGAAACAACACCCTGAACATCATCAGCGTTTATGCACTTGATAAGATCGGCGCTTCTGCAGCACTTTGCGTTCCGAATCTTTCCACGGAATATTTCGCAGGATATGCGAATGTTGTCGGCGCGAAGTACTGCCTGATGAGCTGCAACCAGTATCTCAACTATGCACAGGTCTTAAAGGAAACACCGGTCAAGACCGTTATCATCGGCAAATACAGGGAGACATCGACCGGCATCTATAAGTTCACCGTCCGTTTCTATCCTCTGTCGAGTTACGATATGCCGAAGCCGAGAAACATTCCTGAAGGCATAAACCTCGTTTATTGGAAAGATGCTGTTAATCTTCCCGACAGCCAGTCCGAAAATGAGAAGCTCAGTCACGACAGAGACAATAACAGGACTGTTCTTTATCTTTTCCCGAGCGTTCCCGCTGATTGCAGGGCAACCGAACTTACTGCAAGAAACTTAAACATATCCGCAAATCTTACGGAAATGGTTATCAAGGCAAATGAAGACCTCACGGGAAAGCCCGCGAGGATGCTCTGCCTTAACGAGAGCTGCTTTGCCTTCGGCTTCACCGTGGGTATACATAATATCCTGTCTTGCGGCCAGTCAGCCCTGATCTTCACATGGTACGATCCTGACAAGATATTCTTTGCGATAAAGCGTTATAAGCCTGATGTGCTTATCGGTTACAGCAGCACGATCGCATCGATAAATAAAGTCGGAACGCGTTCCGATATCCTTAAGACTGTCGACAGGATAATCGTCGGAGGAGGTCTTCTTACGAGCAGCCAGAAGGCCATGCTCTTTGAGATCGCCCAGTATTCGGGAAAGAAGCTCTCGGTATGCTCGATCACCGGCTGCGATGAACTGCTGACATATGCATACGGACCGTCTGACCTGCAAAGTGACAGACTTCTGGGATTCCCTCTGCCGGGAGTCCTCATGAGGGTCGCAGATCCTTCAACGGGTATTGACGTGCCTGAAGGTGCGGAAGGCGAGATCATCGTATGTTCGCCTATCTCAAAGCTTTCCGGACCTGATGACAAGGGCGCGGATGTTAAGAATTACAGAAAGCTTCCTGACGGAAGAAGATGGTATTTCACCGGAAATATCGGTAAACAGGACGGCAACAGGATGTTCTACCTTGTCGCGAACACAAGGCGTGAAGTGAGGATCAACAGCTATCCCGTATATCCCAGCAAGGTCGATGAGGCTGTCCAGATGACGGAAGGCGTAGTCGAATCGTGTTCGGTAGTCATCGAGAAGCCTGAAGGCACAGCGCTTATCACGGCCGTTGTGCCGAATGAGGAATATTTCTTCGATAATTCCATGATGGAAGAACTGAGGGACCGCATAAGATCCGAATGCGAACTGACGCTCCACGAAGCCATGAGACCTTCGGAGATCACGTTCTTTGCATCGTTCCCGAGAGATTCCAAAGGTGACGTCGATTATGAAGCAGTAAAGGAAAAGGTCGAGATGATCCAGAACGAGATAATATCGGACACTGCGTTCCCGGAGGTACCGGCCGAGTGAGAAATCAGCTCCGTTTCGTGTTATAATTTTTGCGGCGTCTTGGGGAGATGCCGTGTTATGGATGTAAGGATAGAGGAGATGAATAAATGAAAAAGAAATCAGTTAAGCTGACAGCGTTAGTATGCTGCGCAGCGATCGTAATGTCCCTTGCAGGCTGCTTCGGAGGCGCTCCGAGACACAACAGCGGCAGAGAGACCGACCTTGGCAACAAGATCGAGAACGGACAGACAGATCCCACCGGTCTTACCGATCCGACGACAGATCCGACGACAGATCCTTCCACGGTTCCGTCAACAGATCCCACAGGCAGCGGAAATACCACGGACGGGCTCACATATCCTGATCATGTTGCGACTTATAAGGAAGTACATCCCGATCATGCACCCGGAACAGTAAGCGGCAATGAAGCAGTGAAGCTGCTTTCAGAAGTCGAGAATGCGATCCTTCATCACGAGATCAACTGCTATGCGGATGTTGAGATCCTTTTCGAGAATCCGGAAAAATTCGGATTCGACATCAAGGATGCGACATGGGGTGATTTCATCACGGTCGACCAGTATCCTGCAGAAAAGCAGTTCTACCAGGAGCAGCTCGACAAGCTCCTGACGATCAATTACGACACGCTTCAGGGCGATGACAGGATCTGCTACGACAAGCTTGTCTTTGACATCGAAGAGACCATCTACGGCTATTCTTACACGGCATTCGAATATTACACGATGATCTTCAATTATCTTGTCGGACCCCAGTCCGAGATACTGTTCATCCTGGATGTTTATTCATTCGACACTGTTGAGGATGCCGAGAAATACATCGCGCTCGTCAAGGATATCGACAGATATTATGACCTGATGTGCGATTATGAGGAGACGAGGGCAAAGCTCGGTTTTGCTTCTTCCGACGACAGTTATGAAGAGGCTGCAAAGTCATTCGACAATCTTGTAAAGCAGAAGAACGACTGCTTCCTTTACGATACTTTCGAAGAACGTCTGGACAACATCAAGGGACTTTCCGCAAGCGAAAAGAGCAGGCTCATCTCAGAGCATGAGAAGGCTATGAAGGAAGTAGCATTCCCCGAGTTTGAAGAATGTGCCAGAAGAATGAGAGCTCTCAAGGGTTCAGGCGGAACTGACCAGGGCCTTTGCCAGTTCAAGGGCGGAGACGCTTATTACGCAATGCTCACAAGGATAACGACGAATAACAGTGCAACAGTTCAGGAGAGCATCGATGCGCTCGAAAAGAGGATCAAGTACGTTTACGACGATTACACGAGGATCGCATCTTCCGGAACATCCTGGTATTCGGAGTATTCGAAACACAAGTATTCCAAGGGTTCTTTGGAGGATAATCTTGATTTCCTGCGTTCTTCCGTAAAGAGCGATTTCCCTGATATCCCGGCTCACCAGTATTACACGATGGATGTTCCGAAGGTGTTCGAAGAGAACTTCTCACCGGCAGCTTACCTCGGTTACCATCTTGATAATTTCAATGCGAACCTGATCATCATCAACCACAAGAGCGCTGATTCAGATAAGGATTTCGGCGTTACGGTAGCTCACGAAGCATACCCCGGACACATGTTCCAGTCGCTTTACACGAGAGCCCACACGAACCATCCTTACATGTATCTGTCCACATCCATAGGCTATAACGAAGGCTGGGCAGTTTATGTCGAGAACTACTCGATGAGGTACTTCTCAGGCAACGGCGTTACCGACGCTTCCAAGCTCGTAAGCTACGAATCAGACCTTTCGCTCCTGGTAAGCACCAGGATCGATTACGGCATTCATGCCGAGAACTGGTCACTTAAGGAGTGCGTGGATTATTTCAAGAAGTTCGGTTTCTCCGTTACCGAGAAATCATTCAAGAAATACTACACTCTCATCATCACGGATCCCGGCTACTATGCAAAGTACGGCATGGGTTATCTCTGGACACAGCAGATCATGGATGACATGCGCGCGAAGTTCCCGAACAAGTCCGAAAAAGAGATCCATACGGCTTATCTTGACTCGCTTACAGGCACTTTCCCGCAGATAAGAAAGAACATGGAAATGCGCTTAAGCTGAGCGTTGCCACAGAATTACACCAAACGCCCCGTGGGTACAAAAGCCTGCGGGGCTTTATTTTTCAATGTTTTCGGGAAAATTACCATTTAATTAAATTTTATATAATATGCTTGAGAAAATAATCGTTGTGTTATAATTAACCTGAATATTTATACGGAGGACGGCTCATGGCTACCTTAACAAGGCTTGCAAGCACGCTTACAGCGCGCTATTTTCCTTCCAGCTCGCTTACTGATGCGTTCTATCTTGACGGCAGACTCTGCGGAAAGAGAGAAACCAGACAGGCTGATATTACAATCGACAAGGACGAGAGAGGTTTCTTCTTCTCGCTTTTCACACACCCCACAATCGAAGGCTTTGAACCCGGAACCATTCCGCCGTTTGAACCTCAGCTCCGCAGCCTCTGCAATGAAGTCAAGAGCGGTCATAAAGAGATCGATGCCATGATCGAGAAGTTCCTGTCGACCGCTGTTGAGGTTGCAGGAACCACAAAGCTCATCGAGAACGAAGTCAGAGATCCTTATTTCTCCGGCGTTATCGTAAGAGATTCAGAGGCTTTCGCCGTTACGATCGGCGGCGGTCTCGCTTTCCTTTACAGAGACGACACAATGTTCCCGCTCACAGACGCAGGCATCCCGATGGAGCCCATCGATGCTTACGGCAACAGAGTCGGCGACTTCCAGTATTATTGCTCATCCAAGACAGCTAACGCTCTCTGGTCAAACTTCTTCACACTCACACCCGATGACTGCATCATCCTTTGCAACAAGGCGATCTACGATGCATTGGGACAGAGGGAGATCTTAAGGATCCTTACAGATGCTGAAGACCAGTGCGATGCTGCAGGACTTATCCTTACACAGGCTTCCGCCAGAATGCCCAACACACCTATGCAGATCTCCATCTCATTCGTTGAGAGCGTTACAAAGGAAGAGAAGAGAGGCCTCTTCGGCAGAAAGAAGAAGAAGGACGATTACGATGACGAGAGCCATGAGATCCTCGAGTCCACAGTTGAAGGCGGTATGGTCGGCGCTGCAGCTAAGGCTATTGCAGATGCAGGCTTCGTAAGCCTTACACCTGATGCTCCCGTTGTTGTTCCCGATACAGGCGTTGCACCTGCAGACGGCAGCATTGCGTTCGGCGACAAGATCCAGGCTGAGGCCCAGAAGATCCCTGATGCAGCTCCCGAGTTCCCTGACAAGAAGGAACCCGTTGAAGAACTTTCAGCAGAAGATGCAATGAAGAAGATCTTCGGCGAGATGAAGGAAGCAGCACAGAGTGATTCCGCAGCTGTAGCAAAGGCTGAAGAAGCAGTTGTTGCCGATTCTCCGTTCGTTTTCAATATCGACGACACTTCAGTATCCGCTGAGCCCAAGACAGCAGAACCCGAGAAGACTCCCGCAATGGAGACTGTTTCAACAACAGAATTCACTCCTGATGCAACTGATGATTCACCGACGAAGCCGGTATCCGATATCAACTCACTCCTGTTCAGCGCAGGCGGTTCCGGAATCCTTGCACAGGCTATCAATGATGCAAACAAGAACACGGCAAAGGAGACTTTGATCTCCGATCTCAAGGAAGAACCGGTTGTTCCTGCAGCTCCTGCAGCACCCGTTATTCCCGTTGCACCCGCAGCTCCCGTAGTTCCCGAAGCACCTGTAGTTGTTCCGCCCGCACCGGCAGTAGTCAATAAGCCTGAAGAGATCGTTTTCGCACCCGGCGAAGTAAAGGTAGACGCAGGTTCTTCCGATATTACGGCCGCTGCAGAAGACACATTCGATCCTTACGGCAAGAACAGCGCACAGGAACTTAAGAATACTGCACCTCTCGTATTCGGTGAGGATGTGGCACCCAAGGCAGAACCTGTTCCTTCCGAGGAAGTATCTTCGATCCCGGTTCCTGAATATGAGATCAACGAAGAGAAGCCCGAACTCAAGGAAGAGGACAAGCTCGATGTTGATTTCCCTGAAGTTGAGAAGCCTGAAGTCAAGGCTCCCGAGGCAGCTCCCGCAGCACCTGAAGCAGTTGCTGCACCAATCATTGAAGAAGTTGTACCTCAGGCAACAGTCGTTGCTCCTTCACAGGATGACATCATCCTTCCGTTCGGCGATCCTGCTTTTGCTACAGGCGCTGAAGAAGGTCCCAAGGCAAAGGCAGACGACATCCCTCAGATGCCGCTCTATGATTCAGATAATTACAACAACCCCGTAAATGCCGTCGGATCAGAACAGAATATCTCTGAACCTTTCAACAATGCTTCTGTATATGGGGATTATGCAGGCACAGAAGCTCCTTCCGAAGTTCCGCCTTATCAGCCTTACGGCGCTGAAGCCTTCTCAACGGCTGATCAGAGCAGCTATGGAACTTACGGATATGCTAATCAGACAGTAAATATGCAGGGAGGTGTACCCATGGATAACAACGGATATCCTGAATACGGAAATGCCGGAAACGGATACGTTCCGGGTTATGATCAGGCTCCGCAGAGCGGATTTGGTGAATATCCTCAGCAAGGATATCAGGATCCCAATGCCGGCCAATACTATCAGCAGGATGCATCCCAGAGTGGGTACAACGACTATTCAGCACAGCCTCAGCAGGGCTTCGGTGATGAATATGCCCAGCCTCAGGCATCTGCATCTTCTTCATCTTCACTTGATGAAGAGTGGTTCAACAACATCTTAGGTGTTGATGACAGCGGCCAGGTTTACGGCGGCGCAGAACAGACATACGGTTACAGCAGCGCACCTGCTGAGCCTCAGCCGTCTTCTGCAATTCCCGATCCTGTTCAGCAGGCTCAGTATACAAATCCCGGCCAGGCTTCCTACAGACCTTCAGGCGCAGGCCCGAATAACAGCAGCAAGCCTCAGAACACAGCACCCCGTGCGGCTGCTCCTTCTGCAGGTAAGGGCGGTATCGGCGGCAACGGCGGCGGAAAGAAGATGAAGCTCAACCGCAACGGTTATATGTTCATTGCTTTCCTTGCGATCCTTTTGATCTGCATCATCGTTGTTGTTTCCCTCATCGCAAAGGGCTGCAGCAAGAGCAAGAAACCCGTCGAGTCTACTACAGTTGAGACATCTGAAGAGAGCACAACGCCTCCTACAACGACCACAACACAGGCAACGCTGCCGGATCCTTCCGCTCCTATCGGATACTTCTGCTTCTCCGAGTACATCGGATACAGAACATGGTGGGACGTATTCCATTACGTATACAATATCGATATCAAGGATAACAGCGACCAGAGAATTACAACGATCATCATTTATAACAAGCTCGATCCTGCTACTTACTCTCCTAACGCTCAGGATAAGCTCCTCCTGCCTCCTCTCGGAGTAATCACAGGTGAGATCCCGAACACATGGAATGCAGGCGGTGCAACAGGCGGCGGAGAGTCATCAGCTGCTACAACGACCACACAGGCTGAGGTCAACAGCTCAATCCACCTCACCTGATACGCTCTAAGCGAAAATCATTACATAACACAATCAGACCGCCTGCTGTGTATTTCACGGCAGGCGGCTTGTTTTTTGGCTATTTAGTCAACTCATTTTGTAACAAAAAAGTAAGATTCAAGTATATAATGCTATTGCTCTAATAATAACGCGCGAAAAGAGGGTTTTTAACATGCATAAGAAACTGTTCATACCTGGACCTATCGAGGTTTCTCAGGATGTACTGGAGAAGATGTCTACACCGATGATCGGACACAGGACAAAGGATATGTCCGCTCTTCAGCAGTCCATATCAGAAAAGCTCCAGAAGGTAATGATGACCAATAACACTATCGTTTTATCAACGTCATCAGGCAGTGGTCTTATGGAAGGTGCCGTAAGAAGCTTCACAAAGACAAGAGCAGCCGTTTTCTCGATCGGCGCATTCGGTAAGAGATGGCACAAGATGTGCACATCCAACGGCATCGCAGCTGATCTTTTCGAATCAGAGCTTGGTCAGCCTACAACACCTGAGATGATCGAGGCAGCTCTTTCAACAGGCAAGTATGACCTTATCACCATCACACAGAATGAGACATCAACAGGCATCCACAATCCCATGGATAAGCTCGCTGAGGTCTATAAGAAATATCCCGATGTCATCGTTTGCGTTGACGCAGTCTCATCTATGGCTGGCGACTATATCCCTGTAGATGAGCTCGGAATCGACGTATGCATCACATCAACACAGAAGTGCTTGGGACTTCCTCCGGGAATGGCTATCGCTTCCGTATCAGAGAAGGCTATCAAGAAGGCTGAGACAGTAGAGAACAGAGGTCTTTACTTCGACTATCTTGAACTCGTTAAGTTCGTTAAGGAGAAGCCTTACCAGTATCCTTCAACACCTTCCGAGTCACACATGTTTGCTCTTGATTACCAGCTCGACAAGATCCTTGCTGAAGGCGTTGAGAACAGATATCAGAAGCACTGCAAACTCGCTAAGATCGCTCAGGACTGGGCAAGAGAGAATTGCGAACTCTATTCCAATCCCGAGAACCTTTCCGTTACAGTTACCTGTGTAACAAATACAACGGGAATCCCTACATCAGACCTCATCAAGGCCATGGGAGAGAAGGGTTACCTCATGAGCAACGGTTACGGTCCTTTGAAGGACAAGACCTTCAGAATCGCTCACATGGGTGATCTTACAGAAGAAGAACTTAAGAAATACCTTAGTGACCTTAAGGCTACTATCGATGAACTTAAGGCTAAAGCTTGATAAATAAATACGCATTATAAATTACGGGGGGAACAGACAATGAAGATCCTTATCACAGAGAGCATCGCAGAAGAGAGCGTTCAGTACTTGAGAGACAGAGGCTACGAGGTAGAAGAATACCTTGGCCATTCTCAGGAAGAGATCGAACAGTACATCAAGGGCTTTGATGCCATCATCGTAAGATCAGCAACAAAGATCAACGAGACACTTTTGAATAACGCAGATTGCCTTAAGGCAGTAGGCAGAGCCGGAACAGGTATCGACAACATCGACGTTAAGGCTTGTACAGAGCACGGCGTTATCGCTCTTAACACACCTACGGCTAACAACATGGCAGCAGGCGAACTCGCAGTAGGTCACGCATTCTCCATCTTCCGTAACCTCTGCGCAGCTAACGAAGGCGTACACAACGGTGACTTCAGACGCGGCAACTGGGTAGGAATCGAGCTCGAGGGCAAGACAGCAGGTGTTATCGGTCTTGGCCGTATCGGATCCATCGTATCCAGAAAGCTCAAGGGCGTAGGCATGAACGTAGTTGCATACGATCCTTATGTACCTCAGGAGAAGTTTGACAAGCTCGGAGTTACAAGATGCAAGACTCTTGATGAGCTCCTTCCTTTGTGCGACCTCATCACACTTCACACACCTAAGACAAAGGAAACATACGGAATCCTTTCCAAGGAGCAGCTCTATAAGTGCAAGAGAGGCGTCAGGATCGTTAACGCTGCAAGAGGCGGCCTCGTAAACGAGCAGGATCTCGCTGATGCATTGGCTGAAGGCCAGGTAGCTGCAGCTGCTGTCGACGTATTCGATAAGGAGCCTTCTTACAACAAGGCACCCGGCGAGCAGGAGTACGATAACGTTCTTCTCCACGCTCCTCACTGCTACATCACACCTCACCTCGGCGCTTCCACAGTTGAAGCTACAGCTAAGGTAGGTCAGGGAATCGTTGAGCTCATCGACGGCGCTTTGAAGGGCGAACTCGTTGCAGCTATCAACATGCCCCAGTTCTCCGGCAGCATCGAAGACATCAAGCCTTACTGCTCACTCGCTGAGAAGATCGGCCGTATGTACTTCCAGGCTGAAGCTACACCTATCACAAAGGTTGAAGTCAGATACAGAGGCGAACTCGCTGAGAGCTCCGGCACAGGCATCATCACACTCTCCCTCATGATGGGCCTTTTGAAGGGTATGGGCAACGATCACGTATCTTACGTAAACGCTCAGGAGTGCATGGCTGAGACAGGCATCGAAGTCGTTGAGACAAAGACAGAGTCCATCCAGAAGTACAACAACCTCATCAACGTTAAGTTCGTTACAGAAGACGGCAGAGAGCTTAAGATCAACGGTACGGTATTCGGACCTGACACAGAGGTTATCGTTTCTTTCTTCGGTTACGAGATGAACTGCCCTCTTTCTGATACGGTTCTCGCTCTCAAGAACAACGATGTTCCGGGCGTAATCGGAAGAATTGCAACAGTCCTCGGAAGCCACAACATCAACATCGCTTCCATGCATTGGGGAAGAAAGAACCAGGACGGTTCCGACAATCCGCATGCACAGGCATTCGTTGCTATCGACCAGCCTGTATCCAAGGAGATCATTGACGAGCTTTCAAAGGCTGAGGGCGTACTCAAAGTATCTCTCTTAGAGCTCGCTGATTAATAAACAGTTAAATTGAATTTCAGACCGCAGAGGTAACTCCAGTGAAATACCATTATTCGAGAAAAGAAGGTTGGCTGGGAAACCCCTGCGGTCTTGTTTATTTCAAAGATAAATATCACCTCTTCTTCCAGCTTAATCCATATCTTCCGAGATACGGCCTCATGCACTGGGGCCACGCGGTCTCGGAAGACCTTATCTCATGGGACGAATGCGCCGTGGCGATAAGTCCTGAAGAAGAGATGAACTGCGGTTCAGGATCTGCAGCAGTCCATGACGGAAAGCTCTGGCTGTTCTATAACGCGAAGTATCCAGACGGAAGTGAAGCGATATGCGCCGCATATTCCGAAGACGGTGTCTGCTTTACGAAGCATTCCGGCAATCCCGTATTGACCTCACCACTTGAGGAAGGCGGCAAGTTCAGGGAGCCTTTTGTATTCCGTTATAAGAACGGGTTCAGGATGCTCATAGGCGCCGGAAAAGACGGCATCGCAAGAGTGTTGCAGTATGAGTCGGAAGATCTTACTGACTGGAAATACATGGGCGAACTATTAATTGACGGGCGTTACGGCAGCGTCATTGAAGTTCCCCAGCTGATCGAAGTTGACGGCAAATGGGTCTTCATCATACAGAGCGAAAAGCATTTCCCTACAAAAGTATTGTTCGCCACAGGCGATTATGACGGTGAGGCTTTTGTTTTCGATGACGACAAAGAACCATTCAAACCTGTTGATACAGGCACCGATTTCCTTAATCCCGTAACCTGCGAAGATAATGAGGGCAGGAAGATCCTCATGGCATGGATGTTCTCCATGAAGATGAACTCTTCCGCGATAAGCCTTCCGAGGGAGATGTTCCTCGGAAGAAAAGGCGAACTGTGCCTTAACCCTGTTGCTGAACTTAAGAACAGGCAGATAAAGGAGAGCAGGTTCGTAAGCTATGCGTCGGGACGATTAAGAGTGTTCTTTGAAGGACGCACTCTTTTCGACAAGGCATACAGGGAATGCCCTGAAATAAGCGTTATAGAAGATGTCGGCACCGTTGAAGTGTTCCTTGACGGAGGGCGCGAGAACATATCGGTGTTCATCTGTTGATATATGGCCAAGATCTTATTTGAAGGAAAAGGATATCAGATCCTATATAAGGAAAGAGGGGAAGACAGCGAGAAGATCGCGCCTTCAGGCATGGCATGCCTTTCAAGACTCGATGTCCCTGTTCCCGGAATAATCGCGGCTGCTGATTCAGGCAAGAGGATAAGGATACTCGATAAGAGATATTTCCTCGTATGCCAGGGGAAGATGGAAGAGGACGAAGGCGTTATGGAAGACCTTCTTTTCCATGATTCCAGAAGCAACCGTACATTCCCCGTTAAGCGCATGAGAAAGGGCGTAAAGGAAGCAAGATTAAGCTATAAGGTTCTTTCATATAATAAGGAGAAGGATCTGTCCTATGTGGCTGTCACACTTGATACGGGCCGCACTCACCAGATAAGAACACAGTTCAGTTCAAGAAAGCACCCCCTTGCAGGAGACGGCAAATACGGGAGCAGGATAAAGTGTCCGATAGCTCTTGTTTGCGGAGAAATGACCTATGATGAAGGAGAGGGCACGAAGCCCTCTGCCATAAAGATCGATCCTGAAAAAGAACTCCCTGAAGTCTGATCAGCCTGCGGTCTTAGGTGTTACCTTATAGACCGTAAGCGTGTCATAAGAGAAGACCGGTGTACCCAACTGCGAGATGACATAACTGTTGTCGTATCCGAACTTAAAACGCTCCATCTCACCGACAACGATGTATTCGATCTGATACTTATCGATTATTGACTGAACTTCTTCAACTGACTCGCTTAAGTAGACCGTATTTACATCCGCATGTCTCGGATCGATATAGATCTTAAAGACGTCGTGGTCAGGGTCTGAGACAAGAAGGTCCTGCTCCTTATCAACGATTCCGTGGAATCTCCAGAGCCACTCATGTGTCTGCCATCCGAATACTGTAGGAAGTCCTGTATATGCGGAGACAATGCAGCTGTCCGTGTAGCTGTCTCCGTAAGCTTCGCAGATGACATGATCGCCCTTTACTTCGGAGTTGAACCAGTCGATGCAGTATTTGTATTGCATGAGGTTACCGCCGTAGTTCTCGGGAACCTGGGATGAAGCGTGGTAACTGAGGTATTCTGTACCGTCGATGCTCTTATAGTCTTCTTTCTTAAGTTCCTCTCCGCAGCGCTGCTTCAGGGATGCCATCGTGTAATGAGCAGGTACAAAGAGCATGAGCGCAAATACGATCGCAACTGCAAACAGTGCGCTTGAATACTTGCCTTTCTTATTAACGAACCATATAAGTCTTACGACGGAATAGATCATTGCGATAGAAAGGATGATGAATGCAGCAAAGCAGAACTTGAACATCGTATTGGATCTTAAGTAACCGCCGGTATAGATATCTCTTACGTAGAAGATCTCAGGCGCGGTGATCATCATAAGGCCTACGACCGTCATGCCGCAGACAAGGATATCGATGAGATTGCGCCTTGCAAAGAACGCCTGAACGGGATTTGTATAAGTATTCTCATCGCCGATCACGGGTGTCGCGCCATTGAGTTTCTTGGCCTTTGTGGAAGAGACATACATGAAGTTCTTTGTCGCGAAAACGATGACCAGGAAGGTGACGCAGATGATAACGTGTGTTCCGTACAGGATGAAGAGCTGATACAAAGGTGAACGGTTCTGGACCTTGCCCAGAGAGTTGGAGATCATGTCAAAGTTCAGGTTGAACGAAAGTGCCGTGAGCGTCGCAAAAGTAAAGAGGAAGCTCATCTGGAAAGATGTTCTCGGAAGAGCCGAAGGACATACGACGCAGAACAGGAATGCCGCTACCATCAGTACCGCTTCGAGAGCATAGAGCAGCAACGGATTATTGCCCTCAGAAAGATAGATAAGAAGGATTCCGCCAACATTTGCGATGAATACAAAAGCTCCTGCGGGATCAACGAACTTGGGCGACTTGATCGTATTAACGATAAGGAGCGCCATCGCGCAGTAAATGAAATAGATAAGGAAATCCCAGTAGTTTGTCATCTGTGCGCAGCCCAAAAGAATGGCGCAAAGGACAAGGTGGAGACTTACCGTCGATTTAACTTCAGGAACTAATCTCGAATTATCAGAACTTAAGTTATCAAGGCCTGCGGTAACGCTTATTTCATCTGATGTCGGAAGCTTTACCGAGCTTATGAGTGACAGCAGTATCGCCGTAATGAGAAGGACGATCATCATTGAGATAACGTGTGCGTGAAGGTCACCTACGAGATAAGAATAGAACGGGAATTCGTGAATCGTGTGATCGCCGCCGTTGATCTCGATCTCAGGGTTCCAGCCGATATATCTCGTACTGTCGGGATAGAAGAAACTGTCTGTTCTGCCGACTTCGATGCCCCAGCTCTTGAATGTGGCAAGAAGTCCGTTTCCGATGCTGTCCTCATCGTAATAGAAGGAGTGTGAATTGCCCCACAAAGAGACTGCACAGCCTGTAAAGAAGCCTGCAACATACTTAACGATCTTATTATCCATGAAGCCCTTCATAGAAGAAGCTTCAATAAGAAACTTACCGATCGAGAAGCTCATTGCAAAAGGGATTGCCGTAGCTGAGCACATCGCGAGATTATAGCCGATGCCGGTCTTAACGCCGGTGGCCTTGATCACTACTGTCCAGATGTACTGGCCGAAGTAGTAGTAGTTGATCGTTTTTCCGGAAAGCCACATATCGTTTGCGGGAAGCTTGTCATTTCGGAGCATCGACATTATGAAGCCGTAATCCATGTACTTTTCCTGGCCGTTGATGTCAGGAAGGAAGCCCTTGAAATAGCACATAAGGATGAAGATGACGAGGAAAGCCGTCTCTTCGATCACTGCAGCTTCGACGAAGCCCTTGCTGTTAAGCTTCTTGATAAGCGACTGCCTGAATGTCTTCGGGATGTAGCAGCATGCTGCTACGATGACCGCCGACAATAAGATGCAAAGGACATTTAATCTGAATATCTTAATATGGATCAATGTCCACAGTATAAGACTTGTAAATATAAGGCCCATCGCCTGCGACAGGAAAAATCCTCCTGACGAGAAATTCTCCCATAGCTTGGTTGCGAGAGGCAGAGTAACGATACCTAAGAGAAGAAGGAAAAATGCCCACCAGATGCAGGGTGCTGCATCCTTGCTCCCCATGGTCAGGACACCGAGCATTGTTGCTATTGCAAAAGGTAATAAGAAGAAAAAATAACGCAAAGGTGATGTAGGACCGAATCTGGAATCCTCGAAAACCTTACTCATGACAGAACTCCTTCAAATGAATCTTTCGTTATCTCCTGGGTATTAAGTTCAGTTACGGGAGCCGCTTCGGTATTCCTGATAAGGGAATCCTCATAAGACTTGATGATCTCCGCACTGATCTTTCCCGCGAGACCTACGACCGAGTCCATGTGGTTCTCGGGCGTGTCGTTAGTTGCAAACTTTGTAAGTCCCGTTGAGCATACATAGAGATTCTCGCAGGGATTTGTAAGGTCGATCTCAGGATACTGAGCCGTGAGCGCATATCTTGTCTTGGTAAGACGCCATGATTTGACGTCGGATTTACGGAGTGAAGGATAGAGCTTGCGGAGGCCCGCGAAATACTTGAGCATGATCTCTGCGTCGGAGTCTATCCAGAGCGCGTCGGTGATCGAGCATGAGCCTACGAGATATACGACGGCACCGCCGTAATTACGCTCACCGAAAGCGCTCGTGTGGTTGATTATCGCCTTGAAGGGAAGTCCTGAATCCTTTGCAGGAACCTGGTAGAACATCTGTGAGATCTCGTGCTTCATGACCATCATTGCGGTGATCTTTGCACTGTAAGTGACGTTCATCAGGATATCCCTGTCATCCATCGGAATGGGAAGTCCGTGGCTTACGTTTACGAATGTTCTGCAGGAGCCGGTGAATACAACATAAGTGCTGTCGATCACGACTCTTGTGGAGTTCGAGAGGATGCAGCTGGTCCTGTACATGCCGCTTCCGAGTCTTGCGATCTCGGCTACGGTAGTCGAATAGCAGATCTGTCCGCCGTTATCCGTGATTGCCTGCATGAGGCTTGAGATAAGGCATGCAAAACCGCCCTCGTAATAACCGACTTTGCGGTGGGAAGCCTTGCCTGACCATGCCGAATCGAACCATGAGATCTTATCGTCAACACCCATTTCCTTTGAGAGCGCGAGCAATGCTTTGTCGCTCTTTCTCAAGTGGTGGGGGAGGAGCTCCAAGTATTCTCTTCCGATCCTGGTATACGCAAGAAGACCGCCGGGAGAAGCAAGCTCCTCTACGACAGTTACCTTGAAGCCTGCCTTGGCAAGCTTCATTCCGCATGTAAGACCCGATAAGCCGGATCCTATTATGCAGACGGTTTTCTTCTCATCCAAAAACGCGCTATCAGAATCCATTATTCGATCTTCTTTGCCTCAAGATAAAATCTCTTTTCGAATGCTTCACCCATCGAGAAAGTCTTTCTGGGGAATACGCCTTCCTTCTCGACTGTGGAGAAGAAAGTATCTTTGCTTATTGCGGGTACGAGAATGCCCGTATTGCCTGCAGTTGCAAGCTTTCTTACGGAGTCTTCGCCGTGAATGTAATCACACTCGAGGCCTAAAGCGTCTATCATCATCTGAACAGAACCTACGGCCAGGGTGTGGGGAGGATTAGTAAGAGATACTATGACATCTTCAGATCCTTCCGTAACTACGACGAATGTCTGCTTTCCTTCAGCGGAACCGTCGATCTCGATGCCGTTGTCCTTGAAATACTCCTTTGCCTTAGCGATGAATTCCTCGCCGGAAATATTGAATACGACTCTGTGGATAGGCTCAAAATCAAGACCCTTGTCGTGAATGTTTACAATCTCTGCAAGCGCATATCTTGCAGGGTGTGTAAGCTTATCTTCATCAGAAAGATTCTCTCTGATGTTCTCCCAGTGAGCCTTAGCGGAAGCAAGGGAATGGTTGCCGTCACCGACGAGGAACAAAAGACCGTCGGAGTTATCTGCCTTAAGCTTGGAAAGGCCTTCGACTATTGACTCTGCAATGGGGGTGCCGTCAGGAATGAATGTTCCTGAGATATGGCCTGAACCCAGCATGAGGTCGGTGTCATATAAAGGCTTTAAGCCTTCTTCCTTTGCCATGTCGAATGCTTTCTCGATCGTCAGGCCTTTGGGGTCGTCGATGAGGATCATGATATGGGGAAGTTCAAGAGGAGAATTGGCTCTGATCCTTACTCTCGGAGGGATCCTTGAGAGGACCGTGCCTTCTGTTGCTCTGCATATATTCTTGTTGCCGGGTTCGAAGCTGTAGCCTTCGAGGTCGATCGCAGCCATAAGGCCCTTTCTCGAAGGATGGAGCTCAGTTGCCCTGTCTGTCAGGATGAAGCCCGTGCCGAGACCGGAAAGAATGCCTTCATCTAAGTATTTTCTTGCTGTTTTTGCAATAGAACCGAGCTTTTCTGTTTCTTTCTCAGTTCCGAGATAAACTTCGGGAAGAACGAGATTCAATGTGGAAGGAGCATCTCCTACTTCTTTCTCGCAGCTCTCCCAGTATTCAGGTTCTGATGTGTATTGATCGCAGGCAATTACTGCCCATTTCTTGAAGTCTGTTCCTTCTTGCGGAATAAGAATATCCGGCACCGCAAAGCCGAGATCTTTAACAGTTCTCACTTTATAAACACCCTCTAAACAATAAAAGTGCTTACCATTCTATCACGGACAGGGGCTGTTTTGGGGATAAAATGAGTGTTTTTTAAGTGTTATTGGTCCGGTTCCGGATAATGCCTGAAATGACCTTTTGACAAATAGCGATTCCGCTTAACCAAAAGTACATATAATGGTACTATTATTCCATCGAAAAAACTTATGGAGGCGGACTTATGGCTAACAGTGAATTATCAAAACTCAAGATCTTGTTCATATACGATTATTTCAAGAATCAGGTCAGTGCTGAAGGCGGTAAAGAGGCCGTATCCGTAAGCGAACTGATCTCTTATCTCGAGGAGACGACAGGCACTACTTTTGAGCGCAAATCGATCTATGCGGACATCAGCAAGATCAACGAATACGTGCAGAAATCAGGCCAGACAAACGACAGTGACTGGATCTACACGGAAGGCAAGAAATACAGGCGTTCCGAGCTCAAAGACGAGATCCTTATAGACGAGGCAAGACTCATCGTTGACGCCATCAGCACGACGACTTTCGTCGATTCCGACCTGTGCGAGAAGATCATCAAGATGTTCCCGACATATTTCCCGGAAGGCTACCAGAACAGGGCCCTTTACCCGCACTACGAGAAGATCGACAGGAAGAGCATCCTCCTTTTGAACAACATAAGAAGCGGCATTGAGGAGAAGCGCGCCCTGAAGATCTCATACGGTTACATGCTGGGAAAGAGTCTTACTGAAAAGACCGATAAGGTTGTCTCACCGATGGCTTTGGACTGGGAGAACAACTGCTATTACCTCATTGCGATCGATAATGAGGAAGCCAAAGATCTCGAGAGAGACCACACTCTTTCCAAAGCCTTAAGGCGTTACAGGGTAGACCGTATAGCATCCACAGTTCTTGAGGATAAGCGTCTTTATGTTGACTACAAGAACGAGAGAATGAGAAATCAGGAGCTCAAGGACTTCATCAATAACTCCCTGTCAGCCTTTTCGAGCAGCAGGATGATCCAGCTCGGCATAACGATAAACGGCCTGACCAGAAAGGACGTGCTGAAAGCTTACGGCGCGTTCAGTTCGAAGGTAAGTGATAAGGTCAGGATCGCAGATGATACCAAGCTCGATAAGGGCATCTTAAAGATCAGCGTGACGACAGGCCTTGCGCCGACACTGTATACGGATCTTTTCGAGCTCTCGACATTCGAAGGCGTAAATATCGAGATCGACAATGAGGAGATCTGCAAGGAATACGGCGAATACATCAGGAAGGCGGCCAAGGCGGCAAAACTTGCCTCGCTCTGATCTAATCTGATTGCAAAGCGAAATCAAACGATTTATAATTTCTAAGTTTTATTATTATTAAGGAGTAGCACCCGATGAGACAATTCACTTCAAAAGAGCTCAGAAAGACCTGGAAGGAATTCTATATTGAGAGAGGTCATGTTGATGTAGGTGCCGTATCATTAGTATCTGACGGTTCAACAGGCGTTTTATTCAACGTAGCAGGAATGCAGCCTCTTATGCCTTATCTTCTCGGCGAGAAGCACCCTCTGGGAACAAGGCTCTGCAACGTACAGGGCTGTGTACGTACAAACGACATCGATTCAGTAGGCGACAGGAGCCACGTTACATTCTTCGAGATGATGGGAAGCTGGAGCCTTGGTGACTACTTCAAGGAAGAAAGATGCAAGTGGAGTTATGAACTCCTTACCGATGTATTCGGTTTTGACAAGGATCACCTTGCAGCAACTGTTTTCGCAGGCGATGAGAATGCTCCGAGAGATGAGGAAGGCGCACAGTTCAGGATTGCTTCCGGATTCAAGCCTGAGAACATCTACTATCTCGGTGCTGACGATAACTGGTGGGGATTGGAGTACGGTCCCTGCGGCCCGGACAGCGAGATGTTCTATATTGCTGACGTACCTGACTGCGGCCCTGACTGCGGCCCCGGATGCTCATGCGGCAAGTATACAGAGATCGGTAATGACGTTTTCATGCAGTATGAGAAGCACCAGGACGGTCACCTCACACCCTTAAAGCAGAAGAACGTTGATACAGGCTGGGGCTTGGAGAGAATCCTTGCATTCCTTAACGGAACAAAGGATGTATACAAGACAGACCTTTTCACAGACGCTATTGCTTATATCGAGAACGCTTCAGGCGTTAAGTACGATTCCGACGAGAAGCTCACAAAGTCAATGAGAGTCCTCGCAGACCATATCCGTACAAGCGTTATGCTGATAGGCGACGCTGCAAAGCTCGTTCCTTCAAATGCAGGCGCAGGCTACGTATTAAGACGTCTCATCAGACGTGCAGTAAGACACGCAAGAACTTTGGGCCTTTCCACAGAGCAGATCTTGGGCCTTGCAAAGATCTATATCGACAGCGTTTACGATGACAGCTATCCGCTTCTTGCAAAGAACCGCGAGTTCATCCTTAACGAGCTCGACAAGGAGATCGCAAGATTCGAGAGCACTCTCGAGAACGGCATCAAGGAATTCAAGAAGATACTTGATGACAAGAAAGCAGCAGGCTCTTCTGAGATCGACGGAGATTCTGCATTCTATCTTTACGATACATTCGGATTCCCTATAGAGCTCACAGTTGAGATGGCTTCCGAAGAAGGCCTTAAGGTCGACGAGGAAGGCTTCAAGGCTGCTATGGAAAAGCAGAAGGAAACAGCAAGAGCAGCTACAAAGGCTAAGGGCGATCTCGCACTTTCCGTAAACGAGATCCCTGATGAAGTTGCAAAGGATTCCAATGCAACAGAATATGACGGTTACGATAACCTCAAGTGTGATGCAAAGATCATCTACATCCTGAAGTCTGATGAAGACGGCGTTAAAGTCGTTGACAGCGCTTCAGAAGGCGATGACATCATCCTCGTTACAGACAAGACAGTTCTCTACGCTACGATGGGTGGTCAGATCCACGACGAAGGTAAGATCTTTACAGCAGGTTTTGAGGCTGAGGTTATCTCAGTAGATAAGGATGCTGCAGGCAAGTATCTCCATACTCTTAAGGTCGTTAAGGGTTCTGTTGCAGCAGGCGAGACAGTCAGCATCGAAGTTGATAAGAAGAACAGACTTGCTATTGCTAGAAACCATACAGCTACACACATCCTGCTTTCAGCTCTCCAGAAGGTCTTAGGTGACCACGTTGAGCAGGCAGGTTCCTATGTAGGCAATGACCGTTTGAGATTCGACTTCAACAACTCCCAGGCAATGACAGCCGAAGAGATCGCTAAGGTCGAAGAGATGGTAAACGATGTAGTCCTTCAGGCTCTTCCTGTTGAGACAAAGGTCCTTGCTATTGAGGACGCTAAGAAGCTCGGCGCTACGGCAATCTTCGGCGAGAAGTACGGAGAGGTCGTAAGAGTCGTTGCAGTCGGCGGATTTGAAGCTCCGTTCGATCTCGAGTTCTGCGGCGGTACACACCTTAAGAACACAGCACAGATCGGCCAGTTCAGGATCGTTTCAGAGTCCGGTATCGCAGCAGGCATCAGAAGAATCGAAGCTGTAACAGGCGAGAGATGCTATGAGATGAGCAAGGCAGACAGAGCCCTTATCGATGAGGCAGCAGCTGCACTTAAGACCCCTAAGGATAAGATCGTTGAGAGAATTGACGCTCTTCACGCAGAAGTTAAGTCGCTCGAAAAGGAACTCGCTGAGATCGAGAAGGCTAAGGCAGGTTCATTCGCCGACAGCGCAGTATCAGGCGCTAAGGATATCGGCGGCGTTAAGGCAGTCATCGCAGCTTGCGATGCAGCTGACGCAGCAGCTTTGAGAGATACGGCTGACAAGATCCGTGACAAGCTCGAGTGCGGCGTTGTATTCCTTGCTGCAAACGGCGGCGACAAGCTCCTCTTCACGGCTATGGCTACTAAGTCAGCTAACGAGAAGGGTGCTCACTGCGGCAACATCATCAAGGAAGCTGCAAAGGTCGCAGGCGGTGGCGGCGGCGGACGTCCCGACATGGCTCAGGCAGGCGGTAAGGACGTAAGCAAGCTTGCTGATGCGCTTGCTAAGGCAGAGGAAGTTCTGGCTTCACAGGTTAACGCATAAAGGAGAAAGACCATGTGCATTTTTTGCGATATAGTTGAGGGCAAGATCCCTTCAAAGAAAGTATATGAGAACGATTATGTTCTTTGCTTCGACGATATTAATCCCGTTGCACCCGTTCATGTTCTTGTTGTTCCGAAAAAGCATTTCGACAACATCAATGAACTCGCAACCGATCCTGAAGGCGCGCTCTATTCAGCAGAGATCACAAAGGCTATTGCTGAAGTAGCAAAGATCAAGGGCGTAAGCGGCGCTTTCAGAACGATCAATAACTGCGGTGAAGGTGCCGGCCAGACCGTTATGCACGTTCACTTCCACGTTATCGCCGGTGCAGATCTTACGGAGAAGCTTATCTGATCCTATGGCTAGAATGAGAACCAAGCGCAATATCCCTGCGCGCATGGAAAAATGTCATGAGCGCTGGTTTGACGCGCCCATGTTAAACCGCGGAAAGTGGAGAGAAGCTTGCGGCTTTGCCGAAGACGTTCCGGTCTGGCTCGAGATCGGCTGCGGCAAGGGCAAATTCTGCACCGAGATGGCTTTAAGACACCCGGAAGTCCTTTACATCGCAATGGAAAGGGATGCTTCCGTAACTCTGGCTGCCATCGAGAAAGCGCATGAACTTGAGATCCCCAACCTCTTCTTTATCAGAGGCGATGCAGGCATCATCGAGAACTATTTCGCGGAGAACGAAGTAAACAGGATCTTCCTTAATTTCTCGGATCCCTGGACAAGACAGAATAAGCCCAAGAGACGTCTTACATATAGAGACTTCCTGGCAAAATACAAGGTCATGATGAGAGACGGCGGCGCCGTTGAATTCAAGACCGATAACGATGATCTTTTCGACTTCTCCCTGGGCGAATTCGAAGCCATGGGATTCACATTGACCGATGTGACCAGAGACCTTCATAACAGCGAATGGAATGAGGAGAATATCCGCACGGAATTCGAGCAGAAGTTCGCTGACCAGGGCATTACGATCAAGAGAGTCGTAGCAAATCTGTAATTTCAGGAACGAAAGAATATGGAACTTAACAAATGTCCCAACTGCTCGGGTAAACTTGTGCTTGCAAAGAACAGAAAGAGACTTGTCTGTTCTTATTGCGGAAGCGAGTTCCCTTTGGATGAAACCACAAAAAGCGAGATAAGCGGCCAGCCGGTTAACATGGACTGGTTTATCTACGACTGGGACTTTGAGAGCCTGATGGGGAACGAATCCTGCAAAACCGTTATCAGTTCTTTTATCAGGACTTTGAACGAATATGAGACGTCATCTGCAATAGAATCCTACATGCGTGAATATCTCATGGGTTTTGATGATGTCTCTGCAAACGGTATCCGCGAAGATAAGATGAGGGATGTTGTAAGGCGCCTTGCACCGAACTTCCTTCCGGACGAACGCGTTATCCTCTTTTACGATGACGGTGTTATCATCCACGGCAAGACAGGTATCCTGATCACAAATAAACGCACGTTCTTTGTTGAGAGAAAGAGCTTTGCCGAAGTCATGCATGTGACGGTTCCTTATCTCGATTTCTCTTATTCTCTGGGATTCCCCAAAGTCCGTCTGGGCGATAAATATACAAAAGACATCGGTGGCGGCAGCGGGTTTATATCCCACTTCGATCTTGAAGGTGCGGTAACGGCCCTCATCTGCGCGCTTGCATTTGAACAGAGACCTGACAGGCCCAAAATAAGGCTTACAGGCAGCATCTGACCGTTTTTATTTTCTCTCGAAAAGAAGTACTCCGCCGGATTTATAAGTCAATTCAAAATCGTCGTCATGTGACAGCGATTCCAGAAGATATCTGTCGCTGACCTCGCTCAGGATGAGGTAATTGAACATGTATCTGTCCGTGAAATCACGGTAGTACATATGCGCGGATCTGAGGTCGTAGTATTCGCCGATATATTCGTAATCTTCGTTGTTCTGCCACAGGTACAATTCCGCTCTGCCGTCTATGTACGGATGGAAACCCTTATATTCCAGATACTGGCCGTCATTGAAATTGGTGTAGAGGACTACCGGGTCTTCGCTCTTGTTCAATATCTCGATGACTTCGTCCAGACGTTCGTAATGAAGTGTCTTACCGGGAGCCTCACCGATCGATTTGATGAGGTTATAAGCTGAAAAGTATGCCGTGACAAGTATGAGGATTACTGCCGCGAATATCTCGACACGTTTTGTTATCCTGGCCTTCAGCTTCTCGGGAAGCTTTACTTCTATATCCTTAAGCAAATAAGAGAATGAGACTATTCCGAAGATGAAGAAATACGAGATGCCCTTCCTGTGCATGAGTCCGAGCATAAGCGTTCCCATGAAAAGGCAGAAGAAACGCACGGAGAACTTCTTGTTCTTTACGAAGAAAGCAATAACGCCGAGCAATATGGCGAGGACTATCATGATCTTTCCGTAATGCGTGCTGATATCCACAGGGCGCATCTCTGAAATGGTCTCGCTAAGTTTGTTCTGTCCGTAAGAAGAAGTCAGGTAGATCATGTTATCGAGTCCGTACGGGTTAAGAAAACCTACGGCAGCACCGACAGCGAGGGCAGCCATCAGACCTAAGATGCTGCCGTTCGCCTCAAGCCTGAATGACTTGATCTTAACGGGGATCGCACCGACTATATAGGGAAGCATGAATACGAACAGCATGGGCCACATAGACGCATGAAGATTGATCTGCGCGAGCGATAACAGCGGGATGAAGGCCAGATATTTGTACTTCTTCGTCTGGGCATGCTTTTCGAGCAGCCAGATCTCGGTAAGCAGGATCGTATAAGTGAATACCTGGGGTCTTGTGACTATGAAGGGGTTAAAGATCAGGACGTCGATCACTGCAGAAAGGACTACTGACACCAGTTCGTTCTTGGTTATGAGCAGAATGGTCTTGTAAGAGAGAAAGCAGATCAGCGCGTAACATATGTATAAAACCGCGAAAAGGCCGATCTCACCCAATCGTGAATATGCAAGATAGAAGATGACCGTGCTGAGCCACTGCTGCAGGACGAGCTTCATGTTGGAATGCATCGAGAGAAAATCCGTGTGCGGGAAGCCGTTCTTTAAGATATATTCGCCTGTCGGGTACAGGAAATAGAAGTCGTTATCCAGAGAGCGCAGCTGGAAACAAGCGATCACAAAAGGAAACAGGAGAATGATGTATTTGAGCCATTTGGGCAGCTTGTTTTTGACAAGTTGAGGTTCTGTCATGCGCTAAACTCCGACGATTATTTGTAAAATTATATCACGCGATCTGTGAAGCAAAAATCGTTTGAGGAAAAAAGGGGGCAATCTGCCCCTTTTTTATTAAAATTTACAATATTATGACAAAAATGCTGTGGAAAACCCCTACCCAGTGGAGTAGAATTCTTACGGTGCAGATGAATGGGCACTAGTTTAAGTTTAATAATCCCGGTTAAGGGAATTTAGGAGGAATTCAATATGGCAGTAAAAGTTGCGATTAACGGTTTCGGTCGTATCGGTCGTCTTGCTTTCAGACAGATGTTCGGTGCAGAGGGTTATGAGATTGTAGCTATCAACGATCTTACAAAGCCTTCCATGCTCGCTCACCTTCTCAAGTATGACACAGCTCAGGGCGGATATGCTGGTGTATTCGGCGAGAATAAGCACACAGTAACATCTGACGACGAGGCTAACACAATCACAGTTGACGGCAAGTTACTTAAGATCTACAAGGAACCCGATGCAAACAATTGTCCTTGGGGCGAGCTCGGTGTTGACGTAGTTCTCGAGTGCTCCGGTTTCTACACATCTAAGGAAAAGGCACAGGCTCACATCAACGCTGGTGCTAAGAAGGTTGTTATCTCTGCTCCTGCAGGAAACGATCTCCCTACAATCGTTTACAACGTTAACCACACAACACTTACAGCTGATGACAAGATCATCTCTGCTGCTTCCTGCACAACAAACTGCCTTGCTCCTATGACAAAGGCTCTCAATGACTATGCAGCTATCCAGAGCGGTATCATGACAACAGTTCACGCTTACACAGGCGACCAGATGATCCTTGACGGTCCTCAGAGAAAGGGTGACCTCCAGAGAGCAAGAGCTGGTGCTGCTAACATCGTACCTAACTCCACAGGCGCTGCTAAGGCTATCGGCCTTGTTATCCCTGAGCTCAACGGCAAGCTCATCGGTGCTGCTCAGAGAGTTCCTACATTCACAGGTTCTACAACAATCCTTCACGCTGTTGTTAAGGGTGAGGTTACAGTTGACGGCATCAACGCTGCTATGAAGGCTGCTACAAACGAGTCTTTCGGCTACACAGAAGAGAAGCTCGTTTCTTCTGACATTGTTGGTATGAAGTTCGGTTCACTCTTCGATGCTAACCAGACAATGGTTTCCAAGATGGATGACGGCAACTCACTCGTTCAGGTTGTTGCTTGGTACGACAACGAGAATTCTTACACATCTCAGATGGTAAGAACAATCAAGTATTTCGCAGAGCTCGGCTAATAACCGGTTTTAAGAAACGGATTAACAGAGGCGTCTCTTACGAGGCGCCTCTTTTTTATTTATATATAAGTTATATACGCGTACGCGCGTGAGAGATTACAGATTAAAGATTGATCTCTACTACGGTTGCTTCCGGCGCGGAGAAGATCCTGAATGGGAGAATGCCGCAGCCGACGCCTCTTGATACGAAGACTTCGGTTCCGTTTATATTGAAGTGACCCTGGATGACGCCCATCTTAGGAAACTTGTCCGTAGTTCTTAATACGTTGAATTCGAATCTGAAGGGCAGCTTCATCTGTCCGCCGTGAAAATGCCCTGAGAGCATGAAAGACGGCCTTGCATCAGGAGCTAAGTGAAGGAGTGCATCCGGGTCATGAGCGGCCAGGATAACGGGATATTCGCTGCCGCAGACAAGCTTTTCCTGCCAGACGCGTTGGAGCTTGCCTGAATCGGGAACGCCGGTGAGATAAGCCTTGGCATCGCTTTTTCGAGATGTGAGGATAAAGGCCTTTGAATCAAGAGTAATGAAGCCTGACTTCCCGGGAGCATTCTCCAGCTTGCAGTCGTGGTTGCCGGAATTGCCGTAGAAGGGGATACCCAGTTCTTTGCAGCAGGCACTGACTTCATTTAAGTATTTATAGCCCTTAGCAGCATTCTCGGGATATGTGATTATGTCGCCTCCGAATATTACCGCATCAAGTCCGCCTGCTTCGTGAGCCTTCCTGATGGCTTTGTTGAGGCGCTTAGCGGTTACGGGGCACCATTCCGTATGGATATCGGAGAAGAAGAAAAATCGGAGATCAGGGGCGCTCTCTGAGCCCTGTGGAATAAAAGGGAGCTTAGTGACTGTCGCTTTGCTGATGTCACCTCCGGAAAGTTCTGACCTGGTCATGCTGATCTTGTCGTTAACAAGAAAGAAAGGTTCTGCCAAACACCATAGGACATAAAGCAGAATTAATGCTGCCAAAATCAGTAAAACCGTCAAAAAGACATCCATTATCCGGTCAGTTCTCCTTTTTTCTTAATTATATAATATGCAGGCGCCAAACGTGTGTTATAATTCATACAATTGAAAATGTATTTCATAGGAGGAATTTAGGATGCCTAAGACAGAAATCACATACGAGATCGTTCAGCAGATCGGTATTCTCAAGGAGAATAAGTCCGGTTGGCAGCGTGAGCTTAATATCGTTAAGTGGAATAACGGTAAGCCGAAGCTTGACATCCGTGACTGGGGCCCGAACCATGAGAAGGTTGGTAAGGGAATTTCTCTTGATTTCGAAGAATATAATACACTCAAGGCTTACCTTGAGGACGGCGACTTCACTTCTCTCGACGAGTAATTACCGTTAAGGGCAGTCTGTTTATTGAATTTGATTAGGGCGCGTTACTATGCGTCGTGATTCAGTATGAGAAGCGAAGAACGAGCGGGTATTATCTCAATATTAATGCTGTTTTTGTGGGGGACTCTGATTACAGAGCCCTTCCATATTTTTGCGCGGTTTATTGCGAAGGCCGTTCACTATGCATGCAAGGGTGTCGGCATCAGCGGAATAGCCGCGTCTCTTATTTTGTATGTCGTAGTAGTGTCAGTGATAGTACTGATGCAGAAGTTCGAACCGACAAAGCTCGGCGTTTTTATCCCGTGCGCTATTTCGGTCGTGTTCATCGCAATGCTTCTGGTAAAGGCCTTCATGAACCGTTCCGTAACGATCAGCGATGCAATAAGCCTTGCCGTTCCCGCGGGTGTGGCGCTTGCCTTCTACATACTCAAGTTTGAGAAGGGCCTTAAGTGGTTTACGGATATCTACACTTATTCACTGGCCATTGCGCTCGTAAATGCTCTTGTATTTGTTCCGATCGCGAAAATGGGCACTACGGCAGCCAAGATCCTTTACATAACAAAATATAACGATATAGACATTACTTCGGGTTTCGCAGGCCTTGCCGGTATTCCCGAGCTCGTTTGGGGATTATTCCTTACGGCTTTTGCGGTTCTTCCGATAATTTATCTTGCTACCATCGGCAGGAGGAAATGATATGGAACAATTAGACCTGTTTGCGAGCATGGCTGATGCTGACCAGGAGAAGAATGAATATCTTGAACTGGTAAAGAAGCTCAATTACTATGCCGAGCTCTACTATGCGCAGGATGAGCCTGAGATATCGGACTACGAATACGATATGATGAACAACAGGCTCAAAGAGATCGAGAAGGAGCATCCCGACTGGATCGTTCCCGAATCTCCGTCCAAGAGGGTCGGCTGGAAGGCTGAGAAGGGAATCCTCGTTAAGCATAATGTCCCCATGTTGAGCCTGCAGGATGTTTTCGAGAAAGAAGACGTCTATGAATTCGTAAATTCCATGAAGGCGGAATTCGGCGATGAGGCTGAGTTCCTGGTCGAGACCAAGATCGACGGCCTCTCGATGGCTCTTCGTTACGAAGAGGGCGAGTTAAAGCTCGCTGTCACCAGAGGTGACGGTATCACCGAAGGCGAAGACGTTACCATGAACGCCAAGATGATCCCTGACGTCGTAAGACAGCTCAAAGAGCCTGTTCCTTATATCGAGATAAGAGGCGAGGTCTACATGACCAGAAAGGCCTTTGAAGCAGTAAATGCGAAGGCTGAGGAAGAGGGAAAGAAGACATTCGCAAATCCCAGAAACTGCGCTGCCGGAACATTAAGGCAGATCGATACCAGAATAACAAAGGAGAGAGGATTGTCTCTCTTCATCTTCAATGTACAGGAGACAAGAGGCATTACGTTCAATACGCACCTTGAAGGATATGAATACCTCAAGCGCAACGGCGTCAAGGTCATAGAGAAATGCTATAAGTGCAAGACTGCTGATGAAGTCTGGGATGCCATCCAGAAGATCGGCGCGATGAGAGGCGACCTTGAATACGATATCGACGGTGCGGTAGTAAAGCTCAATAATCTTTCCGAGAGATCCAGGCTCGGAAATACTATCAAGTTCCCGAGATGGGCCGTAGCTTACAAATATCCGCCGGAAGTAAAGGAGACACGCCTTCTTGACGTTGAGGTCAACACCGGAAGAACGGGCAGGGTAACTCCTGTAGCCGTCTTCGAACCCATAAGCCTCTGCGGTACGATGGTATCACGTGCGACACTTCACAATCAGGATTTCATCGACCAGTTAGGTCTTGGAATCGGCGACACGATCCTCGTATATAAGTCCGGTGAGATCATTCCGAAAGTTAAGGATGTAAATAAAGACAAGAGACCTTCCGAATGGCAGCCTTATAAGATGCCTGAGAACTGTCCCGTATGCGGCCACAAGCTAGTAAGGGATGAGGGCGGTGTCGATCTTAAGTGCGTCAATCTCATGTGCCCCGGAACGCTCGTTAACCGCATCGTTAACTTCGTATCCCGTGACTGCATGGATATCAAGGGATTCGGCACAGAGTACATCAGAAAGCTCACAGAAGAGAAATACATCAAAGATATCGCCGATGTTTTCGAGCTTAAGGACAAGAGAGATGAACTCATCGAGAACAAGCTCCTGGGCCTTGAGAAGAACACCGACAAACTCTTAAGCGCCATTGATGATGCTAGGAAGGAGACTCCTGCAGATAAAGTCCTGGCAGGATTGGGAATCCCCGGCGTCGGCAAGGCAACGGCAAAAGAACTCATAAGGACATTCGGCTCCATCGATGCCATCGCCGAAGCAGACAAAGCATCGCTTGTAGCCGTACAGGACATCGGAGAGATCTCCGCTGAGGGAATCTATAACTTCTTCCATGACGAAGGCAACAAGGAACTCTTAGAGCGCTTGAAAGCTCTCGGATTAAACTTCGCAAAAGAAGAGAGCGCGGTTCAGGGCTCCGCTCTTGCAGGGCTTACATTCTGCATCACGGGAACACTCGAAGGCATGAGCAGAAGTGAAGCAGAGAGCCTGATCGAGAGCAACGGCGGCAAGCCTGTATCTTCAGTCTCAAAGAAGACTTCTTATCTCCTCATGGGTGCCGATGCGGGATCCAAGGAAAGAAAGGCAAGAGAACTGGGCGTTCCCATCATCGGCCTTGAAGAACTTAAGGACATGATAGCTAAGGGTTGATCCGTATGAATATCGAAGAAGAAAAAAAGAAGATAAGAAAAGAGATAAAGAGGAGAAGGCGCGAGCTGTCTTCAAAGACTTTATCTGCAATAGATGACAGCCTTCCGGAATTCATATCCGCAATAGGCGATAAGGATCTTATCAAGACTCTTAAGAATGCGAAAAGGATCGCCCTTTACAGAGCCTTTGACGGCGAGGTCCCCGTTGACTCTCTTGCGCGTTTCTTTATGGATAAGGGCATCAGCTGCTGTTTTCCGAGGATCGAAAATAACGAGATGGTATTTTGTGATTGTGCAAGCCTTGATGATTCCGAATTTGAAGTCTCTTCTCTTGGAATAAAAGAACCTGTATCATCCAAGGCTCCGGTCGATCCCAAGGATATTGATGTTGTCGTGCTACCGGCACTTGCATATAATGAAGAAGGTACGAGGCTTGGTGCCGGCGGCGGTTTTTACGACCGTTATATCGGCAGTCTGGGTTCTGAGAGACCTTATCTTCTGGGAATCTGTTATGAGTTCCAGATATGCTCTGACGTACCGTCTGACGACCATGATATCAGCGCTGATTTCATAGCGGTGATACCTGAAGAAGAATATGCGGAGTAAAGAATAAGCATGCGTTACTTTATTGCAAATCTGGCTATGCATCTGGTGATAACAGGCATCTTTGTCGTTCTCACCTGTGTTGCTGCAGGACGCAATAAGAACAAGAAGACAAAGCATGTCATCTTCTATTTCTTCCCGATAGTCTTCGCGCTTGCTTCGGTGCTCTATATCGTTTTCTATACTGCTCCGAGACTGATGGATATCAACAGCCTCATCAACAGCAATTACTACTACAATTCAGGCACGGTCGAGAAGATCGGCTTCATGAAGAATTACTTCGTCATAAACGGCGAACACTACTATCTGAATCCTTTGCATAACAAACTGGTCGAGGGCGATAATGTCAGAGTTAAGTACACGCCCTATTCTTCGTTTACCGTTGAGGTAATGAAGATAGAAGAATCCGGTCAGGATTCAGACGGAAACGACTCCAAAGACACTTAAAAATTTTGAGACCAGTCTCAATTTTTGCCAAAAAGTCTCATTTTGAGGCCGTTTTTTTCATTTTGGAACAACTTGCCCCCACAAGCCCGTTTTCAGGTCGTAAACTTCAATTAAAACACGAAGGAGGTAGACGACCATGGAGAACACGGCTATCAGAAGAGGCAAGGTGGAGATGTCTGTCGTATGCAGTGACTTGAGTCTTTTGGAGAACATCAATTCGCTGCTTAATGACAGTGGGTTTATTTCCGTTGAGGATGAACAGGGAATAATGCATTACATAGTCGACGGCCGGCACAACAGGCAGGAGGCTGCAGGCAAGGTCACGTCTTTAAGCCCGGGCAAGAAGACAAAGCAGGGTAAGGAAGAAGCATATATAGACATGTGCGTTAAGTCCGTCTTGCGCGAGTATGGATTTGACATGTCGCTTATCGGAACGGTATTGATGTACAGGGCTCTTTTCGATTCATACATAAAGGGAATTCCGCTTCCTGCGACCATGAAGTCTATCTACTGCGAGACGGGCAAGGAATACGGCCTTTCCATTGAACAATGCGAGAGGGATATCAGGTATTCAATCTCAAAGAGCGCTCTTAAGGATATGCGCAGCAGATCGGCATTAAGATGCATGGGAACCAGGATCGAGAGAAGATTAGGCTACAGGGATCCTTTGGAATAAAAAAGGCTCCGTGGAAACGGAGCCTTCGGAATTCAGTTATATATAAGAATTACTTCTTCTTACCCTTCTTAGCGTTAACCTTATCCTTGAGTGACTTTCCTGCCTTGAATGTAGGAACTGTGGATGCAGCGATCTTAATCTTGTCGCCTGTAGCAGGGTTGCGGCCGCTTCTTGCAGCGAGCTTCTTTGTCTTGAATGTACCGAAGCCTACGAGAACAACCTTGTCATTCTTTACGAGAGCACCTTCAATAGCACCGAGCGTAGCCTTGAGAGCTGCTTCTGCATCTTTTTTGCTGAGGCCTGCATCTTTTGCGATCTTGTCAATAAGCTGTGACTTGTTCATGTGGTTTCCTCCTGTATTAGCCGCTGAAAAGGCTTAATTTTATAGTAATTTCATTATTGATTTAAGTAAAAAAATAGTCAATAGTTTTAGAGCAAAAATTCGCAAAAATGTTTGAATAATTTTGATTATCGAAGGAATTGGCGTAATGCTTTTCGCGGCATAAAAGAAATACCCAAAAGAAGAGAATGGCAATAATTAATTAATGTCGCTTTGATACAAGATTTATTCGGACTGATAGTGTATTATTGTGGTGCAAAAAACCAATCGGAGGATATATATATGATAGTTACTAAAGATACGATCATCGGAGATGTAGTAATGCAGGACGAAGGCATTGCGCCTATCCTTATGGCTTCAGGCCTTCACTGCCTCGGTTGTGCACTTGCTTCAGGCGAGACCATCGAAGAGGCTTGCATGGTTCACGGCATGGACTGCGATGCTCTTGTAGAAGAGATCAACAACTACTTCCAGTCCAAGGGCTGATCGTTGTAAGATAACGCTAAGATAATAAAGAGAGTGTCTCAATGAGGCACTCTCTTTTTGTTTGTTATTATGTTTGCGTATCAATATGATGCGCCGATGATTATCTCGAAAGTGGTTCCTTCGCCGAGCTTGCTCGTAACCTTTATCTCTGCATCATGCTTGTCGCAGATGAGCTTAACGATGGCAAGGCCTAAGCCGGTGCCCTTGATGTTGATGCCGGAGTTATGGGCTCTGTAGAAACGGTCGAAGATCCTTGGAATGTCCTGCTCAGGAATACCGATACCGTTATCTTCGACGGAGATATGGACCTTCTGTGTGGAGATATGTGAGAGATCTCCCGTTCTCCATGCTCTGACAACGATTTCTGCCTTAGGCTCGGTGTAGTTGATGGCGTTGGAGATAAGGTTCTCGAAAACACGTGATAACTTCGCGGGGTCTGCCTTTACGATAAGGGAGTCCATCGGAGGGAGATCCAACGACAGATGCTTCTCGGTATCTTCAAGATCCATCGAATACATGACGACGAGCTCGTCGAGCATCTCTGAGATGGATACGGAAGTGAAGTGGAAATCCGAGTCGGAGGATTCCATTCTGGTGAGCTCCATGATGTCTGCTACGATCCTCTCCATCTGCTCGGATCTTCTTACGATGTTGCTTAAATATGAATTGCGCTGCTCGAGGCTTAAGTTGTCCTGTGCGGAGATCATGAGCTCGGCGTAACCTCTGATTGCAGTGATAGGGGTTCTTAAGTCGTGGGATACGTTGCTCAAGACGTTCTTACGTGCAGCCTCACCTTCCATGAGACGCTTGTTCGTGAGTACCAGGTCACGGTTGATCTCGGAGATGAATACGGTCTTTTCTCTTACCTGACGCTTCAATACAGCGGCGCTCCTCTGGATCTCACGCTGCTGGGTAATGTAGGAAGATACAAGTGAGATCTCCGCAATGATAGTGAAGACCACGAAGATCATACTGTATGTAGGGATCGTGAAGACGATCATGCTGTCTAACAGGATAGAGAGATAAAGGATAAAGAACATAAGGCTGAACAAAAGCGCCCAGAGAAGTATCCTTTGGTTTTCCCTGTTATAGAAGAGAAGGTTGATGAAGATCGACAGGAGGACAGTCAGCACGCAGAACAGCAATGCCACGAACTCCGGAGAGAGCCTGCCGAAGACGAGATCGAAGATGAAGTATGCGATAAGAAGGGTAAGGCCGACAGAAACGACGATGTGATGTGCGTACCTGAGCATCCTGTATTTCTTTTGGGGTTTTGAACCTGCGAAGAACTGTGTGTTCTCGATGAAGGCAGCTGAAGCCGCGACTATCAGCAGAACGAATCTTATGTCGGCTCTGATATGGCTGTCGACAGATATGAAGCGGCAGTCATCAAGGTAGTAGAACAGGATCGCAACAAAGCTTACAAAGAATGCGAAGAAGAGCTTCTTGTTCTTGATTGCTCCGAGGATGATGTTGGAACCGACGCCAAGAGCGATTATGAAAAGCATCGTAACGATGGCAAAGTGGCCGGCTGTAAGAGCGGTACGGACATCACATGCGACTCTCGTCTCAATGATGGGTTCCGAGAGAAGTCCCGGATTTGTGACCTGCGGGGTGCATGCGATTACGATAACGAGATCGAGCTTTCCGTCCTCAGGTATGAGCGTGCTGTAATCAGCAAACGCCTTGAGATTGAATACGGGAGTCCTGTCACCGATCTTCTGCACGAATTCACCGTTGCAGAAGATCCATGCAGTACCGTTAAATTTGTGGAATGTAAGTGATAAAGAGTCGATGTCTTCACTGCATTCGAAATGACCGACGTAAGCCGCGCTTACGCACTCCCTGCCGTCAACCATGAAACGCTGGTAATCAGGCGCTCTATCGGTGTTGAACCACTGTGCGGTGTTGTTATAGTCGAACCAGCCTTTCCAGGAGTCACGGATACCGACGGTCTCCGCATAGGGTCTGTGATTTGTCAGAACCGCAGAAGGCCAAAAATAAGTGGAGCTCTCATGACTGGTATTCATCGCGTGAGCGAGACTTGATCTTGCGGTCTCGGGTGTTACGTTCGGAACGAATGTCCATCCGCCTGTTACGTGGCTGCTGTAAGGACCGTCCAGGGCGAGCGTATCACTTAAGATGAGAGTTCCTTTGTCCTCGTTATATACGGGTGTCGTATCGGTCGTGAATGTGATTCCGATGCTTATTACGCCTGCGATTACCAATACGAGGAGCAGCACGAAAATAAAGGCCAGCATAGTACCGCCGAAGGTCCTGTTGCGTGTGTCAGAACCCGGAAATTTTAGACTTCCCAATCTGCTGTGCCTATACTGTGCCATTAATGTTCTTCGTTTCCTGAAAATGATGAAGCGGGACTGTTATAAGCCCCGCATTCAATGAATACTATTTAATAAGATCAGAACTGGGTGTTCATGCTGTTCTTTACCGGCGGGTAAGCGAAGGAATAACCGATACCCCACTCAGTCTTAACGAATGTGATCTCAGGTGCGATCTTCTCCATCTTCTTTCTGAGGTAAGAGATGTTAACCATTACGAGGTGGTTATCGCACGGAGAATCGTCGCCCCAAACGTGTGAATAGATCCTTGTGAAAGGAACGATAACGTTAGGTGTCTCAGCCAGGAGGCAGAGAATGTCGAACTCACGGTTTGTAAGATGTAAAGGCTTCTCCTTGAGAGTAACCTCACGTGTCTTGATGTTGATGCGGAGCGGCGGATACTCTACGAGGAATCCCTCGCTCTTCATGTTACGCTTGATGTGAACGTTGATTCTGAGGCTTAACTCAGGAAGGGAATAAGGCTTTGTGATGTAGTCGTCAGCACCAACCTTGAATCCGTTGATAACGTCTTCCTGCTGATCCTTAGCTGTAAGGAAGATGATCGGGCAGTCTGTGTACTCTTTGATCTTGGGTGCAAGATCGAATGCGCTGCCGTCAGGAAGCATAACATCGAGAACGATGCATGAGAAACTATGAAGCTTGATCTTCTCAAGTGCCTCGGCACAGGAAGTTGCTGTTACTACGTCATATCCTTCGCTCTCGAGGAAATCACGGTTAAGGACTAAGATGTCGCTGTCGTCATCTACAAGGAATACTTTTTGCTTTGCCATTAAAATACCTCCCCAGTTATTGCTATTTGTAATTCTGATCACAATTTTCAGTAATGGGCGAGACACCCGTTTGCCCTTTTACATAATTGTGATTTTTTGATTTTTCACTCGTATAGTATACAACACGTCAAAGTGATTTTATATAGTCAATTGCAATAAGTTACAGATAATATTTGACAATTTTAAGTGCAAGTGCGCAGAAATATAGAAAATATGTTCGTTTTATAGTATCATAAACGCCATGAAACGCATCATTTTCCACATTGATCAGAACTGCTATTTTGCGTCTGTTGAGATGATCTCCAGACCGGAACTTAAGGATGTTCCGATGGCAGTCGCCGGTGATGCGAAGGTCAGGCACGGCATAATCCTTGCCAAGAATGAACCTGCCAAGAAATACGGTATCAAGACCGCCGAAGCGATATGGCAGGCACAGGCAAAATGTCCTGATCTTGTGCTCGTTGATGCTCATCACGAGAAATACGAATTTTATTCCAAGAAGCTCCGCGAGATGTATTCGGAATATACGGACAGGGTCGAGCCCTTCGGCCTTGATGAATGCTGGCTCGACATGACCGGCATCGTCTCAGATTACGAAGAGGCAGAAGAGATCGCACTTGAGATCAGGAACAGGGTAAAGGAAGAATTCAAGCTCACCTGTTCCGTCGGCATCAGCTTCAATAAGGTTTTCGCGAAGCTCGGAAGTGACTACAAAAAGCCCGATGCGACGACGGTTTTCTCTGATACAAACTGGAAGGAGAAGATCTGGCCGCTCCCGGTATCTGATCTCCTTTTTGTCGGAAAGCACACTGCTGATAAGCTCTCAAAGATCAACGTAAAGACGATCGGTGATCTGGCTGCAGCAGACGGCGAATTCATAAGCCGGTACTTAGGGAAAGCGGGCGTGGTGTTGTGGGAATATGCGAACGGCATGGATAATGCTCCCGTAGCGGAGTCAGGCTATAAACGCATTCCAAAATCCGTCGGCAATTCCACCACGACGGCAGAGGACATGACATCTGACAGGGAGATAGAGAGGACTCTTCACATGCTCTCCGAGAGTGTTGCAGGGAGGCTTCGGAAGCACGGACTTAAGGGCACTGTCGTTCAGATAACAGTCAGGGACAGGGACCTGGGCATTTATGAGAAGCAGGGGATCCTCTACAGGGCAACAGACGATGCGAAGGATATCTACAAGGCCGCAAATGACCTTTTCAAGGGTTCATACGACTGGAATAAAGGTGTCAGGAGCATAGGCGTCAGATGCACCAAGCTCGTCAGATCTGACAGCGGGGAACAGCTCTCTCTTTTTACCGAAGCCCAAAGAAGTGAGCGTGACGACCGGCTCAATAAGGCGATCGACGACCTCAACAGGCGTTACGGGACCAGCGTTATCAAGAGCGCCGCTGAAGCCGAATCCGCGTCAAAAGAGAATAAAGCTGATAAGATAGTAAATGATCCTTTCCATCCGGAGGCAGATTTCTGATGATCACCGCGAACCGGTATTTCCGCGAGGTATTCGGTCACAAGATGTACAAAGCTTCGATATCGCTTGATGTAACCTGTCCCAACAGAGACGGGAACAAGGGCACGGGCGGATGCATCTTCTGTTCCGAAGGAGGTTCCGGTGAGTTCTCTGCATCCGGAAGCTCGGTCCTGGAGCAGATACAAAAGGCGGTCTCACAGGTCAGGGCTAAGGCAGGAGATAACGCCGGATACATCGCATATTTTCAGAGCTTCACAAATACTTATTGCCTTCCCGGTTATCTCGAAAAGGCCCTTTCTGAAGCATCTTCCGTTGAAGGCATAGAGGCATTATCCATAGCGACGAGACCCGACTGTCTGGGTCCTGAGATTTTGGAAGTGCTAAGCTGTCAGGCGAAGAAGATGCCTCTTTTTGTAGAACTCGGACTCCAGACTGCAAGCGATGAGACAGCGGAATTCATTAACCGCTGTTATAAGACGAGCGAATACGTTGAAGCAGTAAAAGCGCTTAAAGAGATCGGCGCGAATGTCATTACGCATATCATCTTCGGTCTTCCCGGAGAGACGCGCGGGATGATGATGGACACCGTAAAACTGGCTGTGGATTCGGGCAGTGACGGTTACAAGTTCACATGCCTTTATGTGCTCGAGAATACGCCTTTAGAAAAGCTTTACCGTGACAATAAAGTTGAGATACTCGGAATGGAGGAGTATTTTGATATTGTGGAAGAAGCATTAGGGCTGCTGCCTGAAAATGCTGTCGTCCACAGGTTTACGGGAGACGGCCCTAAGAAGATCCTGATCGCTCCGGAATGGACGAAGAATAAGAGGCTGGTCGTAAACTACATCAACAGGAGGTTCGGTTTATGAAGAAATATGTTTTAGAGACGATGAACGCCGTACAGAAATATATTGATGAAGAGATGAAGAATGCTCCTGCAGAAAAGACCTCTGAAATGCTCTCCGAGTTTGAGACCAAGATCTCCTATTTCCAGCATGAGAGGCTTATCCACCTCATGGTAACGCTTGCTTTTGCATCCTGGCTCCTTTTTGAGATCTTCTGTCTGTTCGTTCTTCCTTCAGAGTTCCTTATCGCCGGAATACTCCTTGTACTGATATTCTTCGGCCTTACTATCGGATACGTAATGCACTACTATTTTCTCGAGAACAGCGTGCAGAAAATGTATCACATGAGAGATGAGATAAGGGCTCATCTTAACAGCGGCAAAGTCATCTGATTTCAATTTGCTTGGTTTTTTGTACCGTTATGTGTTAAATTATTGCGGTGTGGAGGGACATTTATGCCGACAATAGTTAAATACATTCTGGTCTTTTTTATTTCTATGGTTCCGATCATTGAGCTCCGTGGAGCTGTTCCGATCGGTGTCACATATTTCGGATTGAATGAATATATAACTCTTGCGGTTTGTGTCGTCGGCAACATGATCCCCGTTCCTTTCATTTATCTTTTTGCTCGAAAAGTCCTCATCTGGGGTTCCAAGCTCAAGCACGGAAGCGGAATCTTTAAGTGGTTCCTCCAGAAGGGCGAGAAGGCCGGACAGAAGCTTACAGCCAAGTCAAAGAAGAACGGTGCTTTTATTGCACTTATGCTTTTCGTAGGAATCCCGCTCCCCGGCACAGGTGCCTGGACAGGAACACTTGCAGCTTCCATGCTCGACTTCGATGCGAAGAAGACGACCAAGGCAGTTGTTCTTGGAGTCCTTATGGCCGGAATCATCATGCTGGTCATCAGTTTGCTTGCTAAAGCAGGCATAAATTCAATTTCAGATCTTTTCTGAGTTTGTAATCCAAATATCATATAAATCAATGCTTTTAAGCCATTCTTCATAAAACGGCAACACTTTGATATACCAAGTATTGTGCAACTTGCACAACCAAATGATTTTCATTTGGTATCTTCTGCAATATTGCGAACTCAATAGCCACCAAGTATTATTAGGCTAGCTCCAAGGAATACGGAAGCGAGAACTTCCAGATCCGAGGGAGGCCGCCCGAAGTAATTGTCGAGCAGGCGCAGGGAAGAACCAGAGTTGGAAAGAACTTATGGCGAAGCCGAAGAAACGAAGCCGGAGACAACAATCGAAGGTTGATACAAAGTCCGAGAGAAGAACTGAGGGAGTGACGAGCGAGTGGTTGAAGGTGTCGCAGACATACAAGCCACAGGTTGTAACAATTAGTTGATTCGGTATTCGGGACCGCGAGTAGGTGAGATGTCACCATCGACAGGAAAGAACCGTAGCCGCAGCGGATGTTACACCGGTTCGTGCAAACCGAGTAGCCGGTCAGGCTGTCGAACTGCAAGCGAAGCCGCGAGGTGGAGGGAGCAGACCACAATCGAATAGCGTAATGTTCGGTGAATGGAGACATGAGATGCACGGTGTGATTGAGAGTTGCAGCAAATCGATTAGTTGTGACGATATCACATAAAGCTCGGGTAGTGGTTAGGAAAGGGCCTTTTGGTAGGACGGAAGAGCGTAAGAAGATGAGCGTGAATGCGTGATCTTTGTAAGTAATCTAATTTGGTTCGTTGGAGCAAAAAGGAGATCCCGATGACTTAGGTCAGCGGGATCTTTCTTTTGCGTATATTTTTATGTTTAAGCTTTATTTCTGCTTAGGTATCTGAGCGATGTAGGGAAGGTTCCTGCCGATCTCATTCCTGTCGAGACCATATCCAGCGAGCCACTGGTCGTTGATCTCAAAGCCGTAATATTTAACGGGGATCGTCATTAGAAGTCTGTCAGGGTTAAGCAGCATTGAGCAAAGGGTGATTTCCTTAGGCTTCTTCATTTCGAGATTCTGGATGATATAAGCGGTGGTAAGGCCGGTCCTGATAACATCCTCCACAACGAGGACGTGCTTATCGGTGATATCCAGATCGATATCCTTGGTAATACGCACGATGCCCGTCTTGGACGTAGTATCGGGGATGCTCGAGAACCCTACCATATCGACCTTGATAGGAAGATCGATGGCTCTTGTGAGGTCTGACAGGAAATAAAGGGAGCCCTTGATAACACCGATAACGATAAGTTCCTTATCCTTATAGTCTTCGGTGATCTGTCTTCCTAATTCCTTGATCCTGGCCTGAATGGTTTCTTCACTGTAAACAACACGCTCGGTATTAAGAGCTTCTTCGAGATTAGCCACTTAATGACCTCCTTATGAATTATCGCCAACGCCGCCGAACATCTTCAGACGGTCGACAAGTTCATTGAAATCTTTCTTATAAACGATACGGATATTTGTACCGGGATAGAGTTCCTTTACAAGACGCATCTTCTTATTCTTCTTCGTTACATAACGCTGGTCCATCGTCGTGAGCTCAAGGTAGAGATTGAACTTCGGCAGATAGAAATCCGGCGAGATCGCCATAGTGACATTACCTTCTGCGTCCCATTCGACAGGGAACGTCTTGGGTTCATAGAGCCATTCGATGTTATAAAGGCTTAAGATCCTTGCAAATTCCTCTTCGGTCTCATTCTTGAAAGCGATATTCCTGGTCTGGTGATCGATAGTATTGGAAGAATCGTTGGATTCAGCGAGCCTGACCCTGATATCGTGCTTTCTGGCGAGCTCGGCTATAGCATCAACGCATTCGTCAACGCTTAAGCGGTCGGTGTTAAGGATGAGGTCGAACTGCTCGGGTGCGGTGATATCCTTCCCGTAAACTGTCCTTACAAACTTTCTGTGCTTGCGGTCACCGATATCGAGGACTTCATTGGCTTCGTCAGCAGTAATCCTGTATTTCCTGGCAATAGTATTAAGCCGGGTAGTCTCACTTGCAGTAACCCTGACGTGTATCGCCCCCGGAAAACCTGAGAGCAGCACACTGCCGCCCATGCCCAATATTACAAGGTCCTTATCCTTGGATTCGGAGGCAAGAGCCCTGATCCTTTCAACCAGGATATCGGCATAAGTGCGGTCGCTGCCGGGAAGCTGCAGGTCAAAGAACTTGGCGCTCTCATTTAATCTGTCTAATGTGCCGGGATTGATCTCGCCAAAGAAATTGTCGAGGGCATACTTCCTTGAAATGACAATAGTGCCAAGGCGCGCAGCAAGAGCATCAGCAATCTCATCTCCGAGACTTCCGTTCTGTCTTGAGATCGTGATAATCGCCATAAAAACCCCCGAATGGACCTGATAAACCAATTATACCCCAATAATTTATGTGCTCAAAACTCGAAAAATACGAAAACTGATAAAAAAACTAAAATTCGTGTTTGACTTTGAATAAACGATTGGTTATAATCTTCCGTGCTAAAGGACGCCATCTTAGCTCAGTTGGTAGAGCAGCTGATTTGTAATCAGCAGGTCGTGGGTTCGAGTCCCACAAATGGCTCCATAAGATAAAACCCTTGAAGACATCACGTTTTCAAGGGTTTTTGCTTTTTAATATCAAGGATTACCTACCACTCCTCAAAAGTCTGTACCTTGAGCGTGAAATGAATGGTATAGCCCTCAAATACCAGCATGTATTCTTTCTCGTCGAGCTCACCGAGCTTATTGCTCTTAATATTGATGAAACGGCCCGATTCGATCCAGACATCAGGTTCTGCGATCTTCGTTTTGTCAGAGGACTCTGTCTCAATACCGAAATCGCCGGGTGTGATATCCACGTACGCATCGCCTTCCTTTACATAAAGCTTGATGTTTCCGGGCTTGATGTTATTGATATCGAAGTCCTTAATGTCTTCGACGCCGGTTTTTCCGGTGGTAGATACGCTGACACATATGGTCGTGACGGGCGGATCCTTCGGTTCCTGATATACGTTATAAGTACCGTGCGTGTATTTATATGAGATCACGGAGACGGTTACATCGCCGCTGGTGACGGAATGAGGACTGTTCTCATAGACCTGAAGTTCAGTCCATTTGTAGTAACTGAAGCTGCCGTTATTCGTTTCCTTAATATCCTCAACATCTTCCCAGCTGCCTGTATCGTCATTAAAGAGCTGTTCTTTTTTGATATTGTTCGGATTCGGGTAAGAACTGTAATCAAAGTGCGAATAGTACAGTTTCATTTTCGGGACAGAATCGTAGCCAAAGAACTCTACGCGTGTATAATCACGCAAATCACCATTTTCAAGGTTGAACCCGAATGATACGAGGACGATCCTCTTATCGCATTTCATCTTCATGTAATAAAGATTGCCCTGCTCGGATATATCCTGATTATCGAACTCATAGAGATCATAAAAGCATTGGCAGTCCAACTTGCCGTTTATGATGACATTGTCAGCACCTTCCTGCTCCGGAGAATGGTTGAACACAAGGATATATGTCTGGTCCGTCTCATCGAGATCCTTTGCGAGCGCTACAAAGCCTAACAGGTTATCAGAAGGATAGAATTTCCACTCCGCATTATCCGATAACGTGTACGGGCATTTTTCCAGGATCTTATTTGAGCGGGCTGTTTCTGATGTGGCTGAGGATAGATCAGTATCAGAAAGTTTTGCAGAGATTACAGGATCTGACCGTTTATTGAAGAACATCACAGACAGCACTATCGCTGCGATAACGGTCACGCATAAAGCTGCTGATGCGATAATTATTTTCTTTTGCTTCATAACTATTTCCCCATAAGATTTCAACCGGACCTGTAGTTGCCATCTGTATTAATGGTACTTCGAAAAAGTTAACGTGACAATGTTTTAGGGACAAAAGCAAGTACAAGTTCCTCGTTTTTGGGACAATTGTAAGTTCATGCCCCTCCGGCCATAACTAATAATGGTAAAATCTAATTCAGTGAACCAAATCAACGCAAGGGGAATTAACTGCATATGGGATTTTTCGATATGACCAAGCCGAACGGAACCGGATTTGCCAGGATTCCGAACAAACAGAATTTCACAAACCAGGATCTTTTGAATAAGCTTTCCGCTGTTAAAACAACTTTCGGTACGCCCGTCATGGGTTCCATCGGAGATTATGAGGCGGTCTTATATGTGCAGGTGTCTTACAAATACGATCTTTTCGTCCGTGTAGACGGCAAGAACATCATTGCAGGCAAGATCGGTACGGAAGGTGTAAGTAGCGTGCACGCAGCTGCGGATTTCACGGTTGGTACCTATATGGGTTATAAGGACGAGAACCAGTCTGATGCAGACCATGCGGTCGATGAACTTGCTGAGGTTCTGGTAAGCCTCGAAAATGGTGAAGACATCACAGAGAGCCGTGTAAGTGCTTCTCTTAAGACTTCCACTGGACGTGCGCTCGAGTTCTATATGAAGCAGAAGGCTGTCTCGTTAAAGCCCAAGTTCGATATGTTCGATGAGAACCAGAATGTTGTATATCACGTTGAAGGTGATGTTACAAGACTTAATTATTCCATCCGTAAGGACGGCGCAGAAGTTGTTAAGCTCAAGAAGAAGGCTATTGTTGTTCCTCCCGAATATGTTATCAATGTCGGAGGCAAGGATATTGGAAAGATCAAGAAGAAGATCAAGCTTACGAGCCCTGAATTTAAGGGAACTCTTAACGGACAGGATTTCCGTATTGAGGGTAATCTTATGGGCTCTGATTTTGACATTAAGGTCGGATCTCTTACCATCGGCCGTATCGATACTTCAAGTCAGGTCGTAAACGATGAGTACAGGGTCATGGTTTTCGATGAGAGCTATAAAGATATAATGGCCGCCGTAACAATTATCTGCGATGACGTGGTCGATGCGGAAAGGAAATGGCAGTCGTAAACAATTAAGAGCTTTATTACACTTTCCGTGAGCATTCACGGATAAATTTCAGGGGATAATAAAATGCGTAATGAAGAGATAATAGAAACTAATAAGACATATTGGAATGACCATGCGGATTTGTGGTTCGGTACCACAGCTCTGCCTGAATATGGAGTGCGTTTTCCTACGGAAGATGATCTGCATTTATTTGGTGATGTCAGCGGTAAGAGCATGCTCGAGATATGCTGCGGCAGCGGTCATTCATTGTTATATAACGCCAACAGAGGCGCGAAAGAACTGTGGGGAACAGACCTGTCCCAAAAGCAGCTCGATAACGCTTCTAAACTTCTTGAAGAAAGCGGATGTCAGGCTAAGCTCATCTGTGCAAAGATGGAAGACGATCCGGGTATTCCCAAAGAGTATTTTGATTATGTTTATTCCATTTACGGGATCGGCTGGACGACAGATCTTCAAGGAACATTTGATAAGATCGCTTCTTACCTTAAGAAGGACGGTATCTTTATCTTCAGCTGGCACCACACCATGAACTACTGTATAGCATGGTCTATTGAAGAGCGGAAAGATATCTTTTTTGACGATAAGCCGGTTATGATGAAGAGTTATTACGATGAGTCGCATTTCAGGATGCCTGTTCATGACGGCGAGATAATCCTTTGCAACCGCAAGATGTCAACATATATCAACGCTCTGGCCAAAGCGGGATTCGTCATTGAACAGCTCGTGGAAGAGAGCGACAAAGCATCTCTGGAGGCAACGGGTGATATTGATATCAAGACCAAAAAGGCAAAGTGGATGCCATTATCATTTTGTATAAAGGCAAGGAAACTATAATAGGAATATAACCGATAAACCGAAAGGTTGTGGGGATAAATGATAACCAAAAATATCTATACGGTAAGAGTTCTTGATGTTGGTGATCTGCCGGATCTTCTTAAAGAAAAGGCGGGAAAGCTCAACTGGATCACTATTGTGAAAAAAGATGCACAGTGGTCAGCCGAAGCATTGTTCCCTGATTTTTCCGTTACTGATCAATTTGATCTGGATGTTATCTTCGATGATGAATTCAGGAAAACAAATGAAGTGAATGCCGGCGACAGATTGAATATTTCTTTCGGCAGAGTTGCCGGAAAAGAATGCAAATGCGAAGCCGAAGTGATTGGTGTCAGGAAAGACAAACCGATCAATCATCTGCAGAATAAATGATAATCTGTCATCTCTTTTGTGAGAAATCATATAGTTGATCTGTAGTATAAGTGAGATCTCGAAAAGGACGGAGGAAATGTGAGAAACGACGAAGTTGTCAGGCTGTTTGACCTGTACGCTAACGATCTGTTCAGATTTGCTCTCTCGTATCTCGGGTCGAAGCAGGATTCTGAAGATGTTGTTCAGGACGTATTCCTGAAGCTCCTAAGCAAATCTTTGCTTCTTATCAAAGATCACGAGAAAGCATATTTGATGAAGATGACGGCTAATGCCTGCAAAAATCTTCTTAACTCATCTGCCAGGAAAACAGGTGTCGATCTTGACTTATCTTCTGAGGAACTCGCATGCACTTATGATTTTAATGATGATGATATTGAACTGTTCGGCGCACTGATGAAACTCGATGTGACATACAGACTGCCGGTCCATCTTTTCTATTTTAATGACTATTCCTATAAGGAAATAGCCAAGGTATTGAACCTTACCGAATCGGCGGTTGCCATGAGGATCAAAAGAGGCAGGGAACAGTTAAGAGAACTTCTGGAGAATTGACATGAGAGATATAAAACCTACGATCAGTAAAATAAAACTTGATGATGCAAAAGCGGATGAGATCAGATCAAGACTGGTCAGCCAAAAGCGCGTTACCCATGTGTGGGTGATACCTGTTGCGGCCGTGCTTACATTGCTGATCATCTTAATGGCGGTTCCGTATACAAGGAATGCTGTTGTTAATGCCGCTGAGAAGATCTATAGTGAATTCTGCATAAAGGGTAACCGTGATGATTCAGTCCTGATACTCGGCACGGATCCTGAGACGGGAAAGAGCTGCATTTCGCTTTCTATGACGGGTACGAACGACAGCAGCGAATTCAGCCTGATGAGTCTCAAAGACGGCCGTTTGATCCTTGACTTCGGTGACGTGTCGATAGATATTACCGATGAGTGCAGCAGGACAAAATATTACCGTAAAGCGTTCCGTCTTGAGAACGGTGATGAAGGTGTGATATTTGCCGGCGGCGTACCCGAACCGGGTAAGTACGGAGTGATCGTGTATCTGAAACAGCATGATCCTGAACATCTTATCGGCTTGATGGATGTCCCTCTGGATGCCTTCGAAAACAGTGATTTTGAATGGGCTAATAATGCGCTCAATGACGAAGGAATTTCTATTGATGATTGAAATTGCGGAATGAGTTAATGTCAGGCCGCTGATATGGGGAGAATTTTATGAATGGGAGTATTAACAGAATAGTATCAGCTGTTCTCTTGCTTGCAATGATGTTTTCGATTGCAGCGTGCGGCAAGAGTACAGATAAAAATACAAAGAAGATCACTGCGGATACTCCGTGGTATGAAGCAGAGATAATTGATTTCAAAACGGAATTGAATCCTAAAAAACAGGTCGTTACTCTGGATCATTATCTTGCGGGAGCTGATGATAAATATATTGCTGTTTATACTGACGGTTCATACAAGGTTGCTGTATGGGACGACAGTGTCAAAAATGAAGACTGGATGATAATGCGTGTTACGCTTATCGATAGAAAAACAAAGCAAACAGCTAAAGTCATTGATATTTTGAATGTGTTGGATAAATCTGCGTATCCTGAGTATGCTGCGTATTCAGACGGAAAAATAATCGTATATGCACAGGCGTGGGACCAGGAGGCCAATGTTTCCAAAGATACGGAGTTTATCATTGATGCTGAGACCGGGGAGACCGTTAGTATATACGATTACGGTCCGGCCGACTTTGGTTTTATGGCTCCCTCTCAGTATTATGTAGGTGATTACAGGATAGAGGCCGACCGTCCTGATATGATGGCCGGCAGTTCGTATTATTGCTTAAGGATCTTTTCGCCGGATGGAAGCATGAAGCGGGTGGATATAAAAGATCCCAATGAAGGTATTTACGGTTTGCCCGTAATCTTGGAAATAGATGAGCATACTGTGCTTGTTCCTGCTGAGGCTGAGAGGACGACCAAGTTTTTTAAAGTGGATCTTGTTACCGGCGAATTGACTCAGGTTAATGCGGATGATTATTCCTGGTTCGATCCGGATGGTTTTAAATCGGTATTCAATTCTTCAGACGGCAATTCATATTTCACTACCGCGGAAGGAGTGTCCACGATCGATCTGAAAAGTAAGGCTATCAAGGAATACATGAATTTCGGCAATGCGGCCGTTAATATGAATTACACCCAAAATCTTAAGATAGCTGATCTTTCAGAAGATAAGATACTGCTGGGCGGAGCATACAAGTCCTCAGACAGCTTCAGATCCGAGTTCGTCAGCGACTTTGTGATCGTTGAGCTTACAAAGGCAAAGAAGAATCCTCATGCAGGGAAGACATTGCTCGAATTGTACATCCCCGAATATGAGATGAATGCCGTGATCTCTGAAGCGATCTTAAAGTATAACGATAAGAACAGGAATAGCTTTATTCAGGTTACGAACCGCTATAACAAGTCTGAATACTGGCAGGATCCGGGGATTGGCAGCAGCAGCGATGACTATGATGCTGCCGATGTTAATGCGGTCGCGAAAATGAGTTATGAACTGGCGATCGATATCATGAATGGAGATGGCCCGGATATCCTGATGAATACAAGTGGTTTGGGCCAGCTGAATAACAGCAGGTGTTTAGAGGACCTGTCACCATACGTTGCAGATCTTGATTCGAAAAAGTATTACACAAATATAATCGATAGAGCCCGGACGGACGGGAAACTGTATCAGCTGCCATTGAGCTATACGATTGTGGGAATACAGACAGATCCTGAATATGCCGGAAGTTCGGCTGCCGGATTTACAACAGAAGAGTACAGTAAATTTCTCAGTGAGACTTTGAATGGAAAGGATCTTATTAGATCCGGACAGAATCTTTACTTTACCAAGCTCTTTAATGCCATGAATGACGTTTTTATAAAAGACGGCAAAGTCGATCTTAACTGTCCCGAGTTCTTTGAACTGGCTGAGTATGTAAAAGAAAATGTCCGTAACAGAAAAGAGAATACGGATTCAGATGATGAAGGACCGCGTTATTTTGAAGACGAATCTGAACTCGGAAGAAATAGAACGGCATATTATTGCAATTGTCCGGGTATCAGCGGATATCTCGTAAAGAAAGCTCAAATGAGAAATGCCACCGCCATATTGGGTATACCTTCTGCTGACGGGCGTGGCCCGTTATTCGGAACGGATATTTCTGTCGCGGTTTCTGTTAATGCTGCAGATAAAGATGCCTGTATTGATTTTGTGAAGATGCTTATGTCTGACGACGTCCAGCATGATATGGCTTTGAACGACAGATTTGTAATAAACAGAACCGAGTTCAGAAAGGGTTGCGAAGCTGCTGTCGAGTACTATAATTCTCCTGAAGGTTCAGCAAGTGCGTTTGATTATTCGATCGGAACGGATGTCACACTGCCATCCAAATTGCATAATGAAGATATTGATAATCTTGAACGTATAATACTGAGCTGCTCGAAAAGCGATACATCAGATGCGGCGATCGATATGATCATTATGGAAGAGATGCCTGCATACTTTATGGGTCAGAAGGATCTCGATGCGGTCATTAAGATCATGCAGGACCGGATGCAGAAGGTATTGGATGAAAGAGGATAAAGAATGAAGAAGATCTTATTGTTAATGACGATTTGCATGGCCCTCCTGGTGAGTGCATGTACAAATAATTCTGCTGAAATGAAGGCCGGCAGCTCCGAAACGACGGAAAGCACTGTTAATGAGACAACGTCCGCTTCTGAGGCTGATGAGACAGCACCTGTAAGACTTGAGATCGGAGGCCTTATAGGTTTTGAAAACTGCTATTGCATTAAAGATACAGTTGTCGGCGATCATACAGGGTGGGCGTTCTATAACGGAAACGATAAGCAGATCGCTTATCAGTTTGGATACGGATGCCAGGATAAGCCTGAGTATTATCTGAAAGATCTGGACGGAGACGGCAAGGAAGAGATGATCTGCAATTGCGTATATGGTGCTGATGGAGCGGAGCGTGTCTTTATTTTCAAGAATAACAATGGCGTTGCCATGATCGGCAAGTGCAATTCCGAAAGCGTTGCTGCTTCGATAGATGCCGAGATCCGGGGCGCCAATAAATACAGTGAATACTACGATAAAGACAGCGGAACACTGATCTTCCGCGGCTCTGAAGATAAGTCGCGCGAAATGAAGATAGATGATTTTGTTTTCGAGGAATATTCAAAAGACTCTATTTGACAGATGAGCCTATAGAGGCTGACAAGTGAAAACCAATAAAAAAGGCCTGTCTCCCGTTATGAGAGACAGGCCCGTTCTTTAATGATCTGATTAGTTAGCGGGCATCTGATCAGCTGTTGAAGGTTCGATAACAACAGTGTTTGTGATGAGACCCATCTTAAGGCGTGCCTTGAGATATACAAATCTGTTCTCGGGCGTGATGTCAAATTCAGCATCCTTGCACCTTCTGTTAGCGCCGTGAGTCATATGAACTTTGTAGTGACCATATGCTACAGGAATTCTGATCTGTTCGGCATTTGCAAGGTATCCCAAAGGTACCTCATTCAAATAGATTCCCATACCGACTGCGATTCCCAAAGGGGATCCCATGCGGTAGATCTGGATGACACCGTCCTCAGGAAGGACGAGAGCGTTGCTGCACTTTCTGCAAGGTCCGTTAGCGGTTATATCCTGAACTTCACCGCAAGAGGGACATTTGATTCTGAGTAGTGACATATTATCTCCTTTGTTCAAATAGAATATGGTCCTTTGGAAGGCACCGCATACATTTTAACATTAAATATCAAAACTTAATGAAATCTTAAGATATTTATTTATGTTATCTTAATCAGGGGAAAGGTAGAATATCAGTGACTCGAGGAGGGGATAATATGGCAAACATACTCATCTGTGACGACGAACAGGACATCGTTAATGCGCTCAAAATATATCTTAACGATCCTGATTACGTGCTGTTTGAGGCTCATAACGGAAAAGAAGCAGTTGAAACTGTAAGGGAAAACGAGATTCATCTGGTTCTTCTGGATATTATGATGCCGGTAATGAACGGTATTGAAGCAATGTCGCAAATAAGGGGATTCTCGAATGTCCCGATCATACTTCTTACTGCAAAGAGTGAAGATGCAGATAAGGTGTTGGGACTTAATGTCGGAGCAGATGATTATATAACCAAACCTTTCAGTCCCTTGGAAGTCTGCGCCAGGGTTAAGTCGCAGCTTCGAAGATATTTAAGCCTCGGCGCCGGGGCGACAAAAACCTCAGTCGTACTGACCATTGGCGGTCTGGAACTTGATTATGACGCCAGGACGGTCACTTTGGACGGAGAGCCGGTCTCTCTTACCAAGAAGGAGTTCGATATATTAAAGCTCCTGATGGAGAATCCCAACAGGGTATTCTCGCCCAAAGAAATCTACAGGGAAGTCTGGCACGAAGACCCGATGGGTGCCGACAATACAGTCGCAGTGCATATCAGGCATCTGCGCGAGAAGACGGAGATCAATCCGGCTGAACCCAGATATATAAAAGTTGTATTCGGGCAGGGATATAAGATTCAAAAGGGGAATTGAGATGAAAGATTTTTTCAGGACGTTTTTTGGAAAAGGATTGCTGTATGCGGCAGTGCTTATTTCAATTGTAGTGCTTGTGCTGTCAGGGCTGGGCGCGTTCTATATGTATTATTCCAATTACTATACTCAGAGTGAGGAATACATCAAAGAGGAGGAAACCGAATACCTGGTGCGCAACGCAGCGGCAAATGCATTCACTCAGAATTTTGATGACTATTCAGGGACATTTGAGGATAAAGCTTCGGATCTCGGAAACTTCATTTTCAGGATCACTGATGCTGACGGCAATGTGCTGATAACATCTTCAACAAATGTCGGCCAGTATCCTTACAAGATGTATCTGACTGTCCTGCCGCCTCATCAGGCTGAATATGAAGAGTATTATGTTACTGATATTTCATCAAATATCAATTCATATAAAAGAATTCACGAGAATAATTACACCGCAAAATTATACATAGTCGAAGGTGCATTGAATCCTAATCTGGAATATGTTGATGAGTTCAGGCTCTTCCTGAGATTCCATCATTTCCTGTATTCATTAAAGACCGGCATTTATGTGATCGGTATCCTGGCTTTTGTTGCCATGATCGTTTCATTCATTGCACTTATGTCTGTTGCAGGAAGAAGACCCAAAAAAGAAGAGATCGTACCATGGTATTTCCATAAGGTTCCGCTCGACGTTATTACTGCAGCTCTTTTCTGTGTCTTTTGTCTGTCTGTGATGATAATAGACGACAGTAATAATCCGGCCTCTGCAATTACTCTTATCTGGGTATTGTTGATACCGTTATACTGCATGAGCATTGCCGTCAGGATCAAGACAAAAACCTTTATTACGAATAACGTGATCTTCATGATACTTAAGTTCCTTTGGAAGTGCTTAAAAGCTGTCGGTAAGTTCTTATTGTCAGTTATCATGAACATGAAGATCTTATGGAAAGTCATATTGGTATTTGCAGGGCTGATGCTCTTTTGGGGTATCGCCATCGCAGCACACAGCTGGAGATTTGAAGCCTTTCTTATGTTCCTGGCACCGTTTACCGTCTTGCCGTTGCTGATATTTATTGCGCTTCAGTTAGACAAGCTCAAGAAGGGCGCGCAGGAACTTGCAGAAGGACATTTCGATCATGTTATAGAAACAAAGGGAATGCTGCCTGAATTGAAGAAGCATGCCATAAACCTCAACAGCATGGCTTCTGCCCAGAAGATCGCACTCGAGGAAAAACTCAAGAGCGAGAGAATGAAGACTGAGCTCATTACAAATGTTTCTCACGATATCAAGACGCCTCTTACATCGATCATCAACTATGCAGATCTGATCTCGAAAGAGGAGGCAACAAGCGAGAAGACCAAGGAATACTCTGAAGTTCTCATAAGGCAGTCCGTAAGACTCAAGAGACTTTTGGAAGATCTTGTCGAAGCATCGAAGGCTTCTACGGGAAATCTCGAAGTAGATCTTCAGCCTTGTGATGCGCAGGTATTCATCTCGCAGTGTGCAGGAGAATACGAAGAGAAGTTCAAACAATCTGATCTTACTCTGATCACAAATGTTCCGGAGGAGTCAATCAGGATCATGGCTGACGGCAGAAGAATGCAGCGTATCTTCGATAATCTCTTGAACAATGCATGCAAGTATTCTCTGCCGGGAACAAGAGTTTATGTCGATCTTACTGAGACTGATAAGGAAGCGGTATTTGTTTTCAAGAACACTTCCAAAGAACAGCTTAACATGACAGAAGAAGAACTCATGGAAAGGTTTACAAGAGGTGATTCCTCCAGAAACACCGAAGGCAGCGGCCTTGGCCTCTCCATCGCAGGCAACCTCGCCGAACTTCAGAACGGCAAACTCAGATTAACGACAGACGGAGATCTGTTCAAAGCAACTCTGTCATTCCCGAAGATCTGACCAAGGATATAATAGCTTCAAGAGGGCCGTCCGTTACGGGCGGCCTTGCTGTTTTTGAAATGTCCTTTTAATATTTCTTTGTAAAAAATAGTTTATAATGATTTTTAGTATATTCCCAAATAGAATGAGGAGTTGTTATGAAGATTATCAAGATTATCCTGAAGGTACTGTTAGTCATCGTAATCATTCTTGTGGTTTTGGCCGGAGCGTTGCTTGGCTGGCTGACCGCTGTAGAATACAAACCCGCTGATATTGAGGATATAAGAATAACCTCTATGAATCCTCAGCAGAAGAAGCTTAAAGCGGGCGATTCGATCGATCTCATGGCCTGGAACATAGGTTATGCCGCGCTGGGCGATAATGCCGACTTCTTTATGGATGGCGGTAAGATGGTCTATTCTGCTGATGAAGCCAGAGTCAGAGAGAATCTCAATGCGATAGTTAATGAAGTCAAGGCGAATGATCCTGACCTCCTTCTTATTCAGGAGATCGACTTGAACAGTGACAGAAGCTATCACCTGAACGAGACTTCATTCTTCTTCAGCGCAGGCTATAACAACAGCGCATTCGCAAATAATTTCAAGGATGTATACGCACCGTTCCCGATCCCGCCTATGGGTAAGATCGATTCCGGCATTGCAACATTCAGCAAGTATCAGACAACATCTGCAACAAGAGTCCAGCTTCCTTGTCCGTTCAAATGGCCGGTAAGAACATTCAATCTTAAGAGATGTCTTCTTATCACGAGGATCCCTGTCGAAGGCGGTAAGGAACTTGTTATCGTCAATCTCCATCTTGAAGCTTATGACGACGGTGAGGGCAAGGCAGCTCAGGCACAGATGCTCATGGACGTTTTCAATGAGGAAACAGCAAAGGGCAATTATGTAATCGCCGGCGGTGACTTCAACCAGAGCTTCTCTAATGTCAGCAACAATTTCGCAGTCTATCCCGAACAGTGGCAGCCTTCATTCATGGATGTATCTGCTTATGAGAAGGACTGCCAGTTCTTAATGGATTCAAAGGTTGCTTCATGCAGATCGCTCTATAAGCCCCTGATCGGTAATGAGGATACGCTTCAGTATTACATGATCGACGGTTTTATCCTCTCGAAAAATATCCGCGTCGAATCATACAGCGTAAAGGATCTCGGATTCGTTAACAGCGATCACAATCCCCAGCTCCTGAAGGTTGTACTCGAATAATTAAAGAAATATGTATACCTACAAAAAGCCTCCCTAAAATTAGGGAGGCTTTTTGCGTGCTTCACTTTTATGGATAAGAGGTTTTGATGTCTGATCACCCTTGAGACAGGCTCAAATACTCTATTCAGTTAATTAATTGTCGATTACAGCTGAGCGTCAACCTCAGAATTGACTGCTTCTACAGAACTGTTATGAACTGTAATGGATGAAGCTGCTGCTCTTGCCTTGTTAAGGTATGAACCGATACCGATAGCAAGAACTCCGGTCAAGATTACGATGATGGCAATTACCAGTACCATCTCTACGAGGGTAAAACCCTTTTTGGTCTTTCCAATCTTTCTCATACTTTACCTCCCCGAATGATTGAGTGCTCCTTATGAAACAAATATATCACAGTTCGTTCACAATGTGTTCATATTTTTCATAATTCCTCCTATTTTGTGTACATGAACAAACGATTCGAACAGTTTTTGTGCATGTTGATGTAAAATGCCCGATATTCAAGGCTTTGCAACGGGTACAGCTCTTTTAAGTTGTCAAACGGAAAGAAGATTTCTAACAGAAAAAGCTTTTTTGTAATAAAAGAATTTTGGTTCATAATTCATAATTCCGTTTACAATTTGTTAATAAAGAAGTTGGCTGACAGGAAAAAGAACTGATTGTCAAACAGAATAAAACAAGGTATACTTTCAAAGTTCAAAAGAACGGATGCTTAGCTCAGCTGGCTAGAGTACCTGCTTGACGTGCAGGGGGTCACAGGTTCGAGTCCTGTAGCATCCACCATTATCTGACAGAGCGGCCGGACGGATTAAGTCCGGCCGTTCTTTATTTATATATAATTCCCAATCATTTATAACGTGCTTTGATAATTGACAAAAGCACTCATAGAAAATACAATCGACGATAGGAACATATAGCTGATTTAACGGCATTTGTTTGCATTTCTTAAGCCCAAGGAGGTTTCCAATGAGCACATTCGAGAAGACATTTGTTGATGGCGACGTCATTATCAGAGAGGGAGACAGCGGCAATACTTTCTTCCAGCTTCTGGAAGGTAACGTAGCTGTTTTTAAGAATTACGGCCAGGCTGATGAAGTCCAGGTAGCAGTGATCGAACCCGGTCAGTATTTCGGTGAGATGGCTGTAATCGAGACATATCCCCGCAGCTCTACGGTAGTTGCAACAGGTGACGTTAAGGTAGTTGAGATCCCTGCTGAAGCTCTTAATGAATACTTCACACAGAATCCGGATAAGATCCTTGCGATCATGGAAGTTTTCGGCAGCAGAATAAAGAAGATGACTGAAGACTGCAACGAAGCAAAGAAGGCTTTAGATGATGTAAGAAGAACAAATTCCAGAGATAAGTATTTGGGCTTCTTTGCTCAGATGGCACAGCAGTCCATTTACCTTACTTCAAAGAACTTCAGACTTGAGCGTCCGAGTGCAGAAGAGCTCCGTGCTGCTTCCAACCTCGTATCCAGCCAGAGTGCAAACGACGGTGAGACATATAATTACGGAACCATCATCTTCAAGGATGGTGACATCGGAAAGTGCATGTATATCCTCCACAGCGGCAAGGTCGGCATCTACAGCAAGTATGGTCAGGTAGACGAGCTGAAGCTTCAGGAAGTTGAACCTGTTGCATGCTTCGGTGAGATGGAGATGCTCACAGGAGAAGGCCGTGATACAACAGCTGTTGCTGAAGTAGGTGACACACGTGTTGAGATCATCCGTGCAGAAGATCTGCCGGGTCTCTTCCAGACAAGCCCTGCTAAGGTCGACATGATCCTTAAGAATCTCTCATATCGTTTGAGAAGCATCACTTACGATTACTTCAAGGCTTGCCAGGAAATCTACGAGTTCAGCAACTGATATCCTGTGCACAAATAATTCACTGATTACTGACGATCCCGGAGCAATCCGGGATCGTTCTTTTTTCGAGCATTCTGAATACATAAGCATGTTGTCCGCGCGTGTTGATAGACAAGGAATATCATATATAATTTAGATATTAAACTTGAAATACAGGGGGGTAAAAGATGGGGTATTTTCTGACTTTTTGGATCATCGTATTTCCGTTTATCTACGGACAAGGATTCTCCAGATTGTTCGGCCTTCGAAGGAAGATCGACCACTGGATATTATTTACGCTTCATATTTCAGTTTCAGTTCTGGCCTTTATCGTCGCCACTGTTATTTACTTTGCCATGTCAGATGGCGGAACATTCGCTAGTGCATATGTCATTGCGCCTGTATGCTTTGCAATACATGTTATTCCTCAAGGATTTGTCTGGCAGTTTGTATTGACTGAGAGAAAATTGAACGGCTTTGTGTGCTCACTGATCGCGAATGCGGTCTATGCAGCTCCGATCGTCATTATCTTAGCCGTAGCCATCTCACAAATGTCATGAAGGAAGTCCTTCTGACATTAGGTATATGTCTCCTTGTTACAGTACTGCTGGAAGAAGCAACAGCGTTAATCCTGGGTGTCCGCAGAAAGTTCGATCTGACAGTCATACTTTTCACGAACACTCTTACGAATCCTATAGTGGTATTTGGAGGAATGCTGGTGGCAACATTTACCGGTATTCCGACACCCGTTTATATCATCATTGCGGAACTGGCAGTATGGGTAACTGAAGGATTGATCTATAAGAAACTTTTATATTTCGAAAAGTTACATCCGTTCATTATCTCGCTGATATTAAACGGTGTGTCGTTCTTCATAGGAACAACTATCGCATCACTGATCCTCGGAGCTTTGATCTGACGAAAGGAGTAACCGTGACAGTCAAGGGAAGATCGGCAAAAGCTGCAATACTTTATTTTGTTATCCACATGCTCAATGAAGTGGTGTGCTTTTTCATGCTGTACAGGATCGTGCAAGATCCCGTGTTCATTGCGATGGTGGCATTGATATATAACGCTCTGGCATTTGTATCGCAGTTCTTCTGGGGTTCGCTCAAAGACCTTCTGGAGAAGTTCAGGCCGGGCATTATATCGATCCCTTTGCTCTTGTCAGGTTTTCTGATCTTCTTTATTGCGGATGCCAAAGGCGTTCTCTTCTGGATCTCATTGACTCTGCTCTCGATCGGTAATGCGCTTATTCACATCTCGGGTGCGGAATTAACGATAAGGACTTCAGGCGGAAAGCTGACGCCCGTCGCGGTATTTGTCAGCGGAGGCTCTTTTGGAGTCATCCTGGGTCAGGTCCTTGCATCAACGGAAATATCATTTTGGTGGATCGCACTTTGCTGCGCTCTGATGTTCCCGTTGGTCCTGATAGGCGAGAAGTTATATAAGGGGAATCCCAAAGAATGTAATGACTGCACTGGTTACAATTATGTGATCACGGGCAGGAAAGCCTTGATAGTTATATTCGCAGTCTTCTTCATTGTTACGATAAGGTCTTATCTCGGATACAGTATTCCGATGGCCTGGAAAACCACACTCTGGCAGTCAGTGCTCCTGTTTGTCTTTATGGGAATAGGAAAGGCATTAGGCGGTGTGTTATCTGACAAGATCGGAATCCGCAAGACAGCGATAATCAGCATAATCGGCGCGCTTCCTTTCCTGCTCCTTGGAAATAAGATAATGGCCGTCTCTTTGATCGGAATAATGTTCTTCAGCATGACCATGGCAGTGACGATCGGTATGGTCATATCAGTAATGAAGATCGCGCCCGGAGCAGGCTTTGGTGTTACGACCGTTGCACTTTTTGCAGGCACCACCATTGCAAGCTTTGTAAGGAGCGGAAGCCTTGTTGTAAACATCTCGATAATCGTCATCACATCGGCAATATGTTTCCTTATGGCTATGTATGTGTTAAAACCTGATAAGGAGGAGAAGTAATATGGACTGGCTGTTATTCGATGCATTTGGCAAAGGCGGGGAAATAATCTTATTCCTTTTGGCTGCAATTCTCATCATAGTGGGTGTTTTGGCTGTAGTAGGCATTTCGAGCACTGTGGTATTGATCATTCTCTTGAGAAAGAAGAAAAAACAGACTGAGGCAGAGGCAGCGGCAAAAGCTGCTGAGACAGGCAGTGAACAACCGGCATCTCCTGTTGCTGAGGCTGTAGTGGAAAGTCCTGAAGTTGCAGCCGGACCTGAAACGGGGGAGAGCTGATATGAACAGACTGCTTTTTGATGTTGTGGACATTGGCAGAGATATGGAGATGTCACTTCCGGTTTCGCTTATTCTGATCGCATCTGTTGTGACAGTCGTGACTGTTTCCGGCATCGTATTGCTGGTCATTCTCCTTAAGAAGAAAAAGAGGAAAGACTCTTAAGCAAATCCGGTCAAAGATTTGAACGTTAAAAGATCCCGGTATGATTCGGGATCTTTTCATATTTGGTATAATGCTAGAGTGTCTAACACGATTTGCGGAAATCGGCGGAAATCTTTTTATAAGAGAGGACCATATGTACAATCTATTCATTAACACAGGCAAGGAACTTGGCCACATCAACCCTGAGATCCAGGGACATTTCTCAGAGCACCTGGGAAGATGTATCTACGAAGGTGTTTATGTCGGAGAGAATTCCGATATTCCCAACACCAACGGCATGCGTAACGACGTTGTCGAAGCATTGAAGGAGATGAAGATCCCTGTTCTCCGTTGGCCCGGCGGATGCTTTGCCGACGAGTATCACTGGAAGGACGGAATAGGTCCCAAGGAATCCCGTAAGAAGATGATCAACACCAACTGGGGCGGCGTTACTGAAGATAACAGCTTCGGTACACACGAGTTCATGGAACTCGCCGAGCAGCTCGGCTGCAAGACTTATGTCAACGGCAACATCGGAAGCGGCACTGTCCGTGAGATGAGCGAATGGGTCGAGTACATGACTTTTGACGGCGTATCTCCGATGGCTGACCTCAGAAGAGCCAATGGCAGGGAGAAGCCCTGGACAGTCGATTATTTCGCAGTCGGAAATGAGACATGGGGATGCGGCGGAAACATGGTTCCCGAATACTACGCAAACCTCTACAAGCACTATCAGACTTTTGTTAAGCAGTATAATCCCGACAAGAAGATCAAGAAGCTCGCAGTAGGTCCTACGGATAAGGACTACAACTGGACAGAGACGATGCTCCGCGAGTGCTTCAGACAGCAGGGCTCATTCCCTCAGAACTTCGGTTATATGGACGGCCTCACGCTCCACTATTACACTCTCCCTTACGACTGGGATCACAAGGGTTCTGCAACAAAGTTCAATGACAAAGAATGGTATATGACGCTCGCGAAAACCTTCGCTATGGAGGAGTTCATCGAGAAGCATTCTGCGATCATGGACAGATATGACCCTGACTGCAGGATCGGTCTCATGGTTGACGAGTGGGGCACATGGTATGACGTTGAGGAAGGCACCAACCCCGGTTTCCTCTATCAGCAGAATACTATCCGCGATGCCCTCATCGCATGCATCAACCTCAACATCTTCAACAAGCACTGCAAGCGCGTAAAGATGGCAAACATCGCGCAGCTCGTAAACGTTCTTCAGGCAGTTATCCTTACTGAAGGCGACAAGATGGTCAAGACACCTACATACTATGTATTCAAGATGTTTAGTGCCCATCAGGACGGTGAGCTCCTGGAGAGCACGATCAACACTGATAAGATCGGTCTTGAAGATCAGTATATGGTTCCTAACCTTCACGAGTCCGTATCAAAGGGCAAGGACGGAAAGATCCACATCACATTGGGCAATCTCTCCTGTACGGATTCTTACGACGTTGCAAGTAATCTCATAGGCGAGAACATCAAGTCTGTTAAGGCTACAGTCCTTGCCGGCAAGATGGATGCTTATAACGATTTCGATAATCCGGATGTCGTATCCGAGAAGGTTTTCGATGACATTAAGATCGATGGAGATAAGATCGCATTTAAGATCCCCGCTTCCAGCGTAATGCACATCGAAGTCGAGATCTGACGATGCCCAAGCCCTGCACGCGCTGTCTTTTAAAGGATTACAGCAAGGAAGTCTATGAGAAGCTAATAACTGAAGGTCTTAAGGCACTTCCTGCTGAAGACCTTGTGCCGGACGAGATATCTTCCATAAGACTTGATGTCTGCAAGAAGTGCGAAAAGCTTAACCAGGGCACGTGTCTTGCCTGCGGCTGCTATGTCGAGATCAGGGCGGTGCTTAAGAACGGAAAATGCCCGTATTCAAAATGGTAAAGAACAAATGATGAAGGCTGTCCCAAGTGGCAGCCTTCTTTATTATCCGTTATCAATCAAGTTTTCTTTATGATATATTATCTTATGTGGAATAAGGAAAGGAAAAGATAATGGCAGTACTATGCAGTAATTGTGCAGGAAAACTGATCTTCAATCCGGCTTCGCAGAAGCTGGAATGTGCTAACTGCGGTGCAGGATTCAGGCCGGAAGATGTCAGGGATAACGGCATTGATGTCAGTTCGAAATATTACGATACAAGAGTCTATACATGCGGCCACTGCGGAGCTGAGATCATTACGAGCGACACGGAGTCTTCGACGTTCTGTGTTTATTGCGGCAATCCTGCGATCGTTTTCAGCAGAGTCTCCAGAGAATACAGACCGGACGGCATCATACCGTTTAAGATCACAAAGCTTCAGGCGCTGGATAAGATCAGGAGCAGATTCGAGAATAATCCGATCGTGCCCAAGGAGATCGCAGGTTCGTTCAAGCCCGAAAACATGCGCGGCATATATGTTCCTTACTGGGTCATAAATGCGGATTATCAGGAAGCTGACTGGATCAGCGGCACGGTAAAACGCGGAAAGCACAGTGAGACAAGATACTATTCAAGAGCAGGTGAAGTCAAGTTCAAAAATGTTCCGATAGACGGCTCGAGAATCTTGAATGATGATGTCAGCTTAAGGCTTGAACCGTTCTATCTTGAGGACTCGAAAGAATTTGATGAGGACTATCTCAACGGTTTTTATTCGAACACTTCTGACATGGATTTCATGGATCTCCGCGAATCGGCATCGGAAAGATGCCATAAACTCTTTGCTGATGAAGTGGTAAAGAGCATTCCCAAAAACGTTAACTCTGTGAAGATAAGGGATTCCATCTACTGGGCTGATATCCAGGACGATCCGATCTACATGATGTTCCCGGTGTGGTTTTTGACGTTCAAATATAACGGGAAACCTTACACTATCCTTGTTAACGGTCAAACAGGCAAGGTGACGGGAACTCTCCCCTGGCTGCAGAAGAAGATATGGGGAATAGCCATTGCGACATTTATCCTTGTCATAGCATTTATCATTGCAAGCTTCTTTATCATAAGAGGCGGAGCGCCGGAGATCATTACGTTCGTGTGGACATGCGGCGCTGCTGCACTGTTATGCACTTCTACAATATGTTTTTCTGTCGGATTCAGAGGACTTCGAAGGATACTTAAGAATCTGAGGCTTTCACAGTCTGAAGCGATATTTAATTTTGTAAAGAGGAGGCAGAGCTGATGATCGAGAGATTAAATGCAAACGTGTTTGCGATGTCCCTGATGGCTATAGCATTCCTGATCTTTACAGGCATATCATTTGCGCTGCTAATAACATATAAGATCTTAAAGAAATACAGTGACATCGGCGATTCTTCATGCGATATTAAAGAATATTCAGGAAGAGGCATCCAGTATAACCGCATGATCGATGATGCGATTACGAATGAGAAGTATTTCCTCTTTGCAGACTATGGTGTTGATCCGTATGCTGAGAAAAAACACAACATTCCGGAAGTTCTTCTGAAGAACGCGGAAAAAGACAAACATCAATTTGAGAATCGAGGCCAGGACAGCTTATGAAAAAAGGCGTTATATTCGATATGGACGGCACCGTCTGGGATTCATCCGAGAACGTTGCAAAGTCATGGACAGTGAAGGTTCAGGAAGCCGGGTATACCGATAAGGTTATTACCAGGGAAGACATCCAGAGGAACATGGGAAAGCCCATGGATGCGATCGCTGATGACCTTTTCACATACACGGAAAAGGGTCCCGAGAGAGATGCACTGCGCTATGCCTGTGAAGAATATGAGAATGAATACTTAAGAGAGAACGGCGGCATCATCTACGATGGCGTGCTCGACACATGGGCAACGCTTAAGGAAAACGGCTATCACATCTACATCGTAAGCAACTGCCAGGCAGGATATATCGAAGCATTCCTGGAATATTTCGATATCCCTTACGGAACACCGGAAGACCTTGTCGAAGACATAGAGTGCTACGGAAATAACCTCCTGCAAAAAGATGAGAACATCAAGCTCTTAGCTGAGCGCAACGGGCTTACCGAAGCCTGCTATGTAGGCGATATCCAGAGTGATTACGATGCTACGGCAAAGGCCGGTTTTCCTTTTATCCACGCTAAATACGGATTCGGTACGATCAATACCGAAGTCCCCGTTATAAACAGTTTTGACGAGCTTATTAAGGTTGTTCCTGAAGTTATCGGTTAAAGAAAGGAAGGATAACATTATGGCAAAAGACGAGATCTCAATACCTCCGATCCTTAAGATCGAAAGAGGCGTAACGGCTAACATCGGCGAATACTTAAAGGATGCCGGTTTTACACAGGTTGTTATCCTGTTCGGAAACGGCCTTACTTCAATGTTCGGCGATACTGTTTTCGAGTCCTTCGAAAAGGCCGACGTTAAGGTCCTTCATCACCAGGAAATGGATACCGTTGATTTCAACGACATAACTGAGCTTGCTTTTGAACTTCCAAATAAGACCCAGGCCATCATCGGTATGGGCGGCGGAAAGGTTATTGATGCTGCGAAATACATCGGTTATGTTCTGCGCATTCCTTTCATCAGCGTGCCGACATCATCTTCATCGGACGGATTCTCAAGTTCATCCGCTTCACTCATCGTCGACGGCCACAGGAAATCACTTCCCGCAAAGATGGCTTACGGCATCCTTGTAGATACTGACGTCATCAAGAGCGCGCCCGTAAGATTCCTTCACTCCGGTGTCGGCGACATGGTCGCTAAGATCCAGTCAACATACGACTGGCAGCACGAGGAAGACTTGGGCTACGACGAGGTTAATGACTTCGCATTCATGGTCGCGAAAAAAGCCGTCAACTCATTCGTCAGAACACCTTTTGAATCCATAGATGAAGATCTGTTCTTAAAGGAGCTTCTCGATTCACTTGCAATGAGCGGCGTTGCAAACGAGATCGCAGGATCTTCGGCGCCTACATCAGGAAGCGAGCATCTTATCTCACATGCTCTCGATTCATTCTTAGAGCGTCCTCAGCTTCACGGTGTACAGGTCGGCATCGCAACATACATCATGTGCAAGATCTGCGATCACCGCTGGCAGAGAGTCGATACTATCTTTACCAAGACCGGCTTCTGGGATTACTGCGCAACGCTCGATCTCAAGGCTGAAGATTATGCAAAGGCGATCGACATGGCGCCTTCGATCAAGCCTCACCGTCACACATATCTCCATGAGGAGAAGTACAGGGAACTTGCCAAGGCATTGCTTACAAGCGACGAGAAATTAACGGCTATCCTGCACTGATGACATGAGACTTGCAACACTTTCTGAAAAAGAGATAATCATAACGCTTATTGCGCTCGCGCTGCTCCTTTTGTTCGCGTTCTGCTTCGGAACGCTGATGGAGAAGATAAAGGGCCCGCGTGTGGTAGGCGAGATCTTAGGCGGCATGATCCTCGGCGGAAGCTGCTTATTTCTTCTGTTCCCGGAATTCTCGGAGCAGGTGTTTTTCGCCTATCCCGAAGAGGGAAAAGTGCTTAATATCTTCTATCAGTTAGGCCTTATCTTCCTGATGTTCCTGTCGGGTTATAACACCGATATCAAAGTCGATAAGACGAACGCGAAAACGATAAGCCTTGTGTTCATCGGTGCTACGATCCTTCCTATGGCAGGAAGCATTCCGTTCTTCGGATTATTCAAAGAACACTTCATGGGAAGCATCAATAACGAACTTGCTTATTGTCTTGTCTTCGCGATCGGTGTTGCGATCACATCTATCCCTGTAATATCGAAGATCTTCTTTGACATGGGGATCATGAACACGAAGTTCTCCAACACGGTCCTGACCGTATCGACATTCCAGGATCTGTGCCTGTGGATACTTCTTAATGTAGCCACGAAGATAGCGCAGTCAGGCGAGATAAAGCTTGTCGAGATGATCGTTATCGTTCTTGTCACGATAGGCATTTTTGTTGTTATCGCTCTTATATCCAGGTTCATCAAGCAGATCAAGAGTGAGTGGAAGCCTGTGACTTTCTATTCGCTCAGTTTTGTTGCGCTCCTTCTTACATGCGGATTGCTTTATATCTTAGGCATCAACATCATGTATTCGGCATTCGTTGTCGGCTATCTCATTAAGGCCGTATTCGGCACGGAAGAGACCGTTAAGTCGCGCATGCATTCACTGGAGCACATCGCGTTCTCGTTCTTTATTCCTATCTATTTCGCGCTGGTCGGAATCCAGCTTAACGTCATTCATGATTTCTCACTCGCGAGATTCCTTCTGTTCTTTGCGATCGCGTTCGGACTTGAATTTATCGGCACCTGGGTGCTGCTCCTGTTCTCCGGACTTAAGATGAGCACCAAGCTCAATTTTGCGATAACGATGAACGCAAGAGGCGGCCCGGGTATCGTACTTGCGACGGTCGCTTATTCTTATAACATCATCAGTCTGGAATTCTTTACCGTGCTCATTCTTACTACAATGCTGTCGTCCATGATCGCAGGCTATTACTTAAGGCTCCAGCAGAAGAAAGACGCGCGCGTCTTTAATGAGTTATAATCTTAATTGAAGATTTATATGGGGATCACTTGATCAGAGGGGAAATGGGAAATGAGCAATCATTATTCGGATTATCTTAAGAAGTCAGTGCCGGTTTCCGCGCTTGTTTTTGACAAGGTTCAGGAAAGTGATAAGGACGTTATCAGAAGAGTTAAAAGTGCACATATCAAGGCAAATCTGGTGTTCATCATCTTGCTCGCGGTCTCATGTGTCGCGTGCCTGTGGTACTTTATCAGATTCTGCTTTCTGCCTTTGGATAATATAGTCTATCAGGCCGTTGCGCAAAGTGCGTTCGGCGCAGCTGTCTGCATTACGGGTTATTTCCTGTTCGGCTTTTTCCGCAGCATCAAAGAGATCAGAAGAGGCGTCTGTCTGACATCCACGAGAGCACAGGAAAATAAAGAAGGAAGAAATTCTTCATATCAGTTCGTTTTCGATATCTATATGGAAGATCGTGATGAGACATTGATGTGTTATACAGTCGACAGGGAAGTCTCATCTGCAGTACAGCCTGGCGACGGCGTAATCATTGCCAAGTGCGGCAAAAAGATAAAGGTTTTCGAAGATCCCGACAGAAAACAGGTAATGGATGTAAGCAAGATCAAATCGGGAATTGGTTGAGGATAAGATCCAAGGAGCATCTCGTGGCGGAACTGGTCAGTTTAACTTGCGGACAGTGCGGCGGAATATTAAATGTCGAAAAGGGACATAAGATATTTGACTGCCCGTTCTGCGGCGCTGATATCGACAGTTTTAGTCTGTTCCGTGATGATCTTCTCAAGCAGGCCGAAACATGCCTTAGAAAAATGGATTTTACCGAAGCCTCCAGAATATATGAAAACATCCTCAGAAAAGTTCCTAATGAATTCCATGCCTTGAACGGTCTTGTGCTTTGCGCGGGTAATATCATCTCTGTTGCCAGCCTGAAAAAGCACGACAAGCTCGAGACTATCAAGACAAAAGAGATGCTGATGAGGATCGAATATGTCGGGAAACATGCTCACGAAGAAGACAAGCCTTATTTCGATACTCTCCACAAACTTGTTGAGACCGCGAAAGAATACCAGGAAACGAAGGCGGAACGTGATCTTCTTTCCAGAGAAAACGATGGTGCATTCAAAAGAATAAGTGATGTCGACGAAAACCGTGAAGCGTCGGAAAAGGGTGTAGTCGGTTGTATCTGGGGATTAGGCCTGCTTATTGCACTTCCGTTTGGCGGCTCCGGAGTAGTTGCAGCACCTCTTATCGTGGCGGCTTTGATAATTGCTATAGCCACCAAATTCCAGAAATGGTCCGTTCTGGTCATGCTGGGCATGATCACGGCAGCCGTCGTATTGTATTTTGGCTTAAGAAGCTTAAATGACAGAAAAAAGATTCCATACAGAAAGAAGATGCAGGCAAACCGCGAAAAACTCGGTGCTCTGTCCTTGAAGCTTTCCGGGCTGGAGAGTGAATACATGGGCATCTGCGACAACCTCATTAAGTTCAAGCATCAGGAGAGGGCTGCTGAAAAGACACAGGAAGTAAATAAGACTCAGATAGATACAAGCAATTTGCAGCAGTCGGCATATGTATGCAATAAGTGCGGCGGCCTGCTGCTCATTGATCCGGCAAGGCGTCTTTATGAATGTACTTCCTGCGGTGTCGCTTACGGCAATTCACTCCTTATTGAGGGAAATATTGCTGCTGCGACGACAGCGCTCCATAAGCGTGATTTCAAAGATGCGGATCAGAGATTCGTTTTAGAACTCCTTGTAGATCCGCATAACTTCATTGCCCTTTGCGGACGCATACTCTGTGCCGGCAGATGGACACATTTCGCCCAGATGGAAGTGTCCGGATTCAGAGCAGGAGTCAACGCTGATGATCTTAATGAAAGGGTATTCGAGGCAATAGAAAATTCATCGGGACTCGATAACGGATATTTCCTCATAGTCCAGAAACTTGTCTCCCTGACCGTGCAGTATGCTGCAAACAGGAAGGCATACAACACCTGGAAATCCGCTGTTCCTGCCAAGCAGAAATACATGCCGGTAATAATCGACAGATCCGATGAGATTAAAATGGAATTCGATCGTGAACATAGGAAGCTGCTCTCGTACAGACGCAAATGAGCCGAATGGATAAAACAGATTATCTCAAGTTAATAGACGATATTATTGCCACCGGCAGATACAAGGCTGACTGGTCATCTTTGGCCGGACACAAATTGCCTTCATGGTATTACGAAGGCAAGTTCGGAATCTTCATCCATTGGGGTATCTACAGCGTTCCTGCCTATGCGTGCGAATGGTATCCCAGGTGGATGTATAATCCCGGTTCGCGCGAATACGAATACCATAAAAAGAATTTCGGTGACCCGTCCGAGTTCGGATATAAGGACTTCATACCGATGTTTAAGGGCGAGAAGTTCGATGCTTCAGCGTGGGTTCAACTGTTTGCTGAAGCAGGCGCGAAATTCGTCATGCCGGTGTGCGAACACCACGACGGCTTTGCGATGTACGATACATCTTTTAACCGTTGGAACGCAGCGAAAATGGGCCCTTGCAGGGATGTCGCACTGGAGATAAAGCGTGCTTGTGAAGATTTGGGACTTGAATTCTGCGCATCGAATCACAGGGCAGAGCATTATTTCTTCATGAACATGGGACGAACAATAGACTGTGATGTTAACGACGAAGCTTACAGTGATTTCTACGGCCCTGCTTATCTTTGTCCTGAATTATCTGATGTTGAAGTTTTTAAGACGATAGACGATGTCGATGCCTGCCCGCCTGATAAGGATTTCCTTGACGACTGGCTCGTCCGCACCTGCGAGATGATCGACCGCTTAAAGCCGTCTATTCTCTATTTCGATTCATGGATACAGAATAATGCTTTCAAGCCTTATCTCAAAAAGGTGTGCGCATACTACTATAACCGCGCTGATGAATGGGGCAGGGAAGTAACGATAAATTTCAAGCATGACTCGATGCCAAAAGATGTTGCAACATACGATGTGGAACGCGGCGCTCTTACAGGCATAGCACCTTCACCGTGGCAGACAGATACCGCGATCGGAAGAATGTCGTGGGGCTACATCAAAGACAATGAATTTAAGCCTTCCAGACAGATCATCTGCGACCTTGTCGATATCGTAAGCAAGAACGGAATGCTGCTCCTTAACGTCGGTCCCAAGCCTGACGGAACGATCACTGATGAAGAGACAGCTGTTCTTAAAGAGACCGGCGAATGGATGAGAGCTAATGGTGAAGGCATTTACGGTACAACACCTTGGAAGGTCTTCGGCGAAGGCGAAGTGAATAATGTTGCCGGATCTTTTATGGACAACGATGAGAAAGAATTTACTTCTTCAGATTTCCGTTTTACTTGCAAGAACGGATATCTATACGCTTTCTGTATGAAGCCTTCGTGCACTGATTATTGCATCAAGTCGTTGAAGGATCAGGCTGTAGAAAGTGTTGAAGTTCTTGGCGGATATAAGGCCGTAAACTTTTCGAACACTGAAGAAGGGCTTAGGATCACGACTGATAAAGCACCGTTATCTGATAAGCCGCTTTGCTTTAGAATAAAGACGAAATAAGCACGGACAAAATCGTATCGGAAATGACAGGAGAGGTTCTCATCCTGCAGTTATACTGACATCAACAAAGGAAGGAGGAACGGTTCATGGAATGGCTCACAGGCATCAGGGCAGCGATAGATTTTATCGAGAGCAATCTTGAAGAAGACATCAGTGTACAGGATGTTGCCGGCAAGGTTTTTATCTCACCGATCTTTCTGCAGCGCGGCTTCTCATTCATGACGGGTTATAACGTCGGCGAATACATAAGGAACCGCAGGCTGTATCAGGCAGCAATCGACCTGAGAAGCACGGAAGATCCGGTCATCGATATCGCTTACCGCTATTGCTATGAGACACCCGAGAGCTTTACCAAGGCATTCTCACGCTTCCATGGAGCAACGCCTTCGCAGGTCCGCTCAGGCGCGCCGTTCAATCAGTTCCTTCCCGTAAAGATCAATATAACTGTTCAAGGAGGAGACAAAATGGATTATAAGGTCACACCTAAGGATGGCTTAAAAGTAATAGGCTTTCAGAAGATCTTCGACAGCGAGACCTCTTATGCCGAGATACCGAAGTTCTGGGGCGAGATGGTCGAGAAGTACATGTCGAATATCGAGGCAGGCAAAGAGCCTGCAAACGAGTATGAGAAGGCGGTCCTTGACAACCGCATCGGTGAGTTCGGCATCTGCATCGATGACATCGGCTGCAGCAAGTTCAGATATCTTATCGCCGGCGAATACAAGGGCGGAGAGGTGCCTCCCGGCATGGAACTTTATGAGTTCCCTGTAGGCGACTGGGCGGTATTTGATATCACAGGTCCGTGCCCCGGCGCTCTGCAGTCAGCTAACACAAAGATCTTCACAGAGTGGCTTCCCGGCAATCCTGACTACGAACTCTCCGGCAACGCAAATGTCGAGTGGTATGCTGACGGTGATCCCGCTGCAGCAGATTACAAGAGCGCAATCTGGATACCGGTTAAGAAGAAATAAGAGTTTTAAAGAGGCTGCCTCTACGGCGGCCTCTTTTTTCGAGCTCTTTAAGACTACCTACAGACGGAGATGTGAAAACACCTGATTTTGTCTGTAGGTTTTGCCCCGAAAAACCATAAATATCTGATAACCTACAGACAATAAACCGATTATCCGTAAAATGTCTGTAGGTTTGATAGTTTTCTAGCTTTAAAACGCGAAAACCTACAGACAAAAATGCGAGAAACCAATAATCTGTCTGCAGGTGTGTTTTAGGAGAAGTAATGACAAGTTGATTTGCTCTTATTCTCCAAATGTGAAACAATATCAGGCGAAAATAACCTTAAAGTGAGTAGTAAAGTGACTAAAGTAATCGTCGGAATGTCAGGTGGCGTAGACAGCGCTGTTGCAGCTTATCTGCTGAAGCAACAGGGCATGGAAGTCATCGGCGTTACGCTCCGTGTCTGGGGCTCTGATGAGGAAGGCGACAGCAGGTGCTGCGAGATCGACGAGGCAAGGCGCATCTGCGAGATCCTGGATATCAAATACCATCCGCACAACTGTACTTCTCTTTTCAAAGAAAACGTTGTAAGCCCCTTTGTTGATGCATATCTTGAAGGCCTTACGCCCAATCCCTGTATCGAGTGCAACCGCTATGTTAAGTGGGCAAAGCTCATGGAACTTGCTGATATCTTCGGTGCGGATTATGTTGCCACAGGCCACTACGCATACATCGATAAGCTTCCGAACGGAAGATATGCCGTGCGCAAGGCCTCGCACATCGGCAAGGACCAGACATACATGCTCTATAAGCTCACGCAGGAGCAGCTCGCTCGTACGCTGATGCCTCTCGGCAAGTACACCAAGGATGAGGTGCGTAAGATTGCCGAAGAGGCCGGACTTCCGTGTGCGCACAAGGCTGAATCGCAGGAGATCTGCTTCGTAACCGAAGGAAGATATACTGACTTTATCGGTGAGCACACTGACAGGACTTTGCCCGGCGAAGGCGATTTCGTTGACATGAACGGCAATGTTTTAGGTAAGCACAAGGGTATTCACCAGTATACTGTCGGCCAGCGAAAAGGATTGGGGATCGCACTCGGCGTTCCCGCCTTTGTCGTTAAGATCTGCCCTGAGAATAATACTGTCGTTCTTGGTACAGAAGATGACCTTCTGGTCGATACATTCTTCTGCCGCAACGTTAATTTCCAGAGTGTTCCCGAGCCTGCTGAAGGCGGTAAGATCCGCTGTTTTGCAAAGGCCAGATACCATCAGACCGAGCGCCCCGCGACCGTTGAATCTTTGGGCGGCGGCAAGGTAAAGATCGTTCTTGATGAACCCGTAAAGGGCGTGTCGCCCGGACAGTCTTCCGTATTCTACGATGAGAACGGCTGTGTGGTCGGCGGCGGAATAATCTGCTGAGAATCCTACAAAAATCTGTTCGGCATAGCCGAACATTTACCGAACAAGATAACCGGAAAAAAGAATCCCAAAACACCCGCAAACCCAAACTTGCCACATCTTTGCCGAAAATTAGTTTGATTATCAAAGCAATTAATCGTATTATGCGGCTAGGAAGACAGGGAAGGCTTAACATTTGATACCGCCATAATAGGAGGTACTGAATATGGATAATCAAACAAACTTTTACGCTCCGGTGCAGCCGGAAGGCATGGTGCCTCCAAGACCGCAGATCGATATTGCTGCAGGGAAAAAGAGTGCGGGAAAGATTTGCTTCCTTTCATTAGGCTTTTTCACAATTACTGTGATGTTATTAGAACTGAGCATAATTTCACTGATATGGATACCGGGTGAAGTGAAATTAGGCTTTATAAAAATCATCATTAGTGTGATAGTGTATCTCGTTGCCGTTTTCCTGCTTGCTGCATTTGTGTTGAAGATCATTTCCAAAGTCAAGGGCAGAGAATGTGCGTGCGCAACGGTTCCCGTGTGGGTGTGTATCAGCTTTATAGTGGTAACAGTATTGTCTGTTGCCGTATCACAAATTGTTCATTCGTATGTACTTAAAGACAGCCCGTCAGGCAGGTACGGTCTGATCCGTTTTGCGGAAGAGAATTATGGAGAATGTAAATATATACGAGAGGAAGGCGTCGGAGGTTTATCCCGTACTGTATATCTGAGAGATATAGAAAGCGGTATCGAATACAGTGTTACTTCAGGAATGGAATCAGAATATGCCGATGTGTCATCCGAACCTTCCTATGAGGTTATAAGTTCCGACTTCGATGAGGTCTATATCAGGCATGTTATGGACCTTTCCCGTGATGAGATAAATGAACTGATGAAGGATAACGGCTTGAAATACAGCAGTTCTGATGAGTACATTACCGCCAATACACACGTGTATATGAATTTAATGTCTGATGATTTCATTGATGAGGAACCGGCGAAAAAACTGGCCGATGATATCTGCCTCATTATCAAGAAAAATGACTGCAAAGATCTGCTTGAGATCAAATGCGGAATAGTAGCCGGCGATTCCCAAAATACCTGGACTGCCACCCGGAGCAGGCAGCGGACCGAGGACTAATATATTTATTATAATTTGGTGCTTCATGTTCGTTGTGGTACGATATCAGTGGAGGAAGTTATGCTTAGAGTTATAGGGATGATGTACGTGACCCTGATACCAACGGTGTTGGCGGGTATCTTCGTAATGTTATGGTGCAAGCTGCCTATCTTAAAGGCGATTGCTAAGCCAATAGATTTCGGTAAGAATTTCACAGACGGAAGAAGGATCTTCGGAGACAACAAGACCTGGAAAGGCATGCTCGGATATATCCTTTTTAATACGCTCTTTTCGGTATTGTGGGGATTTGCTTGTCAGGGCAAGGCTCTTCATGATCTGAACTTCTTTTACCAGTATCACGAGAACACCATTCCTTTTAATCTTCTTATCGGCGTCCTTTTGGGACTCGGATATTCTCTTTTCGAGCTCCCGAACAGCTTTCTTAAAAGAAGGCTCGATATTACTCCCGGCAAATCAATAAGCGGCTTCTGGAAAGTGTTCTTCATTTTCTTAGATCAGGCTGATTCCGTATTCGGAGTAGCTCTTGTCGTGTGGCTTTTCTATCCGCTCGGCATCGGTCTTTATCTTTTGTATGTACTTGTCGGTGCAGGAACGCATCTGCTCTTGAACATGATGCTCTACTTCATGCACCTTCGTAAAAATATGTTTTAAGGAAATTCGGTTTTATGTTAGTAAGATTAGGCAGCAGGGAACAGGAAAACGGCAAGCTCGGAAATAAAGGTAAATTCCTTTTACTCATGAAGCAGAACGGGTTCAATGTTCCGGACGGTTTTGTTCTTGACAGCGACACATACGATGAGACAGTAAGAGGCAAAGCAGAAGAGATCATTTCCCAGGCGCTCGAAAACCTCAACAAGGACAACATCAAAGAAACATCCAATGGCTTAAATGAGCTGTTCGATAAGATTAAGCTTCCGGAAAAAACTGCAGATGAGATCAAGTCGATCGTCAGATCCGATAAGCTCTATGCCGTGCGAAGCAGCGGCACGAAGGAAGACCTGGATGAGTTCTCTTTCGCAGGACAGTATCAGACGTTCCTTAACACCAAGCCTGAAGACGTTGAGGCAAGAGTAATCGACTGCTACAAGTCGATGTTTTCTGAGATCATCTTAAGCTATCTTGTTAACCGCAAGATCGACACGAGCGAACTTAAGATGTCAGTCGTAGTCCAGGAGATGGTCGCTTCCGATAAGAGCGGTATCTGCTTTACGATCGATCCCGTTACGGGCAACGACAAGACGATGCTCATCGAAGTATCGGAGGGACTTGGTGAAGATATCGTAAGCGGCAAGACTGTTCCTGAGCAGTATCACTACAACTGGTACGAGAACAAAGAGACTGACAGGAAAGCAGATAACAAGCTCATCTCTGAAGCAAAGGTGGAAGAGTATGCGAAAGTATTTGCAAGAATCCAGCAGCAGTTCGGATATCCCTGCGATATCGAATTCGCGATAAAGGACGATGAGTTATTCATCCTCCAGTCAAGAAGGATCACCAAGCTCAATTATTCAGGCATCAATGATGTATGGACCACGGCGGACTTTAAGGACGGCGGTGTATCCGCCACAGTCTGCACGCCTTACATGTGGAGCCTTTACGAATACATCTGGGAATATTCACTCAGGGTATTTATCGTAAGCACAAAGATCTTAAAGGACGAGCAGCTCCCCAGGAAACTCGGTGAGATGTATTACGGCAGATGTTACTGGAATCTTTCCGCTGTAAAGAAGACGATGGAACAGATCGTAGGCTACAAGGAAAGAGAGTTCGATAACGAATACGGAATCGTAGGTGATTACGAGGGCGACGGCAAGATCACGGGCGCTACACCTAAGGTGCTCTTCCACATGATCCCGATCATCATCGAGCAGACAAAAGTATTGAATGACAGAAAGAAGAATTCCGAGCGCTACAAGCAGGAACTTTTAGATCTTTACTACGAGTACAAGAAGAACCTTGATGAGGGCACGATCGAAGACATTACAAAGGAATTCTTCAGGATCACTCATGAGACATATTTAAGATCCGAGACAACATATTTCCATCAGATCTTCATCAACACGATCCATCAGTCGCTCTATAAGGACAGCCTTTTGAAGTATGTGTCAGAGAGCGAGTATCTGTCTCTCTTAGCAAGCATCGATAACATCTCGCACCTGCTTCCTTTCTACGATATGTGGGATATCACAAGAAAGATAAGATCTGACGAAGAGGCTGCGAAGTATTGGAAAGATACTGATGCTTTGGATATTGCCAAGGATCTTGACAGCGGCAAGTTCGAGCTCCCGCTTGTAAGAAAACTCATTGACGATTACGGCTATCACTCCGACAAGGAACTTGATATCACATATCCCTGCTACTACGAAGAGCCTCATGTCATGATCTCCATGGTCAAGGATATGGCGCTTTTGGACGACTCTTATTCACCTGAGAAGGATAAGGAGAAAGGCGTTGCAGTTTATACCGAGATCCTTAACAATCTGAAGAAAAATGTCTCTGCGGGCAAGTATAAGAAGATCGCAGATAAGGTCGCCAACATGCGTAAGATGCTCTGGTGGCGCGAAGAATTCCGCGACGTCTCCACAAGGTTTTACTATATGCTCCGTATGTATACGATCGAGTATGCGAAGAAGTTAGTCTCTGACGGAGTGCTCGAAAAGGTCGAGGATGTATGGTTCTTAAAGGTCGGAAATCTCTGGGATTACATCGACGGTAATAAGACAAAAGAAGACCTCAATGACTTAATCACCAGGAACAAGTTTTACTATAATGCTTACAGGAACTACATAAGCGATAACGAGATCGGACATAACTTCCATGTGATCTCCGAAGCAGCAAACAAGAATTCGATAAGAGGTCTTGGTGCCAACAACGGAAAGATCACGGGTACTGCGAGAGTCATTGAAGACTTCACGCAGATCGACAGGCTTCAGGAAGGCGATATTCTGGTAACGAGATTTACCGATACCGGATGGACACCTAAGTTTGCGATACTGTCCGGAATCGTTACGGAGTACGGCGGAATCTTATGTCACGCTGCAATCGTATCGCGCGAATACGGTATCCCCGCGATCGTCTGCTGCAAGGATGCGATGAGTAAGATCTCTGACGGACAGCAGATCACGATAGACGGAAGTACGGGAGTTGTAACCATTAACGGAGGAGCATAACGTGGTCATAGGCAAGTGGAACAAATCGGTAATCTTAACCTATGCGGGACTTCTTATAGCAGTCCTCGGAATCTTTCTGGCATTCACTCAGGAGAAGATCAATTACGCGTTCTGCTGCTTAATGGTTGCAGGCGTATGTGATCTTTTCGACGGCATGGTAGCAAGAAGATGCAAGCGCACTGAAGAAGAGAAGATGTTCGGAATAGAACTCGATTCACTTGTCGATGTCGTAAGCTTCATCGCGCTTCCTATATGCATCTTCATCAACATCGGACTTACTCACATTTGGGACATCGTTATCTACATGCTCTTCGCACTCGTGGGAGTTGCAAGACTTGCATACTTTAATATCGACACTGCAGACAGCGAGAAGGCGATAAAGTATTACATCGGCCTGCCGGTAACATATACCGCGTTGATCTTCCCGCTTCTTTATCTTTTGCGAGTGCCTTTGGAAGATAAGATCTTTATACCTGTCTTTACCGCAGGAATAGTAATTGTCTCGATCTTCCAGATGCTTAAGATCAAGGTGGCAAAACCTAAGGGGATCTGGTACGGCATATTCGGGATCTTAGCGATCGCAATGCTCGTCATTTATCTTGTTGTTATCTGAAGCTTATGAAGATCTACGACCGCAGGAACGATACTTATGAAGAGATAGTCCAGTACGGGGCAGGGAAATTGGGTTTCCTGTACAACAACCCTCTGGGCAGGCTCCTTTTGTGGATCGCGGTATCGCCTCTGGTATCGAATATATATGCGTGGAAGAATTCGAAAAAGAATTCTGCAAAAAAGATCCCCGCGTTTATCAAAGAACACAACATTGACATGAGCGATTACGAAGATAAGGAATATCAGTCCTTTACTGATTTCTTCACACGTAAGATCCGTTACGGCAAGCGCCCTGTGGACATGGCTCCGGAAGCATTGATATCACCTGCCGATTCCAAGCTTCTTGTATATGAGATCGAGAAAGATACGACACTCAGAATAAAGGGCAGGACTTATACGGTAGATGAGATCTTGGGAGATAGCGATAATGCAAAAGAATTTGCAGGCGGATATGCATTGGTATTCAGGCTCACGGTAGATGACTATCACAGATTCTGTTATCCCGACAAGGGATGCCTTATCAGCAAGCGCATGATCAAGGGCAAGCTTCACACGGTAAGTCCAGTCTCTAAGAACCACAAGATCTATATGGAGAACACGAGATCTGTAAATCTTCTTAAGACCGAGAACTTCGGAACATTAGCTTACATCGAAGTAGGCGCGATGCTCATAGGAAGGATCGTCGATAACGGAACTGATGTTTTCGAGAAAGGCCAGGAGAAAGGCTATTTTGAACCCGGCGGTTCGACAGTGATAATTCTCGTAAAGAACGTTGAGATTGATAAAGACATAATGGAGCAGAGTGCTTCAGGAATTGAAACTAAAGTAAGATACGGAGAGAGGATTGGCAGAGCTTTATGATCAAGAGACTTCACGTTTACTTTAAAGAACGTTATCCGATAATACCGAGGATCATTCTGGGTATTATCCTTTTCCTCGAGATACATTTCATCATCCTTCTGAACATGGGTGTCACATGGAAAGATGTCCATTTGGGACCTGCTGAAGCAACAGGCGCGTTTACGGTCTTCGCATTCCTTCTGTGGCTTCGTATTGCTGACGATTTAAAGGATTTCGAGACAGATAAAAAGCTGTTCCCCGACAGGCCCCTGCCGAGCGGAAGAGTATTCAAGAAAGACGTTATGGTCGCATGTGTAATAGTTCAGGTGATAGCGATCGCACTGAACATCATCTTCATGCGCGAGAACATAATCTTCTTTGTTATCCTCTACATCTACGGATACCTGATGAGCAAATGGTTCTTCAAGAAAAAGAAGATCCAGCCGAGCCTTCCTCTGGCGCTCATTACGCACAACCCCGTACAGGCATTCATCAATCTCTACATCATTGCATTCACGATCCAGAAGTATAATCTTCCGGCGTTCTCACTGACCAACATAATGGCATTGTGGACACTCTATTTCCCGGCACTTATCTGGGAGGTATCAAGAAAGATCAGAGCGCCGAAGGACGAGACGGAATACACAACATATTCGAAGCTCTTCGGCTACAAGGATTCGACGAAGTTCGTACTGATCCTTACGATCTTGGACATCATCACGAACTTCATCCTCGTATGGAATCTCAACAAGATCTCGGTAGGCGTTCTCTTCCTGCTCGTATCCTGGATGACGTGGAAGTTCATCCAGTTCATTAAGAACCCCGAGAGGTTCGTCCTGGTAGAGAAAGTCGAGCTCTACACTTACCTGCAGGAATCGACGATGCTGTTAACCATTGTCTGCTTCATAATCTTCGGAAAGATCTGATATGTACGGCTCTAAGATCGACAATCTGATAAAGCTTCGGGATAACGGATTTAATGTTCCGGCATTTACCGTTGTGCCTTATGAATATGCGGTCAGGGACGATCTTAATGTAGTGCTGCCTTCGTCTGGAAACAAGTTCTCCGTAAGAAGTTCGGCCAATGTCGAAGACGGCGAATTCCAGAGTTTTGCAGGACAGTTCGATACATTCCTGAATGTGTCCCGCGATGATGTTACAGCGAAAATCAGGACTATAGTAAATTCCCTTAACAGCGACAGTGTTAAGGCTTATGCCGAATCGAAGAATATCGATACATCTGATATAAAGATGAACATAATCGTTCAGGACATGATCGATTCTGAAGTATCAGGGGTACTCTTTACCGCGAACCCCCAGGGCATCTTAAATGAGAGTGTCATCACTGTCGGAAGAGGCCTTGGCGAAGGCATCGTATCATCCAGAGTAGATACGACATCGTACTACTATAACCTCACGGATAAGATCTGTTATTTCGAGGGCAAAGAAGACCTGCTCGATCAGGAAAAGATCGAAGAACTTATCGGCATCTCGGATAAGATGAAGGCTATATTCGGCGAATATCTGGATATCGAATTCGCGGTTAAGGACGGCACAGTCTATATACTTCAGGTGCGCCCGATAACGACACTTAAGACTGACGATCCGCTCATCATGGATAACAGCAATATCGTCGAGAGCTATCCGGGAATCTCATCGCCTCTTACGACTTCATTTGTCGATCTCGTCTACAGCGGAGTCTTCAAAGGCGTCTGCGGAAGAGTGCTTAAGAACGACAGGGAACTGAACAAGCATGAGGACGTTTTCCTCAACATGACAGGACACGTCAACGGCCGCGTTTACTATAAGATCAGCAACTGGTACACGGTCATTAAATTCCTGCCGATGAGCAAGAAGATAATCCCTGTCTGGCAGGAGATGATGGGCGTCCGCAATAAGACCTATAACGAAGACGATGTTAATGTCGGATTCTTCACGCGTATCGGAACATATTTCAATTCAGTATATGAACTCTGCGCAGTTCCGAAGAACATGAGAAAACTCAATGAGAAATTCATCGTCATTAACGATGATTTCTATAAGAAGTTCGATCCTTCATTGTCGCCTACCGAACTTGTCGCATTGTTTAATGACGTCAAGGTAAAGCTTTTCGACTGCTGGGACGTAACGCTCCTTAACGATATGTATTCATTCATCTTCACCGGGCTCCTTAAGGCCAGGATGAAGAAGAAATACAAGAAGGACGATAAGGAGATCAACGAATACATAAGCGGCATTTCCGACATCGAGAGCATGAAGCCCGTTATCGAGATCACGAGACTCGCGCTTCAGAAAGATGAGATGACCGAAGAGGAATTCGCAGCTGCAAAGAAAGAATACATAAGGCTTTACGGCGACCGTAATCTTGAAGAATTAAAGCTGGAATCAAGAACATTCAGGAGCAACCCCGAGCTTCTTGACTGGCGCATCAACCAGTACAGGAAGGATATGCCCAGGCTTCAGGCAACATGGGACAGCTTTACGAAGAAAAAGGACTCCGAAGATAAGTACGATGCGCTTACAAGATTCTATGTTAAGAAGAGTTCTCTGGGCATCTATAACCGTGAGATCTCAAGGCTTAACAGAAGCCGCATCTACGGCATAGTAAGACTTATCGTAGACAGCCTCGGAGCAAAATATAAAGAGCAGGGCCTTATTGAGAAAGCTCACGATGTCTACTACATGAAGATCGATGAAGTGCTTGACCTTGCAAGCAATCCGCAGGACATGAGAAAGACGGTATCTGACCGTAAGGACCAGTATAAGCTCTACCGTGAGCTCCCGCCTTATTCGAGGCTGATCTTTGCCGAAGGACCTTTCAACAAGCGCCATGCAAACGTTAATTCATACCACAAGAAATTAAGCGATAACGAGCTCTTCGGAGTGCCCTGTTCAGGCGGCATCTGCGAAGGCGAAGCTCTGGTCATTACCGATGTTAATGACACGGGCGACGTTAAGGATAAGATCCTCATAACGAAGATGACGGATCCCGGCTGGGTATTCCTGCTCACGCAGGCAAAGGGCGTCATCTCCGAGAAGGGTTCGCTGTTATCACACACGGCGATAATCTCAAGAGAGATAGGCATTCCGTCGATCGTCGGAGTAAAAGACCTTATGCTGACGATACAGTCAGGCGACCTTATAAGAATGAACGGCGATAAGGGAAAGATAGAGATACTGAAAAGGAGCGGTGATACATGAAGTTAGTTAAGTTCGACTGCGAAGAAAAATACATTAAGGATTTTGTTAAGCTGGCAACCCAGATCTACGATACTTCCGACAACATGGAAGATCCTGATTCGATAAAGAAGATCCTCAAAGGTGAGCATCCTCTTAGCAAGTATTTCTCGCTTGCAAAATTCCTTGTCTATGATGACGGCGGCAGCGTTAAGGGACGTTTCTGCATCACTTCATATGAGGGCGACACTACTGCGTATCTGGGCTTCTTCGAGTGCGTTAATGATGCAGACGTTGCAAAGTTCTTATTCGACAGCGCATACGCATATTGCAGCGAAAATGGTTTTGCCAAGATCCAGGGTCCTGTCGATGCTTCCTTCTGGATAAAGTACAGACTTAAGATCAACAAGTTCGATGCGCCTTATACGGGCGAACCTTACAACAAAGATTACTACTTAAAGCTCTTTGAAGACAACGGATTCACCGTTGCCGAGCACTATACTTCACACGCGTTCAGAAGTGTCGGTGAAGAATATAAGAATCCTAAGTTCGAAGAGCATTACCAGGAGTTCCTTAACGCCGGTTATGAGATCAGGAGTCCCAGGGAAGAAGAGTTTTCGAGCGCCATTGATGATGTATACAGACTCGTCACTGACCTTTACAGCGACTTCCCGATCTTCAAGGACGTTAAGCAGGAGGACTTCAGGGAAGTCTTCATGAGCTATAAGCAGATAATGAACATGAGCATGACTAAGCTCGCTTACTATAACGGCAAGGCCGTCGGCTTCTATGTCTCGATCCCGGATTACGGCAATCTCGTATATCACACGGGCAATCCCGTTAATATCGCGAAGATCCTTATGACAAAGAAGAAGCCGAAGCGTTATGTAATGCTCTACATGGGTGTTGACCAGCAGCACAGAGGCCTCGGTAAAGCTCTTGTCTACGCGATCATGAAGGAGCTTATGGCATCAGGGCTTCCCAGCATCGGTGCTCTCATGAGAGACGGCAAATTAACACAGACATATGCGAACGGTGATATCACCGGCGTTTACGAATATGTACTTTTGGAAAGGACGATAGAGAAATGAATGAACTTGAGAAGTTTTTAAGAGCAGACTATGAGAAGTGGAAGGACAGAGATTATCTCCACGAGATGGTGGACGGCAAGTATGTCGGTATCACTTTCGGAGAATTCATAGAGAAGGTAAATTACCTTGCGACTTATCTCATCAATAACGGCTATAAAGATAAGCACATCGGAATCTACAGTCCGAACTCGCTTGCATGGATGATTTCTGACGTTGCGATAATGAACTATGTTGGCTTAAGCGTCGGACTTAATAAAGACTGGAAAGACGATAACCTTGATTATGCGATCGGCAAATGTGAGATCTCCCTGATGCTTTACAGCAAGTGTCTGGAAGATAAGATCGATGCGGTAAGAGGCAAGTATCCTGATGTCCGTTTCATCTGCATCGAAGAGGATTTCGATAAGATGCTCGAAGAAGGAAAGGCTGCATGCAAGGAGCTTTTCGCTCTTGAACCTGTCGATGAGGACAAGCCTGCGAAGATCGTATTTACGAGCGGATCGACATCTTTCCCTAAGGCAGTAATGCTCTCTATCAAGAACATCTATTCGAGTTATGAAGCATTGGGCAAAAGGATCCAGGTCGACACGAATGATGTATGCTATCTGTTCCTGCCTTTGAACCACACATACGGCTCGATATTCAATTTCCTTTATTCTCTGGTATTCGGCTACAGCATTTACCTCACAGGTGACATCAAGAATATGGCTCAGGAAATGATGATGGTAAAGCCCACGGTCTTCTGCGCAGTACCTCTTGTCTGCGTTAAGTTCTGTGAGGGCGCGAAGGCAATGAACGTACCTTTGAAGATGCTCCTTGGCGGCAGAATGAGATATCTCTTTATCGGAGGTTCGTGCCTGCCTTACGATATCCGTCAGGCATTCATCGACCAGGGCATCAATCCCATGAACGCATATGCTCTTTCTGAGACATCTTCAGGCTTTTCAATTGACTATCCTGACGTTACCGATATGGACAGTGCCGGCACGCTTTTAGAGTATGTTGACGCGAAAGTAATCGATCCTGATGAGGACGGTATCGGCGAACTCGCGATCAAGGGACCTAACGTTTTCCATGGTTATCTTAACGATCCTGAAGCTACAAAGAGAGCCTTTAACGAAGAAGGCTATTTCCTCACAGGAGACCTGGGAAAGATCGTCGGCAACATGGTCTATGTCATGGGAAGAAAGGACACGATGCTCGTTCTCTTAAACGGCGAAAATGTTTCTTCCAAGCGTATCGCTGATAAGGTCAAGGAAGCAGATCCGAGGATCGCATCCGTTAAGGCTTATATCAGAGATGATCTTCTTACCTGCGATATCTTCGTAAAGGATAAGTCCTTCGTCAACGATGACTGGCAGGCCGTTATCGACAGAGTCAATGAGGATCTCTCGAAATACGAGAAGATCAGAAAATTCAGCGTCACAGATATCGGAGCGCTGCTAAAAGGCTGAACATTCTAAGGCAGTTTATCAGCCTTCAAAAATGACACATAAGATTCCCCGTTTTATGGTTATAATGGTTTTCATCACACCAGAAACGGGGACTTGTTTTTATGATCTTATCCGACAAGACAATACTTAAGATGCTCGAGGAAAAGACTCTTACTATAGAGCCTGTAACACCTCCTCAGATCCAGCCTGCAAGCGTTGATATCCGCCTGGGCAATACTTTCAGCGTTGTTGATGATACGCCTTCCAGCGTCATCACTCTCGAAAATGAGATCAAATATAAAACGATAACCACTGATACATTCCTCATCATGCCGGGCCAGTTCGTGCTTGCCACGACGATGGAATATTTCGAGCTCCCCAACAACCTTACCGCATTCGTTGAAGGCAGAAGTTCATTAGGCAGAATGGGCCTATTCATCCAGAATGCAGGATGGGTCGATCCGGGCTTTAAGGGCGAGATCACGTTGGAGCTTTATAACGCCAACAGATGTGCGATCGAACTCAAGGCGGGAAGAAGAGTCGGACAGCTTGTTTTCGCGAAGATGGACGATTATGCATTGAATCCCTACGACGGCAAGTATCAGGGCCAGAAGGGCGCTACAGGCTCCAGAGTATTTAAGGACAAAGAGAATAATTGACGCATTTGTCTGCTTGATTTGAATGCCTGCGAGTGTTAGCATTTTGCAGGAAAAATTCAGATTAGAAATCAGGTATCTTAATGGGCTTTTTATACGAGACGCATCTTCATACATGCGAGGCAAGCGCATGCGGCAGAGTGCATGGTGAAGATTACATTCCCTACATGATGGAGAAGGGTTATGCTGGCATGGTCGTTACTGACCATTTCTTCAACGGTAATACATGCGTTCCTGAAGACCTCCCGTGGAAGGAAAGAGTTGAGATCTACTGCTCCGGTTACGAGCGCGCTTTGAAGGCCGCAGAAGGCAAGGATTTCAATGTCATGTTCGGCATCGAGTTTAATTTCTGGAAAGACGAATACCTGCTCTACGGCGTTGATAAGCAGTGGCTCCTGGACAACGAATGCATCATGAACATGACAAGGCATGAGCTTTTGGAAGCCGTACACAAGGCAGGCGGCGTCATGATCCAGGCACACCCTTACAGGGAAAGAGATTATCTTGAAGACATCAAGCTCGCTCCCACAGCCTGTGATGGTGTCGAAGTCTATAATGCTGCGAACAAGCCTAATATGAACGCGCTCGGATATGAATACTGCAAGAAGTTAGGGCTCCCCATGACCGCGGGCTCTGACATTCATTTCTATAATGACGATCCCATGGGCGCAATGCTTTTCGAGAGAAAGATAGAATCTGTAAAGAACCTTGCAAAGGCACTGGTCGACGGTTCCGGAATCCCTGTGTCGCTCAATCCTGACGGCACGATCATTCCCGTATCCGATATGCCCGAGCAGACCGTATCTACAGAGCTTCCGACACTCCCTGTAATCTATCCCGAAGGACAGTAATAGATCTTTATTCCAAATGGTTATAAGCCATCGAAAATAAACCTATTGACATAGTAGGCAATACGTGTTAAATTCTTCGCAATCAAGAGAAAGGAGATGTGAACATGAACGGCATTACTACAACCAAGACGCATACCATGTGCTGTTTTGAAGTCACTCTCCCGCGAATGACCGGCATCTGTTGAATGCCAACTTGATCTAAAAAATAAATCAGGTTATCGACGGGAGTTCTGGAAAAGAGCTCCCGTTTTTTGATAAGAAAGGACATGAAAATGAGCAGTAAAGAAAACAACAGAAACAACTTGAAGAAAATCGCATACGCAGGCGTGCTTGCAGCACTGGTATTTATCGGCACGGAACTTCACATCCCGACCGCGATCGGGCACATCAATCTTGGCGACCTTGTAATACTTGTAAGCGCATATATCCTGGGCCCGCTGGCCTTTTTCCCGGCAGCTATCGGCTCTACATTGGCAGACCTTCTTGCAGGTTATCCGCAGTATGCAGTTGCAACATTCATCATCAAGGGCGTGATGGGACTTGTAGCAGGCATCCTTCTTAAGAGAAATGCAGAAGGAAAGACGCATCTTGCAAGAAAACTATCCGCCTCAGTCGTCACAGAACTCATCATGATCGCAGGCTACTTCGCTTTTGAATCACTGCCCTTCATGTATGGCGTTGAAGCAGCATTAGGATCAGTTATACCCAACGGCATTCAGGCAAGCGCAGCCGTCGTCGGCGCCGTACCGCTTATGTACGTCAAGCTCTTCGACAAGTTCCAGCTGTCACAGCAAAGAAAGGAGATTTCTGATATAATCTGATTGTTGTTAAAGCAACTTTTTGGAATAAAGGAGTTTTAGTATGGATAACAATCAGTATCAGCAGCCTCAGTATCAGCAGGCTCAGTATCAGCAAGGTTACCAGTATCAGGCACCGGTGCAGCAACAGCAGCCCATAGATCCCAACTATCCTGCAGTATCAAAGGAATTCCTTACTCAGGCGATCGTTGCCGGAGCAATCAGCAGTCTTCCTGTCGGCAGCATCATTGCTATCAACATGGCAACCAAGAACAGGAAGTCGCTTCTCGACTATCTGGCGCGCGGCGGCATGCACACCACCAAGATCAAGATAAGCTCGGCACTCAGCAGAGGAGCCCGTTATTCCGGCATCGGATTTACGATCTTCTGGGCAGTCTGGCTTCTCTATTACATCTTCGCGATGCTCATTCTGTTCTTTGGAATAGCAACTCAGCTCGGCCGGTAAAAAACTGAAAACTGCAAACAAAAAGACGGTGTCTCGTAAGAGGCACCGTCTGTTTTATTCTTTAACTGGATTTCCTTAATGGTTTTACACCGTTTTTAAAATAAAAAGGTTTTGGTGTAAAAAACGGGGCTGTTTTTACACCATTTTCGAAATATATAAATTTGGTGTAAAACAGGCATCGTTTGAACCTTCAGATATATGTTCCGAGATAAGCGAATTCCGTAGGCTCAGCGTCGAGTTCGCAAAGGAGTGCGATAACGTCTTCTGAATATACGGAAGCTTCGAAATCAAGATAGAACATGAATTCGAAATCCTTGCCCGGAATAGGACGTGATTCGATTTTCGTGAGGTTCAATCCAAGAGAAGAGAATTTTGCAAGCGTATCAGCAAGCGCGCCCGGTGTGTGGCCCAGAGCGAGCATGACGGAAGTCTTTGAAGCGCCGGGGAAGATCATGAGCTCTTTTGTGATGCAGATGAATCTTGTGTAGTTGTTGTCAGTGTTCTGGATATCGTCTTTTACGGATTCCAGACCATAAAGCTGCTGGCAGTCTGAAGATGAGATCGCAGCAACGTCCCTGCGGCCCGAATCAGCAACGCTCTTAGCTGCAACTGCAGTATTCTCAACGATGTTGACCTTTATATCCGGATGCTCTTTAAGGAACTTGCTGCACTGGCCGATTGCCTGATTGTGTGAGTAAACCTCGCGGATATCGTCGAATCTCGTTCCGTGATTTGCGAGGAGCTTGTGACTGATCCTTAATTTGTAGTCTTTAACGATATGGAATTTGTGGTCGACCATGAGGTCGTAAACCTGTGTAACTGAACCGAATGAACTGTTCTCAATAGGGAGGATGCCGAATTTGCAAAGGCCGGACTCAACTGCCTGGAAAACGCCGTCGAAAGTCCTGAAATACATGATGTTAGCGTGGCGGAAGATCTTATCTGTAGCAATCTGTGAGTAAGCGCCCTCAATACCCTGACAGGCAACCATGGGCGACTTGGGAAGCTCCTGCGGAGTGGTCTCCAAAGCCTTCCTGATCTGGTCTGCGAGCTCAGTCCTCGTGCCGTACTCTGTATTGCGGTATGAGTGGCTTAGGTTGAACATCGTCGAAAAGAGCACTCTCTCATAGTTATCGATCAGCTGGTTAGAACTTTCAAGTCCTGCAAGGTAGCTCCTCTCATAGCGTCTGCTCTTCAATGCGATCTCAGACTTCGTAAGGGTCTCATTTGCCATCTTGCTCGCTTCCAATCTTTCCTTGAAGAGCTCCTTGATCTGTTCATCGATCTCTTCAATACGCTTTCCGGCCTGTTTCTGTGTCATGTTTCTTTCCTCCTGACAAATTAAAAGCCCCACAGTCTTGTTCACTGCGGGGCCCTATAATGTACGTAAATCAAGTTATATATTTACATGCAGTGAACTAATTACCCCTATTCGTAAAGGCAAAAAATGAAAAGTCACGCCATGTAAATGCAAAATTAGTCATGCCGAAATTATATACCACAATTTTAGAAAGTAAACACTTTTGTTTAAAACTGTTCGAAAATTCTGACAGGAGACCAATTAAAAAATGACGGTGATTTTGAGGCTCTTTAATAAATTTATTATTATGACGGCCTCTCGCGTGATATAATTGCAACGCTATGAAGATAAGAGTGTTTACAGCGATCCTTGTTTGCAAGATTGTAAGGCGCCTCGCGAAGCTTTTCGGACGCGGCTCAAGCCTGCCCGGTAAGTATGCCCTGAAGATCTGCCCGGATATACTTTCGAACCTGAAGCTCCCTGAGCTTTCTATTGCCGTTACCGGTTCTAACGGAAAGACTTCCACGGTCGAGATGATCGCACATGTGCTTAAGAGCAACGGCCTTAAAGTTGCTTATAACAAAGAGGGTTCCAATCAGATAGAGGGTGTCGTTACTTTCCTTGTAGGCGATGCAAAGATGTCGGGCAAAGTTAAGAGCGACGTTATCCTTCTTGAAGCGGACGAGAGATATTCAAGACATATTTTCAAGTACTTCCATCCGAAGTATTTTGTCATCAATAACCTTTACAGGGACCAGATGACCAGGAACGGCCATCCCGAATTTATCAAGAGCGTTATCGGCCAGGCTGTCTACGATGACATGACCCTGATCCTTAATGCTGACGATCCGCTTGTCTCGAGCTTTGGCAAGGACAGGGAGGGTACGATCTATTTCGGCGCAGACAAGCTTCCGACAGATAAGGAGAAGCACGAGGGCATCTATAACGACGGCAAGTACTGCCCTGTCTGCAAGAAGCCGATGGAATACGAATATTACCACTACAACCATATCGGCAAGTTCAGGTGCACGGAGTGCGGTTTTGAAAGACACGATACTGACCATACGCTGACTTCCACGAAGGAAGAGAACGGCAAGGCTTCTATCGTGATCGACGGCAAATACGATATCCCCGTATTCTTTACGGGAATCTACCATTGCTACAATATACTGGCTGCTTTCACGGCATCCGTTACTGCGGGCATCAAGCCTGAAGCTGCTGCAGAGTCGCTCGGAGGTTATATCTTAAAGTCCGGACGTATCTCTGATTTTACGCTGGGCAAGCTCGACGGAAGACTGCTTCTTTCCAAGCACGAGAACTCCGTATCTTACGACCGCTCGATCGATGTAGTTGTTTCCGACAACCGCAAGAAGAGCGTCATGTTTATCGTCGATGCGATAAGCCGCAAGTATTACACATCAGATTCGAGCTGGCTGTGGGATATTAATTTCGAGAAGCTCAAGGGAGCTAATATCGACAAGATAATCCTCGCAGGACAGTACTGTGATGACCTGGCTGTCAGGTTTGAACTTGCGGGTGCCGATGAAGACAAGGTGGAGATCTTCGAGCAGGTGCCTGACGCGGCAGAATACTGCGCACACAACCTCGACTCGTTCTTATACGTGATCACATGCTTCTCCGACAAGGAGAAGATCTTATCGATCGTTACAAGGAGGGAGCTCGCATGAATGTGAATATCCTTTTCCTGTATCCTGATTTCATGAGCCTTTACGGTGACAACGGCAACGTAAGGATCATGCAGAAGAGACTTGAAGACCAGGGCTTTGAGGTTGAGATCATCAGGCGTACGATCACTGACAATGAGATCAGTTTTGAAGGCGTTGATTTTGTTTATATGGGTTCGGGATTTGAATCCAACAGGAACCTTGCTGCCGGCCATCTGGCGCAGTTTAAGGACGGTCTTGTAAAGGCCATAGACAGCGGCGTTCCGATGCTTTTTACGGGCAACAGTTATGACATCTTAGGCAAGGGCATAACTACTGCTGACGGAAGCTTTGTTGAGGGTCTTGGTATCTTCGGATTTACTTTCAAGGAACAGCTCGAAAAGCGTTACACCGGCGATGTCATCCTCGCAGATAAAGAAACGGGTGACCGTTACGTCGGATTCGTTAACAGGGCAGGCGTTCCGGGCATTGAAGATGACCTCGCTTATGACGTTTTGAAAGTGATCGGAAATATCCCGCTGAAGAAAGATTCTGTGAAGAGAAACAACCTTCTCGGAATAAGTCTTATCGGTCCTGTGCTTCTAAAAAATCCCAAGATCGCCGATTCTTTTGTTAAGATAGTATGTGAACGTAAGGGAATCGAATTTAAGGAGATTGATTATCCTCATTCCCTTAAGAGTCATGTCAAGACACTTAAGGCTTTGCTGGATACTGATATCTGAATTACCTAAACGATTTATGATATAATTTCGAGTTAGGAGGGATAGTATGGCTGATACAATTAAATGCCCGAATTGCGGGTCCAATCTCACACTTAACGCGGATACCCAGAAACTTGAGTGTCCCAGCTGCGGAGCGTCTTTTGATCCTGCAGCACTTAACGATATTACCGTAGGCGAGCTTGAAGCTAAGCCCGCTGAACCGACTGATCCTGCACAGGAATACGCTCAGGCGCAGGCCGCACAGCAGGCAGCTCAGGATGTTCAGCAGGAAGCACAGCAGGCACAGCCCGAGCAGACTGAATTCGTCTGCAACGCATGCGGCGCAAAGATCGTCACGGATGCTCACACTGCTGCAACGTTCTGCGCATTCTGCGGATCTCCTGCTCTCGTAGGCAAGAGACTTACGGAACAGTTCCAGCCCCAGTACATGATCCCTTTCAAGTACTCAAGACAGTCTGCCGAAGAAGCTTTCTTCAAGTGGGCAGGCAAAGGTAAGTGGACACCTTTCGGATTTGCATCCAAGAAGAACGTTGCAAAGATGTCAGGCCTTTATGTACCGTTCTGGCTCTTCAATATCAAGGCTACGATCGATGCTCACGGCACCGGCGACAAGATCAGATACAGAGGCAACGACGAGATCATCGAGACATTCAAGTTCGACAGAAACGCCGAGCTGTCCTGGGAACATGTTCCGCTCGACGGTGAGACGAGGATCGATGATGCTCTCATGGAAGCAATCGAACCTTTCGATTTTGATGCCCTTATTCCATACGATTACAGATATCTTCCGGGATTCTACGCTGACAGGTATGACCAATCTCCGCAGGACCTCGCTGCACGTGCCACAAAGCGCGGCATGGACGGAATCGACAAGGCTCTTAAGGGTTCATTGAAGGGTTCTTTCGACAGATTCTCGATCGTTAAGAACTTGAGCAGGATCGATTCGATGGAAGCAAATTACGCGCTTCTTCCCGTATGGTTCCTGTCATACAAATACCGCAACAAGTATTACTATTTCGCAATGAACGGACAGACAGGTGAAGTTGCAGGACAGCTTCCTGTAAGCCCTGTTAAGAAGCTGATGTTCTTCTTCATTGTCCTTGGTATTTTGGCCGTCATAACAAGATTTGTTCTTGGCATTATCATGAGGGGGTTCTGGGGATGAGTGAGAACGTTGAATATAACGAACTGAATCAGGATCAGGGAAAGGGCCCCAAGCTCTCAGTCCTTTCAGAGCTTAACGGTGCATCGATCGGTGTAGGTATAGCGCTCATCTGCATTATCCTTGCAAGCGTAGTTTTCTATATCTTCATGAACCTGTCGCCTAAGAAGACAGTAAAGGTCGTAGATGACGCAGGTCTTTTCACAAGCGAGGAAGAAGACAATATCGAAGAAGCTGCCAAGAAGCTTTCCAAAGAGAAAGACATCAACGTTGTTATCGTAACAACGAACAACAAGGGCAAGGGCTATTCGAACTCTGATGACGATGAGAAGAAGTTTGCCGAAGATTACTACATGAAGAGCGTTAAGACAGTACCTCTTCAGAACAACTCCGGCGTATGCATCCTTATCGACGTAACTTTGGATTATCAGGGCGGAAGATTCTTCTGGCTCTATACATACGGAACAGCACATTTTGCAGTATCTGACGATGAATGCTATTCGCTCTTCAGAAGATACCTGTCCCAGCTCGGAAGCGGTGAGTACGGAACGGCAGTTGAAGGCATTACCAATGACCTGAACGGATACTCTTATCAGAGCTATGCTGCCATCGTCTTCTTTACGATCATCATCCCTATCGGATTGTCTTTCCTCTCATTGGGTGTTGCCACACCTAAGAGAAGACTCGATAAGCTCCCGGCCATCAGCACATATTCAATTCCCGGAAGCAATGTTGTTGCTAAGAATGACAGTTTCCTGAGCAAAAAGGTTATCCACCACGAGTCTTCAAGCAGCGGTGGCGGCGGAGGTTTCTCCGGCGGCGGCGGTGGCGGATTCTCCGGTGGCGGCGGAGGCGGATTCTCCGGCGGTGGCGGTGGACGCTTCTGATGTGCTAAAATATCGCGTAAATTTTTGAAAGCAAAGGATAACTATGCTCAGTATCGTCGTGCCTGCCTATAACGAAGGCGAACACATCTACGATAATCTCATGACCATCGACAAGGCGCTTAAGGCGTTTACGTCGGACTATGAGATCATCGCCGTTAACGACGGCAGCAAGGACAACACCGGAGCTGAGGCAGCACGCGCGGCGCAGGACAATCCCAACATCAAGGACTTCGGCTATGCGGTAAACCGCGGCAAGGGCGGAGCCGTATCCTGGGGCGCTGTAAACAGCAAAGGCGACATCGTCGGCTTTATCGATGCTGACTTGGATCTCTCACCCGATTTCATAAAGATGTACTTCGAGAAGATGAATGAGTCGGGCGCTGATATCGTGATCGGTTCCAAGATGCATAAGGATTCCAAGCTCGAGTATCCTTTCGCTCGAAAAGTATTCTCCATCTGCTACTACATAATGCTCAAGGTCCTTTTCGGTCTTAAATGTCACGATACTCAGACAGGACTTAAGCTCTACAGGGGTTCCATCATAAGAGAGATCGCGCCCTTAAGAAGGATCGACGGCTATGCCTTTGATATTGAGCTTTTAGCTCTTGCTTCGAAGAAGAAAGCCAAGCTTATCGAGATGCCCGTTGAACTGAATTTTACGAGAGGGCAGTCGTTCGGAAGGATCAAGTTCAAGGATGTCTGGAAGATGTTTACGGACACCTGGAAGATCTGGTGGAATCTGAAGGTGAAGAAATCGTACTTTAAGTGAGTTTCCTCCGGTTTCAGCGCGGCCGTTTCAGCGCTCGCATATTGCCTCACTTTTCTATGCAATTAGACATAAAAATGTTACGAATTCCATAGGGTAAAAACGGACCTCTTGGGTTATACTTATCAAGGTGTGAAAAATCGCCTTTGATAATATCAAAGCATAAGGGGATTAAATTGGCTTTACATTTTGCTAAACGTATAACGGAATATAAACTTGCGAAGGAATTGCTGACACGCGGAAAGGACATCATCTTAAGTCCTGAAGCACAGGTTTTAAAGACATTTACACAGCATGGTGAGACTACTGTTTTCGAGCACTGCGTATCAGTTGCGAAGTATAGTCTCCTTATGGCTCATTTCCTCGAGAGAACTTTCAAGATCAGTTTCGATAAGGACAGCCTTGTCAGAGGTGCGCTCCTTCACGATTATTTCCTTTACGACTGGCACGACAAGACCGTACCCGGAAGACGAATTCACGGATTTACACACCCCACAACAGCAAGAAAGAATGCCGAGAGGGACTTCGGACTTAATGATCTCGAGAGAGACATCATCTCCAAGCACATGTTCCCCGTCACACCTTTCCCGCCCATGCACCGCGAGAGCGTTCTCGTTAACCTTGCTGACAAGTGGTGCGCACTCTGCGAAGCTTTTAAGATCGACGTATCTTCTTACGTCATCTACCGCGTCAACTTCAACATCGCACTTGCTGAGGGCGAATATTCCATCGATTACGGCGAGACTAAAGCAGAATATTAATATATAATTCTGCCATGCGCGTGGAAAATCTCACAACATTGATCTACATCACAAGGGGCAGCGACTGCCTCTTTATCCGCAAGACCAGAAAAGGCGACATGAACCTCGACAAGTATCTGGGCATAGGCGGCCATTTCGAATCCGACGAGACAGCTGAAGAATGCGTTCTGCGTGAGCTTTCAGAGGAGGCTTCCATCTCTTCCGGATCGCTCGAAAACTTCTCCTACAGGGGTCTCATCACCTTTATCTCATCAGAATATCCCACCGAATACATGCACGTGTTCACGGCATCGGTAGCTGATGACTTTGAACTCCCCGGGCGTGCCTGCGACGAAGGTGAGCTTTGCTGGGTGCCTTTGTCTGATGTGTGTGATCTCCCGGTCTGGGAAGGCGATAAGATCATGTTCGATTATCTGTTCGGCTCCATGAAGGATTCGGGATTCTTTACGATGAAGTTCCGTTATGAAGGCGATAAGCTCGCCGAGCACAGCGAGACGAGCTGGTAAGTGTGTATTGTCAGCCCAAAACGATTGTGTTATATTGCACCTGACTAAAACTACAGAAAGGCAGATCTCATATGCATTGGATTACACCCAACATTCATCTTATGTTCGGTTCCGTAAAGGCATCCTATGGGAGAAGTCTGCCTATTTATAAGTAAAAACATCCAAAATCATTCGATAAACAGACGGCTTCTCCTTTGTTCTTAAGACTGACCAAAGGAGTTTTTTATTTATGTCAAAAACAAATATCAAAAGGCAGCTGGGACTGCTTTATATATCGAACTTTTTATTCAACATTCCCATTGCGGGCGCCGCATGGGTACTGCTTCTCGTGTCTGACGGATATTCTCTTATCCAGGTCGGATTTGCAGAGACGGTATTCCATATCGTAAGCCTTCTGGCAGAGATCCCGTCGGGCATGTTCGCAGACGTCTTCGGAAGGAAGAAGAGCCTTATCCTAAGCTGCATCATGACGATGTGCTCGGCACTTGTAAGAGGCTTTGTGCCGGGCTTTGCGGCAGTGTGCGTGTCGGTGGGCTTTTCTGCGCTCTCATATAACTTCATCTCCGGAAGCGACAGCGCTATAGCTTACGATTCACTGCTTGAAGAAGGGCAGGAGAGTAAGTACGACAGGTTCGTGTCGACACAGACCGTAATCTACAGGATATCCAACGGCCTGGCGACGCTCTGTGTGGGCGTGGCCGTAATGATGGGCAACAGGAACGCGCATATCTTATCTCTCGGAATATCTGCAGTTAACCTCATTGCGCTCCTCTTCCTGAAGGAGAATAAGGTCATCTTGAAAAAGAGCGGTGATTCGCTCGGAAAGAGGATAAAAGACGTTTACAAGGGGAGCCTCAGCTTCCTTAAGGGAAATAAGAAGGTGGCAGGGCTTATCTTCAGGAATGCGCTTGTCGGTGGCATTGACGTGCTGCTCTTATTTTTCCTGCAGGCAAAGCTTCCCATGACGGGAATTCCCGACTGGACTTTGGGACCTTTGCTCTTCATCATGTCGATGGGAGGCATTTTGGGCGCTCTGGCTGCGCGTAAGGTGAAGAAGGCAACGCTCGGCAAGTTATTCATCTTCTGCATCTCACTGGCTCTCATAGGCCTTGTGAGCGAGTTTACGGGCATATGGTATGTCATGACGCTCGGAGGATTTCTTACGGCATTTGCAGATGACCTGATCCAGATAAGATCTGATATCGCTCTGAATCAGATGGTGCCGCCTGAGCAGAGGGCGACGCTCATATCGGTCAACTCATTCTGCTTTTCGGTGCTGATGATCTTCATGTCGCCTCTCGCAGGTTTAATCTTTTCGCTGTGATGAACATTTGATAGACTTTAAACAGATAAAAACGGCCGCGGGGTGACGATGCGCAAAAGCCTTATGGTTGACGCGATGTAACACTGTTACACAGGCAAAATACTATAAAACGGAGGAGACAGACATGAAGATCTACGACATCTCACAGGAAGTTTTCGGTTGTGAGGTCTATCCCGGAGATCCGTCTCCCGAACGGCAGGTCATGCTTAGCATCAGCGACGGAAAGATGTGTAATCTGACCGCGATCAACATGTGTGCCCATAACGGAACACATGTCGATGCTCCTTACCATTTCATTAATGAAGGCAAGACGATCGATCAGGTGGATATCGACAGGTTCGTGGGATATTGCTATGTCGCATCCCACGAAGGCGATATCACCGCTGATGATGCGCAGAAGATACTGGATAAGGCAAAGGACGCCGCCGGCGATACTGACTGCTATGACAGGATCCTTGTAAAAGGCGACGCGACCATGACTGAGGAAGCCGCTAAGGTTTTCGCGGATAACAAGATAAAGCTCTTCGGCAACGAATCGCAGACTGTGGGACCTTTGGAAGCTCCGATGGAAGTGCATCTGATAATGCTGGGCGCAGAGATCGTGCTCCTTGAAGGCATCAGGCTTTCTGAAGTCGAAGATGGTGTATACTTACTGAATTCGGCACCTATCAATCTCGGAGGCTCTGACGGAGCGCCCTGCAGAGCGCTGCTGATGTCACTATAAACTTCGAAAAGAGCGATTACATGACAGATTATGAGATAACAACAGGCATTACACCTGAAGAATACATGGAGATGCGTAAAGTGGTTGGATGGGGTCTGTTCCCGCTGGAGCAGGCAGAGCAGGGCCTTAAGAATACGTTTATCCTTATCTGCCTCAGAAAAGACGGCAAGCCCATAGGCGTCGGCAGAGCCGTAAGCGATCATGGCTATGTCGTATATATTGCGGATGTCATCGTACACCCGGAGTATCAGGGACAGGGCCTCGGAAGAGTGATAATGGAAGAGCTCTTAAAGCGCATAAAGGAATCGCTAAAGCCCGGCTACAAGGTCATGATCAGCCTCCTAGCTGCAAAAGGCAAGGAAGAGTTCTATAACAAGTTCGGCTTTGTAAGCAGACCAAACGATGATTTCGGATGCGGCATGCACCAGTGGTATCAGGCCTGAATTACTCGAAAGGTGTCAGCTCCCATTTCGTAGGTAAGAACTTGCCTTCACCGTCTATTACCGTGAAGGAGTTGCTTTTCTGATTCCATCTCATGAAGGTGGGCTTATTATATTCTATGCCGCTGTCCATCTCGATAACATTGTCATAACAAAGATGGATATAGTTGCTGCTGCTGCCTGTGAGCAGGGAATAAGGACCAAGGTCGGTATGGCATACGATGACATTGGTGAAATTTGTGCAGGAATTGTCATCGATCAGACCTATCAGCAGTTCATTAACGCCGTCTTTGTCGAGATCGATCAGGAGATAACCTTTCTTCTTGGTGCTGTCCCTAAGATCCTCCGGCACATACAGATTGTTGTATTCCTGTTTAAAGCCGTTCTTGATTCCGTCGCTGTAATAGTTAAGTGTCTCCTCATACCACTTTTTGGGTATGATCTTACAGCCGGTTATTCCGGGAATGAGAGCCAGTAAAAATGCCACTGTCAGGACAGTTGCTAAAGTTCTTTTCATAGTTGTTTACCCCTTAATCCGTAGATATAAGAGATATTTTACATATTCTCTCTGAATTTTTCCAGCCTGATGAGGTGCTCTTCGTCGGGCTCGGTTATACCGTTCTTGTAGTCGTAGCCCATCTTAAGATAGAAGGGGATGCCCGTGATGGAAGCAGGAATCTCGATGCGCTTAGCTCTTGTGAAGTATTCATCCTTTTCGAGCGTCTCGACGATGAGCCTTCCGACGCCTTTTCCCTGGTATTCGGGGTTTACAAAGATCGTGAAGAGAGAGCTCTCGTCTTCCTTGCCCCAGTAAGGACCGATGGCACCACACCCGATGATCGCACCATCTTTCTCGGCTACGTAGAAATGAGTCCACGAAGCCCTTTCGAGAACGTGTTCGGGAGTCTCAATGGCTATAAGCTGATCCATGAGTTCTTCAGGATAATCCTTCTTATTTGAGATGCTGATTGTCGTGCGGATGAGCTCTGAGACTTTCTCCGCATCCTTTTCTTCAAGACGTCTTATAGTGATATCAGTTGCTGCAGGTTCTATGTTCACAGGTTCTTCAGTATCCTGTCTTTCCACCTGCGCGGGCTGGCCCATCTTTGCTTCATATTCTTCCTTGGGCATCGGCTTGGAGTAGTAGTAGCCCTGGATCATGTTGCAGCCTTCAGCCGCGAGGAAGTCTACCTGATGCTGTTCATCAACTCCTTCTGCGACTGTTGTCATATTGAGTTTCTTTGCTAAGTGCAAGATCTCGGATACAACGATCTCGGCTCTCTCATTGTCATTCTCGCCTCTGAAGAAGCCTGCGTCGAGCTTTAAGATGTTAAGCGGCATATCCTTAAGGGAATTAAGGGAAGAGTAGCCTGAACCGAAGTCGTCCATGGATACGAGGAAGCCGTATTTCTTAAGCTTGTTGATGGTATAGAGCATGAGCTTCTTGTCATCGAAAAATGCGCTTTCGGTAAGCTCGATCTCGATCAGTTCATGAGGTGCACCTGCCTCGTCAACGATGCTTCTGATCTGGTCTGCGAGGTTGATCTCAGCGAAATGAGCGCGTGAGACGTTTACGGAAACAGGTACGCACTTTCTGCCTTCGTCGAGCCATTTCTTCTGGTCTCTTGCAACATGCGAGAGCATGTAGTGGTCGATCTCCGTGATGAATCCGCTGTTTTCGAAAATAGGAATGAACTTTCCGGGCGGTACGAAACCAATCTCATCAGAGACCCATCTGATAAGGGCTTCTGCGCCGAGCTGTTCGTTAGTGCGGGGATCGTATTTTGGCTGGTAATAGACCTTAAACTCTTCCTTTTCGATAGCTTCCTTCTGATGCTCGGTAACAAGATCGATCCATTTCTCATCCTCAACGAGTTTGTTGTCGAAGAATGCGATGCCTGATTCCTCGGTACTCTCAAGCGTCATTCTCGCTGCGGATGCATTGTTGTAAAGAAGATCGATATCTGCATTCTTTCTGACGTTGGAGGGAATCATGAAAACACCGGCCTGGAAATTGAAGTCGTGATCGATACCGATCGCCTCAAGGCTCTTGATGATGCGCCTGAGTCTTTCCCTGGCTTCATCCTCGCTGTTTGCTTTCATGAGGATCTGGAAGTTGTTGATGGTCCCGTGGGAGCATATCTCGTTCTTATCGAGGAAAGCGCAGATGTTCTGCCAGACAAGGCGCAGTGTCTGCTCGCCCTGGTCAACGGAATGGCAGAGTACGTAGTTGCGGTATCTGACGAAGATAAGGCTTACGACAGCGTAATTGACGCCGGCCTTTCTCTTCTTCAGGATCTCTTTGCTCTTCATTGCGAACCAGAACCAGTTGCGGTTGCCGGTGATATTATCTCTTAAGACAAGATTTCTCATCTGTCTGTTGCTTCTGTGTGTCCTGATCAGGTTAGTGACGAGGAGGGCGAAGATAAGCACCGTAAGGATATAACTTACGCCATCGTATAAGATGCCGAACGCAAGATCGCTGTATGTGAAAGAGAAATTGGTCTTGAACGCGAGGATCTCGGTGTTGTTCCTGACATAGTATGCGGTCCAGTATTCGAATTTTGTATCCGGCTTGATAGAGTTTTTTAATGCGCCTTCCAAAATGTTCCAGAGGTTAGGCGTGATGCGCGTGTCATCCACATTTATATAGGGATTGTTCCTGTCGGGCAATAAGAAGAAATTCTCGCTCATCTCGTCAGCATAACTGTTGCTCAGAAAGCCTAATTCATTGGATTTGAGATCGCTCGTAGGCAGGACCTCGAAAAAGGATCTGTGCTCCTTATCCTCATCGTCCTTCTCATCTCTCTCGAGTACCGCAGTTATCTCGCCGTTCTTGCGGAGAATGTTCATCTTGCTGTCAGATGCGAAGATCGTGTAGCCTGAACTGCTGAATGATTCGAAGATCTCATCCAGTTCTTCTTCTGATGCATCGTTATACTGCTTGGTATACCTTGATGTATTCTGGACCTCATTGAGCGCCTTGAGCTTGGTAGCATAAGTCGCAATAAGATCGCCCGAAAGCGAGATGATCCCGCAGGCGATGAAGAAGATCAGCGTATAGATGATAAGCGGTATGATGATCCTGTTCTTGGGTAACTGGTATCTTTTGTCTCTCTTAACTCTTGCCATTGTTCCTTGTTCCTAATTCCTTGTACCTTATTCCTTATTCCGTTTTGCTAGGGAACTGCCCGAATTATAACACGCTGAAAACCCGTTTTTAATCGGTATAGAAATATTTAAGGGATAATTAAGATATTTGATATAGGGAAGATATATAGAACGCATATTATCAGGCCGTTGGGGGCTGTCTTGAAAATGCCGCAGGCGAAAACATCGGTTTAAGGTTAAGTTAAGGTTGGCATGATTGTGAGTTAAGGTTGCTTTTGTAAGATTATGGTGCAAATAACGAACAAAGGGGAGACAGGAGTATGAAAAAAGTTGCAGCAATAGTACTTGCTACTGCAATGACGGTGCCGCTTATTACGGGGTGCGGCGCTGTAACAGTACCCGAAGAGAGTACTGCTGAGACTACCGTAAAAGAATTAGGACCTGCTAGAGCCCAGGATGACTACTACAGGTTCGTAAACCAGGAACGCTTTGACACGTCAGAATTCGAATACGGAAGCTCAACCGTTGAGATCGCTTTCAAAACTGATCTTATCGATGAACAGATCGAGAAGATCATTGACGACTGCGTAGCCGGTTCAGGTTATGCCAAGGGTTCCGAAGAGGACATCATCAAGACGGCTTATGAATATTACCAGGCATACGACTATAAGAATGAGCCGATCCCTGAAGATCTCATGGCCATGATCGAAGCGATCGATGGTGTTAAATCGCTTGATGAACTTCTTAAACTTGACGCAAAGCTCGTTACAGATTACGGCACAACCGGATTCTTTGAACTGAACGCCGGAGTTAATCCTCTTAAGCCCACAGAGAGAGTAATCCAGTTTAACCAGCTCAGCGGTGTCCTCAAGACATCTTTTGAAGAGATCGAAGAAGGCAACTACGTTATCAACAATATCAGCAAAGATGCACAGATGATATTGATCACAAGAGGATACGACAAGGAGACAGCAGAGAAGCACGGCAAAGCGCTTGCGCTGCTCGCCCTTGATGTCTATGGCGGTACTGATATAGATATCACCAAAGAAGGGATGCCCTTTAAATACCAGAAGATCCTTTCGACTTCAGAAATGAAGGAGCTTTTGAGCAATGTCGATCTGGACAGTTACCTTACGGAACTCGGAATCGACAAGAGCAAAGTAAATAAGTACCTGATAACTGATGAGGGCCAGCTCAAGGCGCTTAACAAGGTTTTTACAGAAGAGAATCTTGATGCACTGAAGACCTGGGAGCTCGGTATGCTCTATGGCCAGTACGTCAGATACATTGCGCCACACTATCAGCAGTATGAGACATATGTAGGGAAGAGCTATAAGTCTGAACACGATCAGGCAATAGATGAGATCTCCGAGAAGTTCTTTAAAGAGACTGACCCTATCTATGTTGAGCGTCACTATGCTCCTGAGACTGACAAAGCATTAAGAAGCATGTGCGATGACATCAAGAGCGGCTACAGAAAACTCATCAGCGGTGCCACATGGCTCAGTGACGGGACAAGAGCAGAGCTTCTCCAGAAACTCGAAAATATCGTCTACGTAACAGGCACAGACCTTAAGAGACATAACAATGCCGAGTATGCAAATATCTACGGCAAGAATTACTATGAACTTACATTGAATTACACAAGGCTCTCACGCAAAAAGATCATTGATGAGTTTAATAATGATGATCCCATTTCAAGAAAAGATGTCGGAATGCCTATGCAGATGATGAATGCCTGCTACGATCCCGGTTACAACAACATCACGATCACGGCAGCCATTACAAATGAACCTTTCTTCAGCACAAAGTCCGATTACTACACGAACTTAGGCGGTCTGGGTGCGGTAATCGCACACGAGATCGGACATGCTTTTGACAGCAACTGCATCGTGTTCAATTCAAAGGGCGAATACGATCCTTCGTGGATCCCGGAAAAGGACATGAAGATCCTTGAAGAGAGAAATGAGAAGGCGAAAAAATACTTTGAGGATAATTTCACTGTCTTTGGTGTTTACCACGTCGACGGTGACCAGACATTAGGCGAGAACTATGCTGACTTAGGCGGCGTGGAGTGCATCACTTCGCTCTGCAAGACGAAGGAAGACAGGATCAAGCTTTTCGAGAGCTATGCAACCATATGGTGCGGAATGTGCACTGATGAAACGATAATCAATCAGGTTGCATTCGACGTTCACAGCCCGTCTTATATCAGAGTAAATGCCATTCTCTCAACTATTGATGCTTTCTATGAGACTTACGATATCAAGGAGGGCGACGGCATGTACATCGCTCCCGAGAAGCGTATCTCAAGATGGTACTGATGGAGGGGATAGAAGATGAATATTGTATTTAAAAACTCACTAAAAAATATATTCTGCAAGCCTTTAAGGACATTGCTCGTGGTCTTTGCGATCTTTGTCTGCTGCCTCTGCGCATTGCTCTGCTTTGACTTGAGTGAGAGCATCACTACAGTTCTTACAAGCTATATGGGCAACATTTCCAGGGCTGACTTTATCGTCATTGCCACGGGAAGCGATGTTTCCACGCTTCCTGAAGGTTTCCCTGAAGCAGATACAATGACCCTCGTTGGCGACAGCGAAATGCTCTACAAGAAGATCGACGGCGAATACTGCTATGTAACAACAGATTCCCTGAGGATCTTCGGCCTTAACGTAGATGAAGCTGTTGACATGAATTTCATTGCTCCAATCGACCTTAAGGATGACGAGATCTATCTGACAACAAAGTTTGCTGAAGATTTCGGATATAAGGTTGGCGATAAGATCACCATTCATGACAGGGCCCTGGAAGAACTCGAACTTACGGTAGGAGGTCTTCTTCCCAGCGATACGAAGAACCCGCTTATCGTGGCTCATTCCGGTGTCGTAAATCTTAATACAAGCACAAAGATCAGCTGCGGCCAGTTGAATGCCGACATGCTCATGATCGATCTTAAGGATAACAGCAAGATCGAAGAAGCAAAGAAGATGCTTGAAGCAAGATATCCTGATGCTTCCATCCAAGATCTCTATTTAACAGATTCAGACATGCAGATGATCAACGAACTGAAGGCCGTTTTCTATCTTCTGTTCGCGATCACATTCCTTCTCGTTATCTTTGTAACGGCTTCAATCTGCAACAGGATCGTAAGCGAGAGAATGTCCTTCATCGGAACTCTCAGAAGCCTTGGCATGAGCACAGCACGCACAGGAAGGATACTCCTTCTTGAGAACGTTCTTTATGCTCTCTTGGGAAGCATACCTGCAACGGCATTGTATTCACTTATAAGAAACCCTATTCTGGACTTCCTGTTCACGGCTAAGGACGGCTCAGGCAATGCTATCCAGCTTGATATGCCTCCGTATCCGCTTGCACTTGTGATCGGCGTTATCTTAGGCGCTGTGCTTATCGAATGTCTGATCCCTTTGAAGGCTATTCTTAAGGCTCTTAAGACATCCATCAGAGATATCATCTTCGATAACAGGGATACTGAGTATAAGTACAGCAAGTCAACACTCATCATGGGAATCATCTTCCTCGCAGTTGCTGTTCTGACATTCTTCTTCAGAAAGAATATCATCCTTGCAACAGTCTGCATGCTTTCCACAGTAGCTGCGCTTGCAATGCTCTTCCCGAGGATCTTGAAGCTCGTTGCAACGCTCATCAAGAATATCGCTGATAAAACAGACAAGCCCACATGGGGTCTTGCAGCCGTTGAGGCAGTCTCAAGAAAGAGCACAGTCGGAAGCGGCGTCCTTTGTACAACTGCTGCTGCAATGTGCGTTATAGTTTACGCACTCTCCGGCGCTATGTCCGGCAACATGAACCAGGTTCCTTACAGCTGCGATGTTGTTTTCGAACCCAACAAAGAGGCAAAGTATTATACATATATTGAGCATCTCGAAAACGTAACCGATGTGGAGATGGTCTACGAGCAGATCGAAGTAATCAGCCTTAACGATGCTCCCGTTACATACGCTTACTTTTTCGCTTTGCCTGAGAACGGATATAAGTATCTCACGGCATTCGAGAGCATACCTGAAAGCCTAGAGGAAGGAACAGTTGCTGTAGACAACGGATTTGCGAAGCGTAAAGGCATTAAGGTCGGCGATACGATCAAGGTAACACTTAACCCTGAAGGCGTAGTTCCCGTAGACAGAACTTATACGGTCGCTGAGATCATTAAGAGCAACACCGACAGCATATCTGATGTCATCATGGTAAACATGGATGAATATCAGCTCCTCGAACGTGACATGCCCGGCAGGATCCTGATCAAGTCTGATGATCCCAATGGAACAAAGCAGCTTCTTGAGACATATGCCAAGGGATCTTACGAACAATTAAAGACATATGATGAGGTAATCGAAGATCAGAAGTCCAGCAATGCAAAGGCCATTGCGATCATTGGTGCGATCATCGTCATTGCTCTCGGCATGACAGCGATCGGCATGATCTCCAACCAGCTCTTGGGCTTCGAAGGAAGAAAGAAAGAATGCGCCGTTATGCTCTCAACAGCAATGGGCAAGGGCAAGCTCTCCGGAATCCTTCTGAAGGAAGTTCTTATCACATCCTTTACTGCTTCCGGTATCGGTACGATCGTAGGAACCTTACTGACAAACGTAATTAATACTGCACTGGCAAGCGGACAGACGATATCTATGGACATCACCATAAATCCTGTTCATATCATCCTGTTCTTCATTGCAATGACAGTCGTATTCACAGGAACGGTTCTCTTCCCGATAAGGAACTTAAGGAAGATGAAGATCTCAGAGCAGATCAAGTATGAGTAATAATTTGGAGGATAATAAAATGAGCAAGATCATTGAAGTTAAAAACGTAAGCAAGACATTCGGCAAGGGAGAGAACCTCAACCAGGTCTTGAAGGGCGCTGACATGAGCGTTGAGCAGGGTGAATTCGTATCCCTGATGGGCGCTTCCGGTTCAGGTAAATCAACACTCCTTTACCTGGTCGGCGGCCTCGACAGAAAGTTCGAAGGCAACATCTCCGTATGCGGAAAGGACATCGGTTCTTTAAAGGATAAAGAGCTTTCCGACTTAAGACTCAAGAACATGGGATTCGTATTCCAGTTCTATAACCTCGTAATGAATCTGAATGTCGCTGATAATATCCTCCTTCCCCAGACTATGGCAGGCAAGAAGAAGTCAGAGCTTAAGCCCGCTCTCGATGAGATCTTGGAGATCACAGGACTTACTGAAAAGCGCAAGGCAATGCCGAATACATTGTCAGGCGGTCAGCAGCAGAGAGTTGCTATCGCAAGAGCAGTATTAGGCAATCCTCAGATCATCCTTGCAGACGAGCCTACAGGTAACCTTGATGCACAGTCCACAAAGGAGATCATGGAGCTCTTTGCAAAGCTCAACAAAGAAAAGGGACTTACCATCCTTCAGGTAACACACTCTGAGCAGTGCGCCTCATATGGCACACGTACGGTAAGGCTTGAAGACGGTAAGACAATAGGATAAGCCCCCTCTTACAACCCCGAGAATACAGATGCAGAAAGCAGCTGTTGCGAAAGCGCGGCTGCTTTTTGTATGGGTGCTTGATTGAAGTCGAAAATTCACTACAAAATTAAGGCTATGCAATACATTTGTAGTGAATTCCGGAGTGTTATACCGGCTTTTCACTATTTTTGTCATGCACAGCCTGAATTCTGTAGTGAAATTTATACTTAGTGTTTGACTTTAACAATACTATTATCTTGACAATGTAAAGATAGCGCATTTATAATCAATATAGACAGTGTCAAGATTGGAGAAGGATAGTGAGAAAAAAGATCATGGTAATTGCAATATGCGTGCTGGCAGTGCCTCTGCTAATACTTGCTATATGGGCATTGATGAGCCCGGGCAGGATCAGGACTTACGACAGCCCGGACAGCATATCAGAGAAGTTCGTCATGGATATAAACGGTGCGCCGAACGGGTTCTTTATCAACAGTAAGAATAAAGATAATCCCGTTCTTCTTTTGGTATCCAGCGGCCCCGGTACGGATGACTATGTGTTTACTGACAAGTATAAGGATATGAAGCTTGAAGAGGATTTCACCGTTGTATACTGGGACTACCGTTACATGGGTATTGCTTATAACGGCAAGGCCGACGTAGACAGCATTACACTTAATAATCTGCTTGATGATACAGAAGCTGTGACAGAGTACCTTAAGACCCGTTTCAATAAAGATAAGATCTACATCATGGGATTCTCGGGCGGATCTAAGATCGCACTCATGGAGGTTCAGAGACACCCGGAGAATTATCATGCCTATATCGGTATGGCTCAGTGCGTTACTGATAATGAAGAGAATGATGCGCTGATGTATGGATTTATGAAGGATGTCTTTACAAGGCGCAGAGAGAATAAGAATCTTGTTAAACTTGAGGATTCGGTAACTCATCTTGACAGTGGTAACATTAAGTGTAAGGATTGGTATACCTACGTAGATCTTCTTCATGAAGCAGGCGGCGGAACGATTAAGGACAAGAGTGAATTTGAAGGCATCACATGGCCTATCATTACCGCAAGATGCTATACGCTTTCTGAGAAGATCAATTACGTAAAGGGAATGAAGATGTACCGTAAGACAACGCTTGCTGAAGAGCTGGATGACTTCGATTACAGAAAGACGATTACTGAATTGAAAGTGCCTGTGTTCTTTATAAGCGGAGAATACGATTATAATTGCCCGTGGGAACTGGTGCAGGATTACTGCGAAGTGATAAACGCACCGGAGAAAAAGTTTTATAAGATCAATAATGCCGCGCACAGTCCTCTTTGGGAGAATCCTGAAGATACGTGCAAGGCATTAAGAGAGATAAAGGAGAAGACATTAGATGGCTGACAGTTATCATCACGGCAATCTCAGGCAGGCCCTGATCGATGCCGGAATCAAGATAATCAATGAGAACGGTGAAGAGAATCTATCACTCCGTAAAGTGGCTGCCGCATGCGGCGTATCGCATGCAGCACCTTATGCGCATTTCAAAGATAAGGATGAACTTATCGAAGCCATTAAGGATAACGTTACCGAGAAATTTATGGAAAAGCTCGTTGAAGCAGTGGAAGGCAAGCCTACAGCCGATGCTGCGATTATCGCAATGGGCAGAGCTTATGTTACGTTCTTCAGCAAGAATCCCGATTACTACATATTCCTCTTTGGCAAGCAGAATATCACTGCACATCTTAAGATGAACAAAGAATACAAGGGTGATTATCCGCCGTTCCTTTTGCTGAGGAGAATGTATCTTCTTCATCTGGAAGAGAACGGCCTTGAGAAGACCGTCGAAGAGCAGGAAATCGAACTTATCAAGATCTGGTCTATCGTTCACGGCATGGCTTCCATCGCATGTATGAAGGGTGTTAAGTCTTCAATCAACTGGAATGATATTGATGAAAGGTTATTGGTATAAGTAAATGAATATCGAATATAGTGATCAGAAAGAATTTGCAAAAGAAGAACTTGAGAGACTTTTCCTCTCGGTTGATTGGTCATCGGGTCATTTTCCCGATAAGCTCGTTATCGCGATGAGAAATTACAAGGCTGTCTATTCCGCATGGGACGGTGACAAGCTTGTAGGACTTATCAGCGCAATGGATGACGGGATAATGAACGCATATGTCCATTATCTTCTTGTAGATCCCGAATATCACAGAGAAGGTATTGGCAAAGAACTCGTCGGGATGGTAAAAGAATACTATAAGGATTACATGCGTATTTGTGTGATCGCTTACGACACGGCAATAAAGTTTTATGAGCACTGCGGATTTGAGATAAGTGAAGGCGCATCGCCGATGTGCATCACTACGCTTTGGACATGATGAGGTTCTGATCAATGGAGATGGTAATAGACATCATAAAAGAGATAATAGAACTCTTAACGTTGGTGGACCGCCCGACTGCATATATGATGTCTTTTACGGCTGCCTGGTTCCTGGTGCTCGTTGTTTTCGCGATCTTCACCAAAAAGAGAAGAAAGAGAGTATTCAGGTTACTTGCATTCGTTCCGCTTATTAATTTCGCGGTGTTCTATCTCATTAACTATACAAAAGGCGCGCAGATCATCGGCTTCTTAAGATATGGTCCGGGACTTGCCGCAGCGCTCGTATATCTTATCACGGCGCTCTGGATATCCAGAGGCAAGCGAAAAGTGTTGCCGCTTATCATCAACGGCATCCTTGCTGCATTGATCTCCGCGTGGTCAGTATTCTATGTGCTGGCCTTGGGATCTTCTTATCATTTTGGAAATTTCAGCCACCAGAATTACAAGAAATCCATGACAAAACTCATAGATGAACTGGAAGCGAATTATGTCCTTAGAGATTATAAGGAGATCGACTTTGAAGCTCTCAGGGCAGAGTATATTCCGATGGCCGAAGAAGCCCGGAAGAATAGGGATGAAGAGGCTTTCGCAGAAGCCGTTGCAAAGCTCTGTTATGAATTCCATGACGGGCACTTATCTATGACGATCGCTGATGATGAGCTTGCATATAAAGTCAGCGAAAAGATGGCCGGCAACGATTACGGTTTCTCGATGATCAGAACGGATGACGGCAAGACAGTCGCGATCCTCACAGATGAGAATTCGGATGCTTATGCCCAGGGCATCAGAAACAATGTTGTAATTACTTCATGGGATGGTGTTGCGATAGATAAAGCGATTGCAGACACAAAATGCATTCAGTTCTCAATGTATATGATCGCTTATCCTATCGCAGAGAACGAAGACGTCGTAAAACCTATATTCCTTGCGGGCAAGGGAGGCGATACGGTAAAGGTCGGATTCATCGATGAGAACGGAACTGCAAAGGAAATTACCGTTAAGAGCATCGGAAGCTACCTTAACAGGATGAACAGCGCGTTATGGCCTTTGACCGATAAGTGGTGTGATGAGTTTGCCCAGGCGAGGATGCTTGATGAGCATTGCGGCTATCTTTGTATCCCGTGGGAATCTTTCGATGATGCCAAGGACATTTCCGCGGCGCTCGTGGATGATTATCCGGAATTAAGGGAGCTCCTTATCTCCAGGATCGACGGATTAAAAGCGCAGGGAATGGACAGGCTTGTTATCGACATAAGAGGCAACGACGGCGGTATCGATGTCGTATATGAAGAGGTTGTATCACTATTTACCAAAGAAAAGATGGTTGCATACGGAGCATTTTACGACGGCAAGGGCTTCCGTAAGAGCGATAATTGGGCATGGACCGTTGAGCCTGACGGCAGATACTGTGACATCCCTGTTGTAGTACTCGTAAATGCCGGTACTGCAAGTTCCGGTGATATGCTTGCTTACAGACTTTCTAATTGTCCCAATGTCACCATGATGGGTGTGACCACGACATGGGGTTCTGCTCAGAGCCTTGGCGGCATGTGTCTTCTCAGTGGCGGAAGCATACAGGTCAGATATCCGATAATCGGAACATTAGATGAGAATAATGAAGTTCTCGTCGATGCCGGCAAGGACAGAAAGAGCAGCATCGTATTAGATGAGAAGATACCTCTTGATTCCAAAGCGGTTAAGATCTATTACGATCTCGATGCTGATTACGACCTTGCATATGCAAGACTCTACCTTAACGGCGAACTGAAGAAAGAAGATTAAGCCGGAGCGCTTATCCAAATTTAATATAATTGATGCCGTTTTGATTTTTCCGGTTGTTAAACTGAACCCGCTTTAGATGGGATAAAAGGAGACAACTATGAAAAAAGCAAAGATAATATGCGGCATGCTTGCGCTTGCCTTTGTTTTCTCGGGATGCAGCGCGGGGATAAATGAGACGCCGGCAACATCTGAGACGACATCTGATATTACTGTTGCCGTGACGACAACAGTTGCGACGGAGACAACGGAGGCCGCTGAGCCGTTCAGATTCAATCCTCATGTCCATACAAACCTGATATCAGATGCCTGCAAGGAAGAATGGTGGGATTCTTTTTATAACATGTGCGATGCAATGCGCGAGGGAAAGGATTCTTTCGAGTGTATTGATGAAGAATGCTATAAGTTCTGCACGAGTGAAGTGATCATAGGAGCTTATTTCCCTGCCGCATGCACACTGGTCGTGGGTGACGGATTTAAGGACGGCGTGGGCAAACTTAAATATAAGATGGATAAGGACAAGTTCCTTGAAAGGCAGCAGGCATTTGAGAAGGAGATCGAGAGGATGCTCAATGAGGCTATCCGCACTGATTATTCCGAATTCGAAAAAGTAATGGGCCTCTATGTCTATATGTGCAAGTACTTCAGGTACGATTTTGAGCCGCTTGACGGTCAGGGGATAGATGACTTCAGTGATTATGCGTGCCTTACGAAGAAGAACGGTATCTGCTGCGAATTCGCAGGAGCCTTTGCTTATCTTCTTTTGCAGGCCGGCGTGGATGCAACTCCTTTTGAAGGAGAAGGCAGTGCCGGTTACCACGGATGGACATATGTTGTCGTCGGCGGGAAGGGCTATCATTGTGATGCGACCTGGGGTGCACACGGGGAAGATCCTGATGCGGACCTGCTCCTGATGTATTTCATGCTTACCGAACAGGAGCGTTTGGAAAACGGCTTTGAGAAGGAAACAATAAGACCAGATGTCGTATGGCCTCTTGTAGATGAGATCAAGAGAACATACCCTGCAGATGACACAACCTTCGCGGTCTTTCACGATTATATCTGGTTTGCGGCAATGGATACGGAAAGAAATGTTATCATATATAAAGACGTGGACGGTAAGAACAGGGAATTAAGTTACGGAGATCTTTAACAGACATGAATATAACCAGAGCTGAATCAGGTGACCTTCAGGAGATATTAGATCTGCAGTACCTCGCTTATCAGAGCGAGGCTGCTTTGTTCGGCAACAAGGACATTCCGCCTCTCAAGGAGTCTATTGAGGAACTTACGGAAGAATTCAATAACGGCATAATCTTAAAGATGACTGACGGCGATAAGATCATCGGTTCCGTGCGTGCATATGAGAAGCGCAGGGTTGCTTATATCGGCAAGCTGATGGTCCATCCCGATTACAGACGTCAGGGCAACGGAAGCATGCTCTTAAGAGCCATCGAGAAGTTCTATCCCGAATGCCGCTACGAGCTCTTTACGAGCACCAGGAGTGAAGACAACATAAAGCTTTATGAATCTCTCGGATTCAGGAGATTCAAAGAGCAGAAGATAGATGATGAACTGACTTTTGTCTATCTCGCTAAGGACTATTAAGCGCTCCTGCGCATTATCGATACCATCTTGAATGACTGCTTCAGGTAAGCAACGTTATCGCCATGGAATTTTCTGTAATTATATCCGCCTGCTTTCAGGAGTTTGCCGTACATGAGATAGACTGCCACCGTCGTGCATTCCATGACAAAGCGCCTGAATAGTTTTCTGTATTTCCTGTTGCCGAAATGCGACAGGGTATAGGTCTGGAAAACTATATGCGGAAGCTCGTCGTGAAGCATCTGGTTGCAGATGGCACGAAGATCCTTTGAACCGATCTGATCGGCTACGTTGCCGAGTGCGGAATAGTAAGACAGGGCAATGGTCTCGGCTGTTACGAGCACCGCGATCTCGGTAAAGATCTTTCCGTTGTGACGGAGATCCCTGAATACCTTGTCCAGCTTGTTTTTCTTTGCCTTTGGCTCGTTGTGATGCTTCAGATACCATGCAAGATATGCCGAGTGGAAGTTCTCTTCCTTGATGAAGAGGTTCATTGTCTCGGCATAGTGAGGCTGGTTGAATTCCTTCCCGAACTTTTCCGCGAGCTTTGCAAGATACACACCGTCACTGTGCTCACCCATCTGGAAAGCTTTGATCGATTTGAAGATAAGCTTTCTCTGTTCTTCCGTAAGCACGGGTTCTTCCGAGAAGTCTATCTGAAGCCTTGCTTTGTCATTCTCCTTGAAATGAATGAGCCAGTCTTCGTAGTTGTAATCCACCCAGATTTCCTTTGTCAGATCGTGCATGTCGGCCTCCTATATGTTCGGGACGGTGTCATCACAGCTTTCAAGATCCATAAGGTTATTGTTGTATCTTTCTTTCAGATCTTCAAGCTCTTTCTTAAGAGATTCTTTGCGCTTCAGATTTGCTGCGATCGTATTGTCAACAGAATTGTTATACGCATCTCTTCTTTTCCTTGCGACGAATCCTCCGATCAGGTGGAGCAGCGCGAAAATACCGGCGAGGAAAAGAACCGCTTTGATCTCCGGGTTCGCACAGTCGGGATTTCCCGATTTATAAAGAAAATTCGAAATGCCGCAGTAAATATACGACGGAACAGCAAGGACGGCGGTGACTATGACAGAAGCCTTGAGAAAGCCCTTGAAGAATTCAAAAGCGCTATAACGCCTGATGCCTTCATCTGCAGGACGCGCGATGCTTCTCTCGAGATCTGCGATCTGCATCGCGAGCTTCTCCTGTTCCAGCTGCTTTTTCCTGAGTGTAAAAGCCGGTTCAACGCTTCTGTTCATAGTCATACCCCGCCTTTGTTAAATGTAGCTTGTAGCGTAATAGCCTCTTGCGTCGTCGTATTCGATATCGATGTTATAAAGATAAGCGCCGGTCATCATGTCGTGTGAGTAACTTCCTTCGACAGGATGTTCATTGCCGCTGCCGTCAGTTACCATGAACGTGACCTCCATTGAGAATGGCTTGTCAGTATCGATGCCGTCTAACTCTTCAGGTAAGATCTTCATGTATACAAAATCGCCCTTTGTGATCACCTTGCCAGAATCAGATGCTGCTTCATAGCGGAACGTCTTACCGCCGTTTACCGTCACGTTGCAGTTTACGCTCTTTACGTAATCACATTTCACTTTGAGAGCGATCGATGCAGGTTCCTTCCCGTCAGAGTGGTGAACACCTGATGCGCCCCAGCATTCGTAGCCGTTTGATTCTATATAATCCGGTGTATAGATGTCCTGACCTGCTGTTGACTGATCTCTGTAGAAGCTCCAGTCGCCCTTAATGCTGTTCAGGTTGACTACCATGACATAGTTGTGGTCCGGATCGTCCTTCAAGTAATAGACACGCCTGTCTTCATTGTGGTCACAGTATCCGATGCACTTCTCGATCTCATCATCAGGAACATATTTATTGGTCCATCCGAATTGAGTGTAACTCTTTCCGAAGAAATCCAATGACATCTCACCGAAATCCTCATCGTAGTAACTATCGTACATAGATGTTCCCAAAGGCAGTTTGTAACTATTGCCGTATTTGCGTTTACCGAACGAAGAGCATCCTGATAAGAGGAGAGCTCCTGTCAATAAAACTGCTGTAATCTTTATCTTTCTCATTTCCATTATCTCCTTAAAACCCTGTCCGGGTTTACCGCTATGATACACCCTGAAAATGCGAATTGCAACAAAAATATATCGAATTACAATAAATATTTACCGATTGCCTGTATTTTGCCGAATAGTTCTTTTCGAGCTCTACACAGAAATTAAGGAGAAGTGTAAGACAAAAATGCCTTATATGTCACAATGCGTGCGCGCGAGTTAAGTATATAATCCTAGAAAAAGGAGAAGGCTGACATGAAACAGAGAAACGGAATATCTATCTTAGGCTACGGCTGCATGAGATTTACCCGAAGCGGAAATACGCTCGACTTTGACAAAGCCGACAGGGAATTCATGCGCGCAGTCGAGCTCGGAGTCAATTATTTCGACACCGCATACATATATCCCGGCAATGAGGATCTTGTCGGCCGCATCATCGAGAAGAACGGCATCCGTGACAAGATCAACCTCGCGACCAAACTCCCGCAGTACATGATCAACAGCAGGAGTGCCATCGACAAGTATTTTGCCGAGGAGTTAAAGCGCTTAAGAACTGATTATGTCGACTATTATCTGATGCACCACATGACCGATTATGCCCAGTGGGAAAAGCTTAAGGCATTGGGCATTGAGGAGTGGCTTGCAGAGAAAAAGGCGAGCGGCCAGATAAGAAATGTCGGCTTCTCATTCCACGGAGATACAAACACTTTCAAGAAGATATTGAACGCATACGACTGGGACAGCTGCCTTGTCCAGTACAACTACCTTGACGAGCACACACAGGCAGGACGCGCCGGTGTCGAAGCAGCTGCTGCCAAAGGACTCAAAGTCTTCATTATGGAGCCTTTGCGCGGAGGTAAGCTTGTTGACCTTCTGCCTGAGAAGGCAAAGAAGGAGATCGCTGAAGAGCATCACGGCAGATCGCCTGCCGAATGGGCATTCCGATGGCTCTGGAACCAGCCTGAGATCACTTGCGTTCTTTCCGGCATGAACTCTATTGACATGATCGAAGAGAACTGCCGCATCGCTTCAGAGGTCGAAGCAGGCGAGTTCGGCACGGAAGAGAAGGAATTCATCGCCAAGATCAGGAACTACATCATTGAGAGCACAAAGGTAAACTGCACCGGCTGCAGATACTGCATGCCGTGCCCTAAGGGTGTCGACATTCCGGCGATCTTCTCATGCTATAACCATATGTATTCCGAGAATAAGAATTCCGGAAGGCTCGAATATTTCCAGACAGTGGCGCTTAGAATAACTCCCGCCGATGCTTCGCTCTGCGTCAAGTGCGGCAAATGCGAGCAGCACTGTCCTCAGAGCATCCCGATCAGGGAAAAGCTCGTTGAGGCCGACAAGCACTTAAGGCCGTGGTGGCAGAAGATCTACTTAAAGCTCGCCAAGCGCGTGATGGTGGGTAAGAAACGCGGCGGGTCTGACTGACTTTAAGTTCATTTAACCAATCGAAAACTGACATGTTTACGGCCGCGGGCCGGAACCGATTGCTTTTGTAATGACAAGGTGATACTTTATCCATAACAGTTCTGAATGCGGAAGGTGCGTCCTGACGAGGAAGGCTTTAAGTAAATCTATATGCTTATTTGCTTCAGAACCTTGTTTGCCCGTATGGGTAAAAGGAGGTCAAATGGAGATTAAAGTTGCTGATACCGGCACATTTGCCGGCAATCCCGGTTCAGTTGCACTGATCAACTATATATACGGGATTTTCCAGCCATGATTGAGATCCGGGAAATAATACATAAGCTTTGTGACACGGGTGATTTATCGCGCGATGAGTTCATCACGCTTCTTGAAAACCGTGATCAAGAAATACAGGCCTGCTTAGCAGAGAAGGCATCGGCTGTTGCCCGTGAAAATTACGGCAACAAGGTTTTTATAAGAGGCCTTATCGAGTTCACGAACTACTGCAGGAACGACTGCTATTACTGCGGTATCAGGTGCGGCAATAAAAATGCCGACCGCTACAGGCTGAGCATTGATGAGATAACGGAATGCGCTTCCTACGGTTACGATTTAGGCTTCAGGACAATAGTCCTTCAGGGCGGTGAGGATGCTTTCTACACAGATGACATGATGGTGGACATCATTAAATCGATAAAGAAGGAACACCCTGACTGTGCGGTTACGCTGTCGATTGGCGAGAAGAGCTATGAATCTTATAAGGCTTTTTATGATGCGGGCGCTGACAGATATCTCTTAAGGCACGAGACGGCTGACTTCGGTCACTATGCCAAGCTTCACCCGAAGAACCTGTCGCCGGAGAACAGACAGCAGTGTCTTTATAACCTGAAGAAGATCGGTTTCCAGACTGGCGCGGGATTCATGGTGGGTTCGCCTTACCAAACGAATGAGAATATCGCAGATGATCTTTTGTTCCTTAAAAAGCTCGATCCTGAGATGATCGGCATCGGTCCGTTTATACCGCATAAGGACACCATTTTCGCAAATGAGAAGGCAGGAGATCTGGATCTCACGCTGTTTCTCTTAAGCGTGATAAGACTGATGCTTCCGACGGTTTTGCTTCCTGCAACCACAGCACTCGGAACGATCGATCCGAGAGGAAGAGAACTTGGAATCTTAGCAGGCGCGAATGTAATCATGCCGAATCTGTCACCTGTCGGTGTCAGAAAAAAATATGCCCTGTACGACAACAAGATCTGCACCGGTGAGGAAGCCGCGGAATGCATGAATTGCCTGAAGAACAGGGTAGGCAGCATAGGATATGAGATCGTCACTGACAGAGGTGACAATGTCAGATACACGAGACAAGGAAAAGCAGAGACTGAGGTATAAACATGGAACGTACACACATTGCATTTTTCGGGCGCCGCAACGCAGGCAAATCGAGCCTCGTAAACAGATTCACATCACAGGAACTCTCGATAGTTTCCGATGTGGCAGGCACGACGACGGATCCTGTCAGAAAGACCATGGAACTGCTGCCTTTGGGCCCTGTCATTATAATTGATACTCCAGGTATCGACGATGAGGGACAGCTCGGAAACCAGAGGATCGAGAGGAGCATCAGAGTACTTGATGAGACTGATATTGCGATCCTGGTAGTGGACGGCAGCATCGGAATTGCAGATGACGAGAAGCAGCTTATTGATGAATTCAAGAAGCGCAGGATACCTTATCTTGTTGTCATGAATAAGAGTGATCTCGGCACGGAGGAAGTGCCTGAAGATGCAATGGTGGTCAGCGCTCTCAAGGGCGAAGGAATTGAGGAACTGAAGGAGAAGGTCGCTGTGATAATAAGCCAGCGCAAATCCCGTCCTCTGGTATCCGATCTGGTCGAAGAAGGCGATCTTGTCGTGCTTGTCGTACCGATCGACAAGTCCGCACCGAAGGACCGCCTGATCCTTCCTCAGCAGATGGTAATAAGAGATCTTCTTGGCAAGGGCGTGATCCCTGTCGTAGTTAAGGATACGGAGCTTGCGATAGCGCTTGAGAAGGTCGGCAAAGTAAGGATGGTAATTACTGACAGCCAGGCTTTTGCGAAGGTCTCGAAAATAGTTCCTGACGATATACCGCTCACTTCATTCTCGATCCTCATGGCGAGATTTAAAGGCATCCTTGACCAGTCGATCGAAGGCGCGAATATGCTGGATAAACTCCAGAACGGCGCAAAGATCCTGATAAGCGAAGGATGCACTCATCACCGCCAGTGCGAAGACATCGGAACGGTAAAGCTTCCCGGCTGGATCAGGGAATATACCGGTGTTGATTTTGAATTCAAATTTACATCCGGACTTGAGTTCCCCAAAGACCTCAGTGAGTACGATCTGATCATTCACTGCGGTGCCTGCATGCTCGGTGAGACGGAAGTCAACAGCCGTTACCGTAAGGCAAGAGAACAGGGTATTCCGATGACTAACTACGGTATTGCGATCGGCAAGATGAAGGGAATATTAGACCGCGTCATCAGGTTCAATTAGATCAGTTTTACGGCATAATTCCGATTAATACAGTTTTGCTCATAGAATGCCTATGTTCAAAATTGTATTAGTCTTCATGTCGCGCATAATGATTTTCAGTGTCTTGTGGGGAGGCACGAATACGCATTATGAGGTGGCTATAAATGAAAGATTCCATTTACACAAAGAGCGCTTTTGCAGCGCTGCTTCTGGCAGCCGCAGCTTCACTTGCGGCATGCAATGATCAGGAACAGAAAAATGTCGCGGCAGATACAAGCAAGCCGGCGCCTGCAACGATCATGACTACAGAGGATCCTGATACTTTTGTGGATCCGTCAGATGATTTCACGGTTCCGGCTGATGAGCTTTACACAGGGTTTATCAACGGCTTTAAGACTGCCGTTAATGAACCCAAGGATGCCTGGTACTATGGCCCTGCCATAGATCCGGCGAACGTTCCCGGAGATGCTGTCGGGATCACTGTCGCAGGCATCTGGGGAGACTCATTTTCTTACGTTCTTTACGACATGGATAAGGACGGAACCGACGAGCTCTTTATCGGCGAGAAAGTTAAGGATCAGGACGAGACACGCATTAATGTCTTTGGCGTCGTAACGTATGTTAACGGCAAGTATAAGATCCTTGCAGCAGGATGGGAGAGATCTGAACTGACATATCTTGGCGGCACGAGTTTTTATGAGACAGGTTCGAGCGGTGCGAGCTTCCATGGTGCATCTCTTTACAACTACAACGGCAGTAAAAAGTGCATGGATATCATCTGTACGATAGAGTACGAGACAAAAGATGACGGCACAACGGAGATCGAATTTTTCGACGGTGAAGACGGAAAGATCAGATCCAATGTCGCATCCTACAAAGACAAGGAAGCTGAAGAGAAGTTCGATCAGGCCAAGAAAGATGCTTCGAAAGATAAGAATGAACTGCTCGATAAGGAGTGGACTAAGGTCTCGTTCAGATAATCTTCGAATCTGTTTTTTTATGGGCTGTCCCCAAAAAGGGCGGCCCTTATTTTTTGAATATCTTTCTGACCGCGATACAGACTGAATACGAGACCAGGAGCATCAGGGTGACAAGGAGAACCAGTCCTGCCAGATAAAACTTCTCGCCTGTGATATTGAATATCCATTTGAGCGGTGAGTCTTCCGAAGGATACATGAGGAAGAAATAGTTCAGGCCGTACTTTCGGTCAAGGAAATATACCGGAGGTGTGACGAGCGCTAAGAACAGGTATGGATACCAGAAGTGCTTGAAATTTACGCGGGCAATATTCCTTACGAAGAACAAAAGCGGTACGAAGACGATAAGCGTGTGTGTAAAAAAGCACAGCATGGAGATTGCGGACCAGAAGGGTCTGTAGGTCCAGTCAGGGAACAGCAGTGCTCCTAAAGAACCCGGTAATATCAGAACGAGCGAGACTTCGGCAAAGAAAGACCTTAACTTGCCGGGTGTTATTGAAGCCAGGAGGTTTACGAATATTCCGATATTGCAGAGGTGGAGAGGCAGGATATTCAGTATGTCGTATCCCTCATTTAAGAGCAGTATGTCCTGGGTAAGTTCGCCAATTAGCGTCGCGACGGAGAGGATGAACGCAGTCCTTAAAGCATTCTTTTCGCTGCTCCTTCTGATCAGAAGAAGCCCTGAGATTACCGCTATCGCAATGAATAAGAGCATTCCGAGATGCTCTGGACAGAAATGCGTGAAGGTAGTCATCGTTAACGGCGCTTTCTTATAGATGCCCTTATTGTATCACCGGACGAAAAAACTCTTTTGTGTATTTGTGCCGTTTAAGAATTCTTGTTTTATAATAATATTGTCTCGGCAGTCAAATTATATTGAGGGTTTTATGCGCAACAACAGGAAGACGCTATCGCTGACGCTTACAGCGACCTTTATTCTCATGGCTTTGCTCGTAACATACACGACAGGGCTCATGTATCAGTCGTCTTATTCGCATACGTATGAGATAGCAAATGACAAGGCGGCTGCCGTAACCGCCGATATCGAGAATTACCTTGAGACTGCCAGATCAGTCCTCTGGGTGGCTGCAGATACCGTTGACCACATGGTCGCCAAAGGTGCCACCTACGAAGAGATCGTCGAATACATAACACGTGAGTCTGCAAATACAGCATCCCAGTTTGACGACAGCTACACGGGATTATACGGATACATTAACGGCCGCTATGTCGACGGCGTCGGCTGGGTACCGCCGGCAGATTACGATCCTACAGCAAGAGACTGGTATAAGGATGCCAAGGCTGCAGGAGGAGAACCTCTTGTCGTAAATCCTTATGTCGATGCGCAGACAGGAAATGTCATCATCTCGGTCTGTAAGGCTCTTTCCAATACAGATGACGTATTGGGCCTGGATCTTACTCTCTCAGGCGTGCAGGAGACCGTGGAAGGGATCAATATCTCCGGCAACGGATACGGCTGTATCCTGAACTACGACGGCACAGTCATCGCACACAAAGACGCCAATGAGAAAGGTAAGAACTACAGTGAGGAACCTGATAAGAAAGAATTCTTTGAGAAGGTGATGAGCACCGATAAGAGCGATTTCGAGATGGTCGTTGACGGAAAGAAGTGTACCGTCTTCGTAAATGAAGTCCTCCACCAGTGGCATCTTGTTATAGTTGTCGAGAAGAGCGCTCTCCTGAAGAATACCTGGAGGGTTCTTGCTGTAAGTGTATTCACGGGACTTCTTGTGTTCGCATTGATATCTGTCTTCTACATCATGGGCTACAGGCACGAGAGCAAGGTAACCAAGCGCATGGAGGAGATGAAGGCTAACGAGCAGAAGAGGGAATATGAAGCAAAGCTCCTGATGCTCGAGAAGAAGGCTGCCGACAGCGCGAACAAGGCAAAGAGCGACTTCCTGGCCGACATGTCCCACGAGATCAGGACTCCTATCAACGCCGTGCTCGGCATGAATGAGATGATCCTAAGAGAGTCAAAAGACGACCAGATATTAGAGTATTCATCCAACATTAAGAGCGCCGGTAATACTCTTCTTTCGATCATCAATAACATCCTGGATTTCTCCAAGATCGAAGACGGCAAGATGACTCTGGTTCCTGTCGAATTCGATGTTGCTGAGCTCATAAACAATCTTGTAAATACGATCAGCGAGCGTGCGCGCCTGAAGGGTCTGGAATTCAACGTTGAAGTCGATGAATCCATTCCTTCACGTCTTTATGGTGATGACGTGAGGATCTCACAGATCGTAATGAATCTTCTTACAAATGCAGTTAAGTATACGGAGAGCGGCAGTGTCACGCTGCGCGTTAAGAACAACGGCATGACAGGTGACGATGCCAAGATCCGCTTTGACGTTATAGACACGGGAATAGGTATCAAGGATGAAGATCTGAATAAGCTTTTCGAGTCCTTCAAGCGCATCGAAGAGAAGCGCAACCGCCACATCGAAGGAACCGGTCTCGGCATCTCGATCGTGTGCAAGCTTCTTGCCATGATGAACAGCAAATTAGATGTCGAGAGCCAGTATGCGATAGGTTCGACATTCGGATTCGATCTAAAGCTCCGCGTAGTAGATGCTCAGCCTGTCGGAAAGTTCGACGGAAAGAGAAAGTCTGTATCAAGCCACGGCGAGGAAGTTCACCTTTATGCGCCTGAAGCAAAGATCCTCGTTACCGATGACAATAACATGAACCTTAAGGTAGCAGAGAACTTCCTGAAGATCTTCGGAATTGTTCCAGTTACTTGTTCCTCAGGTGCTGAGACGATCGAACTTATGAAGAAGAACAGGTTCGACATTGTTTTCCTCGATCACATGATGCCCCGGATGGACGGTATCGAGACGCTTAAGGTGTTGAATGACGACGGCCTCATTAACGGTGCCGTGGTTATCGCACTTACCGCAAATGCTGTCGTAGGCGCTGAGAAGCAGTATTTAAGCGCGGGCTTCGACGGTTATCTTTCCAAGCCGATCACCTTGCAGGAACTTGAGAAGGCCCTTAAGAAATATCTGCCTTCAGAAGCTGTAGGTGACAAGGCTCCGGAGGCAGAAGAGAAGAAGAGTACTGTATCGCTCGATAAATTACGTGAATTAGGGCTTAACGTTGATGCAGGCCTTATGTATACATGTAACGATGAAGACTTCTATTTGGAGCTCCTCTCAGATTATGCGAAGAGCGCGCCTGACAAGTGTTCCGAGCTCTCTTCATTCCTCGAAAACAATGACCTCAAGAATTATGAGATCCTGGCCCATTCCCTTAAGAGCTCTTCAAAGACCATAGGTGCCGACGATCTGTCCGCACAGGCAAAGGCGCTTGAGGAAGCTTCGAGAGATCAGAACACAGACTTCGTAATGGCTAATCACGATGCCTTTGTAGAAAGCTTCAGAGAGCTTTCCGCAAAGATCCTCGGCTGATCTTATATATCAAGGGATTCTTAGACAATCTCAACTCTCCGTCTGATATAATAAAAGGGTAGTAATTCCTTAAGGGATAGGGGGGATTTATTATGTTCGTAAATAAGCTCAACCAGCTCTATAAGCCGTACAGACTTTTGTACTATTACGAAGCTTCACCTGAAGAGATCGAAGAATTCCGCGCGGGTATCATTCCGGACAAGATCGGCAAGTATGAGAATGCCTTCGGTACCTACGATCATGTAGGCGTCTTCTATGTGAAGAAGCTCGGAGGATTTGTCATCGGCATCGAATACAGGATCGGTGATGACAGAGTCGATTATCCGAGAGATCTCAAGGTTACCGAACTGGAAGGTACGTTCTTCTATTCAGTCGAAGTCGACAGCGGCGTTAAGACCGACAAGGATGCGATCAGGGAGATCTTCGAGAAGATCGCATTAGATGACGACGCCCACAGATCCTATACCGATCTCTCGATCAAGGAAGAGACCCAGGTTATAGGTATCTTCAGGAGCGAGAAGAAGGAGAGGATCCTTTACGAATGGAAGGTCGACATCGACCGCGCTGCAGCGATCATCAACGACGACATGGACGCGTTAAAGAAGAAGACTCTCTACAGGCAGTCATTCTTCGATCCGATCACCCAGCACTATAACTGGAACCACCTTGAAGCCTTCCTCGAGATGCCGATGGACTACGGTATCAACGATTATGCGTTCGTTCATTTCGACATAAAGGAATTCAGGGTCATAAATGAGGTATATGGCCATATTGCCGCAAATAAAGTGCTTTGTAACATTGTTAAAGCGATGAATGAAGCCGATTTTGTCTATGCAAGTGCCAGATGCCACAACGACAACTTCGCCATGATGATCCACGACATGCCGGAGCAGGAAATGGTGGAGGTGCTGGAGAAGTTTTTCGAAGACCTGTCACATCTGGAGGGTGATCCGAACTACAAGATCTACTACAGGTGCGGCGTTGTTCCGATGCAGAGAACGATCCTTAACGGCAACCGTGTTGCTGATGCCGCCAAGCTCGCCCAGTCGATTGGCCAGAACATGAATAAGACGGAGATCATCTTCTTTACCGACAAGATGCATGACGACATCTCATGGGGCAACTACATCAAGGCTTCGATCGACAGGGCGATCGAAAATAATGAGTTCATTGTCTTCTTCCAGCCGAAGTTCGACATTACGGGCGATTCGACCGAGCTAAAGGGCATAGAGGCCCTCATAAGGTGGAACTACGGAAAGAAGGAGTTCTTAGCGCCTTCGAAGTTCGTGCCGTTCTTCGAAAAGGACGGATCCATAGGCAAGATCGACGATCTGGTCTTGACGAAAGCTTGCGAGACTTTAGCCAGATGGAAGCATGAAGGCAGGAAGCTCTATACGGTATCAGTTAACCTCTCAAGAAGCAGGTTCTACTTTGAGAATCTCATAGAGCATCTGGTATCGATCGTAGACAGATATCATGTGGATCATCAGTATATCGAGTTTGAACTTACAGAGAGCGCCACATATGAAGACATGGACCACATGATCGGGATCCTTGAAGAGCTTCGTGAGAGGGGCTTCCAGATATCGATGGACGATTTCGGTACAGGATATTCATCACTGTCGCTCCTTACCGAGATGCCGCTTGACACGCTGAAGATCGACAAGAGCTTTGTCGATAAGCTCGGTGTCGAAAAGGAGCAGAAGGACGATGTTATCGTAATCAGTCACATCATCACGCTCGCAAAGGAACTCGGATTCATTACTCTTGCTGAAGGCGCTGAGAATGAGGCCCAGGTAAGAAGGCTCAAAGAACTCGGCTGCGAGACGGTTCAGGGATACTATTTCAGCAGACCCGTGCCGATAGGGGAGTTCGAAGAGAAGTACAACAGTTAAACCCATTATAAAAATCGCCCACAAACAGTGGGCGATTTTTATATCAGATTGTCATATAAAATAAGCGACATCTAATGCTATAAGGTGTACAATCGTGTCGCTATGTTAGAAAGAATCAAGAAAGATCCGGTCTTATTCATCTCAGGGATACTTGCAATAGTATCCTGTTTCTTTGTGCATCCGGATATGGAATATATCGGCTACGTTGATTTCAGGGTACTCTCGATCCTCTTCTGCATGATGATCGTCGTATCCGAACTTGTTATACTCGGCGTCTTCGACAAGCTTACAAATAAACTGTTATCCAAAGTCCATTCATCAAGACTCGTATCGCTGATCCTCGTATGGCTCTCATTCTTCCTTGGAATGATCCTTACAAATGACGTAACGCTTGTTACGCTCGTTCCTTTCGCGATCGCGCTGATGAGATCATTTGAAGACAGGAAGACTCTGACATTCACATTGATCTTAATGACTGTCGCGACGAACCTGGGAAGCATGCAGACGCCTATCGGCAACCCTCAGAACATCTATCTTTATACGTATTACAATATGGAGATAGGTCACTTTTTATTGCTCGTACTGCCTTATTCTCTGTGCTCACTGGTGCTCGTTACCATCGCAGTATTCATCCTCTGCAAGGATATGAAGGTGCAGCATGAGAAGGAGAAGGAACAAAAGAAGATCTCCGGTATCAAGCTCGCTATCTGCATCCTGCTTTTTATCGCAAGCCTTCTGGTCGTATTAAGAGTTGTCGAATACTATATTGTCCTCGGAATCATGATCATTGCGATGCTCATAATGGACAGGAAAGCATTCAAGGGCGTTGATTACACGCTCCTTATCACATTCGTTTTCTTCTTCGTCTTCGTAGGTAACATGGGCAGGATCGATATTGTTTATGAGACTATATCCAAGATCGTCGAGAAGTCTCCTACGATCACTGCGATCGCTTCTTCACAGGTAATAAGCAATGTTCCCGCAGCTATTCTGTTATCGGTATTTACGAAAAACGCTGATGCGCTTGTCATCGGTACCAACTTAGGCGGTTTGGGAACACTCATCGCGAGCATGGCAAGCCTTATCACATATAAGTTCCATGCTGCGCTCCCCAAAGCAAAAGAAAAGAGCATCAGTTACGTTGGTGCGTTCACTGTCGTAAACATCATCTTCCTTGCTATACTTCTGGCGTTGTATTTTGTTCTTCACCTGTAAGAATTTATATATATAATTAAATTATCTGAACAGTTTTCGTGTAAGTGATCTTATTGTTGGGGGACAAAAAATGATCAGGAACGCTTATCTTAAATTGCAGTGTTTTACTCTGGCTGCCGCAATCCTGTTTGGATCGCTCGCATTGAGCGGATGCCAGGGAGTTTTCCCGGAAAAAGAAGAATCAGGTGTAGATCAAACAGAGTCCGAACCTGTTGCGAGCACGGCCAATACTTTGCCGGCCGCTACAGTAACGCCTGTTCCGTCTCCGACGCCGGCTCCTTTGTCTGACAGTGAAGCCGAACCTGAAGCCCTGAGGATAGCTGAAGAAGCAGGTCTGTCCAAAGAAGATCTTAGAGGAAAGTATGCGTTCTTCCTCAGGTATTCTGAAGCCGTAATGTCTAATGCAGGAATTCTGGAATACAGGAATTATCTGTACAAGTTTTTCCCCGTTGTTGCCGATCATATTAAGAGCGGAAAAGAAGACTATTTCATAGGAAAGCTAGGTTCTCTGGGAATATATACAGTCCGTTCTGATGAGTATGCGGGAGCACTTTTCAGAGATTACGTAAATCTTAACGCGGATAATTTAGAAGACTGGGGAGAACAATACAATGACCTGGTCATATATCACGAACTCATGCATTTCATTGATGCCGCGATTGATGGAGAAGTAGGCGATGTTTTCATGATGAAGGACCGCTCGTTTAAGTGTTATCCGGAATCAGTTTGGTGTCAGTTCGAAGATTTTGACTATTACTACGCTTCTGATGTTACTTATTTTGTTGAGGGGGGTGCTGAAAAATATAAGACAGAATACTTTAGCAAATCGGGTATGGACGAGAATCCTGCTGCAGTAGAGTTTCTAGTTGGGTTGGAATACTTATTTGGTAAAGAAACTGTAGATGACATGTATTTCAGTCATGATACGGGCGTTAAGTTCTGTTATTTACTGAGGGAGAATGGGTTCAGCGATGAAGATATAATCCGTGTATTAAGAACAACAAGCACTGAAGATGGAATGTATGACCGTTCCATGTATATTGATCCGAGAGAAGTCCTGATCAGATTGTATACGCAGAAAATCGGGCCTGACTACGAGAAGGATGCAAAATTCTGCAGGATCATAGCCGGTATGGATAAGAAAAACATAAATGAAATACCTACTGATTACAAGGACTTTATAACCAAGGTTACCAAGGAATCTAATAAAGAAACAAAGTCATTGCTTAAGGCGGCCAGAAAGAAAGCCGGAAATCAGGATATTGAGTTCCTGGTAAAACCATATCCTTTCTTTTACGACGGTGAACTTAAACTTGTAACTATGTACTATACATTTGATAAAAAGGACAGGATAGTTTTATCTTCTGCAATCTTTGATTACGATTTTGAAAAGAAATCAGTTAAAGGAGTCGAATTAGTAAAATCCTGGGCACCCAAAAAGCTCAAAAGCCAGGAAAAACTTTCCAAAGTAGAGGCTGATGCAGTAGTCAGCAAATTATATAACGACAACTCTGAAGCTCATAATCAGAAGGTAGTGGGCAAGAATCCCGAATTGACTATTCAATATAAACAGGCCGAAACTCTGGGCAACAAACATGGCGTGTATTTTTGGTTTGATGATCTGAAGCCGGAAGATGTTATGCCTTATGAAAAGTTTACAGCCAGTAATCCGGAAGATATCACCAACACGTTGAATAAAATCTCCAGAGTCCTTTCGTATTATCCTAAGGACTATTTCGATCAGCTGTTGTTTGAGTTTTACGATGGCATTGTCATCTGCCTTTATTCCGGACCTCTCGATCAAGATTTGCCAAGGTATTATTATTCGAACGGTAAAAGTTATCTTCTGTTTTATGTGAATGTGAGTTATGAAGACTTGGATTTCTATAATGTAGTTGGTTACCCCGGTGCTGAAAAAATCCTTGTGCAGTTTCAGGGCGAGGTCTCTGCTGCTGAAGCTCAGCTGGTCTGTGATATCTGGCGTGCAACAGAGAGCGTAATGGCATTGAAAAACAGGTATTACGAAAAGCCTGCTGTGACTGAGAGTGACTGGACGTCCAAAAACTACAAAGGTTTTAAATATCTTGAATACGGAGATCTTAATAAACTGTATGACTATGAGGGAAAAACCAATATGGATTATTTTCTTGATAAAGGCGCTCTTTATTCATCCGCAAATGACAGAGTCTTAACTTATGAATATATGATGCTGTTTACTATGACTGAGCAGAAACCGGATGGCCTGACAGAAGAGTGCAGGGCAAAGATCGATGAGATAAGGCGGGCGATAAGGCAGGAATTTGATACGACCAATTGGCCAGCTTTAACTTCCTGGGAACGCGCGTTGATAAAACTGTAAGCTGAAAAAGTATCCCGCACTTGATGTGCGGGATATCTTATTTTTTCATCAGATAGTCTGATTTTTATGCTGCAGTCGCGAAAGAGTCGTCATCCACAATTATTAATGCTTTTCTGTCAGCTCGTCATATCGATGACGACATCCAGATTTGCTACATCTACTGTTATTCCATAGTAGCCCGGATCTACAATAATGCCCATCTTTACGGGAATATTCCCTTTGTTCACCTTGCTTGTTGTTTCCAACACGCTGTGGAAATCAGAATTGATACGCATATATCCTGCACGTCCGGCCTTTTCGAAGAATTCTATTGCGCGTTCTTCCGTAGAGAATACCGGAAGATATCCGGTTTTATCAGGACCCGGAATAAGGAATAATCTCTGGCCGCCGTCCCTGTGGTCACCGAACGGAGTGGAATACCATACTTTTGTCTTTCCGAATTCTTTTAAGAATTCAGTATCGTTGATCTGCTTTTGTGCGTGCTTCTCCAACAGTTCCAAAGCTCTCTTTTCATCGTTTTCCATATTCTGCCTCCTGTTCTTTTTTCGAATTATTAAATTGATAACGCCTATTCGTTCTTAACGTTCTTCTTTGCGAGCTTGCCCCAGTTCCTGATGCCTACAAAGGCTTCAATGAGATAGATTGCTTTCTTTGTGACGTAGACCGGATCGCCCTTTAAGACATACTGTGCTACTGCGATTATATCAGTTACGATCCACCAGCCGTATTGTGCTTTGTATCTGAATGCTTCAAGAAGGCTTGCGACGATGCCGATCGCGAAGATAGCTGCGTCGATCCACTTCATGGCTGTGACGTTCCAGCCGTACTTTGTAGCGAACTTCATCCATGTGTCGCCTGCCAGGAAGCTCAGTGCGTAGTAGACCAGGACAGTCAGCGCGATGATAGATGCTGCAACGATCAGGTGCTGCCACCACTTGAGTACTTTGGATTTGGCAAGGAGCTTATCGTCTTCATCCTTGTGCTTATACCAGTTGATCCAGCTGTAGATGTTCAAGGGTGTGTATACGATAACTTCGAGCCAGAATGTTGCCCATATTCCGAAGTATCCTAAGTAGATCGCGAAAACGATCGTGTTGACCATTGCGAAGGGGAAGTTCATTCTGTTGGCCTTTGCGCAGAAGAAGATGCACATTATGCCGCACAAACCGGATATAAAGTTGATTATCGCAAGCCACTGCGGTGTACCTTCCTGAGGCTCTATTGCGTAGTAGATGGAGATGCCGAGCATTATTACGCACATCAGTATCTCGTACCACTTAAGACTCTTAAAAGCCCTGCCGATCTTTACGAATAAGTTCGCTTCTTTTTCTTTTACGTTTGCTGTTATACCATCCATTTCTGTCTATCCTCCAATAATTCCATTGCCCTTATCATTGTCCCACTGATGGGGTAAGTCTTCCGTTCTGCATCCACTATGATGTGTGTTGCTTCAGGATATGCTCTTGAGAAATATTCACCGTACTGCGGCTCACTTGAGTAAACGTAATCCATGTGCGGTACATATTGTCTTACAAGAGGTGTCTCCTTATCCCAGTCTTCCTCTCCGTCAGGACCTCGTAAGGGATTATCGTCTATTATGTGAAACTCAACGTTAGGGTAGAGGGCACACACCTTTTCAAGCTGCGCGATACGTGATTTTACTGTGAGCATCTCATCGTGGTTGGTCTTCAGAATCTTAAGCTCGTCGTCGCCGTTGATGAACATGATGACCACAACGTCGTCGCACATTCTAGCCGCTGTATCAATGCAGTAAAGGTGGCCCTTATGCATCGGCATGAACTTTCCGCCGTAAAATCCGTGTATCTTACCCATCTTCTATTCCTCGATAAGTGTGTAAAGCCTCGCCGGTTTTCCTTTTGAGACTACGGTCTTTCCGAGATCTTTGACTTTGCCTGATGAGACGTAATCTCTTAAGAAAGTCTTTCTGAAATTCGGAAGGTCCAATGACCTGTTCTTGATAGTCTCATGTATTCTCTTAAGTTCTGAGATGGTGAATTCGTTCTTGTTCTTCAAGAGACTAAATGCATCATCTTCGTAATCGATCCTGTTCCTTAATCTGGTTATTGCCATCCTGATTATCTCGTTATGGTCGAATGCCAGATCGCTCTCGGTTATGGTCAATCCATCATTGGTAAAGACTATTCCGTTCACATCGTATTTGATCTTAAAGAGCCTTGCGTCCTGCGCATCGTCGCCTGCCTTGATGTCAAGCATGTGCTTCGGAACGAGTGCGGTGTAGGCGACGGATATGACTGTGGTTCTGGGATCTCTTCCGGGATTTCCGAAAGTGTAGAGCTGCTTAAGATATACATTGTCGATGTTGGTCTCTGACTTTAATTCTCTCGCAGCGGCTTCATCGATCGATTCTTTTCCTGCCTGAAGAAATCCTCCGGGGATTGCCCAACAGCCTTTGAACGGATATTCACCACGCTTTATCAGGAGGATCGAGAGCTCATCTGATGAATCCAATGTGAGAACCACGATATCTGCCGTGACCGAAGGACGCTCGTATTTGGAAGCATCGTACGTCTTAAGGAAATCGATCTCGTCTTTTGTTGATCTCTTATTGTTTTTCATGGCGCTCCTCCTTAATGGTTATCTGTACCACTTGTATTATGGTACAAATTACCATAAGTGTCAATATCCATTTTTGAGGAGAGCGAAAAAATAACCCCTGTACGGTTATTCTTGCCGGCTGATCCGGCTGAAGTACATGGGGTTATTATAATATTATTTTGTCTGATTATTTACGTTCGTCCAAAACTTTTTGAACTCTGTTCTGGGCTACCTTTATTACCGAGTCCAGATCTTTTTGGCCTAAGAAATATGCAGGCATCTCTTCGATCAGGATAATGCTTATCTCAGAATCTGCGGAATCGTTATAAGAGCAGCTCAGGATAATTTTTTCGAGGTCATCAATGCTTTTGTCGGGTACAGTTATACGGTATGCATCATAGAACTGATCGTTATTAGCGTAATAAAACCTCTCACTGTTAGTATATTCGAGTGCTGCGGCAGCTGATTTCTTGAATGCTTCGCGGCTAAGTACGAAATGTCCGTCTGTTGCTATCTTATCCTGCATCTCAACGCTCATGAAGAGCTTTACAAATTCACCGCACGCTTCAACATCCAGGGCATTGGCGGAAACTGCAACTGAAGTATTAGCGGAAACCGAAGGACCGCGGCCATCTGTTGACGGTATACCGAGGAAACGGTTTGCATTTCCGAATAAAACGGAATAATAGAGATAGTCTTTAGGACCATAGCAGGTAGTGTAGTTTGTTCCGATCTCAATGAGCTCATCTTCAGTTAAGTCATTTTCCTCAACAGATCTCTGATGTACATTGTCATTAACGAATCTTGCAAGTTCGGCAAACTCGGGACATGTGAAATCAGCATTGCCGTTAACGATGAACTTATCGTGCATGGCGTTGAAGAGCATGGCAAAGTAGAATACCTGGCCATTGACAAGGACATCATTACCGTTAAGTTTTTCGTTTAAGAATTTCTCATATTCGGCAGTTGTAAAACCTATTCCCGATGAAACATTGAAATCATGTTTTGTCTGGATGCCGTTTATGGCGAAATCAATAGGCAGATTATAGAGTTTTCCGTCAACTTTAAAAGCATCGAGGACATTTGTGAAATACTTAGACTGATCCAAAGTTCCGATATACGGTGTCAGATCAGCAAGATACTTGCCGCCGTTAAGCTGATTAAGGTATGCCGTGTTAATAAGAATGTCCGGACCGTCACCGTTTACGATATCTGCAGCAAGCTGTGAGCTTTGTCTGGTATTGATATTAAGCCTGGCCATGGTGCTCTCGTCCATGCTTGTTGCTTCCATTGCTTCTGCTTCAGACTGATCGTAACGGTATGTGTACTCGATAAAGTATTTTCCGTTTGTATCGTTGAATTCTGCAACAACATCACCTACGTACTGAGAGATATAATTACTTCCGGCATATAATTCCAAGACGGTCTTGCCTTCATGAGGATTCTTGCCGGACTTTGTAAACCGGAACACTTCGATGCTCTTAAGCACAGGATCATCGTTAAACTGTCCGAATGCACCAGGACGCAGTACATAAACAAAACTGTCTCCATTAACATCGATCAAGTTCAGATCAGCGAACAGATCCCTATTGATTCCGCAGTTGTTGTAATTGAAGAGTTCATCCAATCTTTTTGCCGCAAAGTTGACCTTATAGATACCGGTCTTTGTACCGCAGTAAAAACTGCCGTCAGAACCGACCAATTCTAATGTATGCGTGTTTTCAAATATCCAGATGTAATCCTTTGAATCGGCTCTTGTTATAGTGAGTGATCTTAGATCGAGTTTATAAAAGCTTAATTCTGAATCAGTCGTTGCGCTGATGAGCGCGGTGGATTCATTCTCGAGAACTATAAAGTTAATGTAGTCTATGTAGTGCCTGTCTTCTTTAAGTTCAACGACATTAGTATTACCATCAGGCGCAGTTACACTGAGATAATAACCGGAAGTCTCCGTGATCTCGACAAAGAAGAATTTAGCCTCTATGTAATAGGTTCCCAATTTATACTTTAAGATATCAGATTCAAAATCAGGAACGTTTTCCGTTACACTGACTTCGGCACCGCTGTCAGTATTGATAGTCTTCATATAAGAGGTTGATTCAAAACAATCAGGTTCAGTTTCTACGGTGCGTGTAAAAACAATCTCTATATTTCCATTGGAAACAGAGACTCTCTCAATAGAGTCGGTGCTTCCCAGACCTTCACGAAGATCGATATTACGAACAGGCTCGTTAGTCCCGCGGTCAATAATCGTTAAGGTATCAATGTCATAATCATGACTGTTCCAACTGATGAGATCAGCTTCGTTTACGGGAATTTCATAACGCCCGTTGGTACGTACCAGTAGTCTCTCCGCATCATAATCGAGAATTGACTGCTCAAGAACCATCAGATTCCTTGATCTGTCGACCGGCGGTTCGACGGCGAAAGAACTGCAGTCAAACCACGGCGTGTCAGCAGTGATCTTCTTACCACTTCTTTTCTCCGATTTCTTTTTGTTGCATGCCGCGACCGGCAGCGTCATTGAAATTGCCAGCAGAGCTGACACAATTCTGACAGCATTCTTATTCATATTACTTTCTCCTACAATCCCCGAAAATAGATGTCTACCGGATAATACTAACATCGGAAGGAATTGTTTTTGCGGTATTTTTGCAACATTTTACATTGTCAAAGTGTATATAAGATAAAGTTTCCGGGATCAGGGAGGAGAACATGGTAAAGAGCAACAGAAAGATAAGAACGGCTATGATCATTGGGATCTGTGTCAGCATCGTCTCGCTGATCGTTTTGGCAATAGTTGTGTTGCAACCGTTTTTCTCTGCGGATGGCCGGAAATCTCAGAGCCCGGAAACAGTCCATGAGAAGAAATACGTTTCAGAATATATCCTGGCCTGCGGTGAGAACCGGAATCTCATCGACAGGTGGAATATTGCAAAAATGAAAAAGGAAGACGGCACGGAGTATCTGAGAATCGTCAGGATACAGGATCTGGAAGATCCGATCGATTATCTGCATTTCGAAGTTTTCGACAGTTCTTCCGAAGCCGAAAACGCATACAGAAAACTGTATGAGCAATATAAAGGATACGATTCCGGGTTTGAGAGCTGTGACGGATATTTCAAATCCTATGATCCGTATGTTGATGACGCGGTGGTCTATGAGATGGTCTATCTTAAGGACAATATCATTATCTTTGCAGAGCTTTCCGTCGAGAGCTGTTATGTGGAAATGGAATCCACAACTGCTCCCGGTGAGACAGAAAAGCGTGAACCGCCTGATGTCAAATACGACAGAGCAAGACTGGAAAAATACATCATCGACAATTCAGATATGATCAAGGAAATCGTTCTTGAACATCTGCTCAAGTATTAAGATTCCTTATTCTTCATCTGCTCGTAAGTTATGCCGTACTTAAGGGCTATATCCCTTGCATAAGAGCAGCAGTCAGGTTCGGCACGCTTTAACATGAACGTGTTCTTATCGTCTTTGCGTTCCATTATGATGCTGATGATGTCGCCCTGGCCGTCCCACTTGTTCATCTCGGGAATATCCTTTGCGAGATCGTGAAGATGCGTGTTGAAGATGACGTAAGTACCTTTCTCCTTAAGGACTCTTATGAGGTCCCTGGCAAGGTAAACACCGTCTGAAGATGATGTTGTCGAATAAGTCTCATTGAAAAGAATGAGAGTGTTTTCATCAGACTGGTTTACGATGTCCTTGACCCTTACTGCTTCTTCACCAAGACGTCCGTAATTGATCGTAAGATTCTCGTCTATCGGGAAGTGGGAAAGGATATTCCTGAAAGGCATTCCGGTAAAAGAATCCGCAGCAACGAACAGTCCGTGTGAAGCCATGACGGAAGCGATTCCTATGGCCTGTTCTATAATCGTCTTACCGCCTCTGTTAGGACCTGTGAGGATAAATATACGCTCGTCTTCTTTGAAAGCGAAATCATTTTTTACGATGTCCTGCACACCTTCGATCGCAAGCCTTAAATTATATAATCCCTTGATATCGAATCTTACTTTCTCATCGATGGCAGGGAAGCAGATGTCATACCCCTTGTCCTTAAGATTTCTGCCGAATCTGGCCATTGCAAGATAGAACGTCAGGCCTTCATACATTCCTGTGAGCTCTTTGGTATCGCAATCAGCATATTTGGTGAATGTCTTCTGTATATCGCTGAAGTGCTTCTTTAAGTGCTTCTGGAGCTTCGGAGCTATAGCCTGGAGAAGCGGATCAGGAGCTCTTCCGAGCTTGGTTCCCGTCTCGAAAGGTGAGATCAGGTTCATTGCGGTGAGCCTTTCAATAACACCATATTTAGAAACCAGTTTATGGGGAACGAATTCTATCGCTGCGACACTCTCAATATTGAAATCAGTCGTGAAGTTAACAGCAACATAGGCTGCCTGCACACCGCCCAGATCGTTCTTCATGTCTTCGAGATCCTTCTTCAATGCGCAGAAGTCTTTCGAATTTACGGTCTTATCAAGATCTTCACGGAGTCTTGTCAGTCCTTCGGATTTGATCTCATGTTCATGGAGGCAGGTTGCGAGCTTCTCGGTTACGTTAGTAAAGACCATCAGTTCTCTGATGTCTTCCAAAAGGTTATAGAGATTGGTCTCATTACGCCTCATCTGCTTATAGCTTCCGCCATAGTATTTGAGTGCCATAATGTCGTGGGAGCAGTTGCTTATCTTATCGCACAGTTCTTTGTTGCCGATCAGGTCCTGAACAATGCTGCTCCTGAATCTTATGTCTTCAGGTTCGGAAGGTATCTGTGAGAATATCTTCATTACGATCTCACGGTCTTCCTTCATGGAACACGCGTAAGCAACGATATCTTCCAATGCCAGATCTTTAATTGTTTCCTTCGGTAATGCTATTGTCTTCTTTGAAGAACCCTGCGAAAAGAGTATGTCCATGATTCTGTTTCCCCATAAATGCAAACAGGCCTTAAACCAACTTTTATATTCTAACATTATCAAAAGTCATTTTGTGAATAGAATGACGGGCTTAATGGTATAATCATATTGTTTATGCGGGATTTGCCAAAGTAGTTAATGGGGGAATTTACTATGGGTGCATACGAGATCTTAAAGCTGGCTTTTGTAGCTGCAGCGATCATCCTGATCATTGTCGGAGTATCAGGAAGCAGAAAAAAGCAGAGAAACATCGATAAGTTTGCAGAACAATTCAAAGCGGAACACCCGTTCGTCGATGCAGCAGCAGGAGTCATGATCACTGACAAAGAAGAGGTCGTCATTAACAGAGACAGTTCTTTCAAACTCTGGAACGTAAATGAGATCTCTTATGTGAACTATGTGTCTACGCTGTCGCAATTTGCGAAGCCCCAAAGATATCTGTGTTTTCTTGATGCGGACAGAAACATAATCGAGGGCAAGTTATACGCGCCTAAAGGCTGCGTTAAGGAATACCACGAAAGCAATTATATCTGTGTCATTGGTGATAACCAGATCCGCGATGTCCACGAACTGCTGTCCAGACATAACACAAATATCAAACTTTTAAAGGACGGCATTGAACAGTTTTGAAGATAGCAGTAATCCAGGCAAGTTCCCAATCAGGGAAGAATGAGCTGATATATAACGCAGTTAAGAAATATGCCGTTGATGCAGAAGTAATAAACTTCGGTTGCTTTGGCGACGGGGAAATCAAATACAGTTACATCGAGATCTCCGTTCTGGTTGGTCTTCTTTTATCTAGCAAGGCAGTTGACTTTGTCGTTACCGGATGCTCATCAGGACAGGGCATGATGCTCGCCTGCAATAACATGCCGGGCGTTCTTTGCGGATATATCCCGACGCCGATGGATGCATATCTTTTTGCGCAGATAAATGACGGCAATGCAGTGTCGCTCCCGTTGGGTGAAGAGTACACCTGGGCAGGTGAGGAGAATCTCGATAAGACTATTGCAAAGCTTTTCTCAGAGCCCTTCGGACATGGTTTTCCGAAGAGCGAAGCAGAGAGGAAACTCGAAGATACCAAGCTTCTTAAGAGCATCAGGAATTCTTCGCAGGTAAAGATGACAGACCTCTTAAAAACCTTAGAAAAACCTCTTTTAGATAAAGTATTATCCAAAAAGGATGTTGTAGAATACGTCCTGGAAAACGGCAAAGACGAAGATTTGTCTTTGCTGATAACTGAATTAAAGAAGGGATAGCTCATGGAAGTTCAAACAGGAAAGATAATCAGTGCGCAGAAGGAACCTACGCACTTTATGTTAGCGGCAAAGATAGTGATCTTAGTTGCTACAGTTGTTCTCTATGTGATGCAGATGCTGATAGCGGTTCCGCTCTTCGGAGCATTCGTTCTGGAAGAGAACTGGGGTGAACTGGACAATACACGTCTCTCGGCTGTAGGTATCCTGCTGGCTGTAGCGTTAGTATTGGATCTCGTTTCATTCGTACTCGCGATCATCGGATCTGCAAAGCAGGAAGAGCCTAAGACAGGTATGACGATCCTGATCAAGGCACTCTTCATTCCGTTCTTCCTGATAAACATCACGCTCTATATTTTGTCATTCCTGGGAATGATGAATCCGTTCCTAATGTGGGCGATCCCGCTCGTTATGTGCATCGGCGTATGCCTTACATATGCTTATATGTTCATGTCGAGCTGGCCTGACATCATCTACATGATCATCTATCTGATCAAGAATAAAAGACGCCCAAAAACCGGTATGGTTCTGGGCCTCATCTTCGAATTCTTTTTTGTGCTTGATCTCATAGGTGCTATTCTTGTACACAGGGCATATAAGAAGAGCCTTGAAGAGACAGTCTGATCAGAGAAGATCGCTTAATTTCTTACCATACAGATAATCGTGAACGATACCGTCGAACTCTTTCCACATGGGAAGAGTCTCGCATTTTTTGCGCCTCGGACAGTCGTAATTCTTGTCAGCAAGACATGCTACGGAACAGATCGTTCCCTCGAGAAGCGTGAGTATCTCGCCGACGGTATATTTCTCAGGCTTTTTGACGAGCTTATATCCGCCGCCTTTGCCGCTTAAGCCCTTGATGAGGCCGCCTTCGACCATCTGCTTTACGATTATCTCCAGATATTTCTTGGAGATCTCCTGGCGCTCTGCTATATCCTTGAGCGGAATATAACTGCCGTCGTCGTTCTGGGCCAGGTCTATCATTACGCGCAGACCGTATCTTCCTTTGGTTGAGATCATATCCTTACACCCCGTTCCTGATATTTTCACCTATTATAACAGTAGGTAACAGGGTAAATCAATACAATAAACCTATTGACATAGTAGGAAATAGGTATTACCATATCGCAAGACATGTACAAGAGAGGAGAATCACCTTGATATACGCAGATAATGCCGCCACCACGAAGATGAGTGACGCGGCCATTCAGACACTTACAGATCTTTTAAAAGATACCTTTGGTAACCCTTCGAGCCTCTATGAATTCGGCCAGAAGGCCAAGGAAGTTTTGGAGCAGGCAAGAAGAGACGTTGCAGAAGCTATCGGCGCCCAGCCTAATGAGATAATATTCACATCCGGCGGCAGCGAAGCCGACAACCAGGCTATCCTTTCTGCAGCAAAGATGGGCGCTCTTAAGGGTAAGAAGCACATCATCTCAACTGCTTTCGAGCATCACGCAGTGCTTCATACTTTAAGAAAGCTCGAAAAGGAAGGCTACGAAGTAACCTATCTCGACGTTCATTCGAACGGCCTTGTTACCGCTTCTCAGGTTGCTGATGCGATCCGCGAGGATACATGCCTTGTTACGATCATGTACGCTAATAACGAGATCGGAACGATCCAGCCGATCAGAGAAATCGGAGAGATCTGCAGAAGTAACAATGTTACATTCCATACTGACGCGGTCCAGGCAATAGGTCATATCAAGGTTAACGTCGTAGACGACAACATTGACATGCTCTCTGCATCAGGCCACAAATTCCATGGCCCTAAGGGCGTAGGTTTCCTTTATGTAAAGAAAGGAATTAAAGTATTTAACCTTATAGAAGGCGGCGCCCAGGAGAGAAACAGAAGAGCAGGTACCGAGAATGTACCGGGCATCGCAGCAATGGCTACGGCGCTTAAGGAGTCTGTTGCAAATCTTGATTCCTACAAGGCAAAGCTTACTCCCATTAGAGATAAGATCATTAAGGGCATAGGAGAGATTTCTCACTCCGCACTTAACGGTGATGCAGGAAGCAGAGTCCCTTCCAATATCAATTATTGTTTCGAAGGCATCGAAGGCGAATCTTTATTGCTTCTCCTTGACGACAAGGGTATCGCAGCATCTTCAGGAAGCGCATGCACATCTGGGTCATTGGATCCCAGCCACGTTCTCCTTGCGATTGGCAGAGTTCATGATGTAGCTCACGGTTCGCTCCGTTTAAGCCTCGGTGAAGACATTACGGAAGAAGATGCGGATTACATCATCAAATCAGTAAAAGAAGTAGTCGAATACCTTAGAGGATTCTCACCCGTTTGGCGTGACCTTGTATCAGGCAAGAAAGATTTCATCTTATAAGGAGGCATTAATATGGCATTATACAGCGAGAAGGTAATGGATCATTTCAGGAATCCGAGAAACGTAGGCGTACTTGAGGATGCTAACGGAATAGGTGAAGTCGGCAACGCAAAGTGCGGTGACATCATGAAGATGTACTTAAAGATCGAAGACGATATCGTAAAGGACGTTAAGTTCGAGACATTCGGCTGCGGCAGTGCTATCGCATCAAGCTCTATGGCAACAGAGCTCATCAAGGGCAAGCCGGTATCGGAGGCAAGACAGCTCACCAACAAGGCTGTTGCAGAGGCTTTGGACGGCCTTCCGGACTACAAGATGCATTGCTCAGTCCTGGCCCAGGAAGCAATAGAATCAGCGCTCAAGGACTATGAGAGCAGACAGGAAAAGAAGTAAATTTATAAACCTATTGACATAATAGGTAAGTAGGTGTAAAATCACTGCCATAAACAAAATCTATATCAGAAGGAGACAGTAATAATGAAGTGCATGTGTTGTTGTATGTCATATAACCGGGCAATGAACTGTTGCTGTCTTAATTTGATTCGATGTTAATGGATCATACTGACTAATGTGTTCTCAAATGCCCGGAGCTAATCAACAGCGCCGGGCTTTTTTATAACAAAATCTACTAATTCGAAATGAGGAAAAACAAAATGAGCAATATAAATGAACTTAAACTTAATTCACTCCTTATCCACGGCGGTATCGACGGCGATGAGATAACAGGTGCGGTAAATGTTCCCGTATACCAGACTTCAACTTATAAGCAGGACGGTATCGGCAAGAACAGAGGATGGGAATATTCCAGAACAGGCAACCCCACAAGAGCAGCTTTAGAAAAGCTCATCGCTGACTTAGAGCACGGTAAGCACGGACTCGCATTCGCATCAGGCCTTGCTGCGATCAACACGGTCCTGTCACTTTTCAAGAGCGGCGACAAGCTCGTCGTATCAGACAATATCTACGGCGGTACTTTCCGCATACTTGATAACGTTTTCAAGAACTTCAATATTACATACAAGATCGTAAACACATCTGATCTTGAATCAGTTGAAAGTGCTATCGACGATGACGTAAAAGCTATTTACATTGAGACTCCCGCGAACCCGCTTCTCACGATCACCGATATCGAAGCAGTATCAAAGATCGCAAAGAAGCACAATAAGCTCGTCATCGTCGACAACACTTTCCTTACACCTTATCTGCAGCGTCCTCTTACGTTAGGCGCAGATATCGTTATCCACAGTGGTACCAAGTATCTCGGCGGACACTCAGATACGATTTCAGGCTTTGTAGTAGTAAATGACCGTGCTCTGGCTGAGCGCCTTTACTATCTCCAGAATGCGATAGGAGGCGTGCTCGCCCCCTGGGACAGTTTCCTTATCATCAGAGGCATCAAGACCCTTGGCGTCCGTATGGACAGGCATGTTGCAAACGCCGGAAAGATCGCAAGATGGCTTAATGAAAGCGGCTTTGTTAGCAAGGTCTATTATCCGGGCCTCGAAAACGATCCGGGCTATGAAGTGCAGAAGAAGCAGGCTGACGGAGCAGGCGCGATGATCTCATTTGTGCTTAAGGATAAATACGACTATAAGAAATTTTTCGAGAACTTAAACCTCATTACTCTTGCAGAGAGCTTGGGCGGCGTCGAATCACTCGTATGCCACCCGGCCTCGATGACACATGCTGCGATCCCCGCAGATATCAGACGCAAGGTCGGCATCGTAGATGAGCTCATCAGATTCTCTGTTGGCATCGAAGATGTTGATGATCTCATCGCAGATCTTAAGCAGGCAATCGAGAATTCGGCAAAGTAATAAGAGGTGATCACCATGAATAACGTATATGAAGATATCAGAAGCATGATCGGCAACACACCGATCCTTAAGATCAACCATATGGGCGTTAAGCCCGGAGTAAATATTTATGCAAAACTTGAACTTATGAACCCCGCAGGAAGCGTAAAAGACCGTGTAGGCGTCTACATGATCGACGATGCAAAGAAGCGCGGGATCCTGAAAGAAGGCGGCACGATAATCGATGCCACGGCAGGCAACACCGGAATAGGAATAGCAGTTGCAGCGCTTAACCAGGGCATCAGAGTCATCTTCACGGTACCTGAGAAATTCTCCATTGAGAAGCAGCAGGTGATGCGCGCTTTAGGCGCGGAGATAATTCACACATCAAGAGAAGAAGGCATGTTAGGTGCCGAGAGAAAAGCAGAAGAACTCTTAAAGCAGATCGATGGCTCAGTCTCCTTAAGACAGTTCAGAAATCCTGCAAATCCTCTTGCGCACTATGAGACAACCGGACCTGAGATCTATTCACAGCTTGACGGCAATATCGATTATTTCGTAGCTGGTGCAGGCAGCGGCGGAACATTCTCAGGCGTTGTTAAGTACCTGAAAGAGCAGAACCCCGATATCACGGGAGTCCTTGCAGATCCTTACGGATCAACGATCGGAGGCGGAGAGCACTTCGATTACAACATTGAAGGAATAGGCAATGATTTCATCGCTGACACGATGGATATCACACTGGTGGATAAGGTCATTAAAGTCAGTGACGATGAAGCATTTGAGATGAGCAGAAGGCTCGCAAAGGAAGAAGGCATCCTTGCAGGATCTTCATCGGGCGCAGCGCTTGCAGCTGCATTTAAACTCGCATCTGAAATAGAGAGCGGAAACATAGTAACTGTTTTCCCTGACAGGGGCGACAGGTATTTGAGCAAAGGATTATTCGATCAATGAGCAACGTCTTTGAACTGACAAACGTATATAAGACATATAAGAACGACGGCAAGGAATTTGAGGCGTTAAAGGACGTAAGCCTTGAAGTGCGCGAAGGCGAGATCTTCGGCATCATAGGCATGAGCGGCGCAGGAAAATCAACGCTGGTAAGAACGCTTAACCGTCTTGAGGAAGTAACTTCAGGCACCGTTAAGTTCTACGATAAGGATCTCGCGTCTTTGAAAGCGCGTGAGCTCCGCGAAGTAAGACACTCCATCTCCATGATCTTTCAGGGGTTCAATCTCGTTAACCAGAGAACGGTCCTGTCTAACGTTGAGCAGCCCCTGAAGATCGCGGGAGTACCGCGTAAGGAGCGCAAGGAGAAGGCGCGCCAGATGCTTGAGATCGTAGGACTTTCAGATAAGAAGGATGTTTTCCCGGCCAGGCTCTCGGGCGGCCAGAAACAAAGAGTTGCTATCGCAAGAGCGCTTGCGGCAGACCCCAAGGTGCTCTTGTGCGATGAGGCCACGAGCGCATTGGATCCCAAGATCACGGGAGAGATATTGGATCTTCTCAAGAAGATCAATCTCGAGAGGAAACTTACGATAGTTATCATCACGCATGAGATGTCTGTGGTAGAGAAGATCTGCGACCGCGTTGCGATCATCGATGACGGTAATCTCGCGGAAGTAGGCGATGTGAAGGATGTCTTCTCGAATCCTAAGTCGAATGCAGCGAAAAAGCTCGTCTTCCCGAGCAATCCTTTCGACCCTTCTGATCCTTCAGGCAGGGTAGTCCGTATCGTATTTGACGGTACACATTCAAGCGAACCGTTCATCGCAAATCTCGTTGAGAAGACAGGTCTTAAGGTAAATATCTTAAGCGCAAATACAAGAAGCGTAGGCGGTATCGGTTATGGACAGATGATCGTCGAACTCCCTTCATCTAAGGAAGAACAGAAGACCATCATCGACTTCTTCACAGAGGGCGGACTTAACGTAACGGAGGTGGAACACCATGAGTGAATATATAAGACAGGCAATACTGTCGGGCATCCTTGAGACCTTTGAGATGACGTTCTTTGCGTCTTTGTTCTCATATATTGTCGGAATGCCTCTGGGCGTTATCCTCTATGCAACATCCAAGGGGAGACTGCTCGAGAACCGCATCGTAAATGCAGTCATCGGATTTATCGTCAACGTAACGCGTTCACTGCCGTTCCTGATACTGCTGGTTTTGCTCATTCCGTTTACGCGTTTTGTAGTCGGATCTTCGATCGGCACGGTAGCATCGATCGTGCCTCTTACGGTAGGCGCGATCCCGATCGTCGCACGAATGGTCGAGTCATCCTTAAATGAAGTAAATCCGGGCATCATCGAGGCAGCAACGTCCATGGGCGCATCGCCCGTATACACGATAATACATTTCATCATTCCCGAAGCGACACCTTCGCTTCTTCAGGGCGGCGCGATCAACGTTGCGACAGTTCTCGGATACTCTGCGATGGCAGGCGTAATAGGAGGCGGCGGCCTGGGAGCGATCGCTCTTCAGTACGGTTACTACCGTTACCAGAAGGATGTTTTGTGGACCACGGTCACACTGCTCATCATCATGGTAATGCTCATTCAGGAGATAGGAATCAGATTGTCGAAGAAGACCAGAAAGACGTGAAGATATAAAATGAAGACAGCCGCCATTTGTGTCGGCTGCCTTTTTGAAAAGGTTTTACACCATTTTTATTTTCGCTTTTGGTGTAAAAAACAGCCTGTTTTTTACACCATTTTGAAATAATATAAATTTGGTGTAAAAACGAGCTGTTTTTCAAAAATATTTCGCTGCTTCATATAATAAATTCCTTTCTAACCCAATAAAATAAGGCTTTCAAAGCAATTTTAAAAATTTTCAAATTACCTATTGACATAGTAGGTAAGTACCGATATACTTACACCATCAACTCGAAAGGAGGCGTGAAAAATGTATAAGATCACAAACACAGTAAACAGCATGATGTGTTGTCGAATGCTTAGCTCCCGGGCACACAAGATGGCCACGGCGATGAGCTCTGACGCTTCACGCCTTGCAAAACGATGTTGATGCTTTGATACGCAGATAACATGCCATGTGCCCGGGAGTTAAATATAACACCCGGGCTTTTTCTTGGCCCTGAACAAGAAAGCAATCATCAAAGCAAAAAATAAATCATATCCAAAAGGAGATAAAAACCATGAAAGCCAACATTCTTAAAAGAGTAATCGCATCTGCACTTTTACTTACAGTTACAGCATCTTTTGCAGCATGCGGCAAGACAGAGAGCACAACAGCAACAACTGCAGCAGCAGGAAGCGACACACAGTCCGAAGCTAACGCAGACGTAAGCACAAACGTAGTCCTCAAGGTAGGCGCAAACATCACACCTCACTCAGAGATCTTAGAGATCGCAAAGCCGATCCTCGCAGAGCAGGGAATCACACTTGAGATCGTAAAGCTCGAAGATTCCATCACACCTAACACAGGCGTTATCGAGGGAAGCCTTGATGCTAACTATTTCCAGCACGTTCCTTACCTCGAGCAGTTCAACAAAGAGAACAACTCAACGCTCGTTTCAGTAGGCGCAGTTCACTATGAACCCTTCGGCATCTACGCAGGCAAGACAAAGGACCTCAAGGACCTTCCGGACGGCGCAACAGTAGCAGTTCCGAACAACGTAACAAACGAAGCAAGAGCACTTTTGCTCCTCGCACAGGAAGGCATCATCAAGCTGAAGGATGACGCAGGAATCAACGCAACAGTAGAAGATATCATAGAGAACCCCAAGAACATCAAGTTCAAGGAACTTGCACCCGAGCAGCTCGTAGCAGCACTTCCTGACGTAGACGTAGCAGTCATCAACGGTAACTATGCAATCGAAGGCGGCCTCCACGTAAGCCAGGCACTCGCTGTAGAAGCTAATGACGGACTTGCAGCACAGACATACGGAAACATCATCGCAACATCTGCAGAGAAGGCAAACGATCCTGCTATCAAGAAGCTCGTTGAAGTTCTCCAGGGACCTGAAGTTTCCAAGTACATCAAGGAAACATACGATGGTGCAGTCGTTCCCCTCTTCTGATAAGGAGCAATAACCATGATCGGATTTGAGTACTACAACCCTGCGAAGATCGTCTTCGGTGAAGGGTCTGAAAAGAGTCTTGCAAAGCTCCTTAGACAGAACAACGTAAAGTCACTCCTATTAGTAACCAGCGGAGATTTTGTTGAGACACTCGGTATTTACGAAGTTATCAGGGACGCCGTAAAAGAATTAAACATCAAGTTTTCCGAGAGCAGGGAAGTGGTACCTAATCCGAGCATTGAACTTGTAAGAAAACTTGTAGAACAAGGTAAGACCGACGAAGTAGATTTTGTTTTGGCTGTCGGTGGAGGAAGCTCCATCGACACCGCCAAAGCAATCGCTATCGGAATCCCCTATGACGGAGATGTCTGGGACTTCTTCTCAAAAGGCGCAGTTCCGGAGAAGGTATTGGGAATCGGCGTAATCGCTACAACAGCCTCTTCAGGATCTGAGACATCCAATGCAGCGATCCTCTCATATGGTGAGTGGAAGAAGGGCTTTGAAGATGACAGGATCATTCCGAAGTTCGCGATAATGAACCCGAGATATACCGTTAATCTTCCCGAATACCAGACATACGTAGGCATCGCAGATGTGCTTTCCCATTTGCTCGAAAGATATTTCTCCGATGCGAAGAATTCAGATACAACGGACTATCTGATCGAAGGCGCGATAAGAGCTTTGCTTGTAAATGCAAAGAGGCTTATCGAAGATCCCAAGGATATCAATGCCAGAGCTGAGATTCAGTGGCTCGCATCAGTGTCACACAACAATTTCCTTGATGCAGGAAGAATAGCTGACTGGGGATCACACCGCATCGAACATGAACTGTCTGCACAATACAACATCACACACGGTGAAGGAATGGCAATTGTTTTCGTCGCATGGACGAAGTACATTGCGCAGATCAAGCCCTGGAGATTGGCATTGCTCGCTTCAAGGGTTTACGGCAAAGATCCGTACGATTTCGATGAGAAGGAGAGAGCACTTCTTCTGTCAGAAGAACTCGAGAGATTTTTCAAGAGCTTAGGACTTAAGACAAGACTTTCCGAACTCGGAATCACAGATAAAGACTTTGAGACAATGGCTGAACGTGCAACAGCCGGAGGCAACGTAGGACACTACGTCCCCTTAGATGCACAGAAGATCATTGACATACTTAAGATCGCACTTTAATTGAATCACCTCATAAAAGAATCACTTAACTAAAGGAGAAACATAAAATGGCTAGAATCAAATTGGTTGAACAGAACGAGGCAACAGGCGCAGAGAAGGAGCGCTATGACGAACTCGCAGGCAGAAACGCAGTAACAAACATGAAGAAGGGCCTTCTCAATGACGCTGCAACATACGACGCATATATGGCTTGGTACACATCTTGGAACAGACTTGTTGAAGTAATCGGTGAGAAGGATGCTATCCTCTATGCTCACAAGATCTCAACAACGAACTCCTGCCAGCTCTGCTCTCTCTTCTTCATCAGCGACGTTAAGGGCTTGGGCTTGGATCCCGCAAACCTCGTTTACGATGAGAAGGAAACAGCTCTTACAAAACTTGCAGAGTCCATCGTTAAGGATCCCACATCAGTTTCCGATGAACTCTTCGATCAATTAAGAAAATTCTTCAACGATCAGGAACTCGTTGTTATCGTTGGTTTCGCAGGTCAGATGATCGCAACCAACAACTTCAACTCTGTCTTCAAGATCGACGTCGATAAGCGTCTGCTCCCCCTTGTACAGGAATTCAAGCCTGCAACATGGAGAGCAGACATCAAGAAGTAACCTGTATGAGATTTCCCGCTTGCTTTTGGTGATTCGAAAAGCGGGACTCATAAAGGACACAGGACCTCGGAGAGAGGTATCCTTGTGATAAAGAAAGACGGGCATCTTTTCATCTGAGATGCCCGTCCTTCATTTTTTCGAAAGTATTTCTGATCAGAGTTTGTACTGCATGAAATTGCCGTTCTTAACGAATCCGAAATCCGTATAAAGAAGCACGCCCATATCGGATGCAGTGATCTGGACACTTCCGCATCCGTGGTTTCTTGCTTCTTCAACGACTCTAGAGAGCAGTTCCTTTGCAATGCCTCTTCGTCTGTGATTAGGGTCTGTATACATGCTCGAAAGGATACCTGTCTTGCCGCTCGGACAGCTGAAATAAGGCGGCCTTTCCACAAACGACATTCCGCTCGTACCGATGATCTTCTCTCCGTCAACTGCAAGCCAGGATACGAATGTACCGTCAGCCATATGCCTGTTGTAGTAATCCTTCAATGCAGGAACCAGATCGATGTCTTCAGTAGCGCCTTCTTCGCGCAGCTGGTTGATCCTGAGCCTGATGAACTCATCAAGTTTGTCTTCTGTTAGTTTTACGTATTCCATTTTTATTTCCCCCAATGAAATTTCAATAATTATATCAGTGGCAGGCGGATAGAAAAGGGTAATTATTACATTGACAATTATCACGAATGACACTATTATCGAAAGAGATAATGGTTACGGATCTTTTAGTTTTTATGAAAGGACTAAAAATGGATTACTCAAAGGTTTTGTCAAACTCGATTCGTTTAAGAATATGGGCATATGTTTTAAATGCGGAACAAGCCACAACAAAGGATATCGCTGAACATATGCCGGATGTGCCGGTGCCGACGCTTTACAGACATATTAATTTCCTGATAGAGCAGGAAGCCCTTATTGTTAAAGAGGAACGTAAAGTAAGAGGCAGCAGGGAACGTATTCTCACAGGCAATATGGACTTTTTTAAAAAGGCAACTATGTATGAATACTTCTCTCCGTATTTAATGAATCTTAATGAACGTTTCTATAAATACGGGAAGTCAGTTAGTTGCATGGACACATTGGAAAAACTGGAAAGTGATCTTTTGTGTTTTTATACTAAACTGTTAATGCTTACAGACGAAGACATGCAAAAATACTTGGATGAACTTTGGGAACTGAGCGAGAAATACAGGAAGATTTCAGACCAGAAAAAGAAGAACGCAAAGTTCAGAGAAGTAACCATTATATCCGCACCGACAGAAATGCATCTTCGTGATCAGTTTGAGCTTTGACACGGATATCTTTTCGTATCAGTTTTGTTTAAAATATTAGCATCCGCAATCTAGCAGGGGGTAACTTTATGATCGGTGATAAGAAATTCAGCCTTCTCTATCCGAGAGGAAAAAAATACGAGTTTACGAAGATCGAAGATGATGCTTTCCATGATCTTGGTCTTGATGTCATAACAAAGGAAGTATCTTCCGAACCGAGGGAACAGTCGATAATTTCCAATATCTTATCTCATCTGTCAGCGGATCCCGACGTAACAAATTACAGACAGGATGTTTTCGAAGACTTAAAGAACCTTCCTGACATCAGGAAGAAGATCTCCGAGTTGTTCGAGAAGATCGAATTCAATAAGCAGTATGGCGTTATCAAGAAATCAAAGGACGAGGTCGAAGGCCTCTGGTTCCTGATGCACCGCTTAAACTCATACCGTGATTACATTACATGTGTTGATGCTCTTAAAGAGTGTCTGGGCGATGAGAGGATCAAGTCACAGGGTCTTAAGGATTACAGAGCATTCATCGATGAGGTCTATGCAGATGCGCATTTCAACGAGCTCAAAAAGGACCTTGAGAAGCTCACCCAAGATACTTCAGAGATCCAGAGTGTTACCATCGGCATGAATCTCAACAGCCGCCTCGAAGCTGTAAGCATGGGTATCGTTTCCGTTAATAACAAGCCGTTTAAGAAGTCCAACATTGTAAGCAACTTTGCTGACGGAATCGGAGGTGACAAGATCAAAGATACATCCGACTGGAACGGTGATATGCATTACCGTGTAGTCGAGAAGCACGGTGCTCCGGGCTTTGCAGGTGTCATGACCGAAGCTATCAAAGCTACAAATCCTCTGGCGCGTTCTGCTTCCGGCAGCACGACTGCATCTATTCCTAACAGCGACGGACTTGCCAACACCCCCGCGCAGTTCGATACAGTTTTGAACAAAATGCTTGACGTTATGGCAAAGAATCTGAGAAGAACACTCGATAAATATTCGGAGATGGCTCTGAGCGAAGTTGCCGATGTTATCCCGGAATTCGTATACTACATAAGGTTCATAGACTACCTTACAAAGATCGAAGCTAAGGGCTTTAAGCTCACAAAGCCAAAGGCAGTTCCTAAGAGCGACGTATCCATGGATGCAAGGGGATTCTATAACTTTAAGCTTGCGATGAATCTCCTGACTCCGAAGGATCTCGTAGTAAATGACCTGGTCTTCGATGACGATCACACGATCTATATCCTTACAGGTGCCAACAGAGGCGGTAAGACGACAGCAACACAGGGTATCGGTCTGTTATATGCGCTTGCACAGGCCGGCGTTTATGTTCCCGCAGCTTTCTTCGAATTTACACCTGCAGACTGCATCTATACGCATTTCCCTGCAGACGAGGACCAGACCATGGATCTCGGTCGTCTCGGTGAAGAGTGCATCCGATTCAAGGAGATCTTTGAAAATGCGACGGACAACAGTCTCATTCTCATGAACGAGACATTCTCGACGACGTCATTTGAAGAAGGTTATTACATCGCATGTGACTCGATAAAGGCGCTTCTTACAAAGGGTGCGAGAACGATCTATAACACCCACATGCATAAGCTCGGGATCGATGCGGAGGACTTCTCCAAAGACTTCAAAAAGAAGGCATCTTCGCTCATCGTTAAGAGCGATGGAGGCAAGCGTTCTTTCAAGCTCGCGATCGCGCCTCCGGAAGGTTCTTCCTATGCTGCAGACATCGCAAAGAAGTACGGCGTAACGTACGAGATGCTCACCGGCAAGACCGAATAACGACCGGTATTTATCCTGATTTTCATCCCGTCCCGTTCTCGAAAACGGGGCGGTTTTTTATATAGATGCGGATTATGTTTTTCGCGCACATATAAAAAATAATTGTTGTTGAGTTTGTGACATAAAACATTTAAAATCAATACATAAATACCCGCGGTCATATTGGTGGGGGTCTCGGAGTGCCGCATGACGAAGGGGGTCATATTTATGAAGAGCAGAATCAAACTTTTGGCAGCACTTTTGACATGCCTGCTGGTGGCAGCACTTTGTCCTGCTGCACTTGCATCGGCAGCAGAAGAGGAAAAGTATCCTCTCTGGATCGGCGGAGTACAGGTTACCTCAACTAATTGCAACGACTTATCGCATAATAAATGGAGTTACGATCCCGTGACTCATACTCTGACGCTTGACGGTTACAAATACACAGGAGAGGGATATAACTACAACGCAAGTCTTTACGCATGCATTTACTATAACGGTGCAGATGATCTGACGATCTTACGTAAGGGCAATAGCAGTGTTAACCAGACACGTAACTATGCGAACTCTTCGGATCATGTGTTAAAGATCGATAATCCCAGGGCCGATCTGTTCTTCACCGGTTCGGGAAGTCTTGAGTTAAGAATGTATGATGACTGGGCAGGTCCTGCAGTATCCTGCATCGGAGATGTAGAGATCAAGGGCGGCTCATTGACAGTCGATGGTGGTCTCGGTGGTATTGATTCTCCTAAAGTTACCATCAGGAAAGATGTCACATCAGCAATTTTAAGGGGTCACAGGGATTCTGCAAAAGCTGTTACCGGAAATTTCATCAACGAGATCGACGGAATGGCTGCTGACCGGTTTAATAGGGTAACGAAGTTAGAGCCTTCAACAACGGAAGTTCAATGTGTCTATAAAGCCCTCGCATTTCCCATCGCGAAATATAAGCTTGTATTCGATCCCAATGGCGGTACAGGCAGCATGGATCCGGTAACAGTAAGTGATGGCGATAATTATAAGTTTCCGGAATGCGGCTTTGAAGCTCCCGACGGCAAGATTTTCAGTTTCTGGAGAATCGACATCGTCGACGTGATCGTTTTACCGGGTAATGGTTGTGATATTAACGACCAATACGTAAAAAACGGTGTGATCACCGTTGTTGCAGCCTGGAAGGATGCTCCTGCAGCTACCGTCAAGACTGCTCCGAAGGAAAAGACCCTCACTTATACCGGCAATGCAATGGATCTTGTTACAGCGGGCGAGGCTACAGATGGCGAGATGCAGTATGCTTTAGGTAATGACGCGACAAATGCGCCTGCAACAGGCTGGAGCAAGAGTATTCCTCAAGGAAACGATGCTAAAACCTATTATGTCTGGTATAGAGCTGCCGGAGACAAGGATCACAGCAACTCAGCAAAGAGCTGTGTCACGGTAAAGATCGAAAAAGCAAATGCTTTAGTACAAGCGAATGACCAGACGGTCAAGGAATCAGAGGATCCCAAATTAAGCAAGGATTATGCAAGTCTTACCGGTGCTGCATCAGGCCACTCGCTCGGCAATGTAACTATCACGTCAGACGGTAAGAAACTTAGTCCTTCCGAAGCAACGATAGTTAACGACAATGGAGAGGACGTTACAGCCAATTACAACGTTTCATATTCGTCCGGCACCCTGACAGTGATCCCCAAGACCAGTGTGAAGGTTACTTTCATTGTTGCAAACGGCGAATGGGATAATGGCGGAAGTGATGACATTGAAGTCGTCTTCCAGGGTTATGAAGGCGATACTTTTAAGCTTGCTCCTGATCAGATTCCGGCTGTCGGAACAAAGCCTGCTGCAAGCTATAAGAAGGGTGACTGGGATAAGACTCCTGACACGGATACAGAGATCACAGGTGATACCAATTATGTTTATACCTACGCTGAAGACCCTGTCTACACAGTTACGGTAGAAGGTGACGGTTTTGTGCCCGGAAGCGGAAAGGACATGGTCATTACCGTAAAGTGCAGCATCAATGACAGTCAGACATTCAGCAAATTCGTAAGCGCAAAAGTTGATGGTTCTGACCTCAGTGATGAGAACTGTGATAAGGCCCCCGGAAGCCTTATCCTGACGATCAAGTCGGCCTATCTTGATACGCTTTCAACAGGCAGTCACAACATCGAGATCACGTTTGCGGACGGCACGGCTACGGCAGCGATAAACATTGCCAAGGCTCCTGCTCCTGTGCCGAAGACCGGCGAGACCGACAGTCCGTTTACTTTCATCGGCATCGTGATGCTTCTTGCAGGCGTTTTAGGCGTGCTCTTTGAGATCAGGGCATCGAGAGCTCCCCGCAGAAAAGCAAGGCCGGCACCTCACGTTCACGGGCAGAGCACAAAGGAAGACGAGTAATTTCAAGCGTTTTTAATTTATTTGTTTAAAGGCGTGCCGTTTTCGAAGTCCTCGAAAACGGCACCTCTTTTTTAGTCCCATTATTAAACCGCCTGATAGTATATTATTATGCTGAACAACAATATCGGGGTGATCTTTATGCCTGCATATGAAGACTTTACAGTGGAATTGGGCAATAACCTGCCGGCGCTGATCTTAGGCGTGCTCCTGGCGGTGACGCTGATCGTACTCATCGTGGTGACCGTCAGATTTAAGATGCAGCAGTATTCGATCTTCAGAAGGGACAGCATGGACCGAGAGGTCGCCGGAAGGCGCAGGATAAAGCTGTCTGATAAGCGCAGGGTGCTTGAGCGTGATAATTACACATGTCAGATATGCGGGATCTCCAAGGGAATCTTAGACAGCTTCTGCGAGGGCTTAGGCGACTATCTGCTCCTTGAAGTGGATCACATTCAGTCTGTGTCGCAGGGCGGCACCGGCAGGGACATTGATAATCTGCAGTGCCTTTGCTGGCGGTGCAACCGCAAGAAGGGAGGATTCAGGACGAATGAAGAGGTCAGGGAGATTATCGATTACGGTGTCGATTATATTGATGAAGAAGAGCCCTATGACAAATACTAATGCTATAATCACAATAGGATCACAAGAATAAGAGCAGGAGGGCAATATGAGGAAAGCATTACTGATAATCGGGATAATTGTTTTCGTTGCCTGCGGAATCGCACTGCTGATGGCTCTGTTCTACAATTACGGATACTATCACGTGCTGGACGGATCGACAGAATTATACAGAAGGCTGCGCCTCAGCTCGATCGTATCCCTTGTTACCGGAATAGTTCTTGCTTTGATAGGAGCAGCCTGCTTTATAATCCGTTCTAAGATCTAAGTTTTAAGGTTGTGTAATGCCTGCCTTGCGCTTCTCGCACTCCGGACAATTGGTCATCGGTGTAAATGAGAACATCGATTCTTTTCTGTAACCGCATTTGGAGCAGATGAATACGTATTTTGTAAAGACACTTCCCATTGTGGTGCTTACGAGCCATGTGCCGTCTTCATCAGGATTGGAAGTAGTCTGTATGATGGACTGAGGTTCAGGCTGAGGAGCTGGTGCGGGCTCAGCAACGGGCTGCTCGGCTGCGGCGATCTGCTGCGGAGCAGGACGGACTGCGGGCTGTTCGGAAGGCTCAGGCTCTTCTTTTGCCTCAATAACGATGTCTCTGTCCGTGAATCTCAGATAATTAGGAGCGAACTTGTTCTCAATGGTCTCTTCGTCGAACCAGGTGCTGGGTCTGGGCTCACCAAATGTGCACTTCGTAATGTGAAAAGGACAATCTTTGCAGTCGTCCCTGGTTACACACATTCTGTAAATGCCTCTAAGTAACTGGTCTACCTGTTGTTCTCTATTCTCTGTACTCATTGTCTTACTCCTAATATAACGGTCATATTAAAGTCAATAAGATAAGCTTTATTAGAATCACCCAGATAGCAATATTATAGCACGTCTGAGGGATTAGACCATTTTGAAATGATATAATGAGGCGGTCCGGTAAGTTCAAGGACAGATATTTGCTATAAAAACAATGCATTACATAAAGAGATGAAAAAGAAGTATCTGCTCGTAAAATTTGAGAATATCAAGAAGAAACATGTGCCGTTGATCGCAGAATTGCGTGAGACCGGCATTTATGCTGCCGTTTATACCGAAGATAAAGACATAGGGGATAAAGAGGTAATAACGGCAATAAGACCGGCTTATATCCTTACGCTTTCTGACAGGGAGAAAGCCCTTGATACGCTTACAAATGCCAATAAGCTGAGGCTCGATAACATAATCGTTTTGGATAAGTTAAGTGAGAAGGCGATAAGGACCGAACGTGTGAGATATATGGAAAGCCTTTACGACAAAGCGCTTAACGGCAAAGCTTCAAAGACTGACATCAAGATACTTGATAAGTATCTCGCAACAGGATTTAAGGGAGATTACGAAGCCGATGAGAAGGGAATGTTCCCGCAATCTTTAAAGCGGGGCGTTCTGTCTCAGGACGGACTTTTTGATCTTCTCGAAAATATGGACGGATAAAAGGAATAAGAATGGTAAAAGCTGTTATTTTCGGTATGTATGAGACCCTTATAATATCTTCTCGCAGACGATGGTATCCATGCAGTGATAGTGCGGGATGCCGTTGCTGTTATCTTCGAAGATGACCTCATCGATCCTGTGGAATTTCCAGTCAGGGAAGTATGAGAAAAGCTCGCCCGGTTTCCACATCTTCTCTTCCTTGTCCCAGTCGGGAGGGAGCTCTAAGAAAGGCTTATCGACAAATACGTTGAAGAATACAAAGCCGTTCTTCTTTGTTATGCGGCCCAGCTTCTCAAAGAAAGCCTTTTTATTCTCTTCGAAGAGATACTGGATCGTTCCGGAAGAATAGATGATGTCGAACTGTTCATCCGTCTTAAAAGTGTTGATGTCATCAACATAAGCATTGACCGTTGTGCCCTGCTCTTCTGCAAGGCGGAGAGTCTTCCTGATGCCGTTCTCAGTCAGGTCGAACGCGGTTACCGTATAACCTTTTATGGCCATGTAGACGGCGTCTTTGCCCTCGCCGCAGCCGATATCCAGGACCTTCTTATCCTTAGAAGGCGGGCAGAGTGCTATAAGCTCGTCGCAGAATCGTGCAGGCTCGGTTCCCCAATAGTAACCGTCACCTTCGTACCACTTCTCGTAATTGGTCCTGATATTGCTCATGTTGATCCCCTTAATGTAATTGTTGAGTTAGATGATAAACATAAATCTTATACGGCGCAATTGCACTTAGGGTATAATAATGGGACTGATAGAGTTGTTGGAATAGGGAGAACGAGAAATGAGAGTTTTTATTGTTTATTGCCACCCGTCGGAGGATTCGTTTACTAAAAATATCCGCGACGCATTTATAAAGGGAATTACGGATTCGGGGAATGAATATGTCATCTCGGATCTTTACAAGATGGACTTCAATGCTGATATGTCCGAACAGGAATATTTAAGGGATGCCAACTACAGGAACACTCCTGATGTTGCAGCAGATGTTCTTGCCGAGCATGAGAAGATCAATTCATCAGATGCAATAGCATTTATCTATCCGGTATTCTGGACCGAAGCACCTGCAAAGCTCGTCGGATGGTTTGACAGAGTATGGTCCTACGGTTTTGCTTATGGTGATAAGAAGATGAAGATGATGGAGAAGGCCATGATACTTTGTTCTGCGGGTAATCCGATCGAGAGACTCGAGCAGTTTGGCCTTCTTGCGAGCATGAAGAAAGTCATGTTCGGTGACAGGCTCTTTAACCGCGCTAAGCAGATGGAATTCGTTGTTTTCGATGGTACATCAAGAGAGAAAGAAACGCGTGAAGGCAACTGGGAACAGAATACAAAGAAGGCGTATGAGAAGGGAAAGAACTTTTTCGCTGATGCCGAAGAATCATTCTCTGTAGATGACAGATTCTTCACGGCTGTTGAGAATTCCGCGTCGGGCGAAGTATCTGAACAAACCGTTTTCTGCTATCACCAGAAGGGCAACGTCATCTGGGCTGAATACTCAGGCGGCGATATCGTTAAAGGATTCCTGATCGGTACGATGGATGAGGAACATAATCTTCACTTTAATTATCAGCACATGAATACTGACGGCAACTTAAGGACGGGGTCATGCGATTCAGCGCCTAAGATAGAGAACGGTAAACTCAGGTTCAATGAGAAGTGGAAATGGACGATGGGCGAAGAAGGCACATCGGTAATAGAAGAGATTTGAGAGGGAAATATGGAGCTTTGGGATCTTTACGACAGAGACGGCAATATAACAGATCAGGTGTGGGAGAGAACTCACGGGCATAATGATGAGATCCCGGAAGGCTTATATCATCTGGTCAGCGACATTCTCGTGCAGCATACGGACGGAACTTACCTCCTGACCAAAAGGGATATGAGAAAAGATATCTGTCCCGGATTATGGGAACCCAGTGCCGGCGGCTCTGCAAAACAGGGTGAAGGACCTGAGGAGTGCGCGGTAAGAGAGCTCTTCGAAGAGACCGGCCTTAAGGCAGACAGCATGGAATTCATTAACAAAACTGTAAGCGACAAGAACCGCAGCATTTACTATTCATATCTTGCCGTTGTAAACTGTGATAAGGATTCCGTTGTGCTTCAGGAGGGTGAGACCACTGAGTATAAATGGGTCGATAAGAAGGGACTTCTGGAATATACAAAGTCAGAACTTGCAATGAAGAAACACGTGGAAAGATACCGCGAATTTTTCGACAGACTTTTTGCGGATATCAGTTGACCGATCAGGGAGGCCGGGCATGAATACCAATGTCTTTAAGAGAAATGAACTTCTGGCACAGAAGACCATTGCAGGACTTGAGTCACGCAATATGAAAGGCTACTATGCCGCAAGCAAGGAAGAGGCTCTGAAGATCGCTCTTGATCTGATCCCTGAGGGAAGTTCCGTTTCTATGGGCGGTGCCATGAGCGTTCATGAGATCGGTCTGTCCGACGCGCTTAAAGCAGGCAACTATGATTTTATTGACCGCGACGCGTATGAAGACAAGAGACAGGCTATGCTCATGGCTTATGATGCTGACTTTTTCCTCTCCAGCGCCAACGCAATGACTGATGACGGTATCCTCGTTAATATCGACGGCAACTCTAACAGGGTGTCTGCAATCGCCCAGGGCCCCAAGCATGTTATCTTCGTTGTCGGAATGAATAAAGTGTGCAGTGATCTTGATTCTGCGATGAAGCGCGCGAGAACTGTCGCAGCGCCTGTTAACGCACAGCGTTTTGGCCTTAATACCCCGTGCTCGAAAAAAGGCACCTGTTTTGACTGCAAATCACCTGATACGATCTGCTGCCAGATACTGATAACGCGTTTTTCGAGACACGAAGGAAGAATAAGCGTAATACTTGTTAATGATGAACTCGGATTCTGATATGCTGATCGATCTGAATAAGGAAAGTATGGAAGCGCTGTTTCTCCAATATCTTGGAGAGATCTTCGAGCGCCCTGAAGTCGTAAGTGCAACTGTTAAAGAGGTTGTCATTACAAGAGAGACGTTCGCTGAAGCTGGAAAGAAAGCCTTCGAAGCAAGTTTCCACGACACATACAGCGATGTCGATCTGTCATTGAAGATCCGTCTTCCGGAGAACGGATCAGTTACTGCGGAAGAATACATGAAGAGGATCGACCGCTTCGGTATAAACGAAGATACGGCGTTAGGCTGGATGTTCGTTCCGGCAAATAAGGTCTTCAGGATCATTTTCCGTAACGGCATGAGATACGATCTTCTTTTCGAATTCGAGTACGAAGGTGATGCTGCGCCCGTTATGGGAGTGCCGGCCACTAAGACAGAAGATAATCCTGAATGGCCAATGGATAATATCAACCAGTTCTGGTTTATCCAGATACAGGCGCTCGGAAAACTCTACCGCAAGGATTATCTGATCAGCTCACATCTTGCGAATATGGACTGCAATTACACTCTGGTCATGCAGATGATAATGAGAGATCTGAAATACGGAACCAATCATCACAGATACGGTCATTCGGAGGAGATCGAATATCTTAAAGATCTCGGGAAGGTGCCGTATAAGACTGATGATATGATATTTAACAGGATAGCAGATCACATCTATGCCGCCGCATTGGCATATGACAGGCTGGCTAAGAACTTCTATCCGCAATATAAGGAACGCAGCGAAGCTTTCTTTGCTGTTTGGGATTGGTACGATTCTTGCAGAGGATGATAAAGTGAGCAAAAGAAAAACTAAAACAGTTATAGCTGCCGTTTTGCTGGTCCTTGAATGTCTGGCACTCCTTTTGTTTGGTATTCTTTGTTCCAAAATGGATTCAGTTAGAATAAGAGGCGATGTCTCTGCTCCCCGGGGTATGCATCTGACACTCAATAAAGACATTTCTTTTAATCAATACGGGATACAATATTATTACCCGGCAGGAACGGTTTTTGAACCGTTCAGATTTTCCGCGGACGACAGCGTAGGCTGCTATCTGCCTATGGATGAGATTGAAGATTATGAGCCCGGTTTTTCTGAAGTAGCCTGGTTCACTACAGATATCTTTGAGGAGCAGGACAGGATAAGAGAACAGGTTGATGAAGCAATTAAGGTGCAAAATGAGCTCAGACAGGAAGACTACTCCCAGGGAATAAAAACCGCTGTCATTATTACTGTTTGCTGGCTGGTCTTGGGCGCCGTGCTTGTGCTTATCCTTTCAAAGAACGACACATATTGTATGCTCTACATTCTTGAAATAGTAATCCTGTTGACCACGATCGTTTTCTATATAGTCGTCGCTATGAATCCTTACTAAAGCCACAGTATTATTATGCGGATGAGTTCTGACGCGTCAGGCAAACGTCATTCGATATTGCCACAATTAATTCTGCGTTCAGAGGTTGACGACTGTCCACCAGTAAGTTATATTCAAGTGGACAGCTGTCAACCAACGGATATTAGGAGTAATTGTTTATGCGTTTAACAGATTCAGAATGGAAGATCGCAAATTGTCTTTGGGATAAGAGTCCGATGACGATCGCAGAGATCACCAAAGAACTTAAAGAAAGCACAGAATGGACCAAGTACACCGTGATCACGCTTCTCAAGCGCATGGAAGAAAAGGGTGCTGTCACGTATGTGCAGGAAGGACGTACAAAATACTTTTCGCCTGCCATAGACAAGGCAGAAGCAGAGAATGAAGAAGTCTCAACGCTTTTGGACAAGGTCTATAACGGCAATGCGGGCTTATTGATCTCCAATCTGGTCGGCTCAGACCGTCTTACGGAAGAGCAGATCGAAGAGCTCAGAAGAATGTTCACGGAGGATTAATATGCTGCGCTATATCATCGGTATTACATTGATTGCGGCAGGCCTTATCCTGATCCGTGCACTGTCAAACGGGAAGATCCTTAAGAAGCACCAGTATGCCATCTGGCTTATTATTCCGGCCTTCATGATCTTATTGCCTTTCGTTAAGATCAGTATTCCTTCAGTCGGCGAAAAGGCTGAGCCCGCAATCGTTGCTGAGGCTGATACAGAGACAGCCAATCCATCATACGTCATGGTCAATGGCGAGATGATCAGTCCACTGGAGATTGGTGATCAGTATATGTATCACGAACTGCTTAATGACATAGAGTTAATTGAAGACCGCGAGCAACTGAGAGCTATAAAGGCAGCTGAGGCAGCAGGTAAGACGGCGCCAAGCCCGCTCTTCATGCTTGCTTGTGCATATTGCTTTGTGACTGCGTCTCTGCTGATAGCTCTGGCTGCATATAACACAGGGTTCATTGCATATTGCAAACGAAGAAGAGAATATGTCGGAAGAGATCCTGCAAGCGGTCTTAAGATATACAGGATAAGGCACAACGGAGCGCCATTCCTGTTGTTCAACAAGATCTATCTTGACAGGGATTCAGAAAAGATCAGCGACTATACCATATGCCATGAGGCGAGCCACTATAAGCACGGCGATCACATATGGGTATTGGTAAGATATATTGTCCTGATACTTAACTGGTATAACCCGATCATTTGGGCAGCATTCATATTGTCAGGAAGAGACTGTGAGCTGGCTTGTGACGAAGAAGTATTACGCACACGGGGAATCGGTGCTTCTGCAGGTTATGTGAATGCTCTGCTTGATACATTGAAGAAGAATACCAGGAAGAATATCGGATTTGCTCTTTCCACCGGTATGGGCGGCGGATATAAGATGATGAAGAAGAGGATCAGCAACATTAAGAAGCCTGCAAGAAACAACCGTAAGGCACTTGCGTTGACATTGGCGGCTGTATTTGCTTTCTCAGGATGTTCCATGATCCTGCCGGATCCTTCTGAAAGCAGCATTGAAGAAACAGCAAATGCTTCTGAAACTATTAACGCAGAAACTGCTCCTTCAGTTTCTTATAACACTGACGCAGAAACTGCTCCTTCGGTTTCTGATACCACCGAAGCTACAACGGAAGAGATTCCGGCAGATCTTGAGGAAATAGTCAATAAGTTCCCGACGTCCTACAAGAATAAGATCGGCAAATGCACTTTTGATATAGAGAAACTGGACTGCCCCGAAGAACTGGTATTCCATAAGACGACGGTTAAGTTACATGCTTCAAAGAGCAGACAGTTCGCAGAAGAAACTGTAAAGGGGCTGCCGTATGTGGATCATAAAGAGACAGAAGAGATCTTTTGCGTGGATGAAAAGATAAACAAATGGTATTACTGTTTCAGCATAGTTGATTCAGACATTTGCTTTATAAAATACGATATTCCGTATTTAGATTCGGTTTATCTGGATTTTGAAAGCGAAAATTACAACTTAGATAAATATACAAAGCCAAAGACATTTGCTTTTGGATCGGCGGAAGAGGTTTATGACAAGGCCGCAGATATGTTTGGGAAATATGGAATTGATATTAAGACGGGAATGACAGTAGAAACGTATTATCTTGATCATGAGACTTTGGACAAAGAAACGCTTTTTGACGAAGGAAAACCGATCAAGCGCCGGAACTGGACAGCTGATGACGATGCATATTTGTATGTTGTTAAACAAAGTGTTCAAGGAGTACCGATATCGCCGACAAATAGTTTTTTATGGCCCGGCAGTTTCCATGCTCTGAGTGATGCCAGGTATGTCCTTATAGTTAACAAAGACGGGCTTCATGATTCCGATTCTTGGAATAATTATTGCGAGTTTAAATTCTCACCGGTCACGGAAAAGCTGCTCACATTTGATGAGCTTAGCCAGAGCATATCCGATTATCTGGCTTATAAATCAAGCAGTGCAAAATATACGGTTACAAAGGCTAAATTATTTGCATCGCATGACTATCTTAATGATAAGAATGACAGTAAGCCTGTTGAACTGTATTGGGGAGTTTGGGTAAAAGAAAACAATAACGGTAAAGTCACCGAATACGAACTCAGGTTCGATGCAAAGACCGGAGAGATCGCTCCGCGCCTGGCAGACTGATAATTAGGGAGATAAAGGATGAAAAGTGTAAGAAGAATAGTGTCAGCACTGCTGGCAGCAAGTATGCTGTGCGCAGTAATCAGTTCATGCGGAAAGAAAGATGAGACAAAAGAATCCCAGGCAACCGGAGAAGTGCTGCCTGCAGATTCCATGTGGTATGACTCACAGAGGATGGAATTAAATCCTTTCGAGGGCAACAGGGAAACCATTGTAAACCGCGCGGTGTTTGATTACAGCGAAGGCAAGATCAGTGTCGTTTATGACTATATGCAGATACCTTCGGAAGAAGATTATCTTTCTGAGAACTTTGACGGTTCAAGCCTCAATGGAACTGAGCTTTGTGTTTTCGATAACAGCGGAAACATACTGAATAAGAGTGATCTGAGAAAGCTTATATCTAACGGCACGGAACCTGCTGCCGGTGCAAGAGGATTCGGCTTCTCGGACGGGAAACTTTTCGTGCTTTCCAATGCCGGGTGGGAGACGCCTGACATGATGCTTTCCGTCATCGATCCTGCAAGCGGCAGTATTCTCGAGAGCTTCCGCTACAACGCATCTGCTTCGCAGACTCTATGTGGGATGCTTCCGGAAGAGATAATCGCCGTTACGGATGATATATTTATGATGTATGAGAAATCCGGCCGTGTTGCTTTGTTTGACAAAGAGGGCAATGCCAGGATCGACATGATGGCAGACCTGTTCGGAAAGGACATATTTTTCTGGGACACCTTTAGTGACAAGAACGGGAACGTAGTCTTCAGTGCTTCTGATGTACAGAATGAGTCGAAGCAGGTTGCTCTGGGAAACGGAACTGTTACTTATCAGATCAGGAACATGAACCCCGGAGGCGGCTTTAGCACCGATGCTGCAGAAGACGGTCATTACTATTCCGTTAGCAATAACGGCATTGCTGCATACAATGAAGAGACAGCTTCTTTTGACATGAAGATCCCTACGGATTGTTTCAATGCGGATTATTCTGAGTTCTATAAGTTATCTGTATTGGATTACACAGAGGATGAGGTGATCTTAGCTAACGTCCATGCCGTAGATCCTTTGACGGGAATAGTTGCTTATAAGCTCAAGAAGGCTCAGACAAATCCCAATGCCGGGAAGGCCAAGATTACCGTCGGACTGTTTGGCGATTATGTTGTCTCTAAGGCTCTGGGAAAAGCCATCTACGATTTTAACAGGACAAATGAGAATAATTTTGCGACACTTAAGATCTACAGCTACAAACAGGATTATTTCGCAGACGCTGACAGCGAAGAGAAGGCCGCAAGAGATGCTGCAAACAACCTGATGCGTGATATCAGGGACGGTAAAGGACCTGACGTTATCGTCAATGCCTTTGACGTTATGGAGCTCTACGATGAGGATTTCCTGACAGATCTTAACGCGCTCATAAGTACAGACACCGGGTACAATTCCGAAGATTATGTTAAGTCTGTTATCGACCTCGCGAAAAAGGACGGCAAGCTGTACCAGATGCCTTTAAGATTCGGCACTCTCGGCCTTGCAGCTCCTTCTGACTGCGCGCCTTCCAACGGCACCGGGTATTCCTTCGAAGAGTATAAGAGAGTCGTATCAGGAGCAAATAACGGCGCAGACAGCCTTGCGTATAAGATGGACAGGTCGGCTTACTATTCTCTCCTTTTTACCGCCATGCAGAGCGATCTTTACAAGGACGCGAAATGGAATCTGAATTCACCCGAATTCGAAGCTCTTGCCTCGTACTGCAAAGACAGTGTGCCTGAGAAGTGCCTTGCGAACTGGAATGATGATAACGTCAAGCTTCCGGAAGATTACAAGGTCACAGAACTTCAGGTCGAAGGCATAGGCACCTATATCTCGAATGTTTATTCGCAAGGGAAAAACATATACGGATATCCGTCTGCAAATGGCAGCCACGGAGTGATCGTATCCGTGAATTCGTCAGCTGCGATCTCTTCGCAGTCACAGAACAAGAACGGCTCTTGGGAATTTGTTAAGACCATGATGTCTTATGATATCCAAAGCATTGATCCCAAATATGCATATGATTCCTCGATCAATCTCAAAGCCCTTAAGGAAAGGGGCAGCATGGCAATTGCCGATTACAACAGGATCGTTCAGGAATACAAGAATATGGACAGCTACGCGCTTGAGAAGGCCAGGATGATGGGTGGGGTGATCCCTGATAAAGAGATAGACCAGACTGCAACAGACGCTTATCTTGCACTCCTTAACAATGCTACGGATGTATACCGCATCGACAGAAATGTCCTTCTGATCACCAAGGAAGAACTGCCGGCATATTATACCGGCCAGAAGGATCTTAATTCTGTTATCACGATCGCTCAGGACAGAGTTCAGAAAGTTATGGATGAGCGCGGATAAAGTCGATTAGTGTTCTCAAAAGTTATATAATACCTTCATGCTTCAATTGCTCTTTACAGGAGTAATGACATAAGCAATATGGGAATGAAGGTTTATATATGGCGGAAACAGAACACGGGATATACTTCGTGGAAGAAGTAGCCAAAGGCATTTATAAGTTCTACGAACAGCGCAATGCATCAATCTATCTGATAACGGGCGGGAAGAAAGCCTGTCTTATCGATACAGCTTATGGGCTTACCGATCTGAAAGAACTGGTAAGTCATTATACAGATCTGCCGGTTACAGTCGTTAACACACACGGGCACATCGATCATATTTTGGGCGACCATTGGTTCGACAATGCTTATCTGAATTCTTCGGACAGGGCGATGTACAATGAGATCGTTTTCGAGTTCTCGATGCTGATAAATGAGCCGTGGGTGCAGGATTTCTACGGTGATTTTGTAAAGAACATTGATGCTGAAGAAGTGCATTTTCCGGTGCCGCAGGACATATCTGACGGCGATGTGATCGATCTCGGCGGAAAGACACTCGAAGTATATGAGATGCCCGGCCATACAAAGGGCAGCATCGTACTGATAGACCGTGCCGATAAGTTGTGTTTTTCTGGCGATTCGATAATAGAGAACCTCTGGCTTTTCCTTGAAGAATCGGAAACGCCGGAGATTTATCTTGATTCTCTTAAACATATCCGTGAAGTGCTGACAGATGCAGGGATCGAGAAGATCTATGACGGGCATTACAGTTATGAACCGATCCCTGTGGCGATGCTCGATACCATGGTCGAAGCGATGGAACTGATCGTTGCGGGCAAGCTCGAAGGCACGGAAGTAGAGAATCATGCAGGCAAGGGAATAGAGTACTCGTATAACGGCTGGAAGGTCATTTGTCCGCTGAGAGGTGAAGCCAAATGATCGAAGTCCGCAATCTTAATAAAACATACAAAAGCTTCAAATTAGGCAATGCTTCTTTTGATCTGGAATCAGGGGAAATAACAGGACTGATCGGCGTTAACGGAGCAGGCAAATCGACGATCTTGAGGATCCTGATAGGGCTCGTAAAGAGTGAATCGGGAGAGATATCAATAGACGGTAATAAGGTTTTAGATCTTGGCGAGAAGCTGAGAGTAGGGTTTGTGTCGCAGGAACTGAACATCTATTCTGATCAGAAGATGTCTGCGCTTTCTGCATTCGTTAAGGACATTTACAGGAAGCAGTGGAACGATGGTCTGTTCAGGCATTACATGAATGATGTTTTCGCGCTGAAAGATGATCTTAAGATAAAAGAACTTTCGACAGGCATGAGAGTAAAGTTCTTTCTGGCCATGGAACTTGCCAAGAAGCCTGAATGCTTATTGCTCGATGAGGTTACTTCGGGCCTCGATCCGATGATAAGAGATGAAGTCCTTGATATCCTGCAGGGAATTGCTCAGGAAGATAATATTCCTGTTCTTATGTCATCCCACATAACAGAAGATCTGGAGAAGATAGCAGACAAGATCATCTATATTGATTCCGGCCGTATCCTCCTTGAAGATTCGGTGGAGAATATCAAGAAGAACTATTACAGGATCAATGAGGAAGAGTTAAGTAAACTGGGTGAAGAGACCAGAGCATTGATATTGGATAAGGGAATTAAGCAGCATCAGTATTACGTTTACGATGCAAGCGGAATCGAAAATGTTGAGAAAGCGGGAAGTCCTGCGTTGCTGTCGGATGTCCTGTCATTCTTGAGAAGGGGATAATGATGATAGGTTACTTGAAAAAAGACATCCGGTTCTCTGCTAATTGGTTGATCATAGTTGTGGTCTACTGCATTGTGGCAGGATTTCTTCTCATAAAAGAAAGAGGGGAATCCTTATACTTTATAGAGTTCCTGATCCCGTTCTTTGCAGTTTATTTTCCGTTGGGAAGATTAATGAATGCGGAGGATTCCAAGGATACCCGTGACTTTTTAAGAAGAATGCCTCAAGGTGCTTGCGGCAGAGTAATTGCAAGGACCGTCTATATTCTGGCACTGCTTGTATTCTCGTCCGGCGTAAAGATCTTATATAAATACCTCCTGATCGAAGGATATGATCTTATGTCAGAAGGAAAACTGGAAAAAGAGGTGGTGTTCTTCCTTGCTTTCCTCAGTTATTTCCTTATCCAGATGATCGTCTTCTACAAAACGTCATACCACTTTGCACAGAACACAGGTCTTATCGCATGCGCTGTAGTTTTCATCATCGCTTTGATTGGCAAATACACAAGCATTAATATCAGTTTGCCGGAAGTTAATATCGCAGTTGTTATAGCTGTTGGTGTTCTCGTGATAGCGGGTCTGATAGTCGGTGCCGTTAAGGCTGAGAGGTCCCGTTCTGCATGAGTAAGAAGAAAGAGATTGCAGATATCATCATAGGATCAGCGGGTGCGACACTCGGCCTTCTGGCCGTGCGCTGGTTCAACAATAATCTTATGATGTCGATCCCTCTTATTCCAAGAATATTCGTTATCATCGCCGTCTACTGGGTGATTGCTGTTGTTCCGATCGTTATATCCCTTATTCGAAAAGAACCGCTTAAAGTATTCGGCTTTGTTGAAGAGAAGCCTGGCATGCAGATATTAACGGGCATCCTTATTGGACTTGCGATGTCAGTGGTGCTTACGCTTGTGCCGCACCTTGCAGGTTTTGGCGAATACTTCGATTCAGGCAACAGATATGATTATTTGTGGCAATACATTTTCGAATTCACATACTGCATCGTGTCTGTCGGCTTTGTTGAAGAGTTCGTTTTCCGCGGATTCATATACGGAAAGATAAAGAAGCTATGCTCTAACGACATCGTTCCGCTGATAGTATCATCAGTTCTTTTCGGACTGTTTCACGTGTTCAACGGCAACATTTTCCAGATATTCATGACGGCAGGAATCGGTGCATTATTCTGCTTCTGCAGACTTAAGATCAAGAATTGCTCGACGTTGTCGCTCGTCATTGCTCACGGTGTCTACGATGCCATGATCACCGTATGGGCCGGTGCGTTTTTGCGCTGAGCATCTGGGGTTTATGGTACAATCCTTTTTGTAAGCGACAAAGGAATAAGGATAAGTGCCGTGAAAAGAAGAACATACATATACCTTGTACTGGTAATATCATGCCTGATCTATTCAATTTCTGATTACTTTATTGCCATGCACCGGTCTTACGATATGTATCTTGCCGGTGATTACTATTTCAAGCAAACCGCTTTTGTGGTTAATCCGCATACGTCTGATGACTGGTGGGCTACACCGGAAGCTCAGAACACGGATTATTCAGATCCCAAGAATATGCTTCTGCGCACGACAGGAACCAGTGTCTATGCCTTTGGTCCTCATGACGGTGTCTGTACGGTATATTACGGTGATAACGTAATTGAGGATTTTCCTATTAGCAATCTCGAATTCGAGAACGATGATGCTGAGTATTTCTATGGCAGGAAAACTTATACCTATGAGGAATATATCAACAGGATCGAGCAGATAATCAAAGATCATGACGAGAACCATCTCTTAAGCGATAAGGCAATGTATGGCTACAGGAGATATAAGCCGCTCATGATCACCCTCATCTGCGTAGACGGTATGCTTGCATTAGTCCTCATCATCCTCTATAGAGCTGAGCTCTATGACAAATTCACTTTGCTGATGTTCATCGGAGCCCTTTACAGCATATTATTTGATGTGTTCACCTCAATTATGCTTTGGAGCTGAACCGGGGTACCCGTTTTCATTGTTTTTGTCGTGTGTTAAAATTCTTTTAGTGTTACGGGCATATGCCCGGATATGACGCAGAGGCTTTTTTATTAACCTCCGGGGAGGTAACGTTTATGAAGAAAGTAATTGCTTTGATCGTTGTTTGTGCAATGTCTTTTGCACTTTTCGGATGCGGAAAGAAAGATGATAAAAAGGGCGGCGGTGATTCTACAAAAGCTACCACACAGGCTGCTGATAAAGGAAGCGATGACGCATCCGGTTCCAATGATGTTCAGTTCTCCCAGAAAGGCGGACAGACCGTATTTACGGTTGATGCCGGACTTGATCTGAAGCAGGACGCATGGCTCGGTTTCTGCCCCGGCACAAAGGGATTCGTAAAAGAAGCAGATGCTGATGAGGTTGATGTCCTTTATGCATATATCGCTAACGGCGATAAGAAATCAAGCGATGATTATCTTTTCGAATTTGGTGATGATCAGATAGACGGTCTTGAGGACGGCGATTATATTCTGGTCCTTTGCGACAGCGATGATGAAGCGGTCGGCAAGGTTCTGCTTTATATTCCCTGCAAGCTCAGCGGCTCAAAGGTTACACTTGATTACGACAAGATCGTCATCAACAAATAAGCCTGTTGTGAAAACTTAATAAGAGATAATATTAACCTGCTCAGCGGTTATTGCTGCCGCAGGTTATTATTATTGCGAAAGGAATAATAATCATACCGATCATCGGTAATACTATTCCAAAAAGAGTTATAAGCGGGTTTTCTATCTGAATAAAAAGACAGACAGTCATGACCGTAAAAAGAAAACACATAAGCGAAATAAGGAAAATGAGTTTTCTTTTCTTCTTCTCGGCAAATTTGGCATTTACTTCCATCGCATTTTCCAAATAAGGATCAGGCGTGACGCTTTTGCTGAGAAAATCTTCGATTATCCCGGCTATCTTTGCCCTGTGCGGAGAATCGGGTTTAAACGGCTGCAGGATCGCTTCCCTGAATCTTCCGTATTCCATACAAAACTTGACAATGGGTTCATCGAAAAATGACTGCCAGACTGTAACATCATTAGTAACTTCTGCCAGCTTCAGATACATATAAAACAGACTTATCGACAGTTCCATTCTCATTGAAAATGACAGGCCGTTGATCCCTTTAGCGGAATCCAGATTGTTGCTTTCCCTGAATGAAATAATGTCTTCGACTATCGTTTCTGCCAGATTGTTCTCCGGCATATAGTCCTCTTTGATATCACTGAAATCAAATCTTGAATCAGCATCGGATGAACCGGTCTCCTGCTGTGCGTCCTGATCAGGAGTAATTACAATATCTGCGTTTCTTGCCCGCGAGATTGCTTCCTTATATGCTTCATGAAGCTCGCTGTATTTGTCGGGTTCTTCTTCGGGATTTATCTGATGTGCAAGAGCTGTATAAGCGCGCTTTATCTCATTCACGTCTTTTGTGGGCTCAATATTCAATATTTTCCAGATATTCTTCATTCCCATGACATCCCCCTTTGATAATTATAGCATCCCTGTAAGGTCCTTTAGTTCATGATTTTATTATTATTACGGACGTGTTTTCGAACATCTGAATTTTGTGATTGTCGGGAAAAATATATCGAATTACGATAAAAAGTCATTGACTTTCAATAATCAACGTTGTAGTATATCAGCAACAGGAAATAACAACGGAGGGCAATGGCAATGAGAACAAATAGAAAACCCGTTAATAAATTCAAGATGCTTCTGGTGATCCTTGCAGCGGTCATGCTTTTCATCGCCGTGCTCTTCGCATCAGCATTCAGGATCCTCCAATGGGCACAGGACAACGGCATCATCGATGCTCAGGTTGAGTCGATCTCAATGGATGGCTGGAACGGTATCGATCAGGGCACGCTGGAACTGTTCAGCAACAGCAATTATCAGGGCGGTGCGATCGAATCGATCCAGAGAGAAAACTTTATGGAGGAGAACTGAAATGAGTGAAGAAAATATAGATAAAAAAATAGGATTAAGGATATTATTCGTCATTCTCTTGATCATTGGTGCATTTATCGGCTGGATCCTTTTGAGCTTACACCAGTTTATGGAAAATGAAAAAGCCAGAGCTATGGCAACCAGCGAAACAACAGAAACGACTTATGATCCCTATAATGATATAGACGTAGTATTGGGGAATAAGCCTTTTCCCAAATCCTGACAGTCTGAATTACCGCCTTGAGCACGATGTACATCATAAGTGTGCAGCCGTGATATAATTAAATTTAGGAAATATCTGCGGAATCTTCGAAGGCTTCCTGCAGAACAATAAGGCGGTAGATTATGTATTGTGAATCATGTGGATCTTATATTCCTGACGGAATGGCTTTCTGCTCCAACTGCGGAACGAAGGTTGCTGAGATTATTGCAGCAGCACCTCAGCCTGCACCTGCACCCGCACCGGCACCTGCTCCCGCATATGCACAGCAGATACCGCCGGCACCTCCGATAACTCAGGGTGCGGCACCTCAAATACCGCAGGCGCCTTCATATCAGTCGGTACCCATAACTCCGGCTGCCGGTCAGCCTTTGGCACAATCGATCGAGGTCGATTCTGCTTATGCCAGAACAGTCCAGCTCGTACCGCCGAAGCCGCATGTTGAGAACCCCATGGCAAAGGCAGCCCTTATCTGCGGAATAATTTCCGTGGCAACAATGTATTTCGGATGCCTTAACCTGATCACGGTGGTGCTCGGCATTACATTCGCGATCAAGGGATTACTGGTTGCAGATAAGCTTGATAACAAACCCAAAGCTATCACGGGCCTGATCCTCTCGTGTGTTGGTGGCGCTACGGGTATATATGCTACTGTTATCTATATTCTTAACTGGTCAAATATGTTAAGCTGACCGTCAGGGCAGAAGCATACCGTTGACCAATAAGGGACGGAGTAAAAACATTGCTCCAATGTAAAGAAGTATTGCAACAATTCCCAGAAGAACAAACAGCAGGATCATCTTTTTGAGGTATGTGGGCACGTCGCCGCATGCTTCGCCTGTCTGACCGTTGATGGCTACACGCAAGGTGTTTTTGCCGTACTTATATGTTGCAAGATAAATAGGCGCCAAAAGATATCTGAACTTGACGTTGTAGTGATTTATTGCGTATTTGGGGATCAACGGATATCCGCCGTGGATCTTTTTCTCGTATTTCTCGATCTCTTTCTCGATTGTCCTGGGCATCAGCTTTTTCGCGCGCTCCCAGGCATCATTAAGGCCTACCGTATATCTTTCGGCAGGAATTCCCGCAAGATATTCAGGTGAATAAGGAAGGGCCTTCTCGAATTCAAATTTCTGAACCCTTGAGATAAACGGATGACGGATCCTGTCGGATGCGAAAATGACGAGATCGTCAAAGTTGTGACCCCACACACCTTTGAAATATCTGGAGTAAATGTTTCCGCCGCCAGTGTGGTAGTGTAATTCATCGATGTAGGACGTTATCGTGTATGAATCAAAAGTCCAGAACGGAAGATAGAGGGCTGTTATGTTCTCAAGCTTTGAATCGTAAGCCTTCTTGGCTACGCAGTGTCTTCTGTTCAGATAATTCATCCAGCACTGCTGGGCCTGATCTCTTGGAACAGCGAAAGGAATAATGGCCGCGGGAGCCATGATCTGCGTATTCTCAGCGGCAGGAGCTACGCTCGTCGAACCGCAGAAAGGGCATGCTCCGGTAACCTGCTCGGCATCGTAAAGCGCCTGACCGCCGCAGTTAGAGCATTCGACGAGTTTCTTGATCTTTCCCCAGTTAACACTGGCGCGCTGCATGGCAGAATTGAAGTCGAGTTCTTCAACTGCCGGTGCTTCTCCGGGCTGGGCAAGTTTTGTCGACAGACCGCAGAAAGGACAGGTCAGCGTATTGTTGACCGGATCGAATCTTACGCCTATGGTGCCGCCGCATCCGGGACACTGTACGCCGGTTTCTGTTAAATTGATTCCTTCAACTACATTAACATTCTCAGACATTTTCGAACCCTCATTCCAAAAATCTATAAATTGATTTTAACAAATCGCTGTGAATTGTTAAGAGCACGCTGCAACAAATCCGTATTATAGTTTGTATAGATAATATACAGACAGGAAGTCCGTACGTGAAAGGATATTGATCATGAACAGTTTTTTTGAGGCTATGCAGGTACAGATGCTGACGTTGGTTTCAGCTGCCATAACGGCTTTTATTGCCTTATCTGTGGTTCTCTTCATTATAGACGGCGTTAAGGCCAAGAGGCAGCACCGCAAGCGTAAGGCGGGGATCACTGTGATGTTTGTCATTGCGATGATAATTGCCGCTTTGGAGATCATCGGCCTTGCGGTCGTCATATATTGCTTAAGCGCATACATTATGAGTTTTTAAGAGGATTTCTCAATAACCGGAAAGGGGACAGCTATGAGAAAACATACCGTGACATTTTTGGTGATTGCCGCCATTCTTCTGACGGCCCTGGCATCAGGCTGTTCCGGCAGGGAAGTCTTCAAGTGCAGCAGCGATAATGTGTTGGGACTTGAATCGGTCAGGATAAGCGGCAAACAGATCACATTATATTTCGACAGCGAAGAAGTTGATCGTGGAGATAAAGTGCCTCATGGGGCGATGAAAAAGATCTTCGATCAGGGAAATAATAAAGATTATTCCGTTACCTTTTTCATGAGCGGCAAGGAAAACATTTATTATTCCGTTAAAGACGTTGAAGTTAACAACAAAGACAAAACGATAAGGATCGAAGCAAAGGATGTTCAGATGAGCAAAGTTACCGGATTGCGCATAAGGGACGGCCTGGAAAGATACATGGTCGATTTCAAGTACGGATCATTACAGGCAGATCTGGTCACGGTGGAAGGCAACGGAATGTACACGATCAGTATGTTTAAATACACCCAGTTCTACGATCCGAAAGCACAGACCTGGTCAGAACCGGAAGTCGAGACTTCCGTCGGAGAGTTATGGACATAGGAAGGGAGAAGGCCATGAGAAGAATTATTGTTGTGCTGGTCATTACCATGAGCCTGATGCTCTCAGCCTGCAAAGCGGAGAAGGATAACTACGAGGATTACCGGATTGCGTCTATCGGCATTGAGATAGAGAGTGATAATCCGTATGGCCTAAGGAACATGGTCTGGCCAGACTATTACGATGTGGGAGATCTCGGGCATATTAAGATGGAAGGCGTCTCCAAAGATATATCCGTCAAAGATAAGAACTATCTGATCTCTTACATCGATTCACTGCCGTACTATGATGAAGACAAGGAGCCGCTTTGTACAATCACGCTGGTTTTATCGGATTACGGCCATGGTGGCAGGGTGGAGTCTGCCTATATCTACGACGAATATCCCGAAGGATTCGATGAGTTTTCTGATACAATGAAAAGGTTATGCCGGAAACAGGATTAAGGATGGATTGGAATAATGGAGAGAATTAAAAAGATAGTTGCGGCAGTACTTGTTGCAGCGCTTTGCATTTTCGCATTTGCAGGCTGCGTCAAGAAACAGGAGAGAGGTCCTCTCGATGTTAAGAAGGTTACGTATCTCATATATGTCGGGGACCAGCCTATAGTCGAACTGTATATCCTAACGGACGACCACAAAGTTACGGAGTACTACATTCGTTCCGATGACAACAAGCAGTACGATTATCTTGCCGGAGAACTTCCCCCGGCAGATCAATATGAAATGAAAGAATATGAGATCGAAGGATCCGGTTGGGAAAGCATGGTCAATGTGCTTACCAGAGTTGATTTCATGAATCTCTTAGATGAGTTCAAGGATTATGGTGCGAATGATGCCTCAACCTACTATATTAAGGTAGAGACTGCTGACAGTGTACATACATCAGGCGGCTATGGCGCAGGCATGGCACAGGATCCGGAGAGCAGAAGATTTTCCGAAGCAAGACAGTATATCGAAAATGCATTGCAACAAACTGTCAATTAAATAACTGATATGAATAAAATATCCGTACCAAGGCTCATCTTATATATCCTCGCACCTACGGCTGCAGTAAGCCTGAGCTATTTGATCGCCGGCCATTTCTGTTCGATGCCCTATCTGCTGTTATTCTGCCTTCTTGGCACGGTAACGCTCGTTCCGATAGAGCTGGGCATCATCCTTTCAGCCGGCAAAAAAGAGTACGGATCATATACATTGAAAAGCGCTTTAGAAGGGCAGGGCAAGATCTCGGTATGGAAGACGCTTCTCATAGCGTTCTTGTTTTTCAGCCTTGCAGGATTGTTGTCTGTATTTGTCGCACCTCTCGAAAACAAGTTGCTTGAACCCCTCAGGCTGGCACTGTTAAGCCGCCTGCCTGCAGGATTTGACTGGCAGAACATTGATTACGTCAAGAATTTTTCCAAACCGGTCATACTGATCACCTGTATATACTACGGAATCTTTAATGTGATCATCGGCCCCATAACAGAAGAACTGTTCTTCAGAGGTTATCTGACATCGCATTTCCGTATGCAGAACAATTTCACGCCGATACTGATAGCGATACTTTTCTCGCTTTATCATTTCTGGCTGCCGTTCAATAATATCTTCAGGATACTGGTTTTCGCACCGGTTGCGTTTGTTGCTTACAAAAAGAAAAACATTTACATAAGTATTTGCTTACACTGCATGTGCAATCTGTTTTCGGTTATCAGTTTTGTGATAGCGGTTCTAGGGTAGCTGGCAGGAGTAATAGAAATTAAAAACGCTGTGCAAATTGATGCACAGCGTTCATTTTTTATTACATAATTGCTTGCGTTATTACTCAGCGCTCTTTCCGGATATTCTCGTATAAACAACACCGTTCTCAAGGTCAACGCCGTCGTTCTTGACGATAGCCATTTCCTGGACAGTGACGAGCTGGAAGCCGTCCTTGACAAGGGCAGGAACGATCTTCTTGGTAGCTTCGGCCGTGGACTTATAGAGGTCGTGCATCAGGATGATGTCGCCGTCTTTTACCTTGCCGATGATGGCAGCGCATACCTTGTCGGCATTCCTGCTCTCCCAGTCACGTGAATCAACGCTCCAGAGAATTATCGGGCATCCTACTGCGGCCTTTACGGTCTTGTTGTAGCTGCCTTCAGGCGGCCTTACGTATGTTGTGGGCTTGCCGGCGATCTTCGTAAGCTCGTCGTCAGTCTTCTTGAGGTTTTCCTTGATCTTATCCTCTTTGAGCTTGGAAAGGACGTTGTGGCCGTAAGTGTGGTTGCCAACCTGATGACCCTCTTCAACCTCACGCTTAGCCTGTGATTCGTTCCATGAGAGTCTGTCTCCGACTACGAAGAAAGTTGCCTTCTGGCCGTATTCCTTATATACATCGAGGATAGTGTCGGTGTATGTGGAAGGGCCGTCATCGTAGGTAAGTGCGACCATCTTCTTGTTGCCGTCGATCTCACGGCAGACCTTGCCGTCGCCGTCGAAATAATAGAGGTGCTTATTCTCATAAGCTCTGCAGTTCTTGAGCATCTTGCCGGCGGTGTATCCGTGCTTGGTGCCATCATCTGATTCAACGATTCCATCTAATGCAACACCGGTCTTCTCGTCGAAGCCGTAAGTGTCATCGCCGTCCTGGACCGTGCCCTTGACCATGAGGCCGGACTTTTTGTCGAAGAAATATGTCTTGCCTTCGATCTCCTTAAGGCCTGAAGCGCAAACGCCCTTATCGTCCGAGTAATATTTGCCTTCTTCGGAATCAATCCAGCCTGTGAGCATCTTGCCCGTCTTAAGATCGAAGTACTTGGAGACGCTGTTTACCTGCTGATGGCCGTACATCATTACGCCGTCGCCGTCGAAAAGGTAATTGCTGCCGTCAATGACTGTCTCGCCGACTGCCATTTTCGCAGTCTCAGGATCGAAATACCTGACCGTCTTATCCGGCATCGTCTGCATGCCGGTTTGGGCCCTGCCCAGGAAGTCGTAGTAGTACGTTCCGTCGTCGGTCTCTACCACGCCCCTCTTAACGAAGAAGATCGCGTAGACCGCAAATCCACAAACCAAAAGTGCGGCAACTCCGATGAGTATGCCTTTAATGAGTTTACTGTTCATTGCTAATGCCTTTCTGTTATTTCCTATTAATCCCGGCAACAAGTCTATCACGCAATCGAAAAATTGTGCGTGAATTTCGTGTCATTTAAAAGATATTGGCCTTACAAGTCGGTGAACGTTAAGAAATGTGGGTGAATAGTGTGGTGTTTTTTGGGGGGCATTGATTAGCGCATGGATTTGGTTTGGTGACGAAGACCTCAACTGCCCTTTAACTCATACACTTTTTCTCATCTCTTTACCTCCGTTTCTGTTATCCTACTTATGCGCTTGGGGATAAATGGCGCAAGGATAATAGGAAATTTGGAGGACAACTTTAATGAAGATCTTCAGAAGTATTGCAGCTTTAGGGCTGGTATTAGCGATGGGCGCATCTTTTGCAGGGTGTTCAAGTAATGAAGGCGGTGCGCCTTCTGATACTACGGCACCTGTGGTTACGGAGTCCGTGACAGATGCAGTCTTAACTGATGGCAGTGCGGATGATACCGTGATTGAGAGCTCCGGTGCGTCGGAAAAGCCGGCGGGGGATGTTTTCGAGGCCATGGCATCAAGCCTTAAACTCGCGATGGGGCAGGACAAGGATACCGTTAAGGCGGCGATAGAGAGCCTGTTTGGCGCGAAGCTTGGCAATGAGGAAGTAAATAAGAACGACTATTTCTATTCGACCGACATCACGATCGAAGGCGTCCAGTTCACGCATGTGACGATCAGGACCAACGAGAGCGACGGCAAGGTCAGCAGTGTCGAGCTCATGAACGACACCGCCAACACCGATGAATGCAAGGGCTTTGTCGAGACATTTAAGAATAAGCTCACGGCTCTTTACGGCGATAAGGTTGCGCCTTCCGATTCTTCAGAATTCGAAGGCTTTACGGTAAGCTATGGCGACGGGATCTCATGTTCTGTCGGAGGCTCTTATTCGGCTAATTACAATAAGTTCTGTCTGAGCTTCGGATCCAAGTGATCAGGCTTTCTAATTTGCAACCAGTCGCAAATTGGAATCTCACCCCAAGTCACGAAATGCGTTAAAATACGATCAGTAATCTTGCTATGGAGGACTGATCTGGGGATGTATGTGCTCGACGGACAATGGTATATGCAGGGCCTTGACGCTGACGATGAGGGCTGTATCCGCAGCAGCGGTGAACTGCTCTCCGTTATTGAGTCTGTCGGGTTCCTGCCGCTCTTTAGTAACAATGTTACAGGGTTCTCTGTTGAGGAAATGACCGCCGTTTCAGACTGGTGGTGCGGCGATGAGGCCGCAGATCCCTGGGAGTGGAGAGCCGTGCTCGCCCGTACCGGTAAAGTCGCTTACGGCAAGTTCTATGGTGGCCGTGCCGGGTTCATCTCGAAAAAATGGTTTCCGTATTTTGCAAATTACAGGCGCGACGGCTACGACTTTGACGCGCGCTACGAAGACGGCAAGGCAGGCTACCGCGAAAAGCTCCTGATGGATCTTTTCGTGCCCGCAGGCGTCGATATGTGGGACGTGAATCCTTCTTCTCTGGAGGGGCTAGGGCTTGCTTCATCTCTCTACACCAACGAGATGAAGGAGAAGGGCGGCTTTGGCAAAGGCGGCGAGAAGAATTTCGAAGGCACGCTCACCAAGCTCCAGATGCAGACATACCTGATAGTAAAAGACTTCAGACCGCGCCTTAATAAGCACGGTGAAGAGTACGGCTGGGCCGTCGCGATAATGACGCCGCCCGAATACAAGTGGGGCTATAAGCACGTGACTTCGCGCTACAAAGAGACGCCTTCAGAATCTTTTACATTGATCGCCGCCCAGATCGGAAAGCATTTTGACTGCGATGAGAAGATGCTTAGGGGAGTCATATGAGAAGGGAAGTTAAGCTTGTAAGATGTGCATCTTCTGATGGTGATTCTGAGGATTCTTATGGTGTTGCTTCTGATGCCCCTCTGGTCGTGCTGAACTGCTTTGGCGATGAAGGGGAGGCGGTAGCTTGTGAGCTCGATAAGCTTGTTGGTGTGCCGTATTCGCTGCTCGCTATAAATGTTTCTGATTGGAATTCTGCTTTGTCGCCGTGGAAGGCTCCTGCAGTGTTTAAGGGCGAGGGGGATTTCGGGTGCGGGGCAGATGAATATATCGCCGAACTTGTTGATGAGATTGTGCCTGCTGCGTGCTCTGAATATGGGGTTAGGCCGCGCGCGATATACATCGCCGGCTATTCGATGGCAGGATTGTTCGCGCTTTATTCTTTGTATAAGACTGACTTGTTTGCAGGCTGTGCGTCATGCTCGGGATCACTGTGGTTTCTGGGTTTTTACGAGTTTGCTTCTGAACATGAATTAGCTTCTTCTCCTTCGAAGATCTATCTCTCATTAGGCGACCGCGAAGCAAAGACTAAGAATCCTGTAATGGCAACTGTGGAAGATAAAACGCGTGGTATAGCTGAGCGCTATAAAGCCAAGGGCTACGACGTGCGTTTAGAGATGAATCAGGGCGGACACTTCAACGATCCTGAACTTCGTACTGCGAAGGGGATTGCGTGGGTGATTAAATGAAAAAAACTCACTTCAAGGCATTTGAGTATCTGGATTCCAGATATCGTCGCAAATGAAAAACCTCACCCATAGACCGTCATTCTAGGGTGAGGTAATATCTACTTACACTCGGAAGCAACCGTCTTTGCAGACCATGCTTTCTTGAACTGATTTTAGCATCACGGCCTTATACAGTCAACGTTCTGCCGCGCCTAATTCCCCTCCTCAATAAACACCACGCTGTACATATCCTCGATCGCGACCGACTCTCCGTCGGTGAAAACTATCGCGTTTTTATACTGATCGATCGTCCTTGCATTGCCGATCTTGGATGCGTATCTGCCGCCGTCCTTTTTCTTGTCCGGGATGAAGTAGGTAACACGGATTTTAGGGCGTTCAGGAAGCCTTTCGGTGAGCTCTGCCAGCTGCCTGTTCAGTTCGGCGATCTCATCTTCCAACATCTCGCGTCTCGCGTCAGTAAGGCGTGCTGTCTCCTCGACCGCATCTTCGTATCCGACGAGTGCGGCAAAAGGCGAGAACTGTGCTGCCCTGTCGTGTATCGGCATGGGCGGAAGATCGATATACTGCGGCCTGTTAAGATTGATTATGTCATCGTATCTGCTCATGCTTTGTGACCGCCTATCTGGCCGTTGCGCTCCATCGCAGTACCGCCTTTGTTGAGATTCTTTGCTTTGACGACAGCGTTCTTTCCGTACTTGTGTTTTAACTCGAGCATCGCTTCCTGAAGCGCGCGCTCCTTGGCAAGTTTCTCATCCTGCTCCGTGGTTTCTTCTTCTTCCTTGCCCAAGTCGAAGATGCTTATCTGCTCGTGCTTTTCGAGCTTGGGAACATCTTCTTCGCTGATGACATTGCATGCTGCGATCCCTAAGCGGCGGCTGAGAAGATTCGGGTCTGCGATCGCGTCGAAGAGCTTCATGACCGCCTCCGTTATGAGCTTTGTCGACGACGTGTGCCTGCCCAGATTTATCGTGCCGTGCGCGTGTTTGGGAACCTCTCTGCCGTAGTAATCCGTGACGACTTCGCCCGTGTATTTGCCGCTTGCAAGGCTCTCGCGGTCGTAGCCGATCGTGAGAACTATCTGGTTCGTAACGACCCCTTTCTCGACCAGGTCGAGCGACAGAGTATCAGCCATCTCCCAGACGATTAGTCTTGTTGTATCGTAATCCGTGGGCTCCTTTAATACCTGTCCGGTCGACGTGCTGTTGTTGTCCGGTTCGTAAGCCTTAACATCCTTTATAGTGGTCGGTTCAATGCCCCATGCATGGTCGACCAGAAGCTCGGTGTTTTTGCCCAGGAGCTTATAAAGCTGGCCCAGACTCTGTCTGTTAAGCGAGCATCTGGCGATGTCGCCCATCGTGTAAAGGCCGATCTTTGCGATCCTTGAAGCCGTACCTCTGCCGACGCGCCAGAAGTCGGTAAGGGGAGTGTGCTCCCACAGAAGTTCCTTGTACTTCTGCTCCGTGAGCTCGGCGATCCTCACGCCGTCCCTGTCAGCGGGAATGTGCTTTGCCACGATGTCCATCGCGACCTTGCAAAGGAACATGTTCGGTCCTATACCTGCAGTCGCGGTAATGCCTGTTGTGTGGAGTACGTCCTGAATCAGCATTCGCGTGAAGTCGTGCGCATTCAGGTGGTAAATATCCAGGTAACTTGTCGCATCAATGAAGACCTCGTCTATCGAATACGCGAAAATGTCTTCCGGCGCCACGTACTTAAGGTATATGCCGTAGATCTGCGAGCTGACCTTCATGTAATGTGCCATCTGCGGCGGAGCTACGACGTAATCGACTTCGAGTTCAGGGTGGCGCTCTAGTTCAAAGCTCCAGATGCTCTTGCCGGTAAGCTTTCTGCCGGGAGCCTTATAACGCCTGTCGTTATTGATCTGCTCGACCTTCTGGACAACTTCAAAAAGCCTCGCCCTTCCGGGAATGCCGTATTTCTTAAGTGAAGGGGAGACCGCAAGGCATATGGTCTTCTCAGTTCTCGTGGGATCTGCAACGACGAGATTAGTCTGCAAAGGGTCAAGCTTACGCTCCACGCACTCAACGCTTGCGTAGAAAGATTTAAGATCGATCGCCACGTAGATCCTGTCCATTTGATCCTCGCTCTGTCTTATTCTGCCTAAAGTCTATCAGAATCAGGGGTCAGTTATTGGGACAGTTTTTCGAATTCTCAGACAAGGAAGAATCAAAGGCGTTATTGGTATAATACGTAAAGATGGCAGCAGTCAGGGAGGGATGAGATCATGATAAGAGAGATAAACCGTAACGATATTCCGGAGTGCGTTGAGATCATTAAAAAGAGCTTTAAGACAGTAGCTGACGAGTTCGGCTTTACTGTGGAAAATGCACCGAGATTTACTGCTTTCGCGACAACTGAAGACAGGCTTAATTGGCAGATAGATAACGAACACCGCCTGATGTTTGTTTACGAACAGGATGGTGTCCTTTGCGGATATTACTCTTTGCTGATGCAGGATAATAACGAGTGCGAACTCAATAACCTTGCTGTTCTTCCCGAATACAGGCACAGCGGGATAGGAAAGCAACTTCTGGAGCATGCATATGAGACTGCCAGGACTCAGGGCTGCAAGCACATAAACATCGGTATCGTTGAAGAGAATAAAAAGCTCAGGAGCTGGTATGAGGAAAACGGTGCTGTTCATACCGGAACGAAGAAGTTCGATTTCTTCCCTTTTACATGTGGTTATATGGTGAAGGAATTATAAGATCCAATTGTAAATTCTGTAAGCGTGACAAGGCATTCCGATTTACTTTTTAATCGGAAGAGGATAAACTGAATTCTGTAAGTTTTGGGGATATTTTTTACATTGATCCTTTTGGATCTTTCCGTTTCAGATAACATTATGCGATCGACCAGCTGCACAGCGGACGGAGTAGAAAAATGCTTACATACAGAACTGCAGAGGATAAGGATCTGAAGCCTATCAGCACATTATGTGCAGATGCTTTTTTGAATTACGCTTTCTATACGCCTTTTGTCAAAGATCAGGAGACGAGAAGAAGATTCCTGTACGATGTTCATGTCCAATGTTTCAGGGCTGAGATCAAGAGAAAACAGGCCGTTGTCGGTGAAGAAGACGGCGAGATAATCACGGCTTTCTCGCTCCATGAACCCGGCAGAAAACAGGCCGGTTTTACTGAATATCTTGCTTCGGGAATCGGTATGGTATTCCGCTATGGAACAATTCCGTTCAAGTGGTTTGACATGTACGATAAATGCATTGCCCCGGCTGAACGTTTCAACAAGGAAAACCCTAATGTATACTATATCGAGATCCTTGCCGTAAGGCCTGATAAACAAAGGCACGGCATCGGTTCCAAGGATATTCACGAATACATGGTGCCGTATGTAAAAGGCAAGGGCGGAGGGATACTATCTCTGATCACCAATTCTGTCGAAAACACTAAGTTCTATGAATCCAACGGATTTAAGTGTTTTGACCATATGAATGTTCCGGCCGCCGGAACCGAAATAGGTAACTGGTGCTTCAGCATGGATGTGGATTGATACGGGGTAAGTGACAGAAAGTTGGAAATATTATGATCAGCTTTTTTGTAAAAGATTATATTATGTCCATAAACACTTCAAATTATTTGAAGTCGTTCTTTTCGGCTATTGCTGTGAATTTGGAAGACAACTGCTGGGGATCCAAATACCCGGTCATTATGAATGAGCTGTATAGCGGAAAATTATGTGTAGAAAATTTAGAAAAAGCGAAAAAGGAACTGGAAAGCATATCACGGGGATTAAAGCAGTTAACAAGTGATAACGCTGCGGGTGATCAGTCACAGAGCTTTGTTAGTGCTAACGGGACCGATCTAATAGAATTATTTCAAACGGCTATAGATGACGGAATAAGCTTAAGATCCGAAGTTTATATATCTATATCAGATGACTGGAATCATAAAAAAGACTGGCGCGATTTTGACGAAGAAGAGTTATTTAAAGTTAAGAATGACAAGTTCGTCCTTAAAGGGGTAAGAGCGCATATAAGAACTGAAGAGGAATTGGAATTAATAGACAAAGCTAAAGCTGACGAAGCTTTTAAGACGCAGAAAAAGAAGATGGATGATTTTCTTTTCAAAAAGGGCTTTGTTAAATATAAAACATCTTCGTATTTAAGAAGAAATCAAATTGATGTATTGGAATATATAGATCTTCAGACGGAGCATTATGGGTCGAAAACATTTACGGTCAATTATGCGCTTATCCCCTTATATACACCTCATTCCTTTTTCTATTTCGATCTGACAGGAAGACTCGGAAAACTTATCCGTAATATGGATACATGGTGGGATTATGCAGATCAGGAGACTGCCGAGATCAGTTTTCGAAATGTCATGGACGCAATGGATATATTCTTAATGCCCTGGTTCGAAGAAAGGGAAACAAAAGAATCACTTAAAGAAGAGCTCTTGAGGGAAAATGAGATTCGCGCGAGCTATGGAGGGAATGCTGAGTATTACTGTTACTGGCTGGAAGCGTTAGACAGCAACGATGATTTCTCGGACATAATATGCCAAAATATCGTTAAGTTTAAGTTACCGAAGAAACTGCAATAATTGTTGAGTGCCTATGAATAACATCGAAGCAGCAAAAGAAACCATAAAGATCACGGAGAGCGGAACTTACGAAGTCTCCGGCAAAAAGGTTGTGTTCGACAAAGAAGAACACACAGGCGTTATCGTGTATTCTCCCAAGGACGGTGAGGAGCTTCTTAAAAGGTATTTCTCTTTTCCTAAAAGCGAAAAGATGTGCGTCTTCAAAGTCGTCAATTCTGATTCTTTCGAAGCTGCGCGTGATATGGAAAAGCCTTATGTCATGAATTTTGCAAATGCCCATAATCCGGGCGGCGGATTCAAGCTCGGCGCAAATGCGCAGGAGGAAGCGCTCTGCAGATGCAGCACGCTTTATGCATCGATCTCTTCACAAAAGGCAGTGGAGATGTACCGCTATAACAATACGCACGTAGGCATGGTCGAGTCGGATTATATGCTCCTGTCTCCCAATGTGCTTGTGTTCCGCAATGCAGAACTCGAATTGCTGGAAGAGCCTTTCTCCGCAGGTGTCATCACGGCTCCGGCTCCCAACAAGAGAGGTGCGGCGCTGCTTGCTTCTTCAAAACTTGTTGAAGAGACCATGTTAAGGAGGATAAGGATACTCCTTCTTATCGCTGCGGATAACGGTTACAGGAACCTCGTGCTCGGCGCATGGGGATGCGGTGCTTTCGGCAACAAGCCTCAGGATGTGGCGGGGTACTTCAGACAGGTCCTTATAGATGAAGGGTACGGGTATCTTTTCGATGAAGTCAGATTCGCAATATACGGTTCTGAGAACGGAAAGAACATCACTGAGTTCCGGAAAGTTTTCGCTTAAACCAAACAATAAAAAAGGGATATCGCTTGAGATATCCCTTTGTTTTTAAAGATCAGTAACGAATGCCGATTTTATGTTCTTGCCTATGACACCGGCGTAATTGACTTTGCCTTCCTTTATCAGGATCTCTAAGGTGTTGCCGTCTGCCATCTCGAAATAATAGAGCTTGCCTTCTCCATCAATGCTCCCGTCATCTCCGGGTATCATGCTTCCCGCACCGTTGAAGACAGCAAAGGTAACAGCTTCTTTCAGGCTCATTCCGGGAATTACACCATATAAGCTGTATGCCTCGGTATCGAAAATACGGACGTATTCGACGGCTTCCTTATTCTTTATGTAAGGATCGAACATAAGATTTTTATTTACCCATCCCGTATTCTTCTGATCGGGCTTATACTCCAGATCGCCAAATTCCTTAACGACATCATTGATGTTCATGCCAAGATAGGACTGCATGTCTTTTGCCTTCTTATCATTGGTAAGCTCAGAAGGAGTCTTGATGTAATCCCATGCGTTGAAGTTGTACTCGGAAACACCGGGATCATCGATCTTGTTAAGTTCACCTGCTTTGCGCTCGTATGCACTTGCAACCGCCTCGCCTGTAACAAGATTCATATCAAGTCTTGTGGGGTAGTTAAGGTTATTAACCGTGAACCAGAAGACTGCAATGTCACCTTCGGTCTTCTCGTAACTCCAGTATCTTCTAATGGGAGAATTAAGCTCAGTAAGGCTCTCGATCATATAGTTATTGAAAGCCTCTTTTGCCTGTTCGTCCGTAAGTCTGTTCTGAGTATCTGATGTCTCAGGTAAAGTACCGTTTGTTGTTTCTGCCGGTGCTGCAGTCGTACTCTCTTCTGCAGAAGACGGATTCCCGCCTTCGGATGTGTTGCCCGTACAGCCTGTAGCAGGCACTGCCGTTAATGCGCATACTAACGCAATAACTAAAGCTATAGATTGTTTCTTCATTTTCCTATTACTCCTAACCATATTATGCAATGTTATTACAATACACCTCGAAAAGTCAGAGAAAAGTGCATAATAGGGCGATTTACGGGTAATTTCGGTGGTTTGATTTGTTATAATGAAGGCGTTAGTCAAAGAATTTTAATATTGCCTTGCTTGTAGAACTGATAGATCGATAAATCGCATTTCTCACATCGGATAATAGGAAAGAAAGGAACACACTTCATGAAAAAGACATTGGCTTTGATACTCTGCGGAGCACTCATGCTCTCCATCGCAGGATGCGGAACAACAGCTGCACCGGCCGTCAATTCCGGCAGCGATACTCAGGCTACAACAGAAACAACAACTGCTGCCGTTGCCGATAACAGCGACGATAAATTCGTCAGCGCTTATCCGGCCTTCACGGTTACTTCAGAGAGCCTTGACGGCACAAAATGGGCCAAAGCATGTGCGCATACAGATTTAGTCGACGGCGAGAACGCTTCTCCGCAGCTTTCCTGGGAGCCCGTTGAAGGAGCGACAGTCTATGTCATCTACATGGTCGACATATCCGCAAGTAACAATATTCACTGGAAATCAGCATACGCAACAGAAACAAACCTCCCCCAGGGCTGGGCATCTTCTGACGATTACTTCGGACCCCGCCCGCCGGAGGGAGCAACAAATCAGTACAACGTCTATGTTTTCGCGCTCAAGGCACCCGTAGAAAGAGTCAAGGGCAGTGTCAGATTGCCGGCTATAAAGTTCCAGGAATTCGTAGACGCCCTTGATACAGACGCAGAAGGAAATACAGGTAATATCGTTGCAGTCGGCCGTGTAATAGGCAAATGCACCGGCAATTACCCCGCGGATTGATATATCATTGGCCGGGATAACTATTGGGAAATAAAAAAGACTTAACTGATCGAACATTAGGGTTCACATTAGTTAAGTCTTTTCTTATGGCGGAGAAGGGGGCAGTAATCTTTTATGTTCCGTAATACTGCCCAACTCTCTAAAAGTGCCTTTGTTATGGGGCTTTCAGGCGATTATGACGTTTTTGCGATATGTTAAAAACCTGCCTGAATCTGCCGTAATTAGTGGTAAGCTCGGTTTTCCTTAGATTGCGTTCTCATAATAATCCTTGAGGACTGCAATCTCTCTGTTCTTGAACTCGCGCGAAGCGTCTGTGTAGGTCTTGAGCGTTATCAGGATGCCTTCGTGGCCCATCATGTCGGATACTGCTTTCATGTCTGCTCCGGCTTCCCTCATTCTTGTAGCGAATGTGCGGCTGTTTCATCGGGCAGAGAGAAAGCATGTATGCCGAGATACCGGTTTTTATTCTGTGAGGACCCCTGTTCTTATTGTTTGTTATAATTTAGCAATGGATAAGATTCGTGAAGCGGCATCAGAAGAGGTCATGATATATAATCTGGGGAATCGTGTAGTAAATAATTACATGATTCCGCTGGAAAACGGATATATGCTGATCGATACAGGTTATGCGAACGGTTTTCGCCGTTTTCAAAAGAAACTGCAAAAAGCGAAAATAGATCCAAAGGAAATCAAATATGTCTTTCTGACTCACGCACATGATGATCATGCGGGATTTCTTAATGAGGTTCTTGAACTGACTGATGCAAAAGTCATCCTGCATCCTAAAGCGATCGAAGTGTTAAGGCGCGGGCAGAATTCCTTCGAAGGAGGTTGTTCCGGCAGGCTGGCGTATTTCTTTTGCCAGATTCTGAAACTGTTTGGAAAAGGTGAACACCGGTTCCCCGCTATCCGTGATGAGTATATGAACAGGCTTATTACGACAGATTCTGAAGATTTTCGTTCGTTGAAGCAGACGTTTCAGGTGGTAGAGACGCCCGGACATACAACTGATCATATAGCTCTGCTTATTGGCGATACGATGTTTTGCGGAGATGCTGCAATGAACGGATTCCCCAGCATCAGAAGAGTGATCATATGGATCGGGAATAAGGAACAGTTTAAGCGTTCATGGGAAAAGATCATCGGGCTTGCACCGCGGGACCTTTATCCTGCACACGGAAAACCGTTTAAGACATCGGATCTGGAAAAGTATCTCCCCTTTTTGGACGGGATCAGACTGTATCAGCTGAAATAATCCGGTTGTCATACCGGGCAGATGGTAAGAGTCCATTACCCTGATGGTATTATTACCTTTATTGAGAGATCAGAGGTTTGTATAATAAACAGCAAAAGGAACTATCAGGCGGCTGAGTTTGGTTGAACGATGCACCAGTTTTGGAGTATCATTCAGGTACGGCGGATCACATTATAAATACGCAAACAGCCTTATGAAGGCAATTAAATCAGAGAGATGGAATAAGGAGGAATAAGGGATGCCCCATTCCGGCGGAGGCGGTTCTCACAGCGGAGGATCGCACAGCAGCAGTCATTCTTCTAGCAGCAGTCATTCTTCAAGCAGCAGAGGAGGAAGTTCCGGCAGTTCGAGACGTACATCTTCAACGCCGTTTCCGGGAGCCAAGAGGTTTTTGTATTACAAAGACCGGACTCCGCATTTCATATATGCCAATTACGATATCCGTAAGAGAAATGTTCTCTCCATAGTCATGGGAATAGTAATATTTTTATGTTTCCTGATTCCTGCCTTATTTGCATTGATCTATGGAATAAAAAAAAGCATCGATGTTCCTAAAAAGCTGACTTATTTCGAGGACAGGGACAAGCGTCCTGAATATCTGATCGAAGATGATCTGGATGTAATAGAGGACGAGAAAGCCTTGAAGAAATCCATGAAGAATTTCTATGAGACAACGGGCGTCGTTCCTGCCGTTATCACAGTGGAAAACAGCGAGTGGAAAGCTGACTACTCGAACATGGAGCAATATGCATATGATCAGTATGTTAACCGCTTCCATAATGCTGAAGTATATGTGCTGATCGTATATTCTTCAGAGACCAAGGATGACGGTTTTGACGACTGGCATTATGAAATAATGTTAGGTGACGATACGGAGCATATCTTTACTTCCCAAAGGACAAGGGCCTTTAACGAAGCCCTTAATAAGCGTTTTCTTGAGCGCAGCAAATATTCCGTTGATGAGGCAATCGCCAAGACTCTTGATGAATACAGACCTAAGGTAATGAAGACATCATTTAACTTCACTTCAATGGTTATATGGGTGGTTGTCTTTTTCGTTTTCGCTGCCTACGGTACACCTTTCCTGATAATCGGCTTAAAACCCGAAAAGATACCGCCCGAGTACAAGGCTGCCCAGCCATGTAATCTTAATGTGGTCTACCAGGAAGCATGTAATTACTGCGGCGGCGTATACATCATAGGAATGCATACCAGCTGTCCCTATTGCGGCGCTCCCGTTACTCCGCATGATTTTGTCAGGGACGCGAACGGCAATGTGGTGCAGATCATAAAGTGATCCGTTTTTCGATTGAACGATGCACCAGTTTTGGAGTATCATTCAGGTCAATATGATGAAGATGGTGTTCATATGTGTTCTGTTTATTTTCGAAAGAACGCATTTACAGATAGTGATGAATATACCAAGCAGGAACATATCACATATTTCTATTGTGATAAGCTCACCAGTATGTTTTAATCTCTGTGTGAAACCCTTTTAAATATTTATCATTGGCATTATTCTTGGTTTTGAATCAAGTTCTATAGAATAATGTTTTCCATGTTTGTTCAACTTAAAAGTGAGAGATCTGACCGGGAATTACTATGCCCGGCAACGGTTTTTGCCCCGGAATCGGGCTTGGATCCCATCATGGGATTTTGTATTGATGTTTTTGACAAGGAGAAATATTAATGGACATATTTATTAAAAACGTAAAAAGACTGTATGACTTAAATGAATATGAATTAACCGGTGTACCCGGACATGAGGGCGGACGTAATCTTGTATATGTTTGTGTCAGAGAAGGAAAACCGGAATATGTATTAAGGCTTTCTTTGATCGGAGACAGAAAGAAGGAGGATTATCTGGCAGAGGCTGAATTTATACATTATCTGGCTGCAAACGGTGCTCCTGTATCAGATGTGATCCCTTCTGCGAACGGGAACTTTGTCGAACCGTTTTATTTGGACGGACGAGAGTGTTATGTGATGCTGTTTGCGTATGCCAAAGGAATGTTGATCTCGGATAACGGATACAGATACAGGGAGGGGGCGCCGCTTGAAGAGTATTTCTATAATACAGGGAAAGCGCTGGGCGCGATCCACAGGCTGTCTAAGGAATTCAAGCCCGTGAACAGAAGGCCTGAGTTTTTCGATAAATACAATCGGGAGTATATCGATGCAATTATTCCCGACGAGTATGACGCGTTGAAAAAAGCTATCGGCGAGCGCCTGGACAGTTACCGGAATCTTCCTGTGGATGCGGGTGTTTACGGACTTGTGCATTTCGATTTCAGTGACGGCAATTATCACATTGACATGAATAACGGGAACATCACGGTGTTTGATTTTGATAACTGCATGTATTGCTGGTATATGTTTGACCTGGCAAATCTCTGGACCCATGGAACCGGGTGGTTTCAGCGTGAGCCCGATCACGGGAAACGCAAGGCAGGAATGAAATTCTATTTCGATACGGTGCTTGAAGGATACAGGAGCGAGACCGGTGTTTCTGACGAGGAGCTCTCACAGCTGCCGCTGTTCATTGATATGGTGCTGATCGAAAACATAGTTGATGAATTTGAATGCTGCGCACGAGAGGGAGAAGAAGTTGATCCCGATGATATCGAAAACGCCGCAGAATGTCTGATAAACCGGATTCCATACGCGGGATTCGGACAATGCTGACACGCAGACATCCTCACTTCGATCATTAAGCCGGAAGTTCAGCAAAGAAGAATTTCAGGGATGATATAATGAAACAGCATGATTCTGAATAGTGATTTTCTAAGCTGATTGAGGAGAAAAGCTAGGGAACCACACCAAGTAACAGTCATAAACACCTCCTTTTTGGAACAGATTAGTTCGGAATAAAGGTGCTTTCCAATGTGCGATTTGAAGCATCAGGGAAATAAATATATATACATATGAAAAAACGGTCCTCATCACTGAGAACCGTTTGGAAAGGGCAAATCTGAAAGATATTTGCACTTAGGGGCAGTTAAGTGGCAGTAAGCCGTTTTTCTTATGTACCCCAAGCCCGCAAATGCCTTATTTTATTGAGCTTTTTTTGGCGGAGAAGGGGGGCAGTAATCATTTATCTTCTGTAATACTGCCCAACTCTCTAAAAGTGCCTCTGTTATGGGGCTTTCAGGCGATCCTGCCGTTTTTGTGATGTGTTAAAAATCTGCCTGAAACTGCCGTAATTAGTGGTAAGTTTAGTGGTAAGCTCGGTTTCCTTAGATTGCGGTCTCGTAATAATCCTTGAGGACTGCAATCTCTCTGTTCTTGAACTCGCGTGAAGCGTCTGTGTAGGTCTTAAGTGTTATCAGGATGCCTTCGTGGCCCATCATGTCGGATACTGCTTTCATATCTGCTCCCGCTTCCCTCATCCTTGTAGCGAATGTGTGCCTGAGCATGTGGTTGTGTACGTGGGGGAACTCATCCCCTGTTCCTTGCATCTCCGCATTTATCGCTTCGCAAATCTTTGTAAGCTTGTAGTTCAGTTTCTTGTGGTGCCAGACATGTCCCTTGCTGTTGAGGAATACAAAGTCTGTATAACCGTCTATAACTGATTCGCACTTGATCCCGAAAAGGTCCTGAAACTTTTTTTCCTTTTGCAGAGCTTCCCTGACTACCGGTAGCATTGGTACGGTACGCTTGCTGTTCTTGGTCTTTGGCGGATTGATCTTGTAATCACTTCCGTCACCTTTTCCCTTGTCGTAGTACAGGAGCGTATGGTTGATATTGATCTCGTTATTCTCGAAATCGATATCTTCCCACCTTAATCCCAGTACTTCGCCGACTCTCATACCTGTCCATAACATCACTGTAAATACAGGATAGTATCTGTGGTATTTGCCTGGCTTGGCTAAGAAGGACTCAAAGGTCTTCTGTTCTTTGAGGGTAAGAGCCCGAACCTCTTTGGTGTCTTTCTCATACTCTCTCTGGAACTCTCTTAGGACTCCTCTGCAGGGATTACCCTTTAGAACATCATCTTTGACGGCTACATCAATGACCATTGAGAGAACTACCTTGATGTTTCTTATGCTTCCAAAACTCAGGTTGCGCTTAGTTGCCGTGTCCTTGAGAAACATCACGATGCTGCTGTAAGTCACATCTCTCAGCTTCATCCTGCCGAATTCAGGCTCTACATATCGCTTGTAATACCTGACGTAAGAGGCAAAGGTTGTTTCCCTTATACCGGTCTTAACCTTCTTCCACAGCTCGAAATACGAGTTTATGGTGGCATTGAGCTTTGTATAGTCGATACCGTCTAAGGTGTCTCTTAAGAGTTCTTCCTCTTTCTTCCTCAGCTCGGGAAGGGTCTTGGCATATAGATAATGCCGTTTGCCGCTCTTGTCGTACCAACTGTACTGAAAAGTCTTGTTGCTTCTTTGATACTCTCCGTTCCTTAGTTTAGTTTTGTTTTGGGTATATCTTTTATTCTTCATCTTCTATGAACCTCCGTTAGTTTCCTAGAAGATGTCCCGGGTTCATTATAAACCCAGGAACACCTTTCTTGAAGGAAAAACCAGTGTCAGACCGAAAACTGTCTGAACAGGTACTCTTCAAACGGTTTACGCTTGATGAGTCTCTTACTGCCGTTCCATAAGACATAGGGACAGTGATCATCACCCGTAAGCTCACGGAGTTTCTGCATTCCGATGTTGAAGTACACCGCCGCCTCTTCCAGAGTAAGGAGAGCCTTATCGGAGATGGGCACTTCCTTCCTGTTGGTTGAACCCGAAACCGCTTTGACCTGTTCTCCTTTTTGGGGAGCCATAAAACTATTTGTGTCAGTCATAAGATGACCTCCTTAAATCAAATTTTCCCTGTTATCGGGAATGTAAAGCGTCGGGTTCATGCGACGCTTGAGGTCACGGTCGGTTGTTGCCTGCAAAATGGATAACGGAGCAGCAAGCAACGTCTTTGTACGCACAAAGACAAAAACAGCTTGTCAGGGGAGACCCTGAAACCCTGTGAATGCCTTCGGCTTTTGCGGGAGTTTATTCAGTTGTCAAAGTTCGATGAAGGTTACATACCCCTTCACTAAGTAGTAATGGGAGAGGTCAAAATTATGTGGTCTTGAGTAAATAACAAGATAATTTAATGTTTCCTTCACTATTACTGGACATTGCCCCCCGTTTTGACCCCCCGCTTTTAGCGATAATTATGAAAATGTAATATTACATTTTTCTATGAGCACACAAAAAGGGCTCCGTTTAAGGCGAGAACCCTAATAAAATCAATGTTTCTTTACTTGGCATGATATAATTCCTATTGAGGGGCAACCCTTAGATAGGATAATCATCAGCAAAAAGGACTAGACATAATGCCTTATAACTATTCATATCAGCTTGATCCTAATCCAAATCTGGTTTCTTTGGATAAGGTTAAGTTTGATCCTGTTACCGAAGAACATAGAAGCCGCATCGAGGCGGAAACGCAGCTCTTCCGGCAAAAGCGGCGGAAGGACCTGATAAGATCCATAGTCTTTTTCGTGATATCCTTGCTGCTCATCGTTCTGGGTGTGATCTTATGGCTCAAAGTATCGGTCATCCTTCTGTTTCCTCCGGTGTTTATAGCGTTACCTTTCCTTATCATTGCAATAATCTCGTTGATTTCATGCGTGGGATTTAAGGTCACAGGCATAAAGGAATGCCGGGTCACTCACCGGGAGACCCATAAGTATTATACGGACAATGCCTATGATATGCCTGTGGAAAGGAGCACTGACCGGGTTACAGTCAGGATAGAAGACACCGGTGAAGAGGTCTCCGTCGTGACTGATGCTTATACCCAGATGCACTGCATTGAGGGCAAGAAGGTCTGGCTTCTCAAAACATCCAAAGGAACGATGATCTCTTTCATATGATCTCTTCCTGAACGATAATATCAACAGGATAACAGATCAAATAAGACAGTTGAAATTGACAATGCGTATGTAATGATTTACTATCACCAACAATAGGAGGCTGTATTCATGCGAACAAATTTGATGCCCATGATGTATATGTACACCATTATGTATGATCGAACATCATAAGGAATTGATAGCGCGCAAGAATAACAGTCACTAATCAATAAGATAGTATCAAGGCCATTTATCAGATGATAAGTGGCCTTTTATTTTCGAGGAGGAGATAAT
>CACZGS010000004.1 GCA_902780785.1 Oscillospiraceae bacterium | reverse complement strand
TTTAAACTATCTGACTCCCAAAGAGTACAAAACTATCTACAGTTCGAATTAAGGGTATATATTTCTTGTTTGAGTGTCTACTTTTGATTGACTAGTGCATAATCTAGGTTAATTCCCAGGCCTAAGCCTGGCTTCTAGCCTGTTTTTTCGCGTTTTGGGCCCAAAATCCAGGCTATTTCCTAGGCTCAAGCCTGGCATTCAGCCGAGGTTTTCGCACACACATATATAAGGCTGCCCCAAATGGAGCAGCCCGGGAGATCCAACTAAGAAAAAGATCTTATTTACCGATGAACTTGCCGCTGACTTTGCCGACTGAAATGATGTTGCCGGTGTTGCCGTCCTTGTCGGTGTCGAGCGCCGTGATGAAGTCAGGGAACTTGGGCGAGATGCCGTTGACACTGCCTTTGACGCGGTCGACGGGGTTCTTCAGCGCGATGACATAGATGTTATAAACGTGTGTGTCGCCTGCAGGCGGATACATGCCGATGTAGTATTTGGAGCCTGCATAGCCTTGAGGCAGCGATGTCTCGGTGATGTCGCCCTGAACCCAGTGAAGGAAGTAGTGCGTGTTTAAGTCGACCATGTAGATCGCATAACAGGACGCGCCCTCGACGGGCTCCCAGCTGAGGTCAGGAGAGAGGTTCTGGCCGGACACGGTATTAGCCGTGATCTCGTCCCAAAAGCCGTCTTTGAGGCTGTTTGTAGTTACCGCAAAAGCTGCATAGGCGCTAACGAATTCGTCGCCGCTGTTGTCAGGCGCGCCCGCAACTGCTGTGACTGCTTCAGATTCGGAAGTGGGACTGCCGCTTGAATTTTGTGCCGGTTCGGATCCGCCGCAGCCTGCAAGTGCGAGAACGAGAGCGCCGCAGAGAAGAAGTGATGTGAGCTTTTTCATAGTAGTAACCCCTTAAAAATTTTACCTGTATCCGTAGTACAACTCGGGTGATGTATACGGAGCTTTGATCGTGCCGTAAGCCAGTACGTTTCCGACGGAGCCGTCAGATGCAGTGTTTACATAGTCGAAGAAGGACTGGATGTCGCCGGACCTGCCATCGACATTGAATGACCCTGCCTTGGGATCGGACTTGAGCGCGATTACATGGATCTCATAGGTATGAGTTCCGGCAGGATAAGGTCCCGTGTAGATCTTAGGGTCGGTGAATTCGCCTTCAGCGAGCTCTGTCTTGTCTACTATAGTGTACCAATAGAGCCAGCGCGTTGTTGTGATGTCGAACATGACGATTGCGTATTTCGAAGCGCCTTCGACGGGTTTCCACGAGAGTGCAGGGGAGAGGTTGCCTTCCTTGAGGCCGCATTCCGTCTTCCATTCGCCGTCGTCCTTAATGCTTGTTGTCTTGAGCTCGAAAACAGGCAGCGTGTCCATGTAGACCTTCGATCCTGCAACTTCGTTGCCTGTGGCTTCGTCGTATTCGCGCTCCTGGATAGGCAATACTTCCGTGCCGAAGTTTAAGGTCACAGTGCCCGCGGAGGTCTCAAGATCGAGATTCAGGTCGCCTGAGTTCGTGACGGAGCCGCCTGTTACGGAAGCCTTGCTCTCGATGTTGCCTGAAGAGCCGACGAATACTATCTTTACGTTCGTTCCGACGGTCTCGAAAAAGCGCTCGCCGCTTGTGTTTTTCGCATTCGTAAGATTGAATGAGAAGAGACCCATCTTCTTCAGAAAACGGATATAAACAGTGCCTGTCTCGCCGGCAGGAATATCAGAACCAAAAAGTGAAGAGAGCTTCTCAGTGCTTGCATTCTCACACTTCCAGCTGGAGCCGGGAAGCTTTGTGGCATCGACTTCGCAGGCGGTGAGGGTCTCAGTCCTGATGTCCCATTCGCCGGAGTTTTTGTTGAGCGCGGCATTGACTTCCTTGGTGACTTTCTGCGTAAGGAGCCCGTCGATCATGGAAATCTCATAATGGTACTTTACGGAGTCGGAATCAGAATAATCAGCATCTTTGACCTTGTCGCCGGAGTGGGAATCGATAGTGACAGTCTGCACGCCTTCCCTTGCGGCGATCAGATCGGCGCTGTATGTCTTGGCAGGTTCGCTGTTGCATGCAGTGAGCAGCATTGCCGATGCAAGAAATGCAGCAACTGCGCGCTTTGTAAGCTTTGATCCAAACACTTTACTGATCCTCCGTTGACGGTATTTTCAACGTTATTCTACATTAGCTGAATCGGAGGCAATAGGAAAAACGGCACAGATTATAGGAATATCCGCACGAATGTGGGGGAGGGAACGCACTTCAAACCGGGAGAAAGTCAGTGGCTTTGCTTGCCCCTGTACTGCGTGGGCGTCCTGCCGGTAACGTTCTTGAAGAGCTTTGCGAAATAGTTGGCATCGGGATATCCGACGCGGCTGCCGATCTCATTAATGGGGAGCTCGGTGTTTGTGAGCATGACTTTCGCGAGGTCAAGTCTTAAGTTCAGGAGATAGTCGTGGCAGGTCATTGATGCCTGCTTCATGAAGATCTCGTTTAACTTATTGCGGTTTATCGCGAACTTCTTTGTGATCGTCTCGACCGTGATCTGCTCGTCGATGTGCTCGTTTAAGTACTCCGTGATCTTGGAGAATTCTTCCTGTTCAGGCGATTCTTCGTCGTCGGGAGCGACTTCGATAAATGTGTAGACGATATAGTAGAGAAGCTCCATCAGATAGGATCTGCTGCGGCAGGGCCAGTAGCCGTCTTTCTGGCCATGGAGTTCTTTCTCCGCAGAAGTGTAGAGTTCCTTCAGTCGCTTCAATCCGTTGAGCGGGAGCTCCAATACATGGTCACAGACATTGGTGCTCAGAGCCACGGATCTTATGAGGATATAGTCCTGGAAGATGGACGTGCCCCATGCCTTGTCGAACTCGCCGGAATCGATCCTCTCGTAAGTGAATTCATCGCGGATGACCGTCGGCTTGAAGAAAAGAATGCACGCCTTGATGCTCTGTATGATCTTATAGTCGAGAACGTCTTTTTGCGAAAGGCCGATAAGCGCGGGCGCCTTAACGGTGCGGGTCCTGCCTTCGCTCTTGATCTCAAGTGTGCCTTTTTCGAGGATTATGATCTTATAATTATCAGGGTCGTTGATGTATTCGGGGAGCTTATCAGATCTCTCCGGATAAATGTCGACTATTCTGTCCCAACCATCCCAGTGGCACTCGGTGCAAAGCTTCATATAAGGTCCTCTCGCGCAATGCGTTTATTATAATATATTCTCAGCAATTATTGATTATCTGTAACCCTATCTGTTATTCTACTGCTAAGACTACGAGTGTCCGGGGAGGTGCAGGATGAAGAGATCTTATAAGCTTATTTCTGTGGTTTTGGCTGCAGCGATGATTCTTTCAGTTGTGTCGTGCGCGAAAAAGAGGACAGGCGCAGAAAGGATCAAGAGCGACTCCTACGCAAAGCAGGAAGCCGGCCTTGAGACTGACTACACCGAACCTACGGAAACAGACCCCACCGAGACCGCTCCTACGGATACAATGCCCACGGATACAGATCCCGTTCCGGCAACATCTGCAACACCTGCAGTAACCGGCAACAGCGACCCGACCGGCACAAGCGAAGAGGCGTTAACGGCAGCATATCTTTTTATCTCGGGAATCCTTTTTACCGGAGCTGACCTGAACACGACAAAGATATTCATTGAGAGCTCATTCAATATTTCTCTCGGCGATCCCATCAGCACGGATAAATCAACAACATCTCCGTCTTTTACGGCATATACATACGCATGCAGTATTGAGATCGACGGCGTTGAGTTCAACAACATTGAGATCGATGTCTGCGACAGCACCGGCGTCGTTTACCAGACATCACTGATCAACAATAAGGAAGACGCGAATACGCTCAAATCCTATCAGAGCCAGTTTGCAAATAAGCTCAGCACATTATTCGGAGCTGCGCTCACAGATAAGAGCAGCGGCAACGTGACTAGCCAGATCCATACGCTTGATTCAGGACTTTGTCTCGAATCCGGATGCATGATCGAAGACTCTAAAAATCTATTCTGGGTATCTTTCTATAACGAGAGCTTGTTAAGCTAAAGGAGCTTGATCATGGGGATTAGAGCCAGATTCCTGAAGGCAGAATGTTCACTTTTGGCAGCAACGGTAATGCTCACACCCCTTATGTTGTGCGGGTGCAATGTTAAGCCTGACGCTACAGAGACTGAAACTGAGACTGAGACTGCAGCAACTGAGACCAGTGCTACAGAGACAGAGTTTGTTCCCACGCCGTTTCCGTCAGCTTCCAAGCTGGCATTGTCCGATCAGGAAGCTGAAGCTGAGGCCATAAAGATCGCCGAAAGAGTCGGACTTACAAAGGAAGACCTGAGGGGAAAGTATTCACTGTTCCTCAGGTACTATAAAGCAGTTGTCACCAATAGCGGGGCAAAGGATTACTATGCATACCTGTTCAGCTATTTTCCGATGATCGCTGATCACATAAAGCCTGAGAAGGAGGACTATTTCTTAGGCAAGGTTAACTCGGTTGAAATGGGCATGGTCGAGACCGATGATTTTGCCGGCGGCTTTATTGATAATTCGATCATGTTCAATTCGGAAACAATGGAAAGATACGGAGATGAGTACTTTTCGCTGGTTATATATCATGAATCCCTGCATTTTATTGATGCCTATATCGATGGAGAAATAGGTGAAGTATATTGCATGGAGGACGGCACGTTTCAAACAGTTACTTATAGTGAACACGAATCTAAGGGTTTTAGTTTTGGACAGCGTGTTGTTTATAATTCCGACATGGGATATTTAACAGAAGGCGGCGCCGAGAAATACAAGACCCAATACTTTACCAAGGGCAGTACAGACTTGACGCCGTTAGGCCTGGAATTCCTTGTAGGCTTGGAATATATCTTCGGAAAAGAAACAGTAGACGATATGTTCTTCAGCTATAATTCAAACGAAAAGTTTTGCAATTTATTGAAGGATAACGGCTTCAGCAGCGAGGACATCATCCGCATGCTGAGAACATCCGTTACTGATGAAGTAATGACCGATGAATCCCAATTTATCGATCCGAGAGAAGTCCTGATCAGACTTTATAAGACCAAGATCGGTCCTGATTATGAGAATGATGCCAAATTCTGCAGGATCATTGCCAGCATGAACAAGGAGATCATTAACAGCATTCCGACTGAATACAGAGATTTTATAAATAAAGTTACAAGCAGCGCATCTAAAGAAGCGGCCGGTTTAAAGAAGGCAGCTTTGAAAAAGAAAAACAGCAAGAATGAGTGCTATTTCGAAGCAGATCCATATACGATCTATATAGACGGCGAGTTAAAGCTGGTAACAATGATATGCGAATATAAAAATGATAAGCCGCTCTATACTTCGGTGATCTATGATTATGATTTTGATGAGAAGAGCGTGAAGGAGATCAGTCTGTATAAGGATTGGCATCTGAAGAAGTACGAACTGACTGACGAAGATTTTGAATATCTGAACAGCCTTAAGACTGATAATTCTGCTGCGCATAATCAGACAGTCAAAGGAACTAATCCGAAAATGACCGAGCTCTACAAAAGAGCAGAAGAGATGGGCAACAAGCATGGAGTATACATCTGGTTTGACGATCTGACACCGGAAGTTTTGACCGGAAACAAATATTATTATAAGGCAACTAATCCTTTGAAGATCGAAAGGGCGCTTGATCAGATCGAAGCTGTATTGGATCTCTATCCTGAGGATTATTTTGATCAACTTCTGTTCGGAGGAATGTATAACGGAATAGGCATAAGCCTTTATGACAACAATATTCCGGCAAATTTCTTCAATATGGAAAAGGCTGTTACGATAAATGGTATCAGCTATTACGTGCTCTATGTATCAACCGAGTATGATCTTCAGATGGAAGGAGATATTCAGAAACACTTTGGCGAGTACTTTTTAAGAAATAAATTTACCGACCAGGTCACTGCGGTCCAGGGCAGACTTATATGTGATATTTGGGATTTGACGGATAATTACATTTTGAGAAGAAATCTATTCAGTAGCGAGCCGTTATTGAGCAATGAGGACTGGCAGAAAACTAACTATGAAGGATTCAAATATTTCGAGAGCGATGAAGCATCAAGGCATGCAACTTATGTTGCAAAAGATGACCAGGAAAAAATAACGTCTTATTATGTAAAAAAGGATGTAAAGAACGATTACTTTATCAGTATTGAGGCTGTTGCATCGGCTCATACTGACAGACATCTTGTTTATGAATATTTAATGCTGTCTGCTTTATCAGGCTCCAAACCCATCGAACTGACGCCTGAACAGAAAGCAAAAGCTCAGGAGCTGAGCAACGGATTAAGAAAGGTCTTTAATACGGACAAATGGCCCGCTCAGACCGCATGGGAGAAGGCGATTTAATGATCGGCAACAGATTCGGATATTCAGGAATGAAGTTAAAATGCGTCGTTCTGGCGGCGTCCATTTTGCTTGCATCATTTTCACTTTGCGGATGTTTCAGGACACGTTCGCCAAGGACGTCGCACAGTCAGGCTGAAGAAGAAGTAAAGCCCGGCGAGTCCACGGAACCGTCGCCGACGCCGTCACCTACGCCCACGCCAGATCCGAAGATCGAAGCAATGCGGATCGCGGCCCAGGTCGGCCTTTATGAGGAAGATCTGAGGGGCAGGTACGACCTCTTTCCCATGTATGCTGAAGCTGTCAGTTCCAATCAGAATTTCAAGGGTAAATACGAATATCTCTACCACCTTTACCCGATCGTTGCAGACCACCTGAAGACTGAGAATGCGGAGTATTTCTTCGCAAAAGTCAGGGAGCTTAAGATAACAATGAATCACACTGACGGAATCGACGGTCAGTATGTGCAGACGGCAAACAGGATAGAGCTTGATCCCGATCTTGAGACAAGAATGGGAAGTGAAGCGTATTCTGCGGTCTTTTACCATGAGCTCATGCATTTCATCGATCTGAATATCGGAGGAAACGGTGTTGATGCATATATGTGCCTGTTAGATGACGGTTCCTTCAAGAAATACAGTGATCTCACGGCCGATGAGAAGAGCAGGATGACGGAGTACATGTATTCGTATTTCATCGAAGGCGGCGCCGAGATGTATACATCCGAGTATTTCACGTACGCGCCCAATTCCTATCTGCCCAGAGTAAGATTCCTTGTCGGCATGAAATATATCTTCGGTGTCGAGAAGATCGACAACATGTTTTTCGATGTCGACACGGATTATCAGTTCTCAGAACTCCTCAGGGCAAACGGGTTTACGGATGAGGAGATCGTTAAGGTCTTTAAGGCCATGAAGAATTCGCCCGATGCCTTGAAAGATCCGAAGGCGGTGATCGACCCGAGAGAAGTTCTTGTCAGGCTCTACATCAATAACGTCGGCGCCGAATACGAGAAGGATAAGATCTTCTGCCTCATTCTGGGTTCCATGAACGAGAGCGACCTCAATAAGATCCCTTCGGACTACAACAAGTTCTATTCAAAACTGTCAGGCATCTCACAGGATAACATCCTTCAGGTGTGGGGCTATCTCACTAACATCGTGGGCGACTATGACGTGCAGTGGGGCTTTATCGGTTTCCCTGCGCCTATATATCTTAACGGCGAGCTCAAGCTCTCCGTAACTGCCGGTCCTACCGAAGGAAATAAGCTTGATTATAAGGCGGTTGTCGTTGATTTTGATTTCGAGAATTTCGAGATAAAAGACATCGTGATCTGCGACAAATGGGCGCCGGATCCGCTGCCGGGTTCTGAAGAGCCGGATGCAACTGAGAGTACGTCAGAGAGCAGTGAGACCGGCGAGACGTCTGAGACTTCAGCTACTTCAGAGACAACGTAAGATCAAGCTGTCTGATTGTTGCAGTTAGAAGCTCGATTTTTGCAACATTTTTTGCAACAAAGGATAAATTGCATTTTTTGTTGCATATTTGAAGGCGCTATTCTGCAACATTTTTGCAACAACGAAAAAACGGGCCTTCCTGTTGCGTCAGATCTCTTTTGCTGCCTCGTTGATGAGCGCGATGAAGCCGGCGGTAATAAGACCGTTTATAACGGTGACGATGCTGATATATACGATGTTTACGGCGGGCCAGTGGCTCTCCTTATCCAGCACTTTTGCAACGATCGATGCGGCAAGGCTGCCTACGGCGCCGACTGCGCATAGGATAAGCAGGAAGTTCGTCTGGGAAATGTAGCTCGGGATCTTCTGGATCACCGAAAGAAACCACATGAAGCAGACAACCGGATTGCCGATGAAGCACATGGTGGAAACGCCTGTGGCAAGGCCGCAGAGGATGTGTGTTCTGTTCATTCTTTTAATCTTGTCCATCTCGAAAAACCTATCCCTAAGTTATATTTGTCAGGCTGAATGTCAGCCGCCTGCGTGGTAGATCGCATATGAGAGGCCTGTGGCGACGAAGAAGCCTAAGACTACTGTGACGATGCTGACCGCCACGGCTATGACTATCATCCAGAAGCCGAAATCTTCGACTTTCTTACAGCCGAGGACGATATATGCAATTGTCAGGAGCAGATAGAATATGGAGCCGCCGATCATGATTATGGCTGCAGTCCTGTTGTTGCCGTTAACTGATAAGGTATTGATAAAGCCGAACCAGATGATGGCTGCCATAAAGAAGGCCCAAAGGAACTGAATGATAAAGTATGCAGGCTTCTTCATATTGCTTCCCCCCTTACAAATACTATTCTACAGCATAGGGCCGCAGAACGCATTTTACACCACAAAAATAAACACGATTTGATTATATCACCTCTTAAATGTCTTTTCCGTTACGCCTTCATTTTCACCACTTTTTTGCCACGGCTTTAACCCATTCTTGTGATTTGACTGGGGTACAATCTAGGGCCTTGCAGCGGGGATAATAATTGCTGCTAAAGTAATGTCCATGACGGACGGAAGGAATGGTGAATTAATGAAAAAGAAGTTAATCAGCGCAGTCTTATCAGCATGCACATTGCTTTCCATGACCGCATGTTCAACGTCCGCTCCGGCAGGCGCATCTGATGATAACGGCAATACAAAGACACAGGAAAGCGAATTGCCGGTATCAGAAGATAACCTCATGACTGATGTAAGCCTCAGCGCACCCGGCGAGCCTTTCAAGTTCGAAGGCAAGTATTACAGCGACAGATGCTATATCTCTTTCGAGAAGGGCGAGGGCGACAAGGTAAACATCAAGGCCGGATGGTCCGGAAGCTACAACGAAGCTGAGGAATGGACCATGACAGGCACCTATGACAGCGCAAGCTACTGCATCGAATACACAGACTGCGTTAAGAAGGACGTTGTCTACAAGGCTGCAGACGAGGTCGAGAAGGAAGACACTATTTACAGCGACGGAACGGGCACTTTCCTGTTCAGCATTTCGGGCGATTCAGTAACATGGACCGACAAGAAGGAAGACGTCGCAAACGGCAAGATCTTCCAGTTGGACAAGGATTCTTCAACTGCAGTTGCCGAAGAGAAGAACACGGCAGCAGATAAAGATGCAAACACGGCTGCGGACGCAGGCGACAAGGACTTCTACAGAGTTTTCACTTATATGGATAAGGCTTCCGTAGAAAAGATCGCAGCCGAGGTCCGTGAGCTCTATCTTGCAGAAGACTGGGAAGGCATTAAGAAGTATGTAAAATACCCTGTCAATGTCTGCGGTGTTACAGCTGAGAACGAAGCCGAATTCGACAAAGCTATCAAAGGCAAAAAGGTAACTGCCGAAGACCGGAAGGCAATGGAAGACGAAAACTGCAAAGACATGTTCAGTAACAGCCATGGCCTTTGCTTCGGCTCAGGCGAGATATGGATGCAGGATAGCTCTGCTTTAACGGATCAGGATCCGGAGATCCATATCATAACGATTTCGGGCATTGGTTGATATAATCAATACCAAAAATACTTTCTCCAAAAGAAAAGGGGTTGCCTTCAAAGGCAGCCCCTTTTCAATAGTCGTACTACTAATTAAGCAGGATCAGTTTTTCCACATATATCCGCTCTTGATGACGGTCTCGATGTGCCTGCTGGCCGGGCCGAGAGTCTGGCGGAGCTTCTTTACATAGGTGTCGACGGCCCTGTCGTAGCCGATGAAATCCTGGCCCCATACGGCGTCAAGGATCTGGTCACGCGATAAGACCTGCTCCTTGTTCTCGACGAAATAGAGCAAAAGCTCATATTCTCTGGGCGAGATATCAAGGCGCCTGCCGTTAACGCTCACTACACGCTTGAACGGTTCTATAACGAGTTCATCTATTATGATGCGTCCGTCCTTAACCAGGAGCCCCCTGTAGCGCTTTATAAGGGCATTTACCTTCGCGAGAAGGAGCTTGGTGGAGAATGGCTTGGTCACATATTCGTCGGCGCCTACCGAATAACCTTCGATGATGTCGGTCTCAGTGCCGAGCGCGGTCAGGAAGATGACCGGAACATCGTAGGAGTTCCTTATGAATTTGCAGACCTCAATGCCGTCCTTGCCGGGCATCATGATGTCCAGGATTATTACGTCATAACGGTTCTCTCTGATGAGGCCGCATGCTTCGATGCCGTCGGAGGCCTGGTCGACCTCAAAACCATTGTTAATAAAAAAAGCAGAAGTGATGTGCCTCAAAGACACATCATCTTCTGCTATCAGGAGTCTATATGAATGTCCACTAACTGTCATTCTTTTGCCTTTTTCATCTCAAACCAGAATGTCGTACCTGCAACACTGCTCTCCACGCCGAACTTAGCCTTGTGGATATCCAGGATGCTCTTGTTGACAGCGAGGCCGACACCGGTGCTTGTCAGTCGGTCAGAGCCGGATTTGTCCTTCTTGTAGAACAGATCCCAGATCTTCTTCTGATCCTTCTTGCTGATGGGGTCACCATCGTTGGTGATCTTGAATGTAACATTGTTACTTCCGTCAACCAGAAGGACATCGACCTTTGTCTTACCATATTTTATCGCATTGCTCATGAAATTGGAGATGACCATTTTCATCATGTCGAGATCGGCCTGAACGATATAATCGCCGTCCTCACTGTCCTGCCTGATGTCGACAGTGATGTTGCGTTCTCTCGCAAGTTCCTCCATGTGCCTGTAGCATACTTTGGTGAGGTCGAAAAGTTCGACGTCTTCAAGTTCGAGCTTAAAATCGCCGGCATCCATTTTCGAGATGTCGAGAAGGGTATTGACCATCTTGGTCATGTGTTCGACCTCAGAAGTGATCTTGGCTGCCATAGCCGGACGCTCGCTCTCGTCGATGAGATCCCAGTTCTCAACATAGGACTTTGTGACTGCGAGAGGGGTCTTGAGCTCGTGCGCAAAGCTCCTTGTAAGATTCTTTGTCCTTGCTTCGTAGTTTTCCCTGTTGATGTAAACCCTGCGCATCATGATGACCGTGAGACACTGAAGAATGATCAATACGATCGCGAACATGATGTAAACATAGAAATAATCTTCCAGAACCGTCGAAAACGGGTGGAATACAAATACATCCTGACTTCTGACGGTATATTTTCCGTCCATTGAATCTGTTCTGTCAAAGGCCATATATGATGTAAACCAGCCGAACTTGTCACCGTAGACCTGACCGTATTGCGTGTCTCTCAGATATTCAAGTTTCTCCTTAGCCTCTGCATCCAACGGATACATGTCATTCTCATCAGACGGCCTGTAATTAACATGGGTAACTATTCCTTCAACTTTAGTCGATGTAACGACAAAGTCTTCAGTTATCTCCGAAGGGCTGTTTTGTTTTATCAGAGACCTGTAAAGAGTAATGGTTATATTATTATCACTGACATCCGAGAATACGACCTCAACGAAATGCGAGTCGCTCTCGCCGAGGATGGTGGAACCGTGCTGGAAAGCAGCAGAGTCTAACGTGCGGGTAAGATTAAGCATATCCCATGTCCAGGTGGTAGTGCCGTAGTAACCGATTTCCGGATACGATGTTCTCTCGAAAAACTCCATTCCCTTGACAGTTGCCATGTACGAGTCGAAATTATCATAAGAGGAGTTATAATCCTCAAACCTGTCATTCATGGTATGAGAGATGTCGTTCATCCAGCGCTGGTTCTCTTCGCTGATCTGAATATGAGTAAACAGAACTACTCCAAGAACCATCACCGCCAATATTAACGCGCAGAAAAGGACGGTGAATTTAATATAAGTCTTCTTCATTTCCTGTTATCCCCCTATTTGCGACCCTTCACCCGTCGTCTCCGCTTCTGATAATTGGAGTATAAATCCCGCATGTGTAAAAAGTATGTACAAGTCGAAAAATTCTCTTCTGCCGCTTCAGACAGGTCCTCGAGCGCAAAGCGCTCTGCGGAACTCGCGGCTGTGAAGAGTATTTTTTCTTTGCTTTGGGGAGAACCGCGGGGATACGTGGCTTTATTCAGTTATGACAACCCCCTCTTATTAGAAAATGGTAAAATATAAACATGATCAATTATTTGGGGAATGGAGAGGACTGATGAATCAGGAATTTACGAACAAACTTGAATTACTGGCTGCAAACAAGCAGGCGATCGACAAGGGCTTTTATTTCGAGATGGGAATGAGCCAGGTCGTTGCGGGATTGCTTTTCGCGAGCGCCGGAAAACAGGCTGACATCGAGAGAATGAAGGAAGCCAGAAATATCTTGAAGAAGAAGGCAGGCGTCTTCTCAGCGTTCAGGGACGCGACCGAGATCGTCATTCTCGCGAGAATGGCATTGGCGCCCGACATGGAAAAGTACATCGACGACCTGATCGACGTGTTCAACGTGCTCATGAAGGGCAAGGTCTTTGAGGACTCATACATGGTGCTCACCGCCATGATAATCGTTGACCGCGGCAGAAAAGATGACGCCGAATCCATTAAGGTCACGACAAACGAGATCATGCGCCGCATGAGCAAGCTCCATCCGATCCTCACATCATCTGAGGACCTGGCTTTGGCAGCGCTCCTTGCTATGTCCGGCCGCGACGTTGACGCTGTCATTGAAGATATGGAAGAGTGCTACCGCTACACCAGAAAAGAACTTAAGCTCAAGGCTGAATCCAATTCCATTCAGGCGCTGTCGCAGATCCTCGCGATCACTGCAGGCGACATGAAGGCAAAGTGCGACAAGGTCGCTGAGCTTTTCGCAGCATTCAAGGAGCACGGCTCCAAGTTCGGCACATATCTTGAATTCCCTGCATTGGGAACGCTTTTGGACGTTCAGGTTCCTACTGATGTGCTCGTTCCGGAGATAATCGAGGCGGCTGATTTCCTCAAGAAGAGCAAGGGCTTCGGCGGCCTCAGCATGGATAAGAAGACAAGGCTGATGTTTGGTGCGCTCCTTGCGAGCGATGTCTATGCCGGCGACGGGAATTCTGCGGATATCTTCTCCCAAAATGCGATCGCCACCAACACCGCTATCATTACCAACAGTGCCTTCGCTATGGTTATCGCGGAAGAGATCGCGATCATGGTCATCATGATGTGTGCGGTAACGGCGAACAGCAACTGAGGCGGTTTATTGATTTTGAATATTCCAGAAATAAGTCCGGCACTGTCGGACTTTTTTCTGGTTTTTCGAGCGGCTCGAAAAAGATGTCTACAGGTTGCCATTCCAATTAAAATTCACTACAAAATTCAGGCATGGCATGAAAAATATCGTGAAAAACAAGGGTATAGCTCGGATTTTCACTACAAATTAACTGCCCTGCCTGAATTTTGTAGTGAAATCTCATGAAACGAAAAATGGCAGGAGAATGGGGGTCTCCTGCCATTTTTGGCTAAATATTCGAGAAAAGCAGCAACCGGATCATAAGTGGCTTTGAATGATTGTGATCGCCGCTTAACTTGACTTAATTAAGTGTCAGATCTCTTCGACTCTGACGTTCTTGATATGGATAGTCGCAGTGTCCTTGTGCTTACCCATGTTGAATTCGAGACGGCCGTTGTTATCGTCCTTGTCCTTCATCTCGAATTCGAAGGTGAAGGTCTTCCACTCGGTCTCAAGATTGATCGAAGTGTCTTTGAGGTAGCGGATCCAGCCGGCATTTGGCGCGGATACGCAGACGATACATTTTCGGGGCTCGTCCGCTCGGATATCGAAGGTTACCCGGTATTTGTGGCCTTTTAGCATCGGCAGGTCAGGATGTACGAGCTGAACTGAATATTCCTCGGTTCCATATTTCTTTGTGTAGATGATCATCTCGCCATCCTTGATCTCTGCTGAGCCTTCGCCCTCGTTGAAGAGGAGGAACTTCCAGTCGACATCGTCAGTGAGATCCTCTGCTACGGAGAAGTCTCCGTTGCGGATGAAGTTGCCGTCAGGGAGTGCCTCACGGAATTTCATCGGGGGCTTGGTTACGTTTGTATCGTAAGCGTCCTTCTGATATACGCGGACGTAATCGATGAGGAATTCAGCCTTTGAGAAGTCTGTTGTTGCATCAGGGTTGCCGGGCCAGTTGCCGCCGACAGCCAGATTCAGCTGTACATAGAAAGGCTGGTCGAAAGGTGCCGGATAGGGCTTATCGTCAGCGCCTTCTACTGCAGTGAACCAGTCGTTGCATGTGAGGACCAGCTCGCCGTCTGTGTAGAAACGCATTTCGCCGGGTTCCCACTCTACGGAGTATTCGTGGAACTTGGCGGAGAAGCTCTCGTCGCCTTCCTTTGTGATGGTGCCCTGCTGCTCAGCATGAGGCTCACCATAGTGAATTGTTGAATAAGAGATCGTTGTGTCGTTGCCAAGAGACTCCATGATGTCGATCTCGCCGCACTTGGGCCACTGACCGTACTTGGATTCCTGGTTGGGCATCATCCAGATGGCGGGCCACAGACCCTGGCCTTCCGGAACCTTAGCGGAAACAACTACTTTGCCGTACTGGAACTGTGTCTTATTCCAGCCCTGGACCTTGCCGGATGTGTAGTAGGGCTTCCCGTTCTTCTCGGTCTTGATGGCCTTCAGCACGAGGTTGCCGTCCCTTACGAAAATGTTCTCGTCGGAATTTGTGTATTCCTGAAGCTCATTGTTCGTCCAGCCGGGTTCATGCGTCTCGCGGTTCCACTTGGTCTCGTCGAGCTCTTTGCCTTCGAATTCGTCGCTCCAGAGAAGGTTGTAGCCTTCGATAGAGGGAGTCTCAGTCTTCTTCTGGCCGCATGCAGCCATCGGCAAAAGCATTGAGATTGCAAGGATGGAACTTATGATTCTCTTGCTCTTCATAATTGCCTCCTGTTGGTAATTGTCCGTCTGCCCTCAAAATATCAACTTTATGCTTTGGGTTATTGCTTTTTCATAACTAATTTTTATGTTTTCATGCTATAATGATGCTCGAAAAGCTTAATCTCATACTTATTTGATTTCCGCAATTCCGCGGTCCGGAGACGCCTTATGCAGCCTAAAAGAAAGAAGATATCCTATCAGGAATTCCTTCACAGAGAGTACGAATTCTTCAGGGCGCCGCTGGCACCTGAGATGGACTTCTATGAGACGATCCGCACCGGCAATCTCCGCAAGATAAAGACGCTTCTGAACGAGCCTTTCAACGCTAAGCAGGGATTGGGAATTCTCTCAAACGACCCTCTGCAGAATCTCAAATACCATATGACAGTCACGACCGCGCTGGTCGCGCGTTTCTGCATAAGCGGCGGACTCTCACAGTCCGAAGCGTATTCTCTGAGTGACTACTATATCCGCCTCGCCGATGAAGCAACGACGGCAGAAGAGATATCGGAACTTCATAACGAGATGTGCCTTCACTACACGAGGCAGATGTCGGGCTTGCAGCGTTCGAGCGTTACGTCCAAGGCTGTCAGTACTGCGATCAATTACATTTACGAACACTTACACACGCGCATAACATTAGAGACGCTGGCGTCGGTGACGAATCTGTCAGCGCCTTACTTTTCGCGCCTTTTCAAGAAAGAAGTAGGGTACTCGGTAAGCGAATACATCATGAACAAGAAGCTCGAGACAGCCAAATCGATGCTTGCCTCATCCGACTATCCGATTGCGGAGATCTCTGCATCGCTGGCTTTCCCCAGCCAGAGCTACTTTACGAATGTTTTGAAAAAAGACTGCGGCATGACACCGAAGGAATACAGGAGCAAATATTCAGGACCGCTCACGAGAAAAAAAGAAGTGTATCAGGGCTAGCTTTTAGCTTTCTTGCGGGGCTTGAATGTACCTTTTTTTATTCTGCGCTTCGCTCTTTGTTCATCGAAGAAAAGGTACAGCCCTGATATGGCTGCGAAGCCTGAAAGACTTATCGGAAGATCGTAGTTTTTCTCGACGGGAAGGTACTGTCCTGTGAGCCAGTCGCACCTTGTGATATAAGCATCCTTCGGATCATCAGCCTTGTAGTATACCTTGTAGGGCTTATTGACTATGCTCGGCTGCACATCATTTTTGCCTATCTCGTAATGCTTATCGGAACCCTCAGGTGTATAAGCGACTTTTATGTAAGTTCTGGTCGTGGTATTTGGCCCTTTTATACGCCACCGGTAGGTCTTTTGCTGATTGTACTCGATCAGAATGGCATCAGCATAAGAGTAACCGTCGTTCTTGCTTACATCCTTGTAACGCAGGAACAGACTAAGGCCGATGAGAGCCGCAGCAATAATAAGAAGGCCAAGGACCCACGCCCAGGTATTCTTAAAACCCGCGGCATCGAGTTCGGCTCTGATCTGCTTCTTGTCTTTTGTCTGTTCCATTAAAGGTATAATTCCATGTCAACACATCTCCAGTCACCGAAAGGTGTGGTGATGATGTGTTCGCCATAAGCCTTAAATCCTGCTGCTTCATAGCATTTTGCGGCCTTGGGATTGTTTAAGAAAACACCTAAGTCGACTCTTGTTGCTGTGAGGTTTTGACGTATGTAGTCAATAGTGAGCTTGAGCAGTTCGCGGCCGTAACCTTTGCCTCTGATCGTGGGGTCAACAATGACGAAGCCAAGCCTTACGGAAGAATCATCGTTCTCCTTCGGATACCTGATAATTATGTGCGCGACGACATTGCCTTCTTCATCGATTCCCGTGAGAGGAATGAAGCGGCCCGTCTTCATTTGCGGCGCATAGTTGTCATCGATGCTGTAGGGCAGGAGAGGGAAGAAACCATAACGGTCAGCTGACCACTGGTAGAGCTCTGTCTCCGTGCGGAGCCATTTCGCGATGATGGGTGAATCTTCTCTTGTATATGCACGTAAGATCATGTGTTGCCTCCGCAGAATTCAGCAATTTCTTTCTCAAGCAAGCGGTAAACATTTGCGACCAGATATCCGTCAGCGACCGCGTGATTAAGGCGCACCGTGAGCGGCATCATGAGTCGGCCGTTTTCTTCTCTGTACTTACCCCAGTTTACAATAGGGAGGAAGTAAAGATAACCGTCCGGGAGTTCCACATTGAGCGAGTCGTATGAGAGCCAGGATACATAAGACGCGTCAAACCAGTTCGGGTGATCTGCATCGAGCAGATATTCGTGCGTCTGCTTTGCTGCCTCAACATCGGCTACTGCGTTCTTATAGAACTCGTTGTAGTTCTCATAATATGTCGTGTAAACGGGCGTGCAGGTCTCAGTATCCTCGTGGAAAACATACTGCGTCGGATTGATCACGTCGTAGCAGATGAGCTCGTCCGACTGCCAGAGATACTGCATTCTGTAGTCGTCTCTGGAGTTCAGGGTCTTCGAGAGGAGATATAAGAAGTTGATATAAAACTTCGTGCCGGTCTCCTTCGAATGCTTAACGAGGTCAGTTACGTCAACGCGCGCGGTCATTGAGACCGAGCACTTGCAGTCCTCCGTAAAATGGCGATAAACGCCTTTTCTGTAGTATTTTTCTCTATCGATAACTTTGTAATTCATATGTCAGTCCTTCTCGTAAAAAACAATGTCCATGCGGTCGTTGATATGCTCGACCTTGCCGGTCTGATGGTAGCCCATCTTCTCGTAGAGATAACAGTTGCCCTTCTCCTGCATGATCGTGTCGAGGCACCAGTTGTCAGCGCCATAGAGCTCTTCGACAGCAAGGATCGCAGCCTGCGCGTAGCCCTTGCCTCTGTGCTCTTCCATGATCCACAAAGGGGAGATGCGCTTCCTTGAGCCGTCCTTCTTATCGACCACGCGGATGACACCGACGTCAGTGCCTTCAGCCTCAATGAAGAAGTACTTGGTCCACGGCTGTTCGAACCTTGCAATGACCTTATCGACACCTTCAGCTCCGGGGCTTAAGTCGTAGTCCTGATACTTTCCGAGGAGCCCGCGAAAAGCCTCTACCTGCATCTTCCAGATAGTCTCAATATCTTCTCTTTTTGCCTGTCGTAAAGTAACGCTCATTTCTTTGTCAGAACCATGCCCTCAGTTGAGTTAGTAAATCCGAGGCTCTCGTAAAGGGGCCTGCCCATTGTCGTTGCATCAAGGCTGATCTCTGTCGCGCCTCTTTTCCAGGTCTCATCGATCAGCATGTTTACCATCTTGCGAGCGATGCCCTGGCGGCGGTATTCAGACCTTGTGTAGACGTTCATTAAGTGTGCGCGCTTTCCCGTAGGATGCGAAAAAGTCGGCATTATCCACATAAAGCTCATCGACGCGCAGCCGATAACTTTACCGTCATCTATCGCGAGCACCGTAATGTGATCGCCGTTAAGAAAATAATCGCGGCTCTCTCTTACGATCTCTTCCGTGTATTCATAATCTGAAGGAAGGTTATTTACGACCTTCAGCATCTCAAGTCTGCTGCTCATCAGGAGCTCAATATCATCTTTTGTAGCAATTCTAATCTCAACCATTTTATTTCCTCTTCAAAACTGCTGTTGCAGCGTAGTGTAATACATCAAATTCATCGGGCACGTTCTTCAATAGTTCGCGGTGCTCGGCATCCCATTTCGCGAGCTCGTCAGGCGATAATGAAGCGCCGACGCCTCTGCATGCGATCATGCGGCCGTGCCAGGATTCCTTCGTGAAAGGCACCTTCAGCTTGTACTCTTCGTGATAATCCATATCGAAATAATCGTACATTACTTCAGGAATGAAGATCGGGTGCACTGTCTCGCCGCCGCCTGACCACGTGGGGCTGTATTTTCTGACCAGATCCTCACTCATTCCCGCGATCTTATCCTCATACGGCAGCCATGCCATGAAAAGGATCACGAGCTTTCCGTTCTTTTTGAGGATGCGGTGGAACTCAGGTGCGACCTTCTCGTGATCGAAATACCAGAAGCACTGGCAAGCGGTGATCACGTCGAAAGACTCATCCGGAAAGTCGAGCTTCTCGGCAGAAACAGCCTGATAATCAATGTTCATGCCTGCTTCTTCAGAGAGCTTCTTTGCCTGCTCGATCTGCTCGGGTGAGATGTCCGTTCCTGTCCATTCTGCGCCGAACTTATACATGTTGCGCGGCAAAACGCCCGTGCCGGTACCGAGATCCAAAACCTTCTGACCCTTTACGCAAAGGCCTCTGTCAGCAACCTTCTGATAGAAGAGATCAGGATAGATATCCCTGTATTTTGCATAGAACGCTGAAGTCTTGCCCCAGTCAAAAGCCTTGCCGGCATCTATTCTGTTGTCTTTAATATCCATATTCCTACTCCAATTAGCTTAAAAACTATTTATACATTATATCGCAGCGTGTATAGTTAGTTATGTAGGGCAGGGTAGTAGGTTTTCATAAATTGCGGGAGAAAAGACATTAGAAAATGTCTCAACGAGCTAAAAAGAAACCTAATAAGGGAGTTGTCGCAACCATTATCGTTGTGGCAATTATTCTTACGGTCGTTTTATTCCCGCGAAGAAATTGTCTCTTAGACGGTGGTACTGTTATTTACCGCAGTATTGCTTTCGAAAGGCTATACCAGGTTGAACACAGGCACAGATTATATGATGAAGCCGGATATGTGTATTATGAAAAAGGATATATTGTCACATTATTCGGCATGGAAGTTTTTAACAATGTCTATGTTGATTATAACGACGGACATTCATTAGAGCATCCTCCCGAAGTCGAAGCAATGAACAAAGAAATAGACAGAGTTCTGGCAATACCAAATGGAGATTAAGAATAATCCCTTACAGCGCCTTGATAAACTTATCCGCCATCTCCGGCCATTTGCATACTTCAGGGAACTTGGGCGCATTGGGATCGTAGGGCCAGGGCTTCAAGAAATCCAATAAACTATCAGGGTCGCCTTCGAACTCGATAAGGCCCTCTTTTATTGCCTTTACGAGTGCGAAGCTCTGCTCAGCTGTATAAGGTTCACCGTGCATTCCTCTTGCCCATTCTTCGGTTGGAATAGAGAGGCCGTGGAAGCCGTGAGGGAAGGTGACGTGCTCATACTTAACGCCTGCTTTTTTGCATGCTTCAGCGTAGAGATAACTGTTCTTAACGGGCACGAGATCGTCCTCTTCGGTCTGCCAGATGAAGCAGGGAGGATTGGTGGATTTTACGTGCTTCTCGAGAGAGTACTTATCAAGCAAATTCTTTGCTTCTTCATCGTCTCTGTCGTAGATGTCGCCGCCCAGCAAAAAGCGGAACGAATCCTGATGAGCAAACTCGCCTGAAGTGATTACAGGGTAAGAGAGGACAGCTGCGTCAGGGCGGCAGGAGATATCAGCATATTCGGGATTGTCGTCGACGATCTCATCCCAGTAATCGCATACGGATGCGCAGACGTGGCCGGCAGCCGAGAAGCCGCAGATACAGACCTTTGCGGGGTCGATGTTGTATTCGGAGGCATTCTTTCTTACGAATCTGATCGCTCTGGCAAGGTCTCTCATCGCCTGGTCCATAACGGGCACACGGCAGAGCTGGTTGGTCGTGTATGTCATGACGAAGCAGTTGTAACCGAGTTCGTTGAAGCGCTTTGCGACGAGTTCGCCTTCAGGCGGAACTGCGACCGCATAACCGCCGCCGGGGAGGACCAGCATGCAGGGACGTACATTGGCATCGTCAATGAGGTACGGCCTGAGATTCGGTGTGAAATCAAATGCCAGCGGATATGTGTATTCGCCCTTTTGCCAGATATCGATCTTTTCCATGTGTGAAGCCCCCCCTTTTCGAGCTCGAAAACAAACTAATTATAGTCTTAAACGGCGCTTATTTCGCCAATGCTTTGCAGATGAGGCTCACAATTATGTCCAGCACGAATATGGCCGCCGGCACGTAGCATAGGATGAGCCAGGCTTTTTTGGGCATTTTCTTTTCGAGCTTCTCGAAAACAGGCACCACCACAAACTGCAGGAATACGCCCGCGATGCCGAAGAAGAGGACCGATCTCGCGCATACGAAGCCGTTGATGTTGCCCCAGTTTAAGATCTCTTCGTTATAGTCCCAGAGCCTTACGTGGAAGAAAGTGAGGCACACCCATCCGGTCACGAGCTCCAATATGCCTGATGCGATCGTCGCGAAAAGGAAGACCATGAGGGGCTTTTTCCTGAACTTGAATGTGAGGCCCAATATTATGAGTCCGCCGAAGCCGTAGATCGGGATCCACGGGCCGAAAGTCGTGCCGCGCTTGACCCATTCGCCCAGGTCGAAGCGGTAGAAGATCTCCTCGTAGATGAAGCCGAAGATGCCGCCGAAGGTGAAGATGAGCATCAGGATCGGGAACCTGGATTTGAGGTAATCTTTGTTCATTAATAGTCTCCTTTTGGCGGAAATTTGGCCCTTTTTTGGTGGTTTATTTTATCGTAAGACTGAGCACTATGTCGAGCGCAAACAGCCCGAATAGAGCGATTGTAACAATGTTAAATGCCTTTGGGAACCTCTTTTGGAACTTCTCTTCGAGCGGCACCAGGCCGTACATCTCGATCAGGCCGAAGATGCCCCACGTGATGACCGATCTCGCGCAGATATACCCGTTCACGTTGCCCCAGCTGAGCATGACACCCGTGTAATCCCAGAGTCTCAGATGGAAGAATTTGTCGATGACATATCCGCTCACGAGCTCGAGCAGTCCGCAGAAGAAACATGCGATCAGGAAGACCAGCCAGGGCTTCTTACGGAACTTTGCCGTCAGCGCGAAGACCAGGAGCGCGCCGAAGCCGTAGATCGGGATCCACGGACCGTAAGTCGTGCCGCGCTTATAGAACTCGCCGAAGCTGATATAGACGCAGACGGTCTCATAGATAAAGCCGATCACGCCTGCCAGCGTAAATGTCAGCAGGAGTAGCGGGATAAGCTTTTTGGCGGGAGTCTTGCTCAAGTGGTGTTCCTTATGCATGTGTGGGGTCGTCTTATTTTTCCGGGCCGTCGTCGTCCTTCGGCCTGTAAACATAGTGGATCTTCTCGTAATTACTGTTTTTCGCGCGCTCTGTCATGGCCTCAAGCGTCTGGTCTCTCAAGACCTCCTTGCGCTTGTCCATCGGCAGGTTCATGTCCGGAATGAAGGGACCGTCAACATAAACGACCGTCCTCGCGCCGGGCAGGATCTTGCGCTTTTGCCATGTGGTCGTGAAGGTGAACACGGGCTTGCCGGATTCGGCAGGGTAATGCAGTGTCGCAGGCTTAAAGGGGCGGATACCCGTATACTGTGGCCAGATATGCGCTTCAGGATAGAGCGTAATGATGTGGCCCTCGTCCGCGTGTTGCTTCATTGCCTGGGAATAGTTCTTAAAGCCCTTCGGATCGTTGGGGAGCGCGATGCCGCCTAAGTCCTCAACGACTCTTCTGATGCCCTTGATCGAGAAACAGTCCGCGCTCGCGACAATATAAGCCTTCTTTGGGAACGCGAGGAGGTTGGGGCAGTAAGCGTCGCCCATGGTCCTCGTGTGATTGCCGTAGAGAAAGAAACCGTCTTTCCTGTAGCCCTTAAGCTTCTCTCTGCCGACGATCTTCTCGCCGTAAACAGCCTGCTGGAGCAGAAGGATCAGAGGCGATACCGCAAAATTCAGTCCGCCTGCAAACCCGCGCCTGATGGCGGTCTTCGGGAAATATTTATAGTCAGCGGGAAGCTTGACCGTGTTGATATCCGTGCCGGCGAAATCGTCATTAAGAAGGTCGGAATAATAGATCGTGCGCTCTTTCATGACTTATGCCTCTTTTTCGCGTGTACCTGCAGCTTCCTCGAGCATCTGTTCCATCTTATTCATGCACTCGCCGAGCCTTGAGACGTTTGCCTGCGTACGGTACTTTGCCTTGCAGATCTCGAGCTCGTCCGGATTATCCATGAAATATTCGATCTTATTCTTCAGATCTTCGGAATCCCACTTCCTGTAAAGGCATCTGTCGTCCTTTGCAAAGAACCTCGCGGCACTCCTCTTTGAATTGCAGATGATAGGCACAAGGCCCGTAACTATTGCCTCGAGGCACGCGATCGATTCGAGCTCGACATATGCCGTATGCACGTAAAGATCGGCCGCATTGAGGACTTCCTTAAGCTCATTGTGCTCGATGAAACGCATCTCGCAGTCGACACCGTTCCTTCTCGCAAGGCGCCTGTAGCTCTTGCCTTTAGGGCCTTCGCCTGCCATGATGAGCTTGATCCTGTCCTTATATTTTGACTTCGCGATCGCCTTGATCAGGACCTGCTGGGCCTTCTCGGAAGAATACCTTCCGACAACAACGATCGTGAATTTATCGTGATTTCTCTTCTTCTGCTTATTAACAGCTTCCACCGGCGCGGGCTCGAAAAAGTACTCTGAAACGCCGTTTGATATTACCTTTGACGGCACGCTCTTTTTGACATTGCTCTCAAAATCTTCCTTGATGAACTCCGTCGGATAGTGCGTCATCGCGCAGTGGCTGTATACCTTCCTGTAGAAATATCTGTATACTTCCTTCGTCGCAAGACTCGACTTCATGAGACCGATATGGCACGTGAAATTCTCCGCCTGAACGTGGAAGCTCGACGTCATCGGAATGCCGTACTTTTCGCATATTGGAATAGCCTTCCAGGCCAAAGGGAAAGGCATCAGCAGATGCACAACGTCAGCGCCTTTGATCGCATCTTCAAGGATCTTCGCATCGGCCTTTGCCGGCACGACTTCATTCCTTGCAAGTGCAGCATTTATGAGGGGACCCAGATCAAGGGTAGGCACGATGCGGAAACCGCTCTTGCCCTTCTTATCAGCGTCGCAACAGACAACAGTGACATTATGCCCCTGCGACTTCAAGTGATTTATAAGATTGTAAGCTGCGACGCTCGTGCCGTTGTTCGCCTCACCAAGCACATCGCATATGATCGTTATATTCATACGATCCTGCCACCCCTATACAGACACCCTTATTGTTTGCTTCGTCCCGTCCATTATACAACAAGATTTGAAAATCAAAGTAAAGGGTGGATTTTGGGGGCGCGGGCTCTGTTGCATCTGGTGTTGCAGATTTTGAGCCAATATCTGCAACATTTTTTGCAACACGGGGCTTTTTGCATGATTTGTTGCAAGTTTAGGGGCCATATTCTGCAACATTTTTGCAACAGCGCTAAAAGCCTCGATTAACTGTTTATATTTTCTATCCAATCGTTACTGCACACCAAACTTCCGAAGATTGAAGTATTGATCTTGGCCGCCAAATACCTCATATCAAGAGGTCTATCCTCATCGCTGTACGTGAAGAAAACGTCCTGGTCAAGGAGCAAACCTGCATCTATGAACGTACTGCATTTGAACTTTAGCTCACGGCTGTAACTCAAGTAGTTCATTAATCCCAGATGCTCATGAATCTTGCATGTATCTAGTTCCGGAATATATAAAACAAAATCCGGAAACTGAGGTTTTTTCGTCCCATACAAATACAACTCAGGTTCATACTTGAAAGGTATATCCATTTCCGTGTAATACATCGCAGCTTCTTTTTCGAAAGTGGAACGGTATTGGATCCCGTTAAATGAATAGATCATCGGTTTGGGATAGTTGGTATTGGCATCATTTTTCAGGCTGTCGAAAAAAGCTTTGTCCATTACCAGCGTTTCTTTAGTACTGGTTATCAATGTCCTCGCTATTTTTGGCGGATCGTATACCGGGGGAGGGGTTCTGTAATAGTAGTCCCAGATAGCCTCATAGATCTTGAGCTGCCGTTCCAGGTCTTCGCGCTCGAGCATTGCTTCATAAAGCTTCTGGCCTTTAGCGGAATCTTGTTTATATCTGTGGTTCTCACTTTTTATCCTGACGACTTGAATCCCTCTAATCTTTTCTTTAGCCACATAAACCATGGGCAACTCACGAAGCCTCTTTTTGCAGTAGTTTATCTTAAGAGCAAGGAGCTCTTTTGGTATGTATTTATCCAAGTATTCCATGGCTGGATTATAAGGGGAACGCTTGTCGGTTTTACCCGACAAATTATTACAAAACACGACAAAACCCTACAAGGAAAAAGCGTGAGAAAAGGCTTTTCGAGCGCGAAAGAAAAAACAAATATAATTACTACAATCTATTTTCCAAACAGTGCTCAAATGTTGCAGATTTCGGGCCTATTTCTGCAACAAATTTTGCAACACGGGGCTTTTTGCATGATTTGTTGCAAGTTGAGGGGTCATATTCTGCAACATTTTTGCAACAGCGCGAAAAGCCGAGACCAATAAAAAGGCGCCCCTTCAGGAGCGCCTTTAAATCAAGCAGTAATACTATCAGTTCTCACCGAGTTCATCCCATGATTTGGAATCTTCCACATAACCCTTGGCAGACTTGATCTTTACGATGAGTTTTACGATCAGGCCGGAGCAGAGGATCAGGACAACGACGCCCCATCCGAAGATGATGTTGGCCCAAAGCGCGTAGCCGTCAGCAGCGCCGTAGATGCCGCCGCCCTTGAAGAGGTTTACAAGGTTCCAGACAAAGAGACCGATGAGGACAATCGGTGAGACGACCTTGATGGAAGGGATGAACCACCATTTGGGCATCTTGAACTTGCCGGTATTGCGGTTGAGCTCATCGAGGATCTTCGTTGTCTTGAAGAACCAGCCTGCAGCGACCATCTCGAGGATACCTGTGATGATGAGTGTGTAGCTGTTGATGAAGTAGTCAACGATGTCGAGGACCGCAAGGCCTGCACCTGTTACGTAGATGAGGCTGATAATGCCTTCAACAAGGCAGATGATAAGTGTCGTCTTCTTCTTGCTGAGCTTGAACTTATCGGAGACAGCTGTAGAGATGCCTTCGATGATGGAGAACAGCGAGTCGATCGCAAGAGTGATCAGGCAGAAATAGAAGATGAACGCGAAGATCATGTTGAAGACAGGGCTTCCCGAGATCTGTACGATTGCCTGAGGATAGATGATGAATGCTGTTGCGATACCTGAAGCGGACATGTCACCAAGCATTCCGACGCCTGCCATTGTCGTGAACATAACGACGCCTGCAAGGATGCTGATGAACATGTCAGAGAAAGAGATGATGATCGTGTCGATCACGATATTGGATTCCTTATCGAGGAATGAACCGTAAGCGAACATGATCGCCATTGATGTTGAGAGTGAATAGAATACCTGGCCGATAGCGTCTACCCAGAGATTGGAGTCGGCAAGAGCTGTCCAGTCAGGAATGAAGAGTTTTGCAAGTCCTGCCATTGCGCCGGGCATCATGACTCCGCGGATCGCCATGATGAGCAGGCAGATGACAGGGAGAGATACAGTATATTTAACGACTTTTCCTACTGTGGTCGTGCCGTTCCTGATGCAGAGATAGCAGAGAGCCCATGCTGCGATGAGGCAGCCTACGACGGGCCAGGAGATCGTGGTAAAGCCGGAAGTCGTGCCGGTGGTCTTGATGGTCTCAGCCCAGAGGCCGCTTGCAGCTTCTGTGTTGCCGCTCATGCCGAAGAACTTGTAGCTCAGGACGAACATCAATATGACCCATGCGAAAACCGCTGCGTAATAGATAGAGATACCGATACCGTTAGATACTGCGAGCCAGCCGATACCTTCAGTCTTCTTGTTTAACGCACGCATTGAACCGGGCGCACCCTGTCTCGTGTATCTTGCGACAGAGATCTCCATCATGAGAAGCGGAATGCCGATAATGAGCATTGCGATGAGATAAACAAAAAGGAAAGCACCGCCGCCGTACTTAGCGGCTAATCCCGGAAATCTCCAGGCATTTCCCAAACCTACGGCAGATCCGATTGCTGCCAGAATAAAAGCTGATCTTGATGACCATTTTTCGCGCATGTGATAACACCCCCTCTGCACAAAGATAATAATACTCCGCGCATATAGAACAAGTCAAAAGTAAATGTTCTATGATAAAATTCGGGTATCTCTATAAGGAAGGGGTATGGATCATGAAGAAAAAACTGCTGTCAGTCCTGCTTGCGGCCGTAATGCTGATCGGCGTCCTTGCCGGTTGCAGCAAGACAACGGGCATGAACCAGGACAAGTTCGTCAAAGCGTGCGGAAAGCTGAAGCTTACGGAGCTTGATATCGATGAACTCGACGAGATCGAAGAGAACATCGAAGACGGTTTCTGTTTCTCCGGCGACGAAGAACTCATCGAAGGCTACTCGAAGGTCCTCGACACTTATCTTGAGCTCACGAAGCTCTCGAAAGCATTTGAATCCGATGATATCGTGTCGGTATCATTTGCGGGCAAGTGCGCAGGTTATGATGACCTCAAGGATCTGGACGATCTTGAAGATGCGGAGCTCGACGGAGCTTTTGCTTTTCAGATGAATTTCGGCCAGAAGGACAAGGCTGAGGAGTTCATGAAGGGTGTCGAGAACATCCTTAAGAAGGTCAACATCAAGACAAAGAAGCTCTCATCCAAGGAATACTATGTTTCCAAGAATGAAGGCTACCTGAGACTGCACATCGATATTGAGCAGCTCTGCCAGATGATCTTAGATGACGATGACCTGATGGATTCCATGAAGAACAAGTACGATGTCGACCTCGAAGACACGCTGGAAAACCTCAAGGGTGACATCGCGCTCTCCGTCGAGATCAAGGGCTCAAACGTCTTTATCTTCGCAGGCGGTGCAGTCAATTCAGAGAAGAAGGTCTATAAGGACTTCGTTAAGGCTTTCGGCCTTGCAAACGATCCGATGTCGCTGCCGATGAATGAGGACGTCGCTGACGACTTGACAGATCTTGTCGGCACGTACGTTAAATACCTTTCAAAGGTCAGGAACACGAAAAAGACGATCACGGACAAGATCGTAAATCCTGACAAGACAGACAAGACAGATAAGACCGACAAAACCGACAAGACCGACAATAAGCCTGACACCAGGGGCATTAAGGGATCCGGCAAGGTCGGTATCTCAATGCCTACCAAGGACCTCATGAGATGGTATGATGACGGCAGTAACATGAAGGACGAGCTTGAAGCTCTCGGCTACACGGTCGATCTTCAGTACGCAGGAAACCGGGTAGATACCCAGGTCCAGCAGATCCAGAACATGATCAATTCCGGCTGCGATGTGCTCGTTGTCGCTGCCATTGAATCCAGTTCACTTGTACAGGTGCTCGAAAATGCCAAAGCAAAGGATGTCACCGTCATTGCTTATGACCGCCTCATTTTCAATACGGAAGCCGTTGACTACTACGCTACTTTCGATAATTACATGGTCGGACAGCTCCAGGGAAGATATATCGTTGAAGCGCTCGATCTTGTTAACGGCAACGGAACTTATAACATTGAGATCACGGCAGGCGATCCTACTGACAATAATGCGGCATTATTCTATTCGGGCGCGATGGATGTGATCAAGCCTTATATTGATTCCGGCAAGCTTAAAGTGCTTTCAGGCCAGACAGATTTCAAGGATGTTGCCACCGACTCCTGGAAAACGGAGACTGCCCAGGCCAGAGCCGAGAACATTCTCGCTGCTTATTATCCGAACGGAACAAAGATCGATGCATGGCTTTGTTCGAATGACTCCACTGCCTGCGGTGTCATAAACGCACTGAATAAGTTCTACGATGGCAATTACCCGATCGTCACGGGTCAGGACTGCGACATACTCAGTGTTAAGTACATTATCGCAGGCAAGCAGGCCATGTCCGTATTCAAGGATACGAGAACCCTTGTATCTCAGACTGTTGTCATGGTGTCCCAGGTAATGAACGACCAGACTGTCGATGTCAACGATACTGTGACATACAACAACGGAAAGAAAGACGTTCCGTCTTATCTTTGTGCACCGATATTCGTTACGGCCGATAATTACAGGACGATACTTATCGACAGCGGATATTACACAGATGACCAGATAGGATATTAATAAGTCAAAATTATATGATTTGTAGTATAATGCGTGTATTCCCAAAAGGAGGGTCTTTATTATGAAGAAAGTTAAGGCTATGGCATTAGTGCTGGCAGTAGCCATGATCGCAGGAGTTCTCGCTGCATGCAGCAAGACAACAACGATCGGAACAGACAAGTTCGTTAAGGTATGTGAGAAGCTCAAGCTCGAAGAGTATGATCTTGAAGACGACTCACCTGATATGGATGATCTTGAAGACGGTATCTATGCAGTTGCAGACGAGGATTTCATTGAGGATAATCCCCAGCAGCTCGAGAGCTTCCTTAAGAGCATTAAGCTTGAAGACGTAATCGACGTTGATGACGTTGAGTCTTTCGCACTTGCTGCTAAGTGCACAGGTCTTGAGGATGCAAAGGATGCAGTCAAGGATCCTGAGGACATCGCTGATCTTGAGGTCGACGGTGCAGTTGCATTCCAGATGACACTTAAGGATGACGGCTATGCAGAAGACGTTATGGATGCTATCGAAGATCTTCTCGACGAAGCAGACATCAGCACGAAGAGCCTCTCAGGCAAGGAGTTCTTCTCTTCCAAGAAGGAAGGCTACTTCAGATTCCACGTTGACATTGCAAAGCTCTCAAAGCTCGTTCTCGAAAATGACGATATCGGCGATCTTTTGAGCCTCTACGGCAAGGTTAAGGATGTTGATTTTGAAGAGATCCTCGAAAGCCTCAAGGGCGACGTTGCAATTACTGTCGAAGTAAACGGCAAGAACGTATTTATCCTCATGGGCGGCTCTCTCAATTCAAAGCCCACAACACTCAACAGCTTCGCTAAGTCATTCGGCGCTTCATGCAACCCTGTTTCCGTTCCCATGAACGAGAAGCTCATCGAAGAACTGATCGAATCAGCAGCAGACACTTACATGTCCAAGCTCAAGGGTGCAGGTTCTACTGATTTCTGATCTTTCTGTAAAACTGAGTTTTACGGGACCGCTTCGCTTATGAAGCGGTCCTTTTTTATTGGGATTTAGAACATCGACGGCGGGAACAGTCTCGACAACGTTCTCAGTGCTGTGCCGAAGTTGGTGAGATCCATGAGGATTCCTGAGAAGAGGAATGACAGGATCAGGTAGACCGGCAGGATGGAAGAGAAGATCTTCGAGCGTGCCGCACGGATGGGCAGGAGCGTCATTACCGTGCCGAGCACAAAGGATATCAGCGTAACGAGCAACGTATAGACGATCACGTGCAGGGGACTGAATTCCGTGCGTGATACGAGGAAGCAGATGATGGAGACGATCATGGCAGGGAACGTGAATACAGCTACTTGGATGAGACCCAAGTAGATGCGCTCGATGAGGCCGAAACGCAGGTAGATCCTGTTGTCCTGGTCGTTTAAGAATGCGAGCGTGCCGAGGAGCGCAGCCGTGAAGATGAAGAAGCCTGCGAACTTGTAGAGCGGGATCGGAACCTTCTCGGTGCGTGTGATGGCATCGTAGATCTTGCCTTCAACGTTTTCGAGCGCGAAAAGGGACTGGTCATCCATGTACTTGCCTAACAGTCTCTTGAGCTCGGGATCTCTTGCATCGATCTCGACGCCATGCTTTGCGAAGACGTCTTTGATTATCTGACGCGAGCTGTAAGCGTAGAAATTTCTGAATACTTCTTCTCTTGATAAGAAGATAAAGCTCGACGCGGGCGTGGATATCTGCTTGATATCGTAGCGCGAGCCGTTGGCTGTAAGGTTATCCGAGAACCCCTTAGGGAAGATGTAGGCGGTGTTTGCCTTGCCCGAAGTCAGGTCCTTGTAGATCTCGTCTTCGTCATCGACTTCGTAGAAATGGAAGATCGAATTCATGGAGCAGAGGTTGTCTACGATTTCTTCGGTATCTTCGGAGGAGTCCTCGTTGAGGATCGCTACGGGGATGTAGATGCTGGTCTCTTTCTCGGGCACGAAGATGACCAGGAGCGCCATGAGTATGATGACTGCGCTCATGACGTACATCGCGGGATTTATGAGGCTTCGCTTTGCGAGGACCGATAATCTGTTTAGGAATAATCTCATAAGAACATCGACCTCATAAAGAATTTGATCAGGTAGTAGAACGGATTATAGACTGCGGCGTTCTGGAAGAAACGCGACATGAAGTCTATCGGGATAAGGCCTCCGGCCAGGTACATCATGAGTGTGCCGGCGCCGAAGGTGATATAGGATACTGCGGCAGGGCTCTTTACGAGATAGCAGAGGGCCGTGCCGAGGAGCGCGATTATCAGGATCGTCGGGATTACCGTGATAAGTGACAGTATCTTCATGGAATCGAAGATAAAGCAGAGACAGACGAACATTACTATGTAGAGCATATAGATCATGACGGCGGCGCATCCGGATTCGATCAGGAAGATCTTCCACGTCTTTATGCCGGAAAGCTTGGCCCTTGCCCTGAAGATGTCATTGTTGCCCTTGTAGAAGAATGAGATGACGAATACGGACATCATGAGGATATAGAGCGTGTAGGATGCCGTGAGGCGCTCCCTGATCTCGTATTTGGCGACGATGTCATCTGCGTTGATCTTGTGGAATAATGCTTTGCGGTCCATTACATAGCTGAAGCTCTTTGACTGGACGTCGCTCCTGATCTCATAGATCTCCGATGCGTCTATGCCCATGTTTGCCGCATATTCGGCGGCGGAAAGTATCGATGCCTGGGTGTTTCCGAGAAGGTCGCTCATGGCATAGAGGAGGTCGTTTACTATGTGTTCCTCAAATGTATCGGCGTCCCTGTAGATTACGGAAACGTGCTTTGCTTCGGGCGTTCCCATTGACTCGATGAAGCCTTCGGGCACGATGATGCCGGCGATCGCGTCGCCGTCCTCGACAAGGCGGATTACCTTTTTCTCGGAGTTAACCTGGTTGATGTCGATAGTGTGCTTGACGCTGTCCATCTTCTGCACGAGCGCGATTCCGAGCTGGTTGTAAGAATCGTCATCGGGCACATAACATGCGACCGATACGATGCTGTCTGTGTTGTTCTCGAAAAGGAACTCCGACGCATACGTGACGAGCGCGAGCATCGCTATGCCGAGTGCCAGGAAATAGCACAGCACATAGGGAAGGAAAAGCAATACTCTTTTGCAGTATGCCTTTATCATCCAAGCGCCTCCGCGGGAGAGATACCTGAAGGAAGGAGCGTGGATACGCCGTCCTTGAGGAGATATATTTTCGAGCAGTGCTTAAACATCTCTTCGCTGTGACTTGCGATAAAGACTGTTCCGCCCTTTGCCCTGAATGAATCGATGAACTTTATGATGTCGTTCTTGGCAGGAATGTCGAGTGCTGCCAGAGGCTCGTCAAGGAGCAGGATATCGGGCTTGCTGAGGAGAACTGAAGCGATCGCAAGACGCTTCTTCATGCCGCCTGACATACGCTTGACCTTGAGGTCGATGAATTCGTTTACTTTGAGGATCGAGAGCTCGGTGTCGGTCAGAGCCTTTAAGATCTCAGCCTTGCTCAACGGTGTCCACATCTTGAGATTATCCATGGCGGTAAGCTCGTCGATGAGGGCGTTTTCCTGAGTGACAAAGCCTGCTTTGCCGTCGACCTTGATGGTGCCGGAATGAGTCCTTCTAAGGCCCGCGATAGCTGAGAGCAGAGTCGATTTGCCTGAGCCGTTAAGGCCTAAGAGGCCTATTACATCGCCTTTCTGAGCTGTTATGGTGACGTCGGTCAGAACGGTCTTCTTGTATTTGAGCGAGACTTTCTCGATGGTTACGATTGATTCAGCCATATATCCCTAGCACTCCTTATCAGATAGAGTGATTATAGCATAGAGGTAAAACGGGAGGGTTAAGACGGTCACTTCGAGTGGACTGAGATGAACTCTTCGATGTCGTCGGGAGCTATCGCCTGGCCGAGGAAAAGGCCCTGGAATCTGTCGCATCCGCTTCCGGCGAGGATCTCGAACTGGTCTTCCTGGCCGACGCCCGTAGCGGTGACGGTGATGTCGATGTCATGCATGAGCGTGATCGCGGAACGCGTAAGGATACGCACCGTAGGATCTGTTGCAAGGTCGGATGTGAAGTTACCGTCGAGCTTTAAGACAGATACAGGGAGCAGCGGGATAGCATTGAACGAGGAATAGCCTCTGCCGAAATTATCGAGAGCCATCTTAACGCCTGTTGTGGCGAGCTCTTCGATCGTCATCCTGATGTCTGCAAGGCTCGAGATAAGGCTCTCTTCCTGAAGATCCAGAATGAGGTTCTTAACATTGCAGTCCGTGTAAGAGACGATGTTCTGGAACCCCTGGATGAAGTCCGGTTCGCGGAGCTGGTAGTTCGAGATGTTGATGTTCATTGTGAGATCGGGATCGATCTTGTTGATATAAGCGAGCGTGCCGAGTGAATTCTCCAGCGAGAAACCTCCGACGCGGCGCATGTAACCTGCATTCTCAGCTGCTGCGAGGAACACCTGCGGCGGGATCGAGACGCCGTTCTTCTCGAATCTTAAGAAAGCTTCGAAGCCGGTGAGCTTCCTGTCTGCAGTAAAGCACGGCTGGTATGCCATGTGGAGGCTTCCGTCCGTTATGGCGCGCTCGAAAACAGCGATTATCTCGTCTTTGCTCTTGCCCTTGAATATCTCTTCGCCCGGAAGAGGTTCTCTCTCAGTGTCAGCTTCCTGATTGCCTGCAGCGATTGCTGAAGCCTTGCTCATGCGCTCTTCGGCAATTGCGATCAGTTCGCCGCCGTGGCGTGAATCTGCAGGGTAATGTGAAGTGCCGTAGAAGATCGTGGCGTTCATCGAATCGAGACCGGCCGCAAAGGCTCTGCCTGCTTCCTTTACGAGCTTGTCGGCATACTTTTTCTCCGCTTCGGGTGAAAGGCTTCTCCTGAAGAGGATAACGAAGTCGGCGTCATCGATCCTCGCTACCATATCCGTAGGATCGGCCGCTTCACGGAGACGGTGTGCCATGCTCTGTATGAAGAGGTCCATCGATTTATGTCCGATGGATCTTGTTATTACATCGAAATGATCCAGTGCCAGATAGATAACCGTGAACGGACGGCATACCTGGTCCGGATTGTCGCTCTCGCGCATGTTGGAGATGTCTTCTCTGATGAGCTTATAAGCACGCTCGGTAATAGCGTCACGGCCGGGGAGCGTTGTAAGCGGGTCGATGGACGAATTGAGGTTCCTTCCGATAGCTTCGCTTAATCCCTGGTTATTGCCCATTGCCTCGTAGTTAACGATGAGGCTCGTACGGGAGAACATCTGCTCTTCGAGTTCCTTGCGGATCGCCTTGCCGCGCTCGTCACGCTTGGCATCTTCAATGCCCTTGATCTTTGTGGCGAGCTTGATGACGTAGTACTGCAGGATCATGTTGATGACCATGGTGACGAATGTCATGGCGAGAAGGATCGGAGCGGATTCATTCTTCATCATGACGTACTCATATGTGTAGATCATGAACTGGACGAAGTTAAGCGCATATGCGATGTAGAATCCGAACTTGCCCTCGAAAACATTCATGGCAAATGACAGGAACATCAAAGCGACGCCGACGAAGATCCTGGTCGCATGTATTCCCGAGAAGATCTGCAGAGCGATAAGACCGATAAAAAGAATTACGCTCACAAAAACGACTGCGACATAAGCCACATCGTTCTGGATAAACATTCTGCCGTTATTCTTTCTCATATGCCTTATTATGCTACGTTTATAGTGTGCATTGTGTTACATGCATTTTAAATAAATATTAATTATCAAATGTCTTACCGCCGGAAGAGCAATTATCTTCTGCCAGAAGATCGTTGATGACTTCGCCCGCCAGTACGATCCCGCATGCTGCCGGAACGAATGAGATCGTGCCGGGCTTCCTGCCTTCCTTCGGAGGGATAGGGCTCTCGGGAGAATAGACTACCTTAACGTGATTGATTCCTCTTTTTCTGAGTTCTCTCCTCATCACTTTTGCAAGCGGACAGTATTCGGACTTGGATATGTCGGCTGTCCTGAAAGCAGAAGGATCGAGCTTGCCTGCTGCTCCCATTGCGCTGATAATGGGCGTTCCGCATTCCTTGGCGCGGCAGATGATGTCGATCTTCGCAGCGACCGTGTCGATGCAGTCGGCGATGTAATCGTATTCATAGAAATTGAATTCGTTACTTGTCCCGGGAAGATAGAAGAGCTGCTTCGTGATGACTTCGCATTCGGGATTGATGTCCAGGATGCGCTCTTTGCAGACATCGACCTTATGTTTTCCAATGGTGGAATTGAGGGCCAGGATCTGGCGGTTGATGTTGGTGATGTCGACCTTGTCCGAATCTACAAGCGTGATATGGCCGACGCCTGCTCTCGCAAGGCATTCAGCCGTGTAGCCGCCAACGCCGCCCACGCCGAAGAGCAGGACTTTTGCTTTTGCCAGACGGTTAACTTTTTCGAGGCCTATAAGAAGTTCTTCGCGTTCGAATCTGGAATCCATTTTTAGATCGCCCCCACTTGTAATCACATCGCTTATTTTATATTATGCAGTGGGGAATTAGCAATTTGATTTGATTTATTTCACTGTTATAATTTAACTGCAACATTTCCTCCGCATCATCTGTATATAGGGTGAAAGCGGAGATGAAACCGAAGGAATAAATGAATTTTACTTACGAAGCCAATCTACCGCTTTTACGAAGACTCGCCATGTTGCTGCTGGCGTTCTCGGATTCGGATGACAACAATGATCTCGAAGAACAGTTCGAGATGATCAGCGCATCCGAAGATGACCTCTACGACAAAGAGGCCACTGAGAATGACAGAAAGAGTGACGAGGAGATAGAAAGGGAAGCGGAAGAGATTCTGGACACGATAGGTAATTCTATCCTTCGTCTTGCACTCTCTTACCTTCACAACATTGAGGACGCGGAGGATATCTTACAGGAGACGATGATCAAGTTCGTAACGGTGAGACCTGTTTTCGAGAGCGAATCGCACAGGAAAGCATGGCTCATGAGAGTTGCATCGAATCTTGCGAAGAACCGCATAGACTATAACCGTGTACGCGACACGATGGAGCTCAACGAAGAGATCGTCGGCGAAGTACAGGAAGACCTGGATAAGGGCGATGAATACAAAGCCATCTGGGATGCGGTAAGAAGTCTGCCGGTCCACCAGCGTGAAGCAATACACCTTTTCTATCAGGAAGGATATTCGACAGCCGAGATCGCCCAGATAACAGGGCGACGTGAAGCAACGGTACGCTCGGATCTGAAGCGTGCAAGAGACAAACTGAGAGAGATGCTGAAGGAGGCAAGTGATTTTGAATAAGTATAACGAAATCATGAGCAATGTAACTGTAGATCCTGAGATGAAGTCCAGGATCATGAGTGCTGTCTCCAAAGCGATCAAAGATCAGGACAATGGAGGCGCTGAAGTTACAGACCTCAATGAAATAGAATCAGAAGACATACCTGAAACGGATTATGAGCCGGAGAAGTCTCCTTCGCCTGTTAAGAAGAAGGCCAGGAGGATCCCTATCGCGCTCATCACTTCGATTGCCGCAGGTCTCCTTGTAGTCCTCGGTGTAGTGGCATTCTTTATATCGTCTTATCTGGGCAGAGCAAAGGCTGCCAGCACCACAGTCAAAGAACATAGCGACGAAGTTGCCATGATCAACGATCAGATAGATTCCGTTATCGGCAAAGACAATGAAGTCTATGAGGCAACGACAACAGCTAATGCTGCTTCCGAGACAGCCGGCGACGCTGAAGGCCCGGGTCAGGGCGGTTCGGACAACAGAAATGCTTCCGTCAACAAGGATAAGCATTTCTATGTAACATCCGGTACCAATAACTTGAACTTTGACAGTGCAACAAAGCTTCCCGGAGAGAAAGAGGATGTCGATTACAGCCAGGGCATCGGCAATGAGCGTATCGATACCATAAGCAGAAAGCTGCCTTTCGATCTCGAGAGCACGGGCTCCGGCAGTTATGCAGACGGAAGCAAGAAGGAAGTTTTCTTCGGCGAGAACGGAGAGAAGATAGTAATCGTTACCACATACGAAGACACTGACGTCATGAAGAAGGTATTCCCTTCCAACAAGAGCGCCGCAGTTACGGGACAGACACCGGGCGGAATCGATGTCGAACTCTACTACGTGCCTTTCGGCGATGTTCCGAAGCTCGGAAAGGGCGAGTCCACGGACAAGATCAACGCGGCAGTCTTCAAGAAGAACGGATATAAGTACCTCATCGTATATTCCGACATCATCGCACCTGAAGTGCTCTACGGTCTGGTAGACGTTGTGTAAGTTTTAAATGAGTTTGGATCAATAAAGGGGCTGCGGTCATTAAGCAAGCCCCTTTTTCTATATGCAAAAGAACATATTTACAGGCGTATTTTTATTGACTTTATCTGAGAACACCTATGTTACAATGAACTTATCATGTTGATCGGGTTTTTATGCCCGAGGAAAGGATACGAAAAATGTTTTGTCCTAATTGCGGAAAAGAGAATCCCGATGGCGTAGCTTTTTGCGGTGGATGTGGTATGACACTCGCAGCAGCTGCAGCACCCGCTGCCCCTGCACCTGAAGCTGCACCCGCAGCACCCGTTGAAGCTGCTCCCGATACAGCTCCTGCAGCACCTGTTGCTGAGGCAGCACCTGCAGCTGAAGCAGCTCCTGAAGCAGCTCCTGCAGCACCTGCAGCTCCCGCTGCACAGCCTGCTCCTGAGGCTAAGCCCAAGGAACCGTCTTCAATGCTTCCTTTCGGCGATCATTTCAAGAATATCTTCAAGGCAGCTACACATCCTCTTACAGGTCCTGCCGAGATCGCTCCCCAGTATGAGAAGATCGGCAATGCGCTCATCCTTACAGCTATCGTAGTTGTTGTTATCAGCGTTATCAGCTCCTGCATTGATATTCCTATGTATCTGATCCGTATTGCCAGATACAAGGAAGAGCTGAGCAGCAGAACATTCAGAGAACTTTACGGCGCAGGCGAGATCGCTTGGCAGATCGTTAAGTACAGCGTTTATCCGTTCATTTATTATGCTATCCGCACTTTCGGTATGGCCGGCGTCTTCATGCTCGCAGGCCTTATCCTCAAGGAGAATTTCTCCTTCCCGAGACTTCTTGCGATCGCATCTCTTTCAGTTGCTCCCGCATACCTCGTTAGCGAAGTCTGCACATCGATCTTCGGCCTTATCCCTTATGTAAGATTCGGTTCGATCTTCTCAGTAGCAACTTATGCTTATTTCCTCATCATGCTCTTCGAAGGCATGCGTGCCGAGACGAAGCTCAAGGGCAACAAGTATGGATTCGTTTTCATCATCTGCCTTACGATCGTAGGATACGTTGCAGGTTTCTTCTAAGTTATAAAGAACAAACGCTTTTATGCGGCGGAAGGCTTCAGGCTTTCCGCCGTTTTTATTATGTCTATAAAATATCGCAGGCAGAAAAAATATTTGATATAATCTATTTTGGGCGCGACGTAGCACGCGTACGCTTGGAATAAGGGTAGGGATTAGATAATGGCAGAACTCAACATTACTCCGGTCTCTTTAAAGTGCAAGATCTGTGGCGGTGATATAGTGAACAACTATCTTGCCGGTACTTCTTACTGTGCAAACTGCGGGAACAGATGGTCCATCACAGACCTCTATCCTGACTATGCGAAGTACCAGAGGATAATCGCTAACATCACCAAGGCAAATGACATCGTCGAGAGCGATACCAAGGCTGCTTCAGCGAACGAGGCGAAGCTCCTGTACAAGACGTCCGTTATCGAATGCACGAAGTTCAACGATCCGATCTCTTCCGATCTCATAAGGATCTGCGAAGAGGGACAGAAGAAAGCTGATCTTCTTGCGGTCTATGCCAAGGGCAAAGGTTATTTCGATAAGCAGTCTTACAACAGCGCTCTCTCAACATTGACGAAGGCCAAGGGCTTCAGAGATGCCGATGCCATGATCGAGATATGCAAGGAGGAGATCGCGAAAAAGCGCAAGCGCGACATTCCGTGGGCAGTCGTGTTCAGCCTTCCGCTTCCGGCTGCAGTAGCACTGTTTTTCCGCGAACTGTTCGCATGGCCATGGGCTGTCTGCATCCTGTTGTTCCTTTTAGGTTCTGCAGGATTGGGATATGTCCTTTACAGGGGAGGAGTGGCATCGGTAATAATCAAGATACTTTCTTTCCTCGCGGCAGGACCGATCATCACTTTCTCGATCCTCGCATACGCATTCCATGTGCCGACCTGGATCTCGGTCATTGTTGCAATAGGAGCGCCGATCGCACTGTTTATTCTTTTCGCGAGCGCAACAGAACAATTATCGATATTTACGAATAAAAAGAATTAAGAAAGGGAGATTTGAAGAAATGGTTGAGGCTATTAGTGTAATCAAGTACGAAGGCAGTAATGACGTCCTCGCGCACAAGCACGAAAAAGAAGATTTTACGATCGGCTCACAGCTGATCGTCCATGAGACCCAGGAAGCTTTATTCTTCCGTGACGGTAAGATCTTCGATCAGTTCAAGGCCGGCAGACACACGCTCGTTACGAACAACATTCCTAAGGTTCGTGACTACATGAAGCTCGGTACGGGCGGCATCAACGTTTTCCATTGCGAAGTCTACTTCATCAACATGGTTACCCAGATGGGTATCAGATGGGGTACTGACAGCAAGGTAAGACTTTTCGATCCCGCATCCGGACTCCACGTTGAGATCGGTGCATCCGGTAACTTCAATATGAGAGTTACTGACTCTGCCAAGCTCATCTTAAAGCTCGTCGGAACAACAGACGGACTCATGCAGAGCGACGTCACAGGCGAAGGCAAGTCCTACGGCACAGGCATGTTCAAGGCTTTGATCATCAACAAGGTCAAGGCAAACCTTGCACGCATCATCAAGGAAGAGAACCTCAACATCCTTGAGATCGACGCATACCTTGACGTTCTTTCTGCAAAGCTCATGCTCGATATCAACGATACTCTGGACGAATACGGTCTCACGATGCCCGAGTTCTACGTAACTTCCATCGTTACACCCGATGACGATCCGAACTTCGTACGTCTGAAGCAGCAGTTTGCCGACAAGACTCTTAAGGTCCGTGAAGAGGAAGTTAAGAAGGCTGAGGCAGAAGCAGCACAGCAGAGAAAGATCGTCGAAGCTCAGACAGAAGCACAGCTCAAGGCAGTAAGCGCTCAGGGTGAAGCTGACGCTCTCCGCATCAAGGCTCAGGCTGAAGCAGATGCATACAGAATGCAGGCTCAGGCAGAGGCTCAGGAGATGCAGATGAAGGGCTACACCTACAGAGACGAGACAGCACGTCAGGTCGGCCTCGAAGCAATGCAGAACGGTATCACCGGCGGCTCAGGCGGTGGTGCCGGCGGCGGTATCGGTGATGTTGCATCCCTTGGCGTTACACTCGGCGCAATGGGCGGCGTTATCAACATGACAAGAGATGCCATGGCACCTATCATGGGCGAGTCCCAGAAGGTCGGCGAAGGCTTCGGCAATGTAGTTAATGGCGGCGTTGCTCCCGGAACTGCACCCGCACCCGGCTCTGTTCCTGTTGCACCTGCACCGGTTGCACCTGTAAGCGGCGGCGCTCCTGCAGCACCTGTTGCACCTGCTGCTCCTGCACCTGCGACTCCGGCTGCTGAGGGCGCATGGAACTGCCCTAACTGCGGCAAGACAGGAATCACTTCAAGATTCTGCCCTGACTGCGGAACGGCAAAACCTGTCTGATACGGTTATAAAACGGATTTCTGAGAGGCTGTCTCTTTATGAGGCAGCCTTTTTTGTGGATGAGAAGGCGGTGTGCGGGTGTACCTACAGACAAAAACATGAAAAATGGCGTTTTTGTCTGTAGGTTTTGGTGTTAGAAAGCCGAAATCAATGGGAATCTACCGACAAAATTGAATCAAAAGCCAAAAAAGTATGTAGGTTAAGGCCAATCTGCCCTTAAAAATGCGAAAACCTACCGACAAAAACACGCAATTCCTTTGTTTTGTCTGTAGGTCGTTTTTTTCGAGCACTAAAAAGGGTTCTTACCGGCAACGGGCAGCCTTTTCTGACGCCTTTGAAGCAACACCCATCCTCAGAGCTTTGTGCGGGCAGGCATTTACGCAGTCGCCGCAGCGGATGCATTCGCAGCTGTTGGGGTTGACTGATGGGTTGATGTTCATCTTGCATGCCTTGGCGCAGGCATTGCAGTTAACGCATTTCGACGTGTCGAGATGCATGCGGTAGAGGGCGATCTTATTAAAGAAACCGTAGATGGCACCTAAGGGGCAGATGTATTTGCAGAAGGGCCTGTAGATGATGAGGCTTGCGACAAGGATCAGGCCTAATATCACGAGCTTTAAGCTGAACAAGGGTCCCAGCTGTTCTGCGACCTGTTTATCTGCTGCAGCGAGCCAGATGCCGGCGACCGTGCCTGAAGGGCAGATGTACTTGCAGAAGAACGGTGTGAGCTTGAAGCAGAAGGGCAGCAGCAGGACGAATACAGCCAGCACCACGTATTTGAAGTAGCGCAGGTATTTGTCGAGCTTGAATTCGTTTTTCTTGAAGAACGGGATCTTATATAGGAGATCCTGCAGGAACCCGAAGGGGCATAAGAACCCGCAAACGGCGCGGCCGAGCAGGGCGCCGATGAAGATGAGGATTCCCACAACGTAGTAGGGCACCTTAAACTTGAGGCCGCTTAAATAGTTTTGAAGGGAGCCGACAGGGCAGGCGCCGATCGCGCCGGGACAGGAATAGCAGTTAAGTCCGGGCACGCAGACGGATTTTGTGGGACCCTGATAGATCTTGCCTTCAAAAAAGCCCTTGAAGTTAGCGTTCTGGAGCAGTGTGGCAACTGCCTGGATGGAATGTCTTACCCATTTCTTAGCCAATTCCGACACACTCCATACAGATCTTTGCCGCCTTCGAGAAGACGGAATCAGGCTGCTTTAAGGCAATTCCCACGATTATGAGGGCGATGCCGAGAGCAAGAAAGATGATTGTGGCGGCACGTTTTCGCATAAACAAAAAGCAATTAAAGATAATTCTTAATGATGGCTTCCCATTCTTCGTAAGTGTTGGAGCCGATGACTGTTTCGGCGCCGTTTTCCATCTTGATTATGTGACCGTTCTGATCGACGAAGACAGTTGTCGGAACGTAGCCGGTTTGGAAAATATCGAACTCGGAGGTGTATTTAAGGATCGGATAGGAGACTTTGCCATTATTTAAGATGTCGTCGACGTCATTTTCCATACTGGTCTCGGAATATACACCGATGATCTGGAAACCCTTGTCTTTATAAGCTTCGTAAAGGCGCTCGAGATCGGGCATCTCGCTGACGCAGGGTCCGCACCAGGGCTCCCAGAAATTGATCATGGTGAGCTTGGCGGAAGCAAAGATGCTCTCGTCGTAACCGTTGCCCGAGCGGTCCGTTGTCTTGAATGTGAAATCAGGAGCAAAATCCGCGCCGGGTTCAGAAGATACGGTAGTTTCTGAGGCCGGAGTCGTGGATGCGGAGGTCTCTTCAGTATTGGAAGCGTTGCAGGATGCAAGTGAGAGCACCATGGCACCGCAAAGGATCAATGATAAAATCTTTTTCATGTATATACCCCAATAGTTTTTTAGTACGTGGATATTATAGCATCTGCGCCCAAACAGATTCAGTGATAAATAAGTGAGTGCAACATTTGGGAAAGTGAATCTGTTTATAGGGCATAAAACAAATAATATGGAAAGCCGGAGGCACATATCATGAAGATCTGCTCCAGGAAAGACATTAAGGTTATCACGGGGATAATGGCTGCAACGCTGCTTTTGGGCGGTTGTACCGTAAATACGGAGAGCCCGAAAAGAACTAAGCCGCAGCATAAAGACGAACCGAAGGTCAAGACAGAGATCAACCTTTCGAAGGTTCCTGAGACCGAATATGACAAGGAAACAATGGATAAGCTATACAGGAGTTACTGCTTCGATCTGTTCAGCCAGACGGTCAAAGATGACGGCAGCGACAGCAACCTGATGATCTCTCCCGCATCGGTAATGATCGCGCTCGACATGGTCGCTGCAGGTTCCAAGAATGAATCATTAAAGCAGCTGACGGACCTTTTCGCTGCAGGACAGGGACCTCTTACACAGCAGGCATATGCAGCGGCACTCATGGATACGATCAACAGCTCGAAAAATGTTGAATTCTCATGCGCAAACGCTGTATGGAGCAACAAGGGCCTCTTGGGAGATCAGGTCAATTCCGAATACATCGAATATATTCAGAAGACTTTCGATGCGGAATACAGATTAAGTGATTTCGACAAGAAGACAGTAAAAGAGATAAACGACTGGATCGACAAGAAGACAAACCACATGATCGACGAGATCATTAATAAACTTGACGATGCGACCGTCATGGTCCTCGTTAACGCGATCGCTTTTGAGGGCAAGTGGCAGAAGGCGTATAAAGAGACACAGGTCAATGACGGAGAGTTCAAAGGTGTGGGCGGCACGCAGACGGTAAGCTTCCTATACTGCAATGAATCCACTTATTTCGAGACTGAGAAGGCAACGGGATTTTTGAAGAATTACGCGGGCGGAGACTACGCATTCCTCGCCATTCTTCCTACAGATGACAAGATCAGCGCCAACGAATTTGCAAAGAACTTCACGGCAGAAGATTATGAGAAGTTCATTAAGAGCGCAACATACGATTACAAGGTCCAGACGGTGCTCCCCGAATTCAAGTACGATTATGACGTGACGCTTAATAACGCCATCGAGAACATGGGCTGCAAGAGCATCTTCTATCCGCAGTCGGCTGACCTCTCAGGTATTGTCGGAAACCGGGGCGACATCTACGTTTCCGAGATCATACACAAGACACATATCGAAGTTACCCGCGCGGGGACAAAGGCTGCGGCAGCAACGGCCGTATCAAATCGGGTCGGAGCAGCCATGCCTGAAGAACAGGAATTCAGATTTGTAGAGTGCGACAGACCGTTCGTCTATGCAATCGTTGATACAAATACAATGGCTCCGGTATTTATCGGAACAGTAAATGAGATCTAATGGGAATAATAGTTATTGGAGGACACGAAAATGAACATCTGCACAAAGAAAGACATTAAGGTTCTGACGGGCGTCATGGCTGCATCCCTGTTACTCGGAGGATGTGCCGGAAGAACGCCTTCGTCAAAGCCTCTGAAGAACGATCCGTCGGTCAAGGCTGCGATCAATTTCGATGAAGTCAAAAAGACAGAATACGACAAGGATCTGATGGATGCCGAATACAGAAGATATTGCTTCGACCTTTTAAGCCAGACTGTAAGAGATTACGGCGGTGAAGGCAACGTAATGATATCGCCCGCATCGATCATGATGGCGCTCGACATGGTTGCAGCAGGCGCCAAGGAAGATTCATTAAGGCAGCTTACGGACCTTTTCGCAGTGGGGCAGGGACCTCTTTCACAGCAGGCATATGCCGCTTCACTGATGGATAAGATCAATAATTCAAAGGACGTCGACTTCTCTTGCGCGAATGCGGTCTGGAACAACAGCCTCCTGCTCGGCGACATGGTAAATACGGAATATGTTGACTACATCAGGGAGACGTTCCTCGCCGAATACACGGTAACGGATTTTAACGATAAGACCTGCGATGAGATCAACGGCTGGATCTACGACCACACCGACAAGAAGATCAAGAATATGATCGAAGATCTTGACCGCGACACTGTAATGGTGCTCGTAAACGCGATCACCTTTGACGGCAAGTGGGAAGAGCCTTATGAGAAGGACAATGTTAAAGAGGGTGACTTTACCGCTTCGAACGGAAAAGTCCAAAAGGCAACATTCTTAAACGACACCTCTTACATATACTTCGAGACAGAAAAGGCTACGGGATTTATCAAGAACTATAAGGGCGGAGAATATGCATTCCTCGCGATCCTTCCTAAAGATGCCTCTGTCAGCGCCAATGAGTTCGCGAAAAGCTTCACTTCCAAAGACTACGAAGACTTCATCAGCAGCAGGACCACTGAATACACGGTGTATTCCAAAATGCCTGAGTTCAAATCTGATTTCAGGTTCCTTATGAATGACACCGTCAAAAATCTTGGTGCGGGTGATATTTTCGAGCCCGGAAAGGCTGATTTCTCAGGCATTGCAGGCAAACCCGGCGATATGTACGTATCTGTGGTCCTTCACCAGACGCATATCGAAGTCGATGCCAATGGTACAAGAGCTTCCGCCGCAACAGTGGTAATGATGACAAAGGGTCAAAGCGTAGAAGCCGTTTCCAAAGAGCGTTATGTTAATTGCGACAGGCCTTACCTCTACGCCATCGTCGATACAAAAACAATGTGCCCGGTATTCATCGGAACCGTGAATGAAGTTTAATGCAAGTGCATAGCGGTTAAGGGTATCAGGCCATAAAAAATGTAGTAAAAATCAATCAATTTCCATCCCTCCACGGGTTATAATATGCGGAGTGTTTTTGCACTCCGCATAACTTTTTGGATGGAATTGGTTTTGGAAACTCAGGAAAATAAGAGCCTTTTAAAGAAGATCCTTTATGTCGTCGTGACTTTGCTCCCGATGGCTATCTACATGGTCGCCTATATGCCCACATTCTTCTGGGTAGAAGGCCTTGATCACGGCGGTAATTTCCACATTATCCACACCGCTATCGATGACATGATCCCCGTTATCGAAGTCTTCATCATCCCTTATGCACTCTGGCTTCCTTACCTTTGTGCCGGCATGATCGCCATCGCCATCAGGAGCCGCAGGATCTCCCGCAAAACTTCATACATGCTCATGACGGGCATGACGTTGTTCATAATAATCTCTCTGGTATATCCCAACATGTTAGAGCTCAGAGCGGCCATTCCCGACCGTCAGAACATCTTCCTCGACATGATCTATTATCTGCATTCGATCGACACGCCTACGGACGTTCTTCCGAGCCTCCATGTTTACGATGCGCTCGTTGTAGCGGCAGGCATGCATCTTGCATTCAAAGAGAAAAAAGGTCTTCTTATCGCAAGCGATATTCTTGTATTCCTCATCGTGCTTTCCACGATGTTCATCAAGCAGCATTCGATCATCGACGTAATCTCCGCGATCGTAATGTTTATCCCTGTTTTCATCGTCATCTGCTTTGTTATCAAGCCGGTGAAAAAGGAAGAAGCTGATTAAAGAATTTGTCCCAAAAACAAAGAAATAAGCCGCCCTCCGACCAAGAAGTTGCGGCTTATAATTATTCCTAAACTTTGAGGTCAACCGTCTGCGGGTAGTACCTCTTAACTGATTCAATTATATCACTAAACATGTGAATTGAAAGTTGCTCAAAAGCCATTGTTTTTCCCATGATATAATATGTCTACATACTGAAGTAAGGTTCAAGTCTTTTGGCTTTTCATAAGTGAGGGGGAAATGCTTATGAAGAAGTGTCCGAAGTGTTGTGCAACCGTAGAAAATGAGGCTGAAGTCTGTTCTAACTGTGGAAATGTTTTCCCGGAAAACAGACCATTTAGCAAGGCCGGTATTGCAGGATTTATTTGTTCTGTATCTGCATTAGCAAGTGTCCCAACGGCACTTTTCTCATATTTTGTTATGATGATTTCTGATTCCGCGCGTTCCGTACGTTTTTTCTTAATACTGAGTGTCGTTTCCAGTATTGCAGCAGTTATCTGTTGTCTTTTGGGATTTATCTTCTCGCTCAAAGGCCTTAAGGATTTTAAAAAGGAAAATCTGAGAGGTCGGGGGATTGCATCAGCGGGACTCATTATGTCATCTGTTTTGGGTGGAATTGGTGCGACGGCAGTCACAATAATCGTTGTTCAAGCTCTAATAATTGTTTCAATTCTCGCAGCTTTAATACTAAGTCCGTCTTCGTCCGGTTCGTCTTCGTCAGGTTCATCTTCGTATGTCTATAGAGAGCCTTCGGATTGGACATCGGAGACGACAGATTATGACAACCAGATCATGACAGAAGAAGAAACAACAACAGATAAGCGCACTATGATATATGGTACAGGCCCGGAGACTATCAATCTCTGGTCATTCACAGACGAGATCCCGAAGATGGTCGGACAGTATATCAGGCAGAATCCTGAATTTGCTGATAAGTATACGGTCGAGTGTACGATCATCGCCACAGACGGCGGTGCTTATCAGACGGCTCTCGACAATGCTCTCGCAGCCGGCGGCGATACTGCTCCCGATATATATTCTGCTGAGGCAGCATTCGTCCTCAAGTATTCACAGGGCGACATGTCCAAGTTTGCTTCACCTTATAAAGATCTCGGCATCGATGTGGACGCCAAGATCAAAGAAGCTGACATTGCGCAATACTCTGTAGATATCGGCACCTGCGACGGAAAAGTCGTAGCTCTCGGCTATCAGGCTACAGGCTGTGTCATGATCTACAATGCGGAAGTCGCGAAAGATGTATTCGGTACAGATGATCCCGAAGAGATCGAAAAGATCACAGGCGCAGGTTCAGGCAACTGGGATAAGTTTTTCGAAGCCGCAGAAAAGCTCAAAGAAAAGGGCTATGCCGCAGTATCCGGTCCTTCGGACATTTGGAATGCCGTTGAGAACTCTGCAGATAAGCCATGGCTCGTTGACGGCCAGCTTACCATTGATCCTAAGAGAGAAAAGTACTTGGATATTGCCAAGACTCTTAAGGACAATGGCTGGTCTAATGACTCTGAATCCTGGAATGAGCCTTGGTATACAGACATGAAGGGCGAAGGCCCGCAGAAGGTTTTCGCATTCTTCGGACCTGCCTGGCTCATCAATTACGTCATGATCGGCAACTCCGGCGGAAACAAGATCGGTGAAGGTACATATGGCCAGTGGAGAGTCTGTGCACCTCCGGTCGGTTTCTTCTGGGGCGGCACATGGATCTTTGCAAACAAGGACACTAATAAAAAGGAAGGTGTTGCAGAGCTCCTCGAGTGGATCACGCTGGACTGTTCTGATACCGGCCTTCAGTATCTTTGGGCAAACGGCCTGGTAGACTGGGATAACGATCCCAACACGACAACAGCTAAGGATACAGTAGCTTCTGCAGTCGTTATGGCCAAATCTGACGGCTCGCTCGATTTCTGTGGAAGGCAGAATGTATTTCCGGCTTTCATCAACGGCAACAAATATGCTTCTGCAAAGGCCCTGACACCTTACGATGACATGATCGGCGGCTACTTCGAGGATGCTGCTGAACAGTATGCGACAGGCGAGGTAAGCAGAGAAGAGGCTATAGAGAACTTCAAGACGAACGTTCAGGATAATCTTTGGTATTAATCAGGCATTGTTTTAAGTGAGGGGTAATGCTTATGAAGAAGTGTCCGAATTGTGGTGTTGCCCAAGAAAATGACGCATTGTTCTGTGATGCCTGCGGCAGACCTTTTCCTGCGCCCAAGCGTAAGCTGAGCGTATTTTGTCTGGCGGGTTTTATATGCACATTTGTGGCAACGCTGGCAGCTGGTTGTTTAGCTTTTTGTTGGTTAATCTTATTCGATCCGTCTAATTCTCCTCGTCTGTTTGATGTGGCCTATGTATCATTTTATGTGGCTTTGGCCGGCACTATAGTCGGCTTTATTCTTTCGGTTGTGGGAGTAGTGAGATCTGTAAATAAAAAACAAAAAGGCACAGCATTCGGAATTGTAGCAATAGTGGAATTTGTAATAAACATTATAGTGATTGCTATTTTTGCTTGTTTGTTCACATTACTTCAGATGTTTTTATGGGGGCTTGGATCGGGCTGACCTTGATATTATGAAAAAGGGCTGCCTCGTTGAGACAGCCCTTTGTGTTTGATTTTGTTGTAAATATCAGTTTTCGAACTCGACAACGAGCTGGGAAACTGTCTGCTTAGCATCGCCGTAGATCATGACGGTGTTGTCCATCGTGAAGAGCGGGTTCTCGATGCCGGAGAAGCCTGTACCCTGACCACGCTTGAGGACGAATACCGTACGTGCCTCATAAGCGTTTACGATGGGCATACCGTAGAGCGGTGATGACTCATCGTTGATAGCTGCAGGGTTAACTACGTCGTTAGCGCCGATGACGATAGCGATGTCTGTGTTAGGCATCTGAGGGTTCATTTCGTCAGCTGTCTTGAGCTGCTCGTAAGGAACGTTAGCTTCAGCGAGGAGAACGTTCATGTGACCCGGCATACGTCCTGCAACGGGGTGGATGGCGAAGTTGACTTCGCAGCCGTTCTCTTCCAATACGTCGCAGAGTTCCTTAACAGCGTGCTGAGCCTGAGCAACAGCCATACCGTAACCGGGTACGAATACGACGCTCTTTGCAGCTTCGAGGATAAGGAATGCGTCCTCAACGGACATAGCCTTGGGCTCCTTGTGCTCGCCTGTAGCTGCAGAAGCCTTCTTCTTCGTTGTCTTGAAGAGGAGGGATGCAAATGTCTTGTTCATAGCCTTGCACATGATGAGTGTAAGGATGACGCCGGAAGCACCTACGAGACAGCCGGATACGATAAGAACCGTGTTGCCGATAGGGAAGCCTGCGAATGCGGCAGCAAGACCGGAGAGTGCGTTGAGGAAAGAGATGATAACAGGCATATCGCCGCCGCCGATAGTGATAACGAGCGTAACGCCTAAGATCAATGAAGATACTGTTGTGATGATGACGCCTGCAAGTCCCAAACCGCCGTCAGGTGAGATGCAGAGGAAGATGATTCCGAGTGCTGCGATAACGAGGATGCCTGCGTTGATGAAGTTCTTGCCGGGGATCGAGATATTCTTCTTGAACATCTTGAGGCCTGCGAGCTTGCCCCATGCGATGAGGGAACCTGTGAATGCTACAGCACCGATGAGGATCGTGAGACCCAGTGTGAGTGCCGTGAACCAGTCCTCAGTAACACCTGCCGTGTACTGGGAGACAGCTACGAGCATTGATGAGAGACCGCCGAAGCCGTTGAAGAGAGCAACGAGCTGGGGCATGCCGGTCATTTCGACCTTCTTAGCCCAGATGAAGCCTACAACGCTTCCGCCTGCGATAGCGAGAACGATGAGGAGGTATGAGAGCCACCCACCGTCGATAACGTCCTGTGAGATAAGGACGGATACAACTGCGATAAGCATACCGACTGAGGAGTAGAGGTTACCCTTACGTGCGGTATCTGCTTTTCCGAGTTTCTTGATGCCCATGATGAAGAGGACACAAGAGATCATATAAAGGACTATACAAATATAATCGCTCATTTCTTAGGTGCCTCCTTCTTCTTGAACATTGCGAGCATTCTGTCGGTTACGAAATATCCGCCGATAACGTTAACTGTAGCGAAGAATATTGCGATAGTTCCGAGAATGATTCCGAAAACGTGATTGCCTGAAGCATTGATTGCGCAAGCAGCGATAGCACCTACGATGGTGATACCGGAAATAGCGTTCGTACCGCTCATGAGAGGGGTATGAAGCTGTGAAGGGACCTTCGAGATAAGCTCGACGCCTAAGTAAGCGGCGATGATGAATACGAAGATCAAGAGCATAATTACATCTGTGGAAATCTCCATATATTAAGCCTCCTTAAATCTTTCGTGGATGATGGCACCGCCCTGTGTAAGGAGGCACCCCTTCATGATCTCATCTGACAACTTGACTTCGAATTCCTTTGTTTCCTTGTTGTAGAAGTGTGTAAGGAATGCGGAGATGTTGCCTGAGAGCATCTTGGAAGCATCCCAAGGTACCTGACGCTGGAGCTCGTCACCGGGGAGAATGATTACGCCGTTGTCCGTGATGACTTCCTTTGTAGGATCTGAGCCTTCGACGTTACCGCCTGTGGAAACAGCCATATCAACGATGATGGCGCCGGGCTGCATTCTGTCGATGACGTCCTTCTTGATGAGGACAGGTGCCTTACGGCCGAAGACCTTAGCGGTCGTGATAACGATATTAGCCTTCTCGCAGACCTTAGCCTGAGCTTCCTGCTGCTTGGCGATCTGCTCGGGAGTGAGCTCTTTTGCGTAGCCCTGAGCGGTCTGGCCCATCTCGCCCAAGTCGATCTTGACGAAGTTAGCGCCGAGGGACTTAACCTGCTCTTCAACTACCGGTCTTGTATCGAAAGCGTCAACACGTGCACCGAGTCTCTTCGCGGTAGCGATAGCCTGGAGACCTGCAACGCCAACGCCGATAACGAATACTCTTGCAGGATTGATCGTTCCTGCAGGCGTAACCATCATCGGGAGGATCTTGGGCATACGTGCTGCAGCGTTAAGAACTGCAACGTAGCCTGCGAGTGATGTCTGTGAAGACTGAACGTCCATCTTCTGAGCGAGGGTCGTTCTGGGGATCATCTCGAGGGATACTGCCTGAATGTTGTTCTTGGCAAAACCGTTAAGAAGATCTTTCTCATTGAAAGGATCTAAGAAGCTGATGTGAACCGTATCGGGATTCATTCCGTCAGCTGAATCGGGCTTGAGGATCCTGACAACAATCTCAGCGTCCTTGAGACCATCTTTCTCATCTGCGATGATCTTGGCGCCTGCTTGTTCGTAATCCGCATCTTTAAAGCCGCTCTTAAGACCTGCTCCGCTTACGACCGTGAACTCAAAGCCCATCCCGGTGAGCTTTTTAATGTCATCGGGGATAACGGCAACTCGGGTCTCGGCAGGCAGACTTTCCTTGCATACCAGAACTTTCTTCATTTGCATACCTCTTAATGACTAGGATTGTTTGAGATGAAAATTCACTCTAACTTTCAAAGTATAAAACAAAGCCCCGCCGATTTAAAGGGCGGGGCTTTAGTTAATTAAAATTTAATTTTTTGAATGTTTTACGCTTAATTGCCCTGAATTACTTACCGAAGTAATCTTCTCTGAGCTCCTTTATGCCGTCTTTGATATCGTCCAAAAAGTCTTCGAAATCGTCCTCACTCATCTTCGTGATCTCAGTGAAACGGCCAGGAACGTTCGGAGTCGGGTCATGTCTGTCGATAATGACCGTCAGCTCAAGGCTCTTGATGTTGGGAACAGCCTCACCGTCATTGCTAAGCTTGTTAAGAACGAAGATGTATCTGTCGCCCTTCTTCTTAAGATTACCCTTAAGGCCGTATTCATCGTCGCCGTCGGTCGCGGCCTTGACGTCGAGATCACCGGACTTCTTGTCCCACTTGATCTTGATATCGCTCTTCTTCTCGGTCGTCTTTGATCTTCTTACGCGGGTCTGAGAGATCTCGATCTTCGCGTCATAGAGCTTGTTGCTGTCTTCCTTGACGGTATATTCAATGGAATAGGCCTTGCCTGTGGACTTCTCCTCATACTCGAAGCTGATCTCCTTAGCCTTTGCTACATTCTTGCCGAGAACCAGGGAAGCCTCATACTCCTTGTTGTTTATTTCATATTCGAGATCGAGCTGGGCAAGTCTTCTGCCTGACTTGGTGATATAGAAATCGAGGCTGATGTCGATATCGGAATCCTCAAGCTCGTCGAGCTCATCTTCTATCTTGTCCAAGGTGTCGAAAAAGTTATCTACGTATTCATCAGGATCATCCCTGTAAGAACCGTTTGCAGCGACGCGGAGAAGGAGCTTCTCGAGGTCCTTGTCGTTGTTTGCATAATCGATCATGTCCTGGCAGATCTCAGAAAGACCGTCCTCGTCGATCGAAGCGGTAATTACCGTGCAAGGAAGATTATCGCCGCCAACATTGATCGTCTTGCTCGATCTCTTGACCTCGGAGTGCTTAACGATCTTCTCAATGAAGACCTGTCTGTACTTGTTGGCCATGACTTCGATATCGCGCTCAAGATTCTTATCGTTCTTAACGGTATCCTTCATGTTCAGGAAATACTCGAACTGTTCATCAGAAAGCGAATATTCAGTCTCTTCGTCAGGATCGAATATCGAACCCGGAAGGTTCTTCGCGAGTTTCTTGAGATTTACGCCGTAATTGCCCTCAATGATCGGGGATGCATTGAAAGCGATCTTGTCCTGGTTATACATGACTCTTGCCTGGACGATCTTATCCTTGTCCTCAGAAGCCGTCAGCTCAAAAGCGCCCTTCATGCGCTTTGCGTCGGTGTAGAGCTTTGCCTGGACATTAATGTCGTCCTTTGCCCATTCGTCGAGATTTGCCGATACCGCAACCGAACCGCCGTTAGCTACATCCTTTGAAACAGATACAGCCTCGATCCTCTGTGCATCAGAGAGCGTGTTCGCAATACTCCTTACGATCAAAGCCTTCGGTGTGTTGGCAAGTGAAATGGAAATGATAATTAAAGCAAGAAGAGCGGCTGCTCCGACAGAACCGCCGATGATTAGCACTTTCTTATTCTTTTCCATGGAAAAACCCCTCCATTGATCCAAATGTAAAAAAAGTATAACACATTCAGCGCGCCGATGCTCCTTGTTGCCAACGCTTCCGGGCCGTTTTTTCGAGGGGTTTTAAGCACTGAAAGAGCCCCGCTGAAAGCATTGCCACAAGTCTGTAACTTGAAAACAAGTGTTTGTAATATTATTATAAATGGAAGCTGAGGGTTTTCTTCGGAAGGGCAGGCTCGTAAAAGAGCCTGGAAGAATGCTCTGATAGGCGGGTTGTTATGACCGAGAATAGAGATGAAATTAACAACGGGAACGGACCCGATATTAAGACCAGATACGAATTCCTGATAGCAGGACTTGTTGTCGTGGTCTTATGTATTGTCGCTTTTGCGACGTTCAGGATCACAACTTACCTTAATGGTGCGCAGGCTACGGATAATACCGTGGCTACTCTTAATGAGACTGACGGTACGGTGCTCATCGAGGTCGAGATCAAGGATTCCGATCTGGACCCGACGGGTGATGCGTCCGATCCTTCGTCTTCAGACAGCGATGATCCGAACCAGACTCTTAATGAACACGATGACATTACGGTCTTCATCACTACACAAGAAGGTGATGATTTCTATAAATCAAAGGAAGGCAGACTTAAGCTCTATGGTGAGCCCAAGGAGACGGACGATGACAGGCCGGCTCTGGTGGAAACGGTTGCTTTCCGCGTTTTAGGCTTTTCGAGAGACGGATGGGCAGCGATCGTCTTCGGCGGTGACAGATACTACGTAAAGAGTTCCGATATCGTGAAGACTGATGTGCCCGATGACGCGCCGGAATATGTTGCACCTGAGGATTCGCAGGGCATCAGGTTCTTTGCGCCGGTCAAGGGAGACGGTGAAGACTATGTGGCCACGATGAATACGGTCGCGTTCAGTCTTCCGGACGTCCAGAGCAGCGGCAACAAGGTCAACCTCAAAGAAGGCGAGGTTGTTAAGGTGGTTGCAGTGGGCGGCGACTGGTACAAGATCGATTACATGAATGCCGAATATTATGTCCTCAGCTATTTAACGCCTAAAGACGCTTATGCCGACTAGTCTTAAACAGGACAGGATCACAGGAGTAATTTACAAGCACCCGTTTGTTATTACGGCACTTCTTGTTTTGGTGGTGCTTATCACCACGGGCATGCAGCTCGGGAGCAAGCCGGCAACGTGCGCTATCATGGTGCTGGGATATGTGCTCATCACAGGCTACGGCTTTTTCATCAGGAACAAAAAACAGCTGACCCATGAGGCCCTGATCGTACTGATCTTCGCGCTCGGATTCATGCTCAAGCTCGGCTACGTGCTCTATTCGGACATCCTGACGAGGCAGAACGACGTCGCGGTTTTCGAAGAGGGTAATTACAACTTCTTCCACTCAGGATACATCCTTTATGTAAGGGATAATTTCGCGCTTCCACAAAGCGACGTAAGAGAGATGGGGCAGTTCTACCACCCGCCGTTCCACTATTTCGCAAGTGCCGTTTTCCTTAAGGTTTATGAGATCTTCCTGCCCAAGGGAACGCACAATTACGAGGGACTTCAGGCGTTGTCTTTGCTCTGGTCACAGTTTGCGGTTGTAATGATCTACAAGAACTTAAAGCTCCTCGGGATCAGCAAAGAGAGCTGTCCCACGGCGGCAGCAGTCATATCGGCTTTCCCGACTTTTACGATACTCGCGGGATCGGTAAACAACGACATTCTCTCGATCCTGTTGTTCTTTACGGCATTTTATTTCGGTCTTAAGTGGTTCAAAGAGGGCAAATGGAAGGACATCATCTTCTCTGCGCTCGCGACGGGCTTCGGCATGATGACGAAGCTGTCGGTAGGCCTTATCGCTTTCCCTCTGGGATTCCTGTTCATTGTTAAGCTCATAAAGGACCTGAAGGTCAGGAAAGAGGGCGGTAAGACGTTCTTAAACCTCGCTGTGTTCGGTCTTATCAGCGCGCCTCTGGGCCTTTGGTATCAGATCAGGAATTACCTGATGTATAAGGTCCCGCTCTCATACGTTCTGAGGTCGGATAACTACTATCAGGACATCAGCAGATTTACGCCCGTGCAGAGGCTCTTCGGCTTCTACGGATTCCCCATTGAGGACTATTACATCAATCTCGGTTCGGACGGCGAGCAGGATTACAACATCTTCATAACAGAAGTTAAGACCCTGCTGTTCGGCGAGGACAATTACAGGGATGACTTTACGATGAGTATGGCAGGCTACGCACTGCTGATAACGCTCCTGATCATGATACTGATCGCGGCTGCAGGCTTTGTTGTAACCGTCATCAAGGCCAAAAAGAGTGAAGATCTCTGGGGAGATATCTCCATGATCCTCCTGGCCGTAACGCAAGTGGGTTCCATCATCACGTTCTCTCTCAAGTATCCTCACATCTGCTCGATGAACTTCAGATATTCAACGCCTCTGATCCTCTGCGGTATTCTCTTCTACACGAAGATATCGGACATCAAGCTCAAGGGTGCCAACAAGGATCTGGTGACGAAGATAACCAGGACCGTTGCGGTGGCATTCATGGTATTTGCAATTGTTTTCTATACGATCCTTTGGACTTATGTCAAAGGTGAAGTCGCTGTGGTGGATGTGACATGGTAAAACTCGAACACGCACAAAAGAAGGATTTCAGGGAGGCGGCGCAGGGCTTCGGCGTATGTACCGTTGCGATCGTCGTGCTGTATCTTTTCTCCGGCATGGATGTCATCAACATGAGGGAAATGCAGCTGTCACTTCTGATGGCGATCCTTACGGCATGCTGCGCGTTTTATGTCACTGCCGCTTTCATAAGCTCGAAAAAGAGATTCCTCTCGCTTATTTCGGCGCTTCCCGCATTCGGCATTTATTTCCTGATCTTCAGGCTGTCATTTAATGCATGCGGCAGAAAGACACTGCCCTGCATCTCGATAATGGAGAGTGTCCTTTGCTGGGCGGGCCTCGGTTCGGTAATAGTATCGGTTGTTGTGCTCGCGGTCGGAAAGAAGCTCAAGGTCACGGACCTTGTCACAGCGGTGCTCACGGCAGGTTTCATCATGAGATCTGTCATGGTGCTCTTCACTCCGCTCAATTTCTACCAGCATGACGTGGCGAATTTCTCGATCAACCATGCAGGATTCCATGACACCTACATCATGTATATCTACGATAATCTGGCGCTTCCCGACGGCGACGTAAGAGATTACGGACAGTTCTACCATCCGCCGCTCCATCACTTCATGAGCGCTATGTTCCTTAAGATGCAGAATGCTTCGCCTTTAAAGTTTGCGGACGATTTTGACGGCTTGAAGATCCTTCCGATGCTCTGGTCTTCCTATCTGGTCCTGTTCGCGAAGAAGATCCTCGAACGCCTTAAGACAGACGGCAAGGCGCTGGTATTTTCGGTGCTTTTCATAACATTCAGCCCGCACATGATCTATCTTGCGATCCAGGTAAACAACGATCCGCTGGCTCTTATGCTCCTTGTCGGCGCTGTCTATTTCGCGCTCGAATGGTATAAGGATCCTGACAGCAAGAAGATCGTATATACCGCTCTTTGCATCGGCTGCGCCATGATGACGAAGCTCTCGATGGGCCTTGTTGCATTCCCCATTGGCTGGCTGTTCCTCGTAAAGCTCATCAAGACCGTCAAGGCAAATAAAGAGGCGAAGGACAGGAAACCCGCGCTCAAGACAAAGGACCTTATCAAGCTGTTTGTCTTTTTCGCGGTCGTCGTATTTCCTCTGGGACTCTGGTTCCCGTTAAGAAATCTCATCGGCTATGGCGTTCCCATGACATATGTATATGCGATAGATTCTTCGGCAAAGATGGATGTCTGGATGTATTCGCCGCTTCAAAGACTGCTCCTGCCATCACAGGAGATACTGAAGACACCATTCATCTTAGAGGGCGGCGATGTGCCCGAGAATGACTTCAATATCCTGCTGGCGCTTGTAAAGACGGGACTTTTCGATGAGCGTCAGTACGACAACGTTTACATGGTCACGATAGCAAGGATCATGGTGATCCTCGCATTCATACTGATACCCATAGTGCTGTTTGCGGCAGTAAAGGGCACATTAAGAAGATTCAAGGATTCCGGCAAAAAGCTCTTCGAATGCACCGAAGGAACGGCTCTGTGGATACTCGCGGTGGTATTCGTGGTCTCCGAGGTCATCTTCTGCTTCAAGTACCCCGTCACATGCACGGCATCGTTCAGATACATATCGCCGGCGCTCATTCCGGCGGCATTCTGGTGCGGCAGCATAATGAAGATGAGCGAAGAAAAAGAGGCGGGAAAAGGTCTTAAGATCTTCTCTGCCTGCCTCAAAGTCCTGTTTGTTATATTCGTATTGCTGGTGATCCTGTTCTACGGTCCGTTCGCTCAGTATACCTTCGCGTGGCAGACTCTGATCAAGGGTTGATCTCCTGGCCCGAGCCCAAAGCCCTTCCTGACAACAGATCTCTCCAATGCTTGCCTTCGAGCTCGTAGATCATTGATACTGCGGCATTTATCTCGTCGTCCGTACCCTCTGAATCGACAAAGGCCAGAAGCCCTGCGATCTTGATCATGTCGGCTTCGATCGACTTTAAGAAATCACCCGGAGTGGTCATGACGTTTCCGACCTGGCTGTATGTGAAATCAACGGCTGCAAGGGGATAGATGAAGCTCTCGCACTGGTCGTCCAGCACACGGGGCAGAACCTGTAAAAGCCCTGCGGTAATGTCTTCCGGAAGGCCCGCGATCGCGTCCCATGTGAGGTTAACCTCACCGTTCGAGTCGTTCCTTATGTATTCCAGAAGGTCGCCGTGCATAGCGAACTGTCTTATGAAGTCCTGTTCGACGGGCTCGAAAACGCCGTCTGCCATTGCGACGCTCAGAAGGACGCCCTGAAGGATCATGTCGAACTGCGCGAGCGTAAGCTCTGCACTGTAATCGCTTCCGGTGACGTTCTGGAAAACGTCATCCATCGCCCTTATCGTCGCCTCGGCGTGGTCGTAGGCGATAGCTGCTTTATCTAAGATTTCCTGTCTGTCGTATTCCATCAGATATATCAAACCCTGTGTATCATATCGATTGCCTGGTTAAAGTCCTCAGCCTTGTTGGATCTGAGGATAAGGGCAGCCTTTGCCATGCTGGAGCTGTTCCTGAGAGTAGCGGGTACCAGGTAATCGTACTCTTTAAGTTCTTTGGCTTTCTGGGATCTCTTTGTCTCGAGAATCGAAGTCTCTTTCTTAAGATCGTCCATATGCTTTCTTCTGTTCTGTGCTGCTTCTAATGCTGACTGGTTCAAGGCATCCCTCTTACGTACGGAAGTAACACCGCCGAATATCAGGAGTCCGACCGGTGAGGCAAGTGCTAAAAAGAGAAAGGTCAGGACAGTGCCGGTAGAACTGGATATTTGGGCAAGAAAATAGAAAACATTCAAGGCGATGACCGCATAGATAAGGAACGGCCAGAAGAACTTGAAGGCTGCATGCTGCTTGACAGGTCCGGAATCAGACCTTGAGATCTGGGTCTTATTATCCTCGATCTCTTTCTGAATCCTCTCGTAACTCTTATAAAGATCACTGAGCTTCTCGGCAAGTGCAATGCTTTCTTCCTTGCTCATAGCCGGAACAAAGGGCATAGGATCTGCCTGAGGAACAGCTACCGGAGGAAGCTCGTTCTTTGCTCCGCAAGAACGGCAGAAAACGTCACCTGCATACAGTTCGGCACCACAATTAACACAAACAGCCATAGATAAGCCCCCCTGAATAAAAATCTTTAACATTATAGCATGAAGCAAACCCACGACGGTATATGGGATGTGGTATAATTCCTTAGTTAAAAACAATATAAGGGAGCATCCGCTGATCATGGGACTTTTCGGAAGAAAGAAAGAGCAGAAAAACGAACCTGTTGAGAATAAGACAAATAACAGCATCTCTGACGAGATGAAGATAATCCTTGCGGCACGTGAGGAAGATAAGCAGGAGAAGATCGAGAGAGCCGAAGAAAGACAGCAGGCTCAGAAGGAAGCTGACGAGAAGTTCCTTCAGATCGAAGAACAGGCAAAAGGAGCTGCCGAGAGGATCCTTAAGGACGGTTTTGCTCCCAAGGGCATGACATTCTTTATGCTCTGCGACGAAGTTCCTTTCGATGCCGCTCCTGAGAAGGAAGGCAACATCATCGTCAAAGGTAACGTCAGAGGTACCATCAAGAACAATACCGAGGTCTTCCTCTATCAGGATATCGGCGGAAGGTATTCCGTAAAGATCGAGAAGATCAGAAATGACAGCAGAGAATATGTGGACGAGTTAACTGACGGCAGAGCAGAGCTCGAGATCACAAGAGGCGATATCCCGCTTCCGACAGATCCTGACGAGGACGCATCCAAGCCCGTTAAGAGATTTGCGGTTATTTCTGATGCCGTCGGCATCGAAGATACAAAGGATCCCGCATGCAAGGGCATGGTGGCATCCGGCAATCCCAGAACGATCGCAATGCTCTGCGAATACGGCAAATACGGCGATGAGCCTATATATTTCTCCATGGTAATGGACTGCCTCATGACATCAGAGTTCGTTACTCCCGCGAAGATCGGACCTGCCAAAAACGGCAGGAGCAACGTAGGCTTTATCGGTGTAAGCCCCAAGCAGCATCCCGACAAGTCTTTCCTGCCGGTCTTCACCGACAATAGACTCTGCATCAGGGCAATGAAGAACAGCTTCTCCAAGCAGGGAGGACCTGACCAGCGTATTTCATTGAGCTTTGCACAGGTCGCAGCGATCTCCAAGGATCAGAACCACCACGGCTTCCTTGTAAATCCGGGCGGCCCCGTTACGATCACGATCCCCAAGGATCTTGTCGAGAAGATGGTTGAATCACAGACGTTTATCGAGAGATTCGGCCATGGTGCAGGCGATAACGCTTCGCTCGCATTAGGCGGCACAGGCAACCGCGCGCTCGATAACTTCATCGCAAACGGCGGACCGGACGTACCCGGCGTAGAGCCTGTCCTCATCAGCAATCCTTCCGACACACCTGAGTTCTCTGCTATCGAGAATATGGTTAAGAAGTATTGCGGAGCACATTCCGATATCGCCAAGGTGCTTATCCTGGTCCTCACACCCCAGAAGAACCGCAACGATAAGGCATATCTTTGCATCATGGATTGTCCGGACGGTTCTTTCGAGGCTAACTGCAACGGTTTGGCAGGCGCCATCAAGCCTTTCCTTAAGGGCATCAAGAGGATCCAGTTCCAGCAGTTCTCAAAGATGAACAAGGAAGGGTTCCCCGAGAAGGTACAGTGGTTATATTCAAAACTTCCCCAATAAGGGAGTTTTAGCAGGTTCAGGCAACACGAAAATAAAGGAATAAGGGGTTTCGCGCTGCGTGAATGATAATTGCAGATTCTGATGAATTTACCAGGATTTTCCGAATTATTCACAGATATTGTAAAGAATGTTCACCATGCGCGTGTTAGAATTTCGACATGCTACAAATAAGGGATATACATAAAGAATACAAGACCGGAAGTCTTGTTCAGAAGGCTCTGGACGGCGTGTCTCTGAATCTCAGGGACAATGAATTCGTTGCGATATTGGGACCTTCAGGATCAGGCAAGACTACGCTTCTTAACATTATCGGAGGCCTTGACCGTTACGATAACGGCGACCTCATCATTAACGGCGTTTCCACAAAACGTTATAAGGACAGGGACTGGGATTCATACAGGAACCACACGATCGGCTTCGTATTCCAGAGCTATAACCTGATCCCTCACCAGACGGTATTATCGAACGTTGAACTCGCTCTTACGATCTCCGGCATCTCCGGAAAAGAGCGTAAACAGAGAGCACTCGATGCTCTTGATAAAGTAGGCCTCCGCGAACAGGCCCACAAGAAGCCGAACCAGATGTCAGGCGGCCAGATGCAGAGAGTTGCCATCGCAAGAGCGCTCGTAAACGACCCTGACATCTTGTTAGCAGACGAGCCCACCGGCGCGCTCGATACCGAGACCAGCATCCAGGTCATGGACCTTCTTAAGGAAGTCGCGAAAGACCGCCTGGTCGTAATGGTTACGCACAACCCCGAACTCGCTGAGGAATACGCTACGAGAATAGTTAAGCTCAAGGACGGTAAGATCACTGCAGACAGCGATCCGTTCGAACCAGAGATGAAACCCGATGCATTGGCTCCGGTCCACAAGAACCTCGGCAAGGCTTCAATGAGCTTCCTTACGGCGCTCGCTTTAAGCTTCAACAACCTCTGGACCAAGAAAACGAGAACTATACTCGTTGCTTTTGCAGGCTCGATCGGCATCATCGGCATCGCGCTGATCTTATCGCTTTCTAACGGCATCAACACCTATATCGACAGGATAGAGGCTCAGACCTTGTCCCAGTATCCTCTGTCGATCGAGAGGTCTTCGGTATCCTTTATGTCGATGATGATGGTATCGACAGACACCTGGGAACCTGCCAAGGAAGGCGAAGTCACCGAAGTCCCTTCAGTAAGTCAGATCCTCTCAACGGTAAGGACAAATGACCTTATCGCTCTTAAGACATATTTTGACACTGAGAAGCCTGAGATCTATGACCTCACGAACGGCGTTGAATATTCGTACGGCATCGAGCCCCAGATATTCCGCTATGAGAAGAACGGCGAGTTCAGACAGGTAAACCCCAACAACGATTTCTCTTCGATGGGTCTGTCTTCTTCTTCGATGTTCACTTCCGCTTACAGCATGAATGTCTTTTTCGAGATCCCCGAGAACGAGGAACTCTACGTCAACCAGTACGACATCAAGACCGGCAGATGGCCTCAGAATTCCAAAGAGGCTGTCCTTGTTCTTACGCCGAACGGTGCGGTATCCGACTACATCATCTATGCATTCGGATTAAGAGACCCCAAAGAGCTCGACAAGATGGTAAGAGACTTCTCCAACGGTATCGAAGTCGTCTCCGACCAGGAATACTACACATGGCATTATTCAGACTTCATGGACAAGACCTTCAAGGTCACTCCCGCTTATAAGTTCTATAAGTACGACGAGAAGCAGAAGATCTATACCGACATGAGGAACAGCAACGATTACATGCGCGATCTCCTCAAGAACAGCAGGGATCTTAAGATCGTCGGCATCGTCCAGCCCAAGGCTGACCAGGACATCATGATGCTCGGTTCCGGTATCTACTACGGTAAGGATCTCGTTGAGGAATTGAGAGAAGAAGCCGAGAACGCTGCTATCGTAAAGGCACAGCTCGCTGACCGCGAAGTCAATGTCTTAACGGGCGAGAGATTCGATGAGGAAGAGTCCGATTTCAAGATGGATAACCTCTTCTCAATCGATGAAGATGCGATCAGAGAAGCTTTCAAGTTCGACGAGGACAAGCTCAAGTTCGATAAGGACGCATTCGGCGACATGAGCGGAATCGATTTCTCAAGTGCTTTGGGAAGCGCCATGCCGAGCCTCTCAGCTGATCAGCTGAAGGACCTCCTGAAGGGAGTTGATTTCAAGGTCGATACAGATGCTCTCATCAAGGGCATGGGCTCCGTCATGACGGACTACATGGATTACGCATCAGATAATCCTTCAACGGATTATTCGAAGCTTCCTGATGCTATGGCAGCATTTATCGGTTCATCTGAGGGCAGCGCAGTCTTAAGGCAGCAGCTTATAAAGATCATCAACGAGAGCGGCATCGCAGACTTGGACCAGGCTGTCGTAAACAAGGCGCTGAACGCCATTACTGACGGCTTTGCCGAGTATGCGGTAGCTAACGGAATGGACTTAACTGACCAGAGCCGTTACTCGGAATACTATCAGGAATATCTCCAGAGCTCCGAAGGAAAGAAGATCCTTGATGAGCAGTCAGCCATGATCACCAAGGAGATCACCGACAAGGTAAAGATCACACCCAAGCAGGCTCAGGGCGTTGCTGATGCGCTCCTCGATGCTTACAGCAAATATGCAACAGAGAACAATCTCCCTGACCCCAAGGCTCTCGAGGGCTCACTCAAGGAGTACATGGGAACTGACAGGGCAAAGAAGCTCATTACAAGCGTTATCACATCTTCAGTAAATGTCGATGAGATCATGAACGCCGTAATGAAGAACGTCAACAACATGACTTCCAAGTTCGCAGGCCAGCTTGCCAAAGGCATCGAAAAGGCCATCGGCATGGTAGTCGAGCGCCTTGCATCCAACATGACAAAGGCTCTGCAGGATACGTTCTCAGACTTCGGAAGCGCACTGTCGATCGACCAGGATGCTTTTGCAAAGGCATTCCAGTTCAACATGGGTGAAGACGAGATGCAGTCATTCATGAGCGAGCTCATGGGCAGCAAGGCATCTTCTGCCGAAGGCAACCTCTCCGCATTCGGTTACTGCGACAGGGAAGACCTCCAGTCCATCACGATCTACCCTAAGGACTTCGAATCCAAGGACCAGATCACGACGATCATCAAGGACTATAACAAGATGGTCGAAGACAGGGGCGAAGAGGACAAGAGCATCGTATATACCGATATCGTAGGCGCGCTCATGAAGTCCGTAACGAAGATCATAAACACGATCTCTTACGTTCTCATCGCATTCGTTGCAATATCACTCGTCGTATCATCGATCATGATCGGCGTCATCACATATATCAGCGTTCTCGAGCGCCGCAAGGAGATCGGTATCCTCCGTGCGATGGGTGCTTCGAAGCGCAACGTCGCAGACGTATTTAACGCTGAGACCATGATCACCGGCTTCCTCGCAGGTCTTTTCGGCGTCGGCATTTCGCTGATCCTGCTTATCCCGATCAACTCACTGATCCATAAGCTCGCCGAGTCAAATGACGTCAGCGCCATCATGCCTTGGGCAGCAGCGATCATACTGGTACTCTTGAGTGTCGTGCTGACATTGATCGGAGGACTGATCCCTTCAAAGACTGCATCCAGACAGGATCCTGTAACGGCTTTGAGAACAGAATAAGGTCTCTCCCGCTATCACCGAAAAGTGTCAAAAAATCATTAATAAATCACACAAAAACGGTGTGTTATCCCCTATAATAAGACTATGCCTTTTTGGCAAGAGGCGCTACATAAAGAGAAAGGGGAACATCATGAACAGTAAAGCCATGTACAACCTGTCATACGGTCTCTTTGTCCTGACTGCCAAAGACGGCACTAAGGATAACGGTTGTATCGTCAACACCGTCATTCAGGTTACGACCGAACCCAACAGGATCTGTGTCGCAGTCAACAAGCTTAACTTTACGCACGACATGATCCGGAAGACCGGAGAGTTCAACGTATCGATCCTTACAGAGGGCTCAAAGTTTGAGACTTATAAGCACTTCGGTTTCCAGAGCGGCAAGGATATAGACAAGTTCGAAGCGATAGAATTTTCGCGCGCTTCAAACGGCATCGCTTACATTGCAAAAGAGACGAATGCTTATCTTTCCGCAAAGGTCGTAAGCGAGACAGATCTCGGCACTCACACATTATTCCTGGCAGATGTTACTGACGGCGAAGTCTTATCGGACGATCCTTCAGTCACATATGCGTTCTACCAGAAGAATATCAAGCAGAAGCCGGGCGCTCCCAAGGCTGCCGAAGCACCCAAGAAGGGCTTTATCTGCACTGTCTGCGGATACATCTACGAAGGCGAAGAGCTTCCTTCGGACTTCATCTGCCCCTGGTGCAAGCATGACGCGAGCTACTTCATCCCCTTGGATAACGGCGCTTCCGCTAAAGAAGAGACAAAAGAAATAACAATAACCAATAAACAGGAGGAATCAAAAATGAGCAAGTACGCAGGTACACAGACAGAGAAGAATCTTCAGGCTGCTTTCGCAGGCGAATCACAGGCTAGAAATAAGTACACTTATTTCGCATCCAAGGCTAAGAAGGAAGGCTACGAGCAGATCGCAGCACTTTTCTTAAAGACAGCTGACAACGAGAAAGAGCACGCTAAGATGTGGTTCAAGGAACTCGAGGGCATCGGCACAACAGCAGAGAACCTCGCAGCAGCAGCTGACGGCGAGAACTACGAGTGGACAGACATGTACGAAGACTTCGCAAAGACCGCTGAAGAAGAGGGCTTCCCGGCACTCGCAGCTAAGTTCAGAATGGTCGGCGCCATCGAGAAGCATCACGAAGAGAGATACAGAGCTCTGCTCAAGAACGTTGAGGCTCAGGAAGTATTCGCAAAGAGCGAAGTCAAGGTTTGGGAGTGCAGAAACTGCGGTCACATCGTAGTCGGCACAAAGGCACCCGAGATGTGCCCCGTATGCGCTCATCCTCAGAGCTACTTCGAAGTAAACGCAGAGAATTACTGATAATCTTAATTAACTTCAGAACTGCAGGCGGTGTCTTAACGGGCACCGCCTTTTTTTGCTCCACATATAATCCACAATAATTCCCTTGGCACTCCATTTTGAGTTGATAGTATCAGGCCATCAAACCAAGTGGAGGATACAAACGTGAAAAGAATAAACATCATAAGAGTGACTTGTGCAGCGCTCCTGGCCGCTTTTATGCTTCCCTTTACCGCGTGCAGCAAGAGCAGCAAGGGACTTACAAATCATATGACTGAGAAGGAGATCTCGGAGGCAAAAGAGACAGAGTTCATGCTCCTTGATCACCCGTGGGAGAAGGAACAGCAGGAAGAAGATACGTCATTGTTCGATGATGCAAAGGAAAAGATCCTTTTTGCCCCGCGCCTAGGTTCCATCGTTAACGGAGATCCTGTTTTCAATGCAATACCGCCTGAAGGCTATGACGGCGGAAGCGGACAGACGGTGTACTGGCATGTTGATGTTAATAACGGTTCTACAACAGAAGAGGCGGTGATCGATTTTGAAGACTTCGGTGACCTCAAGACTAAGCTCAGAGCCGAATTTGATAAAGACATTGCAAACGGTCAGAATAAGGTACCTGTAAATGAAGAGTACAGGCGTCTTATAAAGCTTTATGAAGCAGTTATCGACGGCAGCGCCGAACTGATCGACAAGGATTATCTGGACAGCTATCTGGAGTATTACTATAAGAGCAAAGGGTCATCTGATACCGACAGTTACTATTGGCAGATGGATGACGGGAAAGTCGCCGCGATAAAGGATAATATCAGGGAATATCATCTTTATGATGAAGAGCTTGGGCTCACATTTGTCGTCCATGTCACGACTCCTGACGGATACGATAAAGAGAAGGCTTATCCGGCACTTGTCATGACTGATGCCGTGTGGAGATTTAATGATGTGACTTCGCTCTATGGCCTGATGGCTGAAGGCAAAGCCAAGCCGCAGATACTGGTCACGGTCGGATTTGAATACGATACGGACGGCTGGGACAATGAGGTCCGCGGAAACATCCTTTGCAATAACAAGAAAGAATTCCTGGATTTTCTGACAGACAACATGATGCCTTTCCTTGCCGCAACCTATAAGTTCGATTATGACAAGACAGCGCTCTTCGGGCACTCGCAGGGAGGCGTTTTCGCGCACTACGCGGCATTCAATTACGATCTGTATGAGAATAAGCCGTTCAAGAGATACATTATCGGAAGCCCCACGTTCTGGACACCGTATTTCACCAGTGTCGAAGATTATGAGAGCTATAAGAATGAATACGGATTTTTCGAAAGGAACAAGACATACGACAGGGAACTGTTCATAGCTGCAGGGGATAAGGAAGACGAGGATTACGCTGATTTCTATGGTGACAATGATTCAACGACGGAAGGCGTAAAGCATCTGGAGGAGCGCCTGATTAAGAATGGCGTTAACTCGTACAAGGTGAAGTTTTACGACAGTCACCATTACCAGTATGTGCCGGATCTTCTGGCTGAATACTGCAGTACAGCAGGATGATCTAAAAGGGCTGCCTCCTTTGAGACAGCCCATATTTTTGCGGTGTTCGCGAAAAAACTTACTTCTCCATATAGAGCAGACCGAACGTGCCGGGGCCGCAGTTGACTGAGATGGCAGGGGATGCCTGCTTAAAGTAGATCTCGTCAAAGCGTACGTGCTTCTCGACCTGTTCACGGATCCAGTCTGTGTCACGCTTGGAAAGGCCTACATAGGTTACGAAGAGGATACTCGTGTCTATGGCTGAAGCATTGGAAAGCGTGGAGCTGATGTAAGCTTTCCATGCCTGTTCCCTTGCACCGAAATAGGTTATTCCGACGCCCATCTTACCTTTGCGGAGCTTGAGGACCGGGCGGCCCATAAGTGATTTAACGATATTGGCCGTACCGTTTCCAACCTGGCCGGCACGTGAGAGGAAGTCGAGATTATCAACGATGAAGCTCGTGTGGATCTTCTTCTTGTATGCTTCGAGTTCCTTCACGATCTGCTCGGCGCCGAGACCTTCTTCAGCCATCTTTGCGGCAACTATAGCCATAAGTCCCTGACTGCTCGACAAGTGGCCCGAATCGATTACGAATACGTTATCGAAGGACTTGGATGCTTCAAGAGCAGGACCGTATCCGCTGTGTTCGATCTTGGATGAGATCGAGATGTGGATGACGTTATTGGCAACGGAAAGCTGCTTGGCAAAGAACTCTTCGGCTTCTCTTACCGTAGGGCCCTGAGGGAGGACAACGTGATTGGGATCCTCCATATATTTGAGGACACCCTGTGTCTCGATCTCCTTGCCGTCCTTGAAGAGACCTTCTTCAGTACGGACCTTGTGAGGAATGATTGCAATGCCGTATTTCTCGACGAGTTCGGGTGAGAGGTCTGCGACACTCTCGGAGGTGACCACGATACTCTTACGCTTCTTTGTGCCGCTCATCCAGGAGATGGATTCTTCTGCGATCTCGCTCCTGTTGCCCGTGATGTGGACGATCTCCTTCGGGAGATGGTTATAGACTTCATTCTCCAGAGCGTCACCGCTGACAGGCTTTGCGAGATAACCGTCGAAGTTCTCACGTGCATAGAGTGCTCTGTTCTCTTCATCGGCATTTGCGGTGAGGATGATGATAGGAGTCTCACGGCAGCGTCCGCCGGTCTGGTCCTTGATCTTTCTTCTGCACTCGACACCGTCCATCTCAGGCATGAGGTGGTCCATGAAGATGACATTGTACTTGATGTTGAGCGTCTTTCTGAGGGCATCATTGCCGCTCGTTGCGGTATCGATCCTGACCTTGGTATCTCTTAAGAGCTTGCTTACGACCATGAGGTTTGCTTCGTTGTCGTCAACAACAAGGATACGTGCCTCAGGCGCTTCGAACTTGGGAAGGTATTCCTTCTTTCTGCCTGCGCTTCCTGCCTTTGCGAAGTCGTAGTTGCCGACGGAATCTTCACGCTCGATCCTCTGGGGGATCTCGATCATGAAGGTGGAGCCCTTCTTATAGACGCTGTTGACAGTGATCTTACCGCCCATGAGGTCTACGAGCTGCTTAACGATGGAAAGGCCCAGACCCGTTCCTTCGATGTGCTTTGTGGTCGTCTCATCGACTCTCTTGAACGCAGAGAAAAGGTAAGGGATATCTTCTGACTTGATGCCGATACCCGTATCGGAGACCATGTAGATCATGTTGCAGGTCTTATCGTCCTTGCGCTCGCACTGGACAGTAAGGGAGACGGAGCCTTCCTTGGTGTACTTGATGGCGTTGTTGATGATGTTGATGAGGACCTGCTTGATCCTGACTTCATCACCGATGAGCTCAGCCGGAATGTCAGGTGATACGTCTACATTGAAGTCGAGCTTCTTATCTTTAGCTCTTATCCAGAGCATGCCGACGATATCAGAGAGCATGTCGCCCGTGTGATAGGGTTCGATCAGGAGCTGCATGGAGCCTGACTGGAACTTACTCATGTCGAGGATGTCGTTGATGAGGTTAAGGAGAAGTTTACCTGCAGCCTTGATGTTGACCGCATCTTCGATTACTTCCTCGCTTACGTCCTCACGGAGGATCATCTCGTTCAGGCCGATGATCGTGTTGATAGGTGTTCTGATCTCATGGCTCATGTTGGAGAAGAAGCTGTTCTGGGACTTATTGAGCATATAGATCTCTTTTCGCTGCTTCTCGGCCGTTACGAGCTGTTCGTTAAGCCTGAACTTCGTATAGGACATGATGACTCCCATGACAAGTTGGAAAACCGCGAAGATCAGGAAGTTGGCCATCTCATTGGGCTCGATCGATCCGATGGAGACCGCATAGTAGAGGAATGAGACGACTGCGATATTGGATGTGACGGCGACTAAGAAATATGCCAGCGGATTGAAATAAACGCAGAGCGGAACGACCAGCGCTACCGTCATGAAGAGCGTGGTGTCGACAGTATTTCGCGCCATGTAATTGACGATCATAAGAGCAATTACCCAGGCATACAGAGTTATGCCCATGAAGTGGTTCAGGAAGAATATCGTGCGGTATCTTGCGCTGAAATCCTTCATTGCATAATTCGCTCCGAAGAGCCATACAACCGCGATCGTGATTACCCAGACATAGCAGATCTGGTGATAGAGCACCGTTGTTCCTCCGAAGTAGGGAGGATAGACAAAGGTCATGATCATGAACGTGAGAGCGGCGATGAGCGTGATGACCATCGTGACGCGGGTAGGTCCGACTGATTCATAATAAGCGGATCTTATCGCTTCGCGGTCATTTCTTGACGGCTTGAAAAGATATCTCAACATGTCTTTCATACCTTATCACCTCCGTCACTCTCAGGTTCGAATTCGAAAACATCATCGTCGGGTTTGTCCTCATCATCTGAAAGAAACTGGCTCTTGATCTCTCCTGCGATGCGTCCGTAATCCCTGATCATTGAATCGTGGTTCTGCAGGATGTATGCCGCGTCATTTTCCTTTGCAGCCTTCTCCAGAGCCTTGGCCTTCTCGGACAGGTCGGCGATGCCGATCATCTTGGAAGTGCTCTTTAACGCATGTACCAGTATCTCGTAATTGTGCCAGTCTTTGACCTTATAGTATTTCTTCATCGAAGCGATCTTTCCGGCTGATTCCGTCGCATACTGCATAAGCAGTGACTTGTAGAATTCCTTGTCGCCGACGCAGTACTTAAGACCTGCTTCTGTATCGATTCCGCTCTTTCTGAGTTCTGTTATGAAGTCCTTCTCATTAACGGGCTCAGGCTTTACATCTTCTTCGGGTTCGTCGGGAGTGATATCAACCATGCCGTCAGCATCGACAAATGTAATGGCCGACTTGGGGAGGACCTGCTTTAAGACACGCTCGAGTTCCTCGATCTCGATAGGCTTGCTGACAAAGCCGTCGAAGCCTTCTGACAGGAACATCTGCTTGGCCGAGCTCATCGCGTTAGCCGTAAGAGCGACGACCGGAACCGAGCCGTTGAGGCCTGCAACGTCGGTTCTTATCCTCTTCATGGCTTCGACGCCGTCCATGCCGCTCATCATGTGGTCCATGAATATGATGTCGAAAACCTTATCACGGCAGACATCAATGGATTCCTGGCCGGATGTGACCGTGGTTACCTTCATTCCGTATCTGGCGAAGATGCTCTTTGCAACGACGAGGTTCATTGATTCGTCATCGACAACGAGGGCTCTTACGCCGTCGCAGCGGAGCTTCTTGACGCGCTCTTCCTTGCTGTCGACCGTGGAGTTAAGGATGGATACGACAGGGAAGCAGTAGAAAGGCTTTTCGAGCACTTTGACGTGCGTATTCTTAGGAAGGACCATGCCTTCGTTAGCGACAACGGCAACGACCATTTCCTTTGCAAGGTTCTCGATGAGGTCGACGTTGTCGTTATATTCGTCTTCTGCGATAAAGAGGTGGGTCAGGTGGACCGAGTTATGCAGGAGCTTTAAGTTCTCTGCGTTATTAACGCGGTGCATCTGGACGCCCAGGCCCTTTACGATGTTAAGTACCATTGAATTGTAGTAGTCTCTTACGGCCGGATGGTCGTATTTCTCGAAATGCAGGAAGGCGCCCAGGCAGAGCTTGTCAGGCGCTGTAACGGACATGCAGCTCAAAGGATCAACGACTCTCTGGGGGATACTGACGTTGACAGTTGTACCGACATCGGGCTTGCTCTCGATCGTCATGAAGCCGCCCAAGAGGGATACGAAGCCTGATGCGATCGCAAGGCCCAGCCCTAAGCCGCCGCCCTGGCGGGAACGGCTGGAATCAGCCTGGTAGAAGCTGTCGTAGACCTTCTCTAATTCATACTCGCTCATACCCTTACCGGTATCGGTAACTTCGATGCAGAGGTTGGCGCCGTAAGCGTGGTTCACGGTCGTGATCCTTACATAAACGCCGCCCTTCTGGGTGTACTTGAGACCGTTTGTAATAAGGGCTTTGAGGACCTTTTTGATCTTGGAAACGTCAGAATTCATGACGGCGGGGATCGCGGGATCGACGTCGATTATGAGCTCGACGTTCTTGGATTTATAGTGCTTGAGATCGACAACGAGGTCGTTGAGAACTGAAGAGAGCATATAGTCTTCGTTATTGCAGACTGCCTTCTTACGGTCGATCTCGGAATAGTCGAGGATATCGCTTATCTGCTCGGCGACCTTGCGTCCGGCATCTCTTACGGCGATAAGATCGCCTTCGACTTCCCTGTTCCTGGACTTGTCGATGCAGAGCGTCGTAAGTCCGATGATCGCATTAACAGGTGTTCTCAATTCGTGTGAGACGTTTGCAAGGAAGTCGTTTAAGTGCTCTGTGGCTTCGGTGAGCTGGACGACTTCATCCTTGGATTTGTTAAGTACCTGCAGCCACTTGTCGATGATGCTTTTTGCGAATCTTCCGATGAAGAAGATCATGATGAAGTGGAGCGCGAGGCGTGTGATGACGAGGACATTGAATTCCTCGTTGTTAATGACCATTATCACAACTTCGTAGGTCATCGTCAGATAGAACGTGAACTGGCATAAAGTGATGAATGCCTTCTTGCCCGTCATCGTATGGAGCATGATGATGGCAGCCATAACGAGGGCAAGGTCAAATGTGCTTGTCTGGTGAATTCCGTAGAAGAAATAGCAGCCCATCATAAGGACCGCATAAAGCCATATGCGGACATTTGAGGGAGCAGTGTGCCTGATGTGAAGGACCCAGGCGGCGATGATGCCTCCGATTATGAGGATAAGAGCCCATTTCTCCCAGTCTAAGAGGAGGGATTCAACGACGAGGATTGTCGCAAAGATTGTGTAGCTTATCAGTATTGTAAGGTGCGAAGTCTGAAATAGATCCTTGTCGTTAGTACTCATGTGATCACCCTCTTAGTCTGTAGTCTTTATCTTCCTCAACTATCGAAATCATTATCTCTGCGATCTTCGGGTCGAACTGTGTCCCCATTCCCAGCTCAAGCTCGCTCTTTACCGCTTCCTGCGTCAGGTGGGGCCTGTAGCTTCTGTCGGAAGACATTGCGTCATAAGCATCGGCCACCGCGATGATCCTCGCCTCTTCGGGGATCGCGGTCCCTTTGAGCCCTGTCGGGTAACCCGTGCCGTCGTATCTCTCGTGGTGATACATGGCGCACTGTTCGAACTTCGGATCATTCTCAATATTCTTGAGAATGGAAGCGCCAATGGCGGAGTGAGCCTTTATGAGCTCATATTCTTCAGGCGTAAGCGTGCCGGGCTTATTGAGGATTCCGTCAGGAATTCCGATCTTGCCGACATCGTGAAGGAGCGCGAGCATATATATCTCGTCCTGTCTTGCATCGGTGAAGCCAAGTCTCTTGGAAATCATCTTTGAATAATCAGCGACACGTGAAGAATGTCCCTTGGTATATTCGTCCTTTGTATCGATAACTGCGGCAAGTGAGCTTACGATCTGCATAAACAGATCCTTGTTCTCCCTTGTCTTCTGTTCGACTTCGGAATAGAGCTGGTTCTGCAGAGTAACGAGCTCAATGAGGTTCTTTACTCTTAAGAGGAGCACCTCAGGCACAAAAGGCTTCCTGATAAAGTCCATCGCGCCGAGCTTCAGGCCCTCGCGCTCAGCACCTTCGCTCTCGTCAGCCGTAAGGAAGATGACCGGGATCTTAGATGCCGCGGTCTCAAGAGAGTGCAGCTTCTTTAGACAGTCAAAACCGCTCATGCCCGGCATCTTAACGTCCAGGAGGATGAGGTTCGGAAGCTCATCCTCTTTCTCGAGATAATCGAAAAGAGCATCTCCGGATCTCAGCGCAGCGACACGGAGTCCGCCTGAGCTTAAGATCTTTCCCGCTACCTGAAGGTTGATGATATCGTCGTCAACGACGACAACTTTCTTGTATTTCTTGGCATCGGAAACTTCCTGTTTGCTTCCGATGAATTCGGTCTCGTATGTAATGATGATATCCTCAGTACCCTTCGAGTGCCATTTGTTGATGATGTGGGAGATTACCTTGTCAATGGAATCAGCCCTGATATCAGTCAGGAATACGAAATACTGTGTCTTGCCGTATCTCATGAAGATATCGGATTTTCTCAAAGACCCTCTTATGTGGTTGCCGAATTCGTCGATACCGTTATAGAAATCCGAATCATTGACACCGTTTGCGGGAGCTAAGGTAAACAATACCTTGCACGCATTTATGTGGTGACGGAGTATGTATCTGATGACATAGCGGTATACGGGCGAGAATGAATCCTTGTCGAGCTGCAGGGCAATGTCCTGGATGGAACGCTCGCCTAAGATCTCCGAGATCGCGTGGATATCGTGAAGGGAAGTGACGTTCTCATCTTCGACATCGTCAGCGTAGAGCTCATAGCCGTGCTTGCCGTTCTTCTTGACGGTATAGAGTGACTTGTCCGCAAGCTTTAAGAGGGAATTGTAATCGTTGCCGTATCTGGGAACGAAGATTCCGCCTATGGAAGCTCCCAAAGGGATGGTCATATCATCGCCCATGAGCCTCTTCGCGCTTAAAGTTATGTCGTCATTTATCTTTCTCGTAATGGCTGATACATCGGACTCATAAGTGACACCCGCCGCGAATGCAACGAATTCGTCACCGCCTATTCGGCCGCACTTACTGCCCTGAGGAACCGCATTCCTGATGGCATCGGCGCAGGCGATGAGGACTTTGTCACCCATCTCATGTCCGTAGATATCATTTACGAGCTTGAATGAGTCGAGGTCGATCATCATGAGGCACCCGGACTTCTCGGAACACATTTTCGAGAGCTCGGAACCTGCTGCGCCCTTATTGAGGAACCCCGTAAGTTTATCGATCGTGGCCTCGCTCTTGAGGTCATGCATCTCCTGGGAATTCGACATGATATTGTCGATCCTACGGAGAAGAACGTCAGGATTGAAAGGCTTTCTGATAAAGTCAGAAACGCCTACCTCAAAACCTCTTGTTTCAGTATCAACATCCTCATCTGCAGTGAGAAAAACAACCGGCGTCTTCATGAGACCCAACCGCTGTTCGAGCTTACGGAGTTTGTCCAAAGTCTCGAATCCGTCCATGACCGGCATTTTGATGTCGAGGAGCACCAGATCTGGCATGCCGTTGTCATTGACATAATCAAGGAAGGTACTGCCTGATTTGAAGGCAGTCACACGTATGTTGTTTTTGCTCAGGATGTGTCCTGCCATCTTCAAATTGGCAGTGTCGTCGTCAACGACGATGATCCATTTTGTCATATTAAGACACCCCTAAAACATATCGAAAAGCACCTAGTATTAAAAATAATAACATGGAGAAAAAAATAAGTCGCGAAAATTCACGTTTTCTGACTAAAAATATCGCTTTTTTGACAACTATCCTTAACATAACCTTAAACCATACAGTTTTCCCTTGAAATGGAATTTTGCAGATGGCAAACTAAACCCAATGTATCAGGGGGTAATAGAATATGCTTGAAGTTAAAAACGTAACAAAGCGTTACGGCAAAAATGTCGCATGCGATGATGTATCTTTTACGCTCGAACCGGGCACGCTCACGGTCCTTCTGGGCCCCAACGGCGCAGGTAAGAGTACTATCATCAAGTCGATCATCGGTTTCCTTAAGTTCGACGGAACCATCACTGTAAACGGTATTCCCAACAAGACTTCCGAAGCAAGAAAGCTGTTAGGTTACATTCCGGAAATGCCGTCACTTTATCCGACACTTACGGTCATCGAGCACATGGAATTCATCGCGAGAGCTTACAAGATGACGGACTACAAGGACCGCGTCAACATGCTCCTCGAGCGCTTCGAATTAGACGACAAGCGCAAGAAGTTCGGCGATGAGTTATCCAAGGGTATGCAGCAGAAGCTGAACCTCTGCTTAGGCCTTCTGCCTGATCCTGACATCATCTTACTCGACGAGCCTTTGCTCGGTCTTGATCCCCATGCGATCAAAGAGCTCAAGAACTACATCGAAGAGATGAGAAGGGCAGGAAAGACCCTGTTCATCAGTACACACATCATTGACAGTGTCGACATGCTCTGGGACAGGACCATCATCATGCAGGGCGGCCAGATCAAGGCTAACGTTACGAGAGCTGAAGTCGACGAGAGCGGGAAGTCTTTGGAAGACCTGTTCTTCGAAGTTACGGAAGGCATCGACAAGTCAGCGGTAAAGAGTGAAGAGGAGCCGTCAGTATGAGACTGTTCTTTTATTACGCTTCACACTCGCTTCTTAACACGATTAAGAAGGTAATGAAGACATGGGTCGCACTGATCCTTATCTTCATCGTTTTCGGCGCCATGATGGGATTTGCCGGAAGCCTTTTCGATAAGAAAAAGGATAAGACCGAACCCACGTCAGCGACTACTGTTGAGCTGCAGGACGGTAAAGGCCCGGGCGAAGAGATCGAACTGGACGAAGCGGTAAGCGGCAAGCTTGCCAAATCAAAGATCACGATCTTTATGGAAGAGAATAATCTCACTAAAGAGATGATCGTCGACCTTGCGGTCTCCGCGGTTTTCCTTCTTGTTCTTGCAACCAATATCCTGAATTCACAGAACTCGAGCAAGATATTCCTTCCTGCCGACGTTCCGATGCTGTTCTCATCACCGATGAAGCCGCAGTCGGTACTCATGTTCAGACTCTTATGCACACTGGGAACGTCTCTCATTGTGTCTTTGTTCATGCTGTTCCAGATCCCGAACCTGACGATCAACGCAGGTCTGTCGATGGTGGGCGCCATATCGCTCATCGTTGTCTATGCGATGATCCTTGTATTCAGCACGCTGGTCCAAGTCATCTTCTATACGATCACATCCAAGCTTAAGACCGGCACGGGCAACATCAAGAATTTCCTTGCCGTAGTCTACGGCGCGATCCTTATCGGCTTTGCGGCTTATACGGTCATCGGCAAGCATACCGTGATCGAAGGTATCTTCGGTTATTTTGCAGGCACCAAGACACACTGGATCCCGTTCTGGGGCTGGCTCAGAGGCATTTCCTACTATGCATGCACAGGTGACATCGTACTGTCGCTTGTATACTTAGGTCTCTTTGTCGTAGCATGCGCAGTCCTCGTACTTATCATCTGGAAGATGAAGGCTGACTTCTACGAGGATGCAATGTTTGCCGCAGAGCACAAGGCCGAGCAGCTGGAAAACGCGAAGAAGTCCGCAAGAGGCGGCGTTGCCACAAGAGAAAAGGCAAGAAAGGGAACCATCGACAGAGAAGGTTTCCGCTTCGGAAACGGTGCAAATGTCTTCCTCTACAAGGCAGTCTTCAACAGATTCAGATTTGCCAAGCTCAAGGTATTCTCCACGACCATGATCGTATACACGATCGTCGCAGGTGTCGCAGCATGGCTCTCAAGGGACTATCCCAACGGAGATGCATTCTTCATCCCCGCAGCGATCCTCGGCGCAATGGCCTTCTACAGGACTTTAGGCGATCCGATCAGGGAAGACACATCAAGGGATTTCTTCCTTCTCATTCCTGAGAAGCACTATAAGAAGCTTATGTATTCGCTCTTAGGCTGCCTTGCAGTAACCGCGATCGATCTCCTCTTACCCATGATCGTTGCGGCAGTGATCCTTCAGGCAAATCCCTTAAGCGTCATCGCATGGTTTGTATTTATCCTGTCGGTAAGCTTCTTTGCAACGAATCTCGGAACATTGATCTCGCTGTCACTGCCCAAGGACCAGGCACAGACTCTCTCCATAGTAGTGCAGACGATGTTCCTCTACTTCGGACTTACGCCTTCGGCAGCTGCGATCATCGCGGGAATCCTCACAGGATACCTGATCCCTGCTGTCCTTATCGGCGCACTGTTCAACTTTGTTACGGGAATCATCGTATCCCTCTTCCTGCCTCTGGTACTGGGAAGAAAATAACGTTCAACAACATAATTCTTATGCTCAGGATGCCCGCCTTTATTGTTATATAGACGGGCATCTATATATTCGGGCGCAAATATTATTTTATGTTTTACAAGTTCTGTTTTTGACGATAAAATACACAATAGGACATTATGGATTTCTTATATTCGGAGTTTGTGATCTTATGGATATCTTCATGTTTATAACGCTCTTCGGAGGCCTCGCATTCTTCCTTTACGGAATGAAGCTCTTATCTGATTCCCTGAAGAAGACAGCAGGCGGCAGACTTGAAAAACTTCTCAACAAAGCTACTGATAACCAGTTCAAAGGGCTCACTATCGGAGCCGTAATCACGATCGCCATCCAGTCCTCATCTGCCATGACAGTAATGCTGGTAGGTTTTGTTAACTCCGGCATCATGGAACTGCCTCAGACCGTAGGCGTTATCTTCGGTTCTGACATCGGCACCACGCTTACAGCATGGATCTTATCCCTCGCCGGCATTGATTCCGGTGACAACATATTCTTAAAGCTCTTAAAGCCTTCGTGCTTCTCTCTGATCTTCGCTCTTATCGGCATAGCCCTCATAATGGCTTCCAAGAAGCAGAAGAACAAGGATATCGGTTCAATGCTCTTAGGATTCTCGATCCTCATGCAGGGAATGACCATGATGTCCTCATCAATGGAGCCTTTGAAGGAGATGGACAGCTTCGTATCCCTCATGACAGCCTTTAAGAACCCGCTCTTGGGTGTTTTCTCAGGCGCCATCGTAACAGGCATCATCCAGAGCTCGGCTGCCGCTATCGGTATCCTGCAGTCGATCTCCATGACTGGCCAGCTTACATACGGCATGGCTATCCCGCTCGTAATGGGTGCCAACATCGGAACCTGCATGACAGCCATCCTTTCATCAATCGGCGTTAACAGAGACGCCAAGAGAGTTACGGTCATCCACGTAGCGATCAAGCTCATCGGTACGGTCGTATGGCTTATCGTATTCTATTCAGTCAACGCTTTTGTTGATTTCGATTTCTTAAACAGCCCGGTAAACATCGTAGGCGTTGCTGCGATCCACTCGGTATTCAATATCGCAAATACAGTCCTCCTGTTCCCGTTCTCCAAGCTTCTTGTAAAGCTCGCTCATTTTATCGTTAAGGAGACGGAAGAAGAGCAGGAGTTCAAGCTCGACGAGCGTCTTATGCTTACACCTTCCATCGCTGTAGGTGAGTGCCGCAACATGATGGTCAAGATGGTAACCAAGGCAAAGGACGGTCTTGATAAGTCCATGGGCATGCTGATCGGCGGCTATAACGCAAATGATTTCGATTTCATTAAGAAGAACGAAGAGAAGGTCGACGGTTACGAGGATATCCTGGGTTCCTACCTCATGAAGCTTACGACAACACAGCACCTGAGCGTTGAAGACAAGAACAGGTCATCACGCATACTTCAGGCTATCGGTGAAGTCGAACGTGTGGCAGACCATGCCAATTACCTTTCGGATTCTTCAGAAGAGATCGCAAATAAGCATCTCGAATTCTCCGATGCGGCCAAGGGCGAACTTGCCATGGTCATCCCTGCCGTAAAAGAGATCTATACAATGGCTTTGGACTGCTATCTTTCCGATAATGCCAAGGGTGCGGAAAATATTGCTCCTTTGAGGATCGTAATAGGTGAGATGTGCGACGAGTTCAAGGCTAATCACGTTGAAAGACTTGCTAACGGCAACTGCACTACAGAGCAGGGATTCGTATTCAATGACATCCTTTACAGCTGTGTCAGAATAGCCGAGCACAGCCTCAATATCGCCGCTATCGCATACAGATATAAGGTATCGAGCAAGAAACAGCCGGACACTTACATGCACGACTTCAAGCAGCGTAAGAAGAGTGACGAGAAGAAGTACGAAGAGTACGTTCAGAAGTTCAGAAAGCCTGCCGCAAAAGCTTAATCACAGAGACAGTATCTGACGTCATAGCGGCCGTCATCTTCCATATCCATGATCATGTAACTGTGCTTTGAACCGCCTCTCGGGATCGATATCGAGCCCGGATTAAGGATGCGCGGACCGGAAAAGCTCGTTCCGAACCCCGATTCATAGAAACTGTTAAATTCCGAGACAGCGTCGCCGAAGCTGTCGTAGGGGACATGCGTGTGGCCGAACATGCAGATGTCACAGCCGTTCTCCTGAGCGGTGAGCGACAGCGTCAGCAGTCCGTAATTGACCTTCTGGCGGTGGCCGTGAGCGCAGAATATCTTATGACCGTTAAGAGTGAAAGTTGCAAAGTCCCTCACGATATCCTGATCGCAGTAAGTATCGCAGTTACCCCTTACGAATATGCAGGGGGTCTTGGGCGCACCCGCCCATCTTGCGATCTCGGACTGTGAGTATTCCGCGTCTCCCAGATGGATCAGCATGTCAGGCCTCTCTTTCAATATCACGGCCTTTAAATGTCCGTTCATACCGTGTGAATCACTTACTATCAGTACCTTCATGAGTTTTCCTTATCAGATAAAATAAAAGTCCGTATCCCAGCCCGGGATGCATCTTGTGTGGCGAATATAGATCTTATAATCGTCCCTTATCTCCAATACTTTTTTGACGATCGCGAAAACATCCTCACTCCTGTGATAGCAGGCGATCTTCATTACCGGGCGGTCTCTTTTTATCGTTTCCTTCGCGCCTTCGATCGCATCAGATTCGGAGCCTTCGACATCGAACTTGATGAAGCTTACGTTATCGATCGATAAAGAATCAACGGTCACAACGTCAATGTCTACCGTTTTCTTAAGTTCCACATTGCTTGCGGGGAGGGCTCTTGTGCCTCTTCCTCTTGAGGCTGATACCTTCTCGGTGCCTGTACGGCTTCCGACAAGCGCGTTGATGCATGTTATGTCAGAACCGAGAGTCTTTGCGCATTCGGAAAGCTTCTTGAATGAATGGCGTTCAGGTTCGACTGCAACGGCTTTGTTGAGGCAAGGGAACCTGTTAAGATATCTGACCAGCGTATCGCCGTAGTAAGCTCCCAGATCGACAAAGCAGCCTTCCGAAATATCCTTTAACAGATCGAATTCATCGTCAGGGCCGGATTCTGCTCTTTCCAAATAAGAGATGTCGCCCGTAAGCTTGTAGTCTATATAGTTCTCAAAGCAGCTGCGTGATGTATCATCAGCCAGACGGGTATAGACATCTTCTATGGAATCTTTATTGGATTCATAGAATTCACGCGTAAATAAGATATTTCCATAAACGGGAACGTCAGGAACATAGAGTTCTCTTTCAGACTTTATCTTTGCTACCTGCTCAAGTACCTCAGGTCTTGATGAGCCGAAGCAGACGAGGACGATGAAGTCCTTATCGCCATGCTTTTCACAGCATTCGGAATAGGAGATGACCTTATATTCATGGAACATTCTGTCCCTGACAAAACCGTCGCTTGCAAAAACAGCGGCGATAAGGTCCTTAAGACCGTATCTCTCCAATACGGAAATGATCTTGTCAGCGCCGTCTCCCGTGCCGTATAAGGCTACCGGGCGGCGTTCTTGTGACAGGTATTCCCAGAGGTCTTGTTTTATTCCTGACGTATTCATAGGGATAAGTATAAAGCGAAGGAAAAATTTTTTCGAGAAGACTGCAACAAATAATTGATGACATCTGTATTTAAGGTAACAACGAAGGGGATCACGAAGTCCCAAATGGAGGATTTACATATGAAAAAAGGTGCTATCATCGGAATAGTCGCAGGCGTTGTAGCCGTTAATTTTCTGGCATTCGGCATGCTCGGCGCATATTTGACCAAAGCAAAGGCGGCAGGTGCTCCGGTCCGTGAACACAGTGGGGAAGTTCAGGTAATAAACGATCAGATCGACACGGTGTTAGGCGCAAACAACAGCACAAATTATAAGAGCGCAGGCGTAAATTCAGGTGCTGTGATGGCTGATTACGAATATGGTTACGACGAAGGTGATTATGTCAGTGAAGCACCGGCAGATCCCGGAACGGGCACAGCCATATCGAATGAGGTAAATGTCGATCCCGAGAAGGGCAGACTTCTCATAAGGACAGTAACGATGTCCACAGAGACCAAGACTATCGACCAGGTCAAGGCAGACGTTGAGAGCCAGATCAAGTCATTGGGCGGATATATCGAGAATTCCTCAATGTCCGGCACAGGCAAGAACAGAGATCTCCGAATGCTCTATTACACGATCAGGATCCCTGCAGATAAGCTCGACACACTCATTGCAACAGTAGGCAACAGCTGCACGGTATTGTCCTCAAGCGAGAATACGACAGACGTTACTCTCGAATACGTTGATACAAAGGCAAGAGTAGATTCATTGAGAGTCGAATACGAGCAGCTCATGACACTTCTTTCCGAAGCAAAGGATCTCGACAACATCATCATACTTCAGAACAGACTTTCCGAAGTAAGATACCAGATCGAGAGCGCAGAGTCCCGCATCAGAGTACTTGAGAACCAGGTTCAGTATGCAACTTTGAATCTCCAGATTGCAGAAGTCCTTGAAGAGACACAGATCGAAGAACCTCATATCGTTACATACGGAGAGAAAGTAGGCGAGCAGTTCAAGGATATGTGGGAAGGCACTGTCACATTCTTCCAGAATTTCCTGTTAGGCCTCATCGCAGCAATCCCGTTCTTAGTATTCATGGGAATCGTTGCAGTTATCGTTCTCATCATCGTCTTCTCAGCACGTAAGAAGAGAGCAAAGAGAGCAGCAGCCCTTGCAAAGGCTGAGGCAGCAAAGAAAGAAGAGGCTTCTGAGAAGAAGACTGAAGAGAAAGAAGCGGAATAAGTTTTACATATATAATCTGTAGTCAGAATCTGAAAAAACGGCCGTGGATCAAGGATAAGAGGAACAATTACGGAATAAGAAGCTGATCAGAATTTGAATACAGAGAAATCACATCCGGCTGCGAAGCTGTCCCAATTACCGGGACCTCCGCAGCCGATGTTGTCATATACGGCACATGTTTTAAATCCGCCTGATCTCGCACCCTCAATAGCCTGAAGGACATCATCGTAGACCAGTGCCTGAGAGGGAGAGATCACATTGCCTCCGGCGGAAATATAGCTTGTCGCACGCAAAAATATGTCAGGTGAACCCTTATTGACGTTGCCGTCCAGGTCCTCTAATGTGATCACGCAGTCGAAAAGATCCTTTATGCCCGTCGCTTCAAGAGAAGCATTCGCATTCTTCTTCGAAAGGGCAGTGGTAACGCACAATTTGAAGCCGAGTTTTTTGGCTTCATCCAGATATTCGCGTGCGCCTTCCTTAAGAACGACCTCTGACCTGTAGAACTCGTATACCATTGATTCCCAGGTATCAACGATCTCCTGCCAGGTCAAAGGGATGCGGTATTTCTCCTGCGTGTATCTTGCGGCATCTTCGATCGATGCGCGCTTAACTATGTCAGTATATTCCGGTGTAACCTCATATCCGTATCTGCCTAAGAATTCGACGTCGACATCATGCCAGACGCTCATGGAATCCAGGAGCGTTCCGTCCAGGTCGAAGATCAAAAGCTTAACACCCTCCGCAGAGAGCGTTTTAAGATCGGGATAATTACAGGTCAGTTCCGGAGCCATTATCACTCCATGTAAGAGAGCTTGCCCTTGAGGTCTTCCAAGGCTTTCTCTCTCTTTTCGTTGAATTCGACCTTGTTATTCTCGATAAGGTTATTACCGTAAGAATCAATGGAAACGATCAGGGGTCCGAACTTATCGCACTTAAGCTTCCACATAGCTTCGGGCATACCGAGATCGAGCCACTCAACGCCTTCGCAGTCGATGACTTCTTCAGCAGCGACAACGGCGCAGCCGCCGGGGAAGATGGTGTGGACGGCGCAGTTATCAACGCAGCCCTTTGTCGTCTTAGGACCCATTCCGCCCTTGCCGATGATGATCTTAACGCCGGTCTTCTCTAGGAACTCCGCCTGGGCCTTTTCCATACGCATTGATGTGGTGGGGCCTACGCTGATTACCTTGTACTTATCGGGCTCGCCGTCAGAAGAGATCTTCTTCGTGATGGGGCCTGCGTGGAAGATAGCCTTGCCCTTAAGATCCACCGGGGGCTCCTTGCCGCCGATAACTACTCTGTGATGAACGTCATCTCTGCCGGTAACGATATCGCCCGTAAGATAGATAACGTCGCCGATGTGGACCTTCCTGATATCTTCGTCCGTAACGGGTGTTTTGAATTCAAATGTGCTCATAAGACTGCCCCCTTGTGTGTGAAGAATTCGTAAGTGAAGTCAGGATTGATCCTGATGCCGGCTCTTCTGTGTGCCCAGCATGCCGTGGACATACCCATTGCAAGTGTTGCGGGGTGTCTTGAAGCCTGCTCGATGTTGACGCCCATGACAGACATCTTTCCGCCGAATCCGCCGGGGCCAAGGCCTATTGAGTTAAGGCCGTCTTCTAAGAGCTTTTCCATCTCTGCTGCCTTGGGGTTGGGGTTATGTGAACCGACCTGCCTAAGAAGAGCCTTTTTCGAGAGCTTGGCAGCTACTTCGGAAGAGCCAGCGATACCGATACCTACGAGGCACGGAGGGCAGGCATTTACGCCGTATGTCGTCATCTGCTCGAAAACAGCCTTTGCGATGCCGTCATATCCTTCGAGAGGCATAAGAACCTTCGAAAAACCGGGGAGGGAGCATCCGCCGCCAGCCATATAGAAATAAAGCTCCAGCTGGTCTGAATCTTTTACGATCTCCCAGTCGATCCAGGGGCTGTGCGTACCGATGTTGTTTCCGGTATTCTTCTCATCGAAAACCTCGACCGCATTAGGTCTTAAGGGAGCCTTTGCGGTAGCTTCCTTTACTGCATCCACAAGTGCATCTTCGACGATGTCCATGTAGGGCCAGTTGGCACCGACACGTGCGAAGAACTGCGGGATTCCGGTATCCTGACATGAAGGTCTCTTGAGAGAATCCGCAAGTTCCATATTCTTCTTCATAACTTTGTATATCTCGGGTGCGAAGCCTTCATTCTCGACCTCGCTCATCTGCGTCAGACGAAGCTTTACGTCGTCCGGAAGGTGTCCTGCAGAATAGCTCATGAAAGAAGCGACAAGTGATGCCAGCTTCTCGCGGGGCATGTCTTGTGACATAAGAAAACCTCCATAAAACATTGATGTGTCAATTATATAACAATGAAGCATTATAAACGGACTTATACTTTCAATAAATACCCAAGTTCTTTATAATAAGCCAAATAATTAAATGATTTTGTACAAAGGGGAATATGATCAATGACTGAAGAAACGAAGTTGAAAGCACCGCTCCTTGCCAAGGCTTCTTCCGACAAGGTGTTCTGCTATTTATCAATGGCGCTGTTCTTAGCTTTGCCTATAGTAGAGATAATCACGGAGGTTCTCGGAAAGAATAAGATTAAGGTAATAGGACCGCGTCCGCCTTACCCGTCATACTTCCAGCCCTATGTCGTAGCCTTCTTCGGCGCACTTTTGGCACTTGCCGTTATCCTGAACTTTATATCGAGGATAGTAAACGGAAAGTTCAAGCTTTATGTGGCTGACGTTTTCTTCTTCACGCTCTTTATCTTCATGATCCTCTCAATGGCATTCTCCGTTAATCCCGGCGTTTTCGCAGGCGGATCAAAGTATTACTGCGAGAGACCTGAGATATTCCTTTGCTACTACTGCCTCTATTTTGCGGGCACCATGATCGAAGATCCCAAGCTCCGAAAGAAGATGCTCTACACATATTTCATCGTAGCCATAATCCAGGGTGTTGTTGCATTCTTTCAGACATTCAGGATCGAGATCCACTACTGCCTCTTCCTTTACAACAGGGCATCAACAACATCAGCTTACGGCCTTCTCCAGAACACGAACTTCTACGGAGCGCTCTCACTTGTATTGGTTGCTGCAGTTTCCGGATTGTTCATCTTCGGTTCGGTACTTTTCAAAAAGAACCTGGGCTTTAAGTGGATCGCATTTGTTGTAGCACTCTTTGTTTTCTACACAATGCTCGCGAGCAACTCACGTCTTGCATGGCTCGGCTTTGCAGGCATGATCTGCACATACATCATCTCCTTGATCGTTATGCGCAAGAGCGCAATGGACAAGGACAAGTTAAAGAAGATCACGATCGATTTTGTCATTATGTGCGCAGGCTTTGTTGCAGTCATTCTCATTGCGACTTTAGCTACCAACTATGTAACAGGCAGAATCAAGGAGACAGCAAACGATACTCTTGCCAAAGTCGGTGATGACAACTTCGGCCACGGCAGAGGAAGGATCTGGAGAGCAGGACTTCACAGCATCCCGAAGCACTGGGTAACAGGTATCGGCCTTGATAACTATGCACAGACCTTCAGAGAACTTCCTGACTGGCATAAGGGTGACTTTATCCAGGATAAGGGTCACAACGAATATCTCCACACACTCGTTACACAGGGTGTATTCGCACTTATCAACTACCTTGCAGTACTCATCTATGCGGCTGTTAATGCAGTCAAGAGGATCATCAAAGAGACAGATGATGTCAAGAGATGCCTCCACTGGATCTTCCTCGTTATTTTCGCTGCATACGCATGCCAGGCAATCCTGAACAGCAGCGTTCTCAACGTTGCTCCTTACTTCTGGATCATCATCGGTCTCTTAACACCGAGGACAAAGCCGATCTCCTTCAAGAAGAGGTGACATAACGAAAGGGGGCTTTCTATGTTCGATTCTTTCGTCCGTTACAAAGCAGATAAGAACAGACTGACATTCATCAGAAATTGCGAGACGTTCGACACGCCCAGACTCGAGAACGAAGTCTATCCTGCAGAATGCAAGACGGAGATGGACATAGAATACAAGCACGGCAACAATCCGCTTAAGCTGGATATTTATACTCCTTTCAATTGCTACGGCGCGAAAGAATGCTTTATCCTGATCCACGGCGGAGCTTATGTATACGGCTTCAAGAAGCTTGATCAGAACTTTGGTATGCATCTGGCCATAAAGGCAAACATTCCGGTGGTAAACATCGACTATACCCTCATGCCCGAATCAGATCTGTCACAGGTGATCAATGAGATCTTCACGGCGATCAATTTCGTATGCGGAAGATACGGATTTAAGAAGGTCCACACGGTAGGAGATTCGGCAGGCGGTTTCCTCGCTTTCCTCACTGCGGTAGCCACCAGGAACAGGCATATCCGTCACGGCCTCTGGGTCTTCGAAAAACCCCGTGTCGCCGCAGAATCCGCAGGCATGATCTGCCCGGGCATCATTAATAATCACAAGGAATTCCCGGGTTACTATTTCGAGAAAAAGACAGACAGCAAGTCTGAGCAAAAGCGCCTTCCCGAGTATGCTTACGATCTGCGTCTCCTGGCTGAAGGCGACCCGGAATTAAGGGTTTGCGTCATCGCCGGCGAGGACGATTTCCTCCGCGCACAGAACATCGAGTTCAAAGATCTCGTCGATAATGTTCTCTTCTACGAAGGCAAGAATGACGGCGAATTAAAGTGCCATCACGTCTTTCCGATCGCCCATCCCGAGTGGCCTCAATCGGTAAAAGCCATTGAACTCCTGGCAGAGAATGCAGTAGGGAGAAGGTAAGAATCCTTATGGAACGGATATATAACAAGCTCGTAAGAGACAATATTCCGGACATCATCACTTCAAATGAGGAGACTCCCGTAACGAGGATCCTTAATGAAGATGAATATAAGAAAGCTTTGGAAGAAAAGCTCGTTGAAGAGCAGGAGGAAGTTCTTTCTTCTTCAGGTTCTGAAAGATGTGAAGAACTCGCCGACATGGTAGAAGTTATCAGATCCATGGCAAAACTGGAGGGCATGTCACTCGAAGAGATAGTTGCCATAGCTGATGAAAAGAAGCTCAAGCGCGGCGGATTCGATGACAGGATATTTCTGGAAAAAGTAGTAGAAAAAGATAATGATGATACTGGAAATTGAGTATTGGAAACAAAACACCTTGCTTATGGGCAAGGCTGAGTCTGTAAGCGAACTGCGAAGAAACCTCGAAAAGGCTGAATCATTATGTGACCCTGCGGCAGATAACTTCGTTCCTTTATTTTGCAGAATGTATCACTGGGAAGAGATCGACACTGACGAACGTCCCGATTATGTTTATGACAGGGACATTCAAAAACTGATCAAACCAAATTACGACGACAATTAAAAAATTAAAAGGGCACCCTGAGGTGCCCTCTATTTTTTATGCATTCTTGCTTTGTTCGTGCGTTTTATCGTAAGTCTTGTTTATGAGCTTCGATATCGGCTTGTAAACGAAGAATGTGATAAGACCGACGACTGTTCCCTTAAACAGATTGAAAGGTACGAATACTGCTAAGAGAAGTGTGATCTTATCCTTTACCAGAGGGTTAACTCCTGCGCTCATTCCGATGATGGCTTCCAGAGGGAATCCCATGGCAGAACCGTAAAGAGGCAATGTGATGAATGCGTTGACGGGGATTGCCACGATTGCGAGAACGATTGTGGAAATAACCATTGATATCGCTGCGCCCTTCTTTGTGCGGAACTTATGGTAGATAAGGCCTGCTGTTCCGACATAGATAACGCCCGTGATGAAGTTGGAGAGCTCGCCGATGCCCATTGTCTGTGTGACGGGAAGGTGAATGAGGTTCTTTAAAAGCTCGATCACGATGCCCCAGACAGGACCCAATGCGAACGCACCGATAAGCACGGGAAGTTCAGCAAAGTCGAACTTAAGGAATACCGGCATGAACGGGAGCGGGATTTCCAGATACATGAGCAGGACTGCCATAGCTGTAAGAATGGCACATGCGGCGATTCGACGGATCATAATAGTACGCGAGATCTTAGAATCCGCCTTAACGGTTACTTTGGTTTCAGACATAGAAAATACACTTCCTTTCTTCCGGACTTTACCGTCGGCCCCTGGAATCACACCGGGTCAACCTCACCTTAAGAATTTATGAGGCTTGCGGGCTTACGCGTCTAACGTTCACCGCCGGTCGGAGAATCACACTCCGCCTTGGACGATTCAGATTATACTCACCATGGCAGAAATGTAAAGGCTTCGAAAAGCTGGTGGGAAGAGCAGTTTTCGAACATAAAAATACAAATTTTTTGACAAGTCATACACTTTTGCCCTTATTTGTCTCGAAGCAAAACGAACATGGTAGTAAAATCTATGGCAGTTGAAGTGCTCTTAAGGTTTCCTTGAGAACACGGATACCGGGGATAATACAAAGGAATACTTTCGTAATGGTCGTTTTTAGTCCTATAGGGCTTAAACGATATTTTCACGTTGTTTTCCTTTGCTTAGGGTTTCTTGTAAAGAATATTGAGGAGAAACAAATGAAGAAAATTCTAATACTTTCACTGTCAGCGGTTTTGGTATTAGGAATAGCCGGATGTCAGACAAACCAGGAGGCTACATTAACAACCCAGGCTGCCGACATTCAGATCGCGACAGAAAGTCAGACAGAAGCGACGTCAGAAACAAGTGACGCCAAGACAAAAACTTCAGAAAAAACGGCAGAATCATCTAAAGCGGAGACTACGGAAACCTCCGCCGTCACTGCTTCAATGGAAGTGCCCGGAACATGGAAGTCCGCTTCCGTTGTCGAGAAGGAAGGCGAGCAGTCACAGCCGGAGTTCTACGTACGATTCACGAGAACCGAGATCCAGTACGGACATATGTCTGCTGAGGGCGAGTTCGTAAATGACCGCTCCGATAAGATCACACGTCTCGATATGAATATCGAAGGAAGATTCCTGATCCAGGCTGAGTCGACAAAGGCAGGCAAGTACACCTTCAAGACAAGCGAGAACGATCTCGGAGTAATGGAGTATTACACCACATGGAACGAAGAGGAATTCGCCGATAAATATGTCGGAGGCTCTTCAATCTCCAAGTGTGATCAGTAAAGCCGTTAAAACCTGTTTACTATTAGTGTTATAATGTGTCCCGAAAGAATAAAAAGCGGGACGCTCTTAAAATGCGCCTGCACTTCGGAGGGAATATGAAGGTTGAAAAACTTGTAGAGATAATCGGCAGCGATTTTTATTCCGGTGTACCTGACAGCCAGCTCAAGGCGCTTTGCAACTATCTGATGGCTACATACGGGATCGATCCCAAGCATCACATCATTGCAGCCAACGAAGGAAACTGCACGGCTCTTGCCGCAGGCTATCATCTTGCTACAGGCAAGGTGCCGGTCGTATATATGCAGAACTCCGGCGAGGGCAACATCATCAACCCCGTAGCATCCCTCCTGAACGATAAGGTTTACGCCATTCCGATGGTATTTATCGTCGGCTGGAGAGGCGAGCCCGGCATTCACGATGAGCCCCAGCACATCTACCAGGGCGAAGTAACTGTAAAGCTCTTAGAGGACATGGACATTGCTTCTTTCGCTATCGGCAAGGATACAACCGACGAAGAAGTCGAGGCCAAGATGGCTGAATTCAGAGAGATCCTCGCAAAGGGCAAGGACGTTGCCTTTGTAATCAGAAAGGGCGCTCTCTCATTTGACGGCAAGGTCGAATACAAGAACGAGAACAAGATGGTCCGTGAAGATATCATCCGGCATATAGTCAAAGCATCAGGCGAAGATCCGATCGTATCCACTACGGGCAAGGCTTCAAGAGAGCTCTTTGAGACACGTGTGGCCAACGGACAGTCCCATAAGTACGATTTCCTCACAGTAGGATCAATGGGCCACTCTTCATCCATCGCTCTGGGCGTTGCCATCAACAAGCCAGACATGCGCATCTGGTGCGTAGACGGTGACGGCGCGGTGCTCATGCACATGGGATCCATGGCAGTTCTTGGCGCAAATAAGCCTTCCAATCTCATCCATGTGGTTATCAATAACAGCGCGCACGAGACAGTAGGAGGAATGCCGACAGTTGCAGGCTCCATTGATATTGTTGCGATCGCAAAGGCATGCGGCTATCCGAATGCCGTATGTGTCGATACTTTCGAGGACTTAGACAGAGAACTTGAAGCTGCAAAAGCCAGAAATGAGCTCTCACTCATTGAAGTTAAGTGTTCCATCGGTGCAAGAGATGATCTGGGAAGACCCACGACCACCGCGCTCGAGAACAAAGAGAACTTCATGGATTACATCAAATAATCAGAAATAATACTTGTGATCCGTTCCTGTGTAGAGGCCTTCAAGGGGGTCTACATAAGGCTTCTTGGCAAGTAAGCTCAGCACAAAATCCATCATCTGGAGCTGGTCTTTGGATGCATAATATCCTCTTCCGTTGACAGATACGTTGTAGACATCGTAGCTGTTTGTTTCCTTGGGGAGGATCCTGATCTCAAGATTGTGGGAGATTATTAAGATCTCAACAAGATAAAGGGTGAAATTATGTCCCTTGGGGGACTTCCATTCGCCGATCTCCTTATAAGGATTGAAGTTTACGGACATCTCGTTGTTGTAGTAACCGAGATAACGGTAAGAAGAGTCGTAAGTCTTCATGCTGTAAGTGTCTCTCACATAGGATGCATCTATCCAGGAGCAGGCACATTCCCTTGCGCCGAAGTCATAGACTGAACCGTCCTCAGGCTTTATCAGCATCGATACGTCCGTGCTTGAATGGAATTTGGTGTTTCCGATCATGAAAGTGTATGAACCTTCGCCGACGGATTCCACGCCGGTATTAAATGTCGGTTCAGCAGTGGATTCTGAAGTGGCATTTGTATCTCCGGTATCGCTTGAACCTTCGGATGACTCGTGGGCGTCATCTTCGGTATCGTCGGGTGTGATATTATCCGAAGAAATGGGCATTGTCTCCGCGCCTTCCGCTTCAAAGCTCCAGGAGGATGAATCCGGATAGAGCGTGATCTCCGTTGATTTCTTCTCCGTGGTTGCAACAGGCTCCGTGGAAATGGTCTGGCAGGCACAGAAAAGCACGCTCGATATGAGCATAATGGCGATTACGTGAGTAAAATGATGGTCCCTTAGTCTGCGATCCATGCGAAAACACCTATCCCTTATTATTCCGACAAGTGAAATTATAAACCATCTTTACCGATAGTCCAGTACAGCAGCCGGTAAGCAGGTTATTACAAGGTCTTTCCGGAGGGCTTGTTGAAGAAGATCCTGCCGGCTTCAAAGCCCAGCACGACCTCACCGTTCCTTACGAATGAGAATCTGGAAGCGGTCTTGTTCTCATTGCTCCTTACCACGAGCTTATCGAAAGTACCTTCTTCTCCGCTGTTTGCGAGATATTCCAGTGCGTCATTGCCGAATTCTGCCGGTACAGTGAATACCAGATTGTCGCAAAGGCCAGCGCGCAAAAGCCACGGCTGGACAGACAAAGACAATGGCGGATAAGCGTCAGGGAATAAGGAGTGGCGCTTTATCGTCAGCTTATATCTGTTGCTCTTAAGCCTCTTTACGCCGACTGTGTAGTAGGCGGGGAAGGGTGGGCCGGAGAAGTCGTCAAAGACGTCGTTAACGTCATCAAGACCCAACTGCTGCCAGCCGGTGTTGATCTTAACGGGATCGTCCTTGGTAAACTCGTTGATCACTTTGTCGATCTCGGCCTGGATGCTCTTGGAGAATTCCAGATCGGAATAGACCTTATTATTCTGATACCTTACGAACGACGCATATGTCGCTTCGAGAAGGAGCTTAAGTCTCTTGACCTTCTGGTCAGGGAAGAGCTTGAGTGCCCTCGCGATCCTGATGGCGCTCTCAGGCAGATTGCAGTTATAATCGCCCGATTCAAATCTGATCCTGGCGTCGTGATATACCTGGAGGTATGTGTTATAGGCAAGGATCGGGTCGGGATTGCCCGCGTCTCCCATGAGGAGCATGTCTGCGAACTTGAGCTTGGCTTCGGAAATGCCGTAATTGGAAGCGATCGCAAAGTAAGCGAACGCCTTATCGTAGTCGGGTATACCCGTTAATTTGCCGTCGTAATAGAGGAAGCCCAGCGCATTTGCGGCATAGCCGAATCCGAATTCCTTAAGAAGGATCGTAAGAAGCTTTGCCGCTTCACCGTAGTCACAGGGGAAAGCAGCATTGCCGCCGTTGCATGCGAATGCCTTTATCTTCAAGGCCTCGAAAACATGCTGCTTGCAAAGTATATTCGTGAAATCAACGAAGTGGTTGATAACGTCTTCTCTCGCGTCGGATAAGAGCAGGCTGTTATCCCAGTGATTGAGGAACGTGATCATCTGATCCCTGGTATATGTGCGCTCTTCGGGCGGGAGATCCTTATTCTCTTCGTAGTTCTCGATCATATTGATGAGATTAGGGAGGCCAAGGACTTCTGAAGCCGTGCCCTTGGGGAAACCGCCGTTCTCATCGAAATTGTCGGCGATCTTGGCGATCTTTAAGATGACCGTGACTATCATGTCCTCGTCTGTCTCCGGAAGAGGAGGCAGGGGAAGATCACAGATATTGTCAGGATCAGGTCCCAAGAGCTCATCCAGACAGAGGTCCTCATAAAAGTAAGTGGTGATGGGGCACCACCAGTCGAATGCAAAGTCATCGAAAGAGAGCTTCTCATCCTCAAAATGGCAGAGCGCAGTCTTAAGATCCGACAAGAGCATCGGATATTCATTCTCACACTGGACGTCAAAGCCCGTGTCGGGATAAGCGTCAAGGTCTGAGCCTCCGACGATCTCGATCCAGCCGATATCGTATCTGCAAAGATCGATCAGCTTGTCCTGTGTCATAAAGATGTATGGTTTACGCTTACTCATAGGTACATTATAAACGCGCACGGGGGCGTATTAAAGACTTGACAACCCCGATAATAGGACAGTATCGGGGTTGGTCATAATGGTCAATAATTGTTCAGAAAAGAGAGGTTACTCTACCGTAACGCTCTTTGCGAGGTTACGCGGCTTATCGACGTCGAGACCTCTTGCGCAGGATACGTAGTAGCCCAGAAGCTGGAGCGGTACGACTGCGAGGGATGCTGCGAAGAGCTCATTGATCTTCGGAACATAGACTACGAAGTCAGCCGAATCCTCGATCGCGTAATTGCCGAATGATGTGAGGGCCATGAGGTAAGCGCCTCTTGCCTTTGTCTCAACCAGGTTGGAGAGTGTCTTCTCGTAAAGTCCGCTCTGTGTGAGAACACCGATTACGAAAGTGCCTTCCTCGATAAGGCTTATCGTGCCGTGCTTCAATTCGCCTGCAGCATAAGCCTCGCTGTGGATGTAGGAGATCTCCTTCATCTTGAGGCTTCCTTCCATCGTGATCGCATAGTCGATGCCGCGGCCGATGAAGAAGATGTCCTTCTGTGCGGCAAGCTTTGCTGCGAACCACTGGAGACGCTCTTTGTCTTCAAGGACCTTGTTGATCTTGCAGGGGATGGACATTACTTCTTCGGCAAGTTCCTTTGCCTGATCTGCTGTGATGGTGCCCTTTGCAAGCGCGAACTTGATGGCGAGAACATAGCAGACGGCGAGCTGTGCAGAATATGCCTTTGTAGTTGCAACTGAGATCTCAGGACCCGCAAGTGTGTAGAGAACATAGTCTGCTTCACGCGCGATCGTTGATCCTACAACGTTTACGATGGCAAGAGTCCTGATGCCGTTCTTCTTTGCATCTCTTAAGGCTGCAAGGGAGTCTGCAGTCTCACCGGACTGGCTGATGACGATGCAGAGTGCATTCTTGCTGAGAGGCATTGTTCTGTATCTGAATTCGGAAGCGAGCTCGCATCTTACGGGAATGCCTGCGAGCTGCTCGATGATGTACTGTGTGCAGCAGCCTACGTGATAAGCGGAACCGCATGCAACGATGTAGATCTGTTCAAAAGACTTGAGGTCCTCGTCTGTGATGTTGGAAGCAGAGAGGTCGATCTTGTAGGAATCACCGTCAGGAACGATTACTGAGTTAAGAGTATCCTGAACTGCCTTGGGCTGCTCGTGGATCTCCTTCATCATGAAGTGTTCGAAGCCGCCCTTTTCTGCGGAAGCTGCGTCCCAGTCGATCTCCGTGGGAGTCTTCTCGATCGTGTCGCCGTCGAGGTTATAGAAAGTAACATTACCTGCTTCAAGGCAAGCCATTTCGAGATCGTTGATATAGTAAACGGATCTGGTGTACTTGAGGATCGCGGGAACGTCGGATGCAAGGTATGAAGCGTCCTTGTCGTAGCCGATGATCATAGGGGAATCCTTACGTGCTACGAAGATCTTGCCCGGATGATCCTTGAACATTACTGCGAGAGCATAAGAGCCTCTTACACGTACCATCGTCTTGGCGAGAGCCTCGATCGGGTCGTGTGTGTATTTCTTGTAGTAGTAATCGATTGTCTTGATTGCGACTTCGGTATCTGTCTCGGAATAGAACTTATAACCCTTGCGGATCATCTTGTCGCGGAGTTCCTGGTAGTTCTCGATGATGCCGTTATGTACGCCTACGACGTTATAGTCATCTACGATGTGGGGGTGAGCGTTGTTCTCTGTGGGTTCACCGTGGGTAGCCCATCTTGTGTGGCCGATGCCGCATGTACCCTTGAGTGCTGCACCTCCGTCAGTTTTCTCGGCAAGCACCTTGAGTCTGCCCTTGGCCTTTACAACAACAGGATTAGCTTCGCCGTCTCTGATGGCAAGACCTGCCGAGTCATAACCTCTGTATTCAAGCTTTGCAAGTCCGTCCAGAAGGATGGGAGCTGCCTTTTTCTTACCTGTGTAACCGACTATTCCGCACATATGAAGAATACTCCTTGATTATAATCTAAATATTGTATCACCTGGCATTTTCATATTAAAAAACAATCTGGGTATAGTTACTATGCTCAAACGGTATAATTTGAGGCGTATAAAATATTCGTCATATGTCGAAAATAACTATTGATAATTGACCATAAACCATTTAAAGTAAATTGGTTTTATGTAAGGGGGCGTTTTATTGTGCCAAAGGTCCCCTTTTTAGAAAGGGTAAAGAGTATATGCTCGAACTGCAAAACATCAGTTTCCATGCGGATGACAAAGACATCCTCAAGGACATAAGTCTTAAGATCGGCGATAAGTTCGTCGCAATCACAGGACCTAACGGAAGCGGCAAATCGACGCTTTTGAAGGTCATTATGGGAATCATCACTCCTACGTCAGGACGCATAATCTTTGACGGCCAGGATATCACGGATCTTCCGGTAAATGAGAGAGCCAATCTCGGAATGAGCTTCGCTTTCCAGCAGCCTGTAAGATTCAAGGGCCTTAAGGTCATCGACCTTTTGAAGATCGCCGTAGGGCAGGAAGGAACTGCAGCAGAGATCCGTTCTTACTTAAAGGCGGTTGGTCTCTGCCCGATGGACTATCTCAACAGAGAGATCAACGACACGCTCTCCGGCGGTGAAATGAAGCGAATCGAGATCGCCATGGCAGCAGCAAGAGGCGGAAAGCTCAGCCTTTTCGACGAACCTGAGGCCGGTATCGACCTCTGGAGCTTCCAGAGCCTCATTGAAGTTTTCGAGAATCTCCGAAATGTAACCAACGGCAATATCATGATCATCAGCCATCAGGAGAGGATCCTTGAAATTGCCGATAAGATCATCTACCTCAAGGATGGTGTTATTGACAGATATGATGATTCTGCCAAGATCATGGAAGAACTTAATATGAGACGCCGTGGCGGATGCGACTGTGCTCACGGACAGGGAGGTGTTTCCTGCAATGGATGAGTTAGAAAAGAGAATGCTAAAAGAAGTCGCTGAACTCGATGCCCTTCCGGTAGGCGCGTTCAATATCAGAAGCAACGGCAAGAGCGAGAGCCGCAATTCCACTGCGAATATTCAAATCGAATCCAGGGAATCCGGCGATGGCATCAATGTATATTTCAAGGATGGCACGAAAAACGAATCCTGCCATATCCCGGTAATCATCTCAAAGTCCGGTCACAAAGAGTGTGTCTATAACGACTTTTTCATTGGTGAAGACTGTGATGTCGTCATCGTTGCAGGATGCGGAATCAGCAACTGCGGCGGCCACGACAGCCAGCACGACGGCATCCACACTTTCCATATCGGAAAGAATTCAAAGGTAAAGTACATCGAGAAGCATTACGGTGAGGGTACCGGAACGGGCAAGAGATTCATGAATCCTACCACTGTCGTATATCTCGAAGAGGGTTCGACCATGGACATGGATACCTCACAAATCGCCGGAATCAACGATACTTACAGGATTACAAAGGCTGAGATCGGACCTGATGCAACACTCGTTATGCACGACAAGATCCTCACAAACTTCGACCAGACTGCCAAGGCTGAGATTACGGTAGATCTCAACGGCGACGGCTCTGTCTGCGACATCGTAAGCCGCGGCGTTGCGAAGGGCGAATCCGAGCAGGATGTTATCATTGACATCTCCGGCAATGCACAGTGCAAGGGCCATGCCGAGTGCGACTCTATCATCATGGACAAGGGCGTCATCGTTGCTACACCTAAGCTTAAGGCTACATGCGTCGACGCTTCCCTCATCCACGAGGCAGCGATCGGCAAGATCGCAGGCGAGCAGATCACAAAGCTCATGACGCTTGGCCTCAACGAGCAGGAAGCAGAGCAGAAGATCATCGAAGGATTCCTGAAATAAGTGTTCGTAAAATTGCTTTATGAGCCGTCCCTTACGGGGCGGCTTTTTGCTGTAAAGCCTTTAGTGTGCCTTTTCGCGCTGTTGCAAAAATGTTGCCAAAATCAGCCCTGGAAATGCAACATCCGTGCAACCAACCGGAAAGGCCCAAAACAGCAGAAAAATAAATACGCGCAATTAAAAGCAAAGCACATATTTGCAGTCTGTTTGTGGTAAAATTGTTTTAACATTTTTATTTCCGGAGGAACTGCATATGGGACTTAATTTCCGCAAATCGATCTCTTTGGGTAAAGGCTTAAAGCTTAACTTGAGTAAATCAGGACCCAGCGTTTCATTTGGCAAGAGCGGATTCAGACAGTCCGTAAACCTCAAGGGCCAGGCAAGGACCACGGTCGGAATTCCGGGAACAGGTATCTATTACACGAAGAATACCAACGTTAAGAATGTTGTAAGCGGTCTTACAGGCGGTCTGACCGGTAAGGGCAAGGATGCCAAGGGCGGTAAGGCAGCAGATGCAAAGGCAGCAAAGGCTCCCAAGGGAGCAAAGACAGCCGCAGCAGCCGGTGCAGCAGCTAAGCCCGCAGTTAATGAAGAACTCATCGCAGCTTCCAAGGCTAAGGTTGAAGAATTTGCAGCAGGAATCGAAGCTCTTAAGTCAGTACATAAGCAGTCTGACGGTTATATCGATTGGGAAGCTCTCGCAAACGGCGCGGTATCAGGACAACTGAAGGAGCTCCAGCCCTTCGCACAGAGCGTTCTGGCAGGCGACATCGATGCATATTTCAACGTTATCGCAGAAGTAGGACCGTTTGACGATCTCCTCGAATACGGCAGCGGTTTTGAAGTCGGAACAGATGATCCCCAGATCATGCAGATCGAATTCCAGGTTAAGTCCGATGATATCGTTCCCACACAGTATCCTGACATGAAGGCCAACGGTGAGCTGGTAATGAAGGATTTCACAAAGTCTGCTTACTATGAGCTTGTACAGGATTATGTATCAAGCACGATGCTCAGAGTTGCAAGAGATACATTCGCGCTCCTGCCGGTTAAGCAGGTACTTATCCATGCAGTTGATAAAGTCCTTAATCCGGCTACGGGCAATGATGAGGAAGTTACGATCGCTTCAGTCAAGATCAAGAGAGATGCTCTTGCTACATTGAACTTCGAGCGTATCGATCCTTCTGACTGCCTGGAGAGTTTCGAGAGCAACATTAAGTTCAAGAAGACAACGGGATATGCTCCTGTTGACAGAGTTCTTGCCTGATTGGTTTTTCGAGTTTTTTTATAGGCAGAGTGTAAATATTCAGTCTTGATCGTGAAAACAAAAGTAAAATTTTATTGCTTTTCATATTCGCGACGATTAGACTGTCATCATTAAGTGCTTTTTTGAGATTATGGATTATTAGGCAGGTTCTTCTATGGCGGACCGCAAAAGGATAGCTTTAATCGTTGCCCAGGCTGACGAGTATTATCAGTCCCAGTTTATTCAGGGCTTTATTGATAATGCCTTCAAGCATAATGCAGATGTCCTGGTCTTCGGAAGCTACCTCAAATATCAGAATAATCTCGGAAGAGAAGTAGGCGAGACGTCGATCTTCTCGATCGTTCCTTTTGAAGAATTCGATGCTGTCGTAGTCATGGCCGATACTCTGCAGTCACCGGGCCTGTCTGACAGCATCGAGCAGATGATCCACGACCGCTGCAAATGCCCGGTCGTCTTCATCGATAAGGAGAGCAAGTACTTCCCGTCGATCTTCCCGAATCACTACGATGCGATAAAGCTTCTTGTAAACCACCTGATCGAAGATCATGGCTATACGGATATCGCATTCCTTACGGGAAAGGCGTGGCACCACTATTCGAAGCAGAGACTTCAGGCATTTATCGATGCCATGTCCGAGCACAGTCTTTCTGTAGGCAGGGACAGGGTCTTCTACGGCGATTTCTGGTATACGAGCGGCGAGAGTCTGGGTGACCGCCTGATCAAGAAGGGCGGAAAGCTCCCGCAGGCAATTGTCTGCGCCAATGACTGCATGGCGATCGGTCTTGCAAAAGCTCTTGAAGAGGGAGGCATCAGGATCCCTGAAGACATCGCTGTCGCAGGCTACGACTCCACTGAAGAGGGCAGATATTCACCCAAGCCGATCACATCTATCAAGATCCCCGCAAGGGCAATGGGTTCTTATGCGCTCGAATATCTCTTCAATTCCATGGAAGGCAAGAAGAACGAGCCTTTCAAGGATACGGGCGATTTCTTCTGCGGAAGGACATGCGGATGCAGCGAGGATAAGGTCCAGTATGAGATCAAGCTTCGAAAAGTTTGGGACACCGACACTTCCCACAACAGCGTTTTCTCGTCTTTCAACCATTTGGATGAGGACCTGGTAATACAAAACGATTTTAACGGTCTCATGAAGACCACATTCTCTTATGTTTTCCAGATAAGGGATTTCGAGAGCTTCTCGCTCTGCCTTAATGACAGATGGCAGGCAAAGGCCAAGCTCATGGCAGGAGCCATCGACGAATCAAGACTCTCACCGGAGAGACTCTCTGATACGGATAAGTTCTTTACAAGGAAGATGATGCATGTAATTGCGTGCAGACCTGAAAGTCTTAACTGCGACAGAGTGAGCGACGACGTTTACTTTGACAGGGATGTTCTCATTCCGAGACTTGATACGGACAGAATGAAGCCTGAGGCGTTCTTCTTTACGCCTCTGCATTTCGAGGAATCGATCTTCGGTTATGCGGTATTGTCCTACACGGATCCCAGATCCTATAGGAAGTCTTACCGTTTCTGGCTTCACAGCATAATGAGGGGTCTTGAGAATTTCAGAAGATATGACGAGCTCAACACCATTAACAAGAAGCTTGAGGCAAGCCTCGTAAGAGACCCGCTCACGGGTATCTATAACTACAACGGATTCTTAAGACAGATCGAAGGCATAATCGCTCTCAATCCTTTGAAGGAGAACGAGAAGGTCGGAGCACTTGCGATCGACATCAAGAATCTTTCCAGGATCAATAACGACAACGGAAGAGCGGCAGGCGACAGCACGATCATAAGCGTAGGCCGTTTCCTTAACGAGGTCTTCGTAAGAGGTCAGATCTACAGCATGGGCAACGGCGAGATGGTTGCACTGGAAGTTGTGGACGGCTCAGGCGACCCCCTTAAGGTCATGGAAGAAAGACAGCAGCAGCTCAATGAGAGGATCACTGCTTTTAATCAGACTCTTCCCGAAGGCAGAAGAAAGCTTGAAGTCTACTACGGAACCGCGGAAGGAACTCCCAGGACAAGATCTGATTATGAGAGCCTTGTCTCCGTGGCACTGTCCCACAAGAACGGACAGAAGATGAATATCCAGAAGCTCAATGCCGACGGCCTGACAGATGACCAGATCGAAGAGGCAAAGGTTGTAAATGAGATCCTTGATAAGAATAAGATCAATTATCACTTCCAGCCGATCATCAACGTCAGGAACGGCGAGATCTATGCTTATGAAGCATTGATGAGAGTCGATACCAACCCCATCATCCAGCCGCTCATCGTCATCAAGTATGCGGGAATGTTCAACAGGCTTTACGATATCGAGCGTGCGACTTTCAACAATGTCCTCGATTACATTAACAAGAATCAGGATTCGTTCAGGAGCGATGCAAAGATCTTCATTAATTCGATCCCCGGTCAGCGTCTGAAGTATAAGGACATAAAGGAGATCGCGGAAAAGGCAAAGGAATTTGCCGGAAGGCTCGTTGTCGAATTTACGGAGCAGTCGGAGATCGACGACCAGGAGCTTGCTGACATGAAGTCGGAGTGCCTTAAGGCCGGTTTTGAGACTGCCGTTGACGACTACGGCACCGGTTATTCCAACGTAAGCAATCTCCTGCGCTACATGCCTAACTACGTCAAGATCGACAGGGCGCTTCTTGCAAATATTCAGGATTCACCGCAGAAGCAGCACTTTGTAAAAGATCTCATCGAGTTCGCTCATGACAATAATATCCTGGCACTCGCGGAAGGCATCGAGACCGCGGAAGAAGTCGAGACAGTAATCAATCTCGGCATCGACCTGATCCAGGGTTATTACACGGCACGTCCTTCGGCAAGGGTCATCAGGGAGATCCCTGCAGCCATCAAGGATGAGATCGTCAGATACAGTTCAAACAGGGGCAGAAGCCACACCAAGAGAGACTATGTTGCCGGAAGGGAAGCAAGGATCTCGCTGCCTATCCTCATCAAGGACGATTACAACACCATCCACGTCACATCAGGTCATGTTACGCACAGAGACCTTCATATCATTGGCGTTCCGGGCGATGAAGGCGCAATAAACATCGAGATCGAGAACGGCTACAAGGGCAAGATCGCGCTTGAGAACTGCTCACTGACAGGCAGAGACACTATGCCTGCGATAAATATCGGCGAAGACTGCGAAGTCGTATTGTCGCTTACCGGTGAGAATGCTCTTACAGGCGGCGGCATCAAGGTAGCCGCATCGTCGAACCTTACTTTCGAAGGTGTCGGCAATCTTTCCATCAGCACGACAGCGATAGAGACATACGGTATCGGAAATGATATGGATTCCTATCACGGAGACCTTGTTTTCGATCAGGACGGACTTATCGAGATCACCGTTAATGCCAACAAGAGCGTTGCGATCGGAAGCGGCCTCGGCGGACACCTCACGATCAGGAGAGGTATGTATAAGCTGAATCTCATGGGCCAGCATTCCGTCGGTATCGGTTCAAATTACGGCGACATCGATCCTCTTATCAGCAACTGCTACATAGGCATCAAGAGCGTTGCACAGTCTGCTGTCGGAATCGGTTCGTTCATGGGAAGATGCGACATGATGATCGAGCACTCTTCTGTAAACATGAGTTTCGAGGGCGCGGAAGTAGTCATGATCGGTTCCAAGCACAGCGAGAAACTTCAGGTAAGCATTTACAGCGCGACAGTCATCGCCCAGTCCAAAGCGCATGACATCACGGTCGTCGGCTCGGGCACGGCAGCACCTTCAAATATCACGATCGATTATGTCACCTTAAGAGTAGATCTCGGCGGCAAGCAGGCCGGCATCTACAGAGGCATGGATGACAGGGTTAAGGTCAGGGTATCCAATTCCAAAGTCGAAGGCGTCATCTTTACGAGCCTTGACGTTCCGAAGCATTCGGGCGACATGGATTTCCAGGTAACGGGATCCATCACAAAGCTCGACATCAACGGACGTCTTTTCGAGAGCAACTCAAGAAGCGAAGAAGCTTAAATATCCAGATAGATGGGGCAGTGATCGGAGCCCATGATGTCAGTCATCATGTTTGACTCTTTTACGCGTGAATTAAGCCCGTCTGTAGTGAAGAAATAGTCGATCCTCCAGCCTACGTTACGCTCTCTTGCGGCGGTCTTGTAAGACCACCAGGTATAGCATTCCTTGTCGTCGGGATGGAGCATTCTGAAAGTGTCCGTAAGACCTCTTTCGATGAACTTGTCCATATATGCGCGTTCTTCGGGAAGGAAGCCCGATATCTTTGAATTTGCCTTGGGGTTGGAGAGATCGATCTCCTTATGCGCGGTGTTGACGTCGCCGCAGCAGATCACTTCCTTGCCCTGTGCCTTAAGGGCATCTACCTGGTCTAAGAAGCAGTCGTAGAATCTGAGCTTGAACTTAACGAAGTCGTCGCCCCTTCCGCCGTTCGGGAAGTAGATATTGAAGAGCACGAAATCACCGAAATCAGCCTTTATGACGCGGCCTTCATGGTCGAATTCCTCCACGCCGAAGCCGAACTCTACACTTAAAGGTTCGATCTTGGAATAGAGTGCCGTGCCGGAATAGCCCTTGCGCTCGGCAGAATAGAACCAGCTCTTATAGCCGGGAATGTCAGTGATCTCAGGGCCTAACTGTTCCTTCATTGCCTTGATCTCCTGGATGCCTATGACATCCGCACCGATCTTCTCCAGGCTCTCTGCAAAACCCTTGGTCGCCACTGCTCTTATTCCGTTGACATTCCAGCTCGCTATTCTCATATAAAACCTCGTGAATTATAATTACTTCGTAGATTTTACTCTAATATTGCGTTGGAAGGAAAGGGAAATGAGGATATTAGGCGCGATGCTCGGAGGAACGATCTCCTCTTACGATTCGATGGGCACGGTAAAGCTCGGCGAGCCTTCTTTCGCGCGCTCCGTATTGCTCGAAAAGTATCCTTCCCACGAATTCATCTTCCCTGAGTTCACGACATATTCTTCAGAGAATGCGACACCTTATCTTTACCGTGACGCGTTGAAGAAGATAATTGATGAAGCATCAGGCTTTGACGGGATCCTGATAACCCACGGGACCGATACATGTGCTTTTTTCGCGCAGCTCGCAGCAAGAGTACTTGGAGCTTTGGATATTCCGTTTGTCATCACCGGCTCCATGAAGTCGCCGGATACCGATCCTGATGAGGCATCGGGAAATCTTACGTATGCGGTCAGGTGCCTTGAAGAAGGTAAGAGCGGCGTGGTCTTCAGGAATAAAGAGGGCGCAGAGCAGCTTTACAGCGCGCACCTGATAATGTCGCCTGACATTAACGGAATCTATTCCGAATATACAGAAGGCATTGCGCCTGAGAAAAGAGATTACACGGAGTTCCTTAACAAAGAGAAGCTCCCGAAGATCCTCGTGATCCCTGCCGTTCCCGGTAGCGTCATTCCGGAAGACGGTTTTGACAGGGTGCTTATCTGCTGCAACCATTCGGGAACAGCTTATGCCGGCCTGGCACTCATGGTTGAGCGCTGGACTGCCGGCGGGATAGAGTGCTTCATGGCACCCGTTCCGGTAAACGGAGGTGTCTATGAGAGCAGGAAAATGCTCCGCGATGCGGGAGCCATAGAACTTGCGGGCATGCCTTTGGAAGGCGCCTGGTCGGAGGTGTTGCTTAAATGAGTCTGCCGCCTAAGATAACCGATAATCTGGGACGCGAGTCGTTCGGCGGAAGCCAGATGTGGCTTCCTGATCCAATGTTCGTCAACAGCGGCTGCGGAATAATCGCAGGTCTTGATGCCATCATGCGCCTTAAGGGTGAGGAAGGCATGACGAGGGAAGAATACTTCAACAGGTTTTTCGACGCCAAAGACTATATAAGGCCGGTCATGATCGGCAAGAGGAGGGAGCCGAAGAAGGTCTTCGGCAAGGAATTCTTCGGAAGCTTAGGCGTAAGCGCCGGAAGATTCAAGAGGGGCATCAAGAAGCTCGGCGCCAAGGAAGGCATGAAGATAAAGCTCAAAACCTTCCGCTTCAAATGGTGGGAGAAGGTTCCTGAATATCTGAAGAGCGGAGACCCGCTCATAATGCTCTTCTTATCCCCGTTTAAGAAGATCTGCGTCGAGGAACCGAGCGGATATAAGTCGATGTGCGACTTTCACTGGGTCACGATAACGGAGATCGACGGTGATGATCTCTGGGTTTCTTCATGGGGCGGCAGGTGCAGGATGTCTGTCACAGAACTTAAAAGATTTGGCGTCATTTTGCGCTTTTATTCCGTTTCATTGGAAAAACAGAGCGACATAGTGTAAGGTTATTGTCGTAAGTTTTACTTTTTTAATTTATAGGAGGAACTTAGGGAAATGAATAATGAGATTGCCGAGAAGATCAAGGGAATGCTGGTAGAGAGACTCAGGATCCCTGAAGACGAGCTCGAGTACGATTCAGAGCTCTTTGGAGAGGATATCGGACTTGATTCCATCGATTCCATCGAGATCATCGTAGGTATCGAGAATCTCTTCGGAGTAGACATTTCCGGTGCTGGTGCTACAAGAGAGGATTTCCGTTCCATCGAGACTCTTACAGCATTCGTAGAAGCACACAAAGAGGACTGATAATGCCAATGAATGAGAAGCGTTGCGTGATCACGGGCTTAGGCCTGGTCTGCGCAATCGGTAATGATACTGACGAATGCTTTGAGTCAGCACTCACGGGCAAGTCAGGTATAGCTGATGTTAAGAGCTTCGACACTTCTGCCTGCTATTCACACAAGGGCGCTGAGGTCTCAAGCTCCAACGAGCAGCTTGCAAACGGCAAATACGACAGGACTACTGCTTTGGGTATCAAGGCAGCAGGTGAGGCACTTGCAGATGCAGGGATCGATACGGATTCCGACGGTGCATCTGACATCGGTGTCATCTTAGGATCCTGTATCGCAGGCGCCGCTTGCGTCGAGAAATATTACAATGCAAAAGTTAAAGGCGAGAAGGGCGACATCGACGATCTTAAGGCGATGCCGGCTTCAGCCATTGCGGGAAATGTTGCCGACTACTACAACGCCGGCGGAATCACCGCAAATATCGTAAATGCCTGTGCGGCAGGCACTTTGAGTGTCGCAATGGCAATAGATCTTATCAGGGGCGGCAAGGGCGAGATCTTCCTTGCAGGCGGATGCGATTCATTCTCATCCCTCGCATATGCAGGATTCCATGCTCTCAGGGCTCTGGCTCCCTCTGACTGTTCCCCGTTCAACCACAGTGACGGTATCACTTTGGGCGAAGGTGCAGGCGTTCTCGTTGTCGAGAGCTACGAGCATGCCGTTAAGCGCGGCGCCAAGATCTACTGTGATGTTCTGGGCTCAGGCGTAAGCTCCGATGCTTATCACATCACCGCTCCGAGGCCCGACGGCGAAGGCCAGATGAGCGTTATTACACGTGCAGTCAAGAATTCCGGCTTAAAGTTCACCGATATCGATTACGTCAACGCACACGGTACCGGCACGGCTAAGAACGATGAGTCCGAATTCCTTTCACTTAATACTGTTTTCGCAGACAACAAACACTTGTCGGTAAGCTCTACCAAGTCCATGACAGGTCACTGCTTAGGCGCTGCAGGCGCAATCGAGGCAGTCCTTACGGTCAAGGCTCTTACCGAGGGCAAGCTCCCGCCGACGACAGGCTACAGCGAAGAAGACCTGAAGGTCCTGGCCGAGAAGTCCGGCGATATTAATTTCATTGCCAACAAGCCGCTCGAAAAGGACATCAAGTACGCGATGTCGAACTCTTTCGCATTCGGCGGCAACAACGCGAGCATCGTTTTCGCGAAGGATCCGAACCTCCTTAACCTTACATGCCCCAAGCAGGAACTCTATGTAACCGGCGTAGGCATCGTAAGCGGCGAGTTCAATGAAGAGTCAAAGACTTATGTCGCAAAGCTCGATACGGACACATTCAAATCCTACGGCGTTAAGTCAGCATTCTTAAGAAAGCTCGACAGACTGTCTCAGCTCCAGCTCTTAAGCGGCCTTAAGGCACTGGAAGATGCCGGCGTGACGGTAACACCCGAGAATGAAGGCATTATCGGAATCTGCATCGGCACGAACGACGGACCGATGACGGAGATCGCCAACTTCCAGAAGGGCATCATCAAGGACGGCATCGACAAGGGATCCGCATTTGCTTTCCCTAACACCGTTTATAACGCGGCAGGCGGTTATCTCAGCATCGCTACGGGCATCAAGGGTTATAACGTAACGATCGCGAACGGTTTCCAGTCAGGCCTCCAGAGCGTTTGCGCAGCAGCAGGCGCGATCATGTTCGGTTATGAGAGCATCATGCTCGCATCAGGAACCGACGAGTGCACCGACATCGATGAAGAGATGTACTCTGACCTCGGCATGGCCGGCGAAGGCAAGATGACTCTGGGCGAAGGCTCCGTAACATGCGTTATCGAGAAGGATTCTTCCGCTACAGAGCGCGGCGCCAAGCGCTATGCGAAGATCGCAGGATTCTCTTCTGCAAGAGATACATCCGGCAACAGGTCAGACAACTTAAGACTTTCTGAAGCTTCACTTACCAAGGCTGTTCTGAACGTTCTCGAAGAGGGCGGAATGAAGGCATCTGACGTTAAGTGCATCTACGGCTTCGGCAACGGGATCGCCGAGATCGATGATTTCGAGATGGGCGTATACAAGAAGATCTTCGGTGACGATATCGAAGTCAAGCTCGTCAAGAAGGACTTCGGTGAGGCAAGAGCTGCATCTTCATCCATGCAGTTCGCCATGCTCGCCAAGGATATCTACGAAGGCAAGTTCGAGAGCGGTATTGCAGTCTCTTACGGAACCAGCGCGCTCTACTCGGCAGTATTGCTGACCAAAGCATAAGAAAGAGGGCACATTATGGGCAAGACAGCGGTAGTTACAGGCGGCTCAAGAGGAATAGGCAAAGCCATCGCGCTTAAACTCGCGAAAGAAGGCTACGACATAGCCCTTAACTATGCGAGCAACGACGAAGCCGCAAACGCTGCCAGGGACGAGATCACTGCCCTTGGCGTCCGCTGCGAGATCTATAAGACCGACACATCCGACATCGCACAGGTAAAGGATATGTTCAAGGCCATCAAGAAGGGCTTTGAGACCATAGACGTCCTGGTCAACAACGCAGGTGTCGTCGATGACGCATATCTTCTCATGATCAGACCCGATTCATTGCAGAGAAGCCTTGCGATCAACATCCAGGGCTATATCAACTGTGCACAGGCCGCAAGCCTTAAGATGTGCTCGCAGAAGAGCGGAAAGATCATCAACGTATCTTCAGTAAGTTCCATCCTCGCCGTTCCCGGCCAGACCGTTTACAGCGCCACAAAGGGTGCGGTAAACTCCATGACCCAGACAATGGCAAAAGAGCTTGCTCCTTACGGCATTCAGGTAAATGCGGTAGCTCCGGGCTTTATCGGCACAGACATGATCAAGTCCATCCCGGGCGACCTTGCAGAGAAGTATCTTGAGGCAGTCCCGATGAAGCGCTTCGGCTCTGCCGAAGACGTCGCTGACTGCGTCGCAAGCCTTGTTTCCGATGCATTTAATTACATGACAGGTCAGGTAATAGTACTCGACGGAGGCTTGAGTCTCTGATGAAGGTCCTCGTTCTTAACGGCAGTCCCAAGAAGGACAGGAGCAATACCATCCAGGTTACGAATGCGTTCGTATCCGGTTTTCCCGAGGGCACGGAAGTTAAGAAGATCAATATCTACGAGAAAGACATAAAGCCCTGCCAGGGCTGCTTTGCATGCTGGGCATCTCCCGACGGAACCTGCGCCATCAAGGATGACATGGCAGAGATCATTGCTGCCATCAAGGAAGCAGACATCATCATCGAGAGCTTCCCGCTCTATTTCTACGGCATGCCTTCACAGCTCAAGGCCGTTACCGACAGATGCCTGTCTCTAGCAGAACCCTATATGGGCACAAGGTCTGACGACGGCCAGACTTTCAATAAGATGAGAGATCCTTCTATATTTAATAAGAAATTCGTTGTTATTAGTTCCTGCGGCTATGTCGAACTCGAGCCCGTCTACCCGGCTTTGCTGGCCCAGTATGACCTGATCTGCGGCGGCAGGGAAAAGTACACGGCCATTTTGTGCCCCATGGGCGAGGTCTTCATGACCGGCAAGGCCAAGAGGCAGATAAGGGTCTATCTTGATGATCTGAAAAAGGCCGGCGCTGAATACTGCGCTAATGGATTTAAGCTTGAGGCTGAGACGATCCGCAAACTGCAGATCCCCCTCCTGTCACCTGAAGGATTTGCGACCCTTACGAATTCTCATATGAACGAGGGCGGCTGGGCCGCTTCAAGGTTCGGGAAGTAAGTAGTTTATTTTTCCGAAAGAAAGACGGATAATCGCAGTTACCCTGAATACCTGTAATTGCGGCAATAAATCAGACAGTTTTGCCATTCCTTTGACAATCAAAGCACTTGACAAAACACCCTTCCTGTGGAATACTTTGACAATCAAACTATTTAGTCTGAGGGAGAAGTGCCCCCGTTATTCAGGGCTAAAATGAGAGGTTCAATTAATGACAGGCAGAATTATCGGACTCGGTTCCTACATCCCCAGGAAGGTCGTCACCAATGACGATTTTGCGAAGTTCCTGGACACCAGCGATGAGTGGATCACCGAGCGTACGGGAATCAAGGAAAGGCATATTGCTGACCATATCACAGAGAAGCCTTCCACAATGGCTGTTGAAGCAGCAAAGAAGGCGATAGAGGATGCGGGCATCGACCCTAAGGACATCGACCTTATCGTTACCGCATGCACGACACCCGACCTTGTAATCCCTTCACTTTCATGTGTTGTACATGAAGCTATCGGCGCTACTGAAAACTGCGGATGCTTTGACGTTAACTCGGCATGCCCCGGATTCGTAGCTGCATTCAATACGGTTCAGAGCTTTATCGAATCAGAAAATTCAAAGGTTGCTCTCTGCATAGGTTCAGAGTGCAATTCCAATTTCGCCAACTATGAAGACAGAGGAACATGCATCCTCTTCGGTGACGGCGCAGGTGCTGCAGTCCTTAAGGCTGACGAGACAGCCAAGAGAAATGAGTTTATCATGAGATCTTCAGGTGCAAGGGGCGGATGCCTCCACTGCGAAGCTGCAAGACAGCCTGACAGATGGGAAGAAGAGGGCTTCAAGACAGCCACATCTTTCTACATGCAGGGCAGAGAGGTCTTCAAGTTCGCGGTATCTGAAGTTCCGCAGATCATCAAGGATCTTGCAGAGAAGTTCAACTTCGATCTTGATAAGGACGTTGATTACTATATCCTTCACCAGGCAAATGCGAGGATCATCGAAGCTACGGCAAAGAAACTCGGCATCGAGAGAAGCAGATTCCCCATGAACATCATGAACTACGGAAATGCCTCTTCTGCAAGCATTCCTATGCTTCTTTCAGAGCTTAAGAAGGACGGCAGGCTCAAGCCCGGCATGAAGCTCGTTATGGCAAGCTTCGGCGCAGGACTTACATGGGACGCTAACTATATTGTTTTCTAAACAATTCTCGAAAAAACAAAGGAGATAAAAGGACATGACAAGAATCACAGATTTGATCGGAATCAAATATCCTATCTTCCAGGGCGGTATGGCTTGGGTAGCTGACTGGCACATCGCTGCAGCAGTATCTGAGGCAGGCGGCCTCGGCATCATCGGTGTCGGCGGCGCTGACGAGAACTGGCTCCGTGACCAGATCAAGAAGTGCAGAGAAGCAACAGACAAGCCGTTCGGCGTAAACCTCATGCTCATGAATCCCAGAGCTCCTGAGATCGCTAAGGTCATCGCTGAAGAGAAGGTTAAGGTCGTTACGACAGGCGCAGGCTCTCCGGAGAAGTACATGGATATGTGGAAGGAAGCAGGCATCATCGTAATCCCCGTTACTGCAGGCGTTGCTCTTGCAAAGAGAATGGAGCAGTGCGGTGCTGACGCTGTTATCGCTGAGGGCACGGAGTCCGGCGGACACATCGGCGAAGCTACGACAATGACACTGGTTCCCCAGGTCGTTGACGCGGTATCCATCCCCGTAATCGCTGCAGGCGGTATCGCTGACGGCAGAGGTGTTGCTGCAAGCTTCATGCTCGGTGCTGAAGGCGTTCAGTGCGGAACTGTTTTCTGCGCATGCGACGAAGTAAATGTTCACCAGAACTACAAGGATATGGTCATCAAGGCAAAGGACAACTCCACAAGAGTTACCGGCAGATCTTACGGCCACCCTGTAAGACAGATAAGAAACGCTCTTTCCAACAAGTATCTTGAGATGGAGCAGAGCGGTGTTACTTTCGAGGAGCTCGAGGGACTCACAGTAGGTTCACTCCGTAAGGCTGTTGTCGAAGGCGACATCAAGGAAGGCACATTCATGGCAGGCCAGATCGCAGGTCTCGTCAAGGAAATAAGACCTGCTAAGGTAATCATCGAATCGATGTTCGAGCAGGCAGACAAACTTTTAGGAAGGAAACTCGAAGCATAATGAAGATCGCATTTTGTTATCCGGGTCAGGGCGTACAGCAGGTAGGAATGGCAGAGGGCTTCGTCAAGTCAGGCGAGCACTATGCCGATATGATCTCCGAAGCTACAAAGGCTTCCGGAGTTGACATGAACAAGCTCCTTTTCGAGCCCAACGAAGACATCAACATCACAGAATTCACACAGCCGGCACTGGTTACTGCATGCTGCATCATCACTGATGCGCTGCTCCTTGCAGGCATCAAGCCCGACGTTACGGCAGGCCTCTCTTTAGGCGAATACTGCAGCCTTTATGTTGCAGGCGCAATGAGCTTTGAAGATGCAGTAAGACTTACAAGGATCAGAGGCAAGCTCATGTCCTCGGAAGTTCCTGCAGGCGAAGGCTCAATGGCAGCTGTCATCGGTCTCGACGCAGACACTATCGAAAATGCCATCAAGGACATTGACGGTGTATGGTGCGCAAACTTCAACTGCCCAGGCCAGATCGTTATCACAGGTAAGAAGGAAGCTGTTCAGGCAGCTATGCCCAAGCTCACTGAGGCAGGTGCAAAGAAGGTCGTAGAACTCAACGTTTCAGGACCTTTCCATTCACCTCTCCTTAAGGGTGCAGGCGACAAGCTCGCAAAAGAGCTCGAGAGCGTTGAGCTCGGAAACCTGAAGATCCCTTATCTTGCTAACGTAAACGGTTCCGTTGTTACTGACAAAGCAGAGATCAAGGGCCTTTTGCAGGCACAGGTATCAAGCCCCGTAAGGTGGGAGCAGACGCTTTATGAGCTCGAAAAGATGGGCGTCGAGAAGATCATCGAAGTCGGCCCCGGAAAGACGATCGCAGGCTTTGTAAGAAAGACTGTTCCGTCAATTGAAGTTATCGGTGTTTCCACACCTGAAGACATAGATAAGTTATTGGAAAAACTCGGCTGACCTTAAGGAGGTAAATAACATGTCTGAGAATACAAGAAAAACAGCAATCGTTACAGGCGCTTCAAGAGGAATCGGTAAGGCTATCGCATTAAGGCTTGCCAAGAGCGGCTACAACATCGCGATCGTTGATGCATGCCCCCTCGAGATGAGCAAAGAAGCAGAAGATGAAGTAAAGGCTTTGGGCGTTGATGCCAAGGCATATCAGTGCAACGTTGCTGATTTTGAGAAGGTCGGCGAGACAGTAGCACAGATCAACGAAGATTTCGGCGGCATCTACATCCTCGTTAACAACGCAGGTATCACAAGAGACAGCCTTCTCCTTAAGATGACAGAAGAGAACTTCGATGCAGTCATCGCAGTTAACCTCAAGGGCACATTCAACTTCATCAAGCACACAACACCTATCATGATGAAGAAGAGAGAGGGAAGAGTCGTAAGCATTTCCTCTATCGTAGGTATCGAAGGCCAGGCTGGCCAGGTTAACTATTCCGCTTCAAAGGCAGGCGTTATCGGTGTAACCAAGTCATGCGCAAGAGAGTTCGCTTCAAGGAACATCACATTCAATGCGATCGCTCCCGGATATGTTGAGACACCCATGACAGCTGTTCTTACAGACAAGCAGAAGGAAGCTATCTTTGCAATGATCCCTCTTAAGAGATACGGTCAGCCTGAAGATATCGCTAACGTAGTCAACTTCCTCTGCTCTGATGATGCTTCTTACATCACAGGTCAGGTATTGTCCGTTGACGGCGGCATGCATATGTAATCAATGGTGCTTTTGGGGAGCGCCACGATAAATAAAAAACTAACGGAGAACATTTAAATGGCAAACAGAGTCGTAGTAACCGGTATGGGTGCGATCACCCCGCTGGGTAACAGTGTTGAGGCTTTCTGGGAAGGTCTCAAGAAGGGTAAGGCAGCAACAGCTCCCATTACCAAGTTCGATGCGAGCAACGCCAAGGTAAAGCTTGCTTGTGAGGTCAAGGGTTTCGAAGCCACAGATTATATGGACTTCAAGACAATGAAGCGTATGGAACCCTTCGCACACTATGCATTGGCAGCTGCAAAGGAAGCTATCGAGCAGGCAGGTCTTGATATGGAGAAGGAAGATCCCTACAGAGTAGGCGTCATCGTAAGCTCCGGTATCGGATCAATGCAGGCACACGAGAGAGAGCAGATCAGATTCGAGAAGTCGGGCAAGATCGCTCCTATGTACATTCCTTTGATGATCGCTAACATGGCATCAGCTAACATCGCGATCCAGTACGGAATGAAGGGCATCAACACATGCGTCGTTACAGCATGCGCTACAGGTCTTCATTCTATCGGTGATGCTTTCAAGGCAGTTAAGTACGGTGACGCAGACGTCATGATCACAGGCGGATGCGAAGCAGCAGTCTGCAAGACAGGCATCCAGGGATTCGCAGCACTTACGGCTCTTTCAACAAACGAAGATCCTGAGACAGCTTCAAGACCGTTCGATAAGGACAGAGACGGCTTCGTAATCGGTGAAGGTTCAGGCGTTATCGTTATCGAGTCTTTAGAGCATGCCAAGGCAAGAGGCGCAAACATCCTCGCTGAGATCGTAGGTTACGGTGCAACATGCGACGCTTACCACATCACATCTCCTGCAGAAGACGGTTCAGGCGCAGGCATGGCAATGATCATTGCCATGAAGGAAGCCGGAATCGCTCCTTCACAGATCGACTACATCAACGCTCACGGAACATCAACTCACCACAACGATCTTTTCGAGACCCGTGCAATGAAGTATGCATTCAAGGAAGACATCAAGAATGTATCCATCAACTCCACAAAGTCCATGATCGGCCACGCTCTGGGCGGTGCAGGCGGAATCGAGCTCATCACTTGCGTTAAGTCCATCCAGGACGGTTATGTACACGTTACCGCAGGCTCCAAGGAAGCTGAAGGCGAGATGGATCTCGATTACACCTTTAACGAACCTAAGAATCGCGATATAGTTTATGCTATGACAAACAACCTGGGCTTCGGCGGCCACAACGCTTCCATGATAGTCAAGAAGTTTGCTGAATAATTACGGAGGATCCACATTATGGCAAATGCACTTACCACAACAGAGATCATGAAGATCATCCCTCACAGACATCCTTTCCTTCTCATCGACAAGGTAGAGGATTATGAACCGGGTAAATTCTGCATCGCTTATAAGAACTTCACCTTTGATGAGTATTTCTTCAGAGGACATTTCCCTGAGATGCCCATCGTGCCCGGTGTTCTTACAGTTGAAGCTCTTGCACAGGCAGGTGCCGTTGCTATCCTCTCACAGGAAGAGTTCAAGGGTAAGATCGCTGTTTTCGCAGGCATCGACAAGTGCAAGTTCAAGCAGCCCATCGTTCCCGGCGACACAGCAAGACTTGAGACAAGGATTACTGCAGTAAAGGGACCTGTCGGCCTCGGCGAAGCTGTCGCAACAGTCAACGGCAAGGTAGCAGTTCAGGCAACACTCAAGTTCGCTATCCTTACGAATTCTTAATAAGACCAATTTATCAGTCAATAAAAACGGGGCTTTCTCGAGAGAAGAGATGCCCCGTTTTTTATGTCCCGAAAAAGATCACTTATTTATCGAGCTGATAATTATATGCCGTGTTCAGGATGTCCTGAAGATCATTATTGTTGTAGCAGTAACCGTCGTAGATGACATGAGGATTGCCGTCAGTGTCATAGTGTGTGAACGTATATGTCTCGCCGTCGCAAACATCTTCAGAATAATTTGCAAACTTGCTCTTCTCTGCATTTTTGGTGCAGAACTTATAGATCTTAACGAAGTCCTCGTCCTTCATCTTTAAGCTGTCCAGATTGCCGGGGAGCTTAACATAGCCGTCATAAGAAATGGTGACCTCGTAGCAAGAGTTCTCATAATCTTCTATTGTCATAGCTTCCTGCGGGTGGTTCCTGATCACGAGCATGGTCCCTTTGTTCTGCTGGATCTCTTCGATCTTGATCTTGCTGCTTTTGCGGTTCCTGCCGGTCCTTGCGCTTCCGCATCCTGCGATCGAAAGAGCAAGCACTGCGATCATAACGACTGTTAAAAGCTTCATAGTATTCTTCATTTTCTTGTGTCTCCTTCAAATTGCTTTCTGCACTATATACAGACCGGAAGACACTAATGTTGCAGATGAGAATAATGCCGCATGACAAAAATGGTATAGTTAAACCATATCTATATAAAGGAGACGGGCCATGAACACCAAGAAATTCCTGAAGAAGATGACCATAGAAGACAAAGCAAAGCTTCTCTGCGGAACGGGACCGTTCTCTATCGGAGGATTTGAATCCGCTGCCGGACCGGTTCCGGAACTCGCCATGCAGGACGGCGGAACGGGTCTTAACCACCAGCACTTTTTCCAGCGCCTGATGAAAGAACCGCCCAAGGATGTTGATCCTATGGAAGGCATGCATGTGTTCTTCAATTACTATGAGCCGGATAAGCTTTCAGAGCGCGAAAAAGAGATCAGGAAGGACATTAATTCAAAGATCACGGAATACCGCGGCGGTATCGATGCAGCGCCCGGCTGTTATCCTCCGGGAATATTCCTTGCTTCGACATGGGATCCCAAGACCGTTTACGAGACCGGCAAGGCGCTCGGAATGGAGGCCTTGGTCTACAGGATCGGTGTGCTTCTCGGAACGCCTAACTGCAACATCTTAAGAGAGCCCGTTAACGGAAGGTTTTTCGAAGGCTATTCCGAAGATCCTTTCCTCGCGAAAACCCTGGCACCCGAGATGTGCAAAGGTGTTGAGAGCATGGGGGTCTCCTCGAACGTTAAGCATTTTGCATGCAATAACCTTGAGATAAACCGCATGAACATAGATGAACTCGTAAGCATGAGGGCTTTAAGGGAGATCTATCTCCCTGCTTTTGAAGAATGCTGCAAGGTGGCTTCGACCCTCATGAGCGCGTATCCGAAGATCAACGGAGTTCACTGCCATGAGAATCCCTGGCTGCTTAAGACGGTCCTCAGAGAAGAATGGGGATATAAGGGTGTCGCAATGACCGACTGGGATTCCTGCAAGGGCAGCACGGGCGATGCAGAAGCGGCAGGCCAGGATATCTTCATGCCGGGTCCGTGGGATCATTCGGACATCGTAAAGGCGGTAGAAGACGGAAGGCTTCCGGTAAAAGATCTTGATACCGCGGCGTTAAGAGTATTAGAGCTGATTGATAAGTTCAGCAGCGTTAAGGCACCCGAAGGCCTTACAACTGCCAAGTATAAGAAGGCCGGCGACAAAGCAGCTTATAATGCCGCAAAAGAAGGCATCGTAATGCTTAAGAACAACGGTTCTATGCCTCTGAAAAAGACCTCAAAAGTCGTATTCTTCGGTCCGGACCGTTTCCAGGATTCAGGCTGGGGATCAGCTGAAGTCAAGACTGACAGGACGACAGTTCTTTCTGAAGAATTGGGAAAGATCTTAGGAAGCAAAAAGGTCCTTAAGAATGACATCGAAGCATTCAGAAAGGGCGCTACAGCTGTCGTTATCGAGACTGTCGATTCAGGTGAGAGTGCTGACAGGCCTGACCTGAAGATGAGCAGGAAGACGGTATCCACGATAAAGAAGCTTGCCAAAGATAAGGGCAAGGGAAAGATATGCCTGATCTTAAATGTGCCCGGTCCCGTTGAACTGGAGGGACTGGAGAAAAAGGTTGATTCAATTTTCGCGGTCTTCTATCCCGGCATGATGGGCGGAAAGGCAATGGCGGACATAATGACGGGTGCCGTAAATCCTTCAGGCGCCCTGCCTTGCACATTCCCTGTGAGATACGAAGACACGCCGGCTTACCTCTGCTATCCGGATAACCTCACATGTAATTACGGCGAGGGCATCTATGTCGGCTACAAAGGTTATATGAAGCGCGGAATAAAGCCGTTGTTCCCGTTCGGATACGGACTTTCCTATTCTGAGTTTGCCGTAAACAGCATTCTCGGAACGAGAAAAGGCAATAAGTTCAGCGTAACCTTCAATATTGAGAACAAGAGCAAGACTGACGGCAAGACTGTCATCCAGCTTTATGCTTCCAAGCGCAAGGCGCGCACACCCAGAGAGACCGTTAAGCTCATCGGTTTTGCAAAGCCGCTGATCAGGGCAGGTGAGGAAGAGGAAGTAAAGATCGTTTTTGATAAGAATGAGCTCTCATATTTCGATGAGGAGATCGGCAAGTTCCTTGTAGAGGGCGGAACTTATGACCTGTTCCTTGGTCTTAACGGATGTGAGGATCTTATCCCTGCAGGAAGCATCTATATCGCTGACGGTTCTCCCGAGCTTAAGTGCGGGCCTTCATGGAAGGTGTATCAGATCGTGAAGGAAAAAGCCCTTACAGATGCATTGAAGAAAGACTGCGAGACAGTGGGAATGCCTTTCGGGGCCTTGATGGAAATTGCAAGGTGGTTCCCTCATCAGACCTTTGCGGAAGCTTCAAGGGGACCGGAGAAATTCACGGAATTCCTTAGAGCCTGTAAGGAGTTTAAGGAAGAGTAATTTAGGCAATATCTGGAAAATAGTGTATTATTATCAAGACTTTTAGATAAATGGAGGGATAAAAATGGCTGAATATGATTTCCTGATCGTCGGTGCGGGATTATATGGTGCGACCTTCGCACGTCTTGCAACGGATGACGGCTATAAGTGTCTTGTGATCGACAGAAGACCTAATGTCGCAGGCAATGTCTACACGGAAAACGTCAACGGCATCAACGTTCACAAGTACGGTGCGCACATCTTCCACACGAGTGATAAGGAAGTCTGGGATTTTGCGAACAAGTTCGCCGAATTCAACCGCTACACCAACTGCGTAGTCGCAAACTACAAGGGCGAGCTCTATTCGATGCCCTTCAACATGTATACCTTCAATAAGATGTGGGGCGTTGTAACTCCCGCCGAGGCAAGGGCGAAGCTCGACGAGCAGATCGCATTGGGCAAGGTCGACGAGCCCAAGAACCTTGAAGAGCAGGCAATCTCCCTTATCGGTCCTGACATCTACAACAAGCTCGTAAAGGGCTACACCGAGAAGCAGTGGGGCAGAAAGGCAACCGAGCTTCCGGCATTCATCATCAAGAGACTTCCCGTAAGACTTACTTACGACAACAACTATTTTAACGATAACTATCAGGGCATTCCGGTCGGAGGTTATACCAAGTGGATCGAGAACATGCTCGACGGCATCGAAGTAAGACTTGGCGTTGATTATCTCAAGGAGAGGGATTCCTATGATAATATTGCCTCGAAAATCATCTATACGGGAATGATCGATGAGTATTATAATTACTCCCTGGGAAAACTCGAGTACAGAAGTCTGAGATTTGAGACGGAATATCTTCCCGACACTGATGACTTCCAGGGCAATGCTGTAGTAAACTACACCGATGCCGAGACTCCTTTCACGAGGATCCTGGAGCACAAGCATTTCGAGTTCGGCAAGGGTAAGGGCACCGTGATCACTCACGAGTATCCGGCAGAGTGGAAGGTAGGCGATGAGCCTTATTATCCGCTCAATAACGACAGGAACAACGAGCTTTACAAGAAGTATGAAGAGCTTGCCGCAACTGACGGCAACGTTATATTCGGGGGAAGACTCGGCAAGTACAAATACTATGACATGGACGATACCATCGCCGCATGCATGGAAGATTACAAAAGGATAAGTGCAAAATGAAAAAATTCGGAACAGTAATTCTCACGGCAGCTATCGCTGCAACCATGATCGCAGGCTGCGGAAACAAGCTGTCAGACTCTGACCCTTCTGCAGCGACAGGCTTAACTACTGCTGAGACATCTGCATCTGCAGATGCTACGGGCGAGACAACACAGGAAACGCCCAAGACTTTCGAAGAGCTTTACGGCAACCAGATCATGACCTACATGAATCACCAGTATTATTTCGATGGTGAGGCGCTCCTGAAGCAGGAATCGAACTTCTACTTCATCAATGCGTTCGTAGACTTGAGCGGTTATGCAAACATGGGTTATTACCCCGCTACATCTCTCGGCTTCCTCGATCTCGCAGCTGAATACGACGGCGACGAGTATAAGACATACGGCGACTATTACGTCTATTATGCCGAGAATTCCATTGAGAGCACATGCATCCTCTGCGCACGTGCAAAGGCTGAAGGTGTTACCCTTGATGACGAGACAATGAAGCAGATCGACGACATGATCGAGAGCCTTAAGACAACAAAGGCTCCTGAATCCGGCCTGACTTTTGAAGAATATCTGCAGCTCTGGTACGGTCCCGGAATGGACGAGGCAAGCTTCAGAGTAGTCGTTGAGAGATACTTCCTCGCAGATGCATATTCCAAGGAATACTGCCAGAACTACCAGTTCACGGATGCTGAGAAGAAAGTTCCTTACGTAAGATATGCTCTTTTCTATGCACCCTCAACTGCAGATCAGGATTCAAAGGATAAGGCTTTTGCTGCCGCAAATTCCATGAAGGACGCATGCAAGAGCATTGACGACCTTACAGGTCTTGCAGAGACTGCTTTGGCTAACGGCACAGTAATGGACCAGGGCGATATCGCAGTTCCCAAGGGCCAGATGGTTAAGGCATTTGAAGAATGGTCCTACGGCAAGGACAGAAAAGAAGGCGAGCTCGACGTCATTTATGCACAGGAGTACGGTTACTTCGTAGTCGGCTACCTCGGACTTAAGGACCAGGAAGCAAGCGAGCTCAACAATATAGCATTAAAGGCATTGAGCGACGGTCTCCTTGAAGAGATCAAGGCAAAGAAGCACGGTTTCCACACAGACGATGCTTTCGCAGCAGCTCCCGCAGCACCTACGGCTACACCTGCTCCGGACGTTACGGATGTTCCCGTACAGACAGCTGATCCCAATGCAGCGGTGGTTCCTTCCGGCTCAACAGAGACACCTCAGGGCAACATGTCAACAACAGACGTCCTGATCGTCGTATTCTTTACACTTGCCGGTGTTGCTATCCTTGCAGTCATCGTTATCCTGATCAATTATGCGATCAAGAACGGCAAGAACGGTTCTTCCAATAAGCCTGTCAGAAAGCCCGTTTATGAGGATGATGACGAGGATGAAGAGGAAGATGTAAAGCCCGCAAAGTCCAAGTTTTCAAAGAAAGATCCAGAACCCGAAGAGGATGAGGAAGAAGACGAAGAAGAGGATGAAGAAGACGAAGAGGATAAAGACGAGTAAAGCTTTTCCTTAGATTCAAGAATCCAACGGGGTGTCTCAAAACAGAGGCGCCCCGTTTTTCTTGCTTTTATTTACTAATATAGGGCGTCATGTTAAAATTTTAGGCTGTAGATTTATAACTTTTTTAAGGATGGAGTGTAATTTCATGGAGATTACCAAAGATCTGGTTCAGTACCTGGAGAGCCTCGGCCGCCTGGAGTTGAGCCCTGAAGACGAGGAGAAGACTCAGAAGGCGTTAGGCGATATCCTGGGTTATTTTGACCAGCTGAGCGAGCTCGACACCGAAGGCGTTGAGCCCTTGAGCCATGTGGCAGGCGTTTCCAATGTCACACGTGAAGACGTTATCGCAAATGATGATATGAGGGATGCGGTCTTAAGCAACGCGCCCGAGACAAAGGACGGTACGATCCTCGTGCCGAAGACCTTTGATTAAGGGGTGTGCATATGACTGATATCGAGATTAGAAAATTAGGCGCGCTTGAGATAGGCGCAGCGATCAAAGAAGGTAAGATCACTTCAGTTGAAGCGACCAGGGCTTTCCTTGACGCCATAGATGCGAAGGACGGCGATTACAAGTCCTACATCACCGTGATCAGGGATGAGGCTCTCGCAAAGGCAGCAAAGGCTGACGAAGCCATCAAGGCAGGAACACTGACAGGCCCTCTGGCAGGTGTTCCGATCGCCATCAAGGACAACATCTGCACAAAGGGAATCAAGACGACATGCGCATCCAAGATGCTCGGAAACTTCGTTCCGCCTTACGATGCAGAGGTAATCCGTAAAGTAGAAGATGCCGGAATGATCATTCTCGGCAAGACAAATATGGACGAGTTCGCTATGGGCTCCACGACAGAGACGAGTTATTTCGGGATCACATCCAACCCCTGGGACACAGACAGAGTTCCGGGCGGATCTTCCGGCGGTTCTGCAGCATGCGTTGCAGCAGCTTTGGCTCCTGTTGCCCTGGGTTCTGATACGGGCGGATCCATCAGACAGCCTGCTTCTTTCTGCGGCGTTACAGGTCTTAAGCCTACTTACGGCGCTGTATCCAGATATGGTCTCGTTGCTTTCGCATCCTCTCTGGACCAGATCGGACCTATCGCTCGAAAAGCAGAAGACATCGCTGCCGTATATAACGTTATCAGCGGCAAGGATCCCAAGGACCAGTCTTCATTAGAGTCTGAGAAGCTCGACCTCTCCGCGGTCGAAGGCTACAGCCTTGAAGGCAAGAAGTTCGGTATTCCTGAAGAATATATTGGCGAAGGTATCGATGAGGACGTCAAGAAGGCAGTTCTCGATGCAGTCGAAGTCCTTAAGTCTAAGGGTGCTGCAGTTGAGACATTCCCGATGCCCATCATCAAGTATGCCATCCCGACTTACTACATCATCTGCACGGCTGAGGCCTGCTCAAACCTCTCCAGATATGACGGCGTTAAGTACGGCTACAGACCTGATGGCGTTGAAGACTTGGGCCAGCTCTACATCAAGTCCAGAAGCGAAGGCTTCGGTCTTGAGGTCAAGAGAAGGATCATGCTCGGTAACTTCGTACTCTCCTCAGGTTATTACGATGCTTACTACAACAAGGCATTGAGAGTTAAGAACCTCATTAAGCAGGCTTTTGACCGGGCATTCGAAAAGTACGACGCCATTTTAGGACCTGTTGCTCCTACAGCGGCTCTCAAGAAGGGCGAGAGCTTGTCAGATCCTTTGAAGATGTACTTGGGCGATATCTGCACGGTACTCATCAACATCGTCGGTATCCCTGCAATGTCCGTACCCTGCGGCTTTACATCCGAAGGCCTCCCCGTAGGACTTCAGATCATGGGAAAGAGATTCTCCGAAGAGACCATCATCGGCGTGGCTTCAAGCTATCAGAAGGCTACGGCTGATCAGGGATTCGAGAATAAGATTCCGGAAAATGCTTTGAGAGGGGAGGGCTAAGATCATGCAGGATTATGAGATGGTAATAGGCCTCGAAGTACACTGCGAGCTCTCTACAGAATCCAAGATCTTCTGCGGATGCTCTGCCAAGTTCGGAGGCGAGCCCAATACACACGTTTGCGAAGTCTGCTCCGGTATGCCGGGCACACTTCCTACACTTAACAAGCAGGTAGTCGAGTATGCCGTAAAGGCAGGACTCGCGCTTAACTGTGAGATAACAAGAAACAACAAGTTCGACCGTAAGAACTATTTCTATCCTGACCTTCCGAAGGCATATCAGATATCACAGCTTTATTTCCCGATATGCAGGAACGGCCACGTTGACATCAAGACTTCCAAGGGAATGAAGTCCATCGGCATCCACGAGATCCACATGGAGGAAGATGCCGGAAAGCTCGTTCATGACCCTGTTACGGGCATGACGATGGTCGACTTCAACCGCTGCGGCGTTCCGCTCCTTGAGATCGTTTCCGAGCCTGATTTCAGATCCGGCGAGGAAGTTATCGCATATCTCGAGAAGCTCAGAGATACTATGCAGTACCTTGGAATCTCCGACTGCAAGATGCAGGAGGGCTCTATGAGAGCTGACGTTAACCTCTCAGTAAGACCTGTAGGCCAGAAGGAATTCGGCACCAGGACTGAGATGAAGAATATCGCTTCCCTCAAGGCGATCGAGCGCGCTATCGAATATGAGCGCGACAGACAGATCGACCTCATTGAGGAAGGCGGCAAGGTTATCCAGGAGACAAGACGCTGGGACGACGAGCAGGAGTACACATACTCCATGCGTTCCAAGGAAAATGCCCAGGATTACAAATATTTCCCGGATCCTGACCTCATGCCGATCAATATCTCAGAGGAGTTCCTCGACAAGGTAAGATCAGAGCTTCCCGAGTTCGCTGACGCAAAGCGCGAGAGATACGTATCTGAGCTCGGTCTCCCTGAGTATGACGCTGAGATCATCACGGGAACGCCCGCATTGGTCAAGGTTTTCGAGGCCGCATGCGAAGTAACATCAAGCCCTAAGGACTGCTCCAACTGGCTCATGACAGACCTTCTTAAGTTCGCTAAGGATGCTAAGGTATTGGCAGGCGATATCGACTTCGACGGTAAGATCATGGGTAAGATCATCAACCTCGTAAACGAGGGCAAGATCAACCGCAAGTCAGGCCAGAAGGCTCTCGAGGAAGCATTCCTCAACGGCACTGATCCTGAGAAATACATTGCCGATAACGGCCTTGCGCTGGTATCCGATACAAGTGCGATCGAGCCTGTTATCAAGGAGATCCTGGCAGCTAACGAGAAGGCCGTATCAGGCTATCTCGCAGGTGAAGAGAAGAACCTCACATTCCTTATCGGCCAGTCCATGAGAGCTCTCAAGGGCAAGGCTGACCACCAGGTAGTTAGACAGACATTGATTGATCTTCTTAACGGAATGAAATAATGGACACATTATTAAGCATTTTACTGGTAGTATTCTTCGTTCTCGTTAATGCCTTTTTCTCAGGCACCGAGATGGCTGTCATCTCGCTTAACGACGCGAAAATGCATAAGCTTGCTGAAGAGGGCGACAGGAAAGCGCGCCGTGTCATCAAGTTCCTTGATAACCCGGGAAACTTCCTGGCGACGATCCAGGTAGGCGTTACGCTGGCCGGATTCTTATCATCCGCTTTTGCTGCCAACAGCTTTGCAAGTAAGCTTGCGCTGTGGGTCGATCCCAATTCGGCACATCCCTGGATGGAGTCACTCTGGACAGTTGTAATTACTATTGTCCTATCCTATTTCTCACTCGTTTTGGGTGAGCTCGTTCCCAAGCGCATTGCCCAGAACAAGCCCGAGAAGTGGGCCTTTGCTGCTGCCAATGTCGTTAAGTTCTTCGGTGCGATCTTAAAGCCCTTCGTATGGTTCCTTACACAGTCGACGAACGTCATCCTGAAGCTCTTCAGGATCGATCCCAACCAGACCGACAAGCCTGTAACTGAGGAAGAGATCCGTATGATGGTCGACGTAGGTTCCGAGTCCGGCAATATCGAAGATACCGAGAAAGAGATGATCGAGAATGTTTTCGAGTTCAACGACACGGAAGTATCCGAGATCATGACGCACAGGAAGAAGATCGTCTCGCTCCCGATCGACGCTGATTACGATGAAGTCATGCGCGTCGCAAGGGAAGAGAAGTTTACCAGAATCCCTGTTTATAAGGATACGATCGATGACATCATCGGAATCCTTCACATAAAAGACCTCATAGGCATAATGCCTCCCACGGAGGATAAGCCTTTCAAACTCGAGAAGTTCATAAGAGAGCCTCTTATCGTTCACGAGACACGTAAGATATCATCCCTCTTCGGCGAGATGAAGAACTGCGGCATGCAGATGGCCGTTATCGTCGATGAGTACGGCGGAACGATGGGTATTGCCACGATCGAAGATATTCTTGAAGAGCTCGTAGGAAACATCACTGACGAGTTCGACGATGAGGCTGATGAGTTCGTTAAGCTCTCTAACGGCGACTATATCGTAAGGGGCGACATGACCCTTTCAGACTTGGAAGACGTCCTTGATATCGAGCTTACGGACGATGAATACGACACTATCGCGGGCCTTGTCATCTCACAGCTTGACCGCGTTCCCGAAGAGACGGAGCATCCTGTCGTTAACTATAAGAACCTGAGGATCAAGGTCCTTAAGGTCGAAGAGAATGCCATCGCCAAGGTTCTTATCCACATCAATCCCGCGGAGGATCCCGAAGAAGACAGCAAAGAGGAGAACTCCAAGTCCGATGAGTAAGTACGACCTTGTCCTTTATGACCTTGACGGCACTTTGCAGGACTCGGTCCCTCTGATAATGGAATCCCTGAAAGCCACATATGACATAGTCTTAGGCGGCACTGACAGAACGGATGCCGACCTGATGAGCTATATCGGCAAGCCATTAACGGATACTTTCCGCATGCATGATGAGAAGACACAGGAACGCCTTATCGAGGAGTATCTTGCATATAACTGCGCAAAAATGAAGGAAAATGTCATTCCGGTATTTCCCGGTGTTTATGATTTTCTCGCAAAGATCAGGTCTTCCGGAGTAAAACAGGGCATAGTCACCTCCAAACTGGAGGATTCCGCCATGATCACCATAGACCTTTTGGATCTCGGGAAATATTTCGATGACATGGTATTCAGGGAAGCCACCGAGAGAGCCAAGCCTTTTGGCGATCCTCTCATCGAGGCGGCAAGGAGACTCGGGATAAGTGACATGAAGAGGGTCCTTTATGTCGGAGATGCCCTTCCTGACTTGCTTTCGGCGAGGGACGCAGGCTGCGATTTTGCGCTCGTGGGCTGGACGAAGATGCCCAAAGAGGACCTGATCGCCCAAAAACCCGACTATTTAGTGGATGTTCCTGAACGACTTCCTTGCATTATTAAGGGCACCGAATTATAATGTTTGGTGCTTTTTATAAATAAATAATAAGGTAGGTAGGCAAGATGGCAAAGACCACCAAGTCCGGAAAGGCAAACAAGTCGCTCGTTTCAGGCGGAATGATAGTTGTTGTAATAGCTGTCATTCTTGTTATCGCTTGCTTCTTCACATATATTTCCGGAGTACTTCCCAAGGCTCTTCCGGGCATTACGATCACAGAGAATAATGCTGACGGTACAAGCAAGAACATTCAGAGCTACTCTGTACTTGAGTCCAATTTCCACTTCAAGGAAGTTTACGATTCATATTCCCAGTACGGATTGGTTACTTCAGACAATCTCGATACTGTCAGCAACCAGGAGACCGGTGAGACTTACAGAGACGTTCTTCTCAGAGAAGCTGCAGGCCAGATGAAGACACTCACACTCGTTGAGCGCGCTGCCAAGGAATCCGGATTCATGGATATCTCCAAGGCACGTGAACTGGCTGCCAAGAATCTTGAGACATTGGAACTCTACGCTAAGTTATACGGATATCCGTCCGGACAGTCTTATCTCAAGGCTCTCTACGGAACAGGTATGACAAAGAGACTCTATACAGACTTCGCGGCACGTGAGGTTCTCGTAAATGAGTACGGCAGCTACTTAAAGCAGTTCGATCCTACTATCATTCCTACTGATGAGGCAGTTCTCGCAAAGTATAACGAAGATACTTCCATCTACTGCACACTCGACTACAACCTTTACTTCATCAAGGCTGCAACAGACAAGGACGGAAAGGTAATCGGCATGGATGATGCAGTTAAGGCTGCAAACAAGATCGCTGATGCTGCAAAAGATTCCACATCCTTCAGAGACGCAGTTCTTGAGTATGTTAAGGGAACAGGCGACGAAGCTACTATCTCCACATTCAATAACGATGCAGACCCTACATTCACAAAGGATTTCACATACAGCGTAGCAACATACATGGACGCTGCAGTTAAGGATTATCTCTTCGGTGATTCCAAGACAGGTGACAAGACGGTCATCCAGACTGAATTCGGCGCATATGTAATCTTCATCGCTGACAAGGACAACGGAGACGAGAAGACAGTTACTTACAGAATGCTTACTCTCTCTACAGACGTTAAGAGTGATGCTACTGACGAAGAGAAGGCGGCAGCTCTTACAAAGACTCTGTCTGATGCACAGACAATGTGCCCCAGCGGAATGGATCCGCTTTCCTTCTACAAGCTCGTTAAGGAAAAGACAACTAACCTCAACGATAAGCTCGAGGGCGGCTACAACGTTCAGAATGCAGAATACTTCGTATCTACGGAAGACGACCCGGTCGATCCTTCAGTAGTTGAAGCCGGTAAGTGGCTCTTCGAAGATGAGCGTAAGCAGGGTGACGTTTACATCATTGCTTCCGAAGATAAGCAGACAGTTTATGTATTCTACTTTGAGGCAGCAAGACCTGCATGGGAAGTAACCATCAGAAACGACATGATCGCTTCCAACTTCACTGACTGGAATGCAAACCTCGAGAACTCAGGCAACTACGGTTATGTTATCAACGCCGGTCTTTGCAGATACCTTATCTACTAATATAGTAAACTAATTTATATATTAAAGGGCTGTCTCGAAAATGAGGCAGCCCTTGTTATTTTTATAATATATTTGTTATTTTCCCGTTTTCGCGATATTATAAAACCGCCTAAATACATGGGTAATAAGGAGGACAGATCAATGAAAAAGATTTTGGCACTTCTCCTGACACTTTCTATGGTGCTCGGATTTGCATCCTGTGCAAAGAAGGTTGAGGTACCTTCAAAGAGCGACGTAAAGAAAGCTGCAGCAGAAGAGTATGACATGGACTTCAAAGTCGATTCAGAGGATGTTTCCGATGATGAGAAAGAAGCAGAGTGGGTATTGATCTCCAAGGACGGCACACTCGAGGTAACAGTTACCTGGAATGCTAAAAAGCCCGACGAGTTCGAGTTCGACGACAAGGAACTTTCTACCCCCACAACCACAACAGAGGAACCTACAACAACAGAGGAAGATCCTACAACCACCACAACAACTGAAGCAACAACACCTTCTTCAGACAACGGCGGCGGCGGTAATCCGAATCCTTCCGGAGCTAAGTATGTTAACTTCGACGAGATGAACTTCTACATCAACGGTAAGAAGTACACATTGGGCAAGGTAACACTCCAGGATCTTATCGATGACGGCGTTCCTTTCAAGGAAGGCGAGCTTGAGGATGCAAAGAACAACCTTAAGTCCAAGTATCAGTCAGGCGGCATGAAGCTTGATATCGCTGACGGTTGGTATGTAACTGTAAGCGTATTCAACGATACAGATTCAGGCAAGCCTATGAACGAGTGCTATGTAAATGAGATCTCTGTATACGGCCAGTCCAACATGGCAGACCAGAACATCCTTACATTCGACTTCCCGTTCAAGACCTTAACTATCGAAGATCTTAAGGCTAATTCCGGCGAACCTAACGAAGAGCCTTATCACAATGATGATGATCCGGATTTTGTAGCAGATTACCTCAGGTACACAAAGAAGGGTACGAAGTACATGAACTACAACTACTACAACTTCCAGTTCTATAACGGTAAGCTCACGAACTTCTACATGACATACATTCCCTGATAGGCGGGAAAATTAACGTCAATAACCAAGAGGCTGTCTCATACGAGGCAGCCTTTTAGTTTATTTTGTATACTGTATCTTTTTTAATTTAGGAATATTATAAAAAAGCCTTTATACATGGATAAGGAGGATAAATCAATGAAAAAGGTTTTAGCTCTCATTCTCTGCCTTTCCGTATTGCTCGGATTCGCTTCATGCGCTAAGAAGGTTGAAGTACCTTCCAAGAGCGATGTAAAGAAAGCTGCAGCAGAAGAGTATGACATGGACTTCAAGGTTGACTCTGAGGACGTTTCCGACGATGAAAAGGAAGCAGAGTGGGTTTTGATCTCCAAGGACGGAACACTTGAGGTAACAGTTACATGGAACGCAAAGAAGCCTGACGAGTTCGAATTCGACGACAAGGAACTTGCAGCTCCCACAGAAACTGAGACAGAGACAGAAGCTCCTACAACAACTGAGTCTGAGACAGAAGCTCCTACAACAACTACTACTTCTGAGTCTGAGACATCCGGCGACGGTACAACAGCCAGCGGCGTTGCTCCTTCCGGTGCTTCTTATGTTAACTTCGACGAGATGAACTTCTACATCAAGGGTAAGAAGTACACACTCGGAAAGACAACACTTCAGGATCTTATCGATGACGGCGTTCCTTTCGAGGACGGTGAGCTCGAGGATGCTAAGAACAATCTCAAGTCTAAGTATCAGTCTTCTTACATTAAGCTCAATCCCGGCGTAAAGGGATACTATGTTTGGATCCAGGTATTCAACGAGACAGATTCCGGCAAGCCGATGAACGAGTGCTATATCAACGAGATCCTCTACAAGAAGACAACTCTTGTAAAGGATGGCGAGACACAGGATTTCGTTACTTTCGATTTCCCTCTCGACCTTACAATGGATCAGCTCAAGGCTAATGCAGGTGAACCTACAGGCAGAACGTATCACAATGAAGATAACCCGAAGTACATTTATGACACCCTTGAGTGGACAAAGAAGGGTACAAAGTTCATGAACTCCAACAGATATTCTTTCGATTATACAAACGGAGAACTCAGGGAAGTTACGATCACATACATTCCTTGATCTGACTGATAATCAGGTATTTTCAAGGGGTTGTCTCGAAAAGAGATAACCCCTTTTTATTTCACTCCTGATTGACAACCTACTAAACCTATTGTATTTTTATGTCAGTTTCAAACCGTTGACGGAGAGTGAGTAACTTAAAGGAAACCGTTCAAAGAGAGCCCGGGGTGGTGAGATCCGGACAGCAAGGACCTTAAGCGAATGGACTCCGGAGGGCGCAGAGGAAAGGGAATTCCCAAGTATATTGCGACGTAAGGCACGCGTAAGAAGCCGGAGATATGTTGGTATCTTGCTAAGCGCACGGGTCAGACCGTGAATCAAGGTGGCACCGCGGATAAAGAGTTTATTCGTCCTTGACTAAAAGATCAGAAGGTCTTTTGTCAGAGGGCGTTTTTTATTGCCCCGGCAAAAGATAAGAAGCCGGAGGTGACTTAAAATGAAAGTAGTGCCGTCAATTGAAGAAGTCAGAGCGTTCGCTGCTGAAGGCAAGTACGATGTCGTACCCGTAAGCTGCGAGATCCTCTCAGATTTCACGACACCCATCGAGACTATCCGCATTCTGAAGAATGCGTCCACACATGCTTATATGCTCGAGTCCGCCTGGGCTAACGAGCGATGGGGCAGATATACTTTCTTAGGCTTCGATCCCAAGCTTGAGATCACCTGCATCAACGGCGAGATCACATACGGCGACAAGACCGAGATGACTGATGACCCTTCGAAGATCATCAGAGAGATCATGTCCAAGTTCAGAAGCCCCAGACTTGATTACCTTCCTTCATTCACAGGCGGTCTGGTCGGCTATTTCTCATACGACTACCTGACCTATGCCGAACCCACCGCAAAGTGCGACGTTATGGATGAAGAGAACTTCAAGGACGTTGACCTCATGCTCTTCGACAAGGTCATTGCATTCGACCACGTAAAGCAGAAGCTCATCCTCATATCCAATATGTCCCTGGAAAACATTGAAGAAGGCTACAAAGAAGCAACCGAAGAGCTTGAAGCCCTGATCGGTCTTCTTAAGAACGGCGCGAAATCCGAAGAACCGGAAGGCAGGCTCTTAGGCGAAGTTACGCCCCTTTTCTCCAAGGAAGAATACTGCGCGATGGTCGAGAAGGCCAAGAACTACATCCACGAGGGCGACATCTTCCAGATCGTACTCTCGAACCGCCTTTCCGCGCCTTACGAAGGAAGCCTTCTTAATACTTACAGATTATTAAGAACTATTAATCCTTCTCCTTATATGTTCTATTTCGCAGGCACGGACGTCGAAGTCGCCGGCGCTTCACCTGAGACACTGGTTAAGCTCGAAGACGGGATCCTTCACACATTCCCTCTTGCAGGCACAAGACCCAGAGGAAAGACGGAAGAGGAGGACAAGAGACTTGAAGAAGAGCTCCTTGCTGACGAGAAAGAGCTTGCAGAGCACAATATGCTCGTTGACTTAGGCCGTAACGACCTTGGCAAGATCTCTGAATTCGGCTCTGTGGAAGTAGAGAAGCTCAGGAGCATCGAGCGTTATTCACACGTTATGCATATCGGTTCGACTGTACGCGGCAAGATCGATTCGAAGCACGATGCCCTGGATGCCGTTGAGGCAGTGCTTCCCGCAGGAACCCTGTCAGGAGCTCCGAAGATCCGCGCATGCCAGCTCATAGGAGAGCTCGAAAACAACAAGCGCGGCATTTACGGCGGCGCCATCGGCTATATCGACTTCACGGGCAACATGGATACATGTATCGCCATCCGTATCGCCTACAAGAAGAACGGCAAGGTATTTGTCAGGAGCGGCGCAGGCATCGTAGCCGATTCGGTTCCTGAGAAGGAATACGAGGAGTGCCTCAACAAGGCAAGGGCCGTCCTCAATTCTTTATCGCTCGCAGAGGAGGTATAAGAGATGATACTTCTTATAGATAACTACGACAGCTTTTCATATAACCTCTATCAGATGATAGGGGAGATCAATCCCGACATTAAGGTCATCAGAAATGACGAGATGACGGTAGAGGAGATCAGGACACTTAAGCCGGATCACATCATCCTCTCACCCGGCCCGGGAAGGCCTGAGGATGCAGGCATCATCTGCGACGTGGCAGCTTCTATACATGACATTCCGGTATTGGGCGTCTGTTTAGGCCACCAGGCGATCTGCAAGGCGTACGGCGCCACGATCACTTATGCCGAGCACCTGATGCACGGCAAGCAGTCCGATGTCGGCCTCTACGCACTCTGCCCTCTGTTCAGGGGGATCGGCGAGCGTACCAAGGTCGCACGCTACCACTCGCTTGCGGCTGACCGCGACACGATCCCTGAGTGCCTGCAGATAACCGCCGTTGCCGATGACGGAGAAGTCATGGCCGTAAAGCACCGCGACTATCCGATCTACGGCGTCCAGTTCCACCCGGAGTCGATCCTGACTCCCGACGGCAAGAAGATGCTGGAGAACTTCCTTTCAAACTGTTAATTGATTACACGGCATATAACCTGAAGAAGACCCCTTTGAGCCTGTGGTGAGCTCTAAGGGGTCTTCTTTTCGAAATGTGATTTCAGGCGCAAAAATCACAATATGATAAATTAAACAGATTTGCCCCACGGCGCACGAAAAAAGTTGTTGACAAAATTTGTTTCCTTCTATATAATTCTTTACTGCGTCGTAATGGGTTTGGGCAACTATGCCTATTTCTCTTGACGGAAGAGGATTTTTATGGTAAATAAAAATGCTTTTCAACCAAGAAACCGCTTAAACCATGTGTTTTTAAGCTTTGTGTGAGGTGATTCGTTAACAATGGTCCATTCCGTAAAACAAGGCAAGACAGAGCGACAGTCGTATTCCAAGATCAAAGAAGTAATTGAGGTGCCTAACCTTATCGAGAACCAGAAGCAGTCTTATCAGTGGTTCATCGACGAAGGTATGCAGCAGATCTTCGATGAAGTATCTCCGATTACTGATGATCAGGGCAAGTACGAGGTCTATTTTGTCGGTAAGATTTTCGATTCTGAGAATCCCTGTGATCCCACAGGCAAGGAGAAGGACGGCAAGGGTAAGAAGAGTAAGGAGTCCAAGACTCCCGTTAAGCTTTCCAAGTCCGCAATTATTGACAGCTGCAAGAAGAACGACAGTAACTATGCAGCACCCTTGAGCATCCAGCTCAGACTCCATAACAAGATTGACGGAACAGTAACTGACGAGACCGCTTTCGTCGGCAATTTCCCTATCATGACTGATCAGGGTACATTTATTGTCAACGGCGCTGAGCGTGTAGTAATCAATCAGATCGTAAGATCTCCCGGAGCTTATTATTCCGAGATGAGATCAAAGATGGGCAACAGATTGCTTTCTGCAGAACTTATCCCTTACAGAGGTTCATGGATCCTCATCGAAGAAGATGAGAAGGAGAGCAAGCTTAATGCTAAGGAGAGAGCCCTTAAGGCTGCCGGCGCTCCCGACGCAAACAACGATCCTGACGAATACAACCTTATCTATATCGTCGTAGATAAATCCCACAAGATCTCCCTCTCAGTATTCCTGAGATGCTTAGGCCTCGTTACAGACGAGGACATCATCAACATGTTCGGTGATGAAGAGTGCCTCAGAATGACACTTGAGAAGGACGAGACAAGAAATGCTTCTGATCCTCAGACAGCAGCATTCCAGGAGTTCTTCAAGAAGGTTCGTAACAACGAGCCCTTCACAGTTGATAATGCGAAGAACATCCTCAACAAGACATATTTCGATTCTTTAAGATACGACCTCGAGAGAGTAGGTATCTACAAGGTCAACAAGAAGTTCGAGCTTTCCGCAAGAATCATCGGAAGCAAGACAGCTGACAACGTAGTTACTGAAGATGGTGAGCTCATCTGCAAGAAGAACACCGTCATCACAGAAGAGATCGCAGCTAAGATCGAAGATTCCGGCGTTATGGCCGTACAGATCTTCCCCAGAAAGCTCGTTCGCGCAGCTGATGAGGATGAGTTCGAAGATGTACCTCTCAAGGTCATCGGCAACGGCAGAGTAGACGCTGAGGCTTTCATTGCTAACAGCATCACAAAGGCTGAGTTCAAGAAGTTCGACCTCGCAAGAACAGGCATTAACGAGAAGGTTAGAGCAAGCATCTTGAGAGAGATCATTGAGCAGGTCAAGGCTGAGAGCAAGACAGACATTGCTTCAAGACTTGAGGCAGCTATGGCTGAGCGTAAGGAAGACCTTATGCCCAGGAACCTCACAGTTGACGATATCTATGCATTCGTTTCCTACTACATCGGACTGCACAGAGGCGTCGGCAGAATCGACAACATCGACCACTTGGGCAACCGTAGAGTTAAGTCTGTAGGCGAGCTCCTCCAGAACCAGCTCCGTACAGGTATCCAGAGAGTCGAGAAGAATACAAGAGACAGGATCTCTCAGATCTCCAGCAAGGAAGGCGAAGTTGTTACGGCTACAAGCCTCGTTAACACAAGACCTTTGAGCGCTGCATTCAGAGAGTTCTTCGGATCATCACAGCTTTCAGCTTTCGCTGACCAGAACAACCCGCTCGCTGAGCTTACGAACAAGAGAAGACTTTCAGCTTTGGGTCCCGGCGGTATCTCCCGTGAGAGAGCTTCAATGGAAGTCCGTGATATCAACCCTACACACTATGGACGTATGTGTACGATCGAGACACCGGAAGGTCAGAACATCGGTCTTATGACGTCCCTGGCTATCTATGCACGTATCAACAAGTACGGTTTCATTGAGACTCCTTACAGAAAGTTCGATAAGGAGAACTTAAGAGTAACTGACGAAGTTGTTTACATGTCCGCTGACGAAGAGGATGAGTTCAACATCGCTCAGGCTAACGAGCCTATCGATGAGGACGGCCGTTTCATCGGCAAGAAGATCGTATGCCGTTACTTAGACCAGTTCCTGCAGCTTGATCCTGAACAGGTCGACTACATGGACGTATCTCCTAAGCAGCTCGTATCCGTATCCACATCACTTATCCCGTTCCTTGGTAACGACGACGCTAACCGTGCCCTCATGGGCTCCAACATGCAGCGTCAGGCAGTACCTCTCATCAAGCCTGAGGCACCTATCATCGGAACAGGTATGGAATACCGTGCAGCTAAGGACTCCGGCGTATGTATCGTTGCATCCCACGACGGTGTCGTATCCTTCGTTGCATCAGACAAGATCGAAGTTACAACAGCCGAGGGCACAGTAGACACCTACATGCTCGCTAAGTATCAGAGATCCAACCAGAGCACATGCATCAACCAGCGTCCTATCGTTGCCATCGGCGACAAGGTAAAGGCCGGCGATACTATCGCAGACGGTCCTGCTACAGACAACGGTGAGCTTGCTCTCGGACGTAACGTTCTCATCGGATTCACAACATGGGAAGGTTATAACTACGAGGACGCTGTTCTCGTAAATGAGAGAATCGTAAGAGATGATGTTTATACATCTATCCATATCGAAGAGCATGAGTGCGAAGCACGTGAGACAAAGCTCGGTGCTGAGCAGATCACAAGAGAAGTTCCGAACGTAAGTGACGATGCTCTCTCCAACTTGGACGAGAACGGTATCGTCATGATCGGTGCCGAAGTTAAGGACGGAGATATCCTCGTTGGTAAGGTTTCACCTAAGGGCGAGACAGACCAGACAGCAGAAGAGAGACTTTACAAGGCAATCTTCAACGAGAGAGCAAGAGAAGTAAAGGATACTTCAAAGCGCGTTCCTCACGGCGGTTCCGGCGTAGTTGTTGACGTAGTTGTTTCCACAAAGGATACAAACGGCAACCTCAAGAACGGCGTAGATAAGAGAGTCCGCGTTTATGTCGCTCAGAAGAGAAAGCTCTCCATCGGCGATAAGATGGCAGGACGTCACGGAAACAAGGGTGTCGTCTCCAGAGTACTTCCTGAAGAGGATATGCCTTTCTTACCTGACGGTACAACACTCGATATCTGCTTGAACCCGTTGGGCGTTCCTTCCCGTATGAACATCGGTCAGCTCCTCGAGGTACACCTCGGCCGTGCTGCCAAGGCACTCAACTGGAAGATCGCAACACCTGTATTCGACGGTGCAAACGAGAACGACATCGCTGATGCTTTCGAGCTCGCAGGCATCGATAAGGACGGTAAGACAGTCCTTTACGACGGACGTACCGGTGAACCTTTCGAGAACAGAGTAACAGTAGGTATCATGTACTACATGAAGCTGCACCACTTAGTTGACGATAAGATGCACGCTAGATCCACAGGACCTTACTCACTCGTTACACAGCAGCCTTTGGGTGGTAAAGCCCAGTTCGGCGGACAGAGATTCGGTGAGATGGAAGTTTGGGCACTCGAAGCTTATGGTGCTGCTCATACTCTCAAGGAGATCCTCACAGTTAAGTCCGACGATATCGAAGGCCGTTCAAAGACATATGACGCCATCATCCGCGGCAAGAACATTCCTGAACCGGGTATCCCTGAGTCCTTCAATGTCCTTGTTAACGAGCTTAAGGCGTTGGCACTTGATGTCCGCACATATACTGACGATAAGGAATATATTGCTGAGGACAGACAGTCATTCGACACATACAGCGAGATGGACGAGACAACAAGAGCTTCACTCGACGGTGAAGATGCAGAGTCTCCTTCCGATATCTTCAGCGAAGGCTTCGTAGAGGCTGACGAGCTCGGAAACATCAAGGAAGAAGACGGCGACTTTGTTGACGATTTCGCTGGCGATGACGAAGACATGTAAAGGAGATAAAAGATAGATATGAATGATCAGAATCATCTTACAAAAATAAGTATTCAGCTTGCATCTCCTGAGGTTATCAAGAGCTGGTCACACGGCGAAGTTAAGAAGCCTGAGACCATCAACTATCGTACTCAGAGACCTGAGGTCGACGGTCTTTTCTGCGAAAAGATCTTCGGACCTACAAAGTCTTGGGAATGCCGCTGCGGTAAGTACAAGAAGATCAGATTCAAGGGCATGATCTGCGATAAGTGCGGAGTCGAAGTCACAAAGAACACAGTTCGCCGTGAGAGACTCGGTCACATCCAGCTTGCTACACCTGTATCTCACATCTGGTACTTCAAGACACAGCCTTCAAAGATCGGTACATTGCTTGACCTCACAGTTAAGCAGCTCGAGAGCGTACTTTACTATTCCAAGTACATCGTAATCGATCCCGGCAACAGTGTTGAGACAGGTCTTAATAAGTACGACATTATTACTGAAGATATCTTCAAGAGCGTAAAAGAGAAGTGCGGCAAGGATTCTTTCGTTGCAAAGATGGGTGCCGAGGCTATCAAGGAACTCTTGGCTGAGATCAACATCGACGAGATCATCACTCAGCTCCAGGAAGAGAAGGTCGGTTCCGTAAGCACACAGAAGAGACTCAAGATCAACAAGAGACTCGAGATCGCAGAAGCTTTCAAGGCTTCCGGCAACAAGCCCGAGTGGATGATCCTTGACGTTATCCCTGTACTTCCTCCGGAACTCCGTCCGATGGTACCTTTGGACGGCGGCCGTTATGCTACTTCAGATCTTAACGATCTTTACAGAAGAGTTATCGGCAGAAACAACCGTCTTAAGAAGCTCCTCGACTTAGGCGCTCCTGAGATCATCGTTCGTAACGAGAAGAGAATGCTCCAGGAAGCTGTTGACGCTTTGATCGACAACGGCCGTCACGGCACACCTGTTAAGGGATCCACATCTGCTACAAGCAACAGACAACTCAAGTCACTCTCTGACATGCTCAAGGGTAAGCAGGGCCGTTTCAGACAGAACCTCTTGGGTAAGCGTGTAGACTACTCCGGACGTTCAGTTATCATCGTAGGACCTGAGCTTAAGATGCATCAGTGCGGTCTCCCTAAGGAGATGGCATTAGAGCTCTTCAAGCCCTTCGTAATCAAGAAGCTCGTTGAGATCAACGACAAGCTCAATATCAAGACAGCAAGAAGACAGGTAGACGCAAGAGTTCCTGAAGTATGGGATATCCTCGAAGAGATCATTCAGGATCATCCGGTACTCCTGAACCGTGCTCCTACACTCCACAGACTTTCTATCCAGGCATTCGAGCCTGTACTCGTAGAAGGTCGTGCTATCAAGCTCCATCCGCTCGTCTGCACAGGCTTTAACGCAGACTTCGACGGAGACCAGATGGCTGTTCACGTACCGCTTTCTGCAGAGGCTCAGGCAGAGGCTAGATTCCTCATGCTTTCTACAAACAACCTCTTGAAGCCTCAGGACGGTAAGCCGGTTACAGTTCCTACACAGGATATGATCCTCGGCTGCTACTACCTCACAATGGAAGTAGAAAACGATAAGGGTGAGGGTATGGTATTCTCCTCTATCGACGAGGCTCAGATGGCATATGACGAGCACCAGATCACGCTCCACAGCATGATCAAGGTCCGTATCTCCAGAGAGATCAACGGTAAGGTTGAGACAGGTCTTGTTGAATCCACATTCGGTAGATTCATCTTCAACCAGATCGTTCCTCAGGATCTCGGATTTGTTGACAGAACAAAGCCTGAGAACCACTTGAAGCTCGAGATCGACTTCCCCAGACTGGCTGATCAGAAGGCCAAGGCTGCAGCAGCTAAGGAGAAGAATCCTGATGCTGAATCCAAGTTCGAGTTCGCTCTCGGTAAGAAGAAGCTCGAGAAGATCATCGCTAAGTGCATCGCTACACACGGCCTCGAGAGAACAACTATCTTTCTCGATGACGTTAAGGCTATGGGTTACAGATTCTCCACGATCTCCGGTATCTCCATCGGTATCGAAGACATGATCATCCCTGACATCAAGGATAAGATGATCGCTGAAGGTGACGAGAGAGTTGAAGAGATCAACGAAGCTGCTGAAGAAGGATTCTTCACAGAGACAGAGCGTCACAACGAGGTTACAAAGGTTTGGTCTGAGACTACAAACAACATCACAAAGGCGTTGATGGACAACCTCGACATCTACAACCCGATCAGAATGATGGCTGACTCCGGTGCCCGTGGTTCCAACAACCAGATCAAGCAGCTCGCAGGTATGCGTGGACTTATGCAGGATACGACAGGTAACACCATCGAGATCCCGATCAAGTCCAACCTCCGTGAAGGTATGAATGTGCTCGAGTTCTTCATTTCCTCACACGGTGCGCGTAAGGCTCTCTCCGATACAGCTCTTAAGACAGCTGAGTCCGGTTACCTTACAAGACGTCTCGTTGACGTTGCTCAGGCAGTTGTTGTTACTGAGGAAGACTGCGGTACTGATGACTTCACATGGGTTAAGGAGATCACAGAGGTTTCCAACAAGCACACCAACGTCATCAAGTCCCTTAACGACCGTCTCTATGGCCGTTATGCTGCTGAAGACATCATCAACTATCAGACTGGCGAAGTTATCGTTAAGAAGAACGAGCTTATCGATGCTCTCAAGGCAGAAGATATCTGCAAGTCAGTAGAGATCGCTAAGAAGGAAGCTAACGAAGCAAGACAGGCTGTTAAGGATTCCGTTAAGATCAAGGGTGCTGAGACACCTGAGAAGCTTGCAGAGCGCGAAAAGAAGGTTGCTGCAAAGGTTGCTGAGGCTGAGGCTGCAGGCAAGATCCTTTCCAGACAGCAGATCGAAGACCTTGGCAAGCTCAAGATCAGATCAGTATTTGACTGCCGCTCCAGAAGAGGCGTCTGCTCCAAGTGCTACGGTATCAACCTTGCTACAGGCCGTCCTGTTGCAGTCGGTGAAGCTGTAGGTATCATCGCAGCTCAGTCAATCGGTGAGCCTGGTACACAGCTTACGATGAGAACGTTCCACTCCGGTGGTATCGCTGCTTCCGGTGAAGATATCACACAGGGTCTCCCTCGAGTTACCGAGATCTTCGAAGCAAGAGATCCTAAGGGTCACGGTATCATCTCTTCCGTTCCCGGTTCTGTTAAGATCGTTGAGAATGAGAAGACAAAGCAAAAGACAATCGTTGTAACACCTGTATACGATGAGGGTGTTGAGCCGATCAAGGATGCTAAGGGCAACCCGATCGAGAAGATGGAATACAAGGTTCCTTCTCACGCAACACTTACAGTTACTGACGGTCAGGTAATCGAAGCCGGCGATCAGATCATCGACGGTAAGATCGATCCTAAGGAGATCCTCAGAGTTAAGGATATCCGTGCTGTTCAGAAGTACATCATCTCTGAGATCACAAAGGTTTACTACACAGGTGGTGGTGTAAACATCAACGATAAGCACATCGAGATCATCACAAAGCAGATGATGAGAAGAGTCCAGATCGACGATCCGGGTGATACAGGCTTCATGACAGGTACAACTGTTGACTGGTATAACTTCATTTCCAGAAACAGAGACTGCGAAGAGCAGGGTAAGAGACCCGCTAACGGCAAGACGATCCTCCTCGGTATCGCTAAGGCCGCAAGCGCTTCCGACTCCTTCATGTCAGCTGCATCCTTCCAGGAAACAGCAAAGGTACTTACAGATGCTGTTATCAAGGGCAAGGTCGATCCGCTCATCGGTATCAAGGAGAACGTCATCATCGGTGCGCTCATCCCTGCAGGTACCGGTATCAAGGCTCACAGCGACATCACAGCTGTTCCTGTTATCAAGGCAAACAGCAAGCTCATTACAGGTCACGAGTACGGTGAAGCAGAGAGCGATTCAGAGCTCTTCGCTAACGACTACCTTGATCAGATCCAGGCTCGCAACGAGCTCCTCGATGAGCAGGACCGCTTGGAGTCACAGCTCGAAGCTGACGGTCTCAAGGACAAGAAGTAATTACTTTGTCCCGCAATTGTAAACCAACTGCGGGTCCCCAAAGTTTATAATAACGCCGGAGGGGTATGCTCCTCCGGCGTTTTTGTATGCAAAACACGGGTGTTTTTAGGCAAAGCGGGGTTTTCGAGCCTGAGAATTGCCACAAAATGCCCCAAATATAGATAGTATAATTATTGAGTAGTATTGTTTTCGAGCGCGGAGATATATGAAGAAGTTAGTTTTAAGACATAATAGAAAGCAGCATATACTTACCATTGCTACGGGCATTTTCGTTGCCCTTCCTATGATCTGCTTCCCGTTGGGTCTCCGTGAAGGCATGACACCCAACCTTGTTGTTGCACGTGCTTATAAGAATACTTTCGGCGTTCAGACTATCGACAGCGGCGAAGTCGTTATCGAGGACTGGGCCCTTGTAGACAGTGTCGACCAGCTCGTCAGTGCTGACTATGGAGATGACGCCGGTGAAGTTGAACCCGGTGAGACACCGGAAGGCACAAAGACAGAGCAGACATCCGGAACTTCAACTTATTCAGACATTCCGAGCTTTGTCGTAACACAGCAGTATGACAGCTCCAATCTTCCTATCGAACTTTTGGATCCTGCATGCTTTGCACCTGACGAATCCACATACTATGTAAGAGCTAACCAGTCCATTCTCAAAGAGAAGCCCAATATGGATTCCAAGACCCTGGTATCACTCCACTTAGGTCAGGAAGTTACCAGAACAGGTGTCGGCGACACATGGTCAAGGATCAGGACAGAAGCAGGCAAGGAAGGATTCGTCCTCACAAATTCAATTCAGGATACAATGGTCTCTGTCAAAGTCGACAGAACAGTATGGGTAGATACAGGAAGCCTCGTTGTAAGAAAAGAGCCTTCCACAAATGCAGAACAGGTTGCAGTTGTTAACCAGGACGCAAAGCTTTACTGCAGCGCGATCGTCGGTGATAAATGGTACAAGGTAAAGACTACAAGCGGTAAGACAGGATATGTTTATAAGTCTTATACGACAACAAATCCACCGCCGACGCCCACACCTTCTCCTACGCCCAAGCCGACAACCAAGCCTTCAAGCAGCGGTGGCGGTACAAAGTACGGCAACACCAAGAAGCTCCCGAAGATCAGCGGTAAGAACGGCGACAGTATCGTAGCAATTGCAGAATCGATGCTCGGCGTTAAGTACAAATTCGGTGGCTCGTCATCCAAGGGTATTGACTGCTCCGGCCTCGTAATGTACTGCTACGCTCAGGTCGGTATTTCCTTACCGCACGGCGCTACGTCGATCATGAACAAATCGGGCGTAAAGGTACCGCGAAGCGATCTCAAACCGGGTGATGTCATCTGTTATGACTACGGAAGCTACTGCGGCCACGTTGCGATCTATGTCGGCGACGGTCAGGTAATCCATGCATCGGCTACCAGAGGTAAAGTAGTTTACGGTAAGCTCGACATGATGAAGATCAAAGCGATAAAACGAATTATTCAGTAAATAACGAAGGCGGTCAGTGACCGCCTTTTTATTTTTCATACGTTACTTCATATTTGGAAATAAATATGCCAGAACAAACAGGAGGTTCAGAAAGCACAGGATTATGATGGTGATCGAAAAACCGAACAGCGTAGAATTCCGAACACTCTCAAATCCACGCTTGGCGAGGTAAAAGCCGAGGGAAATCAAAGCCGCAACGATCACACCGATTATTACTCCGGCTTTTTGGCATCTGTTCCAATTAATAAACCAGTCATCAAGGGCTTCATCGTAAGCTGCAATTAATTCTGAAGATGATTCCAGTTTGCTGATATCAACATAGTTGCCCGGTGACTGAAGTCTTTCCTTACCATCCGTGAAGGTCACATGAACACTCTTATCATCACTGATATTAAAAACAGCGCGGATGCTATGGGCAGAAGGCTTTTTGACAGTAAACATATCCGGATTGCGCAGATAATAGAATTCGAAAATCTCGAACACTCTTGATGTTGATCCGACCGGAATATTCACTTTCGGTACTTTACGATATTCTTCTTCAAGGTCACGTTCTACCGGTTCATACTCTTCTCCGCTTAATACTTTATCAATTTCCAAAGCAGGATTGATCAATTCATACTCATAGACGGTAATTGTTTCTGCAAGTGTGATATCCGTCCGAAGCTGACTTACATAAAAAGTGCCGGCCATTCTTCCGTTTACCCATCCGGCTGAAATGACAAACAAAGCCATTACGATTACAATGGCGATCAATGGTTCTTTCTTATCATTTATGCGATTCATGTTAAGTGATTTCCCGGAAAAACAAGATGCTTTTCAAAACCCATATCTGCAAAACCATTATAACATCTGCCATTACTCCGCAATACGAATAAATGCAGTCATTTATCAGTCAGGATATTTACCATATTGTAGACTGACTTAATCAGATGATATCGAGTAGAATAAGAGAGTAATAAGGATTCAGGAGTTCCAGGAATTATGGAAAACAGAACAGTAGATGTATTTTTGACAGAACTTGCTTCAGGCGCACCGACACCCGGAGGCGGCGGAGCATCGGCAGTTTGCGGCGGCATCGCTGCAGCTTTGGGCTCAATGGTAGGCAACCTTACGAGCGGCAAGAAGAAGTACGCTGAATATCAGGAAGAGATCGAAAAGACTATCGCCAAGTGCGGAGCTCTTGTAAAAGAGTTTGAGGCATTGGGTGAGAAGGACGAGGAGGTTTTCGCGCCCCTCGCAAAAGCATATTCCATTCCCAAGGAACAGGAAGGAAGAGACGAGATCCTTGAAGCTGTCTTAAAGGATGCGAGCACGGCTCCTTACGAAGTTGTTGTTAAGGCAAATGAGACAGCAAAGATCTTGGAGCGCCTTGCAGTTATCGGTTCCAGACTTGCTATAAGCGACGTCGGAGTTGCAGCAGCAGCTTGTGATACGGCTTCAAAGGGTGCTGCGATGAACGTATATATCAACACAAAGTCCATGAAGGACAGAAGTTATGCAGAAGACCTGAACAAGAAGACAGATGCTTTGGTTGATGAGACATCTGAGATCTGCACCAGAGTCTATGCGGAAGTAAAAAAGGTTTTGATCGGCGGGTAATAAGAATGCAGAGATTAGGCGGCAAGGAAGTTGCAGACAAGATCGTTGAAGAGATCAAGGTTAAGGTTGAAGAACTGAAGGGCAAGGGTGTAAGCCCCAAGCTCGCTATCCTTCGTGTCGGTGCGAGAGAAGATGACCTGGCTTATGAGAGAGGCGTCCTCAAGCGCTTCGAATCGGCAGGCGTTGAAGTTGAAGTAACTGCAGTAGATGCAGGTGTCTCTCAGGAAGAACTGGATAAGACTTTTGACGGCATCAATAACGATCCCAAGGTTCACGGAATCCTCGTGTTCAGACCTTTGCCGAAGGGATTGTCCGATGAGCATATGAGAAGGACGATCGATCCCGGCAAGGACTCCGATTTCATGGATATCAGAAACATGGAAAATGTCCTTGCAGGTGTTCCGGATGCTGCTGCGCCCTGCACGGCTGAAGCCGTTATGGCCTTGATCAAGCACTATCAGATCGAGACAAAGGGCAAGAAGGTTACGGTAGTAGGCAGAAGCCTTGTTATCGGCAAGCCTGCAGCGCTCCTTCTTACAACTGCAAATGCCACCGTTACCGTTTGCCATACGAAGACGGTCAATATCGAAGAAGAATGCAGAAACGCAGACATTATTGTTGCATGCTGCGGCGTAGCGAAAATGATCACCGAGAAGTTCGTTAAGCCCGGCCAGATCGTTATCGACGTCGGAATGAACGTCGATGAGGAAGGCAAGCTCTGCGGAGACGTTGATTATGAGAAGGTATCGGAGATAGCTGATGCTGTTACACCTGTACCGGGAGGAGTCGGATCTATTACGACAGCGATCCTTTTAAAGCACGTTGTCGATAACGCTGGAAGGCAGGCCTGATGAAGCCTCAGAAAGAGACTGACAAGAGCAGATTGCTCAATGCTCTGAACGTTCGGAACAGCTGCCCCGTCGCGAAAAAGTGCGGGGGATGCTCTTTTGCGGGCAAGACTTATTTCGAGCAATCCGCAGCAAAAGAAAAGAGAGTCAAAAAGCTCATCTCACCTTTCTGCGAAGTTCTCCCGATCCATCACAGCGAAGAGCCTCTGTACTACAGGAACAAAGTACATTCAGCTTTTAAGAGGCTCAGGAACGGCCGCGTAATCTGCGGTCCTTATGAATCAGGCTCGCACCGCATCGTTGAGACTGATACATGTTTTATCGAGAATAAGAAAGCGACGGCGATCATAAGGGACTGCGCTGAGATCGCAGAGCGTCTGAAGATCAGCATTTATAACGAAGTAAAAGGTGAGGGTGACCTCAGAAGAGTCCTTGTAAGGACAGCTGATGCGACCGGCGAGATCATGGTCGTCCTGATCATCGGAAGCACCTATTTTAAGAAAAAGAAGGCCTTTACCGACGAACTGTTAAGGCTCCATCCCGAGATAACGACGCTCCTTATCAACATCAACAAACGCCACGATTCCATGATCCTCGGAAGCGATGAGGTCAAGAAGGTCACCGGCAGCGGCTATATTACGGACATCATCCTCGGAAAGAAATTCAGGGTATCAGCAGATTCCTTCATGCAGTCAAATCACGAGCAGGCGCAGATCCTTTATTCGGAGGCGATAAGGCTCGCGGAGTTTAACGGCGATGAGGTATGCATAGATACATACTGCGGCACGGGTTCGACAACGCTCTCTTTCGCGGGCTTCGTAGGACATATCACGGGTGTCGAGATCAAGGAAGCTGCTTATCTTGATGCTCTGAAGAATAAGAAGATCAACAAGGTCGAGAACGCAGAATTCGTACTTGGTGACGCGACGGCTTATATGGAAAAACTCGCTAAGACCGAAGCTAAGATCGACTGCGTTATATTGGATCCCACAAGAGCCGGAACCACAATGAAGTTCATCAAGGCCTGCGGCAAGCTGGCTCCTTCGAAGATCGTATATATTTCCTGCTGTCCCGAGACTCTGGCAAGGGATCTCGAGGGCTTTGTTGCGCAAGGCTATAAGGCGCAGATCGCAAAGCCCGTCGACATGTTCCCCTGGACGGATAAGGTAGAGACGATAGTAATTTTGTCCAAATTATACGTCACAGAATAAATTAGGATATGATGAAGGCAATCACGAAAGCCTTTAAAACTAAGGGTGTTACCAAAATGGTACGCCCAAAAACCAATACGGTGCTTTATAATCCATACAGATGAAGGCACACTGAAGACACCAAACGGATGCAGGAGGTGCTCTTTATGGATTTTGGCGAAAAGATAAAAGAGTTGAGAGAAGCAAAGGGGATGACCCAGCAGAATCTGGCAGATCTTCTTTTCGTGACAAGACAGACAGTCTCAAGATGGGAAGGCGGATCCCGCTATCCCGATCTCGTCACGGCAAAGAATCTTGCCGACATCCTGGAAACGACCATTGATACCTTGATGGCTGATGACAGGGCAATGCATATTGAACAGCGGTCTAAAGCATACGGAAGGGTTGCCGGAAAGATCGAGACAATGGTAATCGCCCTTTGCGTCGCGATCAGCCTTGGCAATCTGTTCTTTTCGTGCTGGTGGCTCAGGGACTGCGTCGTAGACAAAATGTTCACTGCAGATCATTGGTATTTCCCGTTTCTTTCGATAATAGACGTTCTGTTCAGTGCATTTTTCGCGCTCATGCTGATATCGTCCATGATAAAGACTATACGGAAGGAACTCCCGATTGGGAAGACCGGTATCCTGGGTGTCATTTTCTTTATCTACAGGGGTCTTGCCAATCTCATCCTTGTATTGCTCGGTTTTGAGAGCCGCATTGCAGTAAATCCGGTAACAAAACCGGCCATTTCAGAATACGGGATAATATTCGCCCTTTGTTCAATGGTCTGCGCGGGCCTGAGCTTCCTTCTTGCGTATTTTGTATACAGATTCCTGATATCAGGCAGGATGGTCAGTCTGTTTATGTATATACTGTCCGCAGGAGTCCTTTTGCTGCTTAATTTGAACGGATACCTGGTATTCGCAGGGGCTTATTCTGAAGCATTTGTAATACCCGAGATGATTCTTTTCGCGATGCCGCTTAATGAAGCGCTCTGCGTCTTCTACGGGATAGTCATCGCGATCGGCACGCGTATAAGGTCTATTTCTCAGAAAAAAGAATAACTGAACGGACAAAATCAAGTCGTTTTTGCAATAGGGCCTAATGGCCTTAGGTTAACCCGGCCTTTTTTCAGGAGGTGACAATATGGAACATACGGAATTTGAGGAATTTAGAAACAAAAAATTACATTCGCTTAAGGTTTGGAAGACCATCATAATCATTCACGGCATCAACCTGTTTTTCCTGGTTTACTTAGCGATCATCGGCATGATCACGAGCGGTTATGGCTTTCTTGGATTTTTCAAAGAATTGTTTTATGAGCTCGTGCATTACCCCGGGATGATCATCAGCTACGCGATCATATCAGCATATCTGAACATTTTTACGATCCCCAGACTGATAGCCTTGTATCGTATTATTGAAGCGGTAATCCTGGGCGAGAGAAAAGTCAAACATGTGCTCTTCTATGTTCTGGGTGTAGTTTTGCAGTTTGTCACCCTCTTATTCGGATTGAACTACTTTCTGAGCAGGGCCCATAAGCCCGTCATCTACCTGTATCCCGAGAGCAGGACTGAAGTAGACGTCAAACTCGATCTGGACGGAAAACTGACGGTAACGTATCCCGATTACGACTTAGCTGAAGGCTGGACGGTAACCGCAGATCCTGATGGGACGCTTACTGATAAGAATGGCAGGAAATATTCCTACTTGTATTGGGAAGGCGATATCAATATCAAGCCTGATCTGAGCAAGGGCTTCTGCGTGAAAGGTGAGGACACCGCAAAGTTCCTGGAGACCGCACTCGCAGAACTTGGCCTGAATGACAAGGAGGCTGATGACTTTATCACATACTGGCTTCCTCTGATGATCGGGAACAAGTACAACGTCATCACTTTCCAGACAAAGGCTTACGAGGATGTCGCATCCCTCAGCATCTCGCCAAAGCCGGATACTGTCATCAGGGTCAATATGCTTTGGTATTCAACGGACAGACAAGTCAGTATCAGGCCACAGGATCTGACATCGGTCAATCCTCCCGGGCGAAAAGGCTTTACAGTTGTTGAGTGGGGTGGAGAAGAATATAAGATGGGTCCGCTTTGCATTGAGTCATGGGTATAAGAATATGGGCAAGATCAGTAAATTATTCTCTTTTAAACCTTCAGGACGGTTGAAGAATCCGGCATTGATATATGCCGTGATCCTGGAATCGATCCTTGTAGGAAGCGTTCCTTTTGCTTTCCTGTTCCTGAAAAACTTTTTCGAGCTCCGGATGCATAGTATCCCGAACAGCTGGTACGATTATGACTGCGATGAACGATACGTTGTTACCAAGAAGGGTATTAATTTTACCGATTACTACAACAACACTACTAAGCAGTATAGCGACGGTACAAAGTTGCGGGTGCCGCCCGGTTCGAAACTTGAAGTGGCAATTGTAAGCATGGAAAACTATCCCGAAGAGCCTGCCTATATCTCCACCACTTTCTATGAATGTGACAGCGGAGTATATACTTTATGGGGCGGAATTTCGTTGGATTGGATCGAAAACCCGGAAGAGATAACCAAAGACATTGATGAGTCTAGGGCAAAAGAAGCTGCGCAAAAGAGAGAATACACGATAAAGAGCGTCATTGGCCTTTTGTTGACCGTAATCATAACAGGCACAATAGTGTTTCTGTTATGGAAACTCCTGAAGAAACATGAAGAATTCCACTATCTTTTCATAGCGCTTTTTGTATTGGCAGCAGCGGTCTTTTGGGTGGCAGATCTTATGTAAAAGAGCGGGAATGAAAAATCAATAAAAGATCGTCAGAAAAGGTCCATGACCAGGCATTAATTATTGAAAAAAGAACATGAAAGCCATTGTTCTGGTTCAGGTATGTCCGATTAGATGTTACACTGAATTATCGACTGATCCGGCAAACCCTTGAAGAGCTTGGAAAAGCTTAAAGGAGACTACCCTATGAGACTTGGCACTTCATCACCGCTAAAGCATGATTCGCCCGAAGAATGGGCTGAGAACCATGTAAAGTTAGGATTAAGATGCGTAAACTTTCCTCTTAATTGCAACGATCCCGAAGATAAGATAATCGCATACCGTGACGCCGCGAAGGCCAGTGATCTCCTGATCGCGGAAGTCGGCATCTGGAGAAATGCATTGGAAGCAGACAGCGCTGAGCGCAGGAAGAACATGGATTACTGCATAGGCCAGCTAAGGCTTGCCGACTTCCTTGGTGCGCGCTGTGCCGTAAATGTTGCAGGAGCTTTCGGCCCCAGATGGGACGGCCATTATAAGGAGAATTTCTCTGAAAATGCGTGGAAAGAGACCGTGTGCATGGTGCAGGAGATCATTGATACGGCCGATGTTAAGAATACGTATTTTACATTGGAACCCATGCCGTGGATGATCCCGACCGGACCTGACGAATATCTTAAGCTGATCGAGATGGTGGACAGGGACCGTTTTGCGGTTCATATGGACATCATTAACATGACTAATTCCGCCGGCAGGTATTTCAATCCTGAAGAGTTTATCGATGAAGTCACCTGGAAACTTGGAAATAAGATCAGGAGCTGCCACATAAAGGACGTTCATCTTAAAGAAGAATACACTTTCCAGCTCGAAGAGTGCGCGCCGGGCAAAGGCGAGTTCCCGCTCCGGTATTATGCGCAGAAGATGAGCTCGATAGATCCTGACATGCCGGTGATCTTAGAGCACCTTAATACAGACGAGGAATATATCAAATACACGGGTTATCTCAAGGAGGTCTTAGATGGAATACAGTAGGGAATCTGACGCTAATATCATTACCCAAAAGTATATGGATTCGATCCTGATCGAAGAGAAGATCATTGATTCCGTAGTGGCTTCGACAGAGACAGAATTCTTAGGCGAGACCTTCAGCAGCCCTGTAATGATGCCTGCTTTCTCGCACCTTAAGAATTACAACGGAAGGGAATTAACCGGCCTGGAAGAGTATTCGATTGCTGCGAAAAATGCGAATATCTTAAACTTCTGCGGCATGATGGAGAATGACATGTTCGCTAAGATCGTTGCAACGGGCGCGAAAACCATCCGCATCGTAAAGCCTTATGCTGACAACGGCAAGGTAAGAGATCAGATGCAGTATGCGGAGTCCGTAGGTGCATTCGGTATCGGCATGGATATTGATCACATCTTCGGTGAGACCGGTGTTGATATCTGCGTAGGCGAGAAGATGGCTGTGCAGACTGCGGATATGCTCCGTTCATATGTCGAGTCGACAAATCTTCCGTTTGTTGTTAAGGGAGTCTTAAGCGTCAGGGATGCGCTTGTCTGTGCCGATATAGGCGCGAAAGCGATAGTAGTAAGCCACCATCACGGCAGGATGCCTTATGCCGTTCCGCCCATGATGGTCCTTCCTGAGATCAGGGAAGCTTTGGAAGGTAAAGACGTAAAGATAATCGTTGACTGCAGTATCGAGAGCGGCGCAGATGTATATAAAGCAATCGCGCTCGGTGCGGATGCTGCGGCTGTCGGAAGATCGATGCTGCCTTATCTTGAAAAGGACGGAGCCGCCGGAGTTGAAGCTTACCTTACCAAGGTGCAGAACGAATTAAGATACATCATGAGCAACACAGGCTTTGCCAAAGTCTCTGATATAGACGATTCGGCACTGTGGTTTAACTAATATCCCTTTTGCCACGTTTTTTAACAGAAAATGCCACCGGCTGTTAATTGCAGTTGGTGGCTTTCCATTTGCGGGCTCCGTAAAATAATGTTAAAAATAAGGGCAAAGGTGGTAGATTTATGAGAAAGTCATATTTAGACAACTTAAGATGGGTAACGGTCGTACTGGTCGTTCTTTATCATGTGTTTTATATGTATAATGCCGAAGGCATAGCAGGAACTCTCGGCAAGATAACGAACCTTGATGTACAGTACTACGACTTATATCAATACATCGTTTATCCGTGGTTCATGCTGCTCCTCTTTATCGTATCGGGAGCAAGCGCAAGATATGCACTGGATAAGCATACCGGCAAGGAATTCATTAAGAGCAGAACGACAAAGCTGCTTATTCCTGTTACGGTCGGACTTATCGCATTCCAGTTTATCCAGGGATGGATCAACATATCGTTATCAGGTGCCACAGACATGCCTCTTGTAGTACAGGTTATCGCATGCATCTTAAGCGGTATCGGAGTTCTCTGGTATCTGCAGATGCTCTGGATCTTCTCTCTTGTTATCGTACTTATAAAGAAGATCGATAAGGACCGCTTCTGGAATGTATGCAGGAAGACTCCTTTCTGGGTATTGATCCTTATTGCGGCACTTATTTACGGTGCAGGACAGATCCTCAATACGCCCGTTATCGTCACCTACAGATTCGGACTTTATTTCCTCGGATTCCTTTTGGGATACTTCGTATTCTCACACGATGAGGTAATCGAAGTTACGAAGAAATACTTCTGGCTTTTCGCAGTTATCGCAGTTGGTCTTTGCATCGCATTCTGCATCGTTTATTTCGGCCAGAACTATGCCGACAATCCGGTATACAGATCGCCCCTGTTCCTGCTCTATGCATGGTTCGGATCGCTTGCCATGATCGGCGGATTTGCTAAATTCTTTGACTTTGAGACAAAGTTTACGAAGTGGATGAGCTCACACAGCTGGGGCCTTTATGTATTCCATTATCTTGGAATCTCGGCGGTTGCTCTCTACCTTGCAAAGCCCGGCCTGATACCTGCATGGGCAGCATATCTCTTAAGCGCCATAGCAGGATTTGCTCTGGCATACGCACTGTATTTTGTAATCTCGAGAATACCTGTTTACAGGTGGGCAGTATTGGGAATCACTAAAAAGAAGGAGAAGAAAAATGTTCAAGGATAATCTCGTCGAACTAAGAAAGATCCACGACTTGTCACAGGAGGAACTGGCCGATAAGATCGGTGTCTCAAGGCAGACGCTCTCAAAATACGAGACCGGCGAATCTTTGCCTGACATTGAGAAATGCAAGCTGATTGCAGATGTTTTCGGCGTATCGATCGACGATCTTCTGAATTACGATTCCCAAAGCAATGAGAGCATGGGCCTTGCTGTGCCGCCAAAGGGAAAGCACATCTTCGGCATCGTAAAAGTAGGTGACAAGGGCCAGATAGTTCTTCCCGCAAAGGCCAGAAAGATCTTCGACATTAACCCCGGCGACAGGCTTCTGGTGCTCGGCGATGAAGGTCAGGGCCTGGCGATAATAAAGGAGAAAGGTCTTCTGGATCTCTTACGGAACGCTCGAAAAGCATAAGACTAGCAATAAAAAAGCCTCTGCAGCAAAATTGCAGAGGCTTTTTGTTTTCGCTGTTTCAGAAAAACTTACTGTCCGTAAAGGATCTTGGCGTATTCTGAATCCTTATCGAGGATGATGACAGCCTTGGATTTGGCAAGAGCCTCCATGGAGTCCAGTCCTCTTAAGTAGTTGTAGAATGCTGCCTTGTCAGGATCGTTGTATGCAGCAGAGAGGATCTTCATGTATTCGGCTTCGCCCTGTGCTCTGATGACAGCAGCTTTTGCCTTGGCGTCAGCAATGTTGATCGAGACCTGCTTATCGGTGTCATTCTTTACTTTCTGAGCTTCTGCGTTACCCTGTGCCGTGTAGCCTGCAGCGATGTTCTCTCTCTCGGAGATCATTCTGCTGTAAACAGCAGCCTTGTTGTCATCAGGGAGGTCGAGAGCCTTGATCTCAGCGATCTCGATCGTGATGCCGTACTGGTCAATGTCAGTATTGGATGTGGTCGTGATCGCATTTGTAAGAGTATTTCCTCTTGCTGCGATGATCTCATCCTGTGTCATTGAAGAAATGGTGTTCTTGGTAGCGTTATATACTGCTGCTTCGATCCTCTCCTCAGCTCTGTTCTGAAGACCGCCCAGTGTCTGATAGTACTTTACCGGATCTGTAACTCTCCAGATAACGTAGTTGTCTGCGATCATGGACTTCTTATCAGAAGTGATGACGTCAGATGCCGGAATGTCGTAGAGCATCTTTCCGGTGTAGATCGATACCGTGTCTTCGATAAACGGAGCGTGAGCATGAAGTCCGGTCTCTGTTACAGTTGCTTTTGCCTTACCGAGTCTTACTACGATAGCTGCTTCATTGGGATGCACAGTGAATACTGCTGAACCGGCAACGATAACACCGGCGATCAATGCAATAAGTATCAGAATTGATATAGATATTTTCTTTTTCATGATCAATTACCTCCGTTGTTATCAGTGTTAGCAGGTGCTGAAGTAGCAGGATCTGCTTTGGTAAAAGAGTCGAGAGGGTAAACTGTCGAAGTGCTGCCGTCCGTGATGATGACCTTGCAGTTAGGCAATACGGATTCGAGTCTCTCGTAGAACAGTCTTCTCTTGGTAACGAAGGGGAACTGCTTATATTCTTCGTAGATCTTGTTGAATCTTTCGACCTGACCGTTAGCCTCAGCGATCCTTGCAGCCTTGTCGGCTTCAGCAGCCTGAATGATGGAGTCTGCCTCTGCCTGTGAATTAGGAAGCTGGTTGTTCTTGTACTCGAGAGCCTTGTTCATGGCGGTGTCAGCGCCCTGCTTTGCATTCTCGACGGACTTGAATGCCGCGATGATCTCAGGCGTAGGAGGTTCTGAATCCTGGATGGTGATGTTGACTACGGTAAGTCCGATATCAGTCCTCTCAAGCTCGCTTAAGATGGCTGCCTTTACATCTGCCTGGATCTGACCCTTGGCTGTAGTCATTGCCTCATCGACCGTATAGTTGGATACTACTGTTCTGATGTTGGCCATCGTGATGTTTGAGAGAGTCATTTCCGGACTGCGTGATGCATAAACATATGCAATAGGATCTGAGACTCTGTATTCAAGATAGAAGTCGATGTTTAAGAGGTTGAAGTCAGAAGTGATCATGATGCCGTTATCGGTATCCGTGATGTTCTGGCCGTTCGCAGTGACCGTATAGCCTATCCCGGTGCCATGAGTTGTCATGTCAACCTTTCTTACTGACTGCCAGGGTGCCTTGAAATAGAAGCCTGCAGTATCGACCTTAACGATAGAACCGAACTGGGTGACTATCGCATTGTGCTGCTCGTCAACTGAATAAAAGCATCTGCAAACGCAGATAATAACGAACAGGGCAATGACCGATGCCAGGACAATGTTCTTGATCCTGTTAGCCGTCTTAAGTGTGGCTTCATTTGGTATTGTCTTAATGTTTGCCATAGTTGGATTTTCCTTTCCTAATAATTCCGAAAAAGATTATACTCTATAGCTCAAGGCCCGGTACATCAGCAGTTTGCATATACCGGAACCCAAAGTGACTAAATTGTCACCTTGGAATTCATTTTTTATGCTTTCCCGTTTGTTACTATTTGCTTATCACGAATATGGAGGACACACATGGAATTATTAAGATGTGAAAATATCAGCAAGGTGTACGGCAGCGGGGATGGTAAGACCGTAGCTTTGCAGGACGTTTCTTTCTCAGTCGAGAAGGGCGAATTCGTATCGATCGTAGGCGCCTCCGGTTCAGGCAAGTCTACGCTCCTTCACATCATCGGCGGAGTTGATAAGCCGACTTCGGGAAAAGTCTTTATCAACGGAACTGATATTCATTCCCAGAGCGAGGACAAGCTCGCGATCTTCAGAAGAAGACACATCGGACTTGTATATCAGTTCTATAATCTTCTTCCTGAGCTTAATGTCGATGAGAACATCGTGCTGACGCACATGTTAGACGGAAGAAAGCCCGACAAGGAAAGACTTGACCAGATCGTCGAGTACTTGGGACTTAGTGACAGAAGAAGCCATCTTCCGAGCGAATTGTCAGGCGGTCAGCAGCAGAGAGCATCGATAGGAAGGGCACTCTTTTCGAAGCCTGAGCTTCTTCTCGCAGACGAGCCTACGGGCAACCTCGACAGAAAGAACAGCGCCGAGATCGTAGAGCTCTTAAAAGAATCCAACAGAAAATTCGGACAGACATTGATCCTTATCACGCACGACGAGAACATCGCTCTTCAGGCTGACAGGATCATCTACATGGAAGACGGAAATATCACAAAAGATGACCGTATCAGGGTTACGGATCTCATGGGCCGCGAATAAAAGGATAATAGGAAAAACTTAGGGGAATTAAAATGAGAAACACAAAGATAGTTCATCAGGTGACTTTAAAGCACATGAAGATGAATATGAAGCGTACCCTGATATCGGTCATCGGAATCGCTTTGATGGTAATGCTGCTTACGACGGTCCTTGTCGGCAAGGATACGGCATACAGGTATTTTGTGGATATTGCATCTGCCAAGAAGGGTGCATATCACTATGCGGTATATAATCTCGACAAGGAGAAACTGGAAAAGCTCAAGGACCTGGATGAGGTAACGGAGATCGCCATAACTGAAGATCTTAAATATTCCGATTTCGAACAGTCTGCCAAGCCCGAAAAGCCGTTCATCAATGTAAGGCGATATTCGGCTGATGCATTTAAGTGGACGAATATAAAGCTTGTTGACGGAAGATTCCCTCAAAACGGGAATGAGATTGTTATAAGCGAGCAGGCAATTAAAGACGGTTCGACGGTAAAGATCGGCGATACGATCAGCACGAGCACATTCAGACGTTATTTCAAGAATAACAATACTTCAGGCGCATTCGGAATACAGTATCCTGTCTTCAAGGTGCCTGCCGGTGAGACAGTTGAAGCTCCTTACAACATGTACTATTTTGTTCCGGGAACAGAATTCGGAGATGAATTCTATAAGACCGGTGAAGAGATCCACAAGGATACGGGTTTTTCACAGGATTTTACTGTAGTCGGAATCATCGAAGTTCCTGTCTTCGAGGAACCGATCTGCGCATGGTATTCAGCCATCTCGGTCGTTGATGAGACGACAATTCAGAGCGATACATTTAATGCTCTTTTAATGACTGATACAAAGAAGACCGATTCGCAATTCATGTACAAGATAAGATCGATCGTCGGCGATGATAACTACGAGATAAATGATACTTTGCTTGCTTTCTCGGGAAGTTCATCGATGGACTCGATTAACTTTATAGTCCTTGGTGCACAGGCATTCTTTGTAGTGCTTATCGCATTGATCTCGGTCATGCTGATATATAACATTTTCGCGCTCTCCTATGACGAGAGGGCAAAGTATCTGGGCATGCTTTCTTCAGTCGGTGCAACAGGCAAGCAAAAGAGAAGCTCTGTATATTTCGAAGCATTTATCATGCTCCTGCCGGCTCTCCCGATAGGCTTTGCATTAGGTCTTGGTACAGTTAAGATCGCAGCAAATACTGCAGGACCCATGGCAGAGAAACTGTTCAGCTTTGACGGTACCGGCGTTCTTAATCTGAAGCCTGTACTTGCAGTCAGTCCTGCAGCAGTGATCACAGTAATCCTCCTCAGTATTATTACTGTATTTATCTCTGCATTGATCCCGGCACGTAAGATCAGCAAGGTCGGCCCTATTGAAAGTATCAGGGGCACCAAAAAGTCCGGAAAATCAAGAAATAAGGCTAAGGGAAATCCTGACAGACTTATAGGCAGGTCAGCTGCAGGAATGCTTTCTTCCAGATTCTTTAAGAACGACAAGAGCAAGTCATTGGGAATCATAAGAGCAGTTGCGATCTTCTTCCTTGTTACTGTTGCCGTATATTTCGGAACATCACTCGTTATGATGATGGTTGATTACAAGCTGGGTGACAACGGCCTTAGCATTACATATGGCGACGACAGAAACTATTCAATGGTGGTCATTGATACAGGCGATCAGATGGAACGTGACGAGCTTATCGACATGATCAAAAATTCTGAAGGAACGAGTGATGTCACAGTAATCAGATTTGACTCTTGGTCACTCAGGCTCCCGTCTGAATTGTTAAGCGATGAATATTGGAATGCAGATTATGAGATCGAGTGCATGTTCCATGAACCCGGCGAGCTTTCAAAGGATGAGTTTATAAAAGAACAAAAGAGTATTGACCGCGGCACAACCTTCATAAGTGTAACTGCTTTTGAAGATGAAGTGTTCGACAAGATGGCAAAAGAGGTTAAGGCTGCATCTTACGGAGAAGGTGAGCTACCCTGCATCCTCATTAAAAATGCGTATTTCTCGACGGATCAGATCCTCTCCGAGCGTCCGAGAGACTATAAGTATATTGAGGTTAAAGACCCCTATGCATGTAATGACGGCGAGGTTATTCCGCTTTACTCTAACGCGCATAGCAGAGCGGAAGCAGAGGAATATGGTCTTGAGTGGGATAAACTGCCACATCCGGAGATCGATCTTGATGGTGCTCCCGCAAATTTCAAGGTAATAAAGAAAGTAAACACAGATGAGATCAGTGATTACATGGAAGGTACGGCAGGAAGCGGACTGAACATAATCGTCCCGATGAGCGTTGCAGAATACATCGACAAGATCAATGTTCAGGAAATGGTGACGGGAATCTTATTTAACTGCGACAATGAGGCAACTGTAAAAATGTTCCTGGATCTGTCCGATCAGTTGAATGATCTTGGCGGGAATCTTGCACTTAACCAGGCCGGCAGTAGTGGCGCCGAGTTCAGGGAGATCATTGCATACCTCATCAGGACCGTGCTTATTGTGTTCCTGGCGATCGCATCTGCAATCTGTCTGCTTAACGTATACAGCTCGATATCCGGTCTCATGGTATCAAGAAGAAAGCAGTTCGCGATCTTGAAATCCATGGGTTCGACATTTTCGCAGCTCTTGAATACCGAGATAAGAGAGAGCATAAGAATGCTGATCGCGGCAATAGTCATTGCTTTCCCGATTACAGGGATCATCTGCTGGCTGCTCGCGAAAACATTCATCGGCCAATTCGGATACTTCACGGTATCCTTCCCGTGGCTCCAGTCTGCAGGACTCATCGTATTCATTGCCGTGGCAGTTTTGCTTATGATCTTTATTTGCTTAAGACGTGAGAATAAGATTGATATAATAGATGAGATCAAACGTGAAAGTGTCTGATGCATGGTATTAGTAGTTGAAGACGACAACATAATCGCAGAAGGCTTGAAGCTTGCTTTAACAGGCGAGGGTATGGAAGTTACCCTCGCTTCTTCTGTTGCCGAGGCATATGCGGCGCTCGAAAACGATGACCCCGCGAAGAAGATCGATTTCTGCCTTCTCGACATGACGCTTCCTGACGGCAACGGAATGGATATCTGCATGAAGGTCCGTGAGACATCTGAGATGCCCATCATATTCCTGACTGCGATGGACGATGAGATCCACACTGTCCTGGCATTCGACAAGGGCGCGGACGATTACATTTCGAAGCCTTTCCACATCAAGGAACTGATAGCGCGCATGAAGCGTCTCATGAAGCGCACGAAGTCATCGGCTTCAACATGTGCCATCGGCGATAACCTGGTCGATATCACGAACGCGAAAATGACCCGCGCAGGCGAAGAGATCATTCTTACTGCAATGGAATATAAACTCTTGCTCGTCTTCATCAATCACGCCGGCGAGATCCTTGACCGTGACCAGATTTTAAATATCCTCTGGGACGATGTCGGAAGCTTCGTTAATGACAATACGCTGACCGTATACATAAAGAGACTCAGAAGCAAGCTCGATGACGAGGACGGCAAGTATATCGAGACCATCAGGGGACAGGGATACAGGCTCAATCTATGAATCCGTATCTGATAGCCTGCATTGTTTTAGCCGTTATCGTGGCCGCTTTGGTGATATACATCATTGCGGACAAGATAAAGCGCAAGAAAGAGATCGATGAGCTTATCAGTTTTCTTACCAAGGTGCAGGACCGCGATACTTTCCCGGAGCTTGGTATGGAAGCCGAGGGCCGCATGCTCATACTGCGCTCAGAGATCTATAAGCTTGCTTCAACTCTTCAGGAGCAGTATGCCGGCGAGGTAAAGAAGAACACCTACAAGGCAGACATGCTTTCCAATATTTCCCACCAGATCAAGACTCCGCTTACGGCGATCAACCTCATGACCGATGCCCTTAAGAGCGGCAATATGGATGAGGCACAGCGCCGCCGCTGCATCGCGAACATCGAAAAGCAGACAGACCATATCACATGGCTTGTAAGAACACTTCTTACCATCGCAGAGATCGATGCGGGCGTTCTCGTAATGAAGAAGGAGTCCGTCAAGCTCCGCGGCATGATCGATGAGATCGTTTCTTCCATTGCGATCGAAGCAGACATCAAGGACGTATCGATAGACGTCGATGTATCGCCGGATGATGAGATCACCTGTGACAGGCGCTGGACTCTTGAAGCATTCTCCAACATCATTAAGAATTCACTGCAGCACACTGAGGCCGGCGGCTTTATCAAAGTCTCATCCGAAGATAACAATATCTCTTTAAATATCCGCATTGAGGACAACGGCTGCGGCATCTCCAAAAAGGACCTGCCCAACATCTTTAACCGTTTTTATCACGGCGAGAAGTCTGATCCCAACAGCAACGGCATCGGCCTGTCCCTTGCAAAGCAGATAATCAACTCCCAGAACGGCGTGATCTCATGCGAGAGCGAAGAGGGCAAGGGAACAATTTTCGAGATAAAGATATATAAATCTGCAACTGTGTGAAAAACCTTGTATAATAGTGTCCGTTAATCACCAAAAGCGGAGAATCTTAATGATCTACAACAATATCCTTGAGGCTATCGGAAACACGCCTCTTATTAAGCTTAATCACATAGTACCTGAAGGCGCTGCCGACGTTTATGTAAAGAACGAAGGCCTGGACGTCGGAGGTTCAATTAAGACCAGAACGGCGCTCAACATGATCGAGCGTGCCGAGAAGGAAGGCAAGCTCAACAAGGATTCCATCATCGTTGAGCCTACGAGCGGCAACCAGGGAATAGGACTTGCCCTGATCGGCGCAGTCAAGGGTTACCGCACGATAATCGTTATGCCCGATTCCGTAAGCCACGAGAGATCAATGCTCGTTAAGCACTATGGCGCAGAAGTTATCCTCATCCACGATGACAATGACATCGGCAAGGCTATTGAAGACTGTCGCCTCAAAGCTGAGGAGATCGCAGCTTCCGATCCGCGCGTATTTATCCCCCAGCAGTTTGAGAATCCCGCCAATACCGAAGCACAGTACGCATATACCGCAAAGGAGATCCTTGAGGCCATGAACGGCCGTGTCATTGACGGTTTCTGCTCAGGTATCGGCACGGGCGGTACTATCACAGGCATCGGCCATGCGCTCAAGGAAGCTAACCCTTCCACAGTCATCTGGGCAGCTGAGCCTGAGAACGCAGCGATCCTGTCCGGCGGTTCGATCGGAACCCACGTTCAGATGGGCATTGGCGACGGCCTGATCCCCGGCATCCTTGATACAAAGGTTTACGACGATATCTGCATCATTACAGACGAAGAGGCAATCAACACATCACGCGAACTCACACGCAAGGAAGGCATGATGTGCGGCATCTCGTCCGGCACGAACGTTGCTTGCGCGATCAAGCTCGCGATGAAGCTCGGCCCCGGAAAGACGGTGGTCACGGTGCTGCCTGATACGGCAGAGAGATATTTCTCGACTCCGCTGTTCGAAGAGTAAATCACAAACGCACCTTAAGGGTGCGTTTTTTATTGGGGCGTCATTTTCGCTGTATTAATTATCAGCAAAAGTCAATTTTCGTCTTTGAAAATGCGGCCAAAAACATAGCTGAAAAACTGACTTCTGCGAAAAGTCAGTTTTTTGGATAGGAAAGTGGCCGCAAAATCAAAGACAAAAGTTGACTCGCAGTTTGAGATGAAGTGAGCATAAACTTTGCCACATTTCGAAACTTGCAAATTCACACAAAAAGTGTAAAATTACACTAAATCGAGTGGCCGGAAACAGAACATCACGCAGAAAGGCACCCTATGAAGCGCGAAGAGTTCATAAAGACAGTAAGCAGCAAGCTTAAGCTTATCAGGACTGAGTACGGGATTACCCAGGAAGCGATGAGCGAGATGCTGGGCATATCCAAGAAGACTCTCGTTGAGACCGAGAAGGGAAGAAGGGAACTCTCCTGGACGGAAGTTATTGCCGTGGCATCTGTTTTCGAGAAGAGCGAAGTGCTTCAGGGAATAATGGGCGGGGATGCGAGCGACGTTATCCACGCACTGGCCTTTGAGGACCGGCACATACAATATCCCCCTACGATGGGCGGGAAAGTGTGGTGGCGAGTGATAGATGAGAAGGACGGGATAAGACTTCAGCAGAACTATGTCACCGGACATTACAGGCTTCTTGATAAGGATGACTGCAGACTGATCTCATCGTTCAGCAGGGAAGAAGTTGAAGAATACAGGGATTCACTGGGGAGGTAATCATGTTTGATAATCTAATGTATCTGATCTCCGGAATGTCGATCATAGCCCCGCCTGTCATCTTTGTCGTTTTCCTGATCAACGCTCTGATCCACATACGCAAATATAAAAAGGGAGCGGAAGGCAAGGGCAAGGCTGTGGCCTACAGCATAGTCAGCGGTGTAGCTTTAGTATATACAGTCTCAGAGGTATTATTATTGATCTGGTTTGCAGCAGGGATCGCTCATATGTGATCGCTTGATGTTAATAGATTTAAATATGGGAGGAATAACAATGGAAAGCGTATCAGCATTTATGATGGTAGCTTACTCACTGGAGAGGTTTCTGGATGATCTCGCAAGTTTTGCTTTGTTCGGCTTTTTGCCTTTGCTCTTCGTCGTCTTCCTGATCCTGGCCATCGTACAGGGCGTAAAGGTAAAGAAACATGGTGGCAAGAAGGCACCGATGATCGTCTTTATCGTGCTCTCTGCAGTTTTCGCGGTACTGACCTTATGTGAAGTGCTGCTCATGCTCTTGCTTGCGGCAGCAATAGCGCACATGTGAGGTGCCCGGCATGAAAGACAAGACTTTTATAGCGATACTGGCCATCATAATGGTCATCGGTATCGGTGTCACCGCCGGCCTTATGATCCATGGCTACAATCTTTGGAAAGAAATATCGATCGTGGAAATGATCGCGAATTGGGGATGATATAAATGGACAAGAAGAAATTAGCAAAGCAGATGGGCGTTATCGCCTTGGTAATAGTGCTGTTTGCCGGACTTGATATCGGAATATACCGGCTCTTCATAAAGAGAGTAATAAGTCATCACTCTCCCGGCATGCAGAAGATGAGTGTTGAAGTCGGGAACTATGTTCCTTTCACAGGGAGCGAAAATGTATTCTCCGTCAAAGACGCTGACAAGCTCGAAGGCGACATTCCGGTGATAGACGGCGCGGCAGCACTCCTGCCGGTATATGCGGGATTTGTCGAGAGCATCTATCCCGAGAGTTCCGTCATATATAATGGTGAGACTTACGATGCTGCAAGTGCGATGCACTACACTAACACAAGGGGCGCATACAAGGACATCGTTGACGGCAATGCGGACATAATCATATGCGCGGCGCCTTCAGATGAACAGCTTCAGTACGCAAAAGATAACGGTGTTGAGTTAGAACTCGTGCCGGTCGGATCTGATGCGTTCGTGTTCATCGTAAATGCCGGCAATCCGGTAGATAACATCACGATCGATCAGATCAGGGGCATCTATTCAGGAAAGATCACGAACTGGAAAGAACTCGGCGGGAAGAACATTCCAATCGCTGCTATGAGAAGAAATAAGAACAGCGGTTCACAGACCGCGCTCGAAAAGATCATGGGCGACATTCCGATCAAGCCTGATTACACGGCACTGTTCGGAAGCCCCATCGGATTCTCGTTCAGATACTACGTAACCGGAATGTTAGGCGAAGGCGGCGTCAAGATCCTTACGATCAACGGGATCGAGCCTACTCCCGAGACTATCGCCGACGGTTCATATCCTGTTGCCGGCAATATCTATGCTGTATACCGCAAAGGCGAGACGAACGAGAATGTGAAGAAGGCAATCGACTTTATGCTCTCACCTCAAGGACAGAAGATAGTTGAACAGAGCGGATACATTCCTCTCAGTCAGTGATCGGGGAAATAATAAAGGCAGTATCGCAGAAGGATACTGCCTTTTTTTCGCGCACGGGAAAGAAAGATCAATAAACGATTTTGCTGTCGACGGAAATGTCGACAAAAACACCCCTGAAGTGTCTGCATTCTTGTCGATTCAGCTCTCATAGACAAAATTGAAGACAAAACCGCCTTTGAAGTGTCTACATTTTTGTCGACAAGGTTTATCGGCCATGTTGCTCGAAAAGTTGCTCGTTCTGTCCGCACGGAAGGCAACAAATCCTTAACTGAGGATTCGCGCGAACGAAAAAATAAAAGCAAAAGAGCCGCCTCTTATCGAGACGGCTCTCTTAATGTTTGCTTCAGGATTGTATCAGCTGTTAGCAGCGATGCCTGCGATACCAGCAGCACCGACAATTGCAACGGCAATGATCATGATGATGCCGAGTAAGATAGAAAGAATAAGACCTACGATACCTGTGATCTTACCTGCCTTTGTGAAGTTGTTCTGAACGCCTTCCTTCTTGCACTGACCGCCGAGAACGAGGCTGATGATTGCAGGAATAAGACCGCAGCCATAGCACCAAGCAAGAACTACTGATGCGATACCGAATGCCATGCAAGCGATTGACTTACCCTTAGACTGACCTTCTACAGGTGTGTTTTCTGCCATAATAAATGATCCTCCAAAACATATATTATCCAGGATATGTGCGAAGCATAATCCATATCCGAAAGCGATTTTATCAAAAGAACATGAAAACGTAATATAGAATTACAGACAAAAGGAAATGCGCAAAGTACTAAAAAATCTGCCTTTTTAGCGATTGCAATTAGTTAAATATCAAACGGATTAGACATTTACTTTTGATGTAATAAATGCAATAATCTCAACAGTGCACGCATTTATGCGTAAAAAACAAGGAGGGTCTTTATGAATACTACAAAAAATAAGCAGATTACAGCATTGATCTTAGGTATCGCTTCGCTCGTTATCCCGAACATCGGTTCTTCGATCACGAACGCAATGGATACATCTACTAACAGCGGTTCAATGGCAGCCGGTATCGTTATCATCGTTGCTACATTGGCAGCTATCGTTGTTGGTATCATCGGTATCATCAAGTCTGCAGGCGCTAGAAAAGAAGCTAAAGAGGCTGGTGAGAAGCAGGTTCTCGCTACAATCGGTCTCGTTCTCTCTATCGTTGGTACAGTTGAGAGTGCTATCTTGTTCTTCGCATGTGGTCTTTGCATCGCTTGTGTAGCTTGCGCTGCTGCTTCCACAATGGCTTGATGACAAAAAGCTGATAACTATTAAAAAAGAAGACAGTTGCTTATTTTTAAGCAACTGCCTTTTTTGTAGAAGGACATTTATGTATCCATTTGTTGATATATTCGGAAGGACCATAGGAACTTACGGGATAATGGTAGGCATCGGCATTATCGTTACCGGTATTGTCTTTCTCCTGATCTTAAGGAAAAAGGAAGTCTACCTGGAAGATGTAGCCATGACGGGCCTGTTTTTCGCAGCCGGAGCCGTAATAGGATCCCACATAGTCTATGGCCTTACCAATACGACCAAGATCATCGATCTGTTCAGGCACATGAGCGAATACAGCTTTATTGAATTCATGAAGCTTTTGTTCGGCAGTTACCTGGGCGGAATGGTATTCTACGGCGGCCTTATCGGAGGCCTCATTGCGCTTCTGATCGCAAATAAGGTTTCCCAGAAATATTTCAGGGGAGACGTGATGTTTGATGGTGTCGCCATCGTGATCCCGCTCTTTCATACATTCGGAAGAATAGGGTGCTTTTTAGGCGGCTGCTGTTTTGGCGTGGAGTGCAAATTCGGTATTACCATCCATAACAATACGCTCTATCCGGCCATTAATGACGTTAACAGACTGCCTATCCAGCTTATCGAGGCCGGATGCAATTTCATTCTTTTCTGGGTGCTTTTGTTCTTGTATAAGAAAAACAAGTTCCAAAAGCGCCTTCTGATCGTGTATCTATTCGCATATCCGGTCATCAGATTCATTGATGAATTCTTCAGAGGCGATGATATCAGAGGATTCCTGTTTGGCCTGTCAACGTCACAGATCATAAGCATATTGCTCTTTACGTTTGCGACAGTCTTTACGATCATCGATCTGAAAAAGCGAAAAGACACACCAGTTAAGACAGAACAGGCATAAAAATTACCTTTTAGTGATTTATTTATAAACGAGATGGCTTATCAGGGCCGTCCGTGTTATCCTTAATGTGCATAGGAAATCAGCTGTCACACCTGTTTCCCGTGCGCTACAACTTTACAGATTAATTGACTCTGACGGCAAGGTTGATCCCGAGCGGGAATAGTCTTTGAATATAGCATGTAAAACATGCGCGTATTGGGCTTCTTTATCGTCAGGTATCAGATGATAGAGGAGTTTTTTTATGCTTAAGATCGCAATCTACGGTAAAGGCGGTATAGGTAAGTCGACGGTCACATCTAATCTGTCTGCTGCCTTTGCAAGTATGGGGAAGCGCGTAATCCAGATAGGATGTGATCCCAAAGCCGATTCCACTATCAATCTTTTAGGCGGCAAACCGCTTAAGCCTGTCATCGAGATCCTTAAAGACGGCGTTGATCCCGCATCAGCAAAGGAGATCTCGCAGGAAGGCTTCGGCGGAGTGCTCTGCATCGAGACGGGCGGTCCTACACCCGGTCTTGGCTGTGCCGGAAGAGGTATCATTGCAACCTTCAATCTCTTGGATGAACTCGGATTATTTGAAGAATACAAGCCGGACGTTGTTCTGTACGACGTTCTTGGTGACGTTGTCTGCGGAGGTTTTGCAGCTCCGATCAGGGAAGGTTATGCCGAGCAGGTACTGATCGTTACGTCAGGTGAGAAGATGGCTCTTTATGCGGCAAACAACATCTGCCAGGCGGTAAGAAATTTCGAGGACAGAGGATACGCAAATGTCAGAGGGCTGATCCTGAACAAGCGTAATGTTCCGGGTGAAGATGAGAAGGTCGCTGAATTTGCAAAAGACCATAATGTGGATATCGTTGCAGTAATTCCCAGAAGTGATGACATCACACTCTGTGAGGATAAGGGAATGACAGTCGTTGAAGGTGCAGCGGATTCTGATGCTGCCCAAAAGTTCACCGGTCTGGCAAAACTGCTTTTGGAAGGGTGAACCTATGAAGCACGAAGCGGTCTGCTACACAGCTGAAGAGGTTTTAAAGAGGGGAAAGAGCAATATTCCTTCTGAACTGCTGTCCGGCAACAGCCTTGTATACAGTTCACCTGCAACACTTGCTTATAACTCTCCCGGCGCTGAAGGCTTCGGTGTTAAGCGCGCGGGATTAAGTGTGCCCGAATCGGTAATGCTTATCGTTGCTCCCGGCTGCTGCGGAAGAAACACCTCTCTTATATCTTCGATGCCTGAATACAAAAACAGATTCTTCTATCTTGAGATGAGTGAACCTGATCTTGTAACGGGACGCCATTTGAACAAGATACCTGACGCGATCGGTGAAGTGCTGACTTTCCTCAGAGATAACGGCAAGAAGATCCCCAGGGTTGTCATGATATGCATCACATGCGTCGATGCACTTTTGGGCACCGACATGGACAGAGTCTGCCGCAAGGCTGAAGATGCGCTGGAAGGAAGTGAGTTCGAAGGCGTAAAGGTGCGTCCTTGCTATATGTATGCGCTTACAAGAGAAGGACGCTGCCCGCCGATGGTCCATGTAAGACAGACGATCTATTCGCTTCTTGAACCCATGGAAAAGGATCCGCGTTCCGTTAATATCATCGGAGGTTTTGCACCTCTCGAAAACACCGAGCTCATAGAATATCTGAAGCTTGCAGGCATCCGTAATATCAGACAGATCTCCACATGCAAAACGTACGAAGACTTCCTTCAGATGGCAACGGCAAACTTCAATATCGTCATCGATCCTGAAGTCCGCGCAGCTGCTGAAGACATGAATAAGAACCTTAATATTCCGTATGTCGAACTTACGAGAGTTTACTCTACGGATAAGATCTCTTCACAGTATAAGGCACTCGCAAGTGTCACAGGTATCGACATCATAGACAGTGAAGAAAAAGCAGAAGCTGATGAAGCGATCGCAAGACTTAAGGAGGCTTTTCCGGATCTTACAGTCAACATCGGAGAGTGTGCAAATGCCAATGCGTTTGAATTAGCGTTAAGCCTTACGAGAATGGGATTTAAGGTTGATGAGATCTATTCGGTCCTGGCTCCGGAGAACTTCGTTTATGTGAAGAACCTGGCCATGCTCTCACCTGATACAAAGATCTACTGCAATATGGAGCCTACAATGCTCTACTACAAAATTTCACAGTCAAAGGCCCACGTAACTGTCGGCAAGGATGCGAAGTTCTATTGCCCCGATATTCCGAATGTTGCCTGGAACCAGGATACGAGACCCTTTGGATATCAGGGTGTAAGGGATCTGATGAATAAGATTTTCGAAGCATTAACGGAGGCAAAAGCATGAAGGGATTAAGGAAAGTTCTTACACCTTTTGCTCCTGATCAGTCAGGTGCTTCCGGCGTGCTCTATTCGATGGGTGCGCTTATAGTAATCATCGATGCGGGCGGATGCACGGGCAACGTATGCGGATTCGATGAACCCAGATGGCACGAATCACGGAGTGCCATCTTCTCGGCAGGGCTCCGCGACATGGATGCGATATTGGGAAGAGACGAACTTCTTGCAGCGAAGATCAAGTCTGCTGTTGAGAGGATCGATACATCGTTTGTTGCCGTTATCGGTACGCCTGTTCCGGCAACGATCGGTACAGATTACAAAGCTCTTAAGAAACTGATCGAGAGCAAGGTCGATATTCCTGTGGTTCCTGTTAAGACGAACGGTATGAAGCTCTATAACGAAGGCGAGAAGGAAGTATATAAAGCGCTCATCGATGAGTTCGCAGATGATGTTCATTCTGATGCTAAAGACCAGATCGTACTCGGTATGACACCTCTTACATACGGCAGGGATCACATCGATCTTTCAATAGATGACATCAGAAATATCAGGGGTGCGGGAAAACTTATCGCAGCCTCGTCTTCCGGAATAGATGCATGCGAATACTTAGGAAGAGATTTTGAGATCGTAAGTCCTGTCTATAAGAACAGCATTCCGGAAGGGATCACGGGCAGGACTCTTGTCTGCCATGATGAAGTCGTAGGTAAGACTTTAAGGGATGCAGGTGTCGAGTGTGATATCGCGACATTCTTTAAACTTCACGATTCTGTCAGACAGGCGGGCGATAAGAAGATCACAGAGGAAGATGAATTCATAGAGATGGTTAGAACAGGCGGCTACGATACGGTCGCTGCTGATATCTGCCTAAAGGAACTTGTGCCTGATTACAAGGGCAACTGGGTCGACTTGAAGTGTTTTGCAATAAGCGGGAGATACTGATTTGGTAACGAAGCGCATTAAAGTTTACGGCATAGTCCAGGGTGTCGGGTTCAGACCGACAGTCGCAAGACATGCTGCTTCTCTCGGAATAAAGGGAAGTGTGTCTAACCTTGGCCCTTATGTCGAGATCTATGCGCAAGGCGAGGAACCGCAAGTTGATAAGTTCACCGATCTTATCAGGACAATGCCGCCGAAGCGAGCAGCCATTTTAAAGATGGACATTAAGGACAAGGTTGTTCCGGCTTATGATGATTTCAATATAATCGAGAGCGCGAAAACAACAGGCGAGATCTTTGTGTCTCCTGACATTGCAATCTGTGATGAGTGCCTTGAGGAACTTTTCGATAAGAACAACAGAAGGTATCTGCATCCTTTCATCAACTGCACATGCTGCGGTCCGAGACTTACTATTCTTGATGCACTGCCTTATGACCGCGAACGCACATCGATGAAGGAATTTCCGATGTGTCCTGACTGCGCGAAGGAATACTATGATCCTGCCACGAGAAGATATGACGCACAGCCTGTATGCTGCAACAAATGCGGACCTGAAGTGTTCATTCTTGATGATGAGGAGAAGCGTAAGGGACGCGAAGCAATTACATATGTGCGCAAGGTAATTGCAGACGGCGGTATTGCCGCTATAAAAGGAATCGGCGGATTCCATCTTGCCTGCAATGCATACGATAACGATGCGGTTAAGAGACTCCGTGAGCTCAAGCACCGTCCTTCCAAGCCTTTCGCGCTCATGATGAGAAATGAGGAAGAGGTCCTGAAGAACTGCTATATAGAAGATTATCAGCGCAGCATCCTGACGGGTCATCAGAAACCGATAATCCTGCTTAAGCGCCGCGAAGATTCAATGCTCGCAGAACAGGCTGCACCTGATAACCCGATGCTCGGCTGCATGCTTCCTTACGCTCCTGTTCAGAGCCTTATCTTCGATTACGATGACGATATAAAGATGCCTTCATGCCTCGTCATGACGAGCGGGAATCTTTCGGGACTTCCGATATGCAGGAACGACGATGATGTAAGAGCTGAGATCAGATCCTACTGCGATGTGGTCCTTACTCATAACAGAAAGATCATCATCAGGGCAGACGATTCTGTCATGGACTTCTATGACGGCAAGCCATACATGATCAGGCGCTCGAGAGGCTATGCTCCGCTGCCGTACATGATGACAAAACAGTTCAAAGGTTCCGTCATAGCTTACGGCGGCGAACTTAAGAATACATTCTGCGTTGCAGTCAATAGTCTTATGTATCCTTCGTCCTACATCGGAGACCTGACTGATCTTAAGGGCAAGAACGCGCTCAAGGAATCTGCTGAAAGAATGCTGGACCTTCTGGAAGCAAAACCTTCTTATGCGGTATGCGACTTGCACCCTTTGTACAATTCTTCTGCAGCTGCCGAAGAATCAGGCCTGCCGCTTATCAGGGTCCAGCATCATTATGCCCACATCCTCTCATGCATGGCAGAGAACGACTTTACGGAAGACGTGATAGGAATCTCTCTGGACGGAACGGGATATGGTACTGACGGCACGATCTGGGGCGGCGAGATACTGAAGTGCAATCTCGACGGTTTTGAACGTGCGGGCCATATCAGGCCGTTCCTTCATACCGGCGGTGATATCGCATCCCGAGAAGGCTTCAGGATCGCCATATCGATGCTCATCGATATATTCGGTGATGAGGCCGAAGCCAGATGCAATGAACTGGGTCTTATAAGACAGGGTTCATTCAAGACTTATAAAGTCATGCACGATAACAGGATCAACACCTCTGTATCCACGAGCTGCGGAAGGCTTTTCGATGCCGCATCAGCAATACTCGGAATCAGGTATGAACAGAGCTTTGAAGGCGAAGCTGCGACAGCACTTGAATTCAAGGCTATGGAATATGAAGGGGATAAAGATATCGGCACTATGGATCTGATCGACGGCGATGTGATCGCGACTGACCGGATCATCCGTTATCTTGCGGAAGAAAGACTTAAGGGAACTGATATAAGAAAACTTGCATATGCCTTCCACTATCTGCTTGCCAAAGGCGCAGCTCAGATGGCTATGGCTAAGTCCGGCAGCATAAAGACTGCCGCGCTGAGCGGAGGGTGTTACCAGAATAAGCTCCTGACCAAACTGACTGAGCAGGAGTTAAAAGAAAACGGCTATAACGTATTGCTCCACTCGATGGTTCCGCCGAATGACGGCGGAATAGCGTTGGGGCAGGCGCTTTACGGGATGCATAAAATAAATGATCAGGAGGATAGATAAATGTGTGTAGGTTTAGCTGCAAAGATCATCAGTGTTAAGGATGGTGTCGCAATGGTCGACTGCACGGGCGCGAAAAGGGAGATCTCCGCAGAGCTTTTAGATGACCTTGAACCCGGCGATTATGTCATGGTCCACGCAGGCTGTGCGATCGCAAAGATCACTGACGACGACAAATCAGAGACTGAGAAAGTATTAAAGGAGAATCTGGCATGACAAGTATCAACAGTACTGCTGATATGAGGAATTTCCTTGAGACCTACGACGGACCTGCCGTAAGGATCATGGAAGTTTGCGGTACACATACTCATGAGATCTTCAGGCAGGGAATAAGAAGATTCTTATCACCCAAGATCAATCTCATATCAGGCCCCGGATGTCCTGTCTGCGTAACGCCTGCAGCATATATCGATGAGGCTGTTTATCTCGCGCTCGAGAAAGGCTGCACGCTTACGACTTTCGGAGATCTCGTAAGAGTTCCCGGAAACGTTAAGAGTCTTCAGCAGGCAAGAGCAGAAGGCGGCAAAGTAAAGATCGTCTATTCGCCGATTGATGCGGAGAAGTATGCCAAGGACCATCCTGAAGAGCAGGTCGTTTTCCTTTCCGTGGGATTCGAGACAACGACACCCTCTGATGTTATTGCCGTAAAGAATGCAGTAAGAGACGGGCTTGATAACTTTTCGCTCCTTACAGCGAACAAGACCATGCCGGGTGCTTATGAAGCTATGGCATCTTCGACAGATGCATACCTTTATCCCGGCCATGTTCATGCGATCATCGGAACGAAGCTCTGCCGTGACCTTGCAGAGCGCGGTGTAAGCGGAACCATTGCAGGCTTTACAGGCGATGAGCTTCTCGCTGCGCTTGCGGTAACCGTAAAGAATGTTTCCGAAGGCAAGCCGTTCTTTGTTAATGCATATCCGAGAGTGGTAACAGATGAGGGAAGTCCTGCTGCTGTTGCGCTCGTTGATAAATTCATGAAGCCCTGTGATGCCGAATGGCGCGGTATCGGCGTGATACCGGATTCAGGTGTTGAACTCAGGGATGAATATGCGGCTTACGATGCCAGAAAGAAGTATTCGGTACCGAAGATGGAGTTTGAACGCAAGACGGCATGCAAATGCGGAATCGTTCTTCAGGGAAAGATCCTGCCTTCGGAGTGTCCGCTTTTCGGAAAGGCATGCAATCCGGATCACCCTGTCGGAGCATGCATGGTATCTGACGAAGGCGCATGCTCTGCATTCTATATGTACGGAGGACAGTCATGAAAGAAGTAATAACATTGGCTCACGGAAGCGGCGGAAGAAAGACATCCGAGCTTATCGGTGAGATATTCAAGAAGAATCTCGGAAACGAGTATTTCACTGCAGACGATGCGGCAGTCCTTCCCAGACCCGAAGGCCGTATCGCAATGTCGACAGACGGCTTTATTGTATCGCCATGGAAATATCCGGGCGGCAACATCGGAAGACTTGCTGTCTGCGGCACGGTAAATGACCTTGCATGCATGGGCGCCAAGCCCCTTTATCTCACATGTTCCTACATCATTGAGGAAGGACTCCCGATCGAAGATCTGGAACTGATCGCAAAGACGATGGGTGAGACCGCAAGAGAAGCCGGAGTAAATATCGTTGCAGGCGACACGAAGGTTGCGGGCAAAGGCCAGGTCGATAAGATCTTTATCACCACAGCAGGTGTGGGCGTCATCGGCGAAGGCATCAACACATCCGGAAAGTTTGCTAAGCCGGGCGATAAGATAATCGTAACAGGTGATGTCGGAAGACACGGAACAGCTATCCTTCTTGCCCGTGACGAATATGGCATTGAAGCAGATGTAACTTCCGACTGCGCGCCCTTGTGGGAGCCTGTAAGAAGAGCGCTCGAAGTATGCCCTGAGATGCACGTTATAAGAGATGCCACGAGAGGCGGCGTCGGAACTGTTCTTTATGAGATCGCAGATGAGGCAGAGGTCGGCATCAGGGTCGACAGGACAAGCGTTCCGGTAGCTCCCGAAGTCAGCGGCGTAACGGGTCTTCTGGGATTAGAGCCTCTGTATCTTGCATGCGAAGGCAGAATGGTAATGATCTGCCCTGCGGAAAAAGCACAGGCAGTTGTTGATGTCCTTAAGGGTACAAAGTACACTGAAGGTGCAACGATAATAGGCGAAGTAACTGAAGAAGAGACCGGAAGAGTAGTCATGACGACTGAAGTCGGCGGACAGACATATCTTCCCAAGCCCGGCAACGAACTGCTGCCAAGAATTTGCTAAGGAGCGTTTATGGAAACAAGAGTAGCTGCAATCTCGATAATCGTAGAGAATCCTGAATCAGTTGAGAAGCTTAATGCCCTTCTTCACGAGGCCGGAAAATACATCATCGGGAGAATGGGCGTGCCCTACCGCGAGAAGAACATCAGCATCATCATGATCGCCATTAACGCGCCCCAGGATTACATCAGCGAGATAACAGGAAAGATCGGACGTCTTGACGGAGTTAACGTAAAAACTTCCTATGCCAACGTCAAGTGATGAAAGGGTGAGGATCGGCGATGCCGAATTTCCAAAGCCGTTTGTAAACGGGCTTGAGTTCAACGCGCCAGTACACGGCACATGGAATATCGTGCATATCGGGTTCAGGATCCCTGAGGCTCATCAGATATACATCTGCGCCGACAACTGTCTGCGCGGAGTTGTCATGACAGCCGCAGAGATGGGTGAGCTCGGCAGGTTCTCGTCAGTAGTACTTGAAGAAGATGACATGACGCATTCGGGAAGGATAGAGGAAACCACCATAGAAGGTGTTACCGACTGCCTTAGAAAGCTCCCCAAGATCCCTTCGGTGGTGATCGTTTTCCCGGTGTGTGTCCATCGATTTATGGGATGCGATATCGGCTATATCTACAAGGAGCTCGAAAAGCGTTTTCCTGACGTTATTTTCATAAGAGGATTCATGGATCCGGTAATGCAGAAGCGCGGCACGACTCCTGACCAGAGACTCCGAAAAGCTATGTCGGACATCATTCCTAAGCTTCCTGCAAAGGAAGATACTGTGGCGTTTGCGGGAAGCGATATGCCGGCATCCGAGAACGACTTCAAAAAGATACTGGAGTTTAACGCCAAGACTGTAAAAGATACCGCTGACTGCAGGACACTTGAAGAGTATCTCTCGGTTGGGGAATCCTCATTATTCATCTGTCAGTATCCGGCAGGCCTAATGGCCGCAAAAGCCATAACACAGAGGCTGGACCGCAAGTACATCTACTGCCCCTTAAGCTTTGATTTTGACACCGTTGAAGAAGAGATAAGGCAGTCAGGATTATCTGTTCCTGACAGATTTTTCGAAGACGGGAAAGATGCCTGTATGGCGGAATTGAAAAAGCTTAAAGATCTTATCGGAGATATGCCTGTCGCGGTCGATTACACCGCTGTACCGAAGCCTTTGTCACTTGCAAGGTTTTTAGCGGATAACGGGATAAATGTTAAGACGGTCTATCTTGATGCTGTTGACGGAAACGAAAAGGCGGATTTTGAATATCTGCAGAATAACTTTCCTGATCTTATCCTTCACTCGACTATGCATGTAAGCGACAGAAGACCTGTAAGAAGCAAAGAGAAAGTTCTGGCAATAGGCCAGAAGGCTGCCTGGTTCGAAGGCACAGGGAATTTTGTAAACATAATAGAAGGCGGGGGCCTTTACGGCTTCAGCGGAATATGTGAGTTTATAAGGCTCATGGAAGATGCATTTAATAACAGCAAGGACATGCGTGATATCGTTCCGCGCAAGGGCCTTGGCTGCAGGAGCTGCATATGAGGAAGACTTACAGGATCTTACCGGTCTATACAGGCGATGTATCGGGAGCTGCGAGCGCCCTTTACGAGTTCGGCGGCATGACCGTTATCCATGATCCTTCAGGATGCAATTCCACATACAATACCCATGATGAGACCAGATGGTTTGATAAGGAGAGCCTTATCTACATTTCAGGGCTTAATGATATCGATGCCATCACCGGTAATGATAACAAGTTCATAAATGATATCTGCGCAGCAGCTGAAATCATGCGGCCGCGGTTTATCGCTCTGGCAAATTCGCCGCTCCCTTATCTTAACGGCACTGACTTTAAGGGCATTTGCAGGGTCCTGGAGGAAAAGACAGGCTTGCCGTGCTTTTACATCAACACTAATGCAATGCATGACTATTCAAAAGGCCAGTCAGAAGCATTCCTGAGCTTTGCAAAAAAGATGCTGCGCGATCCTGAACGGAAGGTAAAGAACGGCGTGAATATCATTGGCATGACACCTCTTGATCTCACGTCAACGGAGATACACTTATCAGGCGGATATGAGCTTGTCTCAAACTGGGGCCTTAACACTTCATATGAGAATGCTGTCAGGGCGACTGAAGCAGAATTAAATATTGCCGTATCATCTTCCGGCATTGCTGCATGCAAGTATATGCAGGAGGAATACGGCATACCGTATGTAAAAGGACTTCCGTGGGACGGCAGACCCTGTGACTATACTGAAACCGTAAGAGAAAAAACCAAAAACTATATTGTGGGCGAACCCGTAATATCGGGTTCTGTTGCCGCATATATCAAGACAAAGACCAGCATTGATTACAACGTGATTGCCACAACTGAAATAACAGACGGACTCCTTCTTGACTGTGACAGGAAGTGTCACGGTGAAGAGGAGCTCGAAGAAGCGCTTAAGGATGCGGAAAATATCATTGCCGATCCAATGGTAAGGCTGATATCACCCGCAAATGCTGACTTCATCGAGCTCCCTCATTTTGCGTTATCCGGAAGACTTTATCTTAAGAAGATCCCCGATCTTATGAAGCCGGATCTCTATTATCCCGGCATCTGATCAGAGAATATCGATATATTCACCCTCAAGTGCTTTATTCATGCTCCTTACGGCACAGAACTTGCCGCACATTGAGCATGTGTCATCGTGCTCGGGAGCTCTTGAATCACGGATCGCCTTGGCTGTCTCAGGATCGATCGACACTGCCCACTGGTCATCCCACCTGAAAGTTCTTCTGGCATCGCCCATGGCATTGTCTTTGTCCATTGCGTGGGGGATCTTTTTCGCGATATCCGCAGCGTGAGCCGCGATCTTCGAAGCGATTATGCCCTGCTTAACGTCGTCGACATTGGGGAGTGCCAGGTGCTCTGCGGGAGTTACATAGCAGAGGAAAGCCGCACCTGAAGCGGCAGCGATCGCGCCGCCTATTGCTGAAGTGATGTGGTCGTATCCCGGAGCGATATCTGTAACGAGGGGTCCTAAAACGTAGAAAGGAGCGCCCATGCAGATACTCTGCTGGATCTTCATGTTGGCTTCGATCTGATCCATCGGCATGTGTCCGGGGCCTTCAACCATTACCTGGACATCCTTTTCCCAAGCGCGCTTTGTAAGCTCGCCGAGTTTTACAAGTTCTTCTATCTGACATACGTCGCCTGCGTCGGCAAGGCAGCCCGGACGGCACGCGTCACCGAGTGAGATCGTAACGTCGTATTCGCGGCAGATATCCAGGATCTCATCGTAGTATTCGTAGAAAGGGTTCTCATTGCCTGTCATGCACATCCATGCGAAGATCAGGGAGCCGCCTCTGGATACGATATTCATCTTTCTCTTGTGTTTCTTGATCTGGTCGATCGTGTGTCTTGTGATGCCGCAGTGAAGGGTTACGAAGTCTACGCCGTCCTCAGCATGAAGCCTGACGACATCGATAAGGTCCCTTGCAGACAGTGTGGCGAGGTCTCTTTGGTAGTGAATGACCGCATCGTAAACAGGAACGGTGCCGATCATGGCAGGGCATTCTGATGTGAGCTTGCGGCGGAAAGGCATAGTGTCGCCGTGTGATGAGAGATCCATGATGGCCTCTGCACCCATGTCGACTGCGGCCTGTACCTTCTTCATTTCAACGTTGTAATCTTTGCAGTCTCTTGAAACGCCGAGATTAACGTTGATCTTTGTCCTGAGCATTGAGCCGACGCCCTCAGGGTTCAGGCACTTGTGGTTTTTGTTGGCACAGATAGCGACCTGGCCCTTTGCGACCCATTCGCGGATCTCTTCTTCAGTCCTGTATTCCTTCTGAGCTACGATCTTCATCTCAGGAGTCACGATCCCCATCTTTGCGGCTTCCATCTGTGTCTTGTAAGTTCTTTCCATATTTGTCTCCTATGAGTTTTTGAATTCTGTTGTGATGTCATATCCGTGATCTAACGGCCCTCTGCCGTGTCCCAGATCAAGGCCTGCCTTTATCGCGCCCGTGATGTATTCCTTGGCGCGCTTAACGGCTTCCGGAACCGTCATGCCTTTTGCGAGATTGCAGGCGATCGCACTTGATAAAGTGCAGCCCGTTCCATGTGTGTTCGGATTATCGATCTTTTCCATCTCGAAAATCATGACTTCGCCTGCGTGCAGCAGCACGTCATCGCAGTTTGAACTGTTGTGACCGCCCTTGATCAGAACGGAACAGCCGCACTCTGCATTGATCTTCTTTGCGGCTTCGATCATGTCGTCTTTTGTGTTTATCGTCATGCCCGAGAGGACTTCTGCTTCAGGCACGTTGGGCGTGACGACGGATGCGAGGGGAATAAGTGATTCCTTAAGTGCTTTTACGCTTTCCGAGTTCGAGAGATCAGCGCCGCTCGTTGCGACCATGACGGGATCTACGACGATATTGTTGACGCAGTAGAACTTAAGGCGCTCTGCGGTCACTTCCACGAGTTCTTTAGAAGGGATCATGCCGGTCTTTACGGCATCGGGTATGATGTCTTCGAAAACAGCATCGATCTGGTCTGCAAGGAACGTCGCATCGCTGTTAAGTATCGACCTGACACCCGTGGTGTTCTGCGCGGTAAGGGAAGTGATGACGGACATTCCGTACACGCCGTTCGCGAGCATTGTCTTAAGGTCGGCCTGAATGCCGGCGCCGCCGGAGCAGTCGCTTCCTGCAATAGAGAGTACAGTCTTCATGCGCCCCTCCTTATGTCATCGAAAGCTTTCTTAAGTTTTTCGGCAGCTGCTTTGGGAGAATCAGCCTTCATGATCGCCGATACTGCGCAGACGCCTGCTATATTGATTCCATTAAGCACACCGAGATTGGTTGAATTAAGTCCGCCGATTGCATTGACCGGGATCGGAACTGCTTTGGTTATCGCGTCCAGAGTCTCAGTCGAAGTGAGGACTGTTTTAACCTTGGTCGTTGTCGGATAGATCGCGCCGACGCCTAAGTAATCGGCACCGTCGTTATATGCAGCCGTTGCGGCTTCAACGGTCTTTGCTGTAGCACCTAAGATCTTATCTTTGCCGATGAGTTTTCTTGCAACAGCGACGGGCATGTCTTCTGCACCGACATGTACGCCCTCAGCGCCGCTGGCGAGCATTACGTCGATCCTGTCGTCGATTATCAGAGGCACGTTGAATTCTTTTGTTATTGCATGAACTGCTTCGGCAAGTTCAACGTATTCTCTTGTGGTCCTGTTCTTCTCGCGCAGCTGGATTATCGTAACGCCGCCTTCTAATGCGGACCTTACTCTACGGAGAAATTCGTCTTTCTCAAATCCCGTGCTGTCGGTGATGAAATATAAAGCCGTATCAAGATTCATAAGAGCCTCCGATCGCATCAAGAAGATTTACCATGAAGGTTCCGATGCCTTTATCTGTAGCTGCTTTCTCACCGCATTTCTTAAAGAAAGTGCAGGCATTAACAACGCTCTCAAAAGAGTTTTCTTCTGCAAGGAAAGTCGCGATCACAGCTCCAAGCATGCAGCCGGTTCCCGTTGCCTGTGAGAGCTGTGCGGTGCCGCCGGTGACTTCTCTTATCCCGCCGTTTGCAGCGATGAGGTCCACCTTGCCGGTTGCGGCGACGGTGCAGTTGTTCCTTTTCGAGAGCTCAAGAACAGCGCGCCTTATGAGCTCTTCATCAATGCCATCTTTGGCGTCCACTCCGGCAGCTTTATAGGTGTCATCGTAGAGCGCGAGAATCTCGGAATAGTTGCCCTTAAGGCAGGCGAACTTTCCTGAGGTGAGGAAGAGCTTTACGAGAGTTTTTCTAAGTGATGAACAGGCAGCGCCTACGGCATCCAGAGTTACCGGAATGCCTGTGGCGGAAGCTTCCTTAAGCGCCAGGCGCATGGATGAGATGCGCGAATCGGTGATATTTCCGAGATTGAGCAGAAGGGAGGAAGCGGTCCTGGTTATCTCCATGACCTCATCCGGGTGCTCAGCCATGACGGGCTTTGCGCCAAGAGCCAGGATCGCGTTTGCGCACTGGTTCATCGAAATGGGGTTCGTAATGCAGTGGATCAGGCAGTTGTTTTTGCGTGCTTCTTTTTCCACAACGCACCTCCTTCGGCTATCTTGTTCTGCATCTTCTTGAGAGCCCCCATATGCTGGAGCCTGTAGAGGACGATCGCTGCGACCGTGCCGCCGATCAAGGTTCCGCAGATAAAAGACGGAACGTAGAAGAACCATCCAAGGCCTTCTCTGCCCATGATGAAAGCCATAACAGGGTAGGAAACGATAGCTCCGATGATGCCTGTTCCGATGATCTCGCCAAGTACTGCTGCCCAGATCTTGCCCTTGGATACTTTGTAAAGGATGCCTGAGAGCAAAGCTCCGAAAACCGCACCCGTGAGTGCGAGCGGCGGGATGCCCATGGCGCACATGCGGATGATGCCGATAAAAAGTGCGACCAGAAATGCGTCCAGAGGGCCTAAGAGCACTGCTGCTGTAATGTTGATGAGGTGAGCCATAGGGCACATGCCCTCGATCCTTAAGATAGGTGAGATAACGACACCTACCGCGATCAGCATCGCCATAACGGCGAGTCTTAAAATGTTGTATCTTTTCATGTGATCTCCTTCCGGAAAGCAATAAAAAAGAAGCTGCCTGATAAAGGCAACTTCCTCAAAACGCATATATGACCTAAGAGTCCCTACGTTGGCATTACCCAAATCAGGTATTCGGTCGAAGGGCACACCTTCCTCTCAGCCTGTAATGCAAGCTCCCGTCCTTATATTCTGTTTTCCAAGAGAAGAATTTACACTAAAGTTCCTGCTTCCGCAATAGGGTATTTTGGACACAAAAGACCGAAAACAATCATTTACTTTTGCCGTCTGATTAATTATTATTCTTGTGTATTTTATTCTAAAGGAGTAAAGCTATGGATATTTCACCACTTCAGAAGGCAAGATATGAGTATCAGCCCAAGCTTCCGGGCATGCTTAGAAACGGTATTGCTGAGATCAGCGTACAGGAAGGTGCTGCTACACAGTCTGTTGCAGACCAGGATAAGATCAAGGCTCTTTTCCCCAACACATATGGTAAGCCCGAGATCACATTCGTTAAGGGCGCAAATACATCCGCTGCTAAGAAGCAGGTAGTAGGCGTAATCCTCTCCGGCGGTCAGGCACCTGGCGGACACAACGTTATTTCAGGTCTTTATGACGCTTTGAAGGCAACAAACCCTGAGAACAAGCTTCTCGGTTTCAAGAAGGGACCTGACGGACTTCTCAAGAACGACTATGTTGAGTTCGACGACAAGTTCATCGATGCTTACAGAAACACAGGCGGTTTCGACATCATCGGTTCCGGCAGAACTAAGCTCGAGACAGTTGAGCAGTTCCAGACAGTTGCAAATTATGCAAAAGAGAACGGCCTTACAGCTATCGTTATCATCGGCGGTGACGACTCCAACACAAACGCTGCTACACTCGCTGAGTACATGGCTGCTAACAACACAGGCATTCAGGTCATCGGCTGCCCTAAGACAATCGACGGCGACTTGAAGAACGAGGATATCGAAGCTTCTTTCGGTTTCGATACAGCTACAAAGACATATTCCGAGCTCATCGGCAACATCGAGAGAGATGCTAACTCCGCAAAGAAGTATTGGCACTTCATCAAGGTTATGGGACGTTCTGCTTCCCACGTTGCTCTTGAGTGCGCACTTGAGACACAGCCTAACATCTGCCTCATCGGTGAGGAAGTTGCAGCTAAGAAGATGTCTCTTGCAGATATCACAAACCAGATCGCTGACTCCGTTGAGAAGAGAGCAGCTAACGGCGACAACTTCGGTGTTGCTATCATCCCTGAGGGTATCGTAGAGTTCGTTCCTGAGTTCTCCGCTCTCATCGCTGAGATCAACGAGCTCCTCGCTGGCGAGAAGACAGCTCAGTTCAACGCTCTTCCTGACTGGAACGCTAAGTATGAGTTCATCAAGGCTGGTCTTTCCGCTGATGCTTTCAAGGTATTCGACATCCTTCCTCAGGGCATCCAGCAGCAGCTCTTCCTCGAGAGAGACCCTCACGGCAACGTTCAGGTATCCCTCATCGAGTCCGAGAAGCTCTTCTCCGAGATGGTTAAGAACGAGCTCGCAAAGAGAAAGGAAGCTGGCACATACAAGGGTAAGTTCGGCGCTCAGCACCACTTCTTCGGTTATGAAGGCCGCTGCGCATTCCCTTCCAACTTCGACTCTGATTACTGCTACTCTTTGGGCTTCAACGCATTCATGCTCATCCAGTATGGTTACACAGGATACCTCTCAAAGGTTTCCAACATCTCCAAGCCTGCTGACGAGTGGGTTGCAGGCGGTATGCCTATCACAAAGATGATGAACATGGAGAGAAGAAACGGTGCAGACAAGCCGGTTATCAGAAAGGCTCTCGTTGAGCTCGACGGCAAGCCGTTCAAGTATTTCGAAGCTAACCGTGAGAGATGGGCAGTTGAGACAGCATTCACATTCCCCGGTGCTATCCAGTACTTCGGACCTTCAGAAGTTTGCGACAGAACAACAGTTACTCTCGCTCTCGAGAAAGGCTGATAATCAGATCAATTGAATTATCGATCCCCGCTTGGCGCAATGCCCGGCGGGGATTTTTAAATTGAGAATATTATCATGTCTCCAATCCGCTTCCTGATATGCTAAACTCAAAGCAGGAAAGGATAAGACGGCATAACAGGCTCCTTATCGGGGTGATAATAAAGCAATGCATGAGGAGGGGACTTCATGATTACTTGCAGGGAATGCGGTTACCGCAATGAAGGAAGGAAAGAATGTAAGCGGTGCGGTGCTCCGCTCGATATGAAGAAAGAAGAGCAGACTTCAGATCTCGATGATCTTCCGGATATGACCAGATACGAGATCAATAAAGAGCTTAAGAAGATGCTTAAGCACTTTGCTTCTATGGAACCCCAGTATAACGAATATGAATACTGCAACCAAAAACTGGATTTCTTCGATAAGAGAGGTTATGTCCCGGCCGCCATTCCGATATACGGCATTATAACCATTGCGATCAGCGCCTTTTTTATAGTAATGATCTGCTTAAAGTCGTTCAAACTTTATAACATGCTTATTATCTGGATGCTGATGTATGTTGCGCTTGGAGTCTATTGTGTCGTTGCATTCCGCAAGAGCCTTAAAGAAAACCGCAGAAATATCATGAAGTTCCAGGGCAGGGCAGTCGAGCTTGCCAAGCAGCTGACCAATGCCGTCAATGATTACGGCCCGATGATAATCGACTCCAAATATACTGACCCCAGGATCATTGAGAGATTAATGGTCATCAATCGTTCGGGCAGAACGGATACTTTGGAACAGGCCATAGACATGCTCTATCACGAATCCGGCAGAACCAAAGAGGAGGACCAGGCTTATCTGGATAAAGTCACCTCAAGGCAGGCTGAATTCGGCGAGACAAAAGCATTGGTATTCTGTTCGGCAAATTTCTTCGGTCTCTATCATCCTGACCAGGAACCGCTTAAATAAGACATAAGTCTTATATACATTGTTTCTGACCATACTATAATTGTTGTATGAGCAGGAAAGACCACAAGACATTTGAGATCATCTTGAATCTTATTATCGTTATCTTCGCGGTAATAGGAATTATTTTAATGCTCACATCCGAAGCTGAAGAAGGTGCCCTGCAGTCGTCCGGCATTGAGAACTTCAAGTTCTATACTGTTCTTACGAATGTTTTCTGCGGAATAGTGGCGCTCATTTATCTTGTCTGTATTTTCGCGAAAAAAGGTACGGAAAAGATGGCGGCATTAAAGCTCGCTGCCGTCTGCGGCGTGGCTATTACTTTCGCGGTCGTGGCATTCATGTTCGGACCGTTATACGGTTTCCCGAATTTCTATAAAAGAGGCAACCTGTATTTTCATTTGCTCCTGCCCGTTACTGCCATGATCGAATTCATAGTTGTCAGAAGAAAGAAGATGCCGTTCAGATATACTGTTTTCGCGGCGATTCCGACACTTCTTTACGCAATAGGATATCTTCTTAATATCCTGATAAACGGCCTGGGCGGCCCGTGGCCTGATACCAATGATTTCTACGGATTCCTTAACTGGGGATGGCCCATAGGGATCGTGATCTTTACGGGCATACCGCTGACTGCTTTCGGAGTGGCCTGCATCTTTAGAGTGATAAGCAATAAGAGAGGTTTATGACATGAAAAGATCTGAGATAAATAAAGCACTGAAGCGTATGGAAAGCGTCATGAACGACCTTAAGATCAGCCTTCCGCCGTTTTGCAATTTCACACCCGAAGAGTGGAAGACCAAGGGCCACGAGTATGACGAGATAAGGGATAACATGCTCGGCTGGGATATAACGGACTATGGTCTGGGCGACTTTGAAAAGGTCGGCTTCTCCCTTATTACGCTCCGCAACGGCAACCTCAATGCAAAGGACAGATATCCGAAGCCGTATGCCGAGAAGCTGCTCTTCATCGAAGAAGGACAGTATTCGCCGAATCATTTTCACTGGTTCAAGATGGAAGACATCATCAACAAGGGCGGCGGCAATCTCCTGATCCGCGTATATAATTCGCTTCCTGATGAAGAGATCGATAAGGAAAGCGACGTTACTATCCATACCGACGGCAGGACCTATCAGGTGAAGGCGGGAACTCAGGTAAAGCTTACACCCGGCGAGAGCATCTCGATCCAGCCTCTGATGTATCACGATTTTGAAGTCGAGAAAGGCACGGGAGCAGTCCTGTTAGGAGAGGTCTCACAGGTAAATGACGACAATACGGACAACCGTTTTAATCCTCCCGTTGGCAGGTTCCCCGAGATCGAAGAAGACGAGGCTCCATACCGTCTTCTTTGTAATGAATATCCAAAGGCGGACTGACCTTTTTGAGCAATTGCCACATAAAAAACGTGGTTTTGCCTGATTTTGTAACCCTTATGTAAGGTAGTATTAACTTGACTTGGTATAATAACTAAAGCATTATTATCATGAATATTTGCGTATTTACATAGGAGTTATATTTTGCAAAAGAAAGCTGCTAAAGAAAAACAGGGAAAATTCTCAAGGTTTTGCACTGCAACCGAGAAGCCGGCAAGGATCAGTCTGATCCTCGCTGCTGCGATCGCCTTTGCGACGATCGGTTCTGTCTGCGTTGCTGCGATCATGTCCAACAAGAACACGGATCTTCCTTCCGAGAATATTGAACTCAATGCTGCACAGCAGTATCTTAACCAGGTTTCTTTTGCTGCATCTTCAAGTGAGGAAGAGACTTCGGCAGAGCCTTCTGATGAGATCGTTGAAGAGACTTCAGGAGAGCCTAAAGTTACCAAGCGCGGCGCACTTACCGGTGAGAATGTTTTCGATGTAAAAGATCTCAAATCATTATCTGATGAGGATCTCCTTAAAGCCGTCAAGCAGGGTAAAGTAAAGGTTATCGAGAAGAAGGACATCAAGCAGGACCAGTCCCAGAACGTAAAGACAACCCACAAGGGAACGATCGCTGATGCCCCCAAGGCAACAAATACTCCTAAGCCGCAGCCTACCAAGGCCGCAGCTACAAATGTGCCGACTCCCACGATGGCTCCTATTACCGTAGTCAATTACGAGCTCGGAATCGATATTTCCGAGTTCCAGGGCGATATCAACTGGTCCAAGGTCAAGAAAGACGGAATCTCGTTCGCATTTATCAGATGCGGCGGCCGCGGTTATACCAAGGGCACCTGCTACGAAGATAAGAAATTCGCACAGAACGTTAAGAATGCCAAGAAGGCCGGAGTAAAGGTAGGAGTTTACTTCTTCTCGCAGGCAATAACGGTCGAAGAAGCTATCGAAGAAGCATCATTGACGATTGCCATGTGTAAGGGTTACGGAATAGATCTCCCTGTCGTAATGGACTGGGAGACCGGCAGCGGTTACCGTACACAGCCTTTAAAGGGCGAAGCGTTTGCCAATGTACTGGATGCTTTCTGCACTTTGATTGCTAAGAACGGTTACACTCCGGCTGTATATCTCTGCTCCGATGACATCAATAACAGACTGGGTAAATATCAGAGCCGTATCCTTGGTGTTTACAAGCTCTGGTATGCATATCCTTACAGCTGCTACTGGCCTGCAAGCAAGAGCTATAAGTCCAATTACTATCAGGCAGGCGATACGATCCCTCCGAGAAGCTATGCTTTCGAATACTGGCAGTATTCATGGCACGGCAAGGTTGCAGGAATCGGCACGGAAGTTGACCTTAACATCAGGATCCTCGGCAAGACGACTCTAAAGGCGCCTGAGATCAATATTCCGAATACTTCGATAACAACGACGGCCGGACAGAATTTCAATCCGATGGACGGCGTAAAGGCAAAGACCTGTCAGGGCAATGTCACGACAGATAATCTTTCATATGCGATAACGAATGAGGCCGGACAGAGTGTAACGCTCGACCAGGCAAAGCAGACGGTAGGCAAGTATGTCATTACCTATACGTTCAAGGATCCGTTCCGCGGAACGATCTCTGTAACGGCTAACTGGGAAGTAAAGGCCGCAACGGTTACTGACACACCTACTCCGACACCTGAAGGCGGCAGCACTGACGTACCGTCACCTACACCTTCTTCCGGCAATACAGACGTACCTTCTCCGACACCTGAGGGCGGCAGCACGGATGTCCCGTCACCTACACCGACGGAAGCCCCGCAGGCAACGGATACACCGGTACCCACACCGACAACTGCACCTTCAGAGAGTACAGACAACACAGAGAATTCAACAGACGGTTAAGGCAATCATTCAGGCAGGCGCACAGCATAGCTCAACGAGGTAACGCATATGGAAAGCAAGCCGATCAATGATCCCGCGCTAAGGAATCTGGAAAGGACCATCAGGTTCGAATTTGAGAGGATCATCCTCATCATGGCCATTGTCTGCGTATCGCTTGAGGTGGCGATATTCATTTACTACTATCTGACGGATAATGTGGGCCAGCCGGTAAATACCTATATTGAATTCAGGATATTGGTGCCTTTGCTGGTAAACAGCATTCTGTATGTGATCACGAGGTTCTCCAACAGATCCGAGACCAGCACCGATACCACGAAGAACAGGGTAGTGTCCTTTGCGGGCGTTATAATGTGCGGCGTCATAGCTCTTGCACACAGCTACTTTATCCCGCTCTGGGTTTTCCCGCTCTTTGCGATCATATTCTGCTCGGCATTCCATGACGGATTTATCCTCTTCGTTCAGGCGGGCCTCAGCATCGTATTCATCCTCTATTGCGGAATACTGCATATCTACGATTATCCAGATGAGAGAAGCTTCTCGATCCTCTGCATCATAATCGCGGAGGTAATGGCATTGGGCATCAGCTTCCTGGCATTCAGGCTGGAGCTCTTCAATACGAGACTTCTCATGATAAGGGAGAGGAACTTTGCCGGCGCGAACAAGTTCGAGCACGGCTTTGAGACTGACAGGATCACGGGAGTCTACAGCAAGAAATACCTTACCGAATCGGCAAATGAGATCTTGAAGAAAACCAATGAGCTTGATCCGTGCGGCATTGCGATCCTTGATATCGATGATTTCAAGAAGATCAATGACGAGCTCGGAAACGACATAGGTGATGAGGTTCTCAAGGCTTTGGGCCAGGTCCTCCAGAGCGTTATAGACGAGGATACCATCGTCGGAAGATACGGCGGTGATACATTCGTGATCGTTTTCGAGAACGGCACAAGGGACGAGAATTTCGATGTGCTGAATCAGATCCGCAAAGAATTTTCCAAGAAGAAGTATTCTTTTACCAAAGAACCCGTTACCATAAGCGGCGGATATGCCTGGTTTGATGTTACCATGGATCTCGAAAGTGCTTTGAAAGAGGCCCAGGCGGCATTGTCAAATGCAAAGAAATCAGGTAAGAATATGATAATGACAACCGGCGAAAGCGAGGAATAACCATATGGCTAAGACCAAGACCCCTAAGAAGAATAAGATCAGCGAGTATAATGTCGCGACGATCGTGCTCGATATCGTAATGCTCTTTCTGGGACTTATCTTCTTCATCGGTACCTTGGCAGGAAAAGGCGACGAGATAGCTTCGGGCTTTGTAAGAGTAGTCGGAGGAGTCCTTGTTCTGATAGGCATCTTCGAACTCATCAACTTCCTCAGGATCAAGGAAAAGACCGTATTCGACTGGATCGTCTTCATAATCGGCTGCGCCATAGCCATCACGGGCATCGTATTCATCATCAACCCGCTGCCCATCATTACGTTCCTTAACTTCATCTTCGGAATCATCATCCTGATCTATGCGATCGTCATCATAGTAGCTTCCGTCGGAACACTGAGACCTGCAGGCGCAAAGTACTGGTGGTTCTCACTTTTGTTCGGCATCATTGCTCTCGGCATGGGCATCTTCGTCGCATGCTTCAACGGCGCTACAAAGACACTTACGATACTCATCGGAATCACACTCGTTGTTGGTGCTGTTGGCGGTATCGCAAACGCACTTCTTGCTTCTCAGGCAAAGAAGGAATTCAAGGCTAATTCCAAGATTCTTGAAGATGCGACTTATACCGTCGAGTCAGAGACGACTGAGGAGAAAAAGGACTCCGATTCCGAAGACAACGTTAAGTACTGATCCCAAGACAGGAGCGCTCTCATGGAAATAACATTCGTCGGACATGCGTGCTTTCTCATAAGATTCGATACCGGCCTTACGGTATGTTTCGATCCTTATAAGCCGGGCTGCGTACCCGGATTGTCAGATGCCAATGTCAGTGCTGACGAGGTCTTCTGCTCACATTCACATGCAGATCACAACGATTATGAATCGGTCACAAAGCCTTTAGACCCTTACACCGGTCCTGAACCGGAAGTTACGGTGATCAGGACATTCCACGATGATGTCCAAGGTGCCAAGCGCGGCAGGAATAATATCACCAAGGTCAAGTCAGGAGATGAGACTGTCGTTCACATGGGCGATATCGGATGCGATCTTACAGATGAGCAGTTAGCGGAGATAAAGGGATGTGATCTCCTCATGATCCCTGTCGGAGGCTTCTTTACGATCGACTGCAAGCAGGCTCACGACATGACAAATCAGATCGACCCCAAAGTCGTTATCCCAATGCACTACAGAAGCAAGAGATTCGGCTACGACCAGATATCGGGAAGGGAAGAGTTCGTAGAGCTTATCGGCAACGATGAAGACCGCGAGATAATCAGCAGAAGGTTCATCGCAGAAGAACTTCCGAAGGTAAAAGCGCTTCTTTTGATGGAGCCTTTAAAAATTTTAAGATAATCGAATTTTGTAACAAAAGATTTCCAATCTTTACGATATAATTTTTCGAAAAGGGTGGGAGGGACTTATGTTCAAAATCGGTTTTTCCAATGACAAGTATGTAGAGCTGCAGAGCCAGCACATCAGAGAGCGCGTCGATAAGTTCGGCGGCAAACTTTATCTTGAATTCGGCGGCAAGCTGTTCGACGATTATCACGCATCAAGAGTATTGCCGGGCTTCGAGCCTGACAGCAAGATCAGAATGCTCAAGGCGCTTTCAGAAGACGCAGAGATCGTTATCGCGATCAACGCTGATGCCATTGAGAAGAATAAGAGAAGAGGAGACCTTGGCATTACTTATGACCAGGAAGTACTCCGTCTCATCGATGCTTTCACAGAGTTCGGACTCTTTGTCGGAAGCGTTGTAATCACACAGTTCGCTGGCCAGCCTCTGGCAGAGAAGTTCGAGGCAAGACTCAGAGGCCTCGGCGTTAAGTCCTACAGACATTATCCTATCGCAGGTTATCCTTCCGATATCCCGCTTATCGTAAGCGAAGACGGTTACGGAAAGAATGATTATATCGAGACAACCAGAAAGCTCGTTGTCGTAACGGCTCCGGGCCCGGGTTCCGGAAAGATGGCTACTTGCCTGTCACAGCTCTATCACGAGAATAAGCGCGGCATCAAGGCAGGCTACGCAAAATTTGAGACATTCCCTATCTGGTCTATCCCTCTCCAGCACCCTGTAAATGTTGCATATGAAGCAGCAACAGCAGATCTTGCTGACGTTAACATGATCGATCCTTTCCATCTTGAAGCTTACGGAAAGACAACGGTTAACTACAACAGAGACGTTGAGATCTTCCCTGTAGTAAATGCAATTTTCGAGAAGATCTATGGAGAGAGCCCGTACAAGTCACCTACGGACATGGGCGTTAACATGGCAGGATTTGCCATTGTTGACGATGAGGCTTGCCAGGAGGCTTCGAGGCAGGAGATCATCAGAAGATATTATGAGGCCAAGATGGCAACAAGAGCCGGCAACTCAGATGGTTCCGACGTTACCAAGATCGAGTTCCTCATGAAGAAGTCCGGCATCAATATTTCAGACCGCCGCGTTATCGGAGCTGCTTCCGTCCGTTCCGAATCCACTGGCGCTCCCGCAGTTGCATTGGAGCTTCCCGACGGCCAGATCGTTACAGGCAAGACAACACCTCTTTTAGGACCTGCTTCCGCTGCGCTTCTTAACGCTCTCAAGGTCCTTGCAGGAATCTCACACGACATTCCGCTAATCTCACCTAACGTTATCGAGCCTATCTCTGACCTTAAGATCAATCATATGGGCAACCACAACCCCAGACTTCATACGGATGAGGTCCTCATCGCTCTTGCGATCAGTGCTGCCACCAACCCGGTAGCAGAGCTCGCTATGCAGCAGATCGGCAACCTCGCCAACAGCGATGCTCATTCCACTACCATGATGAGCTCGGTAGACCTCAATATGTTCCATAAGCTCGGCATCAACCTTACCTGCGAGCCTATCTACGAGACAAAGAAGCTCTACCACAGATAAAGATTCAGATCATTAACGGCGGTTCCGTCTTTATGGGACCGCCGTATTTTTTTTACAGCGGGATATGGGATCAGTCAAAAGAAACGGAACTATCGACATAATACGCATTATCGCCAGCTTCGCGGTGGTGCTCTGTCACGTGCCGTTCCCGGAACCGTTCACGCACGGCTCGATGGCGGTCACGAGATTTGCCGTTCCGTTCTTCTACATGGTTTCCGGATGGTTTCTTTTCACGCCCGGTGACAGCAAGGATGTGATCGAGAAGAGGATCAAGAGGACACTTCTTGCAACTGTCCGCATGTCTGTCATCTGCACGGTGCTTTATTGTGTCATCAATACGGTGAACTGCATACTGAAGGGCCGCGATATGTTCTACTGGTTCACTTCCTGGATGAGCTGGGACACTTTAGTAAATCTCGTGGCTTTCAATTACGGCCAGCTCATCGGTTCCATGATGTGGTATCTGTTCGCGTATATCTATGTCCTTCTGGTTCTCCTTGTGCTGACCAATACCGGTCTTCTTAAGAAGTTATATTTCCTTATCCCTGTTCTCCTCATTGCAAATCTGGTAATGGCTGACACTCTGGATATCAGGTGGTTCCATGTCGGCAACTGGTTATTTACAGCTTTGCCGTTTGTCCTTCTCGGTATCTTCTTAAGAGAAAAGCCGGATATCCCGGAGCGCCTTTCCAAGGTAACTCTCTGGGTCATGATCCTTGCGGGAACTGCGATGACCATAGGAGAGGCACTTGTTTACCATGAACATGTCCTTTATGTCGGAACGCTCTTTGTTGTCTTCGGCCTGTTCAGCCTGGCGATCAAATATGCGGACAAGAATTGGCCTGAGCCCATACGCTGGTACGGATGCCACTGCACGCCTTTTATCTTCTTTATGCATTGCGCGGTAAGAGACCTTGCCTATGCGATATTCGGAATGCCTGACGGCAACATAAGGTTCGTTATGCCGGTCATCATTTATTTCTTTACGGCCATTGTTTCCATAGCGATCGTAATAGTCAAAAAGAACCTGCCTGCGAGACAAAAAAACTCTATTACAGAAAATTAAAGTCAGATAATTTACTTAAACAGCAAGGCTGCCTTCCGGGGCAGTCAATTTTTTGAATGGCATTTTTGACTTTTCCTGATTTTCCTGTTGACAAAAGACAGGATCAGTTCCATAATAGTCAAAGAAAGTCAAAGTCAAAGTCAGAAAAGAGCAAAGTGAAAATGACATTTGATAAAGCGGAAGGAGGACGCGCTTGTGGCTAGGCTGGTTGATGTAATTGAACAGATGATCAAGGAGATGGTCGAAGAGAATGACGGTACTGCGACGATCTGCAGAAGCCAATTGGCAGAGCAGGCGAATTGTGTGCCGTCCCAGATCACATATGTGCTTTCCACGAGATTCTCGGGCGGAAGCGGATATATAGTCGAGAGCCGTAGAGGCGGCGGCGGACAGATCACCATTACGAGAGTAAATCACGTGGGTCCCGCCGAATATCTCAAGACGATAATCGACAGTGTGGGCGATGACCTTTCGCAGCAGCAGGCAAAGAATCTTCTGACCAATGCGGTAACCGTCGGCGCCATGACTTCCAAGGAAGGAACAGCGATCATGGCGGCGGTATCAGACAGGGCTCTTACAAGAGTCGATTCTGATATAAGGTCAGTCTTAAGAGCCGACATATTCAAGCATGCACTGCTCGGACTGATGGTGACGTGAATAAAGGGATTACAAAAGGAGACTAAATAAATGAGATGTGAAAGATGTGGTAAAGAACTTACCAACAGGATAATAAAGATAAACGGTGTCACGTACTGTGAGAACTGCGCGAGGCTTATGGGTTACGACAGATTCTTAAAAGATCCGTCCGACCTTCTGGGCAATCCTTTCTCACCTTTGGACCAGATCGCTTCCTCACTTATGCAGATGAGCGAGCTGGACTTCGGCAACAGCACGCTTACATGCCCCAAGTGCGGAATGACCTTAAGGGAATTCGAGAATGAGGGACGCGTAGGATGCATCGAGTGCTACAACACCTTTAACGACAACATCGTAAGGGAGATGTTCAAGCAGCAGGGCAACAGCGAATACGCAGGAAGGCTTCCCGCACAGTCCGCCGATACTGATGCAAAGAACATGGAGATCCCCCAGGAGATAAAGAAGCCGGCTCCGAAGGCAAAGGAGATCGACATTACGGCAAAAGAAGCTGCTGCCCCCGTTAAGGAGACAGAGGCGCCGAAGCCCGCAAAGAATAGCGGGAAGGGCCTTACTCTTGACCAGCTCATGAAGGCTGATCTGGGAATGCTCTCCGACGAAGATCTCGAAAAGGGTATCAAGGTCGCAGCAGATGCTGAGGAATATAAGCTCGCTTCAAGACTCAGAGATGAGCTCAAGGGCAGAAAGGAAGGTGAAGGCAATGTCTGAATGGTATACGAATGACGGCAAAGATAACGACGTTGTACTCTCCACCAAAGCCTGCATCGTACGTAACATAAAAGGCTACAATTTCATGCCGAGACTGGACGATAAGGAGTGCCAGAGCCTTTTGGATACGATCGACAAGGCGATCGACAAGGATGTTTATGCAGGAGGCAATGCCTCTAATCTTGATAAGAATACTATATTAAGGCTTACAAGACTCCAGATACTGGGCAGGGAAGCAAGCCAGCTGGCAAATCCCGAGAGGAAAGCATTCTATTACAACGATGATGTAAGTCTTTCAGTTGCAGTAGGCGTAGGAGAGCACCTCACGGTAAAGGCAATGGCGCCGGGCCACGATATCAGCGTTTACAAGAAAGCCGAGGAGGCAGCGCTTGATCTCGAGAGCAAGCTCGACATAGCTTTCTCTGAGAACTACGGATTCCTTACTTCAAACGTAAGGCTCGCAGGTACCGGACTTAAAGTCCTCTATACAGTCTCGCTCCCGGCGATCTCAAAGACAGAAGGTGGCATCGCGGCTCTCTCGCAGCGTGTAAGCCAGTATGAATGGTCCATCTACCCGTTCGCCGAAAGAGGCGAGATCGCCGATTCCGACGTATACATCATCGCGAGCGTCAACACATTGGGCGTTACCGAAGATGAAGTATTGAAGAGAGGCGAGATGCTCATAGCAGATGTCATCAAGGCTGAGAGGGCATTAAGGGATGAGATCGCATCCAACAAGAAAGACCAGACCGCAGATATCTACGGCAGGTCTTACGGCACATTGAGATATGCCAACATAATCTCCAGAGGTGAGGCTCTGCAGGCATTAGGGTGGCTCAGGCTCTATCACGAATACGATGATTCCGGTGATATCAAGATATCCTGGAATACCATAAACAAGCTTGCAATGGATATCCTCTGGGAACCGGAAGCTCCCACAAGGAAGAGCAGCCAGAGCATAGCTTCACAGAAGTTCAGGGCACAAGGGATAAGAAAGATATTGAAAGGGGCTGATTGATATGAGAATAACTGAAGATACAGCAAAGGTGCTCGCAGTAGCGAGCGTCATGGCGGAAGAAAGACGCACATCACTTATAAGGGATACGATCCTTTTCGCGGCATTATGCGTAACGGATACTCCTGCAAAGGAGATCCTTGAAGAGAACGTTCCGGATCTCTCTGTCGTTATCGAGCGTCTGGGTGTCGAAGGCACATACGATCTTGATGAAGCAGCAGTCAAGATGCTTGCAGACAGGGCATTCCAGAACCTCCGTATCGATGTCAGAAGGATATTCTCGAATGCAGCGGAACTGTCCAGAAGAACAGGCTTTAAGGGCGCGGTAAATCCCGAACACATTCTGTTTGTCATCATGTCCCGCAAGATATCCAACCATCCGGAGATCTTCTCCAGTCTTGAAGCTGCAGGCTGCGATCTCGAAGGCATCAGATCTTCGATCATAAACGTATTTAACGAGCAGGCTGAGCAGGCAAGGGAAGAAGACCGCATGTTAGGAGGAAGCGCTGATGACGATCAGGATCCCGCAGATTCCATGACTTCAGCCAGAAAAACAGCAGGCAAAGCATCCGGTAAGCCGGGTCATAAGACACTTGATAAATACGGCAAGAACTTAACAGAGCTCGCAAAGCAGGGCAAGATCGATCCCGTAATAGGCCGTGAGGAAGAGATCTCCAGAGTCATGCAGATCCTCATACGCCGCACCAAGAACAATCCGTGCCTTGTAGGTGATCCGGGTGTTGGTAAGACCGCGATCGCAGAGGGCTTAGCGCTCAAGATAGCCGAGAACAACGTTCCTGACGTCATCAAGGGCAAGATCGTTTACAGCATGGAGATGGGTTCGATGGTCGCAGGCTCCAAGTACAGGGGCGAATTCGAAGAGCGTATCAAGAATATGCTCGATGAGGCGGTTGCCGATCCTAACGTTATCCTGTTCATCGATGAGATCCACACGCTTGTCGGTGCAGGCGATACATCAGGCGGTTCCATGGATGCCGCAAACATCATGAAGCCTCTTCTTACAAAGAATGAGCTCCAGATCATCGGCGCTACGACTTTAGATGAATATTCCAAGTTCATCGAGAAGGACCACGCTCTCGAGAGAAGATTCCAAAAGGTCCTTATCGAAGAGCCTTCGATCGAAGATGCGATCGCCATCATGAAGGGCCTTAGGTCCAAGTACGAAGACCATCATAAGATCCATATTCCTGACGATGTATTAGAGCAGTCCGTAAGACTTTCCGCTAGATATGTTTCTGACAGATTCCTCCCCGATAAGGCAATCGACCTTGTCGACGAGGCAGCAGCAGCAAAGCGTATCAACTACGCTGATTCCAAGGTTAAGAACGAGCTCGAGAAGAAGATCGAAGACATAAAGGCAAAGAAGAAGGAAGCTGTAGACGCTCAGGATTTCGAAGCTGCCCAGACCCTCAAGGAGGAAGAGGAGAAGCTGACGGAAAAGCTCTCGCTCCTTCAGGATAAGGTCAAGCCGGATGAGAACGGCTTCACAGGCACACTTACGGTCGATGATGTTGCCGTAGTCCTTGCCAAGTGGACCGGCATCCCGACTACGAAGATCACAGAATCTGATGCCGATAAGCTTAAGAATCTCGAAGCAGAACTCGAGAAGAGAGTCGTCGGCCAGGATGAGGCTGTACATGCTATCGCCAAGGCCATCCGCCGTGGAAGACTCGGTCTCAAGGACGAGAAGAGACCTTCCGGTACGTTCATCTTCCTGGGCACTACCGGTGTCGGTAAGACAGAGCTCGCGAAGGCTCTTGCCGAGGTAATGTTCGGCAACGAGAGTGCTCTTGTAAGAATAGATATGTCCGAATATATGGAGAAGCACGACGTCTCGAGACTCATCGGTGCGCCTCCGGGATATGTCGGATACGATGAGGGCGGCCAGCTCACAGAGGCTGTAAGAAGACATCCTTATTCAGTCGTTCTTTTCGATGAGATCGAAAAGGCACATCCTGAGATATTCAACACGATGCTCCAGGTATTGGATGACGGACGTCTTACGGACGGCCACGGCAGGACAGTCGACTTCAGAAATACGATCATCATCATGACTTCAAATATCGGCGCGAGGATGCTCGTCGGAAGCGAAGGCAGAAGGATCGGTTTCTCGATGGCTGACGATAACGACAAGGACGAGCTCTCCAGAGAAGGTCTTTACGGCGGCAAGTCTTACGACGAAGCAAAGAAGGTCGTAATCGACGAGCTCAAGAAGACATTTACTCCCGAATTCGTTAACCGTGTTGACGATATTATCTTCTTCCGTATGCTCGGTAAGGATTCTCTGGTCAAGATAGTAGACATCCTTATGAAGCAGGTCGGCAAGAGGATCAGGGATCTCGGCATGGAGATCGAGCTTACCGAGAGCGCAAAGGAACTTCTCGCAAAGAAGGGTTACGATCCGCAGTACGGTGCAAGACCTCTTAGAAGAGTCATTACATCCATGGTCGAAGACCGCTTCTCCGAAGCTATGCTCGACGGCATCGTTAAGCCCGGACACCTGGCGATCATCGATGCTGTGGAGACATCTGATCCTGACGCGCTCCTTGCACAGGGCAGCGCTGCCGAAGACGGCAAGGTCATAGTCATCAAGGATGGCGGAGAGCTTGATGTCAGCATCGAGCAAAAAGCAGCTGAAGTAAAAGCCTGAACTTAAGTGAATTTATGGGTGGCGGATTCTATAAGAGTCCGCCACTTTATTATGTGAATTTTTACAGTGCTGTTGTGCAATCGATTAATACGCTTATAGTTTTTTTGTTGGTTATTTCGCTTGGATAATCATATAAACACGTTGGATTAGCATTACAGGTTTACAAATCAAAGAAACTTGCCTGCAAGCGCCTTAACAATGTTGTATAATACTCACGCTATCATTTCTAATTTGAGATACACGGAGTAGTTAAATGCAGGAAAACGTGAGCAATGCGGCTTCCCGCTCTAAGGCGCCGCGCGATTATGATATAGGATGTGTGCCGAGCAAATTCTATTTTGGATTTTTGGGCTCGCGCATAATCGTTCCTTTGGTATGCGCTTATACGCATATCAAGGTAAAGCCCGACATGGAATTCGTTAATCACGAAGGCCCCATTATCGTTATCTCCAATCACGAATCCTATCTGGATCCGATGATCATCAACCGCCTTACCAAGGCGAGACCTGCAAACTTCGTTACCGGTGAGTTCGTATTCAGGGCACCTGCATGGGGCCACTGGTTCAAGTTGGGCGGTGCGATCCCCAAGAAGCAGTTCGTCGTTGATACCGCTGCAGTCAAGGCAATGATGCGTGTCATGAAGCGTAACGGCATCATCATCGTCTATCCTGAGGCTACAAGACACGTTGACGGTAAGTCGATAGGGTTCGACGACGGTGTCGCAAGACTTGCTAAGAAGGCAAATGCTTCCGTATATATCGCCCACATCCACGGCGCATACCTCGCATGGCCGAGATGGTCCAGATCGGGAATGCGCAAGGGCAGGATCAGCGCCGAGTTCGTTAAGAAGATCTATTCTGACGAGGTTAAGGAATTATCGGTCGAGGAACTCCAGCAGAAGATCCTTGATGCCGTTGATTATAACGAGAACGACTGGATCCGCGAGAATCCCAGAAAGTACAAGAGCAGGAAGCTCGCAGCAGGTCTTCAGAATATTGCCTATGCGTGCCCGAGATGCGGTTCCGAATATACGATGCAGTATATGAATTCCGGCAAGCACGACATGATCCAGTGCTCCAACTGCGGCAATGCAGCAAGATATCTCCCTACGGGCCTTATCGAGAAGGTCGATCCGCAGTGCGTTGTCTTCGATGACCTCCACAAGTGGACAGAGTGGGAGAGAGGCCTTATAAAGGACCAGCTCGATGCCGGCGGATTCAAGATGGAGATGAATGCCGACCTGTTCAAGGTTTTCGACAGATTCACGTTCGCGAAAACAGGTAAGGGCAGGATCACGATCACCGATAAGGAGATCACATACGTCGGAACGGATTGTCCCGCTGAGGAAGGCATCCCCTACAAGAAGGGCAAGCCGATGAGAAAGTATAAGGACAGGACGCTCGACGCAACGGCTCCTTTCCAGACCAAGGTCTTTGAGATCGACACGATGAGAGGTCTTGTAGCTTCCTACGGAAAGCATTTCGAGATCTACGACAAGGACGGAGAACTCTACAGATTCCACGTCGACGGACAGAAAGTTTTCAAGATCCACGAGATCGTAACGCTCCTCGGAAAAAAGAAATAATTTTCACTAGAACGTTTTCAGGTAAAAAACAAGCGGGTTTGGCACATTATTCGCCAAACTCGCCTTTTTTATTGCTTTAATATATCGCGCGAAGATAGTATAATTTTCGCGTTAGTAAATAAGAGGCGTCTTAAAGGACGTTTCCCAACAAACACAAAATATGAATCAGGAGTGTGAAAATCCATGGCAATGTATGACAAGAAAAGCGTTGAGGATTTAAACGTAGCCGGCAAGAGAGTTATCGTCCGCGTTGACTTTAACGTACCTCTCGACAAGGAAACAGGCACAAAGATCACAGACGACAAGCGTATTAAGGGTGCTCTCCCTACAATCAAGTACCTTGTTGACAACAATGCGAAGGTTATCCTCGTATCACACCTCGGACGTCCGAAGAACGGCCCTGAGGCTAAGTTCTCCATGAAGCCCGCAGCAGACAGACTCGCTGAGCTCATCGGCAAGCCCGTTACTCTCGCAGCAGACGTTATCGGCGAAGATGCTAAGGCTAAGGCTGCAGCTCTCAAGGATGGCGAGATCCTCATGCTCGAGAATGTTCGTTTCCACAAGGAAGAGACAAAGAACGATCCTAAGTTCGCAGCTGAGCTCGCTTCCATGGCTGACCTCTATGTAAACGACGCATTCGGTACAGCTCACCGTGCTCATGCATCCACAGCAGGCCTTGCAAACTTCCTGCCTTCCGCTTGCGGTTACCTCATCAAGAAGGAGATCGACTTCATCGGCGGTGCGCTCGACAATCCTGCAAGACCGTTCGTTGCTATTCTTGGCGGTGCTAAGGTTTCCGACAAGATCGGCGTTATCACAAACCTTTTGGACAAGGCTGATACCATCATCATCGGCGGTGGTATGGCTTATACATTCATCGGCGCTCAGGGCGGCAAGATCGGTGACTCCCTCTTCGAGGCTGACAAGGTTGACCTCGCTAAGGAGATCCTCGCTAAGGCAGAAGAGAAGGGCGTTAAGCTCCTTCTTCCTACAGACACAGTTGTTGCTGATGCTTTCGACGCTAACGCTAACAGCAAGGTAGTTCCTACAATGGAGATCCCTGACGGCTGGCAGGGCCTCGACATCGGACCTGAGACAATCGCTAAGTTCTCCGAAGCTATCAAGGGCGCTAAGACAGTTATCTGGAACGGCCCTGCAGGCGTATTCGAGTTCGAGAAGTTCGCAGTTGGTACAAAGGCTATCGCTCAGGCAATCGCTGATGCAGACTGCACATCGATCATCGGCGGTGGTGACTCCGCAGCTGCTATCGAGAAGCTCGGCTATGCTGATAAGGTTTCTCACATCTCCACAGGCGGCGGCGCTTCTCTCGAGTACATCGAGGGTAAGGTTCTCCCCGGTATCGACTGCCTCAACGACAAGAAGACAGGCAGAATCTTTGCTGCAGGCAACTGGAAGATGAACTGCGGTATCCCTGCAGATGCAGTTAAGCTCATCGAAGAGCTCAAGCCCCTCGTTAAGGACGCTACTTCAAAGATCGCATTGGGCGTTCCTGCTACAGCACTTGCTGCTGCAGTTGAGGCTGCTGCTTACACAAACATCAAGATCGCTGCTCAGAACTGCCACTTCGAAGAGAAGGGTGCTTTCACAGGCGAGATCTCACCTCTCTGGCTCGCTAAGATGGGCGTAAATTACTGCATCATCGGCCACTCCGAGAGACGTGAATACAACGCAGAGACAGACGAGACAGTTAACAAGAAGGCGTTAGCACTCCTCAAGTATGGTGTAAGACCTATCATCTGCTGCGGTGAGTCTCTTGCTCAGCGTGAAGCAGGCGAGACATTCGACTGGATCAAGGGCCAGATCGTTGGCGCTTTCAAGGATATTCCTGCTGACAAGCTCTGCCAGATCACAATCGCTTATGAGCCTATCTGGGCTATCGGCACAGGCAAGACAGCTACAGACGAGCAGGCTGAAGAAGTTTGCAAGTTCATCCGTGGCGTCATCGCTGAGCTCTATTGCCCTAAGTGCGCTGAGGCTATCACGATCCAGTACGGCGGTTCCTGCAATGCCAAGAACGCTGCAGGCCTCTTCGCTCAGCCTGACATCAACGGCGGTCTCGTAGGTGGCGCTTCCCTCAAGGCTGAGGATTTCTCCATCATCTGCAACGCATAAGTTGAAATAAAACAGATACTTTTGGACCCGTGCTCGTTTGAGTACGGGTCTTTTTTTCGCAGACATAAAAAGGGCGCCCTGCTAAGGACGCCCTTAATAAACAGCCGTTTATCAGCTTACTGCTTTGAAAGATACTCGTCGATGCCCTTTGCGGCAGCCTTGCCCGCACCCATCGCGAGGATGACCGTTGCAGCGCCCGTTACGGCGTCGCCGCCTGCGAAAACACCGTCTCTTGACGTCATCTCAGCTTCATTGACGATTATACCGCCGCGCTTATTGACCTCAAGTCCTGCCGTCGTCTTCTTGATAAGAGGGTTAGGTGATGTGCCGAGTGACATGATGACCGCATCGCACTCGATAGTAAATTCTGATCCTTCGACAGGTACAGGTGATCTTCTGCCGGATGCGTCAGGCTCGCCAAGTTCCATTCTGATGCATGTGCAGCCCTTTACCCAGCCGTTCTCATCTGCAACGATCTCGACAGGATTTGTGAGGAGGTCAAAGATGATGCCTTCCTCTTTTGCGTGATGGACTTCTTCGGCACGTGCGGGGAGCTCAGCTTCGGATCTTCTGTAAACAACGTGCACCTCAGCGCCGAGACGCTTTGCGGTACGCGCTGCGTCCATTGCAACATTTCCGCCGCCTACGATGACAGCTTTCTTTGCTCTCATGATAGGCGTTCTGGAATCAGGTGAGAAAGCGCCCATGAGGTTCGATCTCGTGAGGTATTCGTTAGCGGAGAACACGCCCAGGGCCTGCTCGCCAGGAATATTCATGAAGCGGGGAAGTCCTGCGCCTGATCCGATGAATACAGCTGAGAAGCCCTCGTTTTCGAAGAGATCATCAATAGTAAGCGAACGACCGATGACTGCGTCAGTCACGATCTTAACGCCTAATTCCTTAATGTTCTCGACTTCCTTGGCAACTACCTTCTCCTTGGGGAGACGGAATTCGGGGATGCCGTAAACAAGAACGCCGCCTGCCTTGTGCAGAGCTTCGAAGATAGTTACGTCATAGCCCATCTTTGCAAGATCGCCTGCGCATGTGAGTCCTGAAGGACCTGCACCGATGACAGCAACTTTCTTGCCCTTCTTTACCATGTCTGAAGGAAGCTGGGGCTTGATGCCCATTTCCTTTGCGGAGTCTGCGACAAATCTCTCGAGACGTCCGATGGATACTGCTTCACCCTTAACTCCTCTTATGCACTGAGCCTCGCACTGAGTCTCCTGAGGGCATACACGGCCACAGACGGCAGGAAGTGAAGAGGAGAGGGAGATGACATTATATGCGCCCTCGATGTCTCCATCCTTAACCTTTGAAATGAAGCCCGGTATGTTGATTGATACGGGGCATCCCTGCATGCAGCGGGCATTCTTGCAGTTAAGGCAGCGGGATGCTTCCAAAACTGCTTCTTCCTTTGTATATCCGAGGCATACCTCGTCGAAATTCGTGGCGCGGACCTGAGGATCCTGCTCTGCGACCGGTACTTTCTTCATTACATCAAAATCCATTATCTTATCCCCCTTATGAGCACATGCCGCAGCCGCCGCTGTGAGTATCGCCTTCGGTGAGCCTTAACATGAGCTCGCCTTCCTGAGTCTTATAAAGGCGTGAACGCTGCAGTGCCTGATCGAAATCAACAGCGTGGCCGTCGAACTCAGGGCCGTCAACGCATGCGAACTTTACTTCGCCGCCTACCAGAAGTCTGCAGGCGCCACACATACCGGTTCCGTCTACCATGATGGTGTTCATCGAAACTACTGTGGGAATGCCGAGCTGCTTTGTAAGCTGGCAGGCGAACTTCATCATGATGACAGGTCCTATAACAACGCAGTGATCGTAGCGTACGCCTTCGTCCCAGAGCTTTTGGAGTGCGACACAGACGTTGCCGTGGATACCGTATGAACCGTCATCAGTTGCGAAATACAGATTCTTTGTGACTGCCTTCATCTCGTCTTCGAAAATAAGGAGCTCTTTGGTCCTCGCGCCCTGGATGCAGTCGACCTCGACGCCGTTATCGTGGAGCCACTTGAGCTGGTTATAAACGGGAGCTGTTCCTACACCGCCTGCAATGAAGAGGATCTTCTTAGCCTTGAGTTCTTCGATGGGAAGATCACAGAGGTCGGAAGGATTTCCAAGAGGGCCTACAACGTCTGCAAAGCATTCGCCCTCGTTCATCCTGCTCATTCTCTCGGTCTCGGCGCCTACTGTCTGGTATACGATCGTGATGACGCCCGTATCTCTGTCAAAGTCGCAAACGGTAAGGGGAATTCTCTCTCCGTCCTTATCAGCTCTTACGATCAGGAACTGGCCGGGCATGGCCTTTTTCGCTACCAGGGGAGCTTTTATTTCCATCAGAAAGACCTTGGGGCCAAGCATCTTTTTGGTGATTATCTCAAACATATCCTAAATCCTCCTTAAGGAAGTGCGGGACTTGAGTCCCTTGCTTGTATGTTACCATACCAGTTCAAATATTATAATTCATTTATGTTTTTTATTGTTTTCTAATTTTAAGGAAAAAAGCATTATTGTAAAGAGCAAGTTCCGAATTCACGTAAGGATACCTAAAAGATGGTAAAATACTGATATAAGTAACTCTGTAAGCAATATGAGGATGCGGAGGAATATTATGTACGGGTTATACAGCTTGGGTGACTATAGTTTTATTTTCTATATCTTTGCCATCGCCATCATGATCTGGAGCCTTATCGTAAGAGGAAGACTCAACAGGCTGGTCAAGAAGTACAGCGATGTTCCCGTTGCGAGCAGAAAGGATGCCAATACATGCGTCCAGGAGATGCTTGCCGCAAATGAGGTCTACGGCGTTACCGTTCAGGCTACGGGCGGCGAGATGACCGATAACTATAATCCAAAGGAAGAGACGATCAATCTGTCTGAGACAACTTACGGCAGGAATTCGATCACGGCTGTTGCCATTGCCGCACATGAATGCGGACACGCATGCCAGGCGCATTCGAGCATGGCTCTTTATAAGGTCCGTCAGATCATCGCTCCGGTCGCAAGCATCACATCCAAACTCAGCGTATGGATCGCCATTATCGGCGTTGTCATCATGTATGCCGCAAAAAGCACCGAGATGAGCAGCATGGGCTACTATATCAGCACAATAGGCATAGTTCTTTATTCAGTAGTATTTATCTTCTATCTGGTCACACTCCCGATCGAGCGTGACGCAAGCAGAAGAGGCCTTAAGGCCATGAAGGAATTCGGGTGGGTATCTGACGATCAGTATAAGGCTGCAAAGAGCGTGCTCTGGGCAGCAGGCGACACATATGCCGTAGCGCTCGCGAGTGCTGCGCTCACATTACTGAGACTCCTGCTTATGAGAGGCAGAAGGAGAAGATAAGGAGGACCCAATGTCACTACTCAATCCCGAGAGAAAAGAATTCGTAAGTTCGATCGGAAACGGCTTTAAGATCGTAGGATTCTTTTATCCGTCATCAGCTCCCGAGATAAAGGGTGTCGTCCAGATCTGCCACGGAATGGCTGAATATCTGGAGCGCTACGAAGAGATGATCCAAAAGTTCAATGAAGCAGGCTACCACGTATGCGGAATGGACATGGCAGGTCACGGCCAGACGTATTATCTCAATAAGGACGCAGGCTATCCGAAGGGCTATTTCGGAGGCGTTAAGGACGCATGGAAGGTTATCCTCACAGATGAGATGGGCCTTCATGAATATGCGGTCGAGCGCTTCGGAAGGGAAGGCCTCAAATATATCCTCTATGGACATTCGATGGGATCTTTTGTAGTAAGGTCCATCTTCTCCACACCGAGATACAGCAGACGCTTTGACGGATTTGTCTTCTCATCGACAATGGGCCCCAACCCCGCTGTCGGCATGGGCAAGTTCCTTGCAAGCATGGCATGTGTTTTCGGAGGCGCAAAGAAAAAGAACAAGCTCTTAAGCTATATCGCTTTCGGAACCTATACAAAGCGCATCAAGGATCCGAGGACGAGCTACGACTGGCTGTCCACTGTTCCTGAGGAAGTACAGAAATATATCGACGATCCGATGTGCGGATTCTACTTTACGGGAGAAGGCTTCAAGACATTGTTCGGCCTTATCGCGTTCATGCAGAGCGAAGAAGCGTACGCGCTTATTCCCGACCGTCCCTGCTTCTTTACCTATGGCAGTGAGGACCCTGTAGGAAGCTATGCCGCAGGCGTCGAAAAGGTCATCGCCAGGATGAAGGATGCAGGCGCCAATCTCAAGTCAAAGAACTATGGCCCTTACCGTCACGAGATCCAGAATGAGCCCGTGAAGGAAGAGTATTTTAAAGATCTTATAGATTACTTTGATTCTGTTCCTATCGTCAGCCAAGGCTGATAACAAGTTCGTTGCTTAAGAATTCAATCGATGTGCCGTAGCTGAGCTTCTCCGGCACTGATTCAGACAAGCCTACAACATTGAATATTCCGGAGAGGATAAGATGCTTTGTGCCGCCCAGATTCTGGGTGCGTACGGTGATCTTGTTGCCGGATACTTCAGCCGTGATGATGCCCGAACCCTGTCCGCCGTCAGCAAATACTTCACAGACTGCAGGAGTGCCCTGGCCCAAGCCGAAGCATGTGAACGTGAGGTTGTCCAAAGAACCGATGCCGCTGTTGGAATCAGGTGTCCTTGTGGGGATGATCGAATTCGGACGGACGAATACCGGAACGGAATTTGCAATTACCTTGCGGCTGATGAAGCGCGGTCCCTGGAGCTTCTCGTGAGTCATGAAGTCTGTCCATACGCCGGAAGGAATATAGACTCTTACACTGTCAGCAGGTGAGACGACAGGTGTTACAAGCATCGATGCGCCGAACATGTATTCCGAATCTATGGTCTCTGCGACAGGGTCGCCGGTAAATTCCAGAGACATGGCGCGGATAACGGGTGTTCCGTATTTAACGCTCTCGCAGAGGCTTGAATAGTTATAAGGAGCAAGGCCTGTCCTTATAGCGGAGAATGCCCTGATAGATTCCAAAGTCCTTGCATTCTCAAGGAACTTCAAAGTACCCTTGAATCTTGCGTGAGGAACGTAAGCCGCAAATCCGACATAGCGGTCGAAGAGCTTAGGGTCATTTAATTCCTGTTCGGGGATATCGATGTTGATCCCGCCGAAGCCCGTAAGACCGTAAGAGACTGCATTCTTGATAGCTGCATTGAGGTCGCAGAAATCAGCCTTCAATGTTGTGTAGATGTTGCTGTAAGGTGACTGCTGGTCGCCTGAGCTTATTGAGTCTGAGATTATGAATGAACCGTAGCGTCCGCGCTCTCTTGCGGATACGTCGCTTAATGCGGAATTGAGGATGCTCGTGAAGTTCAGGAGATAGTCACGCTTGCCGCTGGCCTTTTCGAAGGCCTGCGTCATTGAATATGTGTAGTTGGATTCGAAAACGGAGAAGCCTTCCCTTGCCAAAGCTGAGCATGCGTTGATGAACCAGCTTCTTGCTTCAGGAATATTGAGGTCGAGCATCGCAACGCCGCCCTTCTCGGCATCGCAGAGTACGGCTCTGCCGTCAGGGAACGATACGAGGAGTCCGGAGTCGAGAAGTTCGATGAATTCCGGTGCTCTTTCGGATACGAAAGGATTTACGGACAGACCAAGGATGATGCCCATGTCGGCGATCGCTTTTGCAAAACCGGCGGGATCAGGGAATCTTACGGCGTCAAAGGTGAATCCGTAAGGAGCATAATCAGGACGCCATGAATTACCGATCCAGAGTTCCTTGATGTTAACGCCTGCAGCCTTTGCATTCTTTACGGAATCGAGGATCTGCTGTGCGGTCAGCTTCTCGTCGTCATTTAATGCGACGGCGATTCCGCCCGTAGCATATGAGAGGGCAGGGATGCGGCCGTTGAGCTGGCTGAAGATCTCAAGGATCTGCAAGGAAGTGTCGCCTGCGATGATGCTGTATTCCAGTTCCTCGCCCTCAACTTCGAACTTCAGTGATCCGCTGTCGGAACCGACGTCGAAAGTAACGGGGCGGTTTGTATTAACGAACAGTCCGTATTTGGAACCTGAGAGAATGAACGGAATATGCTCCGCACCTGCTCTGGATTCTATAGTGTTGCACTTAACGATCTGGCCGTTGCGGATGATGGATGCGCCTGCGCCGCCGAGGCCGTAAATATTTTCCTTCGGCTTCAGGTCGACGGAAGCGCCGAGAATGGCATTGGAAGAGAGCGTGTAGTAACTCTCGGAACCTGAGTCTGTCTTATAGTAGATCGGCATGTTTGCGTTCTGGCAGAGGAGTTCGGAACCGCAGTAGTAGAACTTGATCTCAAAGATCTTCTTGCTGATCCTTGCTTCAAGATGGCCGCTCTTAAATACGAAATAATCGCCTGAATCATCTAATGTTCCGAATCCGGAAGGAGCGAGCTCGATTACCGAATAACCTTTTGTCTTTGGCTCGGCGTGATGGCTTAATACCTTAATGGAGATGATGTTATTTGCAGGAGAGAAGACTGATACGGTGATCCTTCCCTTTGCATCCTTGAAGCAGTCCTTACAGCCTGTAAGAGTTTCTGAAAACGCCTGGCAGTCGCAGCCGATCTTCAATGTGTTGTCGACGTAGTAGACGGAATCGATCTGATAAGGCTTTCTAGTAAAGAACATATTACCCCTCCAATTAAGAACATATAAAGAACGTTTGATAGCAAACAAATTCATTATAACTAAACACGTGCGTATATATTATTTCAAGAATATGACGATTCTAATGGTATTATTGCTATATGAACGATGTTCCTGCGACAGAGAAAAGGATACCCGGATACGTCGGAAGCATCCTTGAATTGCTCGAAAAGGAAGGCCACAAGGCTTACGTGGCCGGCGGCGCAGTGCGCGATATCGTTCTGGGTACTGTTCCCCACGATTATGATGTGGCAACTTCCGCAAGACCTGAAGAGACCCTGGACATCTTCAAAAGAGCCGGGATTCCCTATTACGACAACGGAATAAAGCACGGCACGGTGACTGCCATAACGGAAGACGGCAACGTCGAAGTAACGACCTTCCGCGAAGACGGTGCATATTCTGACTTAAGAAGGCCTGATGAAGTATCTTTCAAGACATCGATAGAAGAGGATGTCAAAAGAAGAGACTTCACGATAAATGCGATGTACATGGATGCCGACGGTGTCATCCATGATCCTGAAGGCGGACAGGCTGATGCGGCAAACCACATTATCAGAACTGTCGGAGATCCCGCCGCGCGCTTTGAAGAAGACGCATTGAGGATCTTAAGAGGTATCAGGTTCTGTTCGAGATTGGGTTTTGATATTGAACCAAATACGCTTCTTGCGATGGAGACCCATTGCGAAGAATTAAAGAAGATATCAGGCGAGAGGATCGCGGCCGAGCTTATAGGAATAGTAACAGGCAGGTATGCGCCTCAGGCAATAAGGACAGGCTGGAAGGTCATGAGTGTAATCATTCCGGAGATCGCGCTCTGCAGAGGGTTCGACCAGAGATCGGAATACCACGACAGGGACGTGCTGGAGCATACGCTTGATGTTCTTTCGGAGATACCGTTTGTTGAGGGTCTGGGCAGGGATCCCGAGCTTGCCATGGCAGCTCTTTTCCACGATCTCGGAAAGCCTGAATGCTTTGTGCTCGATGAAGAAGGCACAGGTCACATGAAGGGCCATCCGCTCGTAAGCGAAGAAATCGCGGAGAGAGTGCTCACCGGACTTAAATGTTCGAAGCAGTTTGTTACCAATGTATGTCTCCTCGTAAAACTTCACGATACTTATCTGAAGCCAACCAGGATAAGAGTTCACAAGTTCATGTGCCAGTATCCCATGGATATCCTTAATAAACTGAAGATATTACAGAGAGCGGATATCCTTGCGCATTCGCCTTTGGGACTTGAACGCATGAGCCGCCTTGAAGAGCTCAACAGAATATCGGAGGAGCTTATAGCTTCAGGTGCGGTCTTCGAGATAAAGGATCTCGACATAGACGGTAAGGACATCATCGCGCTGGGCGTCAAAGAGGGTCCTGAAGTAGGCGCGGTATTATATCAGGTCTTCTACAGCTATCTTGAGGAAAGGTGCCCTAATAATAAGGATGCCCTGCTCAATGAAGCGCGAAGATTCATTTCGACAAAATCAGTTTAACGGTTAGTTACACATTGTTCAAAACGCTCTCATAATTTCAATATTCTGGTGATTGAATTGTCAAAAATTGCTCCCTTATAATAGTGGTATCAGCGAAGAAGAAGTTGATTAAAGGGAGCGTGATCTATATGAAAAAGATGAGAGTTAGCAAGAGGGGCTTTACCCTCACCGAGATCATTATAGTCGTAGCTATCATGGTCATTATCGCATCAGCCGCATTCGTCGGCGTTGCAGTAGTCCTTGAAAACGCAAGAAAGAATTCCGACGATGTTAAAGCTAAGCACGGACGTGACGAGAGCGGTAAGGAATTATTCGAAGCAGAAGCCTGGGAAGAGATCGACGAGCTGACAAAGGACGCAGCGAATTTCTTCGATGTATCAATGTACAAGCCCGTTCACACGAACACCCCCATGCCTTCCCCTACACCTACAGACGCACCTTCAGAGGGTGATGACAGCAGTACTTCACCTACACCTACAACAAAACCGTCGGCAACATCCACACCTTTACCGACATCTACGACTGCACCTACACCTACTACGGGTTCGACCGGCGGCGGTGGTACCGGTTTTGCAACGGCAAATAACGGATATGTTGATTATTACAATAACGGAAAGCCCGGCGTAATGAACATTACTTCCACCGGAGATAACACGGTTACCGTTGTATTTACCGATGGTTGGAATAATAATACTCCGGATAGAGATACCGTAACAGTCTCGATTACAAAGACCAATAACACTTATACGATGAAGGTTATTGACGGTAACGGCTGGGTTGCTACACAGGTAACAGGTTACAATTATGAGGGTACGTATACTCTCAGCTCAAACGATATCACCAATCTTAAGAATAATACCGGATTAACATTGAACTGATCATACCGGTTCAGAGGAAAGGGAAGATTCAATTAAATAGTCATAAAGTGGCATTCACTTTATATAGATCACCCTTGAGATGGGCTGCTCTCCGGAGCAGCCTGTCTTGCGTTTACAGAGAAATATCAGGATAAGCTGCCGTGTATCTGACGCTCTGCCGCAAGGAGCGCGGAAGCGGCTTTGGACTTCGGATCGTTTAAGACATCGGCTGTTATGCCTTCTTCGCAGATCACACCGTCGCTCATGACGATGACCCTTGGCGCTATCTGTCTTACGATGTGGATGTTGTGCGTGATGAGAAGGAACGCGGTGTGCTGCTCCCTGTTGATGTCCGTAACGAGTTTTAAGAGCTCTGCTGAAGAACTTGCATCCAAAGATGAGAAAGGCTCGTCCGCAATGATGAGGGACGGATCCTGAATAAGACACATCGCGATAGCGACACGCTGGCGCTGACCGCCCGAGAGTTCATTAGGGTGGCGCGTTAAATGCTTTTCTTCAAGACCGCATATATCGAGCACCTCAATGATGCGTGCGAGGGCTTTGGCCTTGCGCTCTTCATATGTTCCTGTGCCCTTGATCTCGTTTGCTCGTGAAGAAGCGTTCAAAGCTTCCATCATGTGCCACTTGATCGTGTGCGCAGGATTTAAGCAGGAGACGGGATCCTGGAAGATAACGCCGATTCTGTCGCTCTTTATGCTGACCGTGCCTTGGTGGGGCAGAAGCCCTAAGAGTGATCTTATGAGCGTGGTCTTGCCTGAACCGGAGCCGCCGATTAGGCCTAAGATCTCGTTCGGATAGACATCGAGCGAGACGCCCTTGAGGACCATATTGACGCCGCCGTCTTTTGCTTTTCTGTTCTTTATGCTCTCGAAAAGTGACCTTCCGTAGCCCGCGGTAATATCCTTTGCCGTAAGGACGGGTTCTTTCTCATAGTCGACCTTAACGGGCTCTAAGCCGAGTATCCTCGTGTCGAGCCTTGCGTTGGTCAGAAGCTCTGCGGTGAAGGCATTTCGGGGATTTGTGAGGATATCCGATGCCGTATCCCTGTCGACGATCTTACCGTCTCTCATGACCATTACGCGGTCGCAGAAGCCTCTTACGACAGAGAGGTCATGTGATATGAAAAGGATCGTTATGTGCAGATCGTGGCAGAGCTCTTTAAGGAGTTCCAGAATGGAAATGGTCGTAACCGTATCGAGTGATGAAGTAGGCTCGTCACAGATGAGAAGGCGCGGCTTGAGGAGTGCGGCGCCTGCAATGAGGACTCTCTGACGCTGGCCGCCCGATAACTGGTGCGGATAGCGCGTCATTATCTCTTCAGCGTTCGGGAAGCCTACGAGCTTCAGCATATCGATTATCGCCTTGCGGCGTTCTTCTTTTGACTGATTGTTTTCCTTGTGCGCCGTAAGGACTTCTTCGAGCTGCTTTCCTATTACCATGAGAGGATCCAAAGCTGTCGACGGTTCCTGGAAGATCATGCCGATGTCTTTTCCGAGCATGGCGCGGCGTTCCTTGGGACTCATCTCAAGGAGATTCTTGCCGGCGAACTTAATGGAGCCTGAAGTGATCTCGGCATTCTCAGGAAGCAGGCCTGCGATAGCAAGCGAAGTCATGGTCTTGCCGCATCCGGAGTTGCCGATGAGGCCTAAGATCTCGCCGTCTCTGATACCGAAATCAACGTCATCCAATACCGGCTTCGGATTGGGATTCTTACGCGTCGGGAAAGAGAGAGTCAGGTGATGGACCTTAACGATGTGTATGTGGCGGGTCATCTCTTGCCTCCTTTCGCGAGGTTGACGCGGAGTCCCTCTGAAATGAAGTAGAGACCCAGTATGTAGAAGACCAGCATCAGGGCAGGGAAAACGACGAGCCAGGGAGCTACGCGGATATATGCCTGGCTGTCCGAGAGCATCTTTCCGAATGAAGCATCCGGCGGCTGCACGCCAAGTCCCAGATAGCTCATGCCTGATTCGAACAACGTCATGTTGGCAAGGCCGATGACCGTTGCGGGCAGGAGCTGGGGAACCAGATTAGGGAATATGTGCATCGCCATGATGCGGTAGGGCTTAACACCCATTACGCGCGCGTGCGTTATATAATCCAATTCTTTTATTTCCATTGTGCCGACACGGCATACCCTCGCGAAGGTCGGCGCGAAGACGAGGCCCAACGCCCAGATTACATTGGTTACGGAGGCTCCGAAAACAGCTACTGCCACGAGTGCCAGGAGGATTCCCGGAAAGCACATTATGCTGTTGCCGAGGAGCATTATTCCCTTGTCGATGTAACCGCCGAAGTAGCCTGCGGGAATGCCTGCGACCGTGCCTAAGATGAGAGATATAGCAACGCCTGCGGCCGAGATATAGATCGTGTATTTCGATGCGGCCATAACGCGTGACAGGACATCTCTTCCGAAATTATCCGTTCCGAACGGGTGCTCGAGGCAGGGTGCAAGGAGCTTAGCCGAAGCATCTGTTGCCTCGGGAGAATAGGGTGTCCAGAACAAAGAGATGATGAACGTGACAACGACTATTCCCAAAAGTGTAAGGCCCGCCGTATAGAAGGCGGATGCTTCAGGAGATCTGTATTTATTATGTCTGACAGTTTCCATACTTGCAGATCCCCCTTACTTAAGCCTGATCCTGGGATCGGTGATGGCGGCCAGGATATCGGATAAGAAGTACAGAAGTACTGTTATGAACGCAAGATAGAAGACGATGCCCGAGAGCAGCGGGAAGTCTCTTCTGGATATTGCCGACAGCAGGAGGCGGCCTAAGCCGGGAAGGTTGAATACCTGCTCGACGATAAGGCTTCCGCCCAGGATGTCGGATAAGATTATCGAGATTATCGTGATCGAAGATACGTTGGAGTTCGGAAGAACGTGACGGGCAAGTATCTTCAGGTCAGAAAGGCCGTGGCTCTTTGAAGTGCGCACGTAGTCAGATGCCCTCTGTTCGATTATCGAAGATCTTAAGAACTTGAAGCTCATTGCGATCTTGGGAAGGGCGACGGCAAATGACGGCAGCAGAAGACATCCGATATAGCCGAAGAAGTCATCGGAAGGCATTACGTAGTTGCCGACGGTAACGAGCGAGAACAAAGAGCTTGCCAGAAGGATCAAAAGGAGCGATGCGACATAAGGCGGGATCGCAAAGAGGACATGGCCTATGACCGAGCATATCTGGTCGCCTAAGCGTCCGGGTTTGCGGGCACTCAATACAGCGAGCGGATAGGAGATCAGGATGACCATTAACATTGCGATGGCGCTCATGCCGATCGTGACGGGGAGCCTTTGTGCGATGAGCTCTCCGACACTCATGTTGTATGCATATGAAGTTCCGGGATTAAACGTGAGGATCCCGAAGAGCCATGAGAAATAGCGTGCCACAAGGGGCTTGTCCAGGCCTAACTGGGCCCTTAAGAGATTGACCTGTGCCTCTGAAGCTTCGGGTCCCAACATTACTCTTGCGGTGTCGCCGGGGATTATCGAGAAGGCCGCGAAAACAAGCAATGACACGAGAAGCAGTGTCACCAGAAGCTCTATGAGTTTACCGACAAAATAGCCGACCTTACCCTGCAAAACTTTTATCCCCCTATATTAATCGCGTAAATTAACAATTCATTATATATGCTTTTCGGGCAAATCAAAAGAAACTCTAAAAAACAGGGCCGCCTCAAAGTCCTGAGACAGCCCCGTTGAAAGAAATCTTTAAAAACTTATCAGTTGCCGACAACCTTTACCTGGGACATATCCTGAACATACATCGGATATACGTTATATCCTTCAAGTCTTGTGGATACGGCAGTGATGGTCGTGGGATCCTGAAGATATACTGAGCAGGCGTCGTCAGTAAGGAGCTTTAATACCTGATGGTAGAGCTCTGTCTTCTCATTAACGTCAGCGATCGTGGGGATCTTTGCCATGAGCTCGTCAACCTTATCGTTCTTGTAGTTGATGAAGTTGCCGGAAGATGTTGACTGGTAACGGTCAAGAACATCGTAGGGAGCATAAGAGCTTGTAAGAGCGATGACTGTTGTCTCATACTGGCGGTTTGTGTATACCTTGTCGAGCCATGTAGCCCAGTCAACCTGCTTGATCTCCATGTTGATGCCGACAGCCTTAAGCTCGGAAGCGAGCTCAACTGCTGTGTTAACGTGGATCAGGTAGGAAGAAGGAACAGTGCATGTGATGTTAAAGCCGTTCTCATAGCCTGCTTCTGCAAGAAGAGCCTTAGCCTTCTCAACATCCTGATTGAATGTTCCGTCGAGTGACTTGTCGTAGTAGCTTCCCATTGCAGGGCTCATAGCTGTCGTAAGCTCAACGCCTGCTCCATCCATTGTTACGGAGATGACGTCCTTTCTGCTTACTGCATAGTTGATAGCCTGACGTACCTTTACATTGTTCAGAGGCTCAACTGAATTGTTGAGAGCGAAGATCTGGACCATGTTGGAGCCGTTGGACTGGATGTTGTACTTTGTCTTGTCGAGCTGGTTTGCACGGTCAGTCGTAAGATAAGGGAAGATATCGATAGAACCTGCAGCGAGCTCTGTAAGGCCTGCATCCATGTCTGCACATACCTTGAATGTAACCTTATCAAGGTAGGGAAGACCCTTCTGCCAGTAGTTCTCATTCTTTACGAGGATAACGCTCTGGCCGGGATTGTAGGACTCGAACTTGAAAGGGCCTGTTCCGACGGGAGCAGCCTGGCAGTTATCGTAACCGTCAGGGATGATGCCTGTCGTGAAATAGCTTAAGAGCTCTGTGTTGCCCGATTCGAGAGTAACTTCTACCTTGCCGCCGTCAACAGCCTTTACGTCCTTGATCGGGTCGAGCTCCTGTACGAGAGCTGTTCCGTCCTGTGTATCGAGAAGGCCTGCTGCGCGCTTGAGTGAATAAACAACATCAGCTGCGTCGAGGTCAGAACCGTCGTGGAACTTAACGCCCTCTCTGATAGTAAATGTGTATACGGAAGCATCGTCTGAGATAGCAACGTCAGTAGCAAGACAGGGATTGAGGTCACCCTTGCTGTCGTACTTGTAAAGTCCCTCGTAGACATTGAAAATGATCTCTTCGTCGCCTGCAGCAACTACAGTGTGCGGATCGAAGATGCCGGGTTCCTGTGTGATTCCGACTACGGCATTATTGTTTGCCTGTCCGGGTTTCTTTGTGCATCCCGCAAAACCTGATACCGCGAGAGCGATAACGGAAGCGATGACTGCGCTTTTGATAATAGAGTTTTTCATATTCCCCTCCTGTAAAACAGTTAATTCATTATAAGGATGGCTCAAACGCATACAAATAGGGCATTACACACAAAAATACAGGGCGCGCCGAAGCGGTTCATTCCGAAAATTAACTAAAAATTTATAAAAATACTTTTAAGAAAACTTAATATTTTAAAGTTGCCTGGTATATAATAGGGCATATCATTTTTTGCGCGCGTTCCTTCTTCGCGTGCATTTTTAGGAGAATCAGGTATGAAGAGATGTCCGGTTTGCGGCGTAATGATGGGCGACAATGTTGCTCGCTGCTCAATGTGCAAATACGATTTCCAGAAGGCTTCACAGGGTAACAATGACGAAGCCGCTGCTGAAGCAAAGAAGATCCTTGACCAGAAGCAGGCTGAGAATATTGCGCGTGCAGAGGCTAAGCGTTCCGAAGAAGAGAAGAGGATTCTTGAGGCTTTGGATAAGCTGAAGCGCGACTATGCAAACATGCAGGAACAGTTCGAGGCTGAAAGAGCAAAACTCGATAAAGAATTCACGACATTCCAGAAGAAGAAGCTCGCTGAGCAGGAAGCTTTGGAGAAGTCTGTAGATACTATCCGTGACGAAGTAATCGAAGCCCGTGACAAGAGAGACTCGCTCCGCAAGGAAGCTAACGAGATGATGGCGGAAGCCAAGAAGAAGTCACAGAAAGAGCACGATGAGATGATCGAAGCTGCAAGGATCGAGCAGCAGAAGATCTACGAAGAGACCCAGAAGCAGACAGAACAGCTCGCTGCACAGGTTGAGAAAGAATATGCTGCAGCTCTTGCACAGAGAGATGAACTCATTGCACAGGCTAAAGAAGTCCAGGCAATGATGGACAACGCTGACAAGATCAAGGCTGAGAAAGAGAAAGAGATCAAGGCTGCAGAGGCTAAGATCGTTAAGCTCGGCGAGGACTTCGAGAAAGAGAAGATCAAGATCGCCGAAGAGAATAAGAAGATCGCAGAGAAGCAGGCAGCTGACGTCCTCAAGATGAAGCAGGAGGCAGAGCGCGACAGAGATATCGCCAATGCTGAGAAAGAGAAGCTCATCGCTGAGGCTCAGGCCGAGAGAGATAAGATCATCGTTCACCTTGAAGAGCGCAACAAGCAGGCTCAGGCAGAGCTCGATGACATGACAGAGAAGGCTAAGGCCGTAATGGTCGAGGCAGAAGCTGCCATGGCAAAGAGAGATGAGCTCAACGCTGAGATCGCTATTTTCGAGAAGGAGATCAACCAGCAGCGCAAAGACCTCGACGAGACAATGGAAGCATCCAGAAAAGAGCTCGAAGAGGCTGAAGACAAGAAGGCTCAGGCAGAAAAGGAATACGCCGAGTACCGCAAAGAGTCCGAAGAGATCCAGACTCAGATCAAGGGCCTCCAGGCTGAACTCAAGGAAGCCAAGGAGATCATCGCAGATTCCAAGAACGCTACTGTTCTTGCTGAGGCTGCAGCCCAGGAGATCGTCCTCAATGCCGAGAAGCAGTCAGTATTCCTCAAGCAGGCTGCTTTGAGCGAGAGCGAGAAGGGCAAGATGCTCGATCAGATCGAAGAATTAAAAGAACAGGTTAAGGAGAAAGAGATGGAGAAAGCTGAGCTTGAGAAGAAGCTTGCATCACTCGACGCAGCAGTTGCAGAATTGGAAAAGAGAGTCAGATCAGGTGGCGGCGGTGCAGGCACACCCATGGATTATTCCGTAGAAGTAGTCGAGCACAACAAGTCTTCCGAAGTCAACGTTGAGGCTCTCACAAAGCTCCTTAAGAAGAAGTCATCCGAAGGCTGGACACTGATCCACGTTGTAGACGATGACGGCGGTAAGCTCATCTCCCAGATGGGCGGCGGATCCGATGCCGGCTTGTCCTCACTCTCCGGAAGTCCGTTCGCACAGAAGGAAGACAGACTGGTACTCATCTTCGGTAAGCCGAAGGTATAATGCCTTAAATAAAGTCAAATAAAGAGGTTGCCATAAGTGGCAGCCTCTTTTTTATGAATATCCCGGTTTTGTCCTGTCCGGACGGGAGATTGTTTACCTAAGTTTTGCCATACAATTGATGCTGAATGTATAATACCGGGTCCTACAATGAGCCTGTAGAATCCTTGGAAGGGATATAAGGAGAGAGTGTATGAAAAAGATATCATGCAAGATCATTTCATGTGCGCTTATCGCAGCCATGGCACTGCCCGTGGCTTCATGCGGCAAGAAGAACAGCAAGTCAAGGGAGAAGAGTCCTTCCGGCACTAAGATCACGGCAGATTCGCCGTGGTTCGAGAACAATATGTTTACCGTAAAGCCGGAACTGAAATTAGACAAAAAGACCGAATATGTTACCCAGAGCATTACGGGCATTGATGAGGATTACATGGTCATCTATTCGTCCGGTTACTATAAGATGCCGACAGGCGACAATGTGAACTGGGAAACGTTTAATTCCAATGACTATGCGATCAATATGATTTCCGTAATAGACAGGAAGACAGAGAAGACCCTTAATACTTTTGACTTTTCGTCTGAGCTTCCCAATAACGGATATATCGAAAGAATACGCTATGAGGACGGCAAGGTCATTGCCCGTGCTTCTGCGTTTGACAGCAACAAACAGAGCAGTGTGCTGATCGATCTTATTTTCGATGCCAAGACAGGAAAACTGGCAGACAAGAAAGAACAGCCCTATGACTATGACAGCGACGAGTCGCAGTATGGCCGCATATATGAGGTCGACGGTTATAAGATCGGCATGAAATCCGAATGGGATGAAGAAAAGGCATATTGCGAGCTCTATATTTCCCAAGGGGACGGCGAGGCTTTGCAGGTTGAACTCAAGAGTAATGAGACCAACTACTACGATATTCCGATCGTCTTTAAGATCGCCGACAACAAAGTTGTTGCTGCGGTTACCACGGACAAGACGCCGGTCTTCTATGAGGTCGACCTTCAGAACGCAAAAGCAGATGAAGCAAAAGCCGGCAATTACGATTGGCTCAACGTTTCTAACATCTATTATTCGTTGAGCGGCACTGACGGCAGTACGTACTATTCTTCCGCGAACGGTATATATAAGATCGACGTGAAGAACAAAAAGACCATAGAGATCTTCAATTACAGCTGGTGCTCTGTCAGCAGGAAGGTAATGAACTCCTCACAGCTGGTCGAATGTTCCGATGACAGGATCGTTTTGAGTGGTGAGCTCTACACACGCGGCGCTTTAGGCCAGACCAGCGAATCCGAGTTCTTTGTGCTTACATTGAACAGGGCTGCAACGAACCCTCATGCCGGCAAGACCATTATTGAGCTGTATTCTCCGGGCGGATATGTTGAAGAGAACATCTGTGATGCAGTTGCCAAGTTCAACGAGACCAGCAGCACTCATTACATTGAGGTTCACGACCGTTACAGCAACGTGGATACCGGTGTCGACTATTCCAAGGTCGGCAGCGATGACGATATGCAGAATGCCGAACTTAAGTACAATGCCTCGATGAGCAACGAGCTCGCGATGGACATCCTTAACGGCGAAGGTCCTGATATCCTGCTCAACTGCAGTTCCTATGGCCAGCTCAATAATGCAAACTATCTCGTTGACCTTAACAAGTACGTCGGAACACTTGATTCAAACAAGTATTTCACTAATGTCATCGAGGCAGCTGAGACTGACGGCAAGCTTTACCAGTTCCCGCTCTGCTACATGGTCAGCGGCATCCATACCGACGTCAAGTATGCAGGTAAGTCAGGGGTAGGCTTTACCACAGCCGAATATGAGAAGTTCCTTAACGAGACATTGAACGGCAAGGATATCATCAATTACGGTCAGGCACAGTATTTCACAAGGCTTTTCACAGCCATGAGCGACAAGTTCATCGTGGACGGCAAGGTCGATTTCTCCGGTCCTGAATTTGCGGAGCTTGCTGAATTCGTAAAGAACAACGTACCCGAGAGGGCAAAGTCATGGAATGAGCTGTATGACTCAGGCGACGGCGGAGGCACCGCTTACGCTGTAGGCGTTAAGGCTTTCAAGGGTGACCCGGCAGGCCAGGAGCTGGTCGCAGTTTATACGACATGCTACGGACTTTCAGGATATTTCTACCAGATGGCTGCTTTACAGGGCGCATCAGGATTCCTCGGAATTCCTTCTACTGACGGAAGAGGACCCATGCTCGAACCCTATGTTTCTGTTGCAGTCTCAGCACAGTCAAAGAGTGCCGACGCGTGCGGCGAGTTCGTAAAGATGCTCATGTCAGACGACGTCCAGCAGGCTTTTGCAAAGAGCGACAACCTGATCCTTAACCGCGAAGCATTCAGGGCAGCAGCAAAGGATACTGTCGAATACTTCAACGGTGAAGGCGGAGAGAATTTCTTCGGCTATGCCAAGGCAGGCGGAAATCCGAATCAGAACCGCATCAAGTTCTCCGAGAAGAATGTCGATGAATTCGAGAAGATCATTTTGAGCATTTCAAGAATGAATTCCGCGGATGCTTCGATCAATCTCATCCTCGTTGAGGAGATGCCGGCATATTTCTCCGGCCAGAAGGAGCTTGCGGATGTAATCAAGATAGCCCAGGACAGAGCACAGAAGGTTATTTCCGAGAGAGGCTGATATAAGATAAATTAAGCTTTTCCAAGGGGGTGTCTCATATGAGATGCCCCCTTTTTTCGAGGCCGGGAAAAGATGCCCGACTATCGCACAGGGCCTTGAAAAAGCCCGATAATTATATAAAACGGCATTTTTATATAATTATTGCCCGAAAAAGTGGCCTGTACGATAGTGACAGCAAAAAGTAAATAGTGTTCTTGAGAAATGCCTTTGTGTAGGTCGTCAAAACTATGCACAAAAAAACTATTAGTTGCCACATATTTTTTGTGGAATTGGCATATCGAATCTTATATAATAGGAAAGTATTTATTTTTGACTTCGAAGGAGGAAAAGACTGATGGAAAATTATTCCGCAGATAAGATTCGCAACATAGCGTTGTTCGGCCACGTAGGTTCCGGCAAGACGACCTTAGCTGAGGCTATTCTCTATTACACCAAGGCAATCAATCGTCAGGGCCGTATCAATGACGGAAACACTACGCTTGACTATGATCCTGAGGAGATCAAGAGACAGATGTCAGTAGGCCTTTCCGTTGCCTGCTGCGAATATAAGGGAAGCAAGATCAATATCATCGACACTCCAGGTGACTTCGACTTCTTAGGCGAAGAGATGAGCGGAATAAGGATCGCCGATTCCGGCATTATCATGATCTCGGCAAAGGGCGGTACATCCGTTGGTTCCGAGAAGGCAATCAGACTTTTGAATGGTAAGAAAGTTCCTTTCTTGTTCTTTATGAACAGAATGGACGAGCCCAATGCGGATTTCGAGGCTGTAGCAGCCCGTATGATGGAGCGCTACGGTTCTTCAGTTATCCCGCTTTCTTTCCCTATTATGGAAGACGGCAAGATGACAGGTATCGTAGACGTTATGAACCGCAAGGCTTTCTCTATAGATAAAGCTACAGGTAAGTTTATTGAATATCCTCTTCCTGAAGAGTACAACGCGAGAGTTGACGAACTCCAGGAAAAGGTTAACGAGGTTGTTGCAGAAGCTGACGACGCTCTTATGGAAAAGTTCTTCGCAGGTGAGAAGTTCACCGAGGACGAGTTCCGTCACGGCGTACATGCAGGTTTCCGTGAAGGTAAGCTCCACCCGATCTACTGCGGTTCCGCTTACATGAACTGGGGTATCGACTTCCTGCTCAACTGCATCTCCAAGGACACACCTCCGGCAGGCAAGAAGCCCGCTTTGGAAGCTACTCTTCCTGACGGCGGCACACAGATGATCTCCTGCTCCATTGATGATCCGCTTGCAGCATTCTGCTTCAAGACGATCTCTGACCCGTTCGTCGGTAAGATCAGTATCTTCAAGGTTAACGCAGGTACTCTCCGTGCTAACTCCACAGTTTATAACGCTACAAAGGGTAAGGATGAGAGGATCGGCGGTCTGTTCTTCCTTAAGGGTAAGGAGCAGATCTCCACAGACTGCATCACTGCAGGCGATATCGGCGCAGCTTCCAAGCTCGCTAATACCGACACCAATGATACTATCTGTGACCGCGCACGTATCATCGAACTTCCTAAGATCAAGTTCCCTCAGCCTTGTCTTTCCAAGTCCATCGTTCCTACAAAGAAGGGCGACGAAGACAAGATCATCTCCGGCCTTACAAAGCTCGCTGACGAAGATCATTGCTTCACAGTCGAGACAAACCCTGAGACAAAGCAGATGGTACTTTCCGGTATCGGCGACATGCAGCTCAAGGTTCTCGTAAGCCAGCTCAAGAATAAATACAATGTTGATTGTGAATTAGGCGAACCCAAGGTTCCTTACCGTGAAGCTATCCGCAAGAAGGTTAAGGTCCAGGGTAAGCACAAGAAGCAGTCCGGCGGTCACGGCCAGTACGGTGACGTCTGGATCGAGTTCGAACCCAACCCTGAGACAGAAGATCTCGTATTTGAAGAGAAGGTATTCGGCGGTGCCGTACCTAAGAACTTCTTCCCGGCAGTTGAGAAGGGACTCCAGGAGTCCATCAAGAAGGGCGTTCTCGCAGGCTATCCCGTAGTTAACCTCAAGGCTACGCTCGTTGACGGTTCCTACCACGATGTAGACTCTTCTGAAATGGCATTCAAGATCGCTGCAAACCTCGCTTTCAAGGCAGGTATGACACAGGGCAACCCCGTTCTCCTCGAACCCATCTCCAAGGTAGAGGTTCACATTCCTGAGGATAAGCAGGGTGATATCATGGGCGACCTTAATAAGAGACGCGGCCGTATCATGGGTATCGACGCAGACGAGTTAGGTTCTGTCGTTAATGCTGAAGTTCCTACAGCTGAAATGCTCGAATATGCAACTGACCTTAAGTCCATGACTCAGGGCAGAGGCTGGTTCGCAATGTCACATGAGCGTTACGAGGCTGCTCCTCCGGAAGTTGCAGAGAAGGTAATCGCATCAAGCAATGTTGAGGAAGATTAAGGTTATTCAAAAGCGTTAAGGATTTTACACTTTTGATACATAAAACGTTGATAATGGGTGGCAGTTAGTATGGACTAACTGCCACCTTGCAAAGTAAAATTGACAGGTTGGAATATTCCCAAAAGAGGCAGGAGGTTTTTATGGCAAAATTACAAGAAGCTGCTGTCGCTCAGATTACGGAGATCTGTGATCGTCACGCAAACGATAAGACTCCTTTGATGATGATCCTGAGTGACATTCAGAATGAGTACGGATACATTCCGCTCGAGGTTCAGGAATTAGTTTCCAAGAAGACAGGTATTTCGGTAGCAGAGATCTATGGAGTTGTTACATTCTACTCATTCTTTTCTCTTACTCCGAAGGGAAAGTACGTTGTAGGCTGCTGCCTTGGTACAGCTTGCTACGTTAAGGGCGCTCAGAACGTTATCGATAAGTTCCAGGAGCTCTTAGGAATCAAGCCCGGTGAGACATCTGCAGACGGCCTTTTCACATTGGACGCTCTCCGCTGCATCGGCGCTTGCGGTATCGCACCCGCAGTAAGCATCAACGGCAAGGTTTACCCTAAGGTTAAGGTAGACCAGGTTCCCGTAATCATTAAAGAATTAAAAGAGGAGGCAGCTAAGGCATGATAAGTTCTGTTACTGACCTTAATGAGAGATTTGAAGCTCTCTCCAAGAGCCTTGACGACAAGATCAAGGGCGGTGACGGCAAGCGTCACATCGTACTCTGCGGTGGTACAGGATGTCTTTCTGCACACTCCACAGAGATCATGGAAAGATTTAAGGAACTTCTCAAGGAGAAGGGAATTGAGGATAAGGCTACCGTTAACCAGGTAGGCTGCTTCGGTTTCTGCTCCCAGGGACCTTTCGTTAAGATCTATCCTGAGGATACTCTTTATAAGATGGTAAAGATCGAAGACGTTGATGAGATCGTTGAAAAGGATCTTATCGGCGGCGAGATCGTTGAAAGACTTCTCTATGTTGACCCTAAGACAGGTGAGAAGGTTACAAAGCAGGACGATATTCTCTTCTATAAGAAGCAGAGACGTGTAGCTCTCAACGGCTGCGGCGTTATCAATCCTGAAGACATCAACGAAGCTATCGGCATGGGCGCTTTCCAGGGCATCAAGAGAGCTCTCACAATGACACAGCAGGAAGTTGTTGATGAAGTGCTTAAGTCCGGTCTCCGTGGCCGTGGCGGCGGCGGATTCCCCACAGGCAGAAAGTGGCAGTTCGCTCTTAATGTTGAAGCTGATCAGAAGTACGTTGTATGTAACGGCGACGAGGGCGACCCGGGTGCATTCATGGATCGTTCCATCCTCGAAGGTAACCCTCTTGCAGTTATCGAAGGTATGATGATCGCAGGTTACGCTTTCGGCGCTTCAGAAGGTTACTTCTATGTACGTGCTGAGTACCCGATCGCAGTTAAGAGACTTAAGATCGCTATTGAGCAGGCCAGAGCAGAAGGTCTCCTCGGAAAGAACATCCTTGGTTCAGACTTCAGCTTCGACTGCCAGATCAGACTCGGTGCAGGCGCATTCGTTTGCGGCGAGGAGACAGCTCTCCTTAACTCAATCGAAGGTAAGCGCGGTATGCCCCGTCCGAGGCCGCCGTTCCCGGCAATCAAGGGTCTCTGGGGCAAGCCGACATGCGTTAACAACGTAGAGACACTCGCTTGCGTTCCTTACATCTTAAGAGAAGGCGCTGAGAAGTTTGCTTCCGTTGGTACTGAGAAGTCCAAGGGTACAAAGGTATTTGCTCTCGGCGGAAAAGTTAATAACGTTGGTCTCGTAGAAGTTCCTATGGGTACAACACTCAGAGAGCTCATCTATGATATCGGCGGCGGTATCCCGGATGGCAAGCAGTTCAAGGCTATCCAGACAGGTGGTCCTTCCGGCGGATGCTTAACAGCTGAGTACCTCGACGAGCCTATCGATTTCGATAACCTCGTTGCTAAGGGATCCATGATGGGTTCCGGCGGTGCTATCGTAATGGACGAAGACAACTGCATGGTTGACGTTGCTAAGTTCTATCTTGAATTCATCTGCGACGAGTCCTGCGGTAAGTGCACACCTTGCCGTATCGGTACAAAGAGAATGCTCGAGATCCTCACAAGAATCACTGAGGGTAAGGGCACAATGCATGATCTCGACGAGCTCGAGGAATTGAGCCAGACGATCAAGGCAAACTCCCTCTGCGCATTGGGCCAGACAGCATCCAACCCTGTAAACTCCACTCTTGCTCACTTCCGTGATGAGTACCTCGCTCACATCGTTGACAAGAAGTGCCCTGCTCACGTATGTAAGAACCTTATGTCTTACACTATCGACGCTGAGAAGTGTATCGGCTGCGGTATGTGCGCTAAGGGCTGTCCTGCAGGCTGCATTACACGTACAGAGTATGTTGCTCCCGGACACAAGCTTGCATCCATGGCAATTGACGCTGATAAGTGCGTTAAGTGCGGTGCGTGCATCAGCACATGTAAGTTCAACGCAATTTCGAAGGTTTAATCAGGAGGCAAAAGAATGAGTTTAGTTAATATTAAAATTGAAGGTCAGCCCTATCAGGTTGAAGCCGGCCTCACCATTCTTGAAGCTGCTAAGGCTTGTGGCTATGAGATTCCTTCACTTTGTGCATTTAATCATGGCGAGTGCAACCAGGGTTCCTGCCGTGTCTGCTTGGTAGAAGCAACAGGCGCAAGAGGACTAGTTGCATCATGCGTATATCCTGTAGCTGAGGGTATGGAGATCAAGATCTCTTCTCCTGCAGCTGTTCAGGCTCGTAGAAGATCAGTAGAGCTTATGCTCTCCAATCACAATAAGAACTGCCAGCAGTGCGATAAGAACGGCCAGTGCGAGCTCCTCCACGTAGCTCAGATCACAGGCGCAAGAGAAGATGCTTTCCAGGGTGTTCACTCTGAGACACATATCGATACATTGGCTCCCGGACTTATCCGTGATACATCCAAGTGTATCCTCTGCGGCCGTTGTATCGCTCGTTGCTCCAACGCTCACGGCATGGGAATCTTAGGTTTCGAAAACCGTGGCTTCGCAACATTCGTATCACCTGCTGAGAACAGAAGCTTTGCAGATTCTCCTTGTATCCAGTGCGGCCAGTGCGTCAACGTATGTCCTACAGGCGCTCTTATGGAACACTCTGAGATCGACAAGGTCGATGCAGCTTTCAAGGCCGGCAAGCACGTTATCGTTCAGGCAGCTCCTGCTGTACGTGCAGCTATCGGTGAAGAGTTCGACAATCCTGTCGGAACACCTTGCACAGGCAAGATGATCGCAGCTTTGAGAAGACTCGGCTTCGAGAGAGTTTATGACGTTAACTTCGGTGCAGACCTTACGATCATGGAAGAGGGCACAGAGCTCCTCGGACGTCTCACAAACGGCGGCGTTCTCCCTATGATTACTTCCTGCTCACCGGGATGGATCAACTACGCTGAGTACAACTACGGCGATCTTTTACCTCACCTTTCTTCCTGCAAGTCTCCTCACGAGATGCAGGGCGCAGTAATCAAGTCTTACTGGGCACAGGAGAAGGGCATCGATCCTAAGGATATCTTCGTTGTATCCATCATGCCTTGCGTTGCTAAGAAGTTCGAAAAGGAAAGAGAGCAGCTCGTTACAAACGGCTATCCTGATGTAGACGCAGTTCTCACAACACGTGAGCTCGCAAGAATGATCCGCCGTGCAGGTATCATGTTCAACCGTCTCCCTGATGAGGAGTGGGATCAGGATATCATGGGCGATTACACAGGCGCAGGTGTTATCTTCGGTGTAACAGGCGGCGTTATGGAAGCAGCTCTCAGAACTGTTTACTTCAAGCTCACAGGTAAGGAATGCGAGCCTATCGAGATCAAGGCTGTTCGTGGTCACGACGCTGGTATCCGTGAGGCTTCTCTCGACATCAACGGTACAACAGTTAACGTTGCTATCGCTTCCGGCATGAAGAGCGCTAAGGTTCTTCTCGACGAGATCCGTGAAGGCAAGTCAAAGTACCAGTTCATCGAGATTATGGGCTGCCCCGGTGGTTGTATCAACGGCGGTGGTCAGCCTTATGTACGTCCTTGCTTCATGCCTAATGAGGCAGACGATATCCTCGACACATACAAGGAAAAGAGAGCTCAGGCACTCTATTCCGAGGATGAGCGTCAGGTTCTCCGTCAGTCACACAAGAACCCTCAGATCATCGAACTCTACGAGAAGTATCTCGGCGAGCCTAACTCACACAAGGCTCACGAGCTCCTGCACACAACATATGCTGCAAGAGAAGGCTTCAACGACGTAAAGTAATAAGTCTGAATAATAGCTTTCCAAGAGGCTGTCCTTAACAGGGCAGCCTCTTTTTTCGCGTCAGAATAGGATTTTAATTAGGTTTTAATTCACAGATTCGCATTATTATCCTGTATAAATAGGCTCTTACGAGTAATATAATCAGATAGGATAAAGTATTTTTAAGGGTCTGGTTATGAAGCACAGAATTGCCATATTTTCGAATGGTTATAACGGAAGCATTACTCTCAAGGCAATCGAGGGAATTAAGAGATATGCTGCCATAAAGGATTTCGATACGCATTTCTATATCGGATTTGCAGCAAGCAATGAGAAGCCCACATTCAACGTCGGACAGTTCAATATCTACCAGCTCGCAGATCTTGAAGAATACGACGGACTTATTGTTTTCTCAGGCATTCTGAATAATCCTGCGCTTGCCGAACAGTGTTGCAGGACCGCGAAGGAGAAGAATCTTCCCGTAGTCAGTATCGGTATGCCTTTCGAAGGAATACCAAATGTAGACATCAATAACGAAGACGGAATGAGAGATCTCGTAGAACACTTGATCACCGTGCACGGTGTTAAGAGGATCGTTTATATCGGCGGTACAGAGGGCCACGTAGATACGGTCGAACGATATAACGTCGTCTGCGAAGTCATGCAGAATCACGGACTTACCCTTGAAGACAAGGACGTCTATTACGGCAACTGGGTAAATGAGACCGCGATAGCGATAACGGATGAGCTTTCCAAGGCTCCTGAGGGCCTTCCTGACGCGATCATATGCGCCAATGACATCATGGCACTCGCAGTCAGCTGCGAGCTCAGAGACTTGGGCTACGACCTTCCTACGGACGTCATAGTTACCGGATTCGATAACATCGGTGAGGGCAGGGTATCTTATCCTGCGATGACGACAGTTGACCAGGACTACGTAACGGTAGGCTATAACGCATGTAAGATCCTATACGACGAGATCGAAGGCGTAAGCGACGGTGTCATCACTTCGGTAGCATCCAAGCTCGTTGTAGGCGAGAGCTGCCGCTGCAATTTGGAAGCAAACAGCCCTTATGATATAGGCAGAAGAAATTACTGCAGGAATATCCACGCGAAGAGCAAGCAGGCTGACTTCTTTAACCGTTTCATGCGTACTGAGCGTACGAAGATACTTGAGTCCAAAGACTACGATGACATGAAGAAGACCTTGAGGGCTTTCTACACCGACAATCACGAGTATATTGGTGAAGACTATTACATCATGCTCAACAAGGATTACTACGATGATCTGGCATCCCCCGACGAGGAAGTACTGAAGGATTGCTATGATACCGATTTTGATATAGCGGTCGCGCTCTCAGGCGGAAAGATCACCGAAGAAGGCATCGACAAGAGGCTCAAAAAGCCAGGATTCATTAAATCAGAGGGTCAGCAGCATATCTATTTCTTCTATCCTCTGCATAACGAACAGTACAATTACGGCTATGTCGTATTCAGAGACGGCACGTACATAATCGACGAAGCTTTCCGTATCTACGAATATCTCGAAAAGCTCGAGCATTCCTTCATGGAACTTAGGATCAACATGCGTTTGGAAATGGTCAACAAGGAACTCCGTTTCCTCTACGACAAGGATCCTATGACAGGCCTTTACAACAGATTCTGCTTTGTAAGCCATGCCGTTCCGATCGTCGAAGAGAGCAAAGAGCACGGCAACCAGGCCATGATCATGTTCGCGGACATCAACCACATGAAGAAGATCAACGACCGTTACGGACACGTATTCGGTGACAGGGCGATCAACATTGTGGCTGATGCGATAAAGAGATGCATAGGAGATGACAACGCAATAGGCATCCGTTACGGCGGCGACGAATTCCTGATCATTGCAGCCAATGCGACAAAGGAATATGCCGACAAGTTCGAGCGCGACATGGTAGCCTATATCGACAGGGAGAATAATCTCGGTATCAATCCGTTCAAGTTCTCCATAAGCGTAGGATATGTTCTCACAGATCCGGCATCAGACAAGAACGTCGACGACTACGTCGAAGAAGCAGACGTAATGATGTACGAGATCAAGAACGAGTACCACCAGACTCATCCCGGTATTTCCTGATAACTTAATCTCCTAAGATCAATAGATCCTGTAGATCGTAGTATCTTCCTCTGCGAAGTATGCTGCATGTGTGAGATTCTTCTCGACGAATTCCCTGTTGAATGTGATGCCGCTGTCGAACTGTGCATCATACATATCACCGTCAGCGATGAGATATCTGATATGACGCTCTTTGCAGTATCTTGTGAATTCTTCGATATCATTGTCACATCCTGAGATGAGCCACTGATAGATAGTATCTCTTGTATAAGTATCATGTCCTGCGGACCAAGCGTAGTAAGGCCAGCCGTAGTACATGGGACGTCCTGCAAGGATGAAACGGTTCATAGACCATGTGGGCGTAAGGAATACATCGGAAGGATCAGTATTCTCCATGATCCACTTGGTTACGGGAGAATTGATGTTAACTGATGTATAGCCCTTGTTCAGATTGAAATATGTAGCCCATTCGCTTACACCTGTAGCCGTAAGAGGAACCATTAAAGCGATAGCGAGGATGCATCCTGCAAGCTCCAATGCGATCCATGCTGCAAGAGGAATACCCTTTTCCTTCTTGGTCTTAACAGGCTCGTGCTTCAGTTCTGAAGGATTCAGATCTTCCTTGGAGATGAGCTCGTCGGCTTCAACGACTTCGACTACCTCGTTGGAGGACTGGATAAGAACATTGCCGTCATCCTCGGGTTCATCTTCACCAAACTTGACTGAGTTAAGAGCAATGGTGCCGGGACGCATAGCTGCATGAGCAGGCTCAGGTGTTGATTCCTTGACTGCTTCATCTGAATCTTCTGCCTTCTCATCGTCAGACTTATCTTCAGACTCTTCCTTATCTTCAGCGGAATCGTCATCAGAATCATTGCTGTGATTGATCTCTTCGCCGAAGAGGGCAGCCAGTGCCTCAACGCCGGCCTTAGCTTCAGAATCGTCAGGCTTTTCTTCTTCAGAAGTCTCTTCCTTATCAGAAGCCTTCTCTTCTTCGGCAGGTTCAGCCTTTTCAGCTTCATCGTCAGCCTTTTCTTCAGAAGCGGTCTCTTCGGATTTTTCCTCCTCAGAAGACTCTTCAGTATCTTCTTCTGTTTCTTTCTTCTCGTCACCGAAAAGAAGCTCTTCCGGAACAGGTTCTTCCTTGATCTCTTCCTTTTCCTTAGCGGGAGCATCGTTGGAGTCGCCGTTCAGGCTGGTGATATCAGCATCGATGCCAGTATGGGAATCCATGGCTTCGATATCGAGATTATCTTCTTCCTTCTTTTCTTCGACAGGCTCGCCGAAAGCACTGCCTACGGAGAGGACAGGCGTTCTGACACCGGGAGTGGTTGCGATAGCAGCTGCTCCGAGATCATCTTCGTCAGATGATTCGTCTTCTTCTTCGTCGTCTTCCTCATCTTCTGAAGGATCGTATGCTTCAGCATCCTGAGCCTTTCTTATCTTGAGAGGGATGAAGAAGAGGTTAGCGATAAGTGCTGCGACGAATACGTCTAAGAGAATGAGCGATACCTGAATGAACTTGTGGTTTGCGAGCTTCTCCAATGTTACCTGGAAAAGGAAAGCAAAGATCATAGGATTAAGTGCGCAAAGGAACATAAGGAAGCGGTATATAGGCTTCTTGCGTACGATATCCACAATGAGGACTGTAACTGCGAATACTATCGCAAGGATAATGGTAAGTCCCGTAACGATATAGAGATAGCGGACCAGATCCGTAAATGAAGGATTCGAGAGGATGAAGCCCGGATCGAACTTAAATGATACGACATTGCTGTATCCGCCGGAGAATGCCAGAGTCTGTGCATAGGATGAACCGACGGCAAATACGGCTACTGCCAGATAGAGAAGTCTGCTCTCTGAGAATATTGCCATGCCGAAGAGGATCAGCAGGAGCGCGATGAGGCATGAGCCGTGGAAATAAGGCATGATGCTGACGAGAACACATGCAAGGAATGCAATGGATACAGGATAGAGAGGATCCTCTGTTCTTGTAAGCCATGCGTTCTTGGAGAATGCGAAAGTCTTAACGCCGTCGCCGAAGTCTTCAGAACGTGACAATGAGATTCCGAGTCTTCTGACGAAAGGCAGGAAGATTATTACCATGATGATGATAACTGCAACACCGAGCATGAGGTGTCTCTGGTTAGGATATACGTTGATAGCCCAGATGCCCCAGTCATCGTAGTCGGTAACTTTGTACCACTGGTCGAACGCAAGGACAGCCTTAACAGCCTGCTGGAGGGTATTGCCCTGAGCCATAAGTTCCTTGAGGTGAACAAAAGCATTAAGTGAGCTTCTGAAGAAGACCAGAACGGGTGCAATGGCAAAAGCAATTCTTCTGGAGCTGATAAGCACTGCCAAAAGTCCCAAGAGAACGAGAGCGCATACCATTGCGATGATGGAAGGGAGGTTGATCGCATAATCGATCGGAAGTCCCAGATATTCAAGCATTCCGGCAAAGAAATAGAAGAAAAAGTGATACTTGATCCCGTCGCCGGAGAAATGCATATACTGCGTAGGGAAGTTAAAGCCCTTACCGAATGAGGATACCATTGCGGTGTGGGGTGAGAGATCAGAGAATGTGGAGTAGCCGCTCTGAAGCGTAGTGCCGTTGATCCTGTATGTATAGAACATGAGGAGTGTGGCAGTTGCTGTGATGGCGATAGTTATGATTCCGTAGAATAATGCATCGACAATATTTGATCTGTAGTCTTCGATAGTTGTGGAGCCTGCGGATCTGAGCTCTTCCCGCTTGATCCTCTTGCGGTTGATGAGGATGATGCATGTGAGGATCATCCAGATGAAGAATGCGAAAGTAATGAGCACGCCGAGCTTCATGCAGAGCGGGCCGTTTGCGAAAAGATAAGTGAGACCTAAGGTCACATAGTAATTGAAGAAAGGCACACACATCATACCCGTAACGATTCCCGCAGGAACGGTAAACAGCGTGTTGGGAATGTGAGTAATAGCTTTTGCAGTAGGGCTGCATGCAATATATAACCTTCGTACATCCGGTACACAGAGGCCGACGAAGCATATACCGAATACGGCGCACAACATCAAATACAAAATAGCGAGCATATAAATCCCCTTATTTTAAATATTGTAACTAATATTATCACAACTTAGCTTTTTACAAACATTTACAAACATGTGGCAATTTATGAGTATCGGTGAAGACCTTGCCCGAAAAAGAGTATAATCTGTCTATCTTTTGCGATAAAAGGGGAATTTGTATGAAAATTACTGTTCTTGGCGGCGGATTGTCGCCGGAAAGAGACGTATCACTCAAATCAGCAAGCTTAATTGCCAATGCGCTCCTGTCCAAGGGACACGAAGTAGCGCTGGTTGATCTGTATGACGGCATTGAGACCAACTATCCCTGTGAGACATATTTCAGAAGGGGCACAGTCAATCCGTTCTCTTATACGATCCCTGAGACCGAGCCTGATCTTGATGAGATCATCAGACAGCACGGCGGAAGAAAGAGCTGGGTAGGCCCCAGAGTCATCGAAATGTGCAAGTTCGCAGACAAGGTTTTCCTGGGGCTTCACGGAAGCCACGGCGAGAACGGCCAGGTTCAGGCACTCCTCGATGCTTTCGATATCGTATACACAGGCTGCGATTACTTAGGCTGCGCCATCGCAATGGACAAGGACCTTTCGAAGGCTCTTGCAAGGGCAGCAGGCTATAAGACTGCCGACTGGATCGTTGACGATCCTGAGAAGCTCACTTTCGAGAGAGTAAACGCTGAACTCGGAATCCCCTGTGTCGTTAAGCCTATCGGCAACGGTTCTTCCTGCGGCGTATCCATCGTTAAGTCACAGGATGAGTTCGAAGCAGCCATCAACTATGCCGCTTCCTACCATCAGAAGATCCTCATCGAGAAGTTTATCAAGGCACGTGAGATCACTATCTCCATCGTAAATGACAAGGCACTTCCCATTACGGAGATCATCCCTCACGAGGGCTTCTACGACTATAAGAACAAGTATCAGGACGGACTTACGACACATGTATGTCCTGCACAGATCGACGAGGAAGACTACAAGAAGGGTCAGAAGATCGCATTGAAGATCTTCAAGCTCCTCAGAATGACCCAGTACGGCAGAGTCGACATGATGTACGACGATGTAAATCACGAGTTCTGGTTCATCGAAGCAAACAACCTTCCGGGCATGACAAACACGTCACTTCTTCCGGAAGCTGCAAAGGCAGACGGCACTTCATACGAAGACCTTGTTGAGAGCCTCGTAATGAATTGCGGCAGGGGCTGATACTTCTCCCGTTTTTTTGATTGTTTTGTTGCTACGCGCCCTTAGTTCAGATAGAATTAAGGGTGCTTTTATTAATACTTCGGAGGTCTCTTATGAGCGACAAGAGAACTGATTACATCAGCTGGGACGAGTACTTTATGGGCGTTGCAAAGCTTGCTTCCATGAGAAGCAAGGATCCTTCCACTCAGGTAGGCGCATGCATCGTTGACAAGGATAACTACATCTTATCCGTCGGTTATAACGGATTCCCCATCGGATGTGATGACGAGGAGTTCCCCTGGGCCAGATCAGGCGGAATGCTCGACACGAAGTATGCATTCGTCGCTCATGCCGAACTCAATGCGATCCTTAATTCCAAGGAAGGCAACCTTGCGGGTTCGACAGTCTATGTTACGCTTTTCCCCTGCAACGAATGCACGAAGGCATTGATCCAGAAGCGCGTTGCAAAAGTTGTTTATTTCGATGACAAGTATCATGATACCGATGCTTCCAAGGCAGCTCGAAAAATGCTCGACGCAGCCGGCGTAGTATACGAGAAGTACGAACCTTCCGGAAGAAAAGCCGAGATCGATCTCTGATGGAGTCTTAATATGAAACACAAAGCAGGGCAGAAGATCCTTCTGCTTTTTATTTCATTTGTTCTCGTTTTTACTCTTTGCCCCATGATATCCATGGCGGCTCCCTCCGGCACGGCAACGTCCAACTGCTGGGGCAGCGGCGGCCAGCTCGAGATCCAGCTCTCAGGCTGTTCCGGATATAAGAGCATCACTGTAGTGGCAGAGTTTTCGGGCAAGATAGATTCTGCTACAGGCTGGGGATTCGACTCTTATGTCATAAAGGGAAAACAGGTAACTGCAACATGCTCTTCAACCGGTTCCAACAGCTGGGGCTTTGACAGCAAAGTCGGCATCCAGGTCACAGGAAGCGATGTTAATTCCGCAAAGCTCATATCCGTATCCGGTGACGGCCAGACAGGAACCGTTAAGGAGACTGAGGCAACAACATCGGCTACTACTGCCAATAACACCCAGGCGACTGAGAACGCGAACAATCCCGAGCCCGCAGGCTACACAAAGGGCATTGAGGGTGACGACTGGCTTACAACCGAAGGTTCACATATCGTCGATAAGGACGGCAAGGAAGTGTGGCTTACAGGCTGCAACTGGTTCGGCTATAACACCGGAACCAATATGTTCGACGGCGTCTGGAACTGCAATCTGAAGGATACCCTCAAGGCAATAGCTGACAGGGGATTCAATGTCTTAAGAGTTCCCATGAGCGCCGAACTTCTTCTGCAGTGGAAGAAGGGTGAATATCCCAGAGCCAATTACAACAACGCTTATAACACCGAACTTAATTCGATGAATTCACTGGAGATCTTCGACTATGTTCTCTCGCTCTGCGAGCAGAACGGCATGAAGGTCATTATCGATATCCACACGGTAAAGACCGATGCTTCAGGCCATAACCACCCCGTCTGGTACAGGGAAGACATGACCGTCATTGATTTTGTCGAATCACTCTCATGGGTTGCTGACAGATATAAGAATAACGACACCATTATCGGTTACGACTTAAAAAATGAGCCTCACGGAAAGGCTTCAGAGACACCGCATGCAATCTGGAACGGTTCGGACGATAAGGACAACTGGAAGTGGGTCGCAGAGATTGCCGGCAGAGCTGTTCTGGAAAAGAATCCCAATGCGCTCATCATCATTGAAGGTATCCAGATCTATCCCAAGGACATCAAGTCAAACAACTTCGTTTCCAAAGACGACGATAACGATTACTACAACACCTGGTGGGGCGCAAACCTCATGGGCGTTAAGGATTACCCCATTGATTTCGGCAGTCCGGAACTCAATAAGCAGATCGTCTATTCGCCTCACGATTACGGCCCGAGAGTCTATGAACAGCCTTGGTTTAAGGACGGTTTTACATACGAATCGCTCTATAAGGACGCATGGCACGACTACTGGCTCTATATCGCTGAAGACGACATCGCTCCCATCTTTGTCGGTGAGTGGGGCGGTTTCATGGAAGGCGATAACCTTAAGTGGATGGAATACTTCAGACAGTTAATTGCCGAGAAGCACCTTCACCATACTTTCTGGTGCTTTAATGCCAATTCCGGTGACACCGGCGGCCTTGTAAAAGACGATTTCAAGACATGGGACGAAGAGAAATACAACTTCGTAAAAACTGTTTTGTGGCAGACCGAGGACGGCAAGTTCATAGGCCTTGACCATGCAGTTCCTCTGGGCGCTAACGGCATTGCTTTAGGTGATTACGACGGTGTTATAATCACACCCGCACCTGCAAAGCCCAAGCCGAACACCCGGGGCACTGAAACGATCACCGAGACCACCGAAGAACCGGGTCCCACCTGCGGAGGCGTGATCTACGAGGAGAAATCCGATCTTGCCTCTAATATGATCCGAAAAGCCTCAACTGTTCTTATCACAGTTGTTATAATAGCTGTAGTACTGATAGGCGGCATTATTGCTCTCACGATCTTCCTGAAGAAGAGATCAGATGCCAGGAAAGCAGGAGAAAAGGTAGTTCCTCTCGATCCTTCGGAACTTGAGGATGCAAATATAACAAATGTTGCGGAAACCGGCAAAGAACCGGACGATGCGCAGGAGGATAGTTAACATGCAGTATATCTACATGGCAAACGTGTTTGAAGATAACAGGCAGTTAGGACCTTTGGTAATAGGTCTTGCTGTCTGCGTCATAATCGGTCTTATCATCGCGACAATAATCATCAAGATAATGGATAAGCGCAAGGCAAAGATCGACGACCAGATCGATACTGCCTGGAAAGCCGAGCAGGTCGTTAACCGCGTCGAAGTCTTATCAAGAAAGAACGAAAAGAAAAAGATCCGCCAGATTAAGCGCGACACCAGAGATCCCAAGAAAAAAGCAGAAGATGAAGCTGCTTCCAAGAATACCCTCCTCGGAGGAAAGAGCGAAGCCCAGAGAGAGGAAAAGGAGGCCAGCGAGGTCTTCGGTTCCCTCGGTATCTCCTCCAAAAAGGCAGAAGAGATCGACAAAGCAAAAGAGCAGATCATCATCAACGGCTACCTGCAAAAGTCCAATACGGCTCCCATCAGACCTGTATATTCCAATACTCTCGAAGCACGTCAGCAGCAGCGAAAAGAGCTTGATTCCGACGAAGTAGGCAAGGAAGCAGAGACTCCCGCCCTCGTTATGGATTCCGCAGCTCCTTCCGAAGTAAGGATCACTGACGCTCCCGTCCAGAAGGTCAAGCCGACATCTTTGAAGCGCCCTACCGCAGCAAGAGTCGAGATCAATGATGCACCTGAGGAAGATGCTGCATACAGTGAAGCCATAAGACCTCAGATCGGCACTGAAGTATCCAATGCCGAGGTTGACCGCCCAGCTGAAGTACAGGCCGAGAAACCCGAGATCTTAAAGTCCGGTGAAGAAGCAATTATCCCTGCCGCAAAAGAGGCCGTCGAAGGCTTTGTCCCCAACGAAGAAGTACTCGAACAAAACAACGGTGAACAGGTCTAAAAGCCTTAGTTTCGTCACATTTCCGCCATTATTGTTCTCTTGAAAATACAAGGGTTTTACTTGTATAATTTTGGTATCTTCTAATATTTATATTAGGAGATGTGTGTGCTTGTTTTTGGAGGTTATTATTGATGACGGGTAGCTATTCGGGTCGCTTCTCGCTTAAGTCGATATGTATGCTTCTCTGCGTACTTATCGGTATGTCTTTTGCGTTGCAATTTTTCGATGTTCAGAATGTTCAGGCAGCTGATAATTATTCATTCTGGACTTGGTCTTCTAGAGATGATGAGTGTTCATTTGGATTTAATTTTTGGGGACTGACATCCGGTACCAAGGTTAAAATGACTTTTAATGTCAGTAAGAATGAATTCTATGTTGCTTCAAAGAGTTCCGGGATTACGGTTGACAGCGCTGGAGACGGAACACTTGTAATCTCATTAACTCCTAAGAACAATAAAGAATACAATGTTACTCTTGACGGATATGAATTGAATGCTAACAGTGTAAGTGTTTCAAAGGTGAAATTTACTGAGCCACCTACAAACACACCTGTTCCTACACATACGAACACCCCTGTTCCCACAAAAAAGGCTACGAATACTCCGGTACCTACGAAGAAGGCTACAAACACTCCTGTACCTACTAAGAAGGCAACTAATACACCGGTTCCTACCAAGAAGTCAACCAATACGCCTGTTCCAACAAAGAAGGCTACGAATACCCCGGTACCTACGAAGAAAGCTACAAATACGCCTGTTCCTACAAAGAAGGCTACGAATACACCGGTACCTACTAAGAAGGCAACCAATACTCCTGTACCTACAAAGAAGGCTACAAATACACCGGTACCTACCAAGAAAGCAACTAATACGCCTGTTCCCACAAAGAAGGCTACAAATACACCTGTTCCTACAAAACAGGCAACAAACACACCTGAACCTACAAAGTCCAATACTGAGGCACCTAAGCCTACAAATACAAAGGCTCCCAAGCCGACAGCTACAAAGGCACCTGTTGAGACTGAGTCACCTAAGCCGACAGAGACAACTGAGACAACACTCGATCCTACCGCTGCAAGCACACAGGATCCCACTGATGTTAATGGTGGCGGTGGAGCCGCAGCCGTTATCGGAGGCGCTGCAGGCGGCACGCTTACATCCGACACGACAACTGAAGCTGACGGTACTACAACAACCAACGGTGAAGGTAATGTAGAGACAGGAGAGGGCACACCTACTCCCACACCTACACCTGTACAGGCAGCTCTCGCAGCAACAGCAAAGAAGAAAGGCTCCAAGAGTCCTACATGGTTCTGGTGGATCCTCCTTGTTCTTCTTGCAGGCGCTGCTTTTGCAAGATACAAGTACCTTAAGGATAAGAAGGAACTGGAAGGTGTAGATCTTGCGATCGCATTTATCCCCGGCGTTCCGTTTATCGCTGACAAATTCGGTTATCTCGGACCTGTTAAGAAGGTCCAGCCCGCGAGTGAGTCTGCTTCTTCAAGCACGAGCAGGAGCTTTAATACTGCAACGGCAATGAAGGAGATCAAGGCTATGGAAGCCGGCGAGATCAATCCTTTCAAGCCCGCACCCGGAACTGAAGCTAAGCCCGTTGAGAAGAAGGGCCCCATGAAGCTTCCTTCAGACCGTTCCGCTGAATCTCCTAAGGCTACATCAGATACCAGAAACCAGGTTGCATTCAGACCTGCTGCAAAGACTGCTAATCAGTCAGCTATGAAGAGTACTGCATTCAAGCCTGCATCCGCAGGTCAGACTAAGACTGCAATAGGCGGCGCTGCAGCAACAACAGCTGCTGCAAGAACGATGAATTCCAAGGCGGCATCTCCGTTCAGACCTACGAATGCTTCCGGAATCCAGACCACAGTTGATTCCGTTGCTCAGAATAACGCAATGAAGAATGCGATGAGAACAGATAACAGGCTTGAATCCAAGCCGTCTGCTTCCAAGCCCATCAACAGCGCATTTAAGCCCGCAAGTGATGCAGCAAAGACTGAGGCTAAGCCTGCAGCAGCAACTCCTGCACAGAAGCCCGCATTTACTGCTTTCAGACCTGCAACAGCAGCTAAGCCCGCAGCAGCCGGAACAACAGCTACAAAGCCGATTAACAGTGCTTTCAGGCCTGCAACAGCAGCAAAGCCTGAGGCAACTGCAGCGGCAAAGACTGCAACAGAAACAACGGCTGCGAAGCCCATCAACAGCGCATTTAAGCCTGCAAGTGATGCAACAGCAGCACCTGCAGCAACAAAGAATTCGGCAATCAACGCATTCAAGCCTGCCCATTCTTCCAGCACACAGACAGTTCCGAAGACTGTTCAGGATCATGCGGCAAAGAATGCTTTCAAGCCTGCTGAGACAACAAATAAGCAGCCTGCATTCGGCAACCTCTTTAAGCCGGCAGCTAAGCCCACAGAGAAGGCAGCTGAGACTGCTGCTGAAGCAACAAAGACCACTGCAGGCTCCCAGACAAGTATCGTCGGCGGTCTCCCGAGAGTTAACCGCAGCATGCAGAATTCAGCGAGGAAGGATATCTTCAAGCCTGCCAAGCAGCCCGGAACATTACCGTCTGCTGATCCTGCTGCATCAGGCTCACCTTTCAAGAGCGCAGTTACACCTGCTGTAACTCCCGCCGCTTTGGCAGGAACTGCAGCCGCAGCAGCTGCTGTTAAGGAAGAGAAGAAGGCTCAGCCTATCAGACGTCCCAAGAATGAACTTACACCCGAGCAGATCGCAGAGCGCGAAAAGGCTGCCAAGCTCCTTGAGGAGAGAAGGGCTGCCCAGGCTGCAAGAGTAGAAGAAATAAGAAAGAACGCAGAAGCCAAGAGGCTCGAGGCTGAGAAGAAGGCTGCTGATGAAGCAAAGGCTGCTGAAGAAGCAAGAAAGGCCGAGCTCGCTAGGAAGGAAGAAGAGGCCAGAAAAGCTGAAGAAGCAAGAAAGGCTGAAGATGCCAGAAGAGCTAAGGAAGCAGCTGAGGCAGCTGAGCGTGCAAGATTAGAAGAACAGAAGAAGGCCGAAGAGGCTATAAGACTTGCTGCCATCGCTAAGGCTGAGGCCGAAGCAAAGGCTGAGGAAGCAAGAAAGATCCAGGAAGCTTTGAAGGCTGCTGAACGTGAGAGGATCGAAGCTGCCAAGAAGGCTCAGGAAGAAAGAAGAGCCGAGGAAGCAAGGATTGCCGAGCAGCTCAGAAAGGCTGAAGAGGCAAGAAAGGCAGAAGAACTCAGAAAGGCAGAGGCGGCAAGGAAGGCTGAAGAAGTAAGACGTATCGCAGAAGCCCAGAAGGCTGAAGAAGCAAGACTTGCTGAAGAGACCAGAAAGGCTGAGGAAGCTGCAAAGGCTGCTGAGATCACTAAGCAGGAAGAAGCAAGAAAAGCCAGGGAAGAAGCTCTCGCCGCTGAGCGTGCAAAGGCAGCAGCAGAAGAAGCAGCAAAGGCGGCAGCTGCAGCAAAGGCAGCAGCTGAAGCTAAGCTTGCTGAGGCAAAGAAGGCTTCGGAGGCTGCAGAGGCAGCAAGAGAGGCACGTGCTGAACGCGCTAAGGCTCAGGCTAAGACTTCCGCATTCTTCAAGAATACATTGGCTACTTCCGAGAACACCGTAGCTCCGGGAATTTCCGCCCTCGCTTCAGCAGAAGGTTATGACAAGATGCTCGACAGCAAGAAGGAGAAGGTATCTGAGTCCAAGGAAAGCTCTAAGGTCAGCGAGATCAAGAACAATCCTCTGATGTCCTTCAAGAGCGGTTCTTCTTCAGGTGTAGGAGCTTCCGCATCCACAAATATCTCAGGTCCTTCCATTTCCAAGGAACGCGCAAAGGCATCTTCCAACTCCAACCAGCTCGGAAGCATCCTTGCAGGAAAGACATATAACAATTCAGGAAGAGCACCCGTTTGGGCATCTCCTGCAATGGCTAACGTTTCCGCTTTCAAGGAGAGCGAAGAAGCAAAGGCAGCAAGAGAGCTCGAAGAACAGAAGCGTATCGAAGAGATCGAGGCTAAGAAGGCTGCAGACGAGAAGGCAAAGGCTGCTTATACGAGCATTGCCGATTCTGCGAAGTCTCATAAGTCTGCATTCTTCAAGAGAGCTCAGACAGGACGCGATTCATCTTCTGAGCAGGACGGCCACGTATCCGCTTACGGCGGCATCGTAAGACCTTCTGCAATAGTTGATCAGGAGAATGACGCAAACAAGAGAATGACTGCTCCTGCAATGGGTGCAGCACTTGAAGGACAGAGACCTTCGATCATGGAACCTAACGCAAAGGCTGCTCCTACGGCTTCAAGGCCGATGGCAGGATTCAAGGGCCTTGGCGGAGAGAATCTTTCTGACGAAGACACACAGGATATCAGCTGATACTTATCAGGGGGATATAACATATGAAGAGATCGAAAAAGCCGTTAACCTTTACTGCGATCGCTGCAAGCATCGGTGCGCTGAGCCTTGCAGTCGAAGCATGTGTTTACGGACCTCCGAGCCCGCCGGAGACTAATGTTTACGGTCCACCGCCGCCGGAACTCACTTCATATGAGACAGAAGAGACAACCGACGAGACAGATGCCACATTACCCGAGTCCAAGCCCGGTGAGACATCTGAAGAAGTATGCGTATACGGACCTCCGTCTGAGGAATCCTTAGATGGCCCTGAAGTAGATGTTTACGGTCCGCCGGAAGATTTCGAGAACTGATATCCGTGGATATAATCGAAGCTAAGAAGGCTTATCTTGACCAGAAAGCCGAAATGAGAGCAAGGCTTTTCGAGAAGCCGGATCTGATCTACCTGTTTTTTGAATTAACAAGAAGCTGCAATTCGAAGTGTTTTCATTGCGGCAGTTCCTGTGAGCCCGGACTGGGCCACGGTCCTGATAAGGAAGCATTTAAAGCTGTTCTGGATGATGTTAAGGAGCACTTCGATCTTAAGAGAGTGCAGCTCTGCATCACGGGCGGCGAACCGCTTTTGTATCCTGATTTTGAAGAGCTCCTTGGCTATGCTGTTGAAAAGGGTTTCCATTGGGGCATGACGACTAATGCAACGCTCATTACCAAAGACGTTGCGGATATGCTTGCAAGGACTCATATGGGAACGGTGTCTGTCAGCATCGACGGACTTCGCGATACACATGACAGGCAAAGAGGTATTGCAGGCGGTTACGACAGGGCGATGCAGGGAATACAGAACCTCATTGACCGCAAGGCTTTCAGGCACATTCAGGTAACTACGGTCGTTAATCACAAGAACATAGGCGAGCTTGATGAACTCTATGAGATCCTCGATGAGATGGATATCGATTCATGGAGAGTAATAGGCATTGAGCCGATGGGAAGGGCATTAGATTATCCCGACATGCTCCTTACGCCTGATGACCAGAGATATATTTTCAAGTTCATCCGTGACAAGAGAGAGCAGGGAATACCCGTTAACTACGGATGCTCGCATTTCTTGGGACTTGAATATGAGAGAGAAGTAAGAGACTGGTTCTTCTATTGCGGTGCCGGCACACATACTGCAGCGATAAGAGTTAACGGCGATATCACGGCCTGCCTTGATATTGAGGAAAGACCTGAATTCGTACAGGGCAACATCTATAAGGATAAGTTCAGTGACGTCTGGTTCAACCGCTTTCAGGAATTCAGAAAGCCTCTGTCATCACTCTGCAAAGAGTGTCAGAAGTGCGAATGGGAGAAGTGGTGCGCAGGCGGTTCAAGACACTGCTTTGATTACGATAACAACAGGCAGAGAGTCTGCTTTAAGGACATTCTCTTTTAATATTTTTTTATAGAGTGTATTATTGAAGGTACGGAACTTCTCATGGGGAGAGCTTTATGTACCAGAGGATCGCAATCATAACCGGAGCTTCATCAGGCATAGGAAAAGCTTTTATCGAGCTTCTTGCAGGTGATAACGGTGAATACTTTAAAACTCCTTTTGATGAGATATGGGCAGTAGCAAGACGTGAGGATGCGCTTAATCAGCTTGCATCTTCTTTTGAAGGCGTAAAGATAGTTCCGGTCGTTGCAGATCTATCCAATGATTCAGGCATTAAGATCATAGAAGATAGATTGAAGGCAGAAGAACCCAAAGTAGGTCTTCTCATTAATTCTGCCGGAATGGGCATCAAGGGTCCCATGGCAGATAAGCCCGCAAAGGCTTTGGGAGACACCATCTCCATTAACTGCACGGCATTAAGTGAGATGATAAATATCACTGTGCCTTACATGAAGTCTGAAGGCAATATTCATTCCAAGATAATCAATATCGGTTCGTCGGCAGGTTTCCTGCCGCAGCCGGGATTTGCGTGCTATGCGGCAAGCAAGTCCTATGTCATATCTTTCTCCAGAGCCATGAGCTGTGAGCTTAAGCCCAAGGGAATCGATGTCCTCGTTGTATGCCCGGGTCCCGTTGCGACGGATTTCCAGAGAAGGGCGACAGACGGTAAGGAAACAAATTTTACAGATTGGCGTAAGAATTTTGTTATCGATCCCGTTAAACTTGCAAAAGCCACACTTAAGGCTTCCATAAAGGGAAAGCGGATGTTGTCATATCCGTTCTCACAGAAATTACTGCACTTTGCCTCAAAGGCGTTTCCGATCTCATGGATACTTGCTTTCGAGAGCAAATCTGTAAAGGATTAATAATTTTAAAGGAGTGATCGAAAATGCAAAAGAAGGTTGAACCCAGATTCGGCAGCATCTTTAAGGCAGTCGAAGAGAAAGCGAAAAAGGTATCTTTTCTTCAGGATACGGCTACACAGATTACATTAAACGGCAACCTCGACAATCTTCCGTTATATGTAAAGGTGGAAGACGGCATTGCGGAAGTAGCTCCCTACGAATACATCAACGCGCCCTTCTATATCGATGCTGATGCCGAGACATTTGCAGCGGTATTGAACGGCAACAAGGATTTTGTCGTAGCTGTGTCACAGGGCAGCATCACGATCAACGGTGACGCGGCTCAGGCAGTGGTATTCTGCAAGACGATGTTCGGCTGATCTTTGCGATTTAAATACTATTCACAAGTTGTTTAGGCTTTGGTACCTTGTGCCTAACAGTTTCTTTATAATCGTCCTTTATACTCAAATTACGATGAACAACCTTGTGAGCATTTTCTTTGATAATTTGATAAAATAAAAAGGTATGGCAATTACACTAAACGGCATTTTTAAAGATAAGATGGTCTTCCAGTGGGGCGCTGAGCTTCGTGTGTTTGGCTATTCTGACAAGACCTGTGTAATCAGAGCATCTCTCTTCAAGGACGGAGATGAGGTCTCTACGGGCACTTGCGGAATAGAGCAGGACGGAAGTTTCCTTATTTGCCTGGAACCGGTCGATGAACCGGGCGGTCCCTATGAGATCAAGATCTTTGAAAACGATCTGGAAGTCAAAAAGATCGCTGACGTATATGCCGGTGAGGTCTGGCTCGCAGCAGGCGGCGGTAACATGGATTACCCGCTCACCAGATCCGAATTTGCCAAGTTCATTATCCCGAAGATCAGTAATACTGAAATAAGATTTTACAGGGTTCCCTCATTCGGCCATATGAATGAAAAGCAGGCTCAGGCCGAAGCTGAATCAAAGTGGGTCGATATCAACAGTGACACTGCAGGAGAGATGAGCGCTGTTGCTTTCTATTTTGCAAGAGAACTTGAATCGAGGCTTGATGCAAAGATCGGAATCATCCAGTGCTGCGCTACAAGAGCCACCATCGATAACTGGCAGAGCGTGGAATCTTTACTCTCGACCAAAGAAGGCAGACAGTATATCAAGGATTTCGACGATGCCGCATCTGAACTTACTCCTGAAGAATTCGAGAAGGCCGATGCCGAATATAAAGAAAAGTATGCCGAATATAATAAGGTGCTTGCTGAGGCACTCAAAGAGAATCCATATCTCACATATCCCGAGGCAGATGCAAAGCTCGGTCCCGCACCCTGGCCGGCTCCTATAGGACCTAAGTCTGCGAGACGTCCGGGCGCTGCTTTCGAGTGCATGATCTTAAGGATCGCGCCGTATACTTTGCGCGGCGTTATCTTCTATCAGGGTGAGGCAGATACTGACGGACACCAGTCTGAGTACGGACATGTTTTCGAGACCATGATCAAAGAATGGCGTGACGTATTCTTCGACGACCAGCTGCCGTTTATCTTCTGCCAGCTTCCGATGTATATTTCAAAAGATCGTAAATACATGGGCTTCGACGACATGTCATGGCCGCTCCTTAGAGAGCAGCAGCAGATCGTGGCGATCGACATGCCCAATGTTTATATGGCAGTAACAGTTGACTGCGGTGAGTTCAACAACCTGTTCCCTTCTGACAAGAAGACACCGGGTGACAGACTTGCCCTTCTGGCTGAGAAGTTCGTTTACGGATTCGAGAAGGTCGAAGCCGTATCACCGTTCATCATTGACGCGAGAAGGGGCGAGGGCGTTGAGATCACCTTCGGAGGAGATTACCTGCTCCTCAACCTTACGACCGGATTCGGACCTGATGACTCAGGCTTCGAGGTTGCGGGCGATGACGGCAAATTCTATCCTGCAGAAGCAAATGTTGACTTCGACGGCAAGACGATCCTCTTGTCCTGCCCTCTTGTCGAATTCCCTTCCAAGGTAAGATATGCATTCTTCTCATACGGCCCCACACCTCTGCATGCCCAGAACGGTCTTACTGCCACACCTTTCCAGGTAAGAATTGATAAGGACTTAGGCGGCGCTTAATGAATATTGCTTTTTTCACCAGACCCAAACAGGAGATCACATATCTTTATAACGACATAACCGTAGACCAGGCATTGGAGAAGATGCACAGCACCTCTTATGCGGCAGTTCCTGTCATCGACAGGGAAGGCCACTATGTCGGAACGGTAAGCGAGGGTGACCTTCTGTGGTTCATCGTAAAAGGTGAGGGCGGAGAGCCCCACACAATGGCTATCGAGAGCTTAAAGCAGTTCAAGCTCTCTGACGTAAACCTCAACAAGTATAAGTACAGACCGGTCCTGATAACCCAGTCTGTTGAGGAACTCATCACCAAGACCATGGATTCAAACTTCGTACCGATCACGGATGACAGGGGAATGTTCATAGGGATCGTTACAAGAAGGTCGATCATTAAACATTATTATGAGAAAAACATACTGCCGCAGGAATGATGCGGCAGTATTCATTTGCGTTTATTTAATTGTTATCTGCATCAGACGGGCTCTGCCGCAGTCTTATTGCGCTTCATCCTGCGCTTGAGCTTCTTGTTCTCCTTGATCTCCTGCTTAACCGGTTCGAAATCCTTAAGGCCTAAAAGCTCTGACAGCATCTCAGATTCAGGCTTGTATCTTGTCGACATGACGACTTCGAACTTCAGATCTTCTGTGCGGACCTTTAGGAACCTTGCACAGCTCTCAAGATAGAACTGTTTGTCTTCATGCTGTGTCTTAAGATCGCTCCAGGAAATGATGTAGGGCTTTCTAATGAGGCGCTTGTAAACGATGTCGAGCTTGTCGCCTTCCTTGATGAGCCATACTCTCGAACGCTTGGGCAGACGTGCTACGCCGTGGAAAGTATAGACGGACATGCAGAGTTCCATGTCGGGATAGAGCTTCCTAAGTCTTCTCGGAACGTGCTTCTCGATCTTCGGGATCTCGTCGTTGCGCTTGAAGATCTTACGAAGGATCGTGAAAACATAGACGTCTTTGTAGTACTGTGAATTCCTCTTAAGTATCCTGAACAGGAACAATCCTGCAACGGCAAGGTGGATGCTGATGATGAAGCTTATGAAGGGCGCGAAAATCTGGAGCACCAGCAAGATCATATGAAGCACCGCTTTTATGATCTGCCAGATAAGGCTCGTTCCCTTCATAGGGAAAGCCGCAACTATTACTTCCCAGTTGTCGACGCAGGAATAGATGCAGTAATAGAAGACCGTTATGGCAATTACCGTTATTCCTGCAAGGATATAGGTTCCGGCACCGGGAGCACCTGAAGCGGCATTGCTGAAGAAACCTGTGTGATGAACCAGAGCGGCTCCCTTTACTCCTGCCGGAGGATCTGCTTCCAGAGCATCGTTGGTCACAAAGGGCAGGAGCGATATTGAGACCGTGCAGATGTAACCGATGAGTTTATCGAGCTTGTCTATCGTCTCTTCAGATACGAATTTGGATTCGGCAAATGAGTGGATGACGATGAGTGCAGCCGCGATGAGCGAGAGGAAAACTGCCGCATAGGGATTGGCTATGGGAAGCTTTCCGACTTCTCTTAAGATCGGAACACCGTTCAGGAAATCAGCGATGCTGCAAAGAACTGCAGAATCAGGCTGGTAGATGGCGGCATTTTCGATGGCTCCCAAGATCGCCAGTACAGCCATGGTAGCTGACGGGTTGATCGATGCCGTTACCGCCGTTGAGAATGCACCGGCATAGAAAGCCAGGTCTGTGGCAAAGCTTGCCGTGTTTGCTTCAGCTGATATCCCGAAGCCTGAAGCGAGGCTTACAGTCGGGATCAGGATAAGGCACATGAGGCAGACAAGTGCCCCTGTGGCCCTCCTTAAATGAGCATGGTTATTATCGATTAGGCGCATGTTTGTGTCCCCTCCTTATTCCAATCAAATAGCGGCCTAAAGCATCCGGTTGATACTGAATGCATACCTATATTATACACCGATGCGTTTTTTCAAGTTTTTGGAGGGGGGAGTAAGCCCGTTAAGGAAGCTTCTCGCCGATGTATTTCCAGCTCTTGGGATCGTGCGGATCGCCGTCCAATCTGTACCACTTGCCGCGGTCGAAAGTATTGCCCGAATTATCTGCGGCACTGATGAAATCCGTGAAGTAGATATATCTGGTGCCAAGCTTGGGATCAGAATTGATCGGGTTACCTGTGAAGGGATTTTTGGGATTATTAATAAGGCCGTTCGTTGCAAGCGTGGGAGTATCCGCATTTGTCATGGAATCCTTGCATACGGTAAAGCCCTTGCTGTCAAAATCCTTGACCATGAGCAGAGGGAAATAGAATTCCATGTCCTGGCCCTCGCATGTGATATCGAACTGGCCGAGACCCCTTGCGTGGTCGGATACAAGGATGATCCTGGTGTTGTCGTAGACACCGTTTTCGCGCAGGTAATCAAACCATTTGCCGAGCTGGATGAATGTGGCCATGTTTACGTGATAGTGAATGACTTCATACTGGCTTTCCATTTTCATCGTTACGCCGTCAACCGTATATCTGGCTTCCATGTCAACATCGTAAGCGGTGTTATCGACATAATACTGCGGAACATAATCCGGTTGCTGGAGAAGGCATGCCGAGTGTGTAGTATCGTTGGCCATCATGAGGAAATTGTTCTCTGAGCCGTCCGAGATCGTGGTCATATCATTAAGGTTCAGAAGAACCGCATAACATTCGATGAAGGACTTAAGGTAGCCCTTGCTCCTTGAGATGCCTGATACATACTGGATGAGTGAAGAAGCGGTAATGGCTCCTTCCTGGCCGTCCGTATTAAGGTCTGATTCGTTATAAAGACCGCCGTCGTAAAGAGTCTCCTGCAGGATAACGGGAGCGCTCTTCATAAGCGAGAAGCAGAAGAAATTGCGGTTAAGCGTGCTCTTCAACCGGTCGGAACTTGTGCTGTCGGTATTATCTGCGAAGATGCTGTATTTACCCTGTGCGAGGTAACTGTTGATCTGGGGTTGATCATCATAGATGGAAAGATCCGGGATCTCCTGATAGTTGGCATAGGAAGGATCGATGACCGTGACGTTATATCCGTTGCGGCTGAACAGTACAGGCATTACCTTCAGTGCTTCATTATGTTTGTCTCTGAGAAGCTCGTTCGGTCTCTCGTTGAGCTTTTGCGGAGTATATTCATAACCGCCGTAGAGAGCCGGGGAGCCTACGATAGTGGACTGTCCGTAAGAATTCGTGTTCGGATAGTAGGTAAAGCCGTCGAACTGTTCCTTTAATTCAGGCTTCTCGTTGAAGATATAAGGGATCTGAAGGCCCTCGGATCTGTCCAGCATCAGCACGATGACATTCTTGCCGTTTTTGCTCAAAGGGATCACGGGCATCTCAGTAGCAGCCGTACGGCCGGTATATTCTTTGTAGTTATCTATTATCGCGTACGAATTAAATGCACCGATCACGATGACAGTCATTATTCCGATGATAAGAACCGTCTTGGCGATCTTCTTAAGCTTGATCCCGACAGCAGCAAAGACAATGGCGACGGCCAGAACGGCAAGGAGATTAAGCACATAGTCTGACACCGTAAATGCAGGCGCCTTATCGTACTGCAGTGCAGAATTCATGGTGCCGAGCTTGGTTCCGAACAACATATAGTCGATGATCGATATTCCGCAGAGCATCCACATTGCTTTGGCGAAAACCGACTTTGCCTTGTTGCTCATGAAGAAGTAGAAGATGCTTCCCCAGAGCACGAAGCCGCCAAATGCCAGAATGCCGGAGTTAACGATATAGAGGAACGGGTTGTAGGGATTAACTACGTCGATGAATTCCTGCGGCGAATCATTTATTACTGCGGAAGGGATAAGGATACCTGAGATCGATGCCATTAATACAGCGCTCGAAAAGAATAACCCGTAGTCTTTCTTTCCTGCCGTAACTGCATCCGATAACTTGCCGAACTTGATCTTGAGTGATGCAAGCGGCAGAACGAGTAAGAGTGCGCCAACCCATAACAGTATCTTCTGTCTTAAGTCCAGGCCTTCCTTTAAGAATGTCATTACGACTATGCCTGCGCCTGCAATTGCGAAAAGGATATATACGACCTTTCTGGGGTTCTTGAGCTTATAGAAGATGTTCTTAACAAGCGAGAATATGTTATTCAGGAGCCAGTAGAAAACAAGACCTGAAGGTGAGTGGTAGAGAAGCACAAGGAATACGAGTGCAAGACCGTACACCTGGATCTTCGACTTAAGCGGATGTCC
>CACZGS010000003.1 GCA_902780785.1 Oscillospiraceae bacterium | reverse complement strand
GATCCTTACCGCCAGACTTCAGGAGTCAGATATCTAAAAAAGAGTTCGCTCTTAGAAGACGTTTATGCATTTAACGACTTCAGCCATAACGGAAAGACAGCAGGGTGCGAGCAGAAGAAAAATGTCACTTCCGACATGAATAAGCCTTACTTCATCAGTGAGTATAACGGCCACATGTTCCCGACAAAAGTCTTCGATTCGGAACTTCACAGGCAGGAGCACGCATTAAGGCACTGCAACGTTTTAGACAGCGTGATGGCTAATGAGGATATATGCGGATCTTTCGGCTGGTGCATGTTCGATTACAACACGCATAAGGACTTCGGTTCAGGTGACAGAGTCTGCTATCACGGTGTGACCGATATGTTCAGGAACTTCAAGCTCGCTGCATATGCTTATGCGAGCCAGAATAAGGAATTAGCGCCTGTGCTTGAAGTAAGTTCTTCCATGGACATCGGCGAGCATCCTGCAGGAAACAGGGGAGAAGTCTATATCTTCTCTAATTGCGACAGCGTGAAGATGTATAAGAACGATGTTTTCATCAAGGAATATACACGTGAAGATTCTTCATACAAGAATCTCATCTCTCCTCCGATGCTGATAGATGATTATATCGGTGACCAGATGAAGGAGAAGGAAGGCTTTTCTGACAGACAGAATAAGATCGTCAAAGACGCGCTGAATTTCTCTGCTGTTTACGGAATGGAAAACATGCCCGCGAAGATGAAGCTCACCATGGTCGAAGCCATGACGAGATACAAGATGAAGTTCGACGATGCATATTCTCTCTTCGGCAAATATATCGGTAACTGGGGCGGTGAAGCCACAAAGTTCAAATTCGAAGGCATCGTAAACGGAAAAGTCGTAAAGACCGTTATCAAGTCCTCGATGAACAGGCTTTGCCTGGATGTTAATGTGTCTTCGAATGAGCTTATTGAAGATTCCACTTACGATGTCGCAGCGATCAGGATCAAGGTCACCGATGAATACGGCAATGTAATGCCTTTTTACAACAGGCAGGCTGTTGTTGAGGTAAAAGGCCCAATCGAAGTCCTCGGTCCTTCTATGGCTGATATCAACGGCGGCATGGGCGGTGTCTATGTAAGGAGCATCGGGCTGGAAGGAAAGGCTGCTGTTAAGATAAGTCTTCCTGACCAGGGGCTTTCTTCAGAGGTCGGGTTTGATATAAGGCTCGGAGTTTGACTTTGCGGCCTCCTTTTTCATACTTAAAAACTCTTAATCAGATACGAAAAAAGTATTTGCTTCCTAAGCACTTGTCTAACCACCGGATTTTTTTTAATAAAGTTGCATTAGTCAGGCTCAGATTAATGCCCTTATTTTGGGCAAACGCGTCCTCGTGTCTGTAAAAATCGATGTTGTCCGAGTGATATAATTTCATTCGTACAGGAATTTTAGACACGAAAGGGATACGGGCAAGATCATGAAGATCGATCCTACAGTTAAGAAAGAGACGCTGTTTGTCGGCGCGGTTACTCTTGTCTTAAGCATGCTGATGCAGTCAGTATTTCTTATCATCGGCAGATGGGATCTTAGCGTGCTTTTCGGAAATCTCTTAGGCGGGGTAATCGGCGTCCTCAATTTCTTTTTCCTGGGCCTCAGCGTACAAAAGGCGGTATCTTCCGGTGAAAAGAAGGCCAAGGAGATCATGAAGGCATCCCATGCCATAAGATTTGCCCTGATCATTGTCCTTTTGGCAATATCCCTTATATTCCAGAGCGTGTTTAATGTTATTGCCACTATCATATCCCTGCTCTTTGCGACATTTGGAGTTTATCTCCGTGCGGTTTTCAACAAGGATAAGAAAAAGCAGGCTAAGAGCGGTGAAGTTGTAACTGATGAGAATACTGAAACAGCAGGAGGGGATGAAGAATGAGCATCATTTTCCTTTTGCTGTCTGTCTTATCTTTTGCAGCTGCGATAGTTATCAAGATATTGTTCGTTCCTGCATCGGAGGGCATCGACATTACCGGTGCACACGTATTCTTTACGGTAAAGCTTCCGATCCAGGACCTTCCCATAACCGAATCGCAGGTCAATTCATGGTGCGTAATGCTGGGAATCCTGTTCCTGTGCCTTTTCCTTACATCAGGTCTTAAGACACGCAATGTTTCAGTAAGGCAGCTTTTGGCCGAATGGATCGTTGAGAAGACCACGAACCTTGTAAAGACCAACATGGGCGAATTCTTTGAAGGTTTTGCTCCTTTTGTTGCGGCTGTTCTGGGATTGTCAGCTTTTTCGAGCCTGTCATCCCTGATCGGTCTTTTTCCGCCGACGTCTGACATCAATATAACTGCCGGATGGGCTATCCTGGTATTTTTCCTTATCACTTACTACAAGATGAAGGCGGGTCCCTGGATCTATCTTAAGAGCTTCGGCCAGCCTGTCCCGCTCCTTGCACCGCTTAACATCATCAGCGAATTTGCAACTCCTGTGTCGATGGCATTCCGTCACTACGGAAACGTGTTGTCAGGTTCGATCATATCGCTCCTGGTGGCTGTCGGACTTTCAGGTCTTTCAAAAACGATCTTCTCATTTCTTCCTGGAGCGCTTGCGGATTTCCCGTATCTGAGGATCGGTATCCCTGCTGTGCTGTCACTTTATTTCGACCTTTTCAGCGGCGGACTTCAGGCATTTATCTTTGCGATGCTGACGATGTTATACATTTCAGGCGGTTTCCCTGCCGAAGAATATGCGGCGAGGAAAAAGAAGCGTGAAGAACGCAAAGCGGCACGTGTTGCTGTTATGAATGCTAACAAGCGTGAAAGCGCATAAACAGAAAAACTTATCTATAAACATATAGGAGGCTAGAACATGTTAGAACTTGCTATCGGAATCATTCTTGGCGGATGCGCACTCGGTGCCGGATGCGCCATGATCGCAGGTATCGGTCCTGGTATCGGTGAAGGTCATGCTGTAGCTAAGGCATGCGAAGCGATCGGACGCCAGCCTGAATGCAAAGGCGATGTTACCACAACAATGCTTATGGGATGCGCCGTTGCTGAGACAACAGGTCTTTATGCGTTGGTTATTGCGATCCTTCTGATCTTCGTTGCACCGGGAAGATTCGTTGATATTTTGATGCAGGCTGTCGGCAACTGATAACGGAGCCAAATCAAGATGCAGAATCTGGATATTATTTCGATAAATATCTGGCAGATAGTGATATCACTGGCAAACCTGGTGATCCTGTTCCTGATCTTAAAAAAGTTCCTCTTTGAGCCTGTGAAAAAGATCAAGGCGCAAAGAGAAAACGAGATCGAGACACATTACAAGAAGGCCGAGAAAGCCCGTAAAGAGGCAGATGATCTCAAGGCCGGCTGGGAAGACAAGATCACTACTGCAGATCAGAAAGCTGATGAGATCATCAGTGAGGCAGTCGAGCGTGCGAACGAGCGTAATGAGATCATGCTCTACGAATCGCGCGAAAAGGCTGACCAGATCATCAGAAAAGCCAAGGCGGACATCGAACGTGACAGACGTGAAGCCAGAGAGACCATCAAGAAGGAAATCGTTGATGTTTCCCAGGTTATCTCCGAGCAGATCATCGGCCGTGAGATCAATATGGATGACCATAGAGATCTTATCGATGACGCTATCGACAAATTAGGTGAGACGAAATGAACACTACCGGAAGAGAATATGCTCTGGCGCTTTTTGAAACGGCATACGAGTCGGGCAATATCGACGACATCCGTAAAAATATAAGGAGTCTGAAAAGGCTCTTTAAAGAGATGCCTGAATATATTGAATTCCTGTCGAATCCCGGAATCCCCAAAAGCGAGCGCATGGATGCACTCCGCGAAGCTTTTGAAGGAAAGGTGGATGACGTTCTTTATTCTTTCCTGGCAGTAATGACCGAACGCGCTGACATGGGGTCTTTTTTCGACGCCTATAAAGAGTTCGAGCATATGTACGAAGACTTTAAAAAGTTCACTTATGCGGAGATCACGAGCGCGGTAGAGCTTACTGACGAAGAGAAGGCAAAGATCGTAGCCAAGCTCGAAAAGATAACGGGCAAGACAGTAAGGCCCAGATATAAGATAAATCCTGCTCTGATGGGCGGAATAACTGTAACGGCAAACGGAATGTTCTTTGACGGAAGTGTCAGAAAGAACCTGAAAAACTTAGAGAAAGAGATATCGTAATTATGGTCAGCAAACCTGAAGAAATCAGTAATATTCTCAAGGAACAGATTAGAAATTATAAGAACCGTGTTGATATGGGTGAAGTCGGTACGGTAGTTCTGGTCGGAGACGGAATCGCTTCCGTATACGGCCTTAGGAACTGCGTATCTACAGAGCTTTTAGAGTTTGAGGACGGTTCTGCAGGACTTGCGTTAAATCTTGAGAACGATACTGTATCTGTCGCTATCCTGACAGATAAGAATGACATAAGGGAAGGCACCAAGGTAAAGCGTACAGGTACCGTTCTTTCCATCCCTGTCGGAGAAAGCTATCTGGGACGTGTCGTAAATCCTTTGGGAGATCCTATTGACGGTAAGGGACCGATCTTTGCAGAAGCAAAAAGACCTGTTGAAGCTGAGGCTCCCGGAATCATCGAGAGACAGAGCGTATCCGTACCTTTGCAGACAGGAATCAAAGCTATCGACAGCATGATCCCGATCGGAAGAGGTCAGCGTGAGCTCATCATCGGCGACCGTCAGACAGGTAAGACCGAGATCGCGATAGATACAATCATCAACCAGAAAGACAAGGATGTTATCTGCATCTATGTTGCTATAGGACAGAAGGCGACCTCGATCGTATCTTTAGTTTCTGACCTCGTAAGAGAAGGTGCGATGTCATATACGATCATAGTATCGGCAACAGCTGCCGAAAGTGCACCTGTCCAGTACATTGCGCCTTATTCAGGATGCGCAATGGCAGAGTATTTCAGAGAAAAGGGCAAGGATGTCCTCATCATTTACGATGACCTTTCCAAGCATGCTGTAGCATACAGAGCTCTGTCACTTCTTATCAGGAGACCTCCGGGAAGAGAAGCTTATCCGGGTGACGTATTCTATCTGCATTCAAGACTTCTTGAACGTGCAGCATGCGTATCTCCCGAGTTCGGAGGCGGTTCGATCACAGCGCTTCCTATCGTTGAGACACAGGCAGGCGACGTATCCGCATACATTCCGACAAATGTCATCTCGATTACTGACGGACAGATCTTCCTTGAGACCGAGATGTTCCACAACGGTATCATCCCTGCTATAAACCCGGGTATCTCTGTATCCAGAGTCGGCGGTTCGGCACAGGTAAAAGCCATGAAGAAAGTATCCGGCGAATTAAAGCTCCTTTATTCGCAGTACAGGGAGCTTCAGGCTTTCGCGCAGTTCGGATCAGATCTCGATGCTGATACCAGAGCGAGACTCCATTTGGGAGAAAGAATCGTTGAAGTATTGAAGCAGGACCGTAACGCACCTGTTCCGGTCGGCGGACAGGTCGGCATTATCTATGCAGTTATCAACGGTTATCTCAATGAATATGAGATAAGTGAGATCAAGGGTTATCAGGAAAAACTCTATGAAAAGCTCGATCACGAGCACAAGGAGTGGATGCTCAGGATCGAAAAAGGCTCCTGGGATAAAGATGATGAAGAAGAACTCAAAAAAGTTCTCGATAAGATGAAGAAGAAGTAATCATGGCTAAGGATATAAAGTCATTAAGGACAAGGATAAAGAGTTTTGACTCTACATTGCATCTTACAGGTGCGATGGGTCTTGTCGCATCTTCGAAGATCAAGCGCGCATGCGATTCAATGTATGCGAGCCGTGAGTTTTCTGACGGGATCTCGGAGATAACGATGGCTCTTGCTGCAAGCCCGGAATGCCGTAAAAGTCCGTATTTCGGTCTCGTAAAGAAAGCAACTGAGAATACTGAAGATGAGGCTGACGTTAAGGCTCAGGAAGAGCCGTTGAAAACGCGCCTTATCGTTATAGCAGGCGACAGAGGCCTTTGCGGAGGCTATAACGCCAACGTTTTCAGGACCATAAGAACAATGGATGCTTATGAGATAAAGCCTATCGGAAAGAGGTCTTACGACAAATACCACCAGTCTGATACTGAAGATGAGAATGAAGAAACAGAGGAAGAAGGATACCTGTCTTCAGAGCACTATTCTTATGAGGAAGCTTTAGATGAGGCCGAGACCTGCTGTAAGGATTTCCTCGAAGGTAAGATCGACAGAGTGCTTGTCGTTTATAACAGGTATGTCTCGATAATGAGCCAGGAACCCCGCGTATTCCAGCTTCTGCCTCTCGTAAAAGAGGAAGGAGCCGAAGAATTGGGCGGCATATTGGAACCTGCGCCCGATGTCCTTTTGGAAGAACTCGTTCCCGAGTATTTTGCCTGCAAACTCTATGCTCTTGTAAAAGAGAGCTTTGCATGCGAAGTTGCAGCCAGAAGAATGGCCATGGACAGTGCGAAAAAGAATGCACAACAGATGATCGATAATCTGAAACTTGAATATAACCGCGCCCGCCAGAGCACGATCACTCAGGAGATAACCGAGATCGTGTCCGGTGCAGGAAAGTAGGAGGTTAAATATGGAGAAAAGAAATATCGGAACTGTCGCCCAGGTAATGGGACCGGTAGTCGACGTCAGATTTGAGGAAGGACACCTTCCTCCGATAAACAATGCTCTTGAACTTAAGATTGGTTCAAAAAGACTTGTAGTAGAGGTCGCCCAGCACATTGGCGACAGCACGGCAAGATGCATTGCGATGTCTTCTACTGACGGTTTGGGCCGTGATGCCGAAGCTGTTGATACCGGAAAACCGATATCCGTACCTGTAGGAAGAGAGACTTTAGGAAGAATCTTCAATGTCCTCGGTGAGCCTACAGACCTTAAGCCTTCTCCGGAAGGTGCCGAGAGATGGGATATCCACAGACCGGCTCCTGAATATGCAACACTTTCTTCCAACAAGGAGATCCTTGAGACAGGCATCAAGGTAATCGATCTGCTCTGCCCTTATTCAAAGGGTGGTAAGATCGGCCTTTTCGGAGGCGCCGGAGTAGGTAAGACAGTCCTTATCATGGAGCTTATCAACAACGTCGCTAAAGAGCACGGCGGCTTGTCAGTATTTACAGGCGTAGGTGAGAGAACGCGTGAAGGAAACGACCTCTATAACGAGATGAAGCAGTCCGGAGTTCTCGATAAGACAGCCTTGGTATACGGTCAGATGAACGAACCGCCGGGAGCAAGAATGCGTGTCGCTTTGTCCGGACTTACGATGGCAGAATATTTCCGTGACAGGGAAGGTCAGGACGTGCTCCTTTTCATCGACAACATCTTCAGATTCACACAGGCTGGATCTGAAGTATCGGCACTCCTCGGAAGAATGCCTTCCGCAGTAGGATATCAGCCTACGCTCGCAAACGAGATGGGCGCTCTGCAGGAGAGGATCACTTCTACAGTAAATGGTTCCATCACTTCGATCCAGGCTGTATACGTCCCTGCAGACGACCTTACTGACCCTGCTCCTGCTACGACTTTCGCGCATCTCGATGCAACTACGGTTCTGTCCAGAAATATTGCATCACAGGGTATCTATCCTGCTGTAGATCCTCTGGAATCCACCAGCCGTATCCTGTCGCCCGAAGTAGTAGGACGCGAGCATTATGAGACTGCAAAAGAGGTACAGCGCATAATCCAGCGTTATACAGAGCTTATGGATATCATCGCTATCATGGGCCTTGATGAGCTTTCTGACGAGGATAAGATCCTGGTTGAGCGTGCACGTAAGATACAGAGATTCTTATCCCAGCCTTTCCACGTTTCCGAGAAATTCACGGGAATCGAAGGTACATATGTACCGCTTTCAGAGACGATCAGGGGCTTTAGGGAGATCATCGAAGGAAAGCACGATGACCTGCCCGAATCGGCATTCCTCTTTGTCGGAACCATCGATGAAGCAGTTGCAAAAGCTGCAGCGAAAAATAACTGATGACGGAGTAAGCAGCTTAAATGGAGAAATTCAGACTCAAGATACTGACTCCGGAAGGAACAGTCATGGACAAAGATGTAGCGGGCCTTTATCTGCGTGGAGCAGAAGGAGACCTGGCAGTCTTTGCCGGACATATTCCTTTTGTCACACCTGTTAAACCCGGAAAATGTACTGTTGTTTCTTCGGACGATAAAAGCGCTGACGGATTTGACGATGTTGAAGGTATGATAAGCGAGGGCATGCTCCGTGTAACTTCTAAAGAAGTCCTTCTTATGGTCAGGTCATGGGAGTAAAACAAGATGGCTAACTTTACGAAAAAGGCTATAAAAGAAACATTTGTAGAACTTTTGGAAGAACATCCTCTGTCAGATATTACGATAAAGGATATTGTCGAAAAGTGCGGCATCAACCGTAATTCGTTCTATTATCATTATCATGATCTTCCTGACCTCATCGAAGAGATAGTTAAAGAAGATGCTGAAGGAATAATCAAAAAGTATCCGTCCGTAAAATCGATCGTAGAGTGTTATGATGCGCTGATCGAGTTTGCTTCGCAGCATAAACGCGCGATCATGCATATATTTAAGTCTGTTAACAGAGAGATGTTCGAGAACTATCTTATGGAAGTCAGCGAGTATCTGGTCCGGAGCTATATTGAAATGGCAGTTTCCGGTACAAGTATCGGCGAAAGCAGCAGACAGACCTTAACAGATTACTATAAGTGTGTATGCTTTGGTCTTGTAATAGAGTGGCTCAATAAGGGTATGAAAGAAGAATATGCACAGGAATTCAGAAAGATCCTTGTAATGCGAAAAGACCTTGCACCGGAAATTGCAAAGGGACTCCAGGATTAATAATCAAATATAAAATCAACTCTTTAGGCACGGGACGTCCCGTGCCTAATTTTTATTCACGGGCGCAGGTATTGTCCGTGTTAATCATTTCCTCTCATGGGTATCCTTTGGATGAAAAGGAGGAATAATGATGCATACACGTTCAGTTACATCGATCAGGATAGCGAAATACGGATATATCTTTATGTCCGTTTTATTCTGCGTTGCAGGCATCTTAATGCTGTTAAAGCCTGGTATTTCTGTCGAAGCAATCGGCCTTTTCGCAGGACTCTCAATGATCGTTTTCGGAGTTATAAAGCTTATCGGTTATTTCTCAAAAGATCTGTTCAGACTGGCTTTCCAGTATGATCTTCAGTTCGGGATCCTTCTTATCATCTTAGGAGTCATCACAGTATTTAATCCCGGCGATGTCATGAACTTTGTAAGCATAACCGGCGGAGTATGCGTCATCATTAACTCTCTTTTCAAGATCGGTATCTCTCTTGAAGCAAAGAGGTTCGGCATAAGAGAGTGGTGGCTTACAGCGCTCTTTTCATGCATAGCAGGGATCACGGGGATCCTTCTCGTTGGAAGGCCCGCAGAAGCCATGAACATCATGGTAATGATAACCGGCACAGCTTTTCTTATTGAGGGCCTTCTCAACATTAGCGTTGCTCTAAGCATGGTAAAGATCGTAAAGAACCAGAGATCAGAACTTGCTGATATGGAAAACTATTGAAAGGAAGTATATAAAAATGAAGTTTTCAAGAGGAGTTGTTAAAAGCCGTATAGCAATACTGATACTGGCTTTGATCCTCATGGTGCCGTCAGTTATCGGTATGGTAAAGACCAGAGTCAATTACGACATGCTCACTTATCTGCCTTCGGACATGGAGACTGTAAAAGGGCAGAATGAACTGCTCAAAGACTTTAACAAGGGCGCTTTTACATTCCTGATTTTCGAGAATATGCCTGATAAGGATGTAGCTGCCCTTAAAGAAAAAGTTGAAAAGATCGAACATGTCGACACTGTTCTCTGGTACGATTCTGTGGCTGATCTTTCCATGCCGAAAGAGTTTCTGCCTGAAGATATTTACAAAGCGTTTAACAGCAAAAACTCAACGATGATGGCTGTATTCTTTGACACCGGCACGTCTGATGACCGCACGATGAGTGCTGTTAAGGAGATAAGAAAGGTCTGCGGAGAGCAGTGCTTTATATCCGGCATGACAGCGCTCGTTGTCGATCTTAAGGATCTGTGCGAAAAAGAAGAGCCTATTTATGTAGGTCTTGCTGTTGCACTATCATGCGTTGCAATGCTTCTTTTCCTGGACAGCTGGCTCGTGCCTTTTGTGTTCCTGGCATCTATCGGTGCGATGATATTGATGAATCTGGGATCAAACTATTTCCTTGGAGAGATTTCTTATATCACAAAAGCATTGTCTGCAGTCTTGCAGCTGGCAGTTACAATGGACTACTCGATATTCCTCTGGCACAGCTATAACGAGGAGCTTGCGACTAATGACGATCACAAGGAAGCTATGGCTCTTGCTATCAGGAAAACTCTTACAAGCGTTGTAGGAAGTTCCGTCACTACTATAGCGGGCTTTGTAGCATTGTGCTTCATGACTTTCACATTGGGAAGAGACTTGGGTATTGTAATGGCTAAGGGTGTTGTCCTCGGAGTTATAGGCTGCGTAACTTTGCTGCCGTCCCTGATCCTTATTTTCGATAAGCCCCTTCAAAAGACAAGACACAGATCGCTTATTCCTGATTCGAAGTCTTTTTCGAAAAAGCTGATCAAGATCTTCCCGGTATTCCTGATAATCTTTGCGGTCCTTATCACACCTGCTTACTATGGTTATAGAAAAGCGAACAAAGAAGTCTATTACAACATAGCAGAGACACTGCCGGAAGATATGAATTACATCATATCCACGACAAAGCTCAATGAAGAATATGGTGTGGGTGCAACGCACATGATTCTCGTAAGATCCGATCTGGAAGCTGACAGTGTGCGTTCCATGACAGAACAGATAAAGAACGTTGATGGTGTCAAGTATGTGCTGAGCCTGGAGTCGCTCATAGGATCAAGAATACCGGAAGATCTGATTCCTGACAGGCTAACATCAGCGCTTAAGAGCGAGAATTGGGAGTTGATGCTGATAGGCTCCGAATACGGCGTAGCGACTGATGAGATCAACAGCCAGATCGATGTTATCAACGGAATAGTAAAGAAATACGACAGCAATGGACTGGTCATTGGCGAGGGCCCTTGCACAAAGGATATGATCGAGACTACTGACCGCGACTTCAAGGTCGTAACTGCAGTCTCAGTCCTTGCAATTTTCCTGATCATCCTGTTTGTCGAAAAGAGTATTTCTCTGCCTTTGATCCTGATTTCCGTCATCGAGCTCGGAATATTCATCAATCTTGGACTTCCGCATTATTTGGGACAGAGCATGGCATTTATTACCCCTATCTGCATCAGCACGATCCAGCTCGGTGCGACTGTCGACTATGCGATCTTAATGACGACAAGATATAAGACCGAAAGGATCGCAGGACATGACAAAAAGGAGTCTGTCTGGACTGCGCTTTATACATCGATACCTTCGATCATCGTATCGGGAATGGGACTTTTCGCAGCAACGTTCGGAGTAGCTTTGTATTCCGACATCGAGATGATCAGCTCGATGTGCATGCTGATGGCAAGAGGCGCGATTATAAGCATGCTGCTCGTAATCTTTGCTTTGCCTGCAATGTTCATGCTCTTTGACGGTGTCATATGCAAAACGACGGTCGGAATGACTCATATCAACAGTGTTAAAAAAGCTAAGGAGGCATTAATTCATGGATAAGTTGGCTGAAAAAGCGGTAGCTCTTGGTGTTTGTTTATCGGTATGTTTCGGTGTAGTAGGAATATGCTATGCCAAGACAAGAGATGAGGAACCTTTATTGGAACCTGAGGTAAGTGAACCTGTTCAGGAAGATGTGAAAACACCTTCAAAGACAGCTGATGTTAACATTAAGGATGAGACTGTTTATGTTCTCGCTAATTCTGACGGAACAGTCAAAAAAGTAATCGTCAGCGATTGGATAAAGAATGCAAAAGCCGATAATGAGATCATCGACGATACAAAACTTACCGACATCAAGAATGTTAAAGGCAACGAAACGTATTCTATAAACGGAGATCACATGAAAGTGTGGGATGCCGAAGGTAACGATATCTACTATCAGGGAAGCACGACAAAAGCACTCCCTGTTGATGTCAGCGTTTCATATAAGCTTGACGGTAAGACCATGTCAGCAAAAGAGATTGCAGGAAAGAGTGGCAGGGTAACTATCAGATTCGACTATAAGAACAACCAGTATGAGATGGTCGATATCGGCGGAAAGAAAGAAAAAATATATGTGCCTTTTGCAATGCTTACCGGAATCGAACTGGATGACGATAAGTTCAGCAATGTGGAAGTCACGAACGGCAAGGTGGTAAATGACGGAACAAGGACTGTTGTAGCAGGCCTTGCATTCCCCGGCCTTCAGGATAATCTTGCTATCAGCAAAGATAAGCTCGAGATTCCTGATTATGTCGAGATCACAGCGAATGTTAAAGATTTCAGCCTTGGTATGACTGTAACCATCGCGACTAACGATCTTTTCAATGAGCTTGATGCAGATAAGCTCAATGAAGACGAAGTCAAAGATTCGATGAATAGCCTCACAGATGCAATGGATAAGCTTTTAGACGGTTCTTCAAAGCTTTATGGCGGATTGGATACTTTGCTCAGTAAATCCAAAGAACTTGTTGACGGCATCGATAAGCTTGCTGAGGGAGCAAAAGATTTAAGAGACGGCGCAGCATCGCTTGATGACGGTGCAGGGAAGATCAAGTCCGGTATAAGCGAGCTTTCAAATGGCCTCAATACTTTATCTTCAAAGAGCGATGATCTTACAGGCGGAGCAAAGCAGGTATTCAATTCGCTTCTTGATACTGCAACAAAGCAGATACAGGCAGCCGGAATATCAATCCCGAAGCTCACTATCTCCAATTATTCACAGGTGCTGAATAAGGTTATCGATTCTTTAGATGAGACGAATGTTTATAACCAGGCCCTTGATTCTGTAAGCAAGGCGGTCGAAGCCAACAGGGATAAGATCACTGAAAAGGTAACGGAGACTGTTGAAGACCAGGTTAAAATAAAAGTTACACAGGCAACAAAAGAGAAAGTTGCTTCAGGTGTGGAAGCCGGCATAAGAACCCAGGTTACGGCAGGCGTTATCGAAGCTTCTTTGGGAATGAGCAAGGAAGAATACGATGCTGCAGTTGAAGCAGGTAATATAACTGAAGAAGTACAATCTCAGATCGATGCTGCTATCGAAGCTAAGATGTCATCTGATGAGATCACGGCAAAGATCGACGGCATGGTCAAAGAAAAGATGTCCGCAGATGAGACCGTTTCTGCTATCGATGCTGCAGTTGAGGATCAGATGAAGTCTGACGCTGTCAAAAAGACAATCTCTGACAATGTTGAGATTCAGATCAAAAAGGCAATTGCCGATAACATGGCATCAGATGCTGTACAGAATAAGCTCAAAGAAGCTTCCGAAGGATCAAAGCAGATCATTTCAGTTAAGACCTCTCTTGACAGTTTCAATGCATTTTATCTTGGTGTTATTGCATATACTGACGGAGTAGATTCAGCAGCCAAGGGCGCATCAAAACTGTCATCAGGAGCAACGGAACTTAAAGCCGGAACTGAGAAGCTTAAGAGCGGTTCAGCCCAGCTCTACGATGGCGCGCTTAAGATAAAAGACGGTGTTCCTGCCCTGGTTGACGGTGTGTCGAAACTTAAGGACGGTTCCATGAAGCTTTCTGACGGTCTGGATAAGCTTAATAAAGAGGGCATAAGCAAGATTGTAGACCTCGTTGACGGTGATATTGGCAATACTTTAGACCGTTTGAAGGCCACTGTCGATGTATCGAAAAAGTATAAGAGTTTCTCCGGAATCAGTGATGATATGGATGGTGAAGTTAAGCTGATCTACCGTACAGAGGAGATAAAGTCTGAAGCCTGATCAGAAATGGTTTTGTTCATATGAATGAAAAAGGTCCTTGGGTTTGAATAACTCAAGGACCTTGTAGTATAATCCCAATCGGCTGAAAGCTTTCTTTATATTAAGATGCCTTATTAACGCAGATATCCGTATGGAATCTGACGGAGGGTCTTTAAGACAGCGGGACGCCGCGTAATTGTATCCTCGCAAGAGGAATAATAACTTAAAGGAGGATTTTGTTATGTCTAAACAAAATCGCAGTTCAAAGACCAAGACCATAGCGCTTCTTGGCATCCTTACGGGACTTATCATCTTAATGGCTTTCACACCCGTAGGATATCTCAGAGTCGGAGTTGTCTCCATCTCATTCCTCATGATCCCCGTTGCAGTCGGCAGTCTTGCCAAGGGTCCCTGGGCCGGTGCGGCTTTGGGTACGGTATTCGGCATTACGAGCTTTGTACAGTGCTTCGGTATGGATGCTTTCGGAACATATCTCGCATCAAAGAACGTGGTATTCACATTCATCATGTGCGTCATATGCAGAGCTTTGGCAGGCTTATGTGCAGGCCTTATCTACAAGCTCGTAACAAAGCTTACAAAGAATACTATCGTCAGATCATCCTTAACGGGTCTCTCGGCAGCTCTCTTCAATACGATTTTCTTCGTAAGCGCACTGATCCTTCTCTTCGGTAAGGCAATGGTAGGTGAAGCTACAGGCCTTAATCCCGAGCTCAGCTTCATTGCACTCTTCGTAGCAATGGTAGGCGTCAATGCTGTTTTCGAAGCAGTAGCATCATTCATAATCACAGGCGCTGTCGGAACGGCGCTCTTCAAGGCAAAGCTCATAGAGAATTAACAGGAGGAAAGATCTATGGTACTTGCAATCGATATCGGAAACACACATATCCTTTTGGGTTGTTTTGAAGATCGTAAGATCCTTTTTACTGAGCTGTTATCGACTGACAGATCCTACACCGATCTTGAGTATGCATCGCTCATAAAATCGGCGCTCGAATTCAATGTTGCCGCATTCGAAGATATTGAAGGTGCCATAATCTCTTCCGTAGTTCCTTCCGTTACAGGAACGATAATAAGCGCGGTCGAGCGCTTCGCAAAAGTCGATCCGATCGTAGTAGGCCCCGGCGTTAAGACAGGCCTTAAGATCAAGATCGATAATCCCGCACAGCTTGGAAGCGACCTTGTTGTTTCTGCAGTTGCAGGCATCAAGGAATACGGTGTTCCGCAGATCAATATCTACATGGGTACGGCGACAGCCTTTTCGCTCATCGACAGCGAAAAGAATTACCTTGGAACATCTATCGGCGCAGGTATGGGGATCGCCGCAGAAGCACTGAGCAGCAAGACCTCACAGCTTCCCAACATCGCATTTGAGACGCCTAAGAAGGTTATCGGCACGAATACCGTAGACAGCATGAAGAGCGGACTGATCTGCCAGAACGCCGCGCTGATCGACGGCATGATCGACCGCATCGAGCAAGAGTATGGCCAAGAGTGCGTTATCGTCGCAACAGGCAGGTATTCTTCTCTTGTTACACCTCTTTGCAAGCGCAAGATCATATGCGACAAGGAACTGATCTTAAAAGGTCTTATCGAGGTCTACTACAAGAATTGCTGACCGAATAAATACGAAATACTTCCTCGGTTTTTTCCAACTATAGGGAACGGGCTGCCTCTTAATTGAGACAGCTCGTTTCAATTCGGAATCTTATGTGGATCAAGCAGTTTTATTCTCTGCCAGTTCCTTGACCTTCTCAATGGGAAGTTCAGAATAATCAGCAATATCTTCCAAAGATAACTCGCCTCTTTCTATCATCTTGCGAGCTAATTTCTGTTTGAGTTCATCCCTCATATCATCCATTGCCTTCTTGATGTGCCTTCTAACGATGCGTTCGATTAATCGGACTGCTGAAGTGGTAGGATTATGTTCAGATAAAAAATTTGCCGGAGTTTATATGATCTATTTACAAAGTTTCGGATTAAGTCCTGAGAGGATATCATGCCCTAACATCTACCCTTATAACGTGTTCAGGCGCAGGGAAGGGATGGTGTTCTTTTTCGAGCAGATAACGGTCTTATACGGGAATAACGGCTCGGGTAAATCCACGCTTCTTAATCAGATATCGAACAAGCTTAAGATCAAGGGCAAGGAATATGCTACGCCGAACAAGTTCGGCAATGAGGATTACTGCGGAAGATTTGTTTCTGAATGCTCGTATTGTCTTGGCGAAGATGAACTTGGCAGGACAATTAGATCGCTGCCGCAGGACAGCCGTTACATTAAGAGCGAAGACATCCTGTATGAGATCAAGAAGATCCAGCAAAAGTCTGTGCTAGAAGAGAGCCTTGCTTACGATCAGATCTCGGACGGGAAAAGCAAAGAAGAGACGGACGATTTCCTTGCGTCGAAGCAGGGCAAACAGCTTCAGGCATATATCATGTTCGCGCAGGAGAAGTATTCAAACGGTGAGACCGCTTTCCGGTTCTTTGAAGAATTCATAAGGCCCAACGCACTGTATCTTCTTGATGAGCCGGAAGTGTCGCTGTCGCCGTCAAATCAGGTGCGTCTTGCAGAGAAGATCAATGAGATGGCAAGGCTTCTGGGCTGCCAGTTCATTATCGCTACTCACTCACCATTTATGCTTGGAATATTGAATGCAAAGATATACGATCTCGATTCCAAGGACTTCAAAGTCTCAAGCTGGACCGAACTTGAGAACGTGAGATATTTTTACGACTTTTTCGAAAAGCATAAGGCTGAATTTGAAGAAGAATAAAAAAGAGGCTGTCACGGTGACAGCCTCTCTTCGAATACTTTAACTCTATTTAGCTATTACTTCGCTACGATGTTGGCGATCCTGCCCTTAACGTAGATGAACTTAACGATAGATCTGCCGTTCAATGCGCCTGCGAGTCTCTCGTCTGCATTAACGATAGCTTCGACTGCAGCCTGGTCAGCTTCAGCAGGGATATTGACCTTGAACTGAACCTTACCGTTGATCTGGACTGCGATCTCGATCTCGTCCTTAACAAGTGCTGACTCGTCGCATTCAGGCCACTTCTGGTTGTATACGGAATAGCCGTTGCCCAATACTTCACACCAGAGTTCTTCTGTGAAGTGAGGAGCGAAGGGTGCGAGGAGGAGAACGAGCTTCTCTGTTGCATAACGCTTGAACTCGGGCTTTGCTGTTACATCCTGGCTGTACTTTGTGATTGCGTTCAAGAGCTCCATCATACGTGCGATAGGAGTATTGAACTGGAACTTCTCGATATCAGCCGTAGAACTCTTGATAGCGTAGTTGATCGCATAGTTGAGTTCCTTATCAGCAGATGTCATGTCAGCCTTGGCGGGAACTGCAGAAGCGGAAGCAGAAGCGCAGTCTGCAACGCATGTCTCGATTCTTCTGAAGAACTTAACGATAGCCTGAAGTCCTGAATCAGCCCACGGGCCGCCCTCGATATATGCGAAGCCGAATCCTAAGTATGTTCTGAATACGTCTGAACCGTACTTGCTGATGTAGTCGTCAGGTGCAACAGTGTTGCCTCTGGATTTACTCATCTTCTGACCGTCAGGTCCGAGGATAGTGCCCTGGTGAACGAGGCTTGTGAAAGGTTCGTCGAAATTGAGCATGCCCATGTCACGCATAGCCTTTGTGAAGAATCTTGCGTAGAGGAGGTGCATGCATGCGTGCTCAGCGCCACCGACGTACTTGTCTACAGGGCAGAACTTGTTGATCTTATCCTTGGAGAACATTTCCTTGTCGTTCTTGTTATCAGGATATCTGAACTGATACCAGGAAGAGTCAACGAAAGTATCCATTGTATCAGGGTCACGTCTTGCATCGCCGCCGCACTTGGGGCACTTGCAGTTCATGAATGATTCGCACTTTGCAAGAGGGCTCTCACCGTCGGGTGTGAACTCAACGTCGTAGGGGAGAAGAACAGGAAGCTCTTCTTCAGGTACAGGTACAACGCCGCAGGAAGGGCAGTGAACCATCGGGATAGGTGTTCCCCAATATCTCTGACGTGAGATGAGCCAGTCTCTGAGTCTGTAGTTGATCTTCCATTCGCCCATGCCGATCTCGGAAAGCTTTGCAACGATAGCCTTCTGTGCATCGTGCATCTCCATTCCGTCGAACTCGCCGGAGTTTGTGAGGTAACCCTTCTTCTCGCAGTAGGGAAGATCGGAATCAACACCCTTCTCAGGCTGGATAACGCGGATGATATCAAGGCCGTACTTGTGAGCGAAATCATAGTCTCTCTCGTCGTGTGAAGGAACTGCCATGACAACGCCCGTACCGTAACCTGCAACAACATAATCTGCTGCCCAGATCGGAACTCTTCTGCCGTTCAAAGGATGGATTGCATAAGCGCCTGTGAAAACGCCCGTCTTCTCACGTGTTGTGGACATACGGTCGATCTCGTTTACCTTAGCAGTTGCCTGGCGGTAAGCTTCAACGGCTTCGCGGCACTCGTCAGTAGTAAGCTTTGCGCAGAGCTCTGACTCAGGTGCGATAACTACATATGTGATACCCATGAACGTATCGACTCTGGTAGTGAATACTTCGAGCTTCATGGGAGATCCGTCTTCGTTTGTAAGACGCTCGCCGTTCTTTTCGACATAGAGGGCAACCTGAGCACCTTCTGATCTGCCGATCCAGTTCTTCTGGAGCTTCTTTGTCTTCTCAGGCCAGTCGAGCTTCGGAAGGTCGTCCAAGAGTTCCTGAGCATACTCTGTGATCTTGAAGAACCACTGAGTCATGTTCTTACGTACAACTTCTGTATGGCATCTCTCGCAAGCGCCGTCTACGACCTGCTCGTTAGCAAGAACGGTCTTGCATGAAGGACACCAGTTAACGGGTGCATTCTTACGGTAAGCAAGTCCTCTCTTGTAGAGTTCGATGAAGAACCACTGGTTCCATCTGTAGTAGTCGGGCATGCATGTCTTAACCTCATAGTCCCAGTCTACTGTAGTGCCCATTGCCTGGAGCTGCTTTTCCATCGTGTCGATGTTCTTGAGAGTGGAATCCTGAGGATGAATTCCTGTCTTGATCGCATAGTTCTCAGCAGGGAGTCCGAAAGAGTCGAATCCCATGGGGTGGAAAAGGTTATAGCCCTGCATGTGCTTAAACCTTGCCCAGGAGTCTGTTAGCGAGTAGTTGTACCAGTGACCTAAGTGAAGGTTAGCGCCGGACGGGTATGAGAACATTTCAAGGCAATATAGCTTCTTTCCCTCTGCATCGGGATTAAACTTGTAGAGCTCTGTTTCAGCCCATTTTGCCTGCCACTTCTTGTCTGTCTCAATTGAGTAACTCATAGATAAAGACTCCTTAATACTTATAATTGAACAACTAATTATACTCCGTTAGATTCGAAAATTACAGTTAAGTAGAAAATTATAAATATTATGCTTTATTTGAAAGCATCTATCATTGAATTCTGACAGAATATGACTTGCTTGACTAGAAAAATGCGGTGTTATATTCTTTGTTTATATATCAGTTTTTGGGGATTTAAGGTTGTGGTTAAGCTGATAGAGGTATTGGCTTAATCAATATTAATGTTAGGCATTAACAGAGTTGATAAGGTATCTGTCTAGACAATTGTTGTATAAATGGAAGCAAGGGCTAGTACTTGTATTAACCTTTATTTTGTGTGTTTTGGGATTTATTACAGTTATCCGGCCATTGAAGATTCTCAAGGATCAAATTGAAGAGAATAAGGCTTTGGTAAAACAAGGTTATTACAGTTATATAGTATCAGGGTTTAACAGTTTAGAACTCGATTCTGTTGAAAATGACATTTCGGATAACAAATCAGATTTTATGGTTGTATGCATGAAAGAGTTTGATGTTGAATATCTGAACTTGTATGGTGAAGGAAAAGTCATAGTTATAACCGATTATTGGCTAAAAGAATTGGAAAATGCGTATGGCAAAGAAAAGTTTAGAGGTTTCAAATTATCGTCCGGAAGTATTCCAAACAACGATCACGAAGTTTTAGTGGTGTATACTCCATATACTTATTATGAATTCCGAACTGTTACCGATGAAAGAATAGGTAAGCTTGCTGTTCTTCCAACGGTAGGTGAATGTTTTACAACAGGAACGGTGGACGTGGATAGATCAGTTTCATTTCCGACAGAATTGGGCATAGGTCTTATCGTCACTAAGGAAGATTTTAATCTAGTCTCTAATGGTGAGAGAATAACTATTTTTGTTTTGCCCGACAGAACTCTTGATGCTTCGGAGGAAACGAAACTAAAGACTGTAATTTCCAAATACGCTGTAGTAGAGGAATCATATTTTACTGAGACTACACTTGATACAAGCGGCGACGAGGCTGAGCTTACATTAGCGGCAGAACTGTCGCTCCTGGTTATCATTGCGATTTTGGTGGGTGAAACAATAGTCTTATCAGATTTCATGAAAGGCAATGTCGGATTCATTAATATATGCAGCAGGTTAGGTCTGTCGAAGTTTGGCTGCTTTTTAATGAGCCAGTTGCCGATCGTTATATATCTCGTTATTTCAGAAGCAATTGTGTTTATCATTTTAAAACTTGCTGAGAAGGCTGATGCTATTAGCTTCCTGAATATCGGGCATCCATATGATCTGCTGGCCATGTTACTTCAGTTCATTATTATTCTGATATCTGTGAATTACATTTATTTCAGACCTAAGGGGAAAGAGTGTCGATAATGAATTTTAAGATTCAGTTGTTGCTATATAAAGATAACTTCATTAAGAACATAGTGTTTATTGCTATGTGTGCTGTCACGGTCATTATAACTACTCTGGCGGTTACAGGTTTCTCGAATTATAAAGAAGCGAAAAAGCATTTCCCTGATTATCTGAATAACATCTACATTTATTCTTATGACAGCACTCTATACGATATAAACATGGGGACATGTATGGCTGATTTTGGGCGCAACGATTATTCGGAAATAATGAAAGAACGGGAAGCTATGATCCGTGAACGCTTTGATGTAGATGAAATTACTTCTCCTGAAGGAAACATATATATAACATATTTCACTTCAGGCAGAGATCCAATGAAAGCTCTTTATCTACAGGCATATGATTATGGCGGTCCTGTCTTTCGTGATATTCCTTTAGCTGTCACGGAGGGAAGGCTTCCTGAACCGGGTGAGACAAATGTAATAATCTTGCCGAGTTTATATAAGTCTGATTTTAAATGCGGCCAGACATATGGTTTCTTTGCATCAACGAATATATTGGATGATTTTGAAGATCAGGAAGAACCTACTTTCAGACTTAAGGTAATAGGCTTTTTTGAGAACCCTATTATTCCCAATCCTCTTCTGGAAGTTGAGATGGATAATCACATGGCTATTGCATACTTAACAGAAACGGATAGGGAGGTATTAATGAGTTCTTCAACTATTTTTCTGATAAAGGCAAATACTGAGTTGCCTTCTGAAGGAATTAAAGAATTTATGAAAGAACTCGGTGAGGATCCTGAACTATTCTATAAATATGATCCATCATATGAATACGGCGGCCAAAAATACAGTTTAAAAACTCAGGCAGATGAACTGAAGAACAAGGTATTGCTTTCTGTTGTTTTGCTCTTTGTTGTTATTATGGCAAATACATATTTGGGGTTAGACAGAATAAGCAATTACATTATAACTTTCATGAGGATTGGGCTTTCAAGAAAAGCTGCGGTCCTGAATGTTCTATTCAACAAACTGTTGGTGATTATACCCGGAGTTTTGGCGGGGACTATAATATTCAAAGTTATTTGCGATGGACAAAATGCGAAAGTTGGCGGAGTCACCGTTTCCGAGTTTTATTGGAGTACCAAATATGCGATTATCGCGTTTCTTTTGTGTTTAGCAGGATGCCTTGTTGCTCATATCCCATTTATCGTAAAGGTGTTGAGCATTGAACTTCAACGGGAGGAGTAAATATGGGCGGAATAATCAGGCTTAAGAATGCCGTTAAAGAGTTTAATGACGGCAAGGATAAGAAAATACGAGCTTTAGATATAGATGAGTTGGAAATAGGTAAAGGTGAGTTTACAGTAATTCTTGGCAGATCCGGTTCCGGTAAGAGCACGCTCCTAAATGTTATCGGTGCCCAATTTGATCTGACTTCCGGCGATGTTTATTTCGAGGATAAGAACTATAAAAGCCTTAAAGATTCTGAGAAAGCCTTGTTGAGGGCAAGGAAGTTCGGCTATGTATTCCAGAGCTACAGCTTGATCCCGCAATATACTGTTTATCAGAATATTGAGCTTGCTTTGATCATTGCTAAGAGCAAACTGAACAATAAAGAACAAAAAAACAGGATAAAAGAATGTACAAAGCTTGTTGGGATCGACGGGCTGCTTCGGAAAAGAGCCGGAAATCTGTCCGGTGGAGAAAAGCAGCGCTGTGCTATAGCCAGAGCTATGGTTAACGATCCTGAAGTAATTCTGGCCGACGAACCGACCGGCGCACTTGATGTAAAGACCGGTGAGGAAGTTCTAGAACTGTTCCGTGAGCTGAACAAAGCAGGGAAGACGGTCATTATCGTTACACATAACACGGCATTCGCTGAATATGCTGACAGGTTGATAGAACTCAGTGACGGAAAGATCATAAAGAATGAATAATTACCTACAAATCGCCACAAATTGAAATCAGAATGTCACTTAAAATAGGGCATCGCGTAATTGATTTTTACTATACGTGATGTAATAATAAATTGAATTTTTGCGGACTAACACGTCAAAATATGGCGTTTTCTGATATATATGAGGTGAAAAAATGGGTTTAGGCATGGAAATCGGTGTCGATCTCGGCACCAGCAGTGTTCTTGTTTACATCAGAGGTAAGGGTATCGTTCTTAAGGAACCTTCTGTTGTTGCTGTAAACAGCAAGACCGGTAAGGTCCTGGCAGTCGGTGAATCAGCTTCCCTTATGCTCGGTCGTACTCCGGGTATCGTTGAGGCTATCCGCCCTCTTCGTGAAGGCGTTATCTCTGACTTCAGAGCTACTGAAGTCATGCTCAAGGCATTTATCGGCCGTGTCTGCACAGGTCTTCGTGCCACATATTTCAAGCCCACGATCGTTGTTTGCGTTCCTTCGGTAATCACACCCGTTGAGCAGCAGGCAGTTGAGAATGCCTGCCGTCACGCAGGTGCAAAGGACGTATTCCTCATCAGAGAGCCTATCGCAGCCGCAATCGGTGCAGGTATCGATATCACTAAGGCCTGTGGTTCAATGGTAGTAGATATCGGCGGCGGTACTACTGATATCTCCGTTATCTCACTTTGCGAGCCTGTTGTTGACGCATCTTTGAAGGTTGCAGGCGATAAGTTCGACGAAGCCATCATCAAGCACGTTCGTAAGAGACATAACATCCTCATCGGTGAGAAGACGGCAGAGAAGCTCAAGATCGAGATCGGCTGCGCTTATCCGAGAGACGAGGAGCTCACACTGGACGTTCAGGGAAGAAACATCATCACGGGTCTTCCTTCAACAGTTACGGTATCTTCCACAGAGATGCTCGAAGCACTGGAAGAGCCTATCACACAGATCTTCGAAGCAGTACACAACGTTCTTGAGAGAACACCTCCGGAACTCATGGCTGATATCTCACAGAGAGGTATCGTCATGACAGGAGGCGGCGCAATGCTCTATGGTCTTGACCACATGCTCTCCAACAGGATCGGTATCGACGTATACCTCGCTCAGGACCCTGTCTCCTGCGTAGTTATCGGTACAGGTAAGGCGCTCGACATGATGGATAAATTTGCGGCACTTTCTGATAACTAAAACCTAATTGATTGACTGAAACTATAACAAATGTTATATTATGCGCGTCGGGTGAAGTCCCCGGCGCGCATTCTTTATATTTCGATATTTTCCTTTTACGTTTGAAGTTTGATATCCCATTTTAAGCAGTATTGCGTATAGGCATAATAGGAAATTTGCGACAATTTATTTTTTCGAAAGGCGTTTATGGACGATTTTGACAATTTGAATTCCAAGACGGATTCTGACTTAAGACAGATAGCTGTCGCTTTCGGAGACTTCACTCCGGAAGAAGCCGAATCAAAGACAAGAGATGAACTTCTCATGGCGATCACAGGTGCAAAGGATATCGGTGACATTACAGCCGTAGATCTTTCCGAAGATCCCGTACCCGTAAAACCGGTCTCCATTCCCGAACCCCTTAAGAGCACTGAGAATCAGAAATCTCTTGATGAGCTGATCGTAGATGTCGGCAGGACCGCAAGGTTCGAGACAAACGAATTGGCTGATGCCATGATCAAGGCAGAGAAGAAGGAGAAAAAAGTGGCTAAGAAAGTAACTGAAGAAGCTGCAGCAGAGCCCAAGGAAGAGAAGAAGGCAAAGGCTGAGAAGAAGCCTGCCAAGCGCACTTCCAAGAAGGCAGCAAAGACAGAGGAAGCAACTGAAGAAGCAGCTCCCGCTGAGGCAGTTGCAGCAGAAGCTCCTGCTGAAGAGCCCAAGAAGGCTGAGAAGAAGACTGCAGCTAAGACAAAGAAGACCAGAACTTCCAAGAAGAAGGATGAAGTTCCTGCTGAAGAGCCCACACCCGTAGAAGCATTGGCAGCAGCTGCCGCTGAGGCAGAAGCACCCGCAGCTGAGGCGCCTGCAGCACCTGTTGCAGAAGTTCCCGCAGCTGATGCACCTGCAGAAGCAAAGGCTGAAGAGAAGAAGCCTGAGCAGGCTCAGGTACAGGGTCAGGGCAAGCACGGCAGATCCAAGAGAAGAAAGATCACTTTCGGTCCCGGCCAGGATACAAAGACAGTGGAGACTATTGTTGAAGCACCCGCAGCCGAGGGTGAAGAGGAGAAACCCGAGCCCGAACTTCCCGTTGAGATCGAGATCGAAGGCGTTCTCGCCATCAACAACAACGAAGGCAACAAGAATGATTTCTGCGGATTCGTTCACAGAAATAATTATCTCCCCGGCGAAGACGACGCTTATGTTCCGGGCCAGATGATAAAGAGAATGGGACTTCGCAGAGGCGACTATATCAAGGGCTTTGCGATCCCGAAGCGCGGCAAGGACAGATATGCCCCGTTAAAGCGCATAACAGAAGTTAACGGCATTCCCGTAATCGAGAATGAATATGACAACATCAGAAGACGTCCCAAGTTCGAGAGCCTTACGGCCATCTATCCTGATGAGAGACTTGACCTTGAGACTGAGAAGGAAGACATTTCCACAAGGATCATCGACCTTTTCTCGCCTATCGGTAAGGGCCAGAGAGGTATGATCGTATCCCCTCCGAAGGCAGGTAAGACGATCCTCCTTCAGAAGGTCGCAAATTCAATCACAGCTAACAATCCTGACTGCGTACTTATCGTGCTCCTCATCGACGAGCGTCCTGAGGAAGTTACGGACATGCAGAGAAATATTTCAGGCGAAGTCGTTTACTCCACATTCGATAAGCGCCCTGAGAACCACGTAAGAGTAACGGAGCTCGTTCTCGAGAGAGCAATGAGACTCGTTGAGCTCGGCAAGGACGTTGTAATCCTTCTGGATTCCATGACAAGACTTGCAAGAGCTTACAACCTTACGATCAATCCTACGGGAAGAACCTTGTCAGGCGGTCTCGATCCGGGATCACTCTACGGACCTAAGAGATTCTTCGGTGCCGCACGTAACATCGAGCACGGCGGATCCCTCACGATCCTTGCAACAGCTTTGATCGAGACGGGTTCCAGAATGGACGAAGTTATTTTCGAGGAATTCAAGGGAACAGGCAACATGGAAGTCACTCTGGACAGAAAGCTCGCCGACAGAAGAGTTTTCCCGGCTATCGCAGTCGACAAGTCCGGTACGAGAAGAGAAGACCTCCTGCTTACACCCGAGGAACTCGACGCCGTATGGCTCATCAGAAGAAGGATCGCAGAAGCAGACACGATCACGGCTACCAATGCTGTCATCAGCTTTATGGAGAAGACCACGAGCAACAAGTCTTTCGTCCTTTCCGTAAAGAAATCTTTTGCAACCGATTGACAACCTGTAACTATTCAAGTAATATAGCAAGGCTAACACGAAGAATCCGGTATGACATACGTGAGAATCTGGTTACGCGTCATATCTTTGATTGAGAGGTGAAAGGTAAAATGAAAGAAGGAATTCATCCTAAGACGCATCTTGTCACAGTTAAGTGCGCATGCGGCAACACATTCGAGACTCTTTCCACAAAGAGCGATCTGAGAGTTGATATCTGCTCCAACTGCCATCCGTTCTATACAGGCAAGCAGAAGCTCGTTGATACAGGCGGACGTGTTGATAAGTTCAAGAAGAGAATGGAAAAGGCTTAATTCTCATTCAACAAAAGCTAACAAGAGGTTGTCTATCGCAGACAACCTTTTTTGTTTTGGAAATCCTTATACACCGCGATTTTGCCTTTAGTCTGTAACATCACTTTTCTTTTTATTTGTTATAATCCAAACAGAATGTACAATTATGCCTAGATTTGGGGGAAGAATATGTCAGAGAACAAAGGCAATATGGTTCCGGTCGATCCGGACATGATAGAGGAAACAGCGATAGAGACCGTGGCTAAGGCCCAGGAGAGCGCGATCGTTGAAGAGCAGCCCGCTCCCGCACCTGCACCCGCGCCTGCCAAGGCTTCGAAAAAGAAGAAGGGCAAGAAGTCCTGCCCCGTTCCGGTCAAGAAGACCACTATCGGCGGCCAGGCCCTTATCGAAGGAGTCATGATGGTCGGACCTTCCAGGACTGCAATGGCAGTAAGAAAGGGCGACGGCACGATCTACGTCGAAGAGATCAAGCAGAGCGAGAAGACTTCTTACTTCGATAAGGTTCCTTTCATCAGAGGCTGTATCAGATTCTATAAGATGCTCGTTACGGGTACCGGCGCGCTCATGAAAGCAGCCGATATATCCGAGGAAGGAAAGCCAGAGAAGAATAAGGAAAACGTTAAGAAGTCACGCCTTGATGAGTTTGCAGAAAGGCACTTCAATGTCATGATGACGATCTCCGCTATCGTCGGAATCCTTATGTCTGTAGGCCTTTTCATCCTGGCTCCGAGGCTTCTCGTCGAGATCGCCCTGAAGTTTGTTCCCGAGCATCTGAGAGAACTTACATGGTTCAATGCACTTACGAGCGTTGTAGAGGGTCTTTTGAGACTCATCATATTCCTTCTGTATCTGGTATTTGCATCCAAGCTTAAGGATATTAAGAGAGTATGGCGTTATCACGGCGCTGAGCATAAGACGATCGCTTGCTATGAAGCAGGCCTCCCGCTTACGGTGGAGAACGTCCTGAAGCAGACAAGATTCCATCCCCGCTGCGGAACATCCTTTATGTTCAACGTTCTGGCAATATCCATCATTATCTATACGGTCATCGGTATCTTTACAGGCGCTCAGCCTGCCTGGGTAAACGTTGCGATCAGGCTTGTTGCGATCCCGATTATCTGCTCGATCTCATATGAGATCTTAAGATTTGTCGGCCGCCACGACAGGAACTGGCTTTGCAAGCTTATGTCAAAGCCCGGTCTCTGGCTCCAGAAGTTCACCACGGAAGAGCCTGACGGACCGATCGTTGAGGTAGCCATTGCTTCAATGCAGGCTGTTATTCCGGAGAACAAGGACGATGACAACTGGTAAAGATCAGTTTTTAGAGCTCCTTAAGGGGTCAGGCGACGAGGAAGCCTTGCTGGACCTTAAGATCCTTGAGGAAGAATTCGAAGGTAATGCTTTAGAAGAAGCTGTTAAGAGGCGCGCTGATGGCGAGCCTCTTGCTTATATTTTGGGATACCGCCATTTCTATAAGGAATGCTATAAGGTAGCCCCGGGCGTTCTTATCCCCAGAGCCGACACGGAGATAGTCGTTGAGTCCGCAGCAAAGTTCCTCGGGATCAATAAGATGGCGACAGGTGACGTCCTCAATGTGCCTGAATACGGCAAAGACCTGTCGGACATAAGGTTTGCTGACCTTTGCACCGGCACCGGCTGTATAGGCATCTCCGTCGCTAATGAGATCGTAAGATCAGGCGGCAATGTAACAGGATATCTTATCGATATCAGCGATACCGCCATAGGTATTTCCACGGAAAATGTACAGTCGCAGGCGGTAAGGCCTGAGACCTTAAAGGTAATAAAGCACGATGTTCTGGGCTCTGTCCCGGAGCTGGGGGCACTCGACTTCATCGTATCCAACCCTCCTTACATAACCAATAAGGAGATGGATGAATTAGACAGCGCAGTAAAAGATCACGAACCTGACCTCGCCTTGAGGGCAGGTGACACGGGTCTTGATTTTTACGGCCCTATCCTTAATATAGCTAAGGCGCTTCTTAAGGACGGCGGCGCCCTGATCGTCGAGCACGGCTATGAACAGGGAGACTCTGTAAGGAGAATTTTCGAGCAGGGGGGGCTCAAAAACTGCATGACGATAAGGGATTATGGCGGAAACCAGAGGGTAACCGTCGGAATTAAATAAGCGAAAACCCAATAAGATCAAGGCTTTCGAGGCCTTCGAAAAATATTTGAAAAATTTTTCAATTTTCTTGTAACGAATTTGCGATTCTTACGTCTAACAGGTGAGATCACAAAAAGAAAGGTTGTTTGATACGTGGATAAGAAAACCGCAGAAAAGCTATATGAAGCCTTTTACATGAAGGTTTTCTCCTACGTAATGACGCTTTCCAAGGATCGCAACGATGCCGAGGAGATAACCCAGGAGACCTTTTTCAGGGCGATATCGACTGATAAGAGCTTCAGGGGAGACAGCGACAGTTACACGTGGCTGTGCGCGATAGCGAAGAATATCTTCATCGACTCCAAGAGGCATTACGCGAACCAGGAGGATGAGATCCCTGAAGAGCTTGCTGATGAGAATAAGGGAATTGAAGAAAAGCTCTCCGACAGGGAAACATCACTAAGGATCCACACGATACTCCACCGGCTGGAGGAACCGTACAAAGAAGTCTTCCAGCTGAGGGTATTCGGTGAGCTGTCATTCGCTGAGATCGGTTCAATCTTCGGAAAGACCGAGACCTGGGCCCGGGTCACGTATCACAGAGCCAGATTAAAGATTAAGGAAAGGATGGATGAATATGAAATATAATTGTGATTTGATCTCGGATCTTCTTCCGTTATATAAAGACGAAATATGCAGTGAAGCCACCAAAAAGATCGTTGAAGAACATCTTGCCGAGTGTCCTGAATGCAAGAAGATGTTCGCTGATATGAGCGACGTTACCATAGACGAGCAGATCGTTAAGGAAAAGGACGAGGTAATTAATTCCCAGGCCAAATTCTTCAAGAGAAAGAGCGCATTTGCAGGAAGCATCATCGCATTGATCTTCGCGATACCGATCCTCGTATGCCTTATAGTTAACCTTGCGACAGGTGCAGGACTTACATGGTTCTTCATCGTTCTTGCATCAATCCTCGTAGCGGCATCTCTTATCGTTGTTCCGCTCATGGTTCCGGAGAATAAGATGTTTACGACCATGACAGCTTTTATGGGAAGCATTCTGCTTCTCCTCGGAATTATCTGCATCTACACAAGAGGCAGCTGGTTCCTGGTCGCAGCTTCGTCAACACTGTTCGGCCTTACGATGCTCTTCGCACCTTTTATCGCGTTCAGAAGACCTGTAAATGCTTATGTTAAGAATCACAAGGGCCTTGCGATCATGGGCGCATACACAGCAACATTCGCTTTCATGATGTTCTCGATCGGTCTCTTTGTGGGAATGAAGGATTTCTTCCCGATGGCATTTGCAGTATCAATGCCTCTGGTCGGAATGTGCTGGGCGTTCTTTGCGATCATCAGATATCTCAGATCCAACGCTTGCGTTAAGACAGGTCTTTGCATTGCATCCGCAGGCGCTTTGTCAGGCGTTCTCGCAATGCTCGCATCTTCTGCAGAAGCAAGTATGTCAGAGACAGGCGTTGTTTATTCTTCAGGTGTATCAGTACCGCCTGTTGCAATCGTTGGTGTAGGACTCTTAATTGCCGGAATCGGCTTCTTAGTTGGAATGAAAAAGGGAGGAAAAAAGAATGAAAACAAGTAAGTTAGTAGCAGGAGCAATGGCTCTTATCGTACCCGCAACAGTCTGCCTCACAGGTTGTTCGATCGGATTTATCAACACGATCAATTACAAGTATGAGAATGCAGACAAGTACGAAGCAGGAAACCGTGAGGTCGATGACAAGATCACAAAGATCAACCTCGATTATGCTTGTGGCAATGTAACAGTTAAGGGAAAAGAAACTGATTCAGTCTCAGTAAAGGAAACTGTAAACAAGGACATCGACAAGGACCGTCAGGTTCATACATGGGTAGACGGTGACACTCTTTATGTAAGATATTGCGCTTCCAAGAATGCACTCAATTTCACGGGTATCGAGAAATCCCTTGAGATCACTCTGCCTTCTGCCCAGAACCTTGATGAGTTCATCATCAATGTATCATCCGGAGACGTTCTCCTGGACAGCTTTACGACTGATTCGCTGAAATCACACGCTTCATCCGGCAATACAAGGATCTCCTGTTCTGCCAAGGCTATTGAGCATAAGTCTTCTTCAGGTAATGTAGATCTCGTTCAGAAGGGAAATGCCGATTCAATCAAAGTTAAGCTTTCTTCAGGAAATCTCGTGCTCGATCAGGAAGGCGACTGCAATAATCTCGATATTAATTCTTCTTCCGGAAAGGTCGAAGTATACCAGACAGGTAATGTAGGCACCGCTACGATCAAATCTTCTTCAGGCGGAGTAAAGGCTGACATGGGAACAGTTGATGATCTTTCTGTTGAAGTAAGCTCCGGTCCGATCGTTCTTGATGCTGACGAAGTTAAGAACCTTTATACAAAGGCTTCAAGCGGTCATTCCACGATCAGTCTCGACAAGGCTCCCGCAACTTCCAATATCAACTGCAGCTCCGGCGGAATCGACGTAAGCATTCCGGAAGATTCCGATATTACGGTTCACGTAAAGATCTCCAGCGGAGACTTCAACTACGAACTTCCTTTCACAAAGGACGGCAAGGATTACATTAACGGTAACGGTACCAATGACATGGAGATCCACTGCTCATCCGGCGATGTAGGATTCCACAAGATCTGATTGCAATAAACCATAAAAAGAAAGGCCTGTCACTTAACTGTGGCAGGTCTTTTTGATTCTCAGTTGCTTTCGATATATTGCGATACGCATATGTGCCTTCCGTCGATGTCCTCGAAAACGAACTGGCGGTTGGTGGTCATGCCTTGGGCAGCCTTTGCATCAGGGAGGTCTTCGACGATCTTGATGCCGTTTCCCGCAACTTCGTTGTGGAGCAAGAAAGGCTCTGAGCAGTAGATATACATGTCGTACTTGATGCCGTATTCTCTTGCGGGCTTTGTAATATCGCCTTCGCCCTTAACGAGGACGATAGCGATGTTGTCTCTGGTGAGCTTTATGTGGGGCATTGCTTCGTCGTCTAAGTGTGAAGCCTTGAAGCCCAGCTTATTCTCGTAGAAAAGCGCTGTCTTATAGATATCTTCGCAGGCAAATACAGCTGCCTGACTGTTCATGAGAAGGAGCCTGCCGTTATTATCATCTTCGCCTTCCTTGGCCTCAGCGGGAGCTGCGGTGCCCATATTGAACTGATAGCCAAGAAGGGGAGTTCCGAAGAACTTCTCGTGTTCATCAAGAGAGTTCATGATGTCAGATCTCTTGGTGATCTCTTCGGTAGAGAGCGTAGCAGGGATGTCGGCTAAGTATTCGACCTTTTCGAGATATTCAAGAAGGTTCATGAGCCTTACGTGGAGCGGGATAATGTCAGATGTTGCCGGGATCTCGCATGCTCTCCCGTGGATGAACTTCATGCCTTCTTCCACTGCCTCTGCAGGGAGACCTGCATAAAGATGCATGAGAAGATTCATCTCCTCAGCGGTCTTATCGTGTGTGCCGCCTTTTGCAATGGAGCTCTCGATCATGTCGAAAACAACATTCATGTCGTGCAGAGGATATTCTTTGTTAAGCATAAGTTACTCCTAATGTCTCAATGTTTAGTTTATTTTATCAATTTGAAACCGCTTGGCAATAAAGATAGAATATGCGGGAGCATATCGCTAAGGAGAGCAAAATGGCACAGTTCAAAAAGACAAATGCAATGAGGATACTGGATAAGGCGGGAGTGCCTTATACCTATGAGGAATACGAATATGACGAGAATGATCTTGACGGTCATCACGTCGCCGAATACTTGGGTATTCCCTATGAGGAAGTCTTTAAGACCCTGACCGCGGTATCCGACAAGGGCGAATACCTTGTCTTCTGCATCTCGGTCGATGATGAGATCGACCTTAAGAAGGCTGCGGTGCTGGCAGGCGTTAAGAGGGTAGACCTTATCCACGTTAAGGATCTCCTGAACGTTACGGGCTATATCAGAGGCGGCTGCTCTCCTATCGGAATGAAGAAGCAGTACAGGACCTTTATTGATGAGATGGCAGAGCTCATCGACAATATCTGCGTAAGTGCCGGCCAGAGGGGCGTACAGCTCAAGATGAAGCCTTCAGATCTCATTTCATTTACGAATGCCGTAGTCGGCGATTTTGCCGTGCGTTCCTAAAATAGTATAATTACTGGGAAATTTTAAAGCGGAAACAGGAAGTGATCTATTGTGTTAGAACCTAAAAGTTTTACATTGAATGATATACAGAAGGGCTCACGTATCTATTTCATAGGTATCGGAGGCATCTCCATGAACGGCCTTGCAAGGCTCGCGCAGCATGCGGGATTCGTTGTCGGAGGCTCCGATAACCATCCGTCCGAGAGAACAGCCATCTTGGAAGAGCAGGGAATAAAGATCTACAACAGCCAGATCGCTTCCAATATCGATGACTTTAAGCCTGATTATCTTGTAAAGACGGCTGCTATCCTTCCTCACAACGAAGAAGTGAAGAGAGCGACCGAACTCGATCTCCAGATCTTTGACAGAGCCGAATTCCTCGGCGCCTTCACAAGAACATATAAGAACGTGATCAACGTCTCCGGCACACACGGTAAGACGACTACAACTTCGATGATATCTCTAATGATGATCGATGCAGGTCTTGACCCGACGGTCCATCTCGGTGCCGATCTCGATATCTTTAACGGCACTATCAGAACGGGTTCACATGACCTTCTGGTATCTGAGGCCTGTGAGTTCAACAGATCGTTCCTGAATTTCTCTTCCACGACAGCTGTCATCACGAATATCGATCACGACCACGTTGACTGCTATCCGACGATCGAAGACGTAATCGATGTTTTCGCGCGCTTCGTAAGACTTGTCGACGATGACGGATATGTGGTCGTATCAGGCCACGACGGCAACATCGCAAGGGCACTTGCCGAAGCAAAGGAATATTTCGACAATACGGGAAGGCAGTTCCCCAAGGTCGTTACATGCGCCACAGACAGCGAAAAATGCGTGGTTACCGGCAGAAAGGCTGATTTTGTTGCCGAGAACATCACATTCAATAACGGACTTCCCGAATTCGATATCGTTATCAACGACAAGCAGAGGATCAGCGTAAAGCTTAGGATCCCGGGACGCCACAACATTGCAAATGCTTTGAATGCGGCTGCCGCAGCATATCTTAACGGCGCTTCACCCGAAGCTATTAAGAGCGCTCTCGATGATTTCGGCGGCGCTGACGGAAGATATACCGTCAAGGGTAAGTATAAGGGCTGTGACGTCGTAGTTGACTACGCACATCACCCGACAGCCGCAAGAGCTACCATCGAAGCTGCTTCCAACATGCCTCACGGCGATATCTTAGTTGTCTTCCAGCCCCTGACGTTCAACCGTACAAAGCTCCTTTTCGAAGACTATGTAACAAGCCTTCTGCCGTGCAAAAAGATATTGTTTGCTGAGATATTCTCCGACAGGGAGAGCGATGATCTCGGAATGTCGAGCAGGATGATCGCGGATGCTATCAATCAGCGCACCGGCAAAGGCAATGCCGAGTTCTATGAGAACAGGGAAGACCTTAAGAAGAGGATCGACGAGCTCATAAAGCCCGGCGACATTATCCTGATCTTAGGACCTGAAGATATAAGGGAATTGGGCGACGAGCTTTGCCCTTAAGACAAGATGAAGAAAACGTCCGTTACAAAGCCCATAGAAAATAAGATCGCGCCGCAATACGGGTTCAGAAAGCTTAGGCCTCTGAAGATCCCTAAGATGGCGTGGTATGCATTGCTTCTGGCTTTTGTCATGGCTGTTACTTTGTTTGTGCTGTACCTTATAACCTTTATCGGGACCAAGGATGCGAAGAGGACCCTCCTGATCTTTAATGACGGCTCTGCGATCCCTGAAGTATCATTAAGGAACAGCCTTGCGGCTGCCGATTTTGATTTCGAGATAATCGAACCCGGTAAGCACCTGGATGACGAGAGCTATGTTTATGAGATGCCCAAAGGCTACAGTAAGAATAAAGTCGTTGTCTGCGCCGTCGGCAAGGATGCTTTCAAGATCATGGACGATCTTATCTCGTCAGGTACTGACAATGTTGAAGGATATGTCCTTGTCCTGCCTGATTATCCCGGCAATGCGTCACTCGCAAAATATACCAGCGACAATCCGGACGTGCCTTGTGCGATATTCGGTTTTGACAGCAATGCCAAGACTTCCAACGACCTTTCCGGCGCACAGATGATCTTCGAGAAGATCTCAGGCGTTGATACCATGTACGGACATCCCACGCAGAGAGGCAGGATGTTCTCTTCCAAAGTATTCGTATCTCCGAACCAGAAGAGATATCTCTCCCTTTATTCGATAGATCTGGGCACTTCAGGCCTTATATCTTCTATTAATTTCCAGAATGAGCTCTCCCAGTATCTCGGAACGACATTCGGAAAAGACTATTCTTATTCAAGGATCGCCGTAAGACAGGTCATCCTCATAATCGCGATATTCATATCGGTAGCAGCGCTGGCGCTGTTCCTGTTCATGGTGCCTGTCGCAGTTCCCGAGAAGGCCAGAAAAGAGCTTAAGGGCCGTGACAGCCTTGGCGCGATAATATTCCTGGGTCTTTCAGGCTGGCTCGCGCTCTCAGGTATCGTGCTTACCTTCATACCCCAGGTCAGGATGTACGCGAAATATGTAGGCCTTTATGCGCCGGTCCTTATCATTGCGCTTATGGCACTTGCCCAGATAAAGCTCCTTTTGAGCAACAAGTTCAAGTATTCCAGAAAAGATGACGGTTTCCCCATATTCCTCGCGTCGATCTTTATCGGCCTTGTCGAGATCATGGTGATCACCGGAACGGCTCTGAACGTTACGAATATTGAGAAGGCCTTTACCAACAGTTCTAACTGGATAAATGCTCTTATCGTATTTATCGTAATGAGCCTTTCTGCCGTAGCATTGATCCTTTCTGACAAGAAATCCAAGGCATCAGGTCAGGGAAGAACGGCTTATTTTGCGAGCCCTGCATATTTCATCGAGTCGCTGGTACCTTCCGCGGTCCTTCTGGTCATCGGACTGATGCAGGGAAATGAGGAACTTGCCGTATATTCCGCAGTAGGTGTGGGGATCAGCGTCCTGCCTTGCGTCTGCGCCATCCCGATCAAGCGCATCTCGGACTATTATGAGGTCTCCGGATTAGTCTTCGGTATCATTGCAGGCATCGTGGTATTCCTGGCAGGGTGACCTTAAGGGAGCAAAAAGTTCCCTATATATAAAATAATTGTTGACTTTGGCTTACCCTTCGGTGTATTATACGCGGGTGACCGCATGCGACGGGCTATTTTAAATGCGCTTTTTTATAGCGATGCCTTGGTTTTATGCAGCGAGACTGGAAGAACAGGAGGAACGAATATGTACGCAGTAATTAAGACAGGCGGCAAGCAGTACAAGGTTTCTGTTGACGATGAGATCTTCGTTGAGAAGCTTGAAGGTGAGGCTGGCAGCCAGGTTACTTTCGATGAAGTACTTGCAGTATCTGATGACAACGGTATCGTAGCTGGTGATGTTAAGGCTACAGTAACCGGTGAGATCGTTAAGCAGGGAAGAAATAAGAAGGTTATCGTCTCTAAGTACAAGGCTAAGAAGGGCTACAGAAGAAAGAATGGCCACAGACAGCCTTACACACGTGTACTTATCAAGGCTATCAACGCGTAAGTCAGGGCTTGAAAGCTTATGATTTCCGTTATCGTCAATAGGGAAAACTCCCGTATCTGCGCTATATATGCCAACGGGCATGCAGGATACGATGACCCCGGCAGAGACATTATCTGCAGCGCAGTTTCAACACTTTTGTTTACTGCTGCTAGCGCCCTGGAAGATATTTGCGGTTACGACAGCGAATCTTTCTTCCGTATCAGCAATGAAGGCACAGAGGATGTCAACTTAAGGATAACGGTTCCCGATCTGGGAGACGATGAGACTAAGGACAGGGCTCAGGTAATTATGAGGACCGCCGAGTTAGGTCTTATCGGGATAGCAAGAGATTATAACGACAGTAAGAAGAAGTACGTAGAGATAATTCATTCAAGAACACCGGAGGTGTAATTATGATTAAGTTTAATTTACAGCTCTTCGCACATAAGAAGGGAATGGGTTCCACCAAGAACGGCCGTGAGTCCCAGTCCAAGAGATTAGGAGCGAAGAAAGGTGACGGACAGTCAGTTCTGGCCGGCAATATCCTTGTTAGACAGCGTGGCACAAAGATCCATCCCGGCACAAACGTTGGTATCGGATCCGATGATACACTTTTCGCTTTGATTGACGGTACAGTCAAGTATGAGCGTATGGGCAAGGATAAGAAGCAGGTTAGCGTTTATCCTGTAGCCTAATTTAGGTATCCAGAAGAAACCAAGATGAGCAGTCTGTCGCTACTATAGCGATTGGACTGCTCTTGTATTTAGGAGAATCAGATGTTTATAGATCACTCTAAGATTTATGTTAAAGCCGGAGACGGCGGCAACGGTTGTCTCAGCTTCCATACCGAGAAGTATATTACCAACGGCGGACCCGACGGTGGTGACGGCGGCGACGGCGGAAATGTTGTTTTGCAGGCCGCACCGAATCTGACGAGCCTTCAGAACTTCAGATTCAAGCACAAGTTCATTGCACAGAACGGTGCAAAGGGCATGAGCAAAAAGATGTACGGCAAGCGCGGCGAAGACCTTATCATCGGTGTTCCCGTCGGCACTGTCGTAAAAGATGTCGAATCCGGCGAGATCATCGCTGACCTCACTGAAGCAGGTCAGAAGATCATTGTCGCAAGAGGCGGCAAGGGCGGACTCGGCAACATGCATTATGCAAATTCCATCAGACAGGCACCGCAGTTTGCCACACCGGGATCACACGGTGAGGAGAGAGAACTCGCTATCGAGTTAAAGCTCATCGCAGACGTCGGTCTTGTAGGCTTCCCCAATGCGGGAAAATCAACGCTGCTCTCAGTCCTTACAAGAGCAAAGCCGAAGATCGCAGACTATCCTTTCACGACATTGGAACCCGTTCTGGGCGTTGTCAGCAAGGATGATTTCTCATATGTCATCGCAGACATTCCGGGCATCATCGAGAATGCTCACGAAGGCGCAGGCTTAGGCCACGACTTCTTAAGACATATCGAGAGAACAAGACTTCTCGTTCATGTTGTGGATCTCTCAGGCACAGACGGCAGGGATCCGATGGATGACTTCAAGACAATCAATAAAGAACTTGAGGAATTCAGCCTTGAGCTCGCTTCAAGACCTCAGATCGTTGTCGGCAACAAGTGCGACGGCGTATCCGACGAGGACGCTCAGAAGTTTGTCGATGAAGTCAAAGCATTGGGCTATGAAGATGTATATCTCATCTCCGCAGCAGGCCAGATCGGTATCAGGGAATTAGCTGACAAGATCACTGAAGCAGTATCCAAACTGCCTCCTACGGTCCTCCACGATATTGCAGACGGCAGCGAGAGAGTCTACACATTTGATGAAGGCAAGAAATATGAGATCATCATCAACGAAGACGGCAATTTCGAAGTAACAGGAAAGTGGATCAACAAGATCTTCAATTCCACAAACTTCGGAGACACCGAATCTACGAACTTCTTCCAGAGAACACTTGAGAACGAGGGTGTTTTCGAGGAACTCAAGAAGATGGGCGTCAAGGAAGGCGATACCGTTAAGGTCTGTGATCTCGAATTTGATTATTATGACTAAGACTTCAAAATTCGGCTCGTTTATTCACATATTGTTAACAAATGTTCCGTTGTGATGCCTTAATGGTACTGTATTATCAAAAGCGTAAGAACGAGACCACTTTGGATAAGAGTTTTGAGTTTGTTTGTAGAGATGCCGTAGTTAAAAGCTACGGCATCTTTTTGTTTGTGCTATTTTGACAGTCTTTATTTTTGCCGTTTATGGGGTAAAATAAGTTAGATTTTCGGTTATGAAAGGGATAGCATGGATTTCCTTCTGCAGATAGTAACAAATAAGATCCTGGTCGTAGGAGTTGTTTCCTGGTTTTTGGCCCAGGTCTTTAAATGCATCAGCAATTTTATTTTGACAAAGAAATTCAGTATTGAGAGGCTCTTTGGTGACGGAGGTATGCCTTCCGGCCACTCTGCGACCGTTACTTCGGTTGCGATCGCTGCAGGCCTTTATAACGGTTTTGATTCTCCTGTTTTCGCCGTTGCGATGATCCTCGCGATCGTTGTAATGCATGACGCGATGAACGTAAGATATCAGGCCGGCAAACAGGCTGAGCTTCTTAACGTCATGGCAGACATGTTTGAGAAAGTTACAGGCACGGATCTTCCCAACGAAGAGAAGCTCAAGGAACTCCTCGGCCACACACCTTTGCAGGTTGCGGCAGGATTTGTGCTCGGTGTCGCAACAGCGATCATAATGTATCTCGTATTCTGATTTTCCTATGATCTCCGGTGATATCTATAAAGAGTTAGTATCTCTACAGGACGAAGGTTACCGCGACATGCAGATAACCATAATCCCTACTGTTGATCCGGATTCGATAATAGGCGTCAGGACTCCGGCTTTAAGGTCCTTTGCAAAAGAGCTTTCCAAGAGGGAAGACATCGATTCATTCCTTAACGATCTTCCACATAAATATTTTGAAGAGAACCAGCTCCACGCATTCATTCTTTCAGGCATGAAAGATGCCGCAAAAGCGATAGAACTCGTCGATAAGTTCTTACCGTTCGTTGATAACTGGGCAACATGCGACCAGATGTCTCCGAAGGTCTTCAAGAAGCATAAGGATCTTCTTCTCGAATACACGGATAAATGGATCAAGTCTGATCTTACTTACGTGAAGAGATTCGGCATCGGTATGCTTATGGAGCATTTCCTTGATGAGGACTTTAAGACCACTTATCTTACCAAGGTCTCGAAAATAAGATCCGACGAGTATTATGTCAACATGATGATCGCCTGGTATTTTGCAACTGCTCTTGCAAAACAATATGACGCAACTTTACCATATATAGAGAAGCAGAAATTAGACATTTGGACACACAATAAATCGATTCAGAAAGCAGTAGAAAGTTATAGAATTACACCCGAACAGAAAGATTATCTTAAGACACTGAAAAGGAAGGCATGAGTCATGATCTATACAATTACTCTTAATCCTGCAGTTGATGTAAGCCTTCATGTCAGAGAAGGACTTTTGCCCGGCAGTATCAATCAGTCTTATGCTGAGAGGACCGACCCCGGTGGAAAAGGCATAAACGTATCCAAGACACTTAAGGTAATGGGCCAGGATTCCGTTATCTGCATCGGTATCTGCGGTGAGGACGGCGACAGGCTCCTCCGTATGCTCGACGCTATCGGCGCTGAAGTGATCAGTGTCAGATATCCTACAGGCAACACAAGAACAAATATCAAGATCACCGGCGAGAACGGTGTAACCACGGATATTAACGGCAACGGTCCCCAGTACGACAGGGATACCGTTGACGAACTCAAGAACCTTATCCGTTCCAAGATCGTAAGCGGCGATACAGTCGTTATCTCAGGAAGACCTCCGCTCGGATCTCCTACTGATATCTATGCCGAACTTATCAGGAGCTTTAAGGAAGTCGAAGGCGTAAAGGTCATTCTCGACGCTTCAGATGAATACTTAAGAGAAGCTCTTGAAGAAAAGCCTTATGCCGTAAAGCCCACATGTGAGGAACTCTGCATCGATAACGATGCTGACAGCGCGAAATATGAAGCAGGCGATCTCGTCCTGAGAGGCATTACCAGATGCCTTATCTCAATGGGTGTCGTAGGTGCCGTTTTCGCGAGCAGGGACATGGAAGCCACATATACGAGAGCTCTTGACGTTAAGGCCAACTGCACCACAGGCTGCGGAGACGCAATGACTGCAGGCCTTGCTTATGCTTCTGAGACCGGAATGTCTTCAGAAGACTCGTTCAGGCTCTGCATGGCTTTAGCAGGTGCGGAAGCTGAGACTGAAGGAACGAATCCGCCTACAAAAGAGCGCGTTATGGAGTTATTCGACAGTGCCCCGATAAGCGGCCAATAATCCTCCTGCGTATTGCATTAAACAAACAAACGTTCTAAGATAATTCTACAAAGATTTGGTATAGTTTCTTTGTAGAATTATTTTTTTGTCGGGACGCGTGATATATGTTCAAACTTGTATCTGATTTTAAGCCGTCAGGCGATCAGCCGGAAGCCATCAATAACCTGGTCCAGGGTATTAATGACGGCATGCGCGGCCAGACACTTCTGGGTGTTACGGGTTCAGGCAAGACATTTACCATGGCGAACATAATAGAGCGAGTCCAGCGTCCTACACTTGTGCTTGCCCATAACAAGACTCTGGCAGGCCAGCTCTATGCCGAGTTCAAGGAATTATTTCCTGAGAATGCCGTAGAGTATTTCATCTCCTACTACGATTACTATCAGCCTGAAGCGTATATCGCTGCTACCGATACTTATATCGAGAAGGATTCGTCGATCAATGACGAGATTGACCGTATGCGCCATGAGGCAACGAAGTCGCTGCTTACAAGGGACGACGTTATCATCGTGGCATCCGTATCCTGCATCTACGGTATCGGTGAGAAGGAAGATTATCTCTCACTTGCGCTGATGCTAGAGACCGGCCTTGAGATCCCCATGGATAACGTCATGGCGCAGCTTATCAACATGCAGTATACGAGGAATGATTTTGACCTCTCTAGAGGCTGCTTCAGACGTAAAGGAGATGTCATCGACATCTGGACTCCTGATTCGGAACATACGCTCACGAGAATCAGTTTCTTCGGTGATGAGATCGATAAGATAAGTTATGTTGATGCCATAACGGGCAAGACCGAATTTACAAAAGACTATATCGAATTATTCCCGGCATCCCACTATGCCACGGGCAGGGCGAAGCTCAACAAGGCAATAGACAGGATCGAAGCCGAACTCGAGGTAAGGCTTAAGGAATTAAGGGACGCCGGCGACATGATCGCAGCATACCGTCTGGAACAGCGTACCCGTTACGACATGGATATGTTGAGGGAGACGGGCTTTTGCAAGGGCATTGAGAACTATTCAAGGCACATCGCGGGCAGAGAAGAGGGTGAACCGCCCTGCACGCTGATGGACTTCTTCCCGGATGATTTCCTGTTGTTTATCGACGAGTCACACCAGACCATTCCTCAGATAGGCGCCATGTATAACGGTGACAGATCACGTAAGGAGATGCTCGTACAATACGGCTTCAGACTTCCTTCCGCATTCGATAACAGACCTCTTAAATTTGCCGAATTCGAACAGAGGATGGGACAGACGATCTTTGTCAGCGCCACGCCTGCAGATTATGAGAAGGAACACAGCGAACAGGTTGTAGAGCAGATGATAAGACCTACAGGTCTTTTGGAGCCTGAGATATTCATCCGTCCGGTTGAAGGCCAGATTGAAGATATCCTGGCTATGCTCAAAGAACAGAAGAAGACAGGCGATAAGAGCCTTATCATGACACTCACAAAGAGGATGGCCGAAGACTTAACGGACTTCCTTAAGAAAGAGAATATCAGGGTCACTTATCTGCATTCCGATATCAAGGCAGTTGAGCGTATGCAGATACTTAACCAGCTGCGTAATGATGAGGTCGATGTGATCGTCGGTATCAATCTCTTGAGGGAAGGTATCGACCTGCCTGAAGTATCGCTCCTGATGATCCTTGATGCCGATAAGGAAGGATTCTTAAGATCCGAGAGATCGTTGATCCAGATCATCGGAAGATGCGCGCGTAATGATCACGGAAGAGTAGTCCTTTATGCTGATGAGGTAACGGATTCAATGATGAATGCCGTATCCGAGACAAACCGTAGAAGAAAGATCCAGCAGGAGTACAATAGAGTTAATAACATCACGCCCAGAACGATAAAGAAGGCTGTAAGAGATGTCTTTGATATCGTTGCCGAGAGTAGCAAGGATTCCGGCAAGGGCAGAGGCAAAGGTTCAAAGAGCGGCGGCATCGATGCTGCAAGGCTCATTAACGAAGGCGTATCCGGCGGTACGGAAGAAGAGAACAAGAAGCTTATCGAGAAGCTTACGGTAGAGATGACCAAAGCTGCCAAGGACTTGGATTTCGAGAGAGCAGCTGAGATCAGAGATATTATCATCGAACTTAAGGGGAAGAAATGAGCGGCTTTTGTCACTTACATCTTCATACTGAATACAGTCTTCTTGACGGCGCGATCAAGATAAAGGATCTTGCGCAAAGACTTAAGGACATGGGCATGACTTCATGCGCCATAACCGATCACGGTGTAATGTACGGCGCAGTCTCTTTCTACCGCGAGATGAAGGCTAACGGTATCCACCCGATAATCGGCTGCGAGGTCTATGTTGCGCCCGGTTCCAGATTCGATAAGACAGTCGTCCCGGGAAGGGAAGACAAATACTATAATCACCTGATCCTTCTGGCAAAAGACAACGTAGGTCTTGCCAATCTCAACAGGCTCGTATCGGCAGGCTTTACCGAAGGCTTTTACAGACGTCCGAGGATCGATGAGGAACTCCTTGAGAAGTGGCACGAAGGATTGATATGCCTTTCCGGATGCATAGCCGGAAAGCTGTCTTCGTTTATACTTAACGGCGAACCTGAGAAGGCTGCACAGACTGCCCTCTGGTACGACAACCTCTTCGGCAGGGGCAATTACTATCTTGAGATCCAGGCAAATACCATGCCTGAACAGGCAAAGGTAAATGCTGCTCTTGTTAAGCTCTCAAATGAGACAGGCATCCCTCTTGTAGCGACAAACGACTGTCACTATCTGATGAAGGACGACTATGAAGCGCAGGATATCCTCCTATGCATTTCAACCGCGGCAAGGATAGATGACGAGAACCGTATGCGCATGTCCTGCAATGATTTCTATGTGAAGTCAGAGACTGAGATGAGACGCTTTTTCCCTGAGCTTTCCGAGGCTATAGAGAATACGGGAAAGATCGCTGACATGTGTCATGCGGAATATGATTTTGAGACCATTCATCTTCCTGTATATGAAGTTCCTGAAGGCTATAAGGATCACGCCGAATACCTGGCAGATCTTACGTACAAGGGACTCAAGAAGAGATTTGAGATAACACCTCCCACGGGAAGCGTTGATGACTATATGAAGCGCGCCGAATATGAGCTCTCCGTTATCAACAGCATGGGCTATACGGATTACTATCTCATCGTCTGGGACTTCATTAATTATGCGAAGACACACGGCGTTATCGTAGGACCCGGAAGAGGTTCCGGCGCAGGTTCATTAGTCGCATATGCAGTCGGTATCACGGATATCGACCCGATCAGATACGGCCTTGTTTTCGAGAGATTCTTAAACTCTGAAAGAGTATCGATGCCGGACTTCGACGTCGACTTCAATGATGAGCGCAGACAGATCGCGATCGATTACGTTACGGAGAAATACGGCAAGACGAGGGTTGCCCACGTAATCACTTTCGGCACACTCGCTGCAAGGCAGGCGGTAAAGGACGTCGCGAGAGTTCTCAACATGCCTATTGCACAGAGCAACAAGCTCACGAAGATGATCCCGTTCACGGTGGGCATGACCTTGAAGCAGGCGCTCGAGATCAGCACTGAATTCAAGGAAGCATATGATACAGATCCTGATGCGCATAAAGTAATCGATATGGCAATGCGTGTAGAAGGCCTTCCGCGTAACGCGGGAACGCACGCTGCGGGAATAATCATATCAGGTAAGGACATTACCGATATCGCGCCTCTGGCGGTAAATGACGATACTGTGGCTGTGCAGTTTGCAAAAACGGATGTCGAGAGCATCGGCCTTCTTAAGTTCGACTTTTTGGGACTTCGAACGCTCACAGTTTTGCAGGACTGTGTTGAACTCGTAAAGAATAACTACGGCAAGACGATCGATCTTGACCGCATACCGTTAGATGATCCTGAGATCTTCAAGATGATCGGCAGAGGCGAGACGGTCGGCATATTCCAGCTTGAGAGCCGCGGCATGACTTCATTCATGAAGCAGTTAGAGCCGGGAAGCTTAGAAGACATAATCGCCGGCATCTCGCTTTACAGACCGGGTCCTATGGACCAGATCCCAAAGTATGTTGACTGCAAGAAGAATCCTTCACATATCACATACGACCACCCGCTGTTAGAGCCCATCCTTAACGTCACTTACGGATGCGCGATCTATCAGGAGCAGGTAATGCAGATCGTAAGAGATCTTGCAGGCTTCTCGATGGGTCAGTCCGATAACATCAGACGTGCGATGAGCAAAAAGAAGAAGTCCATAATGGAGAACTACAGGAACCTCTTCATGTATGGCGGTATAGATGACAAGGGACGTCAGATCGACGGCTGTATCAAGCGCGGCGTTCCCGAGAAGACCGCTGCAAAGATCTTCGATGACGTTGCGGGCTTTGCAGGTTATGCATTCAACAAATCACATGCTGCATGCTATGCGGTCGTAGGTTACTGGACGGCATATTTCAAGTATTACTATCCGACCGAGTTCATGGCTGCAACGCTTAACTCATTCAGAAATGATCTGGGCAAAGCTTCGTATTATATTTCCTGCTGCTCTGCGATGGGAATCGAAGTCCTGCCTCCTGATATCAACAAGAGCCGCGAACGCTTCACGACGGAAGGTGACCGCAAGATAAGAATAGGTCTTACCGTTATCAAGAACGTCGGTGAAGGAGCAGTTCTCGATATCCTGAATGACAGGGATAAGAACGGCGAGTATAAGTCCTTTGAAGACTTCGTTGTAAGAGGCGCTAAGATCGGTGTTAAGAAGAATGTTGCCGAAGCCTTGATACTTGCTTCGTGCATGGATTCTTTCGGCCTTACGAGAGCGCAGATGACAGCCTGCGTGCAGACTGAATTAGACAGGATCGCACATTCCGAGAGCCGCAATATCGAAGGACAGTTATCACTCTTTGATTTTGGCGGCAGCGAGTCAGCCGGACCGTCTATCTTTATTCCTGACATACCCGAGTATCCTGAAGCGCAGAAGCTCGGTTACGAGAAGGAGATGGTAGGGATCTACCTGTCCGGCAATCCGCTTGCTTCTTATACAAAGCTGATATCCGAGATAGCTACGTTCGATATGTCTGAAGCATCGGACATCTTATCGCTCTCAGGAAGTGATGCATTGGATGACGGCAAGCAGGTCGCTATGTGCGGAATGGTAACCGATAAGCGCACGGGCTACACGAAGAAAAAGACCATGATGAGCACCATCACCTGTGAGGACTTAAGCGGTGCATTTGAAGTGCTTCTTTTCGGAAAGAATTTCGATACATACAACAGAATGGTCGAGAAGAATAAGCCTTATCTCTTCGTCGGAAGAAGACAGATGAGAGAAGGTGGAGAGCTCTCGATGTTCGCAGATTCCGTATTCGAATTATCTGACGATCCTTCGTTCCTGAGTATGATAAAAAATGACAGGGGATACCAGACTGCATTAAGGGAAAGGGACGGCGCGCAGATCGCAAAGCCTGTTCAGGTACCTGTTGTAAATACTAAGGCTCCTTCATCTGCTCCTGTAGAGCCTAAGCAGGAAGCTCCTGCAAAGGTACCTTTGAATGAGACAGGCGGAGGAGTCTTAAGGATCCACTATTATGGCAAGCCTGATTCTAAGGGCTTTAACAGGCTTTTGAACTTCCTTGCATATTTCCACGGCAATATGCCGGTAGATGTTCTTTTCGAAGCCGACAAGAGCGTACTGAGACTTGATAACATGTGCAGCATTGCGCCTGATGAGGCGGTGCTTAGAAAACTCGCTGAATTAGTAGGTGAAGACAATATCGAGATGATCTAAGGAGGAGAGCCTTATGGACGAACAGAAAGTTGCTGAACTTAACAGGATAGTAAGAGAATGCAATCACATTGTCTTTTTCGGCGGAGCCGGCGTGTCGACAGAGAGCGGCATTCCGGACTTCAGGAGCAAGGACGGCCTTTATAACCAGCATGATGTAAAGTTCGACAGGTACAGTCCTGAATATCTCCTCAGCATTGATTGTCTTGTCGACCACCCGGATGTCTTCTATGAGTTCTACAGACAGAAGCTCAATACTGCTGGAATCGAGCCTAACAGAGCCCACTATAAGCTCGCAGAGATGGAGAAGGCCGGAAAACTCGACGGCATCATCACGCAGAATATCGACGGACTTCATCAGAGAGCAGGAAGCAAGAATGTCCAGGAGGTTCATGGCACAACATACCGCAACTACTGCATGAAGTGCCATGAGCAATATCCTTTCGACTTCATCTTCAAATCAGAAGGCCCGATTCCCAAATGCCCCAAATGCGGCGGCATGGTAAGGCCTGACGTTACGCTTTACGGCGAAGGACTTCCTCAAACTGCATGGATAGAATCCAAGAGATTAGTGTTCAGGGCAGACTGCCTTATCATCGGCGGCACTTCGCTGGCTGTTCAGCCGGCAGCTTCACTGGCTTATGATTTCTCAGGCAAGTATCTGGTAATAATCAACAGGGATAAGACGTTTGCGGACAGGAACGCACATCTCGTATTCCACGACAATATTACCGAGGTATTGGATTCGATAAAGCTGGATGACTGATATCCAACAACCTTTTTCTTATTTAGTGTATAATAATCTCTGAAAATCTTTTGATGTTTCGGAGGCATTTGTATGGGCAGACTTCTTTATGACGAGAGTAACCTTCCCGAGATCAACAGCCTTAAGGCTTTAAATTATGACGAAGTAGACAAGAGCACCGTTGAGCCGGTTAAGCGCGTAGGCGTGCTTACGAGCGGCGGTGATGCTCCGGGAATGAATGCGGCAATAAGAGCCGTTGTAAGAGCCGGTATAAATGCAGGATTTGAGATGTATGGCGTAACCAGAGGCTATCACGGACTCTGGAAGGGCGAGATCAAGCAGCTCGACGGCAGGAGCGTATCAGAGACACTCCAGCGCGGCGGCACGTTCCTCATGACCGCAAGATCACAGTCTTTCATGACTGACCAGGGCGTTCTCAAGGGCGCCAAGATGATGGAAGCTTACGATCTTGATGCGCTTATCGTAATCGGAGGTGACGGTTCCTATAAGGGCGCAAGAGCTCTTGCAAGGATCGGAATCCCTGTAGTAGGCATGCCCGGTACGATCGACAACGACATCGCTTCCACAGAATATACGATCGGTTACGATACTGCGATGAATACTGCAATGCAGTGCATCGACAAGTTAAGAGATACGGCTTCATCACATGAGCGCTGCAGCGTTATCGAAGTAATGGGCAGACATGCAGGCTGGATCGCGCTTAACGTAGGTATCGCTACGGGTGCTGAGAGCATCCTCATTCCTGAAGTTCCTTATGACTTCAATAAGGACGTGTTGAGAGTTATCCTTGACGGCAGAAATACCGGCAAGAAGCACTATATCGTTATCGTTGCAGAAGGCGTCGGCCACGCTGAAGAGATCGCCAAGCAGATCGAAGAGGCTACAGGCATCGAGGCACGTCCCACGATCCTCGGACACCTCCAGAGAGGCGGTTCGCCGACATTAAGAGACAGGACAATGGCAAGCCTTATGGGCATCAAGGCCATCGACTGCCTCGTTGAGAAGAGATTTAACAGACTTGTAGTCCAGCAGCACGGAGAGATCTCCGATGTCGATATCGAGGAAGGTCTTGCAATGACAAAGACCATTACTCCCGACATCATCGAGAATATCAAGAGGCTTGGTTGATCTTACAGGTCAGTAGGGGATAGCCGACTATGTATGAATTCTTAAGCTTTGAAGAGAGCCTTGAGCGGAAGAAGATCCGCGGGCGCGTCTTAAATACGCTTGAATTTACGAAGATCAGGGACAGCGTTACCGCAAAAGCGAGAACGTCTTACGGACGTGAGCTTTGCAGGGACATGGCTCCTGTTTGTGATGTTGATCATGTGGCAAAGGAACTGTCCTGCTCAAGGCAGGCAATGGACCACATCTTAAGATTCGGAATGCTTCCTTTAGGCGGCATGAGAGACTTAAGAGAAGCAATTACTTATGCGAAGGCTGACGGCACATTAACATGCGGACAGCTACTGGAAGTCGCTTCATTCCTGAAGGCTTCCGATGAGATAAGAAGGGCCATTTCAAAGGCAAGGTCGGCAGGCTCTCCGCTGGTCGATGAGACTGAGCCTGATGTCTGTGCTTACGCGGATAAGCTTGAGACATCAGATAAGCTCTTGGAGAAGATCGAGACATCGATCTTAGGCCAGGACGAAGTTTCAGATAAAGCGAGCAGGGAATTATCTTCGATAAGAAGAGAGCGCAAGAATATCGCAAGCGGCATCAGGTCTTTGCTTGACCGCGTTATCCAAAATCACGCAGACATGCTCCAGGAGGGCATCGTAACGCTTCGTGAAGGAAGATATTGTATTCCCGTAAAGGCAGATTTCAACGGCAGGATCGAAGGCATCGTGCACGGTGCTTCATCTTCCGGACAGACGCTCTTCATTGAGCCTATGAGCGTTGTTGAAGCAAACAATAAGATCGCTGAGCTTACCTTTGCAGAGCAGGCGGAGATCCAGAGGATCTTAAAGAGCTTTACGAATGAAGTTGTATCGATCAGCCCGTTGCTCGAAAACAACATGGAGATCGCTGCACGTCTGGATTATATTTTCGCGAAGGCCGAATACGGAGTAGAGAATAATTCATTCTGCCCGAAGCTTAATACGGAAGGCAGGATCGATCTTAAGGGCGCTAGACACCCGCTTATCCCCAAGGAGAGCGTGGTTCCTGTCGACATCAAAGTAGGAGACAGTTACGACTCACTTATCGTTACGGGTCCCAATACGGGCGGTAAGACGGTATCACTTAAGACATGCGGACTTCTTGTACTCATGACGATGGCAGGACTTCCTATACCGACTGACGGCGGTTCTGAAGTATGCGTTTTCGACAGGGTCTTGGCTGATATCGGCGACGAACAGAGCATTGAAGAGAGCTTATCAACGTTCTCATCTCATATGTCGAATATCGTATTCATCTTAAAGAACATCAGAGGAAAATCTCTGGTTCTCCTGGACGAGCTCGGCTCAGGCACGGATCCTACGGAGGGCGCTGCGCTCGCCATATCGATAATAGAAGAGCTGCGTAAGAAGAACTGCATCGTAATGTCCACGACGCACTACAGAGAGCTTAAGAGCTATGCTGAGACCACGGAAGGCGTAATGAACGCATCCTGTGAGTTCGATACGGAAACGCTGGCTCCTACATATAAGCTCATTACGGGCAGGCCGGGTTCTTCCAACGCGTTCGTAATATCAAGGAAGTTAGGCCTTGCAAAGCATATCCTTGAGAATGCAAGAACAAGGATGTCCACGGATGAACTGAGATATGAAGAACTTCTCTCAAAGGCTGAAGAAGAGGCTAAGAGAGCAGAAGAGCTTGCAAAGGAAAACGATGCGCTCAATATAGAACTCAAGGCCCAGAAGGCACGTCTCGAAGAAGAGAACACTAAGCTCAAGCAGTCCAAGACTAAGATCCTGAATGACATGAGAGCCGAGCAGAAGAGACTTCTGCAGGAGCAGGAAAGAGAGATCAGCGAAGAACTCCGTGACTTAAGGAAAAGATCCAAGGATATGGACAGGGCTGAGCGCGAGAAAGAGCTTGATAAGATCAGAAGAAAGCTTAGGGCCGGTGTTCAGGATCTTGAAGTGGAAGACGATGAAGCCACGGAAAACGTTGCATTAAGCGGCGAGCCCGTAAAGGAAGTAATCGAAGGCGAATGCTACTATGTTCCGTCCTTGGGACAGACCGGAGTTGCAGAATCAAGCTTGTCCAAGAGCGGCACAGTAAACATCCTTTGCGGAAGCATGAAGATCGCTGTTAAGAAGAGCCAGCTCATGATGCCAACAAAGGCCCAGAGGGACGAATTCCTGAAGGTCAAGAACAAGGGCTCGCAGAAGGGCAAGGTCATTAAGACCAAGTCTTCGGGCGACGACATGGGCAAGGTAAGGTTCAATGCTGCTTCAACGACCAGATCCGAACTCATGCTGATCGGCATGACGACGGCTGAAGCAGAATCAAGTCTTGCTAAGTATCTTGAAGACTGTGTCCTTGCGGGCATCAGGGAAGCGAGGATCGTACACGGTAAAGGAACAGGAGCATTAAGATCCTGCGTGCAGGATATGCTGATAAAAGATGACAGGGTAGAGTCTTTCCGCGCCGGCGAACAGGGCGAGGGAGACGCAGGCGTTACGATAATCAAGTTCAGATAAAGCAAGGGGGTTAAGAAAATGTCAGAGAACAATGTTGATCAGCAGGTACAGCAGGCACAGCCTGTCCAGCCGGTTCAGGAAGCTCAGCCTGCAGCTGAAGCACCGAAGAAGAGAGTCAGAGTAGGTTTTATCTTTCTGTCGATCGTTCCGGTCGCTGTATTGCTTGCAATCCAGTCAATAACTCAGGTGCCGTTTCTGATCATTGCGGCTTTGGATATTACCACGAGCGGATCTTCAACTGATCCTATGGAAGTAAGTTCGAAGCTCCTTGAGGTCTTCAATGAGAAGTATGCATTTATCGCTTATCTCCTCTATGCGGTTGTCGGCCTTATCGTATTCAGCATCTGGTATTACAAGGGATTCGTAAAGAAGAATCCGAAGGTCAGTTTTAAGGACGTATTCGGATTCAAATCGATACTTGCAACGATCGGTGTCGTAATAGGCCTACAGTTCTTTATTACAGCAGCTTTCGTCGTTGCATTCTGGGCATTCCCGAACACCATGAACAACTATGTTGAGCTCATGAAGGCGTCGGGCCTTATGGATAGCCCGATCATTACGATCGTATACGGCATCCTGCTCGGACCTGTCCTTGAGGAACTCTGCTGCAGAGGCGTTTGCTTCGGTTTCCTCGAAAAGTCCAACATCAAGCCTGTATTCATTATCCTTATCTCAGGCCTTCTTTTCGGAATCATGCACATGAATCTCGTACAGGGAATCTATGCTTCAGTTCTGGGCTTCTTCCTGGGATTCATGAGATACAAGTACCGTTCTTTGAAGATCACGATTGTCGCCCACATTCTCTTCAACCTGATGGGAACATACGGTGACCAGCTTATCAGCCAGCTCAATCTTCCTGAAGGCGGCACGCTCATATTAGGAGGCCTTGCACTCTTTGTACTTGTATTCGCGATCATACTCATAAACGGCGATAATAAAGCTCGTAAAGAGAGCGTATGATTTAAATTTTTTATGATAAAATAAATTTGTAAATCAATTACTGAGGAGATACCGGACTTGCCTAACGAAGAAGAACACATGTCAGAGGCCCTGGTCAGGATCTTTGAGAACGTTGTTTTGACCGAAGAGAAATCTCTTCAGGCAGGTTATTTCAAGGACCTGTCTATAGCAGAAATGCATACCCTTACCGCGATCGGACCCTATGAAGCCCGTACGATGACTAATACCGCAGAAGATCTGGGTATTACTACGGGTACGCTCACTGTAGCCATAGACAGACTTGTTAAAAAGGGTTATGTCCACAGGGAACGTGATAAGCGCGATAAGAGGATCGTAAGGATCAGCCTTACACATAACGGAAAGCTTGCGTGCAGAATGAACAGCAAGTTCCACAGAGTATTGGCTAAGCATATCCTTGCAGGTTACGATGAGAAGGACAGAAAGCATCTGTTGGATCTCGTTGATGAAGTTGACAGATACGTTGAGCAGCAGCTCAAGCGTTACGACAGCAGTGAGAACGTAAGAGCGACCGCAAGACAGGTTGCCACAGACACCAATAAGGAGATGAAGTAATATGGCTGATTCTGATAATCTTAGAGCGAAAGTTAAAGAAGACGTAATTAGAATCATGGCAGAGACTCTTGAGATATCTCCCGAAGAGATCACTTCCGATCTGGCTTTCAATACTGATCTGCCTTTTGATTCGCTTCAACTCTATGAATTTGTTATTGATGTCGAGGAGACATATAACATCCGTTTGCCCGATGAGCTTCTTGATCAGGTCAAGACAGTAGATGACATGATCGATGTCGTTATGAAGCTCATGAAGAAGGCATAACCGGCTTTACAGATGAAGAAGCTATTTATCGTTAACAGCAGAGCTGAATCCAAAGCCCTTGCAAGGTTTAAGACTGCATATTTCGATTATTCCGCAGGAAATGAGAGCGATACCCGTGTTGTCTATACCGAGTTCGCAGGACACGCAGGCGAAGTTGCTTCAAAGGCTGCAAGCGAAGAGGATCTCCTCGTTATCGCATGCGGCGGTGACGGCACGATCCATGAAGTCGCTAATGCCTTAGCCGAGTCTGCTACGCCTCTAGCTGTAATACCTTTGGGTACAGGCAATGATTTCACGAGATCCGTGATGGACGAGAATCACAGGAGCAATTGTGAGGTCTGTATCGGTGATGTCTTCAGGAATAATTTCAAGGTAAAGGATATCGACCTCATCAAGGTCACTTCCTATGACAGGAACGATAAAAAGATCGATGCCAATTCCGCATGGTGTATCAATGTCGCTTCGATCGGCCTTGATACTGAAGTCCAGTTAAGGGCGAAGGGCAAGGTCCTGGCTCACCCGAATTCAAGCTTTGTAAGGAATACAGCTTATTCAACGTCCGCTCTCGGGTGTCTCTTCGGAAATAGGCATTTTGATTTTAAGTTCAACGCGAAAAGAGCAGACGGCAAGCCTGACGATTCACCGAAATCAAAGCACACGCTCATCTCTGTATGCAACGCGTCCTACTATGGCGACGGCTTCTGTCCGGCGCCGAAGGCCGTTATCGACGATGGTCTTATGAACTGCTGTGCGATCGATGCGGTAAGCCTCTTCAGATCTCTTTATCTGATCACGAAATACAAGAACGGTACTCACGACGGCTATAAGGAGATCGATAATTTCGTGACTACGTTCCTGACCGTTACGGCTACGGGTGCCAGGGATCTGAACGGAAATTACGACGGAGAGGACTTCTCGGGCCATAAGGTCACGTTCGAGTGCGTGCCGGGCGCGTTAAAGCTCGCAATTTTCGGCTAATTTACGGCAATCGCTCTTTTTCACATATTCACGCCCCTATATTACAAGTTATTTGTTTTGTTATAATGCTCTTCTTTGCTATAATTACAAGTTATGGAAAGCATAATCAGGGACAGAGTGGAAAACTACAGAGCATACGGTGTAAACGGCAAGGCAATCGAGGCCGCTATCAAGGCTGAAGAGGCGCTTGCTGACGTTTATGCGCGTATCGATGATATCGTTACATTTAACGAACTGAAGGTGCTTGATGCCTTCAGATCCGAGAAATTCTCCGATACCCACATGGGACTTACATCAGGCTACGGCTACGATGACGTGGGCAGGGAGAAGATAGAGAATATTTTCGCGAAGGTATTCAAAGCGCAGAAGGCTTATGTCAGATGGCAGATAAGCACAGGTTCGCAGGCGATCTCAGCCATGCTCTACGGAGCTTTAAGACCCGGCGACATCATGCTCTCTGTTACAGGCAGACCTTACGATACGCTTATGGCAACGATCGGCCTTTCTTCCGATAATAATGACATGTCGCTCATGTCTTACGGCATCAAGTATGAGGAAGTAGACCTCAAAGCTGACGGAACACCTGATCTGGATGCCATCAGAGCGGCAATAAAGCCTGAGACAAAGATGGTATTCATCCAGAAGTCCAGAGGATATACGGGCAGAAGAGCGCTCCTTACCGATGACATCGAGAAGATCGCATCACTTGCCCATTCAATCAGAGAAGACATCATCGTCGCAGTGGATAACTGCTACGGCGAATTTACAGAAAAGAGAGAGCCCCTGGAAGCAGGCGCTGACGTTATCGCAGGATCTCTTATCAAGAACCCCGGCGGCGGAATCGCCAAGACAGGCGGTTATATCGCAGGCAGGGCAGATCTTGTGGAGAATGCCGCAAGACACCTTACGACTCCTGGCCTGGGCAGTGAGGTAGGTCCTACGTTAGGTGCCAATGCCATGATCGCAAGAGGCCTTTTCACGGCTCCCCAGTGCGTCGGCGAGTGCCTTAAGGGTGCGATCTTTGCAGCCGAGCTCCTTGGCGGTCAGGGATATAAGACAAGCCCTGCAGCTGACGAAGTAAGAGGCGATATCGTTCAGACGATCGAATTCGGAGATCCTGATAAGATGAGCAAGTTCTGTGCTGCCATCCAGTCATGCTCTCCGGTTGACTCTTTCGTAACACCCGTACCGTGGGACATGCCCGGCTATGACGACCAGGTCATCATGGCTGCAGGCGCTTTCGTACAGGGTGCAACGACAGAACTCTCATGTGACGGCCCCATGAAGCCGCCCTTCATCGCATATATGCAGGGAAGCCTTGCAAAGGAACAGGCTAAACTTGCCTGCATGCTCGTTGTTGAGGATTAACGGATATGGCAGACGGTAAGCAGTGGTACAACAATCCGAATGAACCCGCTAAGAGAAATGCAAGCGGGAATCCGGCGCGCCCTGTGAACAAGTCAGGAAAGCCCGTGTCCGGCTCTGCCGCAAACAGAACTTTAAACAGACCTGCAGGACAGTCAGGCAAGCCTCAGGCAAAGCCTTACGGCAAGAATCAGCAGGCTTTAAGGAACGGCACAAAGCGTCCGATGGGAAAGCCTGCTGATAAGACCATCCGTGTACAGCGCGGCCAGAAGCCCCAGCAGGTAAGGCATGGTCAGGTAACAGCTCCCGCTTCGGGCAACAGCATAATCCCTAAGGTTGACATCAACGGCAAGCCTACGGCTTCCGCTTCAAATGTCCAGGTAAAGCCTTCTTCAAAGAGACCCATGACCTCACAGGAGAGGGCAAGGGCCAGAGAACAGCAGAAGATCTTAGCGCAGCAGAAGCGCAAGGAAGAAGCAAGAAACAGGGAACAGGCGAAGATCGAGAGAAACGAATTCAAGCGTAAGAACCCTTCCCAGAAGAGTGCTGAGAGCCGCGCTATAAGGAATGGAATCCTCGGAGCAGTAGTTGTGGCTTCAGCTTTGTTCGTGCTCGCATTCGTTGTACACCACCTGTATGACTATATCGCAGAGAAGCCTAATTTCTCATTTGTTACGGTAGGCAGCGTTGAACATACTATCGGTGCGAGAGCCCTGATCGTCAGAGATGAGGATACTATCAGGAGTACTAACGCCGGTGAGCTCGTAACGCAGATCACGGAAGGTTCCAGAGTCGCAAAAGGTCAGGAACTCGCTATCGTCGTTCCCGATGACATGAAGTCCGTGGTACAGAGCCTCAGAAATGTACAGACACAGATATCAGACGTCCAGCAGGAACTTATCCTCTCGGGCGGTTCTGCCGAAGCAGACGTAATCTACAGAAACTATAACAAGAACCTTTCCTCGATCCTCGATTCCGTCAGGTTCGACGCGATGGGCGGAAACTTGAGCAACCTCGCTTCTTACAGTTCTTCCGTCAACGTTATCCTTGACGAGCGTGACGACGAGATGAGTAAGATCGATTTCAACGATGAAAGGATCGCTGTCTTAAGAGGCGATGAAGCTGTTTATGAGGCACAGGTCGAAAAGTATGCGACTAAAGTAACCGCGCACAGGCCCGGTATCGTATCCTTCAGACTTGACGGCAAGGAGGAGTCATTAGATTACAAGAACTTCCTCACGATGCCCGTTAATGAAGTTAAGGGACTGATAAATAACTCTGTCGGTGCTATCTCATCTGACCTCACGATCGAAGAAGATGCACCGGTTGTAAGGATCGCGCAGAACGAGAGCCAGTATCTGACAGTATATCTGTCCAATAACGATGCGACGTTGTCAGACTTCGCCGTAGGCACGCTTCATGACATCAATATCCGTACCGAAGGTATCGCGATCGATGACTGCAAGGTCGTACGCTGCGAGAATGACCAGTCGGGAATGCTCATTACATTTGAGACTTCAAGAAGCGTTGAAGCGCTCCTTGACTTAAGGACAGTCGACATCGAGATCGTTATCACGGAGACAGACGGTATGAGAGTCTCTGTATCGAGCCTTGTTAACGAAGTGTATGCTCCTAAGGGTGTTTCATGCTTCTGTGTTTACTTAGCTCCTACAGCTAACGCCAGCCCTGATACATTCGGTGAAGAAGCAATATTCAACGTTACGATCCTTCCTAATGCGCAGACTGATGAAGCAGGCAACAAGGTAGAACTGCAGAACACGTCTGTCGGAGGCTGTACGGTCGTCTATAAGGAAGTACTGGCTGACGGCGGCATGATCGTCGCGTTCTCTACACCTAACGATTATTCGAACCTCAAGAAGCTCGACAGGCTCTATAAGGAAGGTTACAGGGCATCCTTCGTAGATACTGCGACAGGACTTGGTCTTATGTGCGAGAAGATCGTTGTATCTGATTATTCAGGTATGGCATCCGTTTATATTAACAGACAGGGCTTCGTTGAAGAGATTAGGGTAATCCTGCTCGATAACGACAGAGAATTTGCGATCATCGAACGTGCAGGCAAGTCTTCTGTTCCGAATCTCAATACGGTTATCATTACAAATCCTAAGACTGTAAAGCCCGGAGACAAGGTCGAATAATATGGAATTTGATTTCACGGAAGAACTTAAAAGCAAGATCTCAGATAATATCTTATCCGTAAAAGAATCTATAAGAGAAGCAGAAGCTCTCGCAGGAAGAGAGCCCGGCAGCGTGACCCTGATCGGTGTCACGAAGGTGTTCCCTGTGGAGTATGCAGAGGCTGCAGCTTGCAGCGGACTTATCGATCTGGGCGAGAACCGTGTACAGGAACTGGTACCCAAGGTCGAGCGTTTTTCGAGCCTGGGGCTTGATGTAAACTGGCATCTCATCGGAACTCTTCAGAAGAATAAGGTTAAATATATTATCGGAAAAACAAGTCTTATACATTCTGTAAATACAGTGGAACTTGCAGAAGAGATATCCAAGAGATCTGAAAGTAACAATGTTACTACCGCTGTTTTGTTACAGGCGAATGTTTCGGGCGAGGAGAGCAAGCACGGCTTTGCGCCTCATGAATTAAAGCCCGCCATAGATAAGATAATGGCTATGCCCTCTATAAAGCTCTGCGGCCTTATGACAATGGCTCCTATCGAGACATATGAAGGCGAGGCCAGGGAAGTCTTTGCTAAAACGCGCGTAATATATGAAGACTTAAAGTCATATACGGGCCTGGACAGCTGGAATGTCCTTTCGATGGGCATGAGCCAGGACTATAGAAGCGCCATTTTAGAGGGTTCCACGCATATCAGGATCGGCACGGCAATATTCGGTAACAGAGCCGAATATAAGCCTGTGTAACAATGTTCGGTAAAATATTCCTGATTTTTGTTACATTTTGTAATAAAACCCCGAGTTAAGTTACCTTCTTGTGTCATATTGCCCAAAACTATTGAGCCGAAAATCAAAGTTCGTTAATATCCGAAGTATCTTATATGAATGTCCTTGGTCGGGCGAATTATTAAGGAGGAAAAACAAATGGGCACTTTTAACGTTAAGAATTTCTTCGGAAGCATGTTCACACCAGTAGAAGATGAGATGGAAGAAAACTATTACGGTGAGGAAGAGGGCTACATTGAAGAAGATGCATACGAGCAAGAGCCTATTGCAGAGGAGTCTTACTATGAGGAGCCTCGCACCTTCGTTCAGGAGCAGCCCGCAGTTACTACACCTGTAATGCAGCACAACGCAACAGTCATAATGCTCACACCTTATGACATCAGAACAAGCCAGATCGTTTGCGATCACATCCGTGAAGGCCACATCGTTATCTGCAACCTCACAAACACAGATAAGAATCAGAGAGTAGTTGACTACATCTCCGGCGGTGTTTATGCATTAGGCGGAAGAGTTGAGCCTACACCTGTTAAGACAACATTCGTTTGCACACCTAAGTCTGTAAACCTCGTTGTTGAGAATCAGGAAGCTGAGCAGATCGGCACAAAGGTTTCCGCTCTCTAATACTTAACTTAACAAACAAAAAAGAAATAACGGGTTGTCTTGTGACAACCCTTTTTCTTTGCCTCAGATCCGTCTTTGATACTGTAAATTATCTTGAATAAAATATCTTTGTTAATATATAATAAACGATGTAGTAGTCTTATTTGGTGTCCGGAGGATTTGGTTTAATGAATAACGAAGATCGCGAATATTTATTTGATCACGCTCAGCAGTTGTCTGAGATTCTTAATGAAGAATGTGTCGAGCTCCTCGGAATGCTCGAAAAGATAGAAGACAGAGTAGCGATCTCCAGACGCATCAACAAGCTCGAAGATGACGGCGACCATATTTTCCACGCATTTGCAGACAAGCTCCATCAGGTCGAGCAGGATCCCGAGAAGAGGATCACTATTTTCCAGATGGCCAGACATATCGAAGACTGTATCGATATGGTAGATGAGCTTTCCATGACTATCGTCCGTTACAACACAAGAACAGTTAATCCCGGCATGAAGGCAAGCGTAAATGCCATTGCCGGCTGCGTTAAGAAGGAGATGCATCTCCTTAATATCCTGCGCACATATGAGCCTGAGAATAAGGAATTATTCTTAAGAGCCATCAATGAATTCGATGCATTCAAGGTCGACTTCTACAAGATGTACGACATGCTTATCTTCGGCCTTTTCTCACAGGCACACGACACTGTCGACATCATCAGATGCAAAGCGATCTACGATGCTGTAAAGGATATTTTCAAGGCATTCGAAGTCAGTGCTGACGACTGCTATAAATACGTTATGGCTAGGAGCAACGACACTGACGTTTGGGCAGTAGATAACAAGTAAGATCCGTCATTCTCACGGAATAAGGGTTCAATGAGTAACAAGGTCTCGCTGCCGGACAATTATCATATTGTCTGGGCTGAAGAATTTAATAAAGGTCAGCTTAAGGAAGAGTTCTGGAACGCAGAGACTCGTGCGCCGGGCTGGCTCGACGGCGAGAAGCAGGAATACTCAGGAACCGACTGCATTGAAGTAAAAGACGGCTGCCTTTCCATAAGACCAAAGATCACTACGAATAATTCCGGTGAGATGAGATATCTTTCCGGCAGGATCACTTCGATCGGCAAAAAGGATTTTACCTACGGCAAGATAATCGCAAGGATCAAAGTGCCTAAGGCAAAGGGCCTTTTAAGCTATATCAGGCTTATGCCTACTGAAGGCTATGACAAGGATGCAGAATGCTATAAAGAGTTTCCTTTGCACGGTCAGATCGACATGGTCGAGATCGCCGGAAACAGGACTGATGAAGCTGTCTCCCGTGTTGCTTTCGGTTATCCTTACACACAGCGTTCAGGGAGCTTTCAGAGACTTAATACGGATTTCTCCAATGACTTCCATATCTTCTCATGCGAGTGGGATCAGGATGAGATCATTTTCGCATGTGACGGAAAAGAATATTACAGAACGTCTTACTGGTTCTCCAGAACAGGCGAAAACGAAGAACCTTATCCTGCACCGTTCAATAAGCCGTTCCACCTTGTAATAGGCGTTTCCGTCGGTTCCGATAGACTTGGAAAAGGTGATAACAAAGCTGAGATAGACGCTAACGATTCTGAACTCCTGGTTGACTATGTAAGAGTCTATCAGAAGCCGAGATATAACAGACAGGTAAACAGGCCTGCAAGAGTCCTGGCGCTAAATACGGAGGACTCAGACAGCAATAACACTGCCAATGCTTTCTATGTCGCTGAAGGCGACTTAAATGCCAATGTAAGCTTCATGGAAGACGAGCTCATTATCACGCCTTCATACATCTCCGGAGTGTCCGGTGAGACAAGACTTCTGCAGGGCGGATTTCCTTTTAAGAAAGGTGAATTCTACGAGTTCTCTTTCGACGGCAGAGCTGATGAAGAACGTACGATAAGGTGCATCTTCAAGTCTGACGACGATGACGAACAGGTCACTGATCCTTATACCATAAGGCTCGACAGGAACTGGCAGAAGCACAGGATGGTCTTTGAAGCTCCGAAGGATTATGACAGCGCCTCCATTGTTTTCGCGATCAATGCATTCTCAAAATCATCGATACATATCCGCAATATTCTCCTGCGCAAAAGGATCAATAATGAAGACAGGCGCAAGCTCATAGCAGTGTGCGGCGTATGGGACGATTCGGATAACTACAGTCTGTTCATGAAAGCATTGCAGACTGAAGAGATAAAGAGCAGATTCATACTCTCGAGCTTTACTTTCAATGTCGATAATCCGGACCCTGTCCAGACTGAACTGGAACTTGATTTTGCCAATCTTCTTTTGAAGATGGATCTTGCCTGCATCATTATCTTCGGGGAGATGATAAAGAGCAGGGAAGTCATCGACAGGCTCGTTGAGATAGGGCATGAGAAGGGCGTTCCGGTAATAACATTCCAGCGTCCGGTCAAAGGCTGCATCAATGCTGATTTTGAATACGGTTCGGCATTCGAAGAGCTGGTAAAGCACGTCATAGAAGTGCATGGTGCGAGAAGGCTCGACATGTTCGGCGGATTCAGGGATAATCCGTTCTCCGAAGAACGTATCATGATCTTTAAGAAGGTCCTTGACGATCACGGCATCAAGACTTCTACCGCAAATATCTTTTACGGCGATTTCTGGCAGGCTCCCGCATTTACGGTTATGTGCGATCTTCTGGAGAACGGCTACGAGCTTCCTGATGCGATCGTCTGCGCCAATGACTCGATGGCTGTAGGCGTCATGGACGCGCTTAAGCGTTACGGAAAGCGCATTCCCGAAGACGTAATAGTTACGGGTTTTGACGGCATCTGGCAGGGCCAGTTCAACGATCCCGTATTGACTACATGCGAGCTTGATTATAATCAGATACCTGAGCAGATCTTAAAGAGGATCAACGATTGGAAAGAAGGAAAGAAGGTCGAGAACGATTCGTTCCTGATCCCTTACAGAGCAATGCACATGCAGTCCTGCGGATGCATGGACCGTTCCGAATTCCCTTGGTCAAAGACCGTAGATGTGCTGGCTGAAGAGAACATGGATTCATTCAGACACATGCTCGAAATGGGACGTTTCGTATCCAGAATGACGTCATCAGAGAACTTGGATGAAGCCGCGGATAATCTGCAGAATTCCATCTGGATGTGGCGGAGCCAGTATTACTTCGTAGGTATCGTTGAGCCTGATGAATGCTGCCATTCGATATTCCACGGAAGAGCGAATAAATATACTTTCGCGCAGAAGTTCTACCGCATGAAATACCCGATGCCGGATTACGATCTGATCCTTGCAAAAGACAGCAATATCAACGTTTTGCTGTTCAAGCAGATAAGGTCTAATACAGAGTCATTCGGTTATGTAGTAAACGGTTACACGAGAGTATCGATGAGATCCGAGCAGAGATTCGAAGAGTTCGGAAACTTCATTAACGCTGCCGTTAACGCGGTCAATAACAACCGCAAGCTCATATCCGCGAGCAGGACAAATGAGATGCTCTCGGAGCAGGATTTCTTAACAGGTCTTTATAACAGAAGAGGATTTTTCACGGTGCTCAATAAGCTCCTTAACGTGCCTTCAAATAAGGGCAGGATATTATCTCTCTTCTCGATCGACATGGATAAGCTTAAGACAATAAACGATACGTACGGACACGAGAACGGCGACTTCGCTATTCAGACTCTTGCGAGGGCAATGCTGAAGTATGTTAAGGACAACGGCATCGCTGCAAGATACGGCGGTGATGAATTTGCTTTCGCGATAATAGGTGATAAGAAGCTCGAGAATGAAGTTAAGAGCATCAGACTTGAGATAGAGCAGTATGCAGATCAGGATCCGGCAATGACCGACAAGCCTTACGAAGTAAGCGCAAGCTTGGGTATTGCAGAGCGTATAATTGACAGTAATATAGATATCGAAGATATGATACTTGAAGCCGATTCGAAAATGTATGCAGACAAGATGGCAAGGAAACGTCTGCGCGGCTTCTGATCTTTAAGGGTGATAATAGGAACGGAAGGAGAAACACATGGGACGTAAACTGAATATCGGACTGGTAATAGACGATATCGACAATTTCTTTTCTAATCAGGCGGCCATAGGTGCGGAGCAGGCGGCAAAAACAATCGATGCCAATCTGTTCGTTTTCCCGGGCCACTACATCGGCAAGACCGACAGCAGATATGCCGACAGGAAGTATGAATATCAGTACAACATGATCTTCGATCTTCCGACCGAAAGAAATGTGGATATCATCTACATCCTTCAGGGACTCATCTGTTCGAGAGCAGATATCGAGACCCAGAAGGCCTTTTTGCAGAAGATGCCCAAGGTCCCGATCGTATGTCTTTTCTCTGACTTTGAAGGATATCATTCGGTAACGTTCAACAATGCTTCCGGCCTTAAAGAAACGCTGGATCACCTTATAGAAAGACATGGCGCAAAAGATATCGGTTTTGTATCCGGACCCGTTACGAACAGGGATGCAAGGGAAAGACTTGATATATATAAGCAGGTGCTCGAAAACCATGGCATTCCCGTAGATGAGAACAAGATCGTATTTGGCGATTTCTCGATGGCAAGCGAAGCTGTCACGGGCGAATTGCTCGATAAGAACAGTGACATTGATGCGCTGGTTTTCGCGAACGACTCGATGGCAGTCGGAGGATACAATGAACTTGCAAGAAGAGGTCTTACTCCGGGAAAGGATATCATGGTCGTAGGATTCGATGACGATATCTTCTCCGTGTCTTTGGAACCGCCTCTGACGACTGTTGAAGCAAGCTCTGCATCACTTGCATATAAAGCCGTAATGAACGCTGAGAATTACATCAACGGAACGGCTTTGAAGGACATGACAGTCGATACACATCTTGTGCAGAGGAGCTCCTGCGGATGCGATGATTTCGATGCGGAGATAATGTATAAGAGATTCCATATCGAGGGCAATGATATCGACGATAATAAGGTCTATAAGATCATTAAAGAATACATGTTCAATGATTTCGTCGATTCCGGATCAATTACAGTTGCGCTGGATGGTTTTGTAAGTTCCTACATCGAATTCCTTCAGGCTGAAGACAAAAAGTCAATGATCGAAGTGATGAACGATAAGTTCACCGTTCTCCTGAAGTCCGATCTGTTTGTCCTGTCTACAAGAGAGAAGTTCTTCAATGTCCTTCAGACGATGCAGAACAAGTCATTAAGCCTGATAGATAACGAGGCTGACAGAGACCTTATCAATGATGTCTTCACGAAGTTTTACAGACGCCTTGCTTTCTCGGGCATACTTCCTGCAAATTCCGCGAGAAGAAGAAACGAGAGAATGAGAAGCGTCGTAAACCGCCAGATGGGAGAAGTCTTCCTTAACGAGGGCGGCTCGGAGATCCCTTATGAGAACCTTTTGGGAGGCCTCTACGGATTAGGTTTTACGAAGTCGATGCTTTATCTTTTCCAGGGCAATGTTAAGAACCACGGCGAAAACAACTGGAGAGTACCTGCATCGATCCTGCTTAAAGCATACAGCGAGGGAAAGGAAATAAAGACTCCTTCAGAAGAGCTGCAGCTCCTTCGTACCGAGTATATTTTCGAGAATGAATTTGTAGACGATTCAACTAGACGTACCATGATCGTAGCTCCTCTTTTTGTCGGTGAGAATGTTTACGGTCTTCTTGTCATCGAGCTTCCGATCCAGTATTCGATAAGCGTATCTTCCGTCGCATCACAGCTCTCAGTTACGCTGAGGTCACTCTACATGATGGAAGAGCAGAATAAGGCCAAGCAGGCCCTCCAGAACTCTCTTGAAAGATTTATCAGGGATAACACCAAGCTTGAAGAGATCGCTCAAAAAGACGAGCTCACAAGGCTCTACAACAGAAGAGGTTTTATCGCCAATTCCGAGAAGCAGTTGGACGACCCGGCCAATCAGGATAAGGTCGCAGTCATCTGCTATGCGGACATGGATAACCTCAAGAAGATCAACGACAAGTACGGTCACGATGACGGTGACTTCGCGCTTTGCACGATCGCCAGGATCCTCCATGAATCCTTCAGAGATTCCGATGTTATCGGACGCTTCGGCGGCGACGAGTTTGTAACGCTCGCCATCACAGGTTCTGACATTGATGTTGCCAAGCTCAAAGCCAGGATCGATATGGTTACCAAGCGCTACAACGATGAAGTCCAAAAGCCTTATCCCATCGAGATGAGCACCGGTATCTACAAGTTCACGATCACCGGAAAGATCGATATCTACGAGATCCTGAACAATGCTGACGAGCTCTTGTATCAGGAGAAGATCGCGAAAAAGACGGGGCGGGGAAACACGCAGGAAAAATAAAACATCACCAACAAAAAAGGAAGCTTTTATGCTTCCTTTACTTTTGCTTTTCTTTCGTGGATCTTCTTTATCGCCACCTGGTATATCAGGTAGGCAACTGCGCTTGTCCCAAGGCCGAGTAAGAGGCCGCAGAGAACGTCTGTGGGGTAGTGGACGCCGACGTACATTCTGGAGAATGCAAGGAGCGTGGCGTACATTATGAGGATCACAGAAATGAGCTTGAATGTAAGAGAAGGATCTGCACGTTTGAACTCGCCGGTCTTTTCGATCATGGGAAGCCCGAATAATGCGACTACGAGCATTGCGCCTGCGACTGCGAATGCGGCGCCTGTGTGGCCTGAAGGGAAGGAGTAATCACTCTGCTTGCCGACAAGATTTACAAGCCCTTCGATCTCGTCATATGGTCTTGTCCTTGCGATCAGGTTCTTCAGGAGAACGTTATTGAGAAGGGCTTCGATCGCGATGCTTATCGTGGACATGATGCCGATGGCTCTTGTGCGCGGGATAAAGAGCAAAGCGAGGATAAGGACGATAAGCAAGATGCCCTTATCGCCGGAATGAGTCAGAACCTTCATGATCGGATTTAAGAAATCCGACCTGATATATTCCTGAATGTAGAGCAGAAATCCAGCATCCCAGCCCATAGCAAACCTCTCAAATTTGTTTTACGCGTTTATTGTAATACTAATTCTGTTACAAACCCGTGAAAATTGAGGGAAGAGAGCTTTACTCTTCGGGCGGCATCGGGAGTGTCGCACCGCCGAAAGGCATGCAGATGACTGAGCAATCCTCGCCGTATCTTGCATAAGCTTCGTCGAATGCTTCCTGTGCGGAATGCCTGGGTTCCAAGAAAATGGATCTTACGAAGTCATCGTCCATCTCTGAGATGAGAACGATCTTTGCGTGCTTTAATACCATTGCGATCGCAGCTGCCTTATGGCCGCCCAACTGGAAGTCTTTTCCGACTCTCTCGATAAGCTCGTCAGGTGTATTGGCAGTTGTGAGCCACTCTTCGAATTTGGCGCTGCCAAGGCCTTCATTGCATGCGCCGATGACGATGATCGTGCCGCCGTCAGCTACAGCGTATTTTGAGTTGTCCAGAGCTTTCTGTGTCTGGTAGAGATTAGCATCCTTAGGTGCGCCTCCCTGTGAGACGATAACGATGTCGGCTCTTCTCTTTAAGGGCTTTCTGTACATCTGATCGAGATATTTGCAGCCTTCCCTGTGAGCCTTTGTAACGTCGCCTGCAACGCAGTATACGATGTGCTTGTGCTCATCAAGGATCGGGTTAACGATGAAGCTTAAGTGGCAGAACGTCTCAGATTCTTCGATGTCTGCTCTTATAGGGTTGCCGTTTAAATTGCCTGCGCAGGCCTTCTCGTCGACCATCATGCGGTGGTTGGCCTGGATCGCAGAAGGTGTGGAGACGCCGGGCATAAGGGCCTTTGCGCCGCCGGAATATCCTGCGAAATAGTGGAACTCGATATTGCCTACGCCAATCCTGAAATCAGCCTCAGCAACGCTCCTTGTGATATCAACGGGTGTTCCTCTTGAGGTGTCGCCCATGTGGATGCAGTCAGAAGGATCAGAGTCGATGCATCTTACTTCGCTGTATACGCGCTCGCCGACGAGCTTTTTCTTCTCTTCTTCTGTGTGAGGTCTGTGTGAGCCAAGCGCGAAAACGACATAGATGTCTTCCTTTTTGCAGCCTGCGAGATAGAGCTCATCCAGGATAGAAGGGATAACGTCGAAGCTCGGGATCGGTCTTGAGATGTCGCTCGTGATGATGCAGATCTTCTGACCGGGCTTTACGAGATCTTTGAGGCGGGGTGATCCGATAGGATTTTCGAGCGCATAGACAACGGCATCAGGGCCGCGCCTTACGTGCTCAATGTCGTTTGCAACAAGGATCTGATCAAGATTCTTGTCAGGAATATCAACTATCTGTACACCTTTGCCGTAGCCGAATTCAACCTTCATATGCCGCTCCCAGTAAAAAAGATTCTTCTATTTTACAGTTCCGGGGGAGTTTCTCAACAATCATAATGACCAAAGACTGAAAACATTAATTTTTTATATTACGACAAGTTTTTATATTCTCGCGCATGTTACTATTTAATCAATACTTTAGCGGAGGTGGAATATATGCTAAGTAACTTTGAGGAAGCGAGGATCTTCATCGACGAGAATGACATCAAGATGATCGATTTCAGGATGATAGATCTCAACGGCAGATGGCATCATCTGACGATCCCGGCAGACAGATTCACAGAATCTATCATGACAGCAGGCATAGGATTCGACGGCAGCAACTATGGTTTTGCCCCCGTCGAAAAGAGTGACATGGTATTTATTCCTGATCTCTCCAGTGCCGCTATTGACGATTTCTGTGAGATCAAGACTCTCTCAATGATCGGTGACGTAAGGATCATCGGTAAGGATGAGAACATTCCTTTCAACCAGGAGCCGAGAAACGTCAGTAAGCGTGCAGAAGAATACATGAAGGAATTGGGTGTTGCAGACCAGTTCCTGCTTGGACCCGAATTCGAGTTCTATGTTTTCGATGAAGTAACATATGCCAACAAACCTAACAGCTCGGGCTTTACTCTTGACGGTGCAGAGGCATTCTGGAACACCGGTGAATTCGGAAGCCTGGGTTACCAGACACCGCACCAGGGAGGCTATCACGCAGCGCCTCCGCAGGACATCGCATACGACTACAGAAGCCGAGTAACGATGCTGATGGAGAACCAGGGCATTAAGGTCAAGTATCACCATCACGAAGTCGGTTCCGGCCAGATGGAGATCGAGGTCGAGTTCGGCGGCATGACCGAGATGGCTGACAAGACGATGCTCACCAAGTACATCGTCAAAAATGAGGCAGTCAAGGAAGGAAAGACGGCTACGTTCATGCCTAAGCCCATTTACGGTGAAGCCGGTTCAGGCATGCACGTTCACATGCTGATGTTCAAGGACGGCCAGCCTGTCTTCTACGATGAGAACGGATACTCAGGCCTGTCCCAGACAGCACTTTACTTCATCGGCGGTGTGCTCCGCCACGTTCCTGCGATCTGCGCATTCTCGAATCCTTCAACGAACTCATATAAGAGACTTCTTCCGGGCTTCGAAGCGCCTGTAACGATCGGTTATGCAACCGCGAACAGAAGTGCGGTAATCCGCATTCCGGCATACGCTAAGACGCCTGACAAGAAGAGATTCGAACTTAGAAATCCTGATGCCACATGCAATCCTTACTATTGCTATGCAGCTATCCTCATGGCAGGATTGGACGGCATCAAGAACAAGATCGATCCTGAAGCTGAAGGATACGGCCCTTATGACTTTAACCTCTTCAATCTTTCCGACGAGGATAAGAAAAAGATCAAGGGCTTGCCGAAGTCGTTAGGCTCAGCACTCAAGGCTCTCGAGAAGGATCACGACTTCCTCACTGCAGGCGGTGTTTTCCCGATCGAACTGATCAACCTGTGGATCGCAAACCGCCGCAAGGATCTCGGCCGTCACATCTCCATGCCTACACCTATGGAGTATGAGATGTATTACGATCTGTGATATTTTTCGCTATGCGTAATTACGGGCTGTCTCATGCGAGGCAGCCCTTTTATTTGCTTTGCTGATTTTGAAAGGTAACAGGAACTTACAGTAAATCTTCTTCCTCATCATTGATTCCGGTATCAAGGCCTTCAATCTGGTCAAGGAACTTCGTGAATCTCTTGGTGAGGATCCTGATGTCGCGGTCGTTTCCGGCGGCAAGGCACATCTTGTAGCTCTGGAGGAAGTCGATGATCTGCTGCCTCTCGAAGCTTAATGTCTCTTCGATGATGCGCTCGGCACGGGCGATGAGAAGCTGGTTCTTCTCCTCGTTGGAAGGAGCAAATCTCAGTTTGTCCAATTCCTCTTTACACTTGTTCAGTTCTTCTTCGGACATTGTGTTGCTCTGACTTAAGATGACTTTGGAATAAGTCTTGTTATCGTTGGTGGTAACATCGACGACAAGGATTCCGTTGATGTCATAAGTAAGCTTTGTGGAAGCAATGTAAGCGTTCAGTGGCGTAGGTGGAACATTCATGTTGAGTTCACCTAATTTAATGTTGTTTGAGGGAACGATGCTCTCGCCCTGGTAGAGCTGAATCCGCAGGCCCGTCTGATTATCGTGAGCCGCATAGTACTTGTGCGTTTTGCTTGAAGGAAGCATGGAGTTTCTCTGGATGATGAAGTCCATGATCTGCTCCATCGTGCGGGGATCCTGAATGGCGATTCCGAGCGAGAAAGGGCAGATGTCCGTGAGGATGACATCTTTGAAATCTTCATTTCTGTTCTTCATGCCAGCGAAAATGCATGCGCCGATACCGATAGCCGTATCAGGATCGATATCCGTGCAGGGCTTGCGTCCTGTGATCCTCTCGATATATGCAGCGACCGTGGGCATCTTGCATGAGCCGCCGACAAGGATAATGTCCTTTAATTCCTGAACGTTCATGTGGCTGTCGCGGAGTACGCGCTTTATAGGTTCTCCGATCTTCTCGAAAACCTCATGCGCGATCTTTATGAGTGAATTGTTGTCCAGCGACAGAGAATAATTCTTATCGCCGATGTTGACCGACATAACGCTTATGGGTGTCTCGGTAAGAGCGATCTTGCATATTTCGGCAGTCTTGTAGATCGAAGCCTTCTGTTCAGCTGTAAGCTTGCTCTCATCAAGGGAATTCTCGCTGATGAAATGCTTATAGATCGCTTCGTTGAAGTCCTTGCCGCCAAGCTGGTTGTTGCCGGCAACGGCCAGAATTTCCATAATGCTGTCGAATGAGTCGATCATGGAGACGTCGAGAGTACCGCCGCCGAAGTCAATTACCATGTAGGTGCCGTCTTCAAAGCCGTGCTTTTGCATGTAGGCGAGGGCAGCGGCAGAAGGCTCATTTATAAGACGCTCGACCTTAAGGCCTGACATCTCTGCGGCCTGCTTTGTGGCGTTACGGCGGCAGTCATCGAAATATGCCGGAACGCTGATGACAGCTTCGGTGATCTCTTCTTTAAGAAAAGCTTCTGCGTCCTCTTTGATCTTCTTGAGAACAAGGGAAGACAGCTGCTCTGAAGAGAAATTGTTCGTAACGAGCGGATATATCTTCTTTGTTCCCATTGTGCGCTTGAATTCAGCGGTAGTCTTGTCGGGATGTGAGATAAGACGCTCTTTTGCGACTTCACCGACGATTACATTATTGTCATCATCAACGCCTACGACAGAAGGAGTAAGAGGGTTGCCCAGATTATTCTTGATGATGATGGGCGCGCCGTTTCTCCAGATGCAGGCGAGGCTGTTTGTTGTTCCAAGGTCAATTCCTATAACTGCCACTTAAGTATCCTCCGGTAACTGATATCAGTGCAGGCTCTTAGCCAGATAAAACATTGCGATCCCGACACCGGCCATTAGAATGACCGCTCCCACTATGGCAAACATATCCGGGTCGGGACGGATAATGCAGAATACGGGTATTAAGACCAGAATGAAGACCAAAGCAATGATGAAGATAACAAGCTTGCTCTTGGCATAATTCTTTTTCGCTTCTGCCTTGCCCGGGTTTTCGGGCAATTCATATCTTTCACGATATTTTTTTGCACGGTCTTCAATGATCTCGGTAAGCTTTTTAATGTGAGGTGAGTCTTCTTCAAAATGTTCGAATAACCAGCTGCGGAATCCGCCCATGCCATCACAGTATCTGATCAGTGGTTCATCCCAGAATGCTTCCCAGACTATCAGCTCACCTGATCTTTCCGCGAGCGAGTAGTACATGTTAAGGAGTCTCTGGGCAAATTCTATCCTGAGCTTTTGCGGCAGCTTCCTTATCTCTGCATAAGACGTAAGTCTGTTGGTGTTACGGAAATCTATGATGTCATCAGCCATAATGTCTGATACTGTGTTCTGATTAAGACGTTCAATGTCTATCTGGCTGAAATCAAAGCCGTCATCAACTTGTTCAGTAAAAGCCGGATCAGCATCCGGATCTGAATTCCTGTCGCGAACCGGGACAGCTACAAGAACAGGATCTCTATGAAAGAGAACTGCACCCTTACCCTTGGCGTAGTCCAGAGCTCTCTTGTAGGCTTCGTGAAGTTCGGCGTATCTTTCAGGTTCATCCTCAGGATTAATCTCATGCGCAAGAGACGTATACGCACGCTTGATCGCCGTTACGTCTTTGGTCGGTTCGATTCCGAGGATCTTCCATATGTCCTGTACCATTACCCATTACCTCACAAGGAAAATTATAACATTGAGCAGAAGTGATATGCACATAATTATGTTAGAATGTGAGCAATCGGTCAGGGGGGATGATATGGCTGGAGGGCTGTGGTTTTTCGACGTTCTCGGCATAGCGCCGACAAAAGATAAGACTGCGATTAAGCGGGCTTTCTCAAGACTTGCGCACGAGACAAATCCGGAAGACGATCAGGAAGGCTACATAAAGCTTCATGACGCCTACAGGGTTGCCCTGGCTTATGCTGACGGCAAGCATATCCAGGTTATTGATGAAGATGAAGTGTCCCATGTGAATGCTGAGGAAATGGATTTCTCATCGCTGAAGATATCAAGTGAAGCTATCGAAATGGATGAGACCGAGCTTGAGAATGCGATCTATAACTTCAAGACTTCCAACATGATATACACATACGATATGGTCTTCGGAAGGTCGAAGGAAGATTTTCCTTTCTACCTTACAGCGCTGTTCAGGCTGTATTCCGCTCTTGCCGATAAACGTGACAGCAAAGCTGTCCTCGACAAGTTCTTCAGCGAACCTATCGTGGCTTACTGCATAGAGAATGAGTATTTCAGGACTGTTCTTAAAAGATGCATTCCTCAAGATGTTAACCACAGTAAAGAGGCTCTGGAGTTTATCAGAAAATATGAGACAAGTTTTGTCTTCAGAGAGAATTACAGAGAACAGGTAATCGTTAAGTATAAGAAAGAGGATGAGCAGCTTAAGCTGTGGGGTATCCTTACGATACTGTCCTTAATAGCACCAATCTCATATATCACGTTAGACGCGAAGAATCTTGACGTTCTCACCGGCACATACTATGACATGCTGGCTGTGCTTGCTCTGGGGTTCGGATTCGGATCCTATTGCTTCTCCAGATATGTTGAGAAAAAGAAGTTCAACAAAGACGGAAAGACCGGAAGGTTCAGACCGATCTTAATTGCCGGTCTCATTTTTGAAACTGCGTTCAATTGTGCAAGCTGGTTCATGCTTATAGAACGCAAGAATGTGTTCGGCGGATTTAATTACTTAACTGCATTTTTGTGCGGACTGTTCTCTCTTATAAACGTCGTATTCCTGGTGCTCCGCGTAATGAATATAATAACGGGTGGACGATTCTCCATTCAGGAGGATGCAATTAAAAAGGGCAAGATAAATGGCTTCTAATATGTGGTTTTTCGACGTTCTCGGCATAGAACCGACAAATGATAAGACTGCGATAAAGCAGGCTTACTCAAGGATTGCCCACAAGACAAACCCCGAAGACGATCCTGACGGATATGCCAAGCTCCACGAGGCATACAGGACTGCGCTGGAATATGCAGCAGGCAATCAGGTAGAGCAGACTGAATATGTTCCCAAGAAGGCTGACATCAGCGGATTCGATTTCTCCACCGTGAATGAGAAAGAGAGATTATTGGATCTTGATGCAACCGAGCTCGGAAACACCATAAGGAATTTCAAATCTGCTGTCGGAATCTACTCTTATGAGATGGTCTTCAAACGCCCGAAAAACGATATCTTCAAAGTCTTATCGGTCCTCTTTAAACTCTATTCGGAACTTGCAGACAGGACGAATGTCGAAAGTGCGATGATCAATTTCCTCGCCGAGCCTCTAATTATCTACTGTATGGATGATGATGTTTTAAGAGACTTCCTTAAGAACAAACTTCCGAAGGAAGATCCGTGCAGCGCGAGGGTTACCGAGCATATCGAAGAATACGAGAAGGAACTTGAGCTCAGGAAGATCCAGCAGAAAATAGATGAAACAGAGAGTAAGATCTATTTTGTGAAGAAGCTGCGCTGGGGAATCTCCGCTGCAGCCGCTGCGGCTTTGGGCGTGTTGTCTATGCTTTTGACCGAACACATGGGGTTAGCTTTGTTTTCTGTCGGTATACAAGTACTGTTGCTGTGTATCGGTATCGCCGGATTCTGCGCAGTAAAATACTATATGATCTCTGCAGCAATGGGGAGCGGTAATGCTCGGGATCGGAAATTCACAATCTCAATGTCCACCATGCTCTTGATAGCAGTCAATGTAATCAGTTTGATGTGCTTTTTTGAGGGTGCATATGAAACACAGGTCAACTACTTTATTTGCCTTGCAATTTGCATCATCTTCACGCTGGCAGATATTGTGGCCATTACAACGTGTTTCTTGCCGGTACTGATGGGTAAAAAGCAGTATTAAGGTATTTTGGCTGATATGTTCTGGTTTTTCGAGATCATGGGAATAGAGCCGACCAAAGATAAGACTGCAATAAAGCAGGCTTATTCCAAGCTTGCTCATGAGACGAATCCCGAAGACGATCCTGACGGCTATGCAAAGCTTCATGAAGCATACAGAGCCGCTTTGGATTATGCTTCGGACAAAGTGGTTCCTTATGAGTTTATTGATGAAATAGAAGAACCTGATGAGTGTGAAGAATCAGAGAAAACAAAATTCGATTTCTCTTCGGTAAGACCGGATAATCCTGCGTTGGCTTTGGAGATCGGAGAGATAACGATTCAGATCGAAAAGCTGAAAAATGAGAGCAAGACTAATTCTTTTGCGGATCTTTTCAAAAGGTCCGATATCGAACTGTGCGAGACTGCGGTTGAATTGTTCAAATTGTATTCGGCACTTGCTGTGAAAGAAGATGACATGTTTGTATGGGACATCTTTTTCGAAGAGCCGTTGATCAAAGTAATCATTAAAGAACAGAAATTCAGAACCTATATTATCGACAGTTTCATGGAGGGAGATATAAACAGACAGATTATTGAACGCCATGTTGATGCATACGAACAAGAGGTTTATGAGACGAGACTTCGTCGTGAAAGACGCCAGATAGAAATAGATAAAGAATCGGGATCACATGACTTTTGGGCGGTTCTTGCGATGGCCTTCATTTTGTTCGCATTAGTGCTTATTGTTTCAATGGGAGCATTTAAGGATGTCTATTATTATGGGATATCTGCTGCATTCACATTGCTTGAAGCAGGTGCTTACTTTGTTTCGCGTTTCTTGGATGTGTCCTTGAACCTTAAGAAAGGGCGGAAAAAGAAAAACTTCAAATATCTTAATATTGGTCTGGCCGTATTAGCCGGCTTTAACATTATCAGTTGGATATTACTGTTATTCGAACCATTCAGGGTCTCTTGGGCTTCGATAATTGCGCTTGTATTATGCGTTATCTCCTCGCTCAGCAGTATTGGTGTTCTGGTCTACCATATTGCTGAACAGATCAGATACCGGAAAACTTCTGTTAAATGAAAAAAGCTTATTTTTCATTAAAGGGAATATTTTTACTTGACCTGTGCCAAAAATGGCACTAATATAAAAACAGCATTTCCAAAGGGGAGAAATATATGAATTACACTGAGATCCTTTCCAATCCTGCAAGGATGAGAATAATGCAGTATATGGCTATCAACGGTGAAGCAACTGTAAAAGAATTGGCTGATCATTTTCCGGATATTCCCAGAAGGACTTTGTACAGACATGTCGATTTCCTGATCGATGCAGGAACTATCGTTGTAAAAGAAGAACGGAAGGTCAGAGGAGCTTTTGAACGCATTCTTAAAGATAACTCTGAGGCATTTGTGGATAGCTGTGATCTCTCTGAGTCAGCATACAGTTTCTTTATGAACCTGTATTCACAGTTTGACAGCTTTAATAAGAAACCGCATAAGAATTTTAAAGAAGAATTCATGAAAGAATACTTGTGCTTTGGAACTTCTTTTTTGTATCTCAATGATGATGAAATGAACGCCATGATGGAAGAGCTTTATGAGATCCCTATTAAATATGAGAAGGCTCATAACGAGAAATATGGCGAAGGTGCCACCGGTAAACTCAGAAGTATTTCATTTGTCTCCGCACCTGTTGAGTGATGAGCTGTTTTTGGGGGAATAGTTATGGCTGGTTCTAATTTAAAAAAGAGATATGCAAAATACGGATATCTGTACTCGCTGCCTTTTATCATTGCTTTCAGCGTGTTCTTTTTGTATCCGACAGCATTGACTTTTATCCTGGGCTTTACGGATCTTAAGGGTGCCGGCAATACGGAGTGGCATTTTCTTACCACAGTCGGAAAACCCTGGTATCAGAACTTTGAAGATGTAATAAAGTCAAAGACGTTCTGGAAAGCATTTGCCAATTCATGGCTGTTCTGGATAATGGGCTTTGTGCCTGAACTGTTCATTGCATTTCTTTTCAGCGTCTGGTATTCCGACAGAAGACTGAAGATCAAAGGAACGCTGATATTCAAGATCATTTACTACATGCCGCACCTTGTTGCAGGTTCTGTTACAGCCACGCTGTTTATAAAAATATTCGGCTATCCGGTCGGAGCCGTAAACCAGGCAATGGGTAAACTTTACGGGCTTTTCGGCGCGACATGGGAAAACCATAACTTTCTGATCAACGGTGGGGATCTGAAAAAGCTTGTAGTTTTGATCAACGTATATATGTTTTACGGTTATACGCTGCTGATCATTTATACGGGCATAATCGGGATCAATCCTGAGATATTTGAATCTGCCGAGATGGACGGATGCAACAGGATACAGACGTTCTTTAAGATCACTCTTCCGTGCATGCGCGAGATGCTTATCTTTGTTCTTGTTACGAGCATCATCGGCGGACTCGGCATGTTTGATGTTCCGCAAATGTTCGGAGTTGCAGCCAATAACGCAGTAATTACGAATATGACTTATCTAAATAATCTGGCCTTCCGTAACGGATATATCTATAACAGGGCAGCTGCGTTAAGCATCATGCTGCTTATATTGAATTCGATCTGTTCGGGAATAATCTTCTATCTCATGCGCGATAAGGATGAGGAGAAGCTCAAAAAGATCGTAAAGCGCGAGAGAAGGGAAGCCGGAAAGTACAGGTAGAGTCTGTAAAACGCGGCATGGTATAATCTTTTTGCAGGTATCGTGTATCAGGATTATAGGGAAAACAACGCGTATGAATTTCAAAAGACATCTGGTAATAATCACTTTCTTAACAAACCTCTTCATAAGGTTTGGAATATTCCTTTTGATTGGTATCGTGCTTTGCCTTATCGGAACCAAGTACAGGGTGGCACTGATAATCGGTGCGGCACTTGTGATGTTTGATTTCGTAGCTTCTATATATGACACGATGATCGTCATGAACGGTCTTAAATACGGTAAGCATCCTGCGATCGAAGATATCAGGAATGCGATGGAAAGTGATGATTCTGAGAACGCCTTAAGCGAGACCATCGTGCAGTTTACTAATGATCCTGACCTGATGAAGGCGAGAACAGGCAAATATCTTCTTGAGGAAAAGCTGAATGAAGAATCAACGGCAGAAGATATCGTGGCTGCCTATGAAGATATGTGCGCGAAAGAAGAGTGTCCTGATCTTGTTTTCGAATGCATGTGCCAGGGCGATAAATTCTTTATGTATTTTACGAGGGACTATCCTAACAAAGATGGTGAATACTACCAGTTGAGAACGTCCTTAAGCTTTGACAAGCCGTCGCATGGCCTGATGGAATTGATCCTTCTGAGCGGTAATAAGGAAGAGTTTTTCGAATCCGTAAGACAATCCGAAGGATACCTTTACGCAACAAGCAACAAGGGCAGTGACCTGAAGATCTATATCCTCTCGACGTCTTAATAGATCGTCTTTACCTCATCAACGCCGTACATTCTCTTGAACTCTAAAAGATCTGCTTCGGACTTGATCAGCATTACATCTCTGTATTTGCCGGTCCTGTTATCGATGAAGCCGGCAGTCTTCTCGCCCGTGCATATGCTGCTTTTTACTGCGGGCGTCTCATTCTCTTTGTCGTAAGTATGAGATTCCTGTTTTTTCTTTCCGAACATCATGCAAACCCTTTCAGCAAAAGCTGTGTAAGCTCATCGTCCGTGCGGACTTCACAGTCGGGGAGCCTTTCCGGCAGCGGCAGATTTCTTCTGTTGATCCATACTGAGTGCCAGCCTGAATCTATCGCGCCTACTATATCTTTATCGTAATTATCACCGATCATCCAGAGCTCGTCAGGTGTGAGGCCAAGCTTTTCTTCGATCATCCTGCATAACCGTACATCAGGCTTTGAGATGCCGACATCACCCGTGACGATGACGTTTGCACGGTCGAACCATTTGTCCAGGCCCAGCATTACGACCTTGTTCCACTGGTGATTTGATTCGCCGGCGGTAAGGATCGCGAGTTTTGTATCGGGATCTGCAGCGAAAGCATCGAGTGCCTTCTTCATGTCCTCACTCAATGCCATGTGGCTCTGAAGTTCAAGGTAAGCGTCAGCTGCCTTTCCGCCGTCGTCGGGCGTGTAGGGAAGACCTAACAGCCTGAATGTCTCGTTGTAGCGCCAGCCGTTGATGTCGTGGGTCGAGATCTCGCCTGATTCCAGGCCGGCCATGTTGATGTCGCTCTTCTCATAGAAGATGCTGATGAACAGAGGCCTGTCGGGCACTTTGACGCCAAGCACTTTCTCAGCTGCTATCACGAGCATGTCCTGTCTGCAGTATAGTGTGTCGTCGATGTCGAAAACGATGCCTCTCATCAGGTCCTCCAAGTTTAAGGTTAGGTTAAGATTGATTGTAATATAATAAAGCAGTTTGATGAAAATGGAATAAGGGAGAATTGATATGAAGATTTTTAAGAAGGCAGCAGTATGTGTCTTGTCTGCCCTGATGGCGCTTGGTTTGCTGGCATCTTGCTCCGCAAAACCCGCTGAGAAAGAAAAGGATAAGATCTACACAGGCTCTTATGAAGAGATAGTCAATGCGTTCTATGAAGATCACAAGGATGAGGCGGCCGGCGCGATGGTCGGTGTTTTCGATAAGAACGGAACGCTCTTTGAAGGTTATTACGGATATTCCAACATAGCTGAAGGCATCAAGGTCGATGAGAACACTGTCATCGACTGGGGCTCAACGACAAAGACTATGGTCTGGGTCAGTGTCATGCAACTCTGGGAGCAGGGCAAGATCGATCTTGAGGCTGATATCAGAACGTACCTTCCTGAGGGTTTCCTTACAAACCTCAGATATGACAAGCCCGTCCGCATGATCGACCTGATGAACCACAGGGCAGGTTTCCAGGAATACTATACCGACATGATGATCGACACACAGTTCGAATATCATTCACTGGAGGAAGCACTGAAGCTCGACATGCCGCCGCAGATCTTTGAGCCTGATACGGTAACGGCATACTCCAACTGGGGTGTCGCCCTCGCAAGCTATATTGTAGAGCGCGTGTCCGGACAGAGCTTTGCCGATTATGTCCATGAACATATCTTTAAGCCTTTGGAAATGAATGATACGGCTATTACGCCTGACCTTATGGACAATCCTGATGTCAGGGCGAGACGTGACAAGCTCGTCTGCTACTCCGGAACCACTCCCACAGGCACTACTTTCTACTATATTTCTGTCTATCCGGCAGGCGCATGCGTATCTACGCTTAAGGACTTTATCAAGTGGGCTTCCTGCTTTGTTCAGGATGAATTCCCTCTTTTCGAAGACCCGAATACATTTGACGTCATGATGACCGCCACCTCATATTTCGGCGAGACACAGTACGTAAGGAATTGTCACGGCATCTGGGGCTTGCCCTACGGAGCCAATACCTATGGCCACGGCGGCAACACTCAGGGATGCTCGTCTTACATTACCTTCGATCCTGAGAAGCAGATCGGCTGTGTTGTCATGACCAATCAGTCAAGCGAGAAGAATTTCAACGGCAAACTGTTCAAGAGCATCTACGGCGAGCCTGTATATGAATATTCTGCCGGTGAGCCTAAGAAGGGACTCTATCATCCGTCAAGAACGATCCTTGAAGGCCACTATAAGATAATGGGCGCAAGCTACATGACAGAAGATTCTTTCGAAGACTGGAACTGGACATATAACGAGAAGGACGGCATTCCGAAGTTCGAGAACACATACGGCGACTTCTACCTGGCATCGACAGGCACTGCCATTTTTGAGATTGCTCTCTTATACGGATGGTTTATCTCACTCGGATTTGCAGCGTTAAGCCTTATCGTCAAGGGCATAAGAGCGATCGTCCGCAAGATCAGGAAGAGCAAAAAGAAGATACTGCTCGGAAAAGAAACGGGCCTTATGTCACTGGTCGAATTGCTTATAGGCCTTGCCGGAGGAATCTTCTTTGTCCTCATGACGGCATGGATGAGGCATGAGACCTATGCCTGGGTACCTGTTGCGATGATAATCCTGGCTCTGGCGCTTATTGCTCTGATAATCATCTCGGTCGTTAAGCTCTTCAAGGCCTCGAAAAAGGATTCTTCCGTGATCCGTAAGATCTATAACGTAGCGGCGATCCTTTTCGCTGTTCTTACAGTAGTAGTCATTATTTATATGGAGCTCTGGCACTGATCGCCGGACCCCGGCAAATGCCCGAAAAGCCTGTCTTTTCATGGGAAAACGGCCGCCTCAGATTTCACTCAAATAATCATTTGACTATTTTTGACTTTAAGAGTATATTGTTGTTGGCACTCTTAGAGTGAGAGTGCTAATCGGAGAAGGGAGAGACAATAAGATGCAGTTAGATAACCGTAAAAAAGAAGTCTTACACGCCATCGTTGATGACTATGTATCTACTAACGAGCCTGTCGGTTCGAAGAGTCTTATAGAGCGTCACAGCTTCAATGTCAGCTCCGCTACTCTCCGTAACGACATGGCAGAATTAGAGCACCTCGGACTTATCGAGAAGCCTCATACATCTGCCGGCCGTATTCCTTCGGACAAGGGCTACCGTGAATATGTCAATTCCCTCATGACAATTGAGGAACTGACACCCAGGGAACAGCTTGAGATCGAGAAGAGGATAGATTCCAGCGTTGACGAGGTAACGGACCTCATTAAGAACGCTACACATACATTATCCGAGACGACGGGATTCGTATCCCTCGCAATGAGCCCCAGGCTTAAGAAGAGCTTTTTAAAGCAGCTTAAGATCCTGATGATCGAACCGGGCAAGGCACTCGTAGTCATGGTCCTCTCGGCAGGCGTTGTTAAGGATAAGGTCGTAAGAATACCTAATTTCTTAAATGATGAGCAGATCATGAAGATCTCCGGCGCCATTGAGAAGCACCTTACGGGCAAGCCTCTTGATGAGATCACTCTCGTAACTGTCGAGAGCGCGGGAAAGAACACGGATGTCCCCGAACCTTTGCTCAAGCAGGTATTGTACGAAGCATATGCAGCGATCAAGCAGGCTGATGAACTTAATATCTACCTTGAAGGCGAGCACAGGATGCTGAGCCTCCCGGATTTCAGTTCATTGGGCAGGGCAAGAGACCTCCTTGGAACATTATCCGATTCCGGAATGGTTGCAGGATATGTCAACGAGATGGAGAATGCCGCAAGAGAGCTTGGCAATGACGATTCCTACATGATCAGGATCGGCCAGGAGATCACTCTGGAAGGTCTGGATGACTGCAGCTTTATTACGGCAACATATAACCTTACGGATTCCGTCTCCGGCAACATCGGAGTAATTGGACCTAAGAGAATGCTCTATTCCAAGGTAATCTCCCAGATAGATTTCGTTAAGAAGAAGCTTAACGAGGAAATGAAGAGATTTACCTGATGAGAAAGATAAATAAAAAACGTGAAAGGATAAATAAGATGAGCAATGATGAAGAGTTGATTTTCGGAGCTGATGAAGAGCCCGTAAACAACGAGGCAGACAACAGCTCCGTAGAAGATGCCGCAGCTTCCGACAAGGCATCCGCAGAAGCAGAGGAGAACAAGGCAGAAGAGGCAGAGGAGTCAGAAGAAGAGGAAGCAAAGGCTGAGAAAGCCAAAGCTGAAGCAGATGACGATGATGAAGATGAAGAAGATGAACTGCCTGCCGACAATGCTGAAGCAGTAAGCGATCTCGAAGCAAGATATATGAGCCTCTACGCTGAATACGATAACTACCGTAAGCGTACGCAGAAAGAGAAAGACAACCTCTACGCAGATGCTGTCGCAAGCGTAACAAAGGAATTCTTAACGCTCATAGATAATCTCGACAGAGCGACAGAAGGGGCCAAGAAGTCCGCCGATGAGAATTCTCTCGATAAAGTCATTCAGGGAATGGAGCTCGTTGGAAGACAGGCACAGGATACTCTCAAGAAGATCGGTGTCGAAGAGATACCCGCAGAGAGAGGAACAAAATTCGATCCGAACCTTCACGATGCAATGATGCACGTTGACGACGAAGAGTTAGGCGAGCAGGAGATAGCGATGGTTTTCGCTAAGGGATATAAGTACAAGGACAGAGTCATCAGACATGCTCAGGTCCAGGTAGCTAACTAAGTTAAAAACAAATAACAGATAAAGGAGAAAGACAATGGATTTAATCAGATCAAGCTTGGTTCCTACAGTAATCGAGACTACAGGCCGCGGCGAGCGCGCCTATGACATCTATTCCAGACTTCTCAAAGAGAGAATCGTAATTCTTTCCGAAGAGGTTAACGCAGTAACAGCAAGCCTTATTACGGCTCAGCTCCTCTTCCTCGAGGCAGAGGATCCCGATAAGGATATTCAGTTTTATATCAACAGCCCCGGAGGATCCGTATCTGACGGTCTCATGATCTTAGACACAATGCGTCTTATCAAGCCTGACATTCAGACGATCTGCATGGGTATGGCAGCTTCAATGGGTTCAGTTCTCCTTTCTGCAGGTACAAAGGGCAAGCGCTGCATCCTTCCTAATGCAGAAGTCATGATCCACCAGCCTTTGGGCGGAGCACAGGGTCAGGCAACAGAGATCCTTATCGCAGCTGATCACATCAGGGATACAAGAAAGAGACTCAATCAGATCCTCGCAGACAACTGCGGAAAAGATCTTGATACCCTGATGAAGGACACTGAGAGAGATCACTGGATGACAGCTGAGGAAGCTTTGAATTACGGTATTGTAGACAAGATCCTTGTCAGCAAGAAATTTTAAATAAGAGATAGATTATCAGACAGTTCAAAAAGAACTTCAGGAGGAAATTAAAATGGCAAAAGTAATTGGTATCGACCTTGGTACAACAAATTCATGCGTTGCAGTTATGGAAGGTTCGGAGACAGTAGTAATCCCGAATCCCGAGGGCAACAGAACAACACCTTCAGTTGTAGGTTTTACAAAGACAGGCGAGAGACTTATCGGACAGGTAGCAAAGAGACAGGCAGTTACAAACCCTGACCGTACGATCCAGTCCATCAAGAGAGAAATGGGTTCCGATTATAAGGTATCCATCGACGATAAGCAGTACACACCTCAGGAGATCTCCGCAATGATCCTCGCTAAGCTCAAGAGCGACGCAGAGGCTTACCTCGGAACTCCCGTAACACAGGCAGTTATCACTGTTCCTGCTTACTTTACTGACTCACAGCGTCAGGCTACAAAGGACGCAGGCCGTATCGCAGGTCTTGAGGTATTGAGAATCATCAACGAGCCTACGGCAGCTTCACTCGCTTACGGCCTCGATAAGGAATCCGATCAGAAGATCCTCGTATTCGACTTGGGCGGCGGTACATTCGATGTATCCGTACTTGATATCGCTGACGGCGTTTTCGAGGTTCTCGCAACAGCAGGTAACAACAGACTCGGCGGTGACGACTTCGATAACAAGATCGTTGACTACCTCGTAGAGTCTTTCAAGACATCCGACGGTGTAGATCTCAGATCTGACCGTATGGCTATGCAGAGATTGAGAGAAGCAGCTGAGAAGGCTAAGATCGAGCTCTCCGGCGTTACATCTTCCAACATCAATCTCCCTTACATCACAGCTGATGCTACAGGTCCTAAGCACATGGACATCACTCTCACAAGAGCTAAGTTCGATGAGCTCACAGCTGACCTCGTTCAGAAGACAATGGATCCTGTTAAGCGCGCTATGAGCGATGCTTCTATCTCACCTTCTGATATCGACAAGATCCTCCTCGTAGGCGGTTCCACAAGAATCCCTGCAGTTCAGGACGCAGTTAAGAATTACTTCGGCAAAGAGCCTTTCAAGGGCATCAACCCTGACGAGTGCGTTGCAATCGGCGCAGCTATCCAGGCAGCAGTCCTTACAGGCGACGTTAAGGGTCTCCTTCTCCTCGACGTTACACCTCTCTCACTCGGTATCGAGACAATGGGCGGTGTATGTACAAAGATGATCGAGCGTAACACAACGATCCCTACAAAGAAGAGCCAGGTATTCTCCACAGCAGCTGACGGCCAGACACAGGTTGAGGTTCACGTACTCCAGGGTGAGCGTGAGATGGCTGCTTACAATAAGACTTTAGGTAACTTCATCCTTGACGGTATCGCACCCGCACCCCGTGGTGTTCCGCAGATCGAAGTAACATTCGATATCGACGCTAACGGTATCGTTAACGTAAGCGCTAAGGATAAGGGCACAGGCCGTGAGCAGAAGATCACGATCCAGTCTTCTTCCAACATGAGCGAGGAAGATATCCAGAAGGCAGTTAAGGAAGCAGAGATGCACGCTGCTGAGGATAAGGCTAACAAGGAAAAGGTCGAGATCAAGAACCAGGCAGAGACAGCTTGCTATCAGGCAGAAAAGACCATGAAGGATGCAGGCGACAAGATCTCTGACGCAGATAAGGCTCCTGTAAATGACGAGATCGCTAAGCTCAAGGATGCTATCGCAAAGAACGATACAGACGCCATGAAGAAGGGCACAGAGGACCTCACACAGGCACTCTACAAGCTCTCCGAGAAGATCTATCAGGCAGCAGGTCCTGCACAGGGCGCTCCGGGAGCAGGCCCTCAGGCACAGCAGCCTTCACCTGAAGATTTCGCAGGCTATGGCACAGAGTCAGTAGACCCTAACCAGGACACAGGCTCAGACGGATTCAAGAACGCAGGCGGCGACTTCTAATCCGGATTAAATCTGATACAATAATCCGGCACTTCCAGATTGGATGTGCCGGATATATCTGTATAAGGAACATGTATAACAGAACGGAGGGGTTCCTCATTGCCTAGAGATTATTATGAGGTCTTGGGAGTAAACAAAGGTGCTTCCGATGACGATATAAAGAAGGCTTTCAGACAGCAGGCCAAGAAATATCACCCGGACTTACACCCGGGCGACAAAGAGGCTGAAGCCAAATTCAAGGAAGTCAACGAAGCTTATTCGGTTTTGTCTGACCCTGACAAGAAGGCCAAATACGACAGATTCGGTCATGCCGGCGTAGATCCCAACGGATTCGGCGGTGGCGGCGGCGGTGCATACAACGCATACGACGTAGACCTGGGTGATATCTTCAGCTCATTCTTCGGAGGCGGCTTCGGAGGTTCTTCCAGAAGACGTACAGGTCCCCAGAAGGGTGCCGATCTTAAGTATCACATGGCACTGGAATTCATGGAGGCTGCTTTCGGCTGCACAAAGACTTTCCAGATCACCAAGGAAGATATCTGCAAATCCTGTAACGGTTCAGGCGCACAGCCCGGAACAACACCTGAGACATGTCCCACATGTAGAGGTGCGGGAAGAGTACAGCAGCAGACACAGACTCTCTTTGGTATGACCATGGTCACCAAGACGTGCCCCACATGTAACGGCAGAGGAACTGTCATCAAGACACCCTGCAGCCAGTGCAGAGGCAAGGGAAGACTCAAGACCGTTAAGAACCTTTCCGTACAGATCCCCGCAGGCGTCGATACAGGCGATCTCCTTCCTATCAGAAACGAAGGCGAACCCGGTACGAACGGCGGACCTTACGGTGATCTTTACATCGAATTCAGGGTCAAGAAGCATGAGCTTTTCGAGCGCAACGGAATCAATACATCCTGCAGCGTTCCGATAACATATGCACAGGCAGCTTTAGGCGGTGAGGTCGAAGTCCCCACCATCTACGGCAAGGAGAAATACACGCTTAAGGAAGGCACACAGCCCGGCGATACGATCACGATCAGGGGCAAGGGCATTCCGAACAAGAGCAATCCGAACATGAAGGGCGACCACGTCGTCAAGTTCGTGCTCGAAGTTCCGACGGGCCTTTCGCGCGAGCAGAAACAGCTCTTAAAGCAGTTCAACGACACGCTTACTGACCGCAACTATATGAGGAGCAGCCAGTTCTTCCAGAAGATAAAGAACCTGTTTAAATAATCAACATCACGCAGGGATCCTTTACGGGGTCCCTCGTTTTCATTAGAGGATAAGACTATGAGATGGGCAGAGATAACGATCAAGACAACTGAAGAAGCTTCCGAAGCTATCTGCGAGATGCTCGCACAGGTGGGCGCCGACGGCATCGCGTCACAGGACCCCATGGAATTCCGCAACACCATAGACAACGACCCCTTAAGCTACTGCGACGACGGCACGATCGAGAGCTATGGCCAGGACGTAGTCATCAAGGCATATTTCGCCGAGACTGACGACGGCGTTATCCGCATGGGTGCAAAGAGCGAAGAGTTCGCTAATCCTGACGGCGTCGGCATGATCTACGGCTCCATCACTGACAAAGAGCTTCCCACGGCTGAGGCCATGGACTTCATAAAGTCCCGTCTTGCCGGGATCGGCGAATTTCTTGACATCGGCAAGGGTTTTGACGGTTTCCGCTATGTCGACGACGAAGACTGGGCAAACAACTGGAAGAAGTACTATGAGGAGTTCAAACTCTCTGACCGTATCGTAATTTGCCCTTCATGGGAAGAAGGCGATGCAGAGCTCGAAAAGGATGCGGTCAAGGTCATTCTCGATCCCGGCTCCGCGTTCGGCACCGGCACCCATGAGACAACATCCATGTGCGCTGAGATCCTCGACCGCGTGATCAAGCCTGATACTTCAGTTCTTGACCTCGGCACAGGCTCGGGAATCCTGGCTATCATCGCAAGCAAGCTCGGTGCAAAGAGTGTTGATGCCGTAGATATCGACTCCATGGCAGTCAAGGTAGCAGAAGAGAACTGCGCCATTAATGAGTGCGCCAATGTCGAGTGCTACACGGGCGAGCTCAAGAGCGTTAAGAATGCGCCTTATGACCTTATCGTCGCAAACATCATTGCAGACGTAATCGCTGAGATTGCTATTGATATTCCGGCTGACCTTGCAGATGACGGTATCTTCGTATGCTCAGGCATCATCAATACCAAGAAAGACCGCGTCATTGAGGCGCTTAAGGCCGCAGGCATGGAGATCGTTGCCGAGCAGTCCAAGAATGACTGGATGGCTTATATCGCTAAGAAGGCGTAAGTTTTTGAATATTTGATATGAGTTCAGGCGGAGATTCAAGTCTCCGCCTTTTTTATGCCTACAACGCTTGTAGCAGATTTGTCGGCCTGAAATGCGCTTTTTGGCCGACAAAAACTCACATTTTCGGAAAATACGACTTTTTGTCGGTCTAAAACGGCTTTTGACATCAACAAATCCGCTACAAACGTTTTCTGCCTTGCCCAAACCTCGTTTTTAGGTTGTCTATTGACCCTTTTAATATTATAATATCGCGTGTTTTATTAGATTATGCTAGGAGTACTATGATGAGATACGCAGCACAGAAGGGAACGAAGGACATACTTCCTTCAGAGATACACAATTGGCAGCGCGCTGAGCAGACTTTTGCAGATGTATGCCATTCCTTCGGCTATGAGGAGATAAGGATTCCGACATTCGAGCAGACTGATCTGTTCCAGAGAGGCGTCGGCGATACTACGGACGTTGTTACCAAAGAGATGTACACCTTTGAAGACAAGGGTGGCAGAAGCATCACGTTAAGACCTGAGGGTACGGCTGGCGTCGTAAGAAGCTATATCGAGAACGGTATGTCGAGCCTTGCTACTCCTGTCAGGATGTTCTACAACATCACGGCTTTCCGTTATGAGAAGATGCAGAAGGGCAGAATGCGTGAGTTCCACCAGTTCGGTCTTGAGTCTTTCGGTGCGGCAGGCCCGGATATCGATGCAGAGATCATCTCCGTTGTTGACGTCTTCTTCAGAAAGATGGGTCTTAAGAACATCGCCCTCCACATCAACTCCATCGGCTGTCCCAACTGCCGCGGCGAGTATAACAAGCTGCTCAAGGACTATTTCAGACCTCACGTAGGCACAATGTGTGAGGACTGCCAGGCAAGATTTGAGAAGAATCCTTTGCGTATGATCGACTGCAAGATCGACGGCGGTAAGGATATCGTTAAGAATGCGCCGAGACTCATCGATCACCTTTGCGATGACTGCAAGGCACACTTTGAGGGCCTTAAGACAAGACTTGAGGCTATCGGCATTTCATATACTATCGACCCTAACATCGTAAGAGGTCTGGACTACTATACAAGAACAGTTTTCGAGTTCGTATCGGAGAACGTCGGAACGCAGGGAACGATCTGCGGCGGCGGACGATACGACGGACTCGTTGAGGACTGCGGCGGAACGGCTACTCCCGGTATCGGTTTTGCAATGGGTGTCGAGAGACTCCTTCTTGAGGCTGAAGCGCAGGGCGCGCTCACAGAAGCTCCTTCTTACGTAAAGCTCTATATCGCATCGATGTCTGAAGCGGCAAAGATCGAAGCACTGAAGCTCTGCTATGCATTAAGAAATGAAGGTATCGGCTGCGAGACCGATATGGCAGGCAGATCTTTCAAGGCGCAGATGAAGTATGCAGGCAAGAAGGGTATCCCTTTCCTTGCAGTTATCGGTGACGATGAGCTCGCTTCGGGCGAAGTTAAGGTCAAGAACATGGCTGACGGATCAGAGACACCCGTTAAGCTTGACGGCATCGGCGAATTCCTTGCCGGAAAATAATCGAAAAAAGTAAGCATTTTGCTGGAGGTAATATAATGCAGTCACGTACTCACACATGTGGAGAATTAAGGATCACGGATGCCGGTAAGAAGGTTCAGCTCTCAGGCTGGCTCGAAAACTTCCGTGAAGTAGGCGCAGAGCTCGGATTCGTTGTTATCCGCGATTTCTACGGAACAACACAGATCGTTATCGAGACAGCTGAGATGATGAAGACATTCAAGGCTATCACAAAGGAATCCACGATCTCTGTAGAGGGTGTCGTTAGAGAGAGAAGCTCTAAGAACCCCAAGCTCGATACAGGCGATATCGAAGTCGTTCCCGAGAAGGTAACAGTACTCGGACGCTGCCGTTACAATGAGCTTCCTTTCGAGATCAACCACAGCAGGGAAGCTGATGAAGCAGCAAGACTTAAGTACAGATATCTCGATATCCGTAATCCTGAGGTAAAGAAGAATCTCATCCTGAGAAGCAATGTTATCGCAGCGCTTCGAAATGCAATGATCGAGCATAACTTCATGGAGATCACGACACCTATCCTTACGGTATCTTCACCTGAGGGCGCAAGAGACTATCTTGTTCCCGCAAGAAAGCATCCCGGCAAGTTCTATGCATTGCCGCAGGCACCCCAGCAGTTCAAGCAGCTCCTGATGGTCTCAGGCATCGACAGATATTTCCAGATCGCACCCTGCTTCAGAGATGAAGACGCAAGAGGCGACAGATGCCCGGGTGAGTTCTATCAGCTCGACATGGAGATGGCTTTCGCGAGCCAGGAAGATGTCTTCGCGATCATCGAAGACGTATTGCCACCTGTTTTCGCAAAGTACGGCAAGTACAACAGAGCATCAGGTTCTCCTTTTATGCGCATTCCTTATCTTGAGGCAATGGAGAAGTATGGTACAGACAAGCCTGACCTTAGAATCGACCTGACAGTTACAGACGTTACGGAGCTCCTTAGAACGGAAGAGTTCGCACCTTTCGCTGAGGGCGAGATCAAGGCGGTAGTTATCTCTGACTTCCACGAGAGCCGCAAGTTCATCGACAAGACGATGGCAGACTGCGAGATCCAGTCCGGCAGCAAGGGATACTGGTTCAGAATGGATGAGAACGGCGAGATCGTCGGAGGCATTTCCAAGTTCGTAGCTCCCAAGAAGGACGAGGTTGTTGCCAAGCTCGGCCTTAAGCCTGATACACTCGTTGTTCTTTCTGCCGGCAATAAGGGCCAGGCACAGAAGATGGCAGGTGTTCTTGTAAAGACTTTCGGTGCTGCAGTTCCGGGCCACATGGATAAGGAACAGTACGCATTCTGCTGGATCGTTGATTTCCCTATGTACGAGATCGGCGAAGAGTCAGGCGAACTCGAGTTCTGCCACAATCCTTTCTCTATGCCTTCCGGCGGACTTGATGTTCTCCTTAAGGCAGAAAAAGGCGAGATCGATCCTCTGTCCATCATGGCTGACCAGTATGACCTCGTTGTCAACGGCATCGAGCTCTCATCAGGCGCCGTACGTAACCACGATCCTGAGATCATGATCAAGGCATTCGAGCTTGTAAGACTCGGCGAAGAGGACGTTAAGAAGAAGTTCCCGGCTATGTATAACGCATTCTGCTACGGCGCTCCGCCGCATGCAGGTATCGCTCCCGGCGTTGACCGTATGGTCATGCTCCTTTCAGGCGAGGAGACTATCCGTGAGGTAATCCCTTTCCCGATGAACAAGAACGCACAGGACATCATGATGGATGCACCCGGATACGTTACGGACAAGCAGCTTGAAGAACTTCACATCAGCATTACAAAGACCGAATCAACAGAAGAGTAATAAGCGGAGATAATAGAATAGATGAATGATGAATTGAAGAACAATAACGGCGACATCGCATTCGGTGATGAACCCGAGAAGAAGGAAATCGCGGTAGCGGGCGAGACAGCAGTCTCCGAAGCCAAGACCGAAGAGAATTCTCTTGCTGAAGCAGCTGAAGGATCTTCTAAGGAATTAGCTGCTGAAGACGTTGTCAATGAAGAGAAGGCTCTCTCCAACGAGAAGGTTTTCGCGAAGCATAAGAAGCTCGAGAAGGGCACCGTCGCATACGAAGTCTTTGACTGGCTCCGTACCATCTGCATCGGTATCCTTGCAGGTGTATTCATCGTTGTATTCCTTGTTCAGAAAGACAATGTTTACGGCGATTCGATGTATCCTACCTTAAGCTCCGGAGATGCGATCTTCACGCAGAAGCTCTCCACATATTTCAAGTCATTCAAGAGAGGCGATATCGTTATCCTTGACGGCAGCAATATGGAGGGATATTACGGCAAGGAATATCTCGTTAAGAGAGTCGTTGGACTTCCCGGAGAGACCGTAAGGATCAAAGACGGAAGCGTTTACATCAAGCCCGCCGGTGCTGCAGATTTCTATGAACTCTCTGAAGGGTATCTGCCCCAGGGCACAAAGACGACCATGATGGAAGACGGCATAAGGAAAGGCTATAACGAGATCACACTTGGCGAGGATGAGTATTACTGCTTAGGTGATAACAGACCGGTAAGCAACGATTCTCGTAACCTGGGACCTTTCTCTGCCAAGAGGATCAAGGCTGTCGGCGTCATCAGGGTATACCCGTTCAACGAGATAAAAATACTCACCTGAGGATGAGCATAAATGAGCGACAACTATCGTAAGTACATTAGAAATTTCTGCATCATAGCGCACATCGACCACGGCAAGTCCACTCTGGCTGACCGGTTGATCGAGCATACCCACGTAAGGGAGAAGCGTGAGATGCAGGACCAGATCCTTGATAACATGGATATCGAGCGTGAGCGCGGAATTACGATCAAATCACAGGCCGTAAGACTTCCGTACGAAGCCTCTGACGGCAACACATATCTTCTTAACCTTATCGACACTCCAGGCCACGTTGACTTTAACTACGAGGTCTCAAGATCCCTTGCCGCATGCGACGGCGCGATCTTAGTCGTAGACAGTTCACAGGGCGTTGAGGCGCAGACACTTGCAAATGTTTATCTTGCAGTCGATGCAGACCTTGAAGTCCTTCCCGTAATCAACAAGATCGATCTTCCTTCCGCAAGACCCGAAGAGGTCCGCCAGGAGATCGAAGACGATATCGGAATCGACGCATCCTACGCGCCTTTGATCTCTGCCAAGAGCGATATCAATATTGATGAAGTGCTCGAAAAAGTCGTCGAGTACCTGCCCGCTCCTGACGGTGATGAGAATAAGCCTCTGACAGCCCTCGTCTTCGATTCCAAGTACGATTCATACAAGGGTGTTATCGTCAGCGTAAGAGTCAAGGACGGCACGGTTAAGACCGGTGACCGCATTAAGATGATGCACTCCGGAAAGGAGTTCACTGTAACCGAACTCGGTATGTTCCATCCGGGCGAACTCGTTCCCACGGAAAGCCTTAAGGCAGGCGAGGTAGGTTATATCTGCGCTTCCATTAAGAACGTTAGGGATACTGCTCCGGGCGACACAGTAACGCTTGCAGAGAACCCCGCAAGCGAGCCTCTTATCGGCTACAAGGGAATCCAGCAGATGGTATTCTGCGGTATCTATCCGGTTGACGGAGCAAGATACGGAGACCTTAAGGATGCGCTTGAGAAGTTAAGACTTAACGATGCGGCTTTGTCCTTCGATGCAGAGACTTCGGCAGCTTTAGGCTTCGGCTTCAGATGCGGCTTCTTGGGACTTCTGCACTATGAAGTAATCCAGGAAAGACTTGAGCGCGAGTTCAATCTCGACCTCATCAGCACCGCACCTTCGGTTATCTACAAGATCCATCTGACTGACGGTACATGCGTTGACTGTTCTAATCCTACGAACATGCCTGATCCGGCATCGATCGATTATATGGAAGAGCCTGTCGTAAAGGCAACCATCATGCTTCCCAAGGAATACGTCGGCAACATCATGGAGCTCTGCCAGGAGCGCCGCGGTGAATATACCGACATGAAGTATCTTGATGAGAAGCGTGTAATGCTCCATTACCTGATGCCGTTAAATGAGATTATCTATGACTTTTTCGATGCATTGAAATCACGCACGAGAGGCTATGCTTCATTGGACTACGAGCCTGCAGGATATCAGAGATCCAAGCTCGTTAAGCTCGACATACTCTTAAACGGTGATGCGGTAGACGCACTGTCATTCATCGTTCACGCCGACAAGGCTTACGCGAGAGGCAGAAGGATGTGCGAGAAGCTCAAAGAGAATATCCCGAGGCAGCAGTTCGAGGTGCCCGTACAGGCAGCCATCGGAGGCAAGATCATCGCAAGAGAGACGATCAAGGCTTACCGTAAGGACGTTACTTCCAAGTGCTACGGCGGTGATATCTCACGTAAGAAGAAGCTCCTCGAGAAGCAGAAGGAAGGTAAGAAGAGAATGAGACAGGTAGGTTCCGTCGAAGTTCCTCAGGAAGCCTTCATGAGCGTATTGAAGCTCGATGACGAGTAAATGAGATTAATAAAGCCTGTCTTGTATGAGGCAGGCTTTTTTGATCAATGTATTTTCCTTGCAGAAGGGAAGTCCGAAGACTGTCTGGTATTGACCGGCTTGGCGTTAGGTATTCTCTTGTTTTCGACGGGCTCAGGCTCGGCCATCGGGTAGGTGTTGACTATCTTTGCTGTCACCTGCTTATAAGTCTTTAAGTAATCAGCGGTCTCATCAGTCTTGGCTTTCAGCTGCTTGTCAAGCTCCTTGATCTTCTCGACAACAGGGACTTTCGCAGCTTCTATTGCTTTGTCTGTCATTGCCTTAGTTATGTTGTATATCAAAATGACCAAAAGTATTATTCCGACAAATACGATAGGTGCCCAATATTGATGTGATACGAACGTGGCGTAGCCGAGGATGACAAGGATGACTATGCCGAAATAAAGCAAGGCTGCACTTGCATTCCTTCCGTCATCTTCCTGCACGGAATCAAAAAAGTCCGAAACAGCCGTAGAAAATTTTGCGCTGTTGATATACTGTGCCGTCTCAAGATCGCGAAGCTTCTTATGCCAGTTCTTTAATTCGACCGAGATATTTGCCAGCTCGTTTCTTCCTTTTCTGTAGGACTGGACCACCTTCAGAGCCTGTCGGATCTGCTCGAAGTAATCCCTGTATTCCGGTGTGCATTTGTCGATCGCTTTGACCAGTTCAGGTTCGTCCGGCTGAATGAAGACTTCACTCTCGTGCAGAATAGGGATCATCGTTGCCCATTTGCACTTGCAGAGGATAAGACCCCTTAAAGCCTCAAAGTTATGAGGGTCTTTCTGGAGCATGTATTCGAAAGCATCCTTTGCCGCGCCGAACTCTCTTCTGTTCAAAGACTTCGTTGCGATATCAAGGACATTGTCTTTCCTGAAGTATTCGTAGTCGAAAGTGACACCGCAGAAAGGACAGATATAGACCTGACGGTCGATGTCGATATCGAGCAGACCGCCGCACATATTACAAATGTTGCTCTTTACTATTGCCATATTACCATCCCCTTAAATAGACATATTCCGATACATATAATATCAGATTTGAAAGAAAAATTTACCATTTTTGCTGTCAGGGATATATAATATATTAAGTGCTTTTTTGGACCCCGGTCCATTCACATTACAATTCAGGAGGCTTTACATGACTATTGAAGCTCTTTATGCAGGTAAGAATCCCGAGGATTTTTACATCGGCAAGGTAACCCAGGTATACAGAAGTAACTGCGTTGCGCAGGTTGAGAACTTTAACCTGATGTCCGACAGATCAAGATTTAACAAATCTTTTCTTCCTAACACGATCAACAACTTCGTAATCATCGACTCCGTAGTTGGTCTGTTCCTTGGTGAGATCTTTGAGAATAAGGCTTCCAGAAAGAGCATCTATGAGATGAAGACCGGTGACGTTAAGTCCAACGACTATCAGGAAGTCTGCATCGACACTATCTCTCTCATGCCCACAGATTCCGATAAGTTCCAGCTCGCAGGTTTTAACACACTCGGTATCACCGATAAGGTTTACCTCGCAACTGATGACGTTTATAAGCTCTTCCTGGCTTCACTCGAATTCACAGGCGGAGATGAGGAACCGCTTCCTTCTTTCGCTACTTATCTTAATAAGTCTCAGGCTGAGGTATGCCTCAAGCCCAGCACGCTCTTCAACCGTCATCTTATGTGCATCGGCGCTACGAACAGCGGTAAGTCCACAACGGCTCTTGCCATCCTTGATAAGGTTGTCTCAACAAGAAGAAAGGCTCTTATCATTGACCCTACTGGCGAGTACAGAAACGCATTCACAAATGAAGAGATCACAAAGCTCACACTCGGTGTTGATACTACAGTATCTCCCGGAAAGATCTCAATGGAGCAGTGGGAGAAGCTCTTCGAGACAGAGAACAGCTCACAGGGCGCAGTCCTTTCCGAGGCTATCACATCACTCCGTTATATGAAGAAGATCGGTTCCAATACTTACTATCCCAAGGTTGGTGAGGATATCGAAGAGGTTCAGGAGAACATCGCATCCGTAGGTAAGGACGACGTTGATTTCAACATCGAGCTCCTTCCTGAGCAGATCCAGGCTGAGTCCGTTTGCGAACCTGACAGAGACAGCGATTACAACTTCAAGTACCGTTACGATACATTGAGAGCTAACCTCAACTCCTCACTCGTTCAGAAGATCCAGTATCAGATGACGAACACTAAGTTCCTGTCATTCTTCTCCAACGATCCGAGCATGTATAACCTCCTCGACGTTATCGAAGATTTCATCCATCTTCCTGAAGAGAGCCTTTATATCGATACATCACAACTCGGTGCTTCCGAAGGTATCGGCGGCATGATCATCGACCTCGTAAGTACATTCGTTATGTCCAGAGACGAGGTTTGCCCGTTCGTATTCTTTATCGACGAGGTACACAGATATGCCAAGTCCAGATACTCCGACAAGGAATATCACGGCGGTCTTACACTCCTTGCAAGAGAAGGACGTAAGAAGGGTATCTTCCTTTACCTCACAACACAGAACCCGAAGGACGTATCTCCGATCCTCTTCGGTCAGATCGGTACGATGCTCATTCACAGACTCATGCTCAACGATGAGATCCGTGCAGTAGAGAGCCACCTTGACGATTACGCTATCAAGCACGTCAGAAAGCTCAATCAGGGTGAAGTTATCCTTACTTCTGTTAACCTCCTGCACAACATGTTCATCCATGTTAACAAGAGCCCTAGAACACAGCACAACGATACTCCTCAGCTCTGATATTGTAAGACTGATTACTTCAGACGGTGTCTCAATTGAGGCGCCGTTTGTTTTTTGTAGTACAATTGGTCTCATCGAAAACGGGGGTAATAAATATGGCAAAGCAGAATATTTTCGACAACGAGACATTTTTCGAAGGTTATCAGAAGCTCAGGGAAAGGGAAATGAATGCAAATAACCTTTTCGAGATACCTGAGCTCTTCAGATTGCTGCCTGACCTTAAGGACTTGAGGATCCTTGATCTCGGGTGCGGTGCCGGCGAAGCGTGCATGGAGTATATCAGGATGGGTGCAAAAGAAGTCACAGGCATCGATATCTCTGAGAAGATGCTCGAAGTGGCAAGGGAGAAGAACAGTGATCCGGCGATCACTTATATCTGCATGCCCATGGAAGATATCGGCAAGCTCGAAGGCGGTTTTGATCTTGTAATAAGTTCACTTGCGCTTCACTACATTGAGGATTTCAAGGGCGTGGTAAATAACGTTAACAGGCTCTTAAAGGAGGGCGGAAGGTTCATCTTCTCCCAGGAGCACCCGGTCGTTACGTGCCACTCTGATACATATGGAAAAAGGTGGACTACGGATGAGAACGGCCTTAAGATCCACGTTAATCTCGCAAACTACGGAAAAGAAGGCGAGCGCGATACCACGTGGTTTGTTGACAACGTGAAGATCTATCACAGGATGTTCTCGACGGTGATCAATGATCTTGTTGAATGCGGCTTTGCGATCGAGAAGCTCGTCGAACCGTTGCCTTCGGACGAGCTTTTGCAGAAGTATCCTGACTATTACGACCTGTTCCACAAGCCGGATTTCCTTCTGGTCAAAGCGAGAAAGAGCTGACAAAAGGTCTTCTTTGTTCTAACGCGATAAGACTTAAGAAAGCATGAAGCATCAGTGCATCATGCGTCTGCCGTGACCCTGCTTCTCGAATTCCGTTGCATTCTCATCGTAAGACTGTTCTTCGGCTTCAGGCTGTGCGGACAGGAAGTCGTACTGCTTCTCTTCGCCGTATTTCCAGCCTTCCTCCAATGAAACGAAATCCTGGGTGGTCTCATATGCGACGACAGGGAATGTAGTGTCGAAATAAGCTTCTGCACCCTGTTCTTCAGCTATGTCGTGGCTGCTTGCCTGGGAGAGCGATTCAAGATCTTTCTTTTCCTTGCTGTGAAGGATCTTAGGCAGGATCTCTGCGAGGAAATATGTAAGAAGTCCCATGGTAACAAGAACGATAATGATCTCTCCGGGGCTGTTATAGACAAACTTCATCCATTTGAATGTGTCGCCGAATTTGAACAATCGGACTGAACAAAGCAGCAGTGCAGGGAGAAGGTAAAGACCTGCGCGCAGACCGGTGTTGAGGCTGATCGCGTTGATCTTTGCTTTTCTGCTTGTTCTCTCGATGGTCTCCCAGCCCTTTGCATAAGGGAAATCGCCGGCAACTTTTCCTGTCTGGCCGTTTACGATGTACTGATAGCTCTTGCCGTCGAATTCAACGTTCAGGAACCAGCAGGGAAGAAGCGCGTATTTGATGTTCTGATTGTTGTAACTTGTATAGCTTGCGTTGGTATCGGGAACAAAGGAATCGTATCCGAATGTGATCTGTTCGCATACCTGGAAAGCATATTTGTCAAAACGCTTGTAGATCCTGTCTGTCATGTCCAGCGGCTGCTCATCGTATTTCTCTGCAAAGTAACCCTGCAGATATTCAGGCCTGAACTTGATCAGCTCTGAATAGTCGAATGGTTCACATGCGGCCATAAGGCGGTTAGGGATCTTGATCTCGCCGTCGAAAGGCACATTCTTAAGCCTGAACTTGACCTTGCCGAATGTGAGCATCTGGTAGTTGCCTCCGGAAGACGAATGATTATTGGAATAAGCATCGTCCACCATCTTACCTTTGTTGCCTTTACCGGCTACATTGACTTCGACCTCAGTCGATATGATCCATGTAGGCACATAAAGGCCAGTCATCTTCTCAAGGATCTTCTTGGATCTGAAGTTCTTGGGCAGGTGGCTTACCGTCGCGCAATGCTCTTCAAATAAGCTGATTGCTTTTGCTTTGTCGAACTTGAAAGGAATGATGTAGTCAGGCTTAAATTCCCTGGTAAGTCTTCTTGTGACGAGGGCAGGGGAACCGCAGAAAGCACAGAACGTCGATGCGGTGTTCTTGTCGGTTACGATCTGGGCACCGCAGGAGTTGCAGACGATCTCGACACGCTTGGCATCCTCCTCGCTTATCTCGATCGTACCGTCGTAGTCTTTCTCGGGATTAACAAATCCGAATGCTCCGACCTTATCTAATGTGGAAGGATCGAAAAGACCGCCGCAGTTACTGCAGATGCATGCGCCGCGGATGGAATCGTAAATGAGATTGGAGCCGCAGTTTGGACATTTTACGGCATTCGCCGAAAACGTCTCGGTTCCAGAACTGCCGAACCCGCCCTTAGCGGGTTTATCCCAGATTGCCATATATAACTACCCCTCTTATCAGTTAATCCAATTTAAATATACAAAAGGGCAAAATTGATGTCAATGACAGCTGAATTCAAGGGCAAAGGCCGGTACTGTATAAGTTTTGCGGCTGCCAAGCTGTTTAAAAATGAAATAAAATCGCAGTTTGTGTAAAGAATTCTTAACAAAATCAGACAGCAACTATATCCTGTTTTTTTTAATGGTATTCTTTAGTTAAGGTTATTGGCGAGGAGATAAAACATGGATTTTGAGAGTTTACTTTCCGGCTATAAATCTAAGGCATGTATTATGTCTGTTGATATTCTCCCGAATGATCACTACGGGAATATCCGCATCGTGGCGGGCAATAAGGCTCACTGCGATGAAATGCTCGCCACCATGCATAAGGAATTTGTTCCGGGTTCCCCTTATCAGGAATTCTTCCCTGAGGATAAGAATTTCGAGGACTTCTGCTACAGGAGCGCGATATTGGGTCAGCCTCTCCATACATATGTAAATCTGCCCTTTATGAACCTCTGGCTCAACATGTTCCTGCTCCCACTGGACTCTGACAAAGAGGGAACGGGTTATTGCTTATATTCCTATGAAGTAACGCCTCACGTAGATGCTGAGCAAAGGGCAAGCCTTTCAGCTGATACATCTGCAAAGGTCCTTGAGACATGCATAAAGCTCAGAGCTTCAGGCAATATCAGGGAGAAGATAAAGGACGTTATCGACGACATCAGAAAGATCTGCGAGTCCGATCACTGCTGCATCCTGCTTGTCGACAAAGAGACCCGCGAGTGTAAGACATTCTGTGAATCCATCAATCCGGGAAGCACGGTCCAGCCCATGGATAATTTCCTTGATGAAGGATTCTTCGATATCACACAGACATGGGACGGCACAATAGGAGGCAGCACCTGCGTTATCGTTAAGAACCAGCAGGACAGGGAGTGGCTTGAGTCCGTAAACCCCGTATGGTACAAGTCTCTCAGCGATGCGAACGTACACAGCATCGTATTGTACCCTTTGATCTATAACGAGAATACTCTTGGTTATATGTGGGCTCTGAACTTCAATGAGGAGAGTACCGTAAGGATCAAGGAAACTCTTGAACTTACTACGTTCTTTATCGCTTCCGAGATCGCCAATTACCAGCTTTTGCAGAGGCTCGAAATGCTCAGCACCATGGATATGCTCACGGGCGCCAAGAACCGTAATGCAATGAATAACATGATCAGCGACATCATTTCAGGAAAGACAGATGTCAAATATCCGTATTCCGTCATTTTCTCTGACCTTAACGGTCTTAAGCGCGTCAATGATGAGAGCGGCCACACCGAAGGCGACCATCTCCTTAAGACTACGGCTAGCACTCTTGCAGGTGTGTTCTTTGAAGGTGACGTCTACCGTGCCGGCGGCGATGAGTTCATGATCCTCGCTTTTGACATGGATGAGAAGACTCTTGAAGCAAGGATCGAGAGGTTAGAGAAGCAGGCTGACAAAGAGAATATCAGCTTATCTGTCGGAACATATGTCGTTCATGAAGGCGAAGACATCCGCAATGCGATGCGCATCGCAGACGAGAGGATGTATAACGACAAGAAGGAATACTACGACAAGCACCCTGAGAGGCGTTACAGGTAATATCAGAGGATGGTTTCCATACAGGTCTTCTGAGGCTTGAAACCAAGCGCTTCGTAGAACTTTCCGGCTCCCGGATTGCACTCCCAGACATTCAATGTGATGTTGTAAAAACCGTTGGTCTTTGCATATTCTTTTACATGCTCGAAAAGCATTGTCCCGATGTTCATCCTGCGGTGACCTTCATCCACGCAGATATCGTCGATATAAAGCGTTTTTATGTCTGTGAGGACTGAATCGCCAAGCACCTGTTTCTCAATGCAGAACGCGTGTCCTGCGACGAAACCGTCGTCATCGACACAGACAAAAACAGGTGTCTTATCGTCAGCGATTATTTCCTTTAATTCCTCGGCGTTGTATTTTGTCGCAGGACCTTTGAAGAGGTCCGGACGGCCTTCGTGATGGACCATGTCGACCTGTATGAGCAGATCGAGGATTCCCGGAATGTCTTTTATCTCAGCGTGTCTTACGTTCATATCAGCACCTCGGATTTCCGCATTCGGGACAGAACTTTCCCGTATTTCCTGTCTTGCCGCACGGGCAGTCCCAGGGACCTGAGGGTGCAGGCTCTGATGTGTCAGGTGCGGGTGTTTGCTTTGCCTGGTTCATGCTCATGAACATACCCATTCCCATGAATCCGTTAACTGTACCGGTTGTGACCGGCATTCCGCCCTGAGTGGCAGGTGCAAGATAAGGGTTTGCGGTTGATACTTCGATATTAGCGCCTGATGCTGCAACGCATTCTTTTATAAGCTCCGAGATAGCTTTATCGACTTCTTTTCCGCCCATCTTGCATGCTGATTCGCCGATGGTGCGCTTGATCTTCGGAGCGCCTGTTATAAGCGTGTCATCGTAATAGACATTGATGTTGGAAGAAGCGGAATAATCCATTACAACTACTTCCGGAGGAATGCTCGGATCGATGGCCGTATAGTGCCACACCGGGAGGTTCTCTTTATCAGATATTTCCTGAACTTTATCAAGGATATCGGAAGCTACATCCTTCGTGTCAGTCTGCTCGGGAAGGTTGCCCTGCTGTCTTCTTAAGGTTACACGGACGAAGCCTTCCTTATCAGGGATCTTCTCTATTAACTGCCTATACCAGACATTGCTGTTATACATCATGCCTGATGAGAAACTGCTTGTCTCAACGGCAACGACAGGACCGTGTTTTTCCTTGAGATTAAGGCATTCCTTAAGGGTGGGGTAGGTAACTTCTTCCGACAGCTTTTTATCATCTTTTGTCAGATCGAATAAGAGCTTGCTGAATTCGGAAGATGCTTCGTTTCCGGTGTTTCCGTCAGCTTCCCTGAAAGTGATCCCGGATTCTGTACCGTCATCATATCTCAGTGTGAGAATGCGTACTGTTCCGGATTTCCCCGGTTCGATGATCTTAGGTGATGAAGGTGTCTTGCCGGCCCAGTCAGTGATGCCGTACTTATCTATCAATGCTTTAAATTGGCTGATAATTTCCTGATCAAGGGGATATTTGCAGATCTTGGTATGTATTTCCTCTCTGACGATCTCGGTAATAACAAGATCGTCACCTTCAAAGGGCATATCCCATTCGCTTGTGTGATCGAATGTATGGTCTTCGGATATGCTGATCATCGTGAACTTGAAATTAATGCCCGTGATATTCATATAAGATCTCCCATGAGCTTTGATGTTAATGATTATAGCATTAACGCACCGCCTCGGATTGTCCGGTGTCCGCACCGAATATAAGAGCCCCGCATTTTCCGCACAAGCGAAGCGCGGAGGACCTTTGCGGGGCTCTTGTATTTGGTGCGCCTGACAGGACTTGAACCTGCACGTCTTCCGGCACCAGAACCTAAATCTGGCGTGTCTGCCAATTTCACCACAGGCGCATTTCGCCGAACATTATAACACTTCGGTTACTAAATATCATAATTGACTTGAAAAACATAATCTGTGATAAGATTGTCGGGGAATGAAATTCCCATATGAAACGATCCGAGGAGTTTTGAACTTGTCTGAGAGAAGAAAGCGCAAAGAGAACATTATTACGGCACTTCTTATAGCAGGAATGTGCATAATTGTCGCCGGCACCATTATTTTCGCTGCCAAATATGTAAAAGGCAGCGGGGATTCACAGGTCAGTGTTTCTGAGGAAGCTACTTTGCTTACGCTTGATACTCAGGTTGAGATGACGACCCCGGGAACGACAGAGAGCACAGCTGAAAGTACTGCCGGAAGCACTGCTGCAAGTACATCGGACAGTACATCTGAAAGCACTTCCGCAAGTTCGTCTGAAAGTGCGTCTGAAAGTGCATCGGAGAGCACGACAGCCCAGCCTACGGTGTCGGTAACGCCTTCTGCTGAATCTTCCGAAGGATCCGCGGGATCATCAGAAAATTCAGATACTGCAGTGGAGGAAGAGTATTGCTTTGTATTCTCGTCTGAGGCTGAACAGCTTACGAGCATTGCAGATCTCAAGGCGGGAACGCTTCTTAGTTCTTCCCAGATCGATAAGAATAATCTCTCACAGTATTTCACGGCCGTTAAGATCGAAGAGGGTGACAGCGTTTACCAGAGGATCAACGGCAAGTCCTACCAGAAGAATAATGACATCAAGCTCAGCGACCTGAGATATCTCAAGATGCTCCATATGAATTTCAATAACGATATTCAGGTCGGCGAAATGATAGTAAATAAAAGCGTTGCAGACGAAGTGCTCGGAATTTTCAAATCGCTCTTTTCAGATGGTTATCAGATCTATTCGATGTATCTCATAGATGATTTCTGGGAAAAGAACGCCGGTACTGCCGACTGGAATTCCATCGAAGCCAATAACACTTCATGTTTCTGCTACCGTGCAGCGACAGGCGGAAGCAAGCTCTCCAAGCATGCTCTGGGCAGGGCGATCGACATCAATCCCATGCAGAATCCGTATGTTACCTATAAGGACGGCAAGCCCCAGTATTCCCACAGCAATGCGAAAGATTACGTAAGCAACAGGTCTTCAAAGAAGGCTCACGTTATTACGACATCGGATAAAGCCTACAAAGCCTTTACCAAAAAGGGCTGGACATGGGGCGGAAACTGGTCTTCTCCCAAAGATTATCAGCATTTTCAGAAATGAGGCAAATGAAAGATATTTGACTATCTGATTTTCACTTGATAATATCTTTGCATGAATAATCCGGACAGAAGAAAACAGATCTTAGATATTCTTGAAGCTGAGGGCGAGATCAATACGACCGTTCTCTCATCCAGGCTTGGCGTTACGGGCGCCACGATCAGGACCGATATCAGAGCCCTTGAGAGGGAGGGCGCGATCGTCAGATTCCACGGCGGAATCAAGCTTCCTCACAAGATGTCTTCATACAGCGGCGAGAACTATATGGTCAGAGCCGTTACACACGTTGATCTTAAGAATGCCATCGGCGCGAAGGCTGCGAGCCTTGTTGCAAACGGAAATACCATTTTCATGGACGCGAGCTCGACAACCTTTCATATGATTCCCTACCTCAAGAAGGCAAAGGACGTTACCGTCATTACCAACGGAATCCATACGGCAATGGAGCTTCAGAGGAATTCCAACTTCAAGTCGATCATTATCCTTGGCGGCATGTTAAGGCCCCATTCGGGTGCGATCGAAGGTCTTTCATCCAAGGAAATGATAGGCAGACTTTCAGCTGAGTTTTATTTCGTGTCCGGAAACGGGTTTTCCGCGGATGCCGGACTTTCAGGTGATAATTTCTTTGAGCTCGAGCTCAAGAGACTTTGTGCCGACAGGGCCAAGAAGATCGTTGCACTTATTGACTCCACCAAGCTCGGCGCTGATTCCGCATCGTCTTTTATCCCTGCTGACAGGATCGATTATCTTGTTACGGATTCAGGCGCTTCTCCCGAGAGCGTTGCTCTGTGCCGTGCAAAGGGCATAGAAGTCCTCATAGCAGAAGTCTGATTGCCTGACAGTAGCCTAATATACAAATTTTTTTTTATTAAATTTTTAATGTATAATACTCGGATGAGAATAATTTTACTTTTCCGAGGTTAAGTAGATGCAGATAAATCCGATAATTTTGCCCAGCTGGCTCATGAGCAAGTGCGTTTTCCAGCAGGGAGTAGAGCATAAGATCGAAGGTATTGCGGCTCCGTCAGCTACGGTCACATTGGAGATCGTCAAGGACCCGACAGACGGAAGAAAGGTCAGTAAGCTCGATACCGACTATGGTGTCATCTTAAGCCGCGAGGCTACGACCAACGCCAAGGGCAGATTCAGTTTTACAATTCCGCCTTACAAGGCTTCTTCAGACGCTTACACGTTCACGTTTAAGTGCCTTACGGATCAGACCACTCTTACGGATATGCGATGCGGCGACGTATGGGTATTCTTAGGTTCCGACTTCCTCTCGATCCCGATGAAGGAAGCCAATGCTACGAAGGCTCCCCTGAAGCGCAAGGTAATGAACTATCTGAGATTCTTCATGCCTTCACGTTCTGGCCTCGAAAAAGGTGAGGAGATCTACCGCTACGAAGACAAGACCCACTACAAGGAAGCAGAGTGGATCAAGGTTACCGATACTGCAAAGCTCGCAGAGGTATCCTCCTCAGCATTTGCATTTGCTTACCGCTTGAGTGACCAGATCTCATATCCCGTAGGTGTCGTCGATCTCTCATATAATGATTCCACGATCCTTAACTGGATCGCACCTTTTGCTCTCGACAGAGTCGAAGCTCTTAAGGATGTCGTCAAGAAGATGGGCCTTTATCTCGATGAGGACGCTTACAACAACCTGCTCAAGATCGATGCTAAGAAGAAAAAGGCTGAAGAGCTCAAGGAAGAATACAAAGAGACCATCGAATCCGGCGATATCGATATCTCTATGCAGGATGAGATCAAGAGACTGGAAGGCCAGGATCCTGATGACATCAAGCCTTTGGACATCGACTTCCCGACGACAGATGACAGTTCGCTCAATACTGCAAAGGGACATAAGGAGAATATCTCGTTCTCTTCTGCCAGCCAGCTTGATTTCGGCATGATACCCGAGAAGAAGGATGACGATAAGCTCAGCAGGGCTGACATGAGAAAGTTCATCCAGCTCAAGTACAGAATGTCCATCCTCTACAGGACAAAGCTCGTTCCTTTGAAGAACCTTGCAGTAAGAGGCTTCTGCTTCTCGCCTGACAAGGGTGAGCTCATGTATGAGAGATACGATCTCTTCCTCATGGGACTTCTTACGACGCTTGCTGATGTTTTCGAGCCCAAGGAAGTATTCGATGAGACAGTAATGCCTTCGATCCTCTTCGTTACGATGCATCCTAACGATGTTGACTTCGATAATCCCTACAGCGTTCTCGAATTCAATGAGAACTTTACTGCATTTACTAAGATGCTCAGCATGCCTTCAGGAATCGTAAGCATGCACGACATGCTCCTTCCCGATAAGACGATAAGCTTCATCCTCGGCATGCGTCTTGCGACGATCGCTCTGGGAACCCATTTCTCGCCTAAGATGAGCAAGTCTTCACCTGAGCCTAACGATATCGAGATCGCGGGAAATAAGCGCATCATCAAGTTCAGCAATCTTAATTCCGGTCTTAACAGCCAGGATGCTTCAGGTGAGATCACCGGATTTGCGGTTGCAGGCGAAGACCGTATCTTCTATCCCGCACACGCAAAGAGCCTTTACGGCATGTGCATAATGGTCTGGAGAGACGATATTGAAGAGCCGCAGTCGATTACTTACGGCTTTACTCCTTTCCCGCACGACGCAACGCTCAAGAACGGTGAGGATCTCCCGATCCTGCCTTTCAGATTCGACAGGGATCCTGCTTATTTCGCACCCGACTTAAGCTTCACGCATTGCGACAAGCTGGAATTCGTAGGCAAGAGAACACCCGAATCCGACTTTGAGAATCTGGAGATCTACAGAACGTTCAAGGGTAAGGGAATCATTTCCCAGGATAATATCCACAAGCTTACGGGAAGCGCATCTTTGAGGATCCGTTATGAGACGGACAAGTCGCTTTACGGCTTCGAACCGTGCCTCGAATATGCTTCGCTTTTCTCACCCATCGAGATCTACGGAAGATCAAGGATCCGGCTGTCGGTCTTCAATCCTGACCAGAAGAAGAAAAAGCTCATCGTTGAAGACTTCGGCGAGGCCGAGATCCGTCAGCAGCTTACCTGGCAGACGATCACTCTGGATTATTCCGAAGACGGACCCATCAGACTTAACAGCCTGAGAATATATATTGAGGACAAAGACCGTAACGGCGAGATCTACATCGACGCTATCAACTTTATCTAAAGAGAGGAGCCCTACATGGCAAACAAGCTTTTATCTGCTATTGAAGACGACGTTTTCTTATCTGAAGGTTCGGTACCGATAGTCATAGAAGGTCTTGAACATTCCTACGATAAGGAAGACTTTCTGCCTGATGAGAGCATGCACAATTCTCACGAACTGCTCTGCCTTCGTGAAGGCAAGATCGAGGCAGTGATCGGCGGTGAGACCATCCAGCTCACCAAGGGTTCAGTAGTCGTTATAAGACCCCTTGTAAGGCATAAGCTCATGATCAAGAGCGAGAAGGCCGATATGCTCAATCTCTATTTCGGCTTCGTTCACGATACGTCGGATCTCAAACTTACCAAGGAATCAGGCAGCAATGCCGCAAATAAAGAGACCAAGAACAAGAACGCCGGCCCTTCCGTTAATATTCCGGGTTCGCTCGCGAAAATAACACTCGAGAGCTTTTTGAAGTTTGCTGATCTCGGTATCACCGAAGATAACGAGATGATCAGACTTCCGTTCTTCGTAATCAAGGGACATGAGAAGAAAGAGATCAACGAGCTTGCCGAGAGGATCGTAACAGAGCACTCCGACAACCGTTATGCAAAGGACCTCATGGTACATACGCTTACGGTAGAGCTCATGATAATCCTTTCGAGAGCTTTAAGAAGCGAATGGGAAGAGAGCTTGAGCGTTAAGAACGGTAAGGCAAAAGAGCTCGTCTCGATCGCAAAGCAGTATATGGATGAGAACTTCGATCAGGGAATTACCGTATCGGAGGCTGCAGCTTATGTCTATTTAAGCCAGGGTTACTTTACCCGCGCTTTCAGGGATGAGACCGGAATAAGCCCGATGAACTATCTCATGAAGAAGAGGATAGAGAAATCCTGCAAGCTCCTGCAGAATAACGAGATCAAGGTATCCGCGATATCACTGCAGTCCGGATTCTCTTCACCCCAGAGATTCAATGTCGCATTCAGGAAACAGATGGGTATGACGCCCATGGAATACCGCAAAAAGTATTTGTAAGAAGGTGAGATAAATGTACGATTACGCAAATGACAATTCGATACCGGAGGAGAGCCGCCAGAACATGGATCTCCCGAAGATCGAGAATGCCGTAAGAGATATCCTCGAAGCTATCGGTGAGGATCCCAACAGGGAAGGTCTTCTTGAGACTCCGCAGAGAGTTGCAAGGATGTATGCCGAAGTATTCGCAGGACTTCACAGGGACATCAACAAGGACATCAAGACTTTCCACGGCGAAGGCAATGATGAGATGATCCTTATAGGTGACATCCCGTTCTATTCGATGTGCGAGCATCACCTTCTTCCTTTCCACGGAAAGGCTCACGTAGTCTATATCCCCAAGGACGGCAAGATCTTCGGCCTTTCAAAGGTCGCAAGGATCGTCGATACATTATCCAGAAAGCCCCAGCTTCAGGAGAAGCTCACATCCGAGATTGCCGACGCCATCGAGAAGGCTGTCGACGCGAGATCAGTGTGTGTAGTTCTCGAAGCAGAGCACCTCTGCATGACAATGAGAGGTATCAGGAAGCCTGGTTCAAAGACAGTCACTTCCGCAATGAGAGGTGGCTGCAGATCCGACATCAGGACAAGAAACGAAGCTCTCGCGCTCATCAACAGACAGCGTGCGGGCATCTAAAAGAGAGAACACGAAATGAATTCAACAGACGGAAGATTCTCAGGAATATATAAGTGCGGCAACAGAACGCTCGAATTCGGCAAGAAGACGCTCATCATGGGCATTTTGAATCTCACACCGGATTCATTCTCGGACGGCGGCAGGTTCAATAATGTTGATGCTGCTGTCGACAGATGTGCCGTCATGATAAAAGAAGGCGCTGACTGCATCGATATCGGCGCTGAATCAACAGGCCCCAAAGCTGTTCCGATCTCGGCTGAAGAGGAGCTTGAGAGGCTCATTCCTTCACTTACCGCGATCAGGAGCAGATTCGATATTCCTTTGTCAGTAGATACTTACAAGTCAGAGACTGCAGCACAGGCAATTACCGCAGGTGCCGACATCATCAATGACGTTAACGGTTTCCTTGTAGATCACGACATGGCAAAGGTAGTTGCAGACAGCGGCGCGGGCGCCATCCTCATGTTCAACAGAAGGACAAGAGGCGATGATTTCCCGGCGTTCGAGCCCATCAGCAGACGCTGTGTAAGAGAGCTTACTGAAAGCATTGAGACCGCAAAGAAGGCCGGCATGGAGGACAACATGATCATGACCGATCCGGGAATCGGTTTCGGCACGACAAGGATCGAGGATGCTGAGCTTACCGCATCTTTGCTCTCACTCGGCATGCAGGGCAAACACCCCGTTCTTTATGCTGCTTCAAGAAAGCGCTACGCAAGGATATTTGCAGGCGGTGACCAGGCAACGGAAGCCCAGCTCGACTATGCCACAGCCGGCTTGTCATTTACCGCTGCATCAGTCGGCGCATCGATAGTAAGAGTTCATAACGTTGCCGCTTCAAAGCTTGCTCTAAAGAGCTTTGATGAGACGTTCTACGCATTCGCCAATTTGTGATCTTCGAAAGGATAAAGGACTTTGGATAAGATAAAGCTCTCGAAAATGGAATTTGAAGGACATACCGGCTGTCTTGACTTCGAAAAGAAGGACGGCCAGAAGTTCATCGTATCCTTGGAACTTTTCATGGACAGGATCAAGGGCTGCTACACAGATGACCTTTCCGACACTGTCGACTATTCGAAGATCTACGAGATCACAAAAGAAGTCGTTACGGAAGACAAGGGCGACCTCATCGAATGCCTGGCGCAGAAGATCTCAGACGCGGTTTTGAAGGCTGACAGCCGTATCGCTAAGGTCATCGTCAGCGTATCTAAGCCCGATGCACCGGTGAAGGGCATTTTCGAGACCATGGAAGTAACGATAGTAAGACGCCGCAAGGAGTTTGTCATCCTCTCACTGGGAAGCAATCTCGGTGACAGGGAAGCCAACATCAATGCCGCAGAAGAAGCTCTGAAAGCACTTCCGGGCATTGAAGGATTCAAACAAGCTTCAATCTATGAGACTGAACCCGTAGGTCTTGAAGACCAGCCGTATTTCCTCAACACATGCGTAGGTTTTTATACTGATATCGAACCTTTCGAGCTGCTCGATAAGATACATGTCATTGAGAATGAGCTTTTGAGGACCAGAGAGGTTCACTGGGGCCCCAGAACGATAGATATAGACATCATTTTCTATGGAGACGAAGTAATAATGAAGCCTGAACTTACGATACCTCACCCCAGGTGGTATCTCAGGTCATTTGTTACGGTCCCCTTAAGAGAACTTAAAGATGTGGGACAGGATCACCCTGACGATAAAGAAGTGTCCCTTTATCGGAAGCGCGGATAATTGAGTTATCAGGTATCAAAGTTTATAATTAGGCACGTCATTTAGAAAGATGGAGGAAATTATGTCAGAAAACAATTCGGGCGCATTTGTACCGCAGTCAGACAATCGTGGCAACGACAATAAGGAGAAGCGCCAGAGATTTGATCCTGCAAAGCAGGACGGACGTAAGAACAACTACAACCGTAACCGCAGAAGAAGGAATAACGGTCAGAGACAGGGCGGCTACGATAACAAGAAGGGCGATAACGCTGAGGTCCAGGCTGAAGGCAAGGGCCAGAACAGAGAGCGCAATTCCGACAGACAGAATAACCGCGATAACCGCGAGAAGAACAACAATAACAACAAGTTCAATAAGCGCGAACAGAACCAGGGCTCCGAGAAGAGACAGCAGTTCAATGGTGAGCGCAAGCCCAAGAATAAGCGTTCAAGAGAATTGGACGCTGAGGTCGCCAAGAACGTCAAGAAGGTTGAGACCATCGAAGATATCAGAAGCGATAACGCAAGAATAACCAAGGAAATCTATCTTGAGATCGCATCGCTCAAGAATATTAATCTCAACTGATCATGAAGGGTATATTTATCACTTTTGAAGGCATTGACGGCTGCGGTAAGAGCACGCAATGCGAGATGCTTAAGGAATACCTTAAGGAGAATAACAAGGACTTCATTTTCGTCAGGGAACCCGGCGGAACCGTTATCGGCGAGCGCATAAGGGAGATCCTTCTTGATAAGAAGAATTCCCAGATGACGGCAAGGACCGAGCTCCTTTTATTTGAGGCTGCAAGAGCCCAGATCACGGATGAAGTCATCAAGCCTGCTTTAGAAGAGGGCAAGATCGTTCTCTGCGACAGGTTCTTCGATTCTTCTTCCGCATATCAGGGAATGGCCAGAGGCATGGGAATGGACTTTGTGGCAGGGCTTAACATGGCAGCCACCGGAGGCCTTAAGCCTGATGTCACTTTCTTCTTCGATATCAGTGCAGAAGAAGCATTGGAGAGAAGAGGCAAGCGAGGTGAAGCATCCGACAGGATAGAGCTTGCCGGGTTGAAGTTCCAGGAAGACGTAAGACGCGGATATATAGAGCTCGCAAAGAACTCAGACGGACGCGTTATCACGATAGATGCGACCAAGGGCATAGATGAGATTTTCGAAGTGGTAAAGAGTTCGCTGGAAGGGAAGATCTGATGTCTTTTTCGAATATCACAGGACAGAAGCAGATAAAACTCAGATTAGCTGCCGAAGCTCAGAGAAGAGGCAGCGGAGCATACATGCTCTCAGGTCCTGTCGGTATGGGAAAGAGACTGATCGCAGAAGAATTCGCCAAGGCTCTTATGTGCTCTGATGCAGGTGCTGACGGCGCATGCGGAGTATGCAGCAACTGCAAGTATTTTGATAACTTCACGACACCTGACATCACAAGAGTATATGAACCGGCCGAGACCAAGAACGTTAAGGTCGATTTCATAAAGGACAACGTCGTTGCGGAATCTTATCTGAAGCCGCAGTTCGCAAGGACCAAGACGTTCATAATCGACTTCGATTACCTGGGTGTAGAGAGCCAGAACGCTCTCCTTAAATCGCTCGAAGAACCTAAGAAAGACGTAGTCTTCATTCTTACGAGTTCGAATACCGATGCGGTCCTTGATACGGTCATGTCCAGAGTAACGGAGATCAAGCTGGATCCTTATTCAGAGGAAGAGCTTGAAGAGATCGTAAAGGCCAACTGCCCTGATCTGGATGATCAGAAGATCAAGGCGGCCGTATATAACAGCGGAAGGATCCCCGGAAAGGCTATAAGCCTTGCAAAGGAGGATTCCGGAGTAAGTATCAGGCATGAGATCAACAGCATCATGATCGGCATGCCCACGAGCTCATATATCGATGTGCTCGAAGATTATGTTGAGGTCTTAACAGGCTTTAAGGATGACGCGAAGATAGTTGCTTCATCGATCCTGTTATTCCTTGATGACGCGGCAAGGCTCATCAACTATCCTGACTGCCGCAAGATAAATAACGAAGTAGACAGAGAGGCAATAGAGAATTTCGTTGCCTGCAACAAACATATAACAACACTTAAACTGGGAAGATGCACTGAGGCGGTAAATACCTTCTTAAGGGCTCTGGAAGTCAATTCGAATTTTGATTCTTCCGCGTCCGCCATGCTTCTTCGAATACATGAGGAGCTCAAAAAATGAAGATCGTTAACTTAAGAACCAGAGATGCCGGCGTAACGCTGAGATTCCGCTGTGACGGCTATTCGCTCGCGTTGGGAGACGCAGTCATGGTGGAATTAGAGACAGGCGAAGAGATCGCATTTGTCGCGCAGGAGCCTTATGCCGAGGATACGGCTGAGGAGATCCCTTACATCAAGCGTATCGCAAGCGAGAAGGAACTCGAGAAATATTACGACATCTGCGCAAGAGAGAAGGAAGCTTTCTTCAAGTGCAAGGAACTCATAGCTGCAAGATCCATCGAGATGAACCTTGTCGACTGTGAATATACCTTCGACATGAAGAAGCTGACATTCTATTTCACGGCTGACGGCAGAGTAGACTTCAGAGAACTCGTAAAGGATCTGGCTTACACATTCCGTACAAGGATCGAGCTCCGTCAGATCGGTTCAAGAGACCAGGCTAAGCTCGTCGGAGGTATCGGCATGTGCGGAAGAGAGCTTTGCTGCTGCTCATTCCTGAACCGCTTTGCGCCCGTTAACTTAAAGCTCGCAAGATCCCAGGGCTTATCCCTTAACCCCGGTAAGCTGAACGGTGCCTGCGGCAGACTCATGTGCTGCCTCCAGTTCGAGAAGGAAGCTTATGACGATGCCCACAGAAGACTCCCTGAGCCCGGTGCCAGAGTAAGGACACCCCGCGGAATGGGACAGGTTACCGATGTTAACTACATTGAGGAGACATTGAGCATCAAGTTCGTATCTGAGACCGAGACGGAGATAGAGAAGTTCTCATGGGCTGATCTTGAGGATCTGAACGGCGATATGGTAAAGCACAACTCAAATAAGAGCGATTTTAACGATTATCCCGACATGAACGGAGCTTACAGCGATATGGACGGTGACGAAGGTTGAGTTTCCGACTGATGTCGATTTATAGGTCATAAATAGTGGCAGAAAAGGGTGTTTTTTGACAAACACCCTTTCTTATACTTGTTGCATTCTGCTTTTTATGGAATAATCATCTCATTATCTGAATAGGAGGATATTTTTTATGGCATATGTAATTTCTGACGCTTGCGTATCTTGCGGTACTTGCGCTGATGGTTGCCCCGTTGGAGCTATTTCTCAGGGCGATACACAGTACAACATCGATCCTGATGTTTGCGTATCCTGCGGTGCTTGCGAAGCTTCCTGCCCTACAGGCGCTATCGCTGAAGGCTAATCGTAAGTAATAATCGATAAGCAGATTACGGAGGTCATCCTTAGGGGATGACCTCTTTTTTATTGATTGCATTATGCCTTGATAATATAATTTATAAATATAGAAAAGCAGGATAGGAGGGAGCACTTCGTGTTATCCAAGAACAGTTTGTCTACGAAGATCATCCTTATGGTAGAGTGCATCCTGCTCATCTCCAGCATCCTTTTCTGCGCAGTCTCGATCTACAGGTCCAGAGTCGGTATCCGTAAGGCCATCCAGCAGCGTATGCTCGATATCGCCAATTGTGCGGCAGGCTCTGTCAGCGGCGAAGACATGAAGTATCTTACCGAAGATGCCGTTGGCGACGACAACTACAACAAGATCTATGAAACTCTTGCCGTCTTCAGAGACAACGTAGAGCTCGAATATGTTTACTGCATCAAGGAAGCAAGTCCCGATAACTTTATCTTCACGATGGATCTGGACCTTGATGATCCTGCAAGTTACGGTGACAGTGTCGAATATACCGTTGCGCTTGCAAGCGCCGCTAAGGGAAGGGCCGCAGTGGATGAGACCCCGTATACGGATAAGTGGGGAGAGTTCTACAGTGCATACAGCCCGGTTTTCGATGCCCGGGGCAATGTGTCAGGCATCGTAGCAGTAGACTTCTCTGTCAGTTGGTTTGAAGACCAGCTTTCAGCACAGACCAGATCGACCGTTATAGGCTATCTCATAATCCTTGTTATCTCGCTTTTGGTAGGCGCTGTCTTGGCACTGCTTACGGTAAGACCTTATGTTAAGGCGCAGGGCGAGCTTTTCGCTGAGAAGGTAAGGGCAGAGAGCGCAAATAATGCCAAGAGCGACTTCCTTGCCAACATGTCCCATGAGATCAGAACGCCTATCAATGCAGTTCTCGGCATGAACGAGATGATTATCCGTGAGAACCACAGGGCAATGGACCTTGCAGCAAGCGATCCGCTTCTCGTAAAGGATTCGCTGGAGAACATCAGCGTTTACGCAGGCGATGTTAAGAAGGCAGGCCATAATCTCCTTGCGATAGTTAACGATATCCTGGATTTCTCCAAGATCGAGGCAGGACGCATGGACCTTCTTGAAGCGCCTTACCAGCTGAGCTCTCTTATCAACGATATCAATAACATGATCCTCTTTAAGGCGCAGGATAAGGGCCTTAAGTTTACTGTTGAAGTCGATCCCGCGATCCCTGATGAACTGTCAGGTGACGAGGTAAGAATCCGTCAGATCTTCACTAACCTTTTAAATAACGCCGTCAAGTTCACGGATAAGGGCTCGGTAAGCCTTAAGATCCGCGGCAAGAAGGCTGATGAAGAAGGCAAGATCAATCTTGTTATCACCGTCTGGGATACGGGTATCGGTATTAAGCCTGAAGACAGGGAAGTCCTTTTCAACAAGTTCGAGCGCCTTGAGATGGAGCGCAACAACACGATTGAAGGTACTGGTCTCGGCCTTGCGATCACCAAGAGCCTTATCGATCTAATGAACGGTACCATCGAAGTCGAGAGTGAATACGGCAAGGGTTCGATCTTTACCGTCACGATCCCGCAGACTGTTGCAGGGGAAGAGCCTATCGGTGATTTCCAGGCACGCCTTAAGGAGCATCTGCCGGGTGACAGGCCGTATAAGGAGTCTTTCAGGGCGCCTGATGCGAACATCCTCATCGTTGATGACACGAGGATCAACCTCACGGTTGCAGTCAATCTCCTGAAGAATACCAAGATGAAGATAGATACAGCCATATCGGGCGCGGATGCCGTCTCTAAGGCCGCTAAGACCAGATATGACATCATATTCATGGACCAGCGCATGCCTGAGATGGACGGAACCGAAGCGTTCCACAAGATCCGTGATGATGAGAACAGCTTAAGCCGCGATGTTCCGGTGATCTGTCTTACTGCAGATGCCGTAATCGGCGCGAAAGAAAGATATCTTGCAGAGGGCTTTTCCGATTATCTTACCAAGCCTATCGACAACTATGCGCTTGAGAAGATGATCATGAAGTATCTGCCTGCTGAAAAGGTCGAAAAGGTTAAGGACGAGCCTAAAATGACGACGATCGAAGAGGGTACTTCAGAGGACGCATTTACGATCCTGCGTTCTGTCGGTATCGAGCCTAAGGCCGGCCTTAAGTACTGTCAGGATGATGAGGCTTTGTACCGTTCGCTCCTTGCAGAATATGCATACGGAGAGCTCGAAAAGACCCACAACCTGCAAAAGAGCTACGAGACAGAGAACTGGCATGATTATTCCATTTATGTTCATGCCCTTAAGAGTTCTTCAAAGATGATCGGCGCATCGGCTCTCTCAATGCGTGCGGCAAAGCTCGAAGCTGCCGCAAATGCCGTTGACAGCGGAACGATAAAGACAGAGCACGATCTGCTGATGGAAGAATATGAAGTAGTTACTGCAGTTATCCGTTCGGTAATACCAAAGACTGAATTGAATTCTGAAGACGACGGAGTAACGGAATTCTCGCCCAGCGACGATGTAATGGAATTCCTGCCGAGCGATAACAATGAGGAGTAATTATGGCAAGCTGTGAGACATGTCAGTACGCATATATAGACGAGACTACGGGTGAGGCTCTTTGCGATCTTAATCTTGATGAAGATGAAGTGATCAGATTTTCGCAGAGCAGGAGCAAAGAATGCCCTTTCTATAAAGACGGAGACGAATATAAGACCGTCAGACATCAGATGTAAGGAAGAAACGTAATGAAAGTAGTATCAGGCACCAAAGAACCTGTCCATTTCAGAGAAGCTGACGAGACATATAGATTCACGGATATCGACCTTGAAGCAATGGTCGGATGTATCAGCATAGTAACTGATTACGACAAAGAGAAATATAACTCTGACTCCGATGTCGAGTTCGCTATTAAAGATAACTGCACGAAGCTTATGCAGAAGTGCCTTGATTCGCTGCCTGAGAACAGATCTGTAATGAAAAGCGATAAGCAGCAGATCGCTGAGAAGTTCGATCAGGAACTCTCTTTGATGGGAATTACAGCCAGTACTCAAGTAAGGCAGTTTGCGCTTACAGGTGATTCCAGGGAAATATATGAACGCGCAATGAAAATGGAAGACCTTTGCGGCGCCCTGATAACGGATGAAGTCGGAGATCACCTTGACGGGCCCATGAGGGCAGCAGGCAAGTACAAAGTCAATTACCCAAAGGGAATGCTGGGTTTTACATCAGATTTTACATATTATTCACCGGGTGATAACGTAGTTGTTTCCTTTGATAATGTAATGACTGATACCGCATATGAATTCTTCTGCACCGCAGAAGGCTATGAGGTCAAGCGCGATGACTGCGGAAGGGCAAAGATAATGTTTGTCATGCCTGAACATGATGTCCAGGTCTCTTTCAGCGCCGAGCAGCAAAGATTCGGTCCGACCTCATACGAGAAGACAGATAACGGTTTTATGGGCTTTGCCGGGTTTGCAAAGATGATGGAAGACAAAAGATCCGCACCTGTTGAGACCGGGGCTCCAAAAGATTGGTGCTGCCCTAACTGTAATGCGGTAAATAAGGGCAGGTTCTGCTCTGAATGCGGCACGCCCAAGCCTTCCGGATGGACATGCAAATGCGGAAGCACCAACGCCGGAAAGTTCTGTGCCAACTGCGGAAAACCGAAGCCCTGAGTATAGATATGGACCTTTATCATTATTTCGACAAACGCACCGGACCCTTTAAGAGCCTGACAGCCATCTCTCCCGAAGAAGCACGCGAAGTTCTCGAGAAGAACAAGCTTGAGTACCCGGGTTCCTTCGGCGCTCAGAGAGACGATTCGTACATCACTAAAAGACGCAATACCGAAGCCATTCTCCGCCGTGAATTTAAAGCGAAGGGCGGCGTGATGGATATCGATTCACCGCACTATATGGTCGTTGAATTCAGCCCGTGGCTCAACACCTGGTTTGAGCAGGGCGACTATATCATGATCCCTGCAGATAAGTTCGATAAGTCCAAACTGTCTTTTACTTACGGCGACTCAATGCCGACATTTAATTACAAGGACGGTAAGGAATACAGGGAAAAGCTCTACACCTACGATGAGATCCTTGAAGTGATCGGGAAGTACGGTCTTCCGCAGGATTGGAACAATGACGGAAGGCAGGGCCCTGAACGTTATATCGAAGTCCATGTCTGGACCGATGACGTGATAAGGGATTATCTCTGATCTCATCTTTTTGGCAACTCATGTATCTTAAACGGCAACTCGCGTAACGCTCCGTTGAATGCTCCTATGGACTTTGTTAGTTTTGTGCCAGCAAAGAACAAAGGAGTTTTGACATGATCAGTGCAAAAGGAATATGCAAGAGTTTTACAGACAAAGAGGTCCTCTCAGGGATCGATCTGGATATCAAGCCCGGTAAGATCTTCGGATTGCTGGGACCTTCAGGCGCAGGCAAGACAACGCTCATCAGGATAATCACGGGACAGCTCGGGTTCGATTCAGGGGAAGTCAGGGTTTTCGCAAAACCCGTAAATGAACTTACAGGTGACGACAAAAAGAAGATCGGCATCATGATGGATGATCACGGCGTTTATGACAGGTTATCCTGCACGGACAACCTTAAGATATTTGCAGATATCTACGGCGTTCCTTATTCAGAGATCGGCAAGGCGCTTAAGGAAACAGGTCTTGCAGATAGCGCGAAAAAGCCCGCGATGAAGCTGTCCAAAGGCATGCGCGCGAGACTTCAGCTCGCAAGAGTCTTCATGGTCCGTCCTAAGATCTTATTTCTTGATGAACCTACGAGCGGTCTCGACCCCATGACGATGAAGTATATCCATAAACTCATTCTTGACCGCAGGGATTCCGGCTGTACTGTCTTCCTTACGACGCACAACATGGAAGAAGCGGCGGTGCTCTGTGATGAGGTCGCACTTTTAAATGAGGGAAAGATCGTTGACCGAGGCGCGCCGTCTGAGATCTGCAGAAGATATAACCATCAGAAGACGATCAACATCCATCTCAAAACAGGTGAGGATATATCTCTTGTGCATGGTGCGGAATCTGCAGAAAAGATCAGCAGCCTTATTGAGCAGGGAAAGGTCGAGACGATACATTCATCCGAACCTACATTGGAGACGGTGTTCATTGAACTGACCGGAAGAAAACTTGAAGCGGAAGAGGAGATCAGATATGCGTAATGTTTTGGTGATAATCAAGAAGCAATTGAAAGACACATTGAAGAACAAGACTGTTCTTATCCAATTTATAATGTTTCCGTTAATGACTCTCGTAATGGAGAATGCGATATCACTTCCTGACATGCCGGAACTGTTCTTCACGAAGCTCTTCTCGGTCATGTATATGGGAATGGCACCGCTGACATCGGCTGCGGCAATAATCTCGGAAGAAAAGGAGAAGAACACTCTGCGCGTTTTAATGATGGCTAATGTAAAGCCGTGGGAATACCTTCTTGGTGTCGGCACCTATGTCTGGATACTCTGCATGGCAGGTGCGGGCATTATGGCAACAGGCCTTCCGGCTGCAGATGTTCCGTTCTATCTCGGAGTTATGGCTGCAGGCTTTGTGATCTCTATTGCACTGGGCGCATGCATCGGTATCTTCTCATCGAACCAGATGACTGCAACATCGCTCTTTGTGCCTGTAATGCTGGTTTTCTCGTTTTCGCCCATGCTCGCGATGTTCAATGATAAAATAGAAAAGGTCGCCAGGATCTTTTATACGCAGCAGCTGCGCGTCCTGATGAACCAAATGTCTTTCGAAGGAATAAAGCCGGAGAGCATATTGATACTTACGGTAAATGCCGTGCTCGCAATAGCGCTCTTCTTTGTGGCTTTCAAGCGAAAAGGACTTGAATGATGAAGATCAATCTGGACATTGACGGCAAATACGATGACACCGAAGTCATTATCCGCGCGCCGCATCTGAACAACGATATCGAGAGGATCGTTGCGATGATGCGCATGATCGACATGCAGATCGCAGTTCGCCGCGATAATGAGACATATCTCCTGGAGACGGACAAGATCCTCTATGTGGAAGCAGTGGACAGGAAGACCTTCGTATACACAAATGCCGATACTTACGAATCAGAATTAAAGCTTTATGAACTTGAAGAGCAGCTTGCAGAGCGTGATTTCTTAAGGATCAGCAAGCAAAGTCTCGTGAACTTAAGAAAGATCAAGAGCCTTAGGACTGACGTTAACCGCAAGATCAGGATCACTCTGCAGAACGGCGAACAGATAGTCGTTTCGCGCATGTATTCTGATGAACTCAGAAGAAAGTTGGGGTTAAGATAATGGAAGAAAGAAAAAGTGTTTTCGAATATATAAAAGAACTCTTTACCTGCTACGGAATAGTTATATTGATCTTTATTGCGATCAACTTCTTTATCGGTGATCAGGCCGGCAGCGTATCGACGTTATTCGCTCTGGGTTCAAAGGGTCTCTCGTCAGCAATGCTGCTCCAGCTGTTCCTGATGGGTGTTATCACAACGATCGCACAGAACATCTTCCTGACCGATCTTCTGATAAAGAACATGCCTCTGATCGTAAGGCATATCCTGTTCTTCATGACCCTCATGATCGCGATCATCATCTTTGCAGTATGCTTCGGATGGTTTCCTTTGAACGATCCCGCTGCATGGATCGGATTCATAGTGTCGTTCTCTGTATGCTCGGTAATGAGCGCATTCATCATGAGACTGGAAGAGAAAGCCGAGAACAAGAAGATGCAGGAAGCGCTCAACCGGTTGAAGAAATAGTCCTTATATCAGGCCGTTTTTGAATCCTGAAATATACCACTTTGATTTAAAAATTTGTATAATCAATTTGGTGGTTTATTGTTGCCTGCCGTATGCAGGTTTCATAAGGGAACAAGGGTTGATCAAAAATGGCATTACTTAAGAGTTATTCCTGCGTTAAGTGTGGGGGTGTCCTGAACTTTGATGAGGGTCAGGAAGTTTTTGGCTGTCCTTTCTGCGGCGGCGAATTTGCTTTTACGGATTTCCACAGGGGAGATCTGATCAAACAGGGCAAGATGGCCTTGAACAGAGGCAACTATCTTACTGCAAAAGATAAGTACCAGGCAATCCTGAGAAGAAATCCCAGAGACTTTGAAGCACTTCTGGGACTGATCCTTGCTGAATGTCATTTGCCTTCAGTAGGCAGAGTATGCAGACTCGAATACCTCGAAAATGCAAGACTCAAAGAAGCGATTCAGACGACAAAGAATGCAAAGGAAGCACTTCCCGAAGAAACGGAATATTTCGAACTGCTCATCCGGATGTTTGAGCTCGCTGATGAATATAACAGGACACGTGATGACGCTGATGAGGTTACAAAAGCGCAGAACAAGCATTTCAGGAATATGGGTTATGATATCGTGACCATTGAAGAGAAGGAGAAAGCGTTTTTCGACGGTTATAAGACGGGTTTATTGTATATTTCTCTCAGGATATTGCCAATCGTTGCTCTCCTTCTGATCGCTTTTGGTCTGGCTTGGGTAAACCTTCTTATCATTGCCGGTATCATTCTTCTAAGTATCGGGTTGAAGCAATATTACGTTATCAGCAAAAAAAGAGCCGAGAAGCGCCTTAACCGTGAGATGGCAGCTCAGTCTTTCAAAGATAACAGTGACATCGTCAAAATGAAAAAAATCAGGGATGAGTACATGAATACCTATTACAAGCTCAAGAAGATCGTCCCTGATCCAAAGGCTTATGAAAAGCCCGCTCCGGCCGTGAAAAATGATGCTCCCGAAGCAGATCCTTTCATCGATATCGAGAAGACCGTTATCTGCAATAAGTGCGGCGGCCTTTTGACATTGGACAAAGAGAAAAGTCTTTATGAGTGCAGGTCCTGCGGAGTTGCATACGGCACGTCGCTGTTTTTCGGAGATCCTTACGAGAAAATCGCGAATGCACTTAAGGATAACGATTTTGCAGAAGCTGATCAGAGATTTTCTTACATGCTCATGCAAGATCCCCATAATTTCGATGCACTCCTTGGAAGGGTGCTTTTGGGCGGACGTTGGAAGAAGATGGGCGATATAGTCCTGACAGAACAAGCCTTCACGGATGTCCGCATGAATAATTTAAAAGGCCGCATAGCTGATGCCGTTGCACATTCTACTGAAGAAGACAGACCTTTTATGGAGAATGTGAGCAGACTGATCAGTCTCATTTTTGATTATCAGAAAACTTCGCATGCTGTCGATACTTTTAACGAAGAACTTGAGAAGATCTCCCGATTAAAAAAGTCAGGCCAAAACAGCAAAGACGTTAATGATGCCCACCCTGAAAATGAGCCTGATTACATATTGTGGAGGCGAGAAGGGCTCCTCAGGAAAACAAAAATCAAGACTGAATTCGATGAACTTAAAGATAAGATCTTACGTGAAAATAAAGAACTGAGATCAAGCGGCAGTGAGGATAAGAAATGGCAGTACTGAAGAGTTACACATGTTCCAAGTGTGCAGGCGTCCTGAACTTCGATTCTGATCAGGAGTTTTTTGAATGTCCGTTCTGCGGGACGGCGTTTGATGTGCTGGATTTCCATGGCGATGAAATAATGGAGCAGGCTAAGGAATTGCTGAATGCGAAGTCCTATAATGCGGCCAAGGAGAAGTATCTTTCTATTCTTGTGAATGAACCGGATAACTTCGAAGCCAATCTCGGCAGTGTTCTTAGTGATATGAGGATCACTGCTGTCGAAAAGCTCGAGAATCCGGATACGCTTCCTGCTTACAATGTGGTCAGGGTCAAGAAGGCTCTTGTCAATGCAAAGAACAATTCTGACAAGAACACTTCCATGTATTTTGAAAAGCTCATGGAAATGGTTGACATCAGAGAAGAGGTAGCAAGACTGCGTAAGGAACAGAAGGCGATAAGGTCCGAAGCTACCAAGCAAAAAGTTGATGAGAAGATGGTGGCTGATAACCGCACGGAAAGATCCGACGGCATGGCAGACTGGCTTCCGAAAGTGTTTTATGGGACCTATATCATCTGCACCTTTGCGATGCTGTTTTTCATGAAAACTTCGCCTGATAATGAAGGAAGATGGGCATCGTTGCTTCTGATGATCCCCGCTGCTTTGGTGGGTTTGATCCATTTGTGCGTGAAGCTGTTCACCAATGCGCTGGACCGTGACTATAAGCCGGCCATGCATATGGATCATTCTCTTGACAGACAGATCAGATTTAAGCTCTATGATTATTCCGACGCGTACCATAAACTTGGCAGTCTCTATCCGTCGACCGAGAGAATTAAGAAAATAAGAGCAAACGAGGCCGCTGCTGCCGCAAAAACACCTGTTGATTACACGAGCATCGATCCTTCCGAGATCGTTATCTGTTCCAAGTGTGCTGCCAAACTCACTCTCAACAAAGAAAAGCGCGTTTACCAGTGTGATCACTGCGGTGTGGCATATGGTGTTTCCCTGTTCTTCGGACTCCCTATGGAAAAGGCACTTAACTCTCTTAATACCGGCCTTTACAGTGATGCCAACCAGAGATTTGACAGCATTCTCATGGCTCATCCGTCTGATTTTGAAGCTCTCCTCGGCCGTGCCCTTTGTGCCGGCTGCTGGACAAAGATCAGCGATATCGATCTTACGGATGATGTAGATAAAGAAAGCATCAAAGCTGTCAGAAGACGTCTGGCAGAAGCAAAACAGCATGCGTCTGTTCATAATGTGCCTTTTTTCGAGAACGTCGAAAAGCTTATCGATTACTATGATGAATACAAGGCAAACAAGACCGAGATCGATAAGATCGACAATGAAGTAAAAGATTTTGAGGCTGATACCGCAGTCATGAATGAAGCTTTCCACGGCAAGGATTTCAGGACCAAAGCGGAAGCTCAGAGAAGTACTCTGGTAAGCAAGGCTTATCCGTACCAGGTCAAGAACAAGAAGATCGAGGTCGATTTCAAAGAACTGCGCAAATCCATAACGGAAATGAGATCTGACAGCATACTCGTCAAATAATTGTATAATAGTTTGTATCTTGAAAGATCGGCGGGAAGGACAATTGTCTGATTCTTTGGCAGTAAACATCGATGGCGAGCTTATCGTGCCCGAATCTTTGGGGCGCGACGGTCTTATGCTCCTGCAGCACAAGGATTGCTATAAGCTTGATACCGCGAGCGTCCTGCTTGCGTGGTTTGCCGCGTCTTTTGTCCGTATGGGAAAGCCCTGCGAGATGCTCGAACTGGGCAGCGGCACCGGCGGCGTATCCCTGCTCGCATCCGCGCGCTGCAAGAATGCGCATGTGGACGGTGTCGAGCTCGTTGAACTGGCTTATAAGGTGTTCTGCGAGAACATTAAGCTTAATGGCTTATCTGACCGCATCACCGCATATAACTGCGACCTGCGCGATCTTCCTGTATCGGTTAAGAACAAAGCTTACGATGTGGTCTTTATGAATCCGCCTTTCTATGACGGCACCAAGGGCTCCGTTACTGATGCTGCCAAGTCTGAGCATGAGAAGACTGCGCGCTTTGCTGACTGCGGAGCGCTGGAGGACTTTGTCCGTGTTCAGTCTCTCAGGACACGCACGAGCGGCGGTTATGCTGTCATGTGCATAAGCCCTGACAGGGTGCCGGAAGTCTTTTCGCTGTATGCGAAATACAAGATCACGCCTGTAAGATTGCTTACCGTCCACGCGAATGCGGGCAAAGATGCTTTTCTGGCCCTGATCGCAGGGAAAAAGGGTGCGCCTAATGCCGAATTCAAGGCCTTGACGCCATTGTTCATAAATGAAGAAGGTTCTTCGGCTCTCACAGCGAGAGCTGCACACATATACGAGGAGGAACACTCAGATTGCTTTATCTAGTCGGAACACCTATCGGAAATCTCGATGATATGTCGCCCAGAGCTTGCGAAGTGCTCAAGAGCGTTGATGTTATTGCATGTGAGGATACGAGAGTCACTGGTATCCTTTTGTCCCAGCTCGGCATTACCGGCAAGCGCCTGATCGCTTACCACGAGCACAACAAGGCCGCCAGCGGCAACGGCATCCTGGATATGCTCAAGTCCGGCCTTAATGTGGCAGAGGTGTCCGATGCGGGCATGCCTGCGATAAGTGACCCCGGTGCCGATCTCGCATCACTTGCCGCAGCAAACGGCATTGAGGTAAGCGTTATCCCCGGACCTTCCGCGGTAACTGCCGCCCTGAGCATCTCAGGACTTGATACAAGATATTTCCACTTTGAAGGCTTCCTGCCTTCGGAGGGTTCAAAGAGGCGCGAGCGCCTTAAGGCTCTGACGCTGATAGGGGAGACCATCGTATTGTATGAGGCTCCGCACCGCCTGAAAAAACTCCTTGATGAGCTTTGTGAAGGAGGCTTTGGTTCCTGCCGTATCGCTTTGTGCCGCGAGCTTACCAAGAAATATGAGGAAGTCCTCCGCATGACCGTTACTGAGGCTGTCGAATACTATAAGACTACCGAGCCCCGCGGCGAGTTCTGCATCTGCCTTGAGCATCTGGAACAGAAGACAATGGTGGCGGCAGGCGACGGAACCGCTTTGATCGCTTTGCTGAAGGAGAAGGGTATGTCTTCTAAGGACATTGCTTCTGTGGTATCCGAATATACCGGCATGAACAAGAAGGAAGCTTATAAGATTGCTTCGGAGAGCTGATCATCTGTAGTTCTTTTCGATGAAATCATCAAGCCAGCTTAAGTCTATGGGCTGAGTCTCAGATTCAAAGGTGCAGAATAGCCTGTCACCCAGAAAGATCTGCGCCCGCGCGTATTTGTTTACTCGGTCGATCATGTCCTCAACATATCCGGTATCGCCCATCTTCCCGCAATGCTCGTGGTAGAGCACCTTTCTGTCACTGAGCCTCAAGATCGTGAAATCCGGATGAAATACCACACCGTCTATCACCACCGGGCATTCATATTTATAGGGGATTCCCTTGATATACAGCCTGTCCGCGATTATTACTTCGATCTTTGATCTGACGCGCTCGCCCTTCATCGTATAGTATTCAGGAGCATCCTTACCAAAAGGCTTTGCCTCATAGGGTGTCGCCAGCCATGCCTTTGCGTATTCCTCGTCACTGAGTATAAGCGGCGAAGCGTACTTCCTGCGTTCTTCCGGAAGTGTCTCATAGACTTTTTCCATGGTGTCCTTGGGATAACCGATAATATCCTTCTTCAGGACTTCCGCCTCGTGTTTTGCGGCCTTGATAGCCTTGTTTATGTGATCTTTCTGAACAAGCTGGCGGATGAGGGCGGTGTCTTTGTGATTAAGGTATTTCTGTTTATGGTTGTTGTAACAGTAATAATACTTATTTCGATTTTGTAGCCTGATTATGATGCTTCCATCAGGCAACTCTTTTTCCTTCGCTTCGAGAGAATTGATGCTTTTCATCAGCAATCTATATCGGGCACGCATTACATCCAATACTGTATTAGCCATATTGAGTGCCCTCCTTTGGTGTTTTCCTTGATTATAGAGCCTTGAAATTCAGAAAAAAGGCTTTTGGAGCAAGTTGAGACTGGGTTTGGAAAGATTGAGACTAGTCTCATTCTTCGGTGGCTTTGAAAAATACACCAAATGACTAAAACAGAAGGCGATTTGGTGTATAAATTGACGTTTTATACACCAAATCGCTTATAAGATCAGAGGTTTGGTGTATATCGGCATAGAAGAAAATGCGCTTGGAATACGTGTGCTCGTATTTACCCCCATATTCTTGAAATCATAGGGATAAATAACTATAATCTTTTAGTTACGCGCAATCTAATTAATATATATGCGCGAGGAGGAACATCATGGCAGAAAAGAAGACATTCTACATCACGACACCGATCTATTATCCGTCGGGCAATCCGCATATCGGACATTGCTATTCGACTCTCGCATGCGATGCTATCGCGAGAATGAAGCGAATGCAGGGCTATGATGTAATGTTCTCCACAGGTACAGACGAGCACGGTCAGAAGATCGAGAAGAAGGCTATCGAGATGGGCGTTACGCCTAAGGCTTATGTTGACGATATCGTCGCAAACTTCAAGAGACTCTGGTCAACACTTGGCATCAAGTATGACAGATTTGTCAGAACTACTGACGATTACCATATCAAGACCGTTCAGAACATGTTCGAAAAGCTCTACAACGACGGTTACATCTATAAGAGCGAGTACAAGGGTAAGTACTGCACACCCTGTGAATCTTTCTGGACAGAGAGCCAGCTCGTTGACGGCAAGTGCCCTGACTGCGGCAGAGAAGTAACTGAGGCTTCTGAAGAGGCTTATTTCTTCAAGCTCTCAGAGTTTGCTCCCAAGCTTGAGGCGCTGCTTCTTGATCCTGAGAAGAATTTCCTTGAGCCAAAGTCCAGAGTTAATGAGATGATCAACAACTTCATCAAGCCGGGACTTCAGGACCTCTGCGTATCCAGAACAAGCGTTAAGTGGGGCATTCCGGTTACCATCGATGAAGGCCACTACATCTATGTCTGGATGGATGCTCTTACAAACTATATCTCGCTCCTGGGCTTCATGAACGATACTTACAATGACTATGAGAAGTATTGGCCTGCAGATATGCACGTAATGGCGAAGGAGATCGTAAGATTCCACTCGCTCATCTGGCCTGCATTCCTCATGGCATTGGGTGAACCCCTTCCTAAGAAGGTTTACGGCCACGGCTGGATCACATTCGACGGCGGCAAGATGAGTAAGTCAAAGGGTAACGTCATCGATCCTTTCGTACTTTGCGAGAGATACGGCGTTGACGCTTTGAGATATCACCTCTTAAGAGAGATGGTATTCGGTTCTGACTGTCCTTATTCAAATGAGCAGATGTTCGCAAGGATCAACTCTGATCTTGCAAACGACCTGGGCAACCTCGTCTCAAGAACAACTGCAATGGTCATCAAGTATTTCGACGGCACGCTTCCTGAAGAGAAGGAATTCACAGACGCAGACAATGACCTTTTGGAGCAGCTTGACGCTCTTCCGGACTTCGTATCCGAGACATTCGAGACAATGCGCTTCTCTGAAGGTCTTGCAAAGATCTTCAGTGTTATCGCAAGAGCTAACAAGTATATCGATGAGAACGAGCCCTGGAAGCTCGCTAAGGATGAGACTGCTAAGCCGAGACTTGCAGCAGTTCTTTACAACCTGCTCGACGCTATCAGACGCGTTGCTATCCTTTTGGAGCCCGTAATGCCTCACACATCACCCAAGATCTTTGAGCAGATCGGTGCTGACGAGTCCAATACTACATGGGAAGCTTCCAAGGAAAGACACGCTCTCTCTGCAACAGTAACTGTTACTAAGGGCGAAGTTCTCTTCCCGAGGATCGACATCGACAAGGAGATCGAGGAACTCAACAAGATGTTCCCTGCAGCAGAAGAGGAGAAGGGCAAGGATCTTGAGCCCTTAAAGCCTCTCACGAAGTTCGATAACTTTGCTGCTTTGGATCTCAGAGCTGTTAAGGTCCTTTCATGCGAGAAGGTCGAAAAGTCTGACAAGCTCTTAAAGTTCAAGGTTGATGACGGATTCGGCGAGAGACAGGTTCTTTCAGGCATCGCTAAGTACTACAAGCCTGAAGATCTCATCGGCAAGACCCTTGCGATGATCGTAAACCTTGAGCCCAGAAAGATGATGGGTCTTGAGAGCAACGGCATGATCCTGTCCGTTAAGTATGGTGACGGCTACCGCGTTGTCGAGTTCGACGACTCCGTATTGCCCGGCTCCGATATTTCGTAAGACACGTGAGAGAGCCCGTTTATTACAGCGGAAGTGCGAAGTTCTTTGATACTCACGCACATATCTATGACAGAAAATTTGAAGCCGCCGGTATCAGCACGGAGGAGATCTTGCAGCGATGCAAGACATCCGGCGTTACCGGCGTTCTTATACCTGCTGACAGTGAGGAAACGAGCCGCATAGCCGTAGATATGGCAAACAAGTACGACGGATATGAGGGCGTGGCTCTTTACGCCTCTGTGGGCGTTCATCCGCACGAGGCGAAAACTTATACGGAAGATACGGAGAAGTACCTCAGAAGCGCTCTGGAGGCCCGTAGAACTCAAAAGATAATGGCATTAGGCGAGATCGGTCTGGATTATTACTATGATCTGTCAGAGAGAAGTGTCCAGAGAGAGGTTTTTGAGAAGCAGCTGGAGCTCGCGTATGAATACGATGTTCCGATAATACTTCATGAGAGGGATGCGACGGGTGACTGCCTGGACATCCTCAGACGCTTTTATAAGGGCGGGAGGATGAGAAGCCTTCCCGGAGTATGTCACTGCTGCTCGTGCTCGTTAGAGGCCTCACGGGAGCTCGTTAAGATGGGTTTCTATATCGGCTTCGACGGCCCCGTTACATTTAAGAACAATAAGAAGACGCCTGAAGTGGCTCTCAATACGCCGTGGGACAGGATCGTGATCGAGACAGACAGCCCGTATCTGACGCCTGAGCCTAACAGGGGACTTATAAATGAGCCGTGCCACGTGGCCTACGTGTGTGCGAAGATCGCAGAGATAAAGGGCGTGACTATTGATGAAGCAGCGCAAATAACCTATGATAACGGCAAGAAGCTATATGGAGTGGATTGATTATGAAGGGTAAGAAAGACGTTATTCTGATCGTCGTTACGGTGATCCTGGTGATCGTTCTGATCGTCGGATTTATTTATGACAGGAACAGTGCAGTGCTCCAGAGGACCAATCTGTACGATGTGAGCGTTGATGACAACCTGGAAGTCGTTAAGATGAATAAGGTTGGTTTTCTTTATATGCGCGCGGCTTATGAAGCAAAGCTCAAGATAAAGAACGGCAATGCCCAGGATTACATCATTACCCTGGCATCCGTATACGGCGGAATGGGCCAGATGTTCGATTATACGCAGTATAAGCAGTATGAATCGGAAGTTCTGACCAATGTCAGCATCAAGCCGAATCCGATGCAGGATTCGTTTATTTGGGTGCTCGGAGCGCCTCTGAAGGAGAATTCCAGCGAGAATATTGTGTATATTATCTCTTTAGAGGGCGAGAATGAGGCATATATTTACCTCTACTACTCAAGAAAATAAGGCTTTTTAGGATTTTTGAAATTTGCTGTTGACATATCTTCGGTATTCGGTTTATAATTCATTCGCGCTTTGAAAAAGGTGTGGCTAACGGAAGCTTAGCTCAGCTGGGAGAGCATCTGCCTTACAAGCAGAGGGTCACAGGTTCGAGCCCTGTAGTTTCCACCAATGGTACGGCGCAGTAGTTCAGCCTGGTTAGAATGCCAGCCTGTCACGCTGGAGGTCGAGGGTTCGAGCCCCTTCTGCGTCGCCATTAACTTTAGGCCGGACACTTTATAAGGTGTTCGGCCTAACTCTTGCTCAGATAGCTCAGTCGGTAGAGCAGGGGACTGAAAATCCCCGTGTCGGCAGTTCGATTCTGTCTCTGAGCACCAAAACGCTTTAGGAGCTCTTTCTTTTGCCGGATATCTTTGCAAAAGAAAGAGTTTTTGCATATAGGGAGATTATTGATGACGATCAGGAAAAGACTGACACCTGCATTATCAACGTTACTGTTTTTATTAGTGGCAGTAGCCTGTCAGGTCGTTGCTATTAAGATCTTCCCTCACGTTGTGGGTGCGCCCCTCGTAGAAGACAATGCGTATATCCTTACCAGGATGATGGAAGGATATCTTGTAGTGCTTACGGTTATTTTCGCGGTCTTCACAAAATTCAAGATCCATTTCGAGTGCCTGAATCCCGGTAAGGAGAGGGTAAAGAACGATCTCATAATCAGCGGCATCATCAGCGTGGTCCTCGTTATCGGCCTCATCGTAGTTCGTATGGTCCAGAACGTATTTGTCCCGGGTTATGCGGAGAAGCCCTGGTTCGGTCTTTATCTCGGCACATATATGCGCTGGTTCTATCCTGTCAGTGCGGTGCTGCAGGAGATCTTCGTTAAGGGTGTCGTTGAGGATAACATCACCGCTTCCTGCAAGAAATACAACAAGCATTTTACGGTCTGGATGACCGCTCTGTTCTTCTTCGTAATCCACATGGGTTATGAGCTCCCGATGATGTTCGGCGCAGCGATCCTTTGCGCCCTGACGGGATACCTTTATGAGAAGAACAAGTCTGTCTGGGGAAGCATCCTGATCCATTTCGTAATAGGATTCGTACCGAAGATAGTCGGCGTATCACGCTAACTTCAAATGTTTGCATAACAATGTTACAAAGCTTGTAATATAAGGCATATTACAGTTTCTTGACATTACGTTTTCGCGCGGCTTTTATAATAAAAGCTTATGCTATACTCCAAAATATCTAATCAAAAAGAAATGCGGTTTTGCATGTGTTTGAGGTATTTATGGAGACTGACAATCTTACTAAATTTCGCAAGATAGTAGCCGGTCTGGAGCCTGCGAAAAGGGAGGCTCTTATGGCCCGTATGAAGGGCATGTCCAGGGAAGAGGCCGAGAGCCTCGTTGACCGCATGGTCGAGATATCCGAGCAGCGCAAGATCGAGATCACGGCAAGGCCGAAGGTCCTCGCAGGAAGCGGAAGAGAAGTTGCTTCCTCCGGAACCGATTATGTTGTATCAAGACCCCGTACATACAGGGAGGCACCTGACGATTCTAAGATCGAGATCGTAAAAAATCCCGGCAGAAGGATCGCCGCTCCCAATAATTCAAGACCTGACCAGCGTCCCGTTAAGAGAACTGAGCCTGCAGTCGCAAGAGCAGGCAGGGATCAGGTCGCAAGGACTATCGCTCAAAGAGAGCAGCTTGCCATTGCCGAGCAGCAGAGAAAAGCGAGAAATGCTTACCTTACCAGAAAGATCTTAAGAGTTACGGGCAAATATGTTGCCAGAGTCATGGGAACAACATTGCTTACACTGGTCCTCGTACTGGCAGGCTTTTATACATTCCTCGGCATCATCATGAAGGGACCTTCCACTCATTTGAGAAACCAGTTCGTTCCTTCCGTTATGGAATCTTCTGCAGGCGGCGTTCTTGCAAGAATGATCCTTACCGATGAAGAGATCGACTCCATCCTGAACAGCAATAAGACACAGGGCTTTTCCGAGATCACTGATACGACTCTCGTAAATGCCATGGCAGCTGAGCAGAAAAAGAAGGCTGAAGCTAATGCTGCAGCAGTAAATGACCTCGATCCCGACGGCGACGGTATCGAAGTGCACGACGTATCAGGCCCGATGTATCACGGCAAGATGCTCGTAATCTACGATCCTTCAAGGATCATGGTCGCTACGATCGACAACTATAACCATAACGGTGCAGGCCTGACACTTAAGCAGCTCATCGACAAGTACGGCGGCGTCGGCGGTATCAACGGCGGTCAGTACGAAGATAAGAACGGTATGGGCATAGGCGGCTGGCCTGAGGGAATCGTTATCTCCGAAGGCAAGCTCAGAATGGGCAGCAAGGGCGGCACATATGAGGTTTACGGCCTTACAAACGAGAATGTACTTGTCGTAGGCAGAATGACAGCCCAGAAGGCTCTCGATATCGGCGTAAGAGACGCAGTATCATTCGGTCCCGCACTTATCGTTAACGGCGTAGCTGCAAAGTACAGCGGCGCAGGCGGCGGACTTAACCCGAGAACTGCTATCGGCCAGAGAGAAGACGGCGCTATCCTTCTCCTCGTTATCGAAGGAAGAAAGACATCTTCAATGGGCGCTACAATGGCAGACCTCATCAAGGTCATGCAGGATTACGGCGCAGTCAACGCAGCTAACCTCGACGGCGGTATGTCATCCGCAATGTGGCTTTACGATGATGAGCTCGTATCAAGTTCATCCATCAGAGTCTCACGTCAGATGCCTACAGCATTCATTATCCTTCCCCAGAAGGAAGGAAATGGTGCAGCGCAGCCTGCGGAGGGTTAAATGAAGTCCTCAGCAAATAAACAGGAAAGCAATAGCACAACGGAAAATGGGAAGAGTAAGAAGTTAAACTACTTCCTCATTTTTCTTATTTGCTGGCTTGTTCTTGTTACAGGCTTTATCGCGTGGTTCCTCTTAAGATTCAATGATTTCGCTGCCAAGTACGAAGAACAGTATCAGGCATCATTGCCTTACCATACTGCAGAAGCTGTCACGGCGCATTTCAACTCTCACGATGTCGAGTACATCTGGGAGAACATGTCCCAAAAGCCTGAAGTAACCGCTTTCGAGGACGAGGCGACAGTCAAGGAATATGTAACGTCGCTTATCTCCGATAAGACCTTTGTTTGCGCTGAGGCTGACAGTTCCACTGACAGCGACCCGGAGTTCTATGTAAAGACATCTGACGGCCTTGTCGTAGCGAAGATCATCCTTGAAGAAGATAAGAGCAAAGAGCTTCCTTACGGATTCAAAGCGTGGAAGGAAGGCAAGCTGGAGTTCTATACTGCGGCTACCGAAGTCGCTACTGTTTCCGCGCCTGCAACATACAAGGTCTTCGTTAACGGCAAGGAACTCAATGAATCTCATCTCGCAGGAGACGTTGTCGAATCCGAGCTCAACCAGTATGTAACACCTTATGCCGAGATCCCCGGAACTGCTACATATCAGGTAACAGGCCTTTATGCAAAGCCGGTTGTTACGGCTAAGGATTATACGGGACATGAATGCGAGTGCGTTTATGACGAGAATACAGACACATACAGCGTAGGATTCATAAAGTATTTCGAAGGCAAGGATGAGCTTTCCGAATTTGCGATCAAGTTCGCTTCGACTTTTGCAAACTACATCTCACAGGATGCCGGTGCAACTGCGCTCGATAAGTATTTCCCGAGCGGAAGCCAGCAGCTGAGCTACATCAAGAGGAACTCTTCAAGACAGCTTTATACAAAGCACGGCAAGGTCGAGATAAAGAACGGCGAGATCAAGGATATCACGGTATTCTCCGACGATGTCGTCTACATGGAAGTCTATGTCGAGCAGCACATGCAGATGTATTTCGGATCCAAGGAACCTGAAGTAATTCCGACTGATGCACACGTATATTTCGTCAAGATAAAAGGCAAATGGTACGTGGGCGGAATCCAGTACTGATGTAAAGCTTAAGAGCCCTCGGATGAGGGCTTTTTAATTGCCGTAGTTTTACCACAGAATTACTTCGTTTTTGTAACGCTCCTGAAACTTTGTCTTTTCTTTTAAATGATACAATCACAGTAGGCTATTATCGGACAATTATCGAAGGGGGTACTTTGTCTTGGAATTCACATATTCGAATGACGGCTTTTTGCCTTATTCATCTTTTGACTATATCTTTGGCGAGCGCGAAATGCCGGAGTTCGGCAAAGTCGCATCTCCATTCATGAAGCCTCTTAAGACCTGGAAGTTCTTCCTTGCGAATGGCCAGTCTGAGGTTCCTTTCGGCGTAATGAACACATCTTTTGATGATTCTGACTGGGCTCTCGTAAACTGCCCCTCTACATGGCAGACAGAAGGCTTCGGCCTGCCCCAGAATCTCATCTACGATTATCCTGAGAGAGTTGCCCAGGATGTCGCAAGGAAAGAGGAGTCCATAAGCGACAAGTATGTTCTCAAGTCAACAGGCTATGACGATGACGAAGTAGGTATCTACAGGACTACGGTCGTATTTAAGCCTGAAGACATCGACAGGGCGCTTTATCTTGAGACATCAGGTATCTGCGGCAGCTTCAAGGTGTTCGTCAATGACAAGCTCCTTTGCAATTCACACGCCATCTTCACCAGAAAGAGACTTCTTATCTCAGGCCTTGTAAAGGCAGGCGTTAACCAGATCACGATAATCGTTAACCGTTACGACAGAGATGACGACGGTCACATTATCCTCGATATGATGAACTTCGGCTTCTCCGGAATCTTCAGACCCATCATGATCGTTGAGGATTCTTTGCTCGAATTATCGAATCTTCATATCCAGCTCGAGTATGTTCCTTCGGCTTATATTTCCGAGGTCGCGAAAATGGATGCCCTCGCTACGCGTTCATCCGTATCCCGTGTTCCTCACGGCGACTTCATGATCAAAGTCGATTTCGCGATGCGTAACCACACAAATTACATGATCCCTTATTCCGTCCGTATCTCGCTTCTTGAGGCGAGGGCGGAGTACGATCCTTATAAACTCCCGTTTGTTAACATCAAGGGTCAGAGCGAGCCTGTAGTGGGCGTAGTCGATGCCTTGAAGGAGACAAGGGCAAGCACTGATTTCGTAGCGCTTGACGTTGCACAGTGGTCCGACTGCACGCCTGTACAGTACGACATCGTTTTCGAGGTCATGGATTCTGAAGGAAAAGTCATCTGTGCGAAGAAGAAGAGATTCGGCTTCAGAACGACGGAGATCGTACAGGATAAGCTCAATATCAACGACAGAAGAGTTAACCTCAATCTCGTTAAGTACTATGAATTCGATCCGCAGAACGGTATTGCCGTATCTCTGGACCGAATGCGTCAGGACATCATCCTCATGAAGCGTGCCGGAATAAACGGCGTCATCGCTGACGGTATGCCTTTGTCCGACGATTTCTTAAATCTCTGCGACCAGTACGGTATGTATGTCATCGCGACATCCTCTGTTCTTTACATGAGAGATTACGTTGAATCTGCGATGAATCACCCGTCAGTCGTAATGTGGGGCTTCCAGAAGTACAACTTCAACTATGAGCTCGCACACAGGATCAAGCACGAGTGCATCAGGATCGACGATACGAGAAGATGGTACTGCGAAGCGCAGATCGGTACTGCTACCGGCAAGAAGGCTAAGCCCCTTGAGAGGATATCTGACATGAAGCCTCTCCCGAGCGAAGCTGGCGCCGTATTCGGTCCCTGGGAAGATCTGTGCCTCGACAGAAAGAAGATATTCGCCCTTAACAGAACAGGAAGAAATCTCTTCGAGACGATCCCCGGAAGAACAAGATTTACGGACGATGAGACACCTTACAAGTGGATCCATCACGCAGACCTTGTCGGCGGAAAGCAGAAGGAAAATTCCTGCATCGGTCAGGGTATCGTAGATGCAGAGCGTAACCCGCACCCGATCTATCTTGATATCAAGAAGCAGTGCCAGTCTATTGTCATCTTCTCTGCAGCAGGTGACCCGGCAACGCTTACGATGCGTAACTCCAACCAGTTCGGCTATACGTCAGAGCTCGATCTCGAGTGGAAGATCCTGCTTGGCGGCAGAGCGATAATGTCCGGCAGAGGCGTTATCCCTGAGATCGAACCCTTCGGCTCAAGAACTCTGAAGTTCCCGTTTGCCACGGATATCTTTACGACACCGGGCTGGGCGCAGGGCAAGGCTGAATTCATAGAGATGTATATGAATGCTCTTTCCAAAGAGCTTGTTTTCGATATCACGTTAAAGCTTCACAAGGACACTTACTATGCGAAGGCAGGCTATGAGGTCGCTTTCTATCAGGATGTCCTTACCGATAACATCGCAAGCCCTGTAGGCGATATGCCTGATGATTCATTGGGTTTGGGAAGCGGCGAAAAGACTGAATCTCAGGCACCCATGCAGCTCGGTTCCGGAAGAAGGGAACCTGCCAATGAGCTCATGGATACAGGCATTGACAGCGATCAGGCGCTCCTGACCGAAGATGATAACGGCAGGGTAGAGCGCATGAGCGACAACAGCCAGCTCGGAAGCCTTAAGGACAGCTTCGATGACGGTTCCGCTCCTCTTGATGAGAGGATCTCGGATGTTATCACGCATAATGCCGTTTTCACGGTTCCTCACGGACTTTATGTAGGCAAGGGCGATATGAAGATCGGATTCGGAAGGAATCCTGGAAGCTTGGAGAGCCTTGAGATCGCAGGATACAACTTCCTCAAGGGACCTCTTGTTCCGAGCTTCTACCGTTGTCCTTCCAACATCGACAGGACTGACAGGAGCTTTATCCTTGCAAGGACCGTTTTCTCCAAGGAAAGCGATTATGAGCATATCCAGGAATCGATCAAGTACATCGGCTCCGAATACAGCAGCAGGGACGGCGAATTCACGATGCTCTCAAGATACAAGTCGTTTGCAATGCATGGCGAGGTCATTGTGTTCTATGAAGTTCCGAGAGCAGACACCGTCAGGGTAACTCTTGAATTCAAGCCTAAGTATGACATGGTCAGATACGGTATAAGATTCCCGATCGTCAGGGACGACTGCGTATGCTCATGGTACGGCAGAGGCCCGGGTGAATCTTATGTAGACCGTAAGAATGCCGCAAGACTCGGTGTCTATTCGGCAGGAGCAGGCAAGATCTATCACCCTTATGCAAGACCTGCCGAGAACTCATCACATACTGACACACAGGTCGTTAAGCTCACGAACGGAGACGGCGATTCGATCGAGATCAGAAGGATCGGTTACAATCCGAAGTTCGACTTTACGGTCCTTCCTTATACGCCTGAGCAGATGAACGAGTTCCTGCACGAAGAGCAGCTCATGAATAACGATTTCTGCGAGTTCTTCTGCGACTTCGCTTCAAAGGAGATCGAGCGTACAAAAGACAACATAACATCACAGCCCGTAAAGAAAGATGTTAAGTACAAGGAGACCTTTGAGATCCGCCTTGTACCCGGGGAGAATTACATAGGAGAAGCATAATATGGATAACAAGGAAAGAATGATCGCGAATCTTCCTTATAAGTCATGGATGGACGGACTTAATGAAGAGCGCATGGAATGTAAGAAGAAGCTTTACGAGTACAATAATATGCATCCCGAAAAGCAGGCGGAAAGAGAAAAGCTCCTCCGCGAGATCCTGGGAAAGACAAAGGAAGGCTATCTTTGCATCGAATCGCCTTTCCACTGCGACTACGGTTATAACATCGAAGTCGGAACGGACTTTTTCGCAAACTATAACTTCATAGTCCTTGATGTTGGCAAGGTTAAGATCGGCGATCACTTTATGTGCGGCCCTAATGTCCAGATCTGCACTGCAGGACATCCCATTCATCCCGAATCAAGAAACTCAGGTTATGAGTATGGAATCGATATCACTATCGGCGAGAATGTCTGGATCGGCGGCAACGTTCTTGTATGCCCTGGTGTTACTATCGGCAATAATGTCGTCATCGGAGGCGGAAGCGTTGTTACCAAGGATATTCCCGATAACGTTGTAGCTGTCGGCAATCCCTGCCGCGTGTTAAGAGAGATAACCGAAGAAGACAGGGATTATTATTTCCGCGACAGAAAGTTTGACGTCGACGACTACAAGTAAGTCCCGGTTAACTGATGTGAGGTTTTTATAAGAGTGCCTGATAATTATTAGGCACTTTTTTAAATTGCTTTAGCAGATTAAATGGTACACTAAATTCATAACGCCCGGGGAGGAAGATCTATGAATAAATGGACCAGAGCGGCCATACCGGCTTTGTTGATTCACTGTTCTATCGGTACGGTCTATTGTTGGAGCACTTTCAAGCAATCCATCGCAGAAGCCATCGGCATGACTCCGTTCGCAGTCGGCTGGGCATTCAGCTTCGCGATCTTCTTCTTAGGCATGTCAGCAGCTTTCGCAGGCAAGATAGTTGAGCAGAATATCCACAGATCTTCTTTGATCTCAGCGATATGCTTTACGGCCGGCATGCTCGGAACCGGCGCTACGATCAAGTTCTTCCAGGGACCTCTCGCCCTTATCCTGATCTACATCTTCTATGGATGCATAATGGGAATCGGCTTGGGAATCGGTTATCTTACGCCCGTAAAGACCCTTATGCTCTGGTTCAAGGATAATAAGGGACTTGCAACCGGTATCTCCATCATGGGTTTCGGCCTTGCAAAGGCCATTGCCACGCCCATCATGGAATTCCTCCAGAACAAGTTCGGCATAGCTCCGATGTTCTTTATCCTGGGCTGTGTGTATTTCGTAATGATGTTTGCAGGCCATCTCCTTCTTAAGAAGCCTGAGGGCTGGGTCGAAGACAAGGCCGTCAATAACAGCTTCAAGGCTTCATCGATGTTTAAGGACAAGACTTTTATCGGAATCTGGCTCATCTTCTACATCAACATTCACTGCGGCCTCATGCTCATCACATATGAGAAGCAGCTCTTAAATGAGAAATTCGCAGGACTTGCTATCCTTGCAACGATAGTTGCCGTTGTGCCTTCTATTACGGCTGTGTGCAACGCTCTCGGCCGTATCGGCTATTCTACGGTATCGGATAAGATGAAGGACAGAGCAACCGTCTACGGGATCATATTCCTCTCATGCGTGCTCCTTTGCGGCTTAAGCGCCCTTATCGGCAACGGATGGGTCATCATCATCCTTCTTATGGTCATCAACTTAGGCTACGGCGGCGGCTTCTCGACACTGCCTGCATTGCTCGAGTCCAGATTCGGAATGAAGAATATCTCAAAGATCCACGGTCTGTCATTATCGGCATGGGCCGTTGCGGGAATCACAGGCAACAACTTGTCTGAGATCATCCTTCAGAATACGGGTAACAATTATACGGTCATCATAATCACGGCCATGATCCTCTATGCCGTTGCAGGCGTTATCTATTTCACGATGGTAAAGGCGAAGAAAGCCTGATATGCCTGTTTGCGTTTCTACAGAGGTAATGAGGGCAAGCGATAAGTGGACCATCGAGAACCTTGTCCCTTCCAAAGAACTGATGGCAAGAGCCGGAAAGGCTATTTTCGAGCAGGTCGAATGGCAGGCACCTGTCGGCATTATCTGCGGCAAAGGCAATAACGCAGGTGACGGATTCGTCGTCGCATCGCTCCTTAAAGATAACGGGATCGACTGCGAGATCGTCCTGCTCTTCGAGGATGCGTTCTCTGAGGACGGCAGGTATTTCTATGACAAGTGTCTCGAAAAAGGCATCAGGACCGTTTCTGAGGGCAATTTCGGCGCTTACAGGACCATTCTCGACTGTATATTCGGTACGGGCTTTAGGGGTGAGGTCAAAGAACCCGCAAGATCTGCCATTGAGAAGATCAATTCGTCAGGCGCTTACGTAGTATCCGCCGATATAAACAGCGGCCTTAACGGAGATACCGGACTTGGTGACCTTTATGTCAGGTCCGATCTGACAGTATCCATCGGAACCTTCAAATACGGTCATTTCCTTGGGAATGCCAAGGAAGCCATGAAAGATAAAGTCAACTGCGATATCGGGATAAAGATAATAGGGGAGACAAGAGAACTTTCTTAAGGTGCGCTTTGTCAGGACTTGTTATCTTCTAATGGTATAATCTTGTCAGTAAATCTAAAGCGGTGCCAATAAGATGAGTGAACCTGATGCAATCAAGACCAGCAAGAATAAGTATCTGCCGATACTTATCATCAATGCTGTCCTGATACTTCTGGTGATCTTAAGAACGTTCTTCTGCATCATTATCACCGATGAGGTCTTTAACATCGGCCAGGCGCTGCGTACGATCCGCGGAAACACTTTTCTTGTGGAGAACTGGGATTATTTCCAGACCGGCGATTCGTTCCTTATTCCGTTCATTTACGTTTTCTGCAAGATAACGGGTTCGACCGAAGGGATCGTTCTATTCTCAAGGCTTGTCTTTGTCGCTTTGCAGGCACTTCTTTCTGTATTCCTCTATAAGATCCTCGTGCGCTTCTTTGACCGCATGAGTTCGTTCTTTGCAGTGGTTATCTATACGACTGCAATATCATTCCTGCTGTTTTACATGTGGTATGACAACTGGGAGATATTCTTCAGGCTGATCGGGTTGTTCCTGATCTTTTATGCAATTACTTCTTTTGATCAGAAGACCGCCAAAAAGGCTTATCTGATGGTATTCATTGCGGGCATAGCACATGCATGTATGGTATTTGCTTATCCTACAATGATCGTGCTCTATGTGTATGTCCTGGCCATGATCTTCTTTTACAGGAGAAAGCAGTCGGCCAGAGCACATAATCTGATGGCATTGTTCTACATATTGGGATCAGCTCTGGTCTTTGCCGTTTTCATGTTATACGTGCTTAAGATCGGTGTCGGCAACCTCTTTGTGTTCAACAGCGCCATGGCTGAAGCCGGATTGTCTTCAACGGGCAGGGAAGGATTCTTTTCGCTGGCGAGCATGATAGAGAAAACAAAAGCTCTTGTCGGTGAGAATGTAGTCTTTTACATGTTCGCACTGGTCTTCTTTGCCGTCGGAATCCTTATCCTTTATGTCTTCCGCAAGAGTAAGCACAGGATCCTCATGTTCTGCTCTGTAATGCTCATGGGATGCATTGTCCTTCTCCTGATGACGGTCTTCCGTGTGGACAGCCTTAATACGCTCATGACTTATATGTCGCTCTATACGATACCTTTGTATCTGTTGGTCAGAAAGGAATCCGATAAGGCGGGACATTTTAAGGATCTCATAATGTTCTTATGGATATCGTCCTATATTGCCGGCGTTGTCTATTCGATGACTGCGCTGGATGGTGCCATAAAGTCCTCCGCAGGCACGAGGACAGGCGCGATCGTAACTGTCCTTCTGCTCTTCGAAGTAATGAAGAAGATCGATGTGAAGACCGACAGCAAGACTTTATTCGGGATCCTCGCTACCGTTATGGTGGTAATGAATGTGTTTGCCGTATATTCATTCTCTTTCGACGGCCTCAAGCCGTTAGAATGCAGAGCAATGATCAAGTCAGGAATATACAAAGGTATCCTCGATGTTCCTGATAATGCGAAGAGATATGCAGTCGTTGAGAAAGACCTCGCCGAAGTGATAACAGACAGCGATAAGACTATTGCCTGCGGTCCATTCGCCATGGAATTCTATCTCATGTCCGATCTCAAACCCAATGCTGCCAATCTTTGGGATCCCAATAATACGGAACTGACATTCCAGTATTACAAGACATATTACGGAGAGCCTGACATCATCGTCCTTCACGATTCGGCAGGCGACGTTACAAGCCCGGAGTTTCTTGAATTTGTAGATGAGAATTACTACTTGGCTAAATATACGGATGGATTCTTTATCTATCACCACAAATAACTGCTTCAGATAAGAAGCGCCAAAGGGGATTAAATGGAAAAAGTTTTATTTGTCTCAGATCTTGACGGAACGCTCATGAGATCTGATATCTCGCTGTCGGAACATACAGTCCGCACGATCAACGAGCTGATCGGCAAAGGACTTAATTTCACTTACGCGACCGCAAGGTCTATTGAAAGCGCGAGGACCATTGCAGGCAGTCTTGAACTTAAACTTCCCGTGATCACAAGGAACGGTGCCGTACTCGCTGACAACAATACAGGCAGGCATATCGAGAAATCGGTCTTTACCGAAGATGAAGTGAAGCTCTTAAAGGAAATGCTTACGGAGCTGCCGGCCTGCGGATTTGTGTCCTGCTTCATCGGAGAAAAGATGATCAAGACATATATGAAAAGCGAGCATACGGCAGCTTTTCAGGGATATATCGATTACTATAAAGATGATCCTGCGATGATCTCGAAAAGCACGATCGATGACATGTTCTGCGGCGAGCCGGGCTACGTCACGCTTATGGGCGAGAAGGAATACATAAGACCGATATATGAGAAGGTCAAGGTATATCAGGGCTGGGAAAGCCTTTTCCAGAAGGATACTTACAGGGACGAATACTGGCTTGAGATCTGTCCGCAGAACTGCACCAAGGCGAAGACCATCCTTAAGCTCAAGGAAAGATACGGCTTTGACAAGCTCGTCGTGTTCGGCGATGCCCTCAATGATCTTCCGATGTTTTCCATAGCCGATGAATCATACGCTGTTGCGAACGCATTAGACGTGGTAAAGGAAGCGGCAACGAAGGTGATCGGAAGCAACGATGAGGATGCGGTGGCTGAATACCTCAGTGCGGTTGCGCAATCTGTTTAGTTATTTAACCAATTATTTAGCTTCGTCCAATACTGTCTGGAGGCGCTTTTGCATTACGGTAATTACGTCGTCCATTGATTTCTGGCCGTTGAAATATGAAGAGGATTCTTCCATGAGGATGCTCTCGATCGCGCTGCCTTCGCTCATTCCGCCGTATGAGGAAGATAAGATAGCCTCATATTTATCAATGGCATCCTTCGTAAGCTTTGTTTTCTCAGCTGCTTTATCGTACTTGCTCTCAATATCACATTCTTTGTTATAGGCATCAAGCTTCTTTTCTGATACATAGCGCAGGGATCTGCGGTTGATAGGGTTGGATTCCTTATAGCACTGAACGTCATAAGACAACAGTGTCTTTACGAATTCCGCACAGGCTTCGGGATACTTGGTATCCGCTGAGATGCAAACGAATTCGCTTGATACGGTCTGAGGTCCTCTGCCGTCATAGGAGGGGAGTCCGTAGACGCTTAATGTGCTGCCGAACAACTTATATCTGTCTATAAAGTTTTCGAAAGAATAGAAATTTCCGTAAACGGCGCCAAGCTTACCGTCGACCGTTGCAACCGTGCCGTTGATTTCAGCTTCAACTTCGGTAATGGCGCGGTTATGCTCGGTTACATAACCGAAGCCCAGCTCATTGTTATCAGAGGCCTGGTCGCTTCCGTATTCCTCAACAAATAACATGAGACTGCGGAAATCCTCGCCTTCGATATGTACCTTTCCGTCCTTGATAAACACATCGCTCATATTCATGAAGAGCTTGGTGAAGTATTCCGGTTTGCTCATCTGGAAACCGGGCGTTTTGCTTATCGGATCTGTGCCGTTACATACGTCGTTTAAGAACTTCTTATACTCATCGAAAGTAAATCCCGTTTTGCCGGAAGAAACATTTGAAGAATCAGTAATAACGCCTGATGCACTTATATCCAGCGGCATGCGGTACAGGCTGTCACCTGTTTTCGAAGCCTCAATGGCATTCCAGAAAAAGTCTTCCTTGTAGGATGGATCGTTGATGTTAAGGTAAGGCGCAAGATCAACATACTTGCTGCTGTCAGAAGGATCAGATACCGGATTGCAGATAAGAAGGATATCTGCTTTTACATCCTGATATTCACCGGCATCATCATAAGGCATTACGAATTTAATGAAGCAGGGATTATCCTGTCTGTTATAGATCTTTGCTGCATAGAGATCGGAATACTCAGGATAAGAATCCTCGCCGAGAGACAATGTGAGAGCTGTCTTGCCGGCATTGGGATTTTTATCTGCACGCTTAAGATGCATTATCTTATATCCGTCCAATGATGTGTAAGAACCGGAATTGTTAAAAGTGTAACCGCCGAGGATTACATCATTGCCGTCATCTGACACATATAATGTCTCTGTATCTATGACATCGTAAAAGGACTCATCGACACTGTTGTAATCCAGGATCTTTGTAAGTGTGCCTGATACTGAATCAACAAAGTTCAAACCTGTCATATCACGCGAAATAGTCTTGCCGTTGCAGTATTCAAGCTGATATGTCTCAGCGCTGCCGTAAAGACCCTTTAACTCGGTGACAGTCTCTGTAGCAAGGTCCAACTGGACATATAAAAGATCTTCGGAAACAATGACAGGGAATACGACTTTCCCGTCTTCACCCGGGATCATGTCCCAGATATCTGATACTCCGTATTGGAAAACATTATAAAACGCCGGTTCGTACTGACTGCCGTCGGGCTTGATGACAATAATGGTTTGATCGTGCCATTTGGAATCATATAAATTGAAGATCTGATATCCGTTTGTTGTATACATATCAGATATGTTCATGTCTTCTTCATTATTCCATCTGCTTTGAGGCACGGTCAGTTCTTTGCCGTTAAGAAGATAGTTGCTTTCTGATCCGCTTCTGGAAAAATTGCGCTCCAGCATATTAAGCTGACCGTCTGATACCCATGCTTTTTGGATCGTTCTGAATTTGCCGTCCTTATAAGAGAAGTAATCATTCTTCTCTAAAAGCTCGCCGTCATATGAGAATTTCAGTATTGACTGCTCATATAATTCCGCAAGTTCTTCGTCGGTCAGTTTCTTATAGTCTCCGCTGAAATATTTCTCAGCCTCAGCCATTATGTAGACAGAGTCTTCGGTAGCTCCGATCTTCTCGAAGTAGCAGTATTCGTATATATCGGAGGAATAAACATCTGATACTTCAAAAGTAGTTACTTCATACCAGGGATCGTCCTCTTTGATCACTTCGTATGTCTTCTTTTTTGAAGCGCATGACGTGGAAGACAACGCAATAAGCGTTATCATAAGTGCGGAAATGAGTTTTAAGTCTTTTCGAGTTTTCATGAGCTTATTCTATACCAATCCGGGCGCGAAAAGAGTTAAGATTCAGGTAACATTTATCATGTCAAATTGATTTGGGAAAGGTTTAGGAATAAGATTTTCACATGAGCAGAATATTGATCGTAGAAGATGATGAAGATATCGGTGCAGTCCTTCAAAGAGAGCTTACAAAGGACGGCTATGAAGTACTGCGAGCGGTAACCGGAACCGAAGGACGCATGATGCTGGGATCTGCTCCCGACCTGATCCTTATGGATCTGATGCTCCCGGGGCTTACAGGCGAGGAACTTCTTACACACATACCTAAGGAGACACCGGTGATCGCGGTAAGCGCAAGATCTTCTATAGATGATAAAGTCTCATTATTAACAAGCGGATGTGTTGACTATATAACAAAACCATTCGACATGAAGGAGCTTAAGGCAAGAGTTACAGCAGCTCTGCGCACAGCTGAAGGAAAGAAGAACAGTGGCCGCATAAAATGTGGGGATATGGAGATCGATACCGGCAAGCATGAGGTAACGATCGGCGGCAGGGAATTGAAGCTCACAAGGACCGAATATGCGATCCTGAAGATGCTTGCATCAGGTGACGGAAGGGTTATCTCAAAGTCTGAACTCTTAGACCTTATCAGAAGTGAGACACCTGACTGCACCGAGAGCTCGGTAAAGGTTCACGTCAGCAACCTTCGCAAGAAGATAAAGGAATTAACTGATACCGAATATATAGAAGCAGTCTGGGGTATAGGCTTCAAGCTGAAAGGAGATTCTTAATGGAAAACGTACTCGCAACAAAGGACCTGTGTAAGAAATATGGAAAACACCATATCCTTAATAACGTTACGCTGGATATTCCGAAGGGTGCAATCTTTGGTCTTGTCGGAAGAAACGGTGCAGGTAAGACCACTCTCATGAGGATCTTAACAGGCCTTGCAGAGCCTACTTCAGGAACATACAGCATCGGCGGCATCATGAGCAATGACAGAAAGATCTTATCCGTCAGGAGAAGAATGGGATCCATCATCGAGAGCCCTGCGATCTACCGTAATCTTTCGGCTTATGACAATGTAAAGCTTCAGTATATTAATCTGGGAATGACATCTTATGAGACGATCCCGGAGCTTTTGGAACTCGTTGAGCTCAGCGATACAGGCAAGAAGAAGGCCGGCAAGTTCTCGCTCGGTATGAGACAGAGACTTGGTATTGCAGTTGCCCTTTGCGGCAATCCCGATATCCTTATCCTCGACGAGCCGATCAACGGCCTTGATCCTCAGGGTATTATCCAGATGCGTGAGATCCTGTTAAGGATAAATCATGAGAAGCATACGACGATCCTTATCTCAAGCCATATCCTTGAAGAGCTTTCAAAGCTTGCTACTCATTATGCATTCATCGAAAAGGGCGAGATCCTTCAGACATTAAGCAGCCAGGAGCTCATGAGCAAGGTAAGAAAGGCATCAAGGCTCAAGGCGAAGTCTACATCACTCCTTTGTCCTGTTTTCGACCGCGAGGGAATCGAATATAAGGTCGAGGATGAAGAGAATATGGATATCTATTCCGATATCACAACAAGTAAGATCGTTGCTCTTGCAAACGAAGCAGGAACCGAAGTTATCAGCGTATCTGAGAATAATGAGAGCCTTGAAGGATACTTCATGAATCTCGTTGCCATGAAGGACGGAATTTCATGATCCGCGCATTAAGATCATCTTTCTTCAGATTCTTCAGGACAGGCCTTTTCTTAAAGAGTCTGATCTTCACTGCGGTTATGGCTTTTTTCCAGATCTTCAGAACATGCACAGAGGACCTGGGAATGTTTCCGTTCCAGCAGCCGAGATTTATCAATAACGGTTTTATCCTGACGAATATGCTGACACTTGTATATGTTGTGCCGTTCGGCATAGCGCTATTTGCTTCGATCCATACGGGATCTGATGTTCAGTTCAGGTCTATTAACAATAAGATCACCACAGGTGTATCAAGGACGAGCATATTCTTATCTGACCTGATTGTTACGGTTTTGTCTACCGAGTGTTCGATCCTGTTGCAGATGGTGATCTTCTATCTGTACGCGAAATTTGCGCCGGTAAAGTCAAACATATCGGTAGCAAGATACATAATCAATTCAACCCTTTGCATTATGGTCATATGTGCTGCTTTCTGTGCTGTTTATGTGCTGATACAGTACTTCAGCAGCAACAAGCTTCTGGCACTTATCATCACTCTTCTGATCATTCCTACGCTTGTTCTTTCAAAGGAGCTTATAGAGGCAAAACTTCAAGAGCCATACAGGATTTACCAGTATGAAGATGATGAGAACGGAGAGCAAAAAGTAACCGGCTGGACAGTTAATCCCGAATATATCGGCGGAACACCCAGAACGATACTGTCATTTGTTTATTCCACAAGTCCGTATTCTTTCCAATACGTGGATAATGAAAAAGTCTCACTTAAGACCGAAGCGGAAGCGTCAGGTATTGTATTCCTGGCTTCGACAGTTCTTGGTCTGGTCAGCATAAATAAGAAGGAGTATTCCTGATATGAAAAAGATTCTGTCAGGCATGTTCTTCAGGCTCGTCAGGGGTTATGAGATCTGGGCACTTCTTGCATTGTTTTTATTTGCGGTCACATATCTCTCTTATACGGATGTGATGGAGCTTAACTATTTGTCTGCAAAATACGTGCCGGGGTATACCTATTCTTATGATTACGATAATGTCGAGACCGTAATATGCAAGGATAATGCCGAACAGTTATGTTTTAAGAATTCCGGAATAAGTGCATTTGACCTATACAGATCATCAGTAGAGAAGATCCCTCAGGAAGAATATGACAAACTCAGTAACGAGATGCACGACAATCCGTACTATGAGATGGAGACGCTTTACTTGGAGATCCAAAGATCATTCTTTATACCGGCCGTTCTCATGGCAATATTTATTCCTGTTTTCTTTGGAAGATTATTCAGTGACGGTACGATCAAGAACATCGTGGCATGCGGTTACAGTAAGGGAAAGATATACCTTGCATCCCTGGTCATGACTGCAATCCTTGATCTTGCAATGATATTGCTCAGCTTGATAATACTTGCCGGCATTTGTATTTGTCTTAAGTGGCAGCCTCCTGTATATCTGCCGGTACTGATCACCGCTGCATTCATATCTTTTTTGCTTTTGTTATTGATAACTTCTGTTTGTCTCGCAGCTCTGTTTGCAGGCGGTAAGAAAACCGTTGCATTCGTAGTCGGCTTCGTAATGGTCGCAGCACGCTTTTTCCCGGCATCAATTTTTAGCACAGGACTCTTATGGTTAGGTCAAAGTCATAACAGCATATCTGAGATAAGTGATGATACTATTGCTCTTCTTAAGGAAGTCGGCCGTAACGGCTTGGAGGAAAGAATAGATCTTTCTCTATTCATCGAAAAATATTATGTGAACGGAGAAGAGATCGAATATATATGGAAATTGGAGAATACACATCCTGCGGTGGTTAAAGCTTCTTTGCTCACTTTGATCTACCTTGATCCTTATCTGGTTGACGCCGCTAAGCTATATAGTTATGGTTTTTCTCCTTACCTGATATATCGTGACGGCGTTATGGCTATAAACATAGCCTGCAACATATTCTGGATAGGCATTACAAACGGCTTGGCACTTCTGGCCGTCAGAAAACGCGAATTACATTGCTGATGAGAGGTTAAGATAATGAAGAAGATACTTTCTGGAATGTTCTATAACCTCTTCAGAGGTTTTGAAATATGGCTGCTCCTTATTCTTGTGGTAATTTGCGGTGCTTTCGATGACATCAATAATCTGAGAGACTGTGACGTTATTGCTGTCGGTGTGTTTGGTGAGACCAGAGACTATAGTGATGAAGACAGAACGCTTATAATATCGCCCGATAATATCGATCAGTTCCGTTATAAAGGTTCCGGTGTCAGTGCTTTTGATGTTTACAGATATCACATCGAACCGCTTCCAAAAGACGTTTACGATAAGCTTGGCTATGACATGTATTATGTCCCGCATGACGAGGCGAATATTGTTTTTGACCGCATTAAAAACCTGTATATTTTCCCTGCCATTCTGATGGCGATCTTTATACCTGTATTCTTTGGCAGATTGTTCAGCCAGGGAACAATAAAGAATCTTCTTACGTGCGGATACAGCAAAGTCATGATCTATCTGGCTTCTCTTATCATGTCAGTCGTTCTCGATCTTGCTTTGTTCCTGATAAGGTTATTGGGCTTCGTATTGGTATGTGCCTGCCTTCAGTGGCAGCCGCCGGTATATCTGCCGGTATTGATCCCTTCTGCGGTCGTTTCTTTACTGTTGCTCATCACGATATCTTCATTCAGCCTTGCTGCTCTTTTCATAAGCAGTAAGAGGACTGCTGCTTTTGTCGTCGGCTTTATCATGGCATTCTCCGCAACGATTTCAGTCTCTGAACTTGCATCCACATTCCTTTGGAATTATGAGGTTGTCAGAACGAGTGCAGCCGAGAATGAAGACTATATGGATTTTGTTAAAGAGCAGAAACAGTATTTATTGGAAGAGAGATTTAATTTCGGTAATTTCTCCAGTGATTTATACTATGGTGATAAACTTATCATTTCTCTTTATGCCGAAAGCTCTTTGCCTGCTCCGTTAAGATATGTAATACTTGCCCTGATCTATTCTGACCCGGCATTGATCCAAGGTGCTGACTTCATGTTCGAACCTTATCTGATGGCCCGTGACGGACTCTTGTATGTTTCCATGGGTGTTAATACTATTTGGATCATCTTATCTTCAGGATTAGGTATAGCAATCTTCAGGAAACGCGAGATCCACTGCTGATCTGAGCTTCACATGCTGTTGGGGAATAGGTATGAGGAAGATATTATCAGGATTTCTTTTCAGGCTTCTAAAAGGCTATGATATATGGGTGCTCATAGCATTCTTGCTGATCGGAACGGCATATATCGATTACCAGCTTATCGATTCTGAACTCGGTTTTTTCTGTACTAAAGAGGAATATGAGGATATTGAAGAACGCGGTTACAGATTCAATGAACTCGGTGTAAGTGCTCATGATGCCTATTGGGTTTATTATGAGCCTGTCCCGCAGGAATCTTACGATATACTTACTAATACAAAAACCAGTGCTCCGGTTGAACCGCCTATGTTTATAATTGCGCTGAGTATTAATGTCATATTTCCTGCGATACTGATGATGATATTTATTCCGGTATTTTTCGGCCGTTTTTTCAGTGACGGAACGTTAAAGAATCTGGTTGCTTGCGGGTTCAGCAAAGTGAAAATCTATATATCAGCTTTAGTTTTCACCTGTATTGTTGATGCTGCCGTATATTTCATAGGCTTGTTTGCTTTCGCGGTTGTGTGTCTTTTCGCAAGATGGGCGCCGCCAGTATATCTTCCTGTTGTTGCACCGGTTATTCTGGTCTTGCTCTTAATGCTTTTTACAATGTCGGCAGTTAGTCTGGCAGCGCTGTTTATTAGCTACAGTAAGATAATATGTGCCATTGCCGGTTTCATCTTGGCAGTCTTGATGGTATCGCCAGTCGGCAACAACAGTTATTACAAAGTATATGGTTCATATGATTTTGAATTTGAATTGTCTCAAGAGTCTAACCAAGTATACAAAGAACAGGAAAACGGCATTTCATCCAAATTTGACCTGTCAAGTTTGATAGAAAGATATTACTTTGATGGTAAAGAACTGAATTTTTTTAAGGAAAGCAACCTCAGTACAGGTGAAAGGGTTGCATCTCTTGCAATCGTATATATGGATCCGTATCAGGGTGCAAGTATGATCTGGCAGAATAATGTCTCGACTTGCCTTTTGGTCCGCGACGGATTCATGGCGATAAATGCTGCAAGCAATGTATTCTGGATATCCTTTTTCACATTTGCAGGGATTACTCTCTTTAAAAAGCGTGAGACACCTTGTTGAGGGAGCAGGACATGAGAAAGATACTGTCAGGTTTATTCTTCAGACTGATTAAGGGCTTTGAGATATGGGCAATGATCGCTCTATTGATATGGGCATCTGTAGCTATTGATAAGATTCTCTTTGCCACATCTGATATATCGGCATTCCGGAATGAATCGATGAATACCGTTTACGATGGTAATGGTAAAGAAAGTCCGGAACTGTTGGTTCAGGAACGCTTTGAGTACAGCGGTATGAGTGCTTATGACTTGTACAGAGGAATGTGCGAGCCGGTGGAGATTAAAGACTCATATAATGTTAATGCTTTTTATGAATCAGAAGAAGAACTTGTTTTTTTCTGTTCTATTTTAGGGGTGCTAATTATTGTTCCTGCTGTCCTTATTGTATTGTTTATTCCTGTTTTCTTCGGAAGGTTGTTCAGTGACGGAACACTAAAGAATTACATTGCCTGCGGCCAGAGTAAGAGAACGTTATATCTTGCTTCTCTAATGTTTTGTTTTGCTTTGGATGTGTTTATGGTTCTTGTTAACGCATTGATCTTTTTGTGCTGGTGTATTTATTATGCCTGGAAGCCGCCTGTGTATTTTCCTGTTGTACTTGGATTGTTTTTATCATCACTGCTCCTTTTGTTTGTGATTACTTCTGTTTGTCTTTTTGCGCTTTTGGCCAGTTCAAAGCGCAGTATTCCATTTATTGTCGGTTTATTAATTGTGCCTGTCTTTTTGTTTACTAATCTTCCGGCATTGTTACCTGCATCTCAGCTTATTGAAGCCCAGGAACTCTATTCCTTGGATAGTGCTGAATACAAAGCTTATATGGATATCATGATGAAGAATAACGAAGAAGAAAAGTATATTCAGCCATATTATGTGAAGTTGGATCCGGCTGAGTTTAGAATTAAGATCTCATATAAGGGTAAAGAAATCCCGCTTTATAAAGAAAGTTCATTAAACCCCGCATTTAGAAGTCTGCTTTTGGCTACTATCTATTTGAATCCTGCGATGGTCTATCAATTCACATTTAATTATGAAGAGACCATTCTTCCTTCATATGTTTTATACCGGGATGGATTTATGGCTATCAATATAGTAAATGAATTGCTGTGGATCACAGTATTTACCGGTATTGGAATATCAAGGTTCAGGAAGCATGAGATTGCATGCTGAAGAATAGATTTACACTTGTGGTATCATTGTCCATATCTTTATGAAAGAAGTCTTTAACTTGTCGGTACTGATCATTCTGTGCGTTTTGCTTGCAATAGCACTTGTCCTGGCGGTCATTAAGATCGTGCTCTTAAGACGCGGATTTGATGAGCTTACCGATAATATAGAAGATCAGGTAAGCGGGAAGACCCAGATACCGATCACGCTTTCTACTTCTGATCCGCATGCGCGAAAAACTGCCGAGACTCTTAACCGTGAGCTTAAGAACCTGGACAGAGAGCGAAACGAATATTTAGACGGCAACCGTAAGGTAGCTGAGGCTGTAACGGGGATCTCCCACGACATAAGAACACCTTTGACGGCGATCAATTCATATCTTGATCTCATGGCAGATGAGAAGGATGAGACTTTGAAGGCACAGTATCTTGAACGAATAAAGAGCCGCACTCTTTCTTTGAGCGAGCTTGCTGATGAACTCTTTAAATACAGCACATCCACGGATCCGACAAGATATCCCGTTCAGAGTGCATACAGTTCTTCTGAGCCTATCGATATCTGCAGAGTTTTGGAAGAATGCATGCTGTCTTTCTATGCAGCGTTTAAGGGGAAGGGCATAGAGCCTGAGATCGAGATACCCGACGAGCCTGTATTCGTTCTGTGCGAGAGAAAGAGTGCGAACCGTATTTTCGAGAACATAATAAGCAATGCGATCAAATATGCGGACAATGCGCTGGATGTAAAGCTTGATGACAAAGGACAGGTTATCTTCAGCAATCCTGCACCGGACCTGACACCTGTATCTGCCGCAAAGCTCTTTGACCGCTACTTTACGGTCAATGAAGGCCAGGCATCCACGGGATTGGGTTTCTCTATAGCCAAGGAACTGATTACTAGGAACGGCGGAACGATCGAAGCTGATCTTAAGGACGGCATCCTTATGATCATCGTAAATTTCAAGATGAAGGAAGCAGAGGAGCAGGCTTGAGTCAGCCTATCTTCTCGAAATGCCAGATCTGGGAATCATCAAGCCTTGAGTGCATCAGTGTTCCGTAAAGCACATAGTTGACACGCGCTTCTCCGTCGGAGAACCATAAGATGTAGTCATCATTAAAGCCAATGGCGAGCTTGTCTCCGTCGGTATAGAACTTGTATGCCTGGGTTAAGCTGTCATTCTTTTCCTGCCAGCTTGCTGTTCCGTTATCAACAGTCAGATATCTGTTCCCGTTCTTTTCCTTGATGAGCGTCTTATCACCTTTGTTGATAAGCTCGCATTCTATCTTTGTGTCACCGTTGGTGAGGATGTAAGCGCCGTCACTTAAGGGGTTCCAGGACTCGATATAGGTCTTGCTTACGTACTCCTTATACAAAGCTCTGTCCTGCGGAAGCTGGGTGCGCATGGTGGCAAGGCCTAAGACTTCTGCGAATACCAGAACCGTTGCGGCTGCTGCCATTGTGAAAGAGAACGACCAGGATAGCTTCGTGTTATTGAGTTTCTTTATCTTTTCCTTAAGCGGTGTCTTATCTCTTGCTTCAAATGATTCCTTGAATAACCTGAGGCCCAGCAAACTTATGGGGAAGAGGATCACAAAGTATGAGAAGACATATTGTGACTTGGCTTCCCAGAAGGTATGGAATATAAAGCCGCCGATGAATATCAGGGGCATGATGAGAGCTTCTTCAAGATGCTTCTGCTTCTTTACGAACCAAAGTGACAAAACAATTCCGGTCCATACGATCACCTGGAAAAATGACAGTGCAATAAGCACCGGATAGGCATGTTCAGGCCTTAACATTTCGTAGAACCACTGGGCCGTATCGTGTTCGGGGTTGGTCTGGGTACACATATAAGCCTTATATGCGGGATCTGCCCACTGGTGAAGCTGCTTTCTGGTAAAGAAATTCAGAAGATATGCCGGTTCTTCGAGCATCTCTGCTATGGACTCTTTATAGACTTGGACGGCATATTCAGTCTGAGCTTCCTTATTTCCGCCAAACTGCTCGTATGAATCCACGTTGAAACCGTTATAGCCGCCGGGATAGTTCTGATCGTTTTCCTGAACACCCATCGCAAGGTATGAGATATAGCTGACGCCGCCGTTAAGCGGAAGGCCGGTTAAAATCCTCATTGCCATGAGCGGTATGAATGAAGACAGCCATACGCAAAGGATCATGGCAGGGACAACGATAAGGCGCTTGTAATTTTTGACCGAGATTGATTTGAACAGGCAGTATATCGCGATGCCTACGGCAAAGATCATCTGGTTGCTCTTGACGACACATGAGAAGAACATGGCAATGCAGGAGAGGACCGCGTATAAAGCCTTGTTCTTTTCGAAGGCCTGTACGATTAGTCTTACAGCCAGGACCGACAACGTAAGGGCGGCAATATTGCCGTAGATGTAGAGCGCATAGAGCGTTGAAGGCATGAAGAAGACGCCGGTAAGTAAAATCAGGAGCTGAGAAGTTTTCCCCAGTCCGATCTGCTTTCCGATCAGTGACAATTCGTTATAAAGAACTACCAGGCACAAAACGTTTACCAGTCTGAAGAAGGTATAGTTATATGTGCCGACGATAAAACTTGCGAGATATGACAGAAGCCCGAGACCGTACTGGTTCGGATAGATATCCATATATCCGGTCGGCCTGAAGGCATCAATGTTGCCGTTCCTTAATTCTGCGACGCTAGTCTGGAGCTCAAGCTGGTCAGCAGTAGTGCCGAGTCCGCAGGAAAGGGCAAAGACGACGCCGATGACGGCTATAAGTGTAAGGAGAATGATCTTTATCACCTTGAAATGCTTATTCGCAAATTCTCTGATCCTTAACTTGTCGCAGAAGATCACTCCGAGTATTGCAAGCGCTATGGCAAGCAGGTTGAAGATAACAATATCACCCGAGAAGTAGTTCATCTGGAATCTGTCGCCGGTCGTAAAACAGGTGCAGAACAGATTCGATATCAATATATAAATTGATAAGGCAAATGCAATGACTGAGATGATACTGCGATAGATCTTCATAAGTCAATTATACTTGATTGTGGCCGGATGTCAGTCTTCCTGTGTTTCCTTGATTATCTTGGCGTTTTCTTTCTGGATCTCAGGATCGTATGAGAGCATGGGCTCTATGTCCTTACCGTGGATACGGCGTGCGACATAGTTCTTTGTAAGCTTCATTACGACAGGGCTCATGGCAAGGACACCGATGAGGTTCGGGATCATCATGAGACCGTTGAAAGTATCGGAGATGTCCCAAGCGATCGAAGATGTCATGAGCGCACCGGATAAGATCATGAGAACGAATAAGACCTTATAGATCTTGGTGATAACCGGTGCATGCTTTCCTGCAAGATACTCGACAGCCTTTGATCCGTAGTGTGACCAGCCGAGGATCGTGGTGAATGCGAAGCAGAGGATAGCAAGTGCTATAAAGATCCTGCCGAATTCGAAGTTCCCGAACTTGAAGATAGTGTTGAAGGCTTCTGCTACGAGTGTAGCATCAGAAGCTGTGTCTGTTGCACCGGTTGTAAGATCGATAACACCGGATGTAAGGATCGTAAGAGCTGTCATTGAGCATACGATCATGGTATCGGCGAATACTTCGAAGATACCCCAGAGGCCCTGCTTAACAGGCTCTTTGACGTTGGAGTTGCTGTGAACCATAACGGATGAACCGAGACCTGCCTCGTTAGAGAACACGCCTCTCTTACAGCCCTGTGTGATTATCGTCTTGAAGGCAACGCCGGTAGCGCCGCCCCAGGCAGCCTGCTTAGAGAATGCCATTGTGAAGATAGCCTTGAAAGCAGGGAGGATTCCCTTGAAGTTTGCAACGATGATGATCAAGCTTCCGAGCACGAAAAGTACGACCATGACAGGAACTACGGTCTCAGCAACGGATGCAATTCTCTTAAGGCCGCCGAGCACGACGAAGCCTACGAGCACCATGAGTACGATGCCTACGATGAGCATGTAGAGCGTTACGTCAGTGTCGCCTGAAGAATAGAGCACTCTGGAAGAAAGTGCTTTTATATCAAATGCTGAAGTGAAGTTGATAACGATCTTATTGACCTGGCCCATGTTGCCGATGCCGAAAGCTGCAAGTGCAGCGCAGATCGCGAAAACAACAGCAAGAACTCTGCCTACTATCTTCATGTGCGGATAGCCACCCAAGCCGTCCTGAAGGTAGTACATGGCACCGCCTGACCATTCGCCCTCAACGTTTTTCCTTCTGTAATAGATACCGAGGATGTTCTCGGAGTAGTTTGTCATCATGCCGAAGAATGCTGCTACCCACATCCAGAATACTGCGCCCGGGCCGCCTGTCATGATGGCTGCCGATACACCTGCGATGTTGCCTACACCTACTGTAGCTGCGAGAGCAGTGCAGAGGGCCTGGAACTGTGAGATCGATGCTTTTTCTTTTGTGTGCGAGATTACTTTCTTATCAAAAAGGCTTCCGATTGTCTTTTTCCACCAGTGTCCGAAATGTGTGATCTGGAAAAAACCTGTTAATGCCGTCATGAGTATTCCGGTGCCGATAAGAAGGATGATACCGATCTTAACCCATACGAATTCGTTGATCACGTCGTTGATGTTTGCCAAAGATTCCCAAAATGATAAGTCCATAAACACTCTCCTGAATGCGAATGGTTTATTTTATACTGACAGATATATATATGGCAACACGTTGTTTTTGCATTTCACCTTCGATTTTTTGCCACTTACCGCGTTTTCGGGGACAGGGCAAAAAGCCTTTGATAGTATGAGGCCACAAAGGAGGTGATAACCGTGATCAGGAGATTCATGAAGAGCAGATGGTGGAATCTGACATGTGCCATAACGGCTCTTGCGACAGTCGGATACGTCATCTACATGGCTTGTGCATTCCATATTCTGATGGTTTGGTTTCTGATAGCTTCAGCATTCATTACAGTCTATGAGTTCTGGAAGTTCGCAACAATAAAGAAGAATGAGGTAACATAAGGATATCTAATCCGGGAGGCTTACTCAAAGTGAAGGTAAGTATAGACATTTCAGCAGAATATAAGGAACCTTTTGCGGTGATCCACACCGATAAGGTCACACCTGAGATACAGCGCGTGATCGATGTGCTGGGTACTTCAGAAACGCCGGTCACTGCATTCCAGAACGAGGAAGACATCGTCGTTCTGCAGCCCAAGGATATTTACATGATAAGGGTTGAAGACGGGGATACGATGATCTACGGCGCTAAGCAGCAGTACCGTTCGCGCAAAAGACTCTATGAACTTGCTGAACAATTGGGCAAGCAGTTTATGCAGATATCCAAGACAACACTTGTAAACCTGTCTTATATGGACAGTATCGAACCCGGTTTTTCCGGCACGCTCCTCTTGAAGCTTAAGAACGGAAGCAAGGACTACGTGTCCAGAAAGTACCTGCCGGAGTTCAAGAAATATCTGGGATTATAAGGAGATGATAGCAATGAAAAATGTAGTTAAAGATCTTTTGAAGAGTACGGTAATAAGTATCGGCATGGCACTGACGATATTCTGCCTTATCGGCGTTGCTTTCGATATCATCTATGGCGGTAATTTCAGCCTCGAAAATTATGGCTACACCAAGATGGCATTAGGCAGTATCGTCGTAGGCCTGGGATTCGGAATTCCGACGGTCGTATATAACAAGGAGAGCCTGCCGACACCGGTAAAAGTAATTATCCATATGGGAATAGGATGCGCGATCTATACGGCAGTCGCATTTGCAGTAGGCTGGTTCGGAGGTTCAACCACACCGGTACAGGGCATCATCATAGCAGTCATCCAGCTTGCCGTAGCATTTATCATCTGGTTCTGCTTCATGCGCTACTACAGGAAAGAAGCAAAGAAAATGAATGAGAAGATCCAGTCCATGAAGAAATAACGAAAATACCTGATTTTTGCCGAAATTTAGATGCTTTTAGTTTAATTCCCCTTCTGTATAATCGCACGGAAGGGGAATTGCTATGAAAAGAGAGAAAGTTTTAAGTCTTGTACTGGCCTTTGCTTTTTTGGTTTCAGGGTGTAACAGGGGCAAAGCTGAAACAACAGAACAGACGGTTTTAAGCGGTGTTGCCGGACAGACGGCGACATCTGACGTAACAGAAACCTCTGTAACGGAAACTACGGCTTCCGAGCCCTTTGAATTCAATCCGCATGTATATTCAGGAAAAATCGCAGAAAGGGTCCCTCAGGATTACTGGGATTCATTCTATAATCTTTGCGATGCCTTGAGAAAAGGCGAGGATACATTCCAATGTTCAAGTCAGGAAGCCTATAACTGGGCTACTGACGTGGGTGTATTATGTGATCTTTTCCCGCCGGCAGGTGCGAAGATAGAAGGAAAGAGCACCGACGGTTCTCCTGCTTTCGAGAACGGAACAGGAAAGATCCTTTATAAAATGCCTGTTGAAGATTTTCTCAAGAGAGAATCTGATTTTGAAGTCCTGATAACGGATATCCTTAACAGCACGATAGAGAAAGACGACTCGGAATATGAGAGAGCCCTTAAGCTGTATCTTTACGTGGCGAAGAACTATGTTTACGATACCTCGCTCATAGATAAAATGGGTGATGATGAGAACTATGTATATGCGTGTTTCATGGAGAAGAGGGGACAGTGCGTTAATTTCGCTTCTGTCTATGCCTATCTTCTCCTTCAGGCTGATATCGATGCAGTAAGTTACCGCATCTACGAGGATCTTTGCCATGCATGGACATATGCCGTGATAGACGGCAAGGGATATCATATCGATACCACATGGGCTCTTCAGGCTGACGGCGTTGACGGTATATATCTGGATTATTTCATGATGAGTGATAAAAACAGGATAGCTGACGGTTGCAAGTTAACTGATCCTGATGTAACTCTGCTGCCCGAATGCAATGTGAATAAGACCAATGTTAAGTTCGATGCCACAGATGATCACTACTGTATCAGGGATTACTGCAGATTCGTGTCTCTTGATGAAGAGAAGAAGATCGTTCACTATGTAACCATGTATGATGAGCAAAAAGAGTTCTACTATGGGAACATATAAGTTTTTGGGGAGAATAAACCATAAATGAAGAGTAAAAAGATAATCGGAATATTGTTAGTTGCTGCAGTGCTCTTGTCAGGCTGCAATAACGGCGGGCCTGTCCAGACCTCAGCAGGTTCAACGGAGACGTCACAGACAGCAGAGAAGATAGTCTTTACCGAATCAGAGCCTGAGACATCTGCGACAGAGTCTAAAGGAAAGTTCGAATTCAATCCTCATGTATATTCGGCCCAGCTTGCAAAGAGCGTACCGCAGGAGTACTGGGATGCATTGTACAACCTTTGCGATGCAATAAGAGCAGGTGAAAGCACATTTAAGTGTGCAAGCGAAGAGGCTTATAAGTGGAGCACGGATGATACCATTTTATGTTGTCTTTTCCCTGCAGCAGGCCTTAAGGTAAAGGGGGAGAGTGATGACGGTTCACCGGCATTTGAGAACGGTACAGGCAAGATCAGCTATAAGATGCCGGCAGATGAATATGCCAAGAGACAGGCTGAATTTGAGACTATGATCACCGATATAATTAACAGCACTGTAGAGCCTGATGATACTGATTATGAGAAGGCGCTTAAGCTGTATTTGTATGTCGCCGAGAATTATACCTACGAATATGAAGTCGTCCAATGGGATAACTATGTTTATAAGACCTTCATGAAAAAGACCGGCCAGTGCATCAATTTTGCTGCTGTCTATGCTTATCTTCTCATGCAGGTTGGTGTTGACGGACTGCCCTGCGGTACATACGACGGTATGTGTCATGCATGGACCTATGTGACGATCAACGGCAAGGGTTATCACATCGACACGACATGGGCCCTTAAGGATTGCTATCCCGGTGTGGAAAACGTCTATATCGATTATTTTATGATGAGCGATGCGGAAAGGAACAGCGACAACTGTATTATCAATGATCTTACCGTCGATATCCTTCCGGGATACTGGGTAAGCCGTTCCAACGTCTCATATGCTGCAACTGATAACAGTTACAACATAAGAAGTTACTGCGGGTTCATCTCACTTGATGAAGATAATAAGGTCCTTCACTACAAAACAATGGAAGGCGAACTAAAAGAGTTCCACTACGATATCTGATCTGTGATCTTATTCGTACTGACTGAAAGAATTCTTGTAGATAACGGTCTTTCCGTCGCCTGCGATGCCGAATACAGGTTCGCTGGAGCTTCCAGAAGACATATCCTTGAAGTTCTCTTCGTACATGTACATGCGTGAATCGATCATGTCGAGCTCGTGAAGGATCATGGCTTCCGGTGTGGAAGGTGATCTGATGGCTCCCCATTCAGGCTGGCCGTGGTGGGATGCGATCATGTGCTTGAGCATAGCGACCTGCTCTGAGTTATAGGATTTGCCGCCTATTGCCTGATTTTTATTCCAGACCTCGTGATCGATCATCTCGATTCCGAGAAGGGGATGGCCGAAGAGATTGCCCATATCGGTATATTTTGCGATGCCCGTATCGGATGTCTTCATCTCGATAAGCTTGCCGATATCATGGAGAGCCGTGCCGCAGACAAGGAGCTCCCTGTTAAGAAGGGTGTAGATCTCACAAACGGCATAAGCTGACTTGACCATTCTGTATGTGTGGTAGGCAAGTCCGCCGTAAATGTTGTGATGCATAGCCTTTGCCGCGGAAGACTTGGTAAATGCCGTAAGATTGGACTTGATGATCCTTACTGCGAGTGCCGTGAGCGAGAAATCGTCATCCGGAACGTCAATGGTATTCATGTCATAAGCTCTGCCTGAAGACTGCTTGATGAGCATGATGATGTCATTTGTAAGCTTGGTGGGGTCTTCGGGAGGGAGCTTGATAAGCTGTTTGAGCTCATCTTCGGGGAGCTTTACTGGATTGATGTTTACGATCTTATAGCTCTTGCTGCCCTTGTAATCCGTGATCTCAAGCCTTATGAGAGCAGTGATTCCTTCTTCGATGCCGGAATAAGCCAGGTCTGCCTTAGTGGTATCGAACTGGATCGCCGTAATCGTGTCGCTGCCGTCACTTATCGTGATCTTAACCATCGGTTTGTTATTGGCTGTATTGGTCTGTGTGATCGCGGATATGACTACGCTTGTGTCATAAATGCCGAGATCCATAGTGCTGAACTTGATGATTGCCATGTATTCACCTCGAAAAATTCTTTTGAGTAAATGTTAGCATATATACTATTTAATGCTATAACCTGATATTGAACGGAAGGACATTCGTGCTATAATCACTCGCGACTTGTCCTAAAGTCGGAATTTATTCTTAAACGGGCTGTGATATGAGATATAGACTGGCATGCTTTGATCTTGACGGTACTCTCCTTGATACGATAGGAGGGCTTACTTCAGGTCTCAATGCCGCAAGAAGGATGAATAATCTGGCACCCCAGACTGAAGAGCAGGTAATGACCTTCATAAATAACGGTGTTGTCAGATTCATCGAAAGAAGCCTTACGGCTGATCCCGGAGAATACAGCGAGGAATTAAAGCTGAAGCTCCTTAAGGACAATGTCTCATACTACGATTCTCATTGCCTTGATAACACAAAGCCTTATAACGGCATTCTGGAAGTGCTGACACGCCTTAAGTCTGACGGCATGATGCTTGCATGCATTACCAATAAGAACGATGAGCCGGCGAAGATCCTTATAGATCATTTCTTTCCCGGGCTTTTCGATTACGTAAGAGGTTCGATGGAAGGCGTGGCGAGAAAGCCCTCATCAGAGCCTGTCGACAAATGTCTTGATGTTCTGGGCGTCAAGAACAGCGAAGCCGTATATATCGGCGATTCCGATACTGACATAAAGACCGCGGAGAACAGCGGACTTGATATAATAAGCTGTGCATGGGGTTACAGGACCCGTGAATTCCTTATGGAGAACGGAGCTGCAAACATCTGCTCCGATCCTTTAGAGCTTAGAAGGTTTATGAGGTAATGGCAATGCCTGAGAGTTCGAAAACAAAAGAAAGGTCGAAGCTTCGTCTTACCGCATTATGCGGTGTTTTCGCTGCTCTGGTATTCATCGGAACACAGATAAGGATCCCCACAGCGGTCGGATACATAAACCTGGGTGACGGAGTCATCCTCATCGCATCGTTTTTTATCGGACCTGCCGCGTTTTTCCCGGGTGCCATCGGCTCTGCGTTAAGTGACCTTATTGCAGGTTATCCGATGTATATCGCGCCCACATTTCTGATCAAGGGACTTATGGGACTTGTTGCAGCTCTCATAATGAACAGTTCCCACGGTAAGAAGGCTTTGGGACTGGTGATAAGACTCATCGCTGCCGTTGCTGCCGAACTCATAATGGTGGCCGGATACTTTGTTTTCGAAGCATTGTATTATGACATTGCTGCAGCTGCAGGTTCAGTTGTCTTTAATCTTATCCAGGCAGGCGCGGCCATCGTTATCGCGATCCCTCTCACTTACGCAATAAGAATCAGAAAAACCAGATAAAAACAACTCGTTTTGCGGTCTGGAGGCCTGTTTTTACGCTATTTTCAGGGTAGTTGTTGTATTTTATGTCTAGCATGTTGATTTCTCCCGGATAACAGTTTATAGATAATAGTACGAAGAAATATTTTTATCCCGGAGGCAGCATATGAAGGGCGGTTACAATACAGCGCCCACGAGTGCTATACTCGCATTTTTTAAGCAGAATCCCGAGAAGCGTTTTACCGCACGGGATGTTGGTAATAGTGTCAATTCCCCGGTTGAACAGGCTAACAGATCCTCTGTATACCGTATTATTGATAAGCTTAGTAATGAAGGGTTCCTGTTAAAGTATACTGATGTTAATGATAAAACTACCAGTTACCTGTATTCCGAAGGTCATGGCCCTTGTAATAAGCACGCGCACGCAAAGTGTTCAGAATGCGATAAAGTATTTCATCTTAAGAATGAGATCCTTGAAGAAGCCGCGAAAAAGATTATTGACGAATACGGGTTTGACATTCATTACAAAGATCTGATGATTACCGGCATCTGTAAAGAATGCAAAGAAAAGATGAATAAAACGAGGCATCCGTAAGGGTGCCTTTTTATTTTGCAAAGATTTTGTGTGAGAATGTGAGAAACCGATGATCTGATTCGTTAATATAGTGAGATCTCAAAACTGCAGGGGAGGTTCAGGATTGAAAAGTGAGGAAGTTGTAAGGCTGTTCGATCTTTATTCGAATGATCTTTACAAATTTGCCGTCTCATATCTCGGCTCGAAGCATGATGCCGAAGATATCGTTCAGGAAGTTTTTTCGAAGCTTCTGGATAAGCATGTGTCTTTCGTGAATAAGAACGAGAGAGCATATCTTATGACGATGGCTGCAAATAAATGCAAAGATCACCTTAAGACTTCTTCCAGATCTGACGTCGATCTGGAATCCGAAGAATGGCACCTGCAGTACTATGACGGTTTTACGGAAAGGAACAAAGCTGTCTTCGATGAACTGATGCGCCTGGAAGAACAGTTCAGGGTACCGATATATCTTCATTACTATGCCGGTTACTCGTATAAGGAGATCAGCGGGATATTAAGGCTTTCTGAATCCGCGGTGGCAATGCGGATCAACAGGGGCAAGGAGCGTTTGCGGATCAGGTTGGAGGAATAGAAAAATGAAAGATACATTCGATAAAGTAATAATGGATGAATCAAGGCAGGAAGAGATCCGTGCCGGACTTATGAAGAAGAAAAAGGCCAAAAAGACGTGGCTCGCACCTGTGGCAGCTGTAGCAGCGGCAATAGCGATCATAATGATCGTGCCCGGGACCAGAGAGATCATTGTCAAAGCAGCAGAGACTATTTATTCGACATTCACGTCAAACTTCAATAATCTGAATGTCTCAATAGATGAGACATCGTTTACGGGACGTGACGGATCACAGATCCACAGAGTATCTGCTACCTATACTTTTGATGATGTCGAGCCTTGGGGCCAGGTCAAGGACGGCCGCTTGTACTTTGTCCTTGACGGCAAATGGGAAGATATTACCGATAAGTGCAGTGCAAGTGAGGTGTTCCGTTATGAAAAGGTGGATGAGAACGGATATAAGATTACTTTATTTGTCGGCGGTACACCTGATGATTACGGATGGGGACAGATAGTCAGGAACCCGAAGGGCGAGCTTATCGAAGGATTTGCAGTCATTGATAATGTTAAAACAGAACCGGAATGGCTTAACGATCTGAAAAAAAGAGAGGCTAATAAAGAATTCATGATAATTGTTTTGTCGAAAGATGAATATACATCCGTTGTAGCAGGGGAGCAGACTGTTGTCTTTTTTGCACAGAACGTTGATGAGAATTAATTCTTTCCTATTCTCTTTGTTGATGCAGGCTCCGTGCGGGTAACCGGAGCCTGCTTTATTGCCTGATTTTTTCACCCTGCGGTATTTGAAAGAGTTCTGAGATAATTCTATAATTAAGTGTAATCCTTGCCCCGCAAAGGAGATTTTTTATGAATAATTATGATGTCATCATTATCGGCGCAGGCCCCGGCGGTATATTCTCCGCCTATGAACTCGTAAATTTAAGACCTGATCTTAAAGTCGCTGTTTTCGAGGCCGGAAAGCCTCTTGAAGAACGTAAATGTCCCATCGACGGAGATAAAGTGAAGAGCTGCATCAATTGCCCTTCATGCGCTATCATGCGCGGATTCGGCGGTGCAGGAGCTTTCTCTGACGGCAAATACAACATCACGAATGATTTCGGCGGAACCTTGTACGAGCACATCGGCAAGGAGAAAGCATTAGAGCTCATGAAGTATGTCGACGGCATCAACCTTGCCAACGGCGGTGAGGGAACAAAGCTCTATTCAACAGCAGGTTCTTCATTTAAGAAGATCTGCCTTGAGAATAAGCTCCACCTTCTCGATGCTTCCGTAAGACATCTCGGCACCGACAAGAACTATCAGGTGCTTGGCAATATATTCAATGTGCTTAAGGATAAAGTGGATTTCTTCTTCAATTCGCCCGTCGGTGATCTTAAGGTGCTGGATGACGGCACGTATGAAGTAGAATGCGGCGGCGAATCATACACTTGCAGGAAGTGCATCGTTTCCGTCGGACGTTCAGGCAGTAAGTGGATCGAGAAGGTTTGCAGAGAGCTTGATATCGAGACTTATTCCAACAGAGTTGATATCGGTGTCAGAGTAGAGCTCCCGGCAGTCGTATTCTCAGACCTCACATCCGAGCTTTATGAGAGTAAGATCGTTTACCGCACGGAGAAGTTCGAAGACAAGGTAAGAACATTCTGCATGAATCCTTACGGCTATGTCGTTACAGAGAACACGAACGGTATCGTTACTGTTAACGGCCACAGCTTCGATAATCCGGAGCTCCAGTCCCAGAATACGAACTTCGCTTTGCTCGTATCAAAGCATTTCTCTGAGCCCTTCAAGGATTCAAACGGCTACGGCGAATCTATCGCAAGGCTTTCCAACATGCTCGGAGGCGGCGTAATCGTACAGCGCTTCGGTGATCTTACGAGAGGAAGGCGATCTAATGCTTCCAGAATCGAAGAGTCAACCGTAAGGCCTACTCTTAAGGCAACTCCGGGTGATCTTTCACTCGTTCTTCCGAAGAGAATATTAGACGGTATCATCGAGATGATCTATGCGCTCGATAAGATCGCTCCCGGTACTGCAAATGACGATACATTGCTCTATGGTGTTGAAGTCAAGTTCTACAACATGGAAGTTGCGATCAACGACAGACTTGAGACACGTTATCCCGGTCTGTTCGTAATCGGTGACGGATCAGGTGTAACGCACTCACTGTCTCATGCATCCGCATCAGGCGTGTTTGTCGCAAGAGAGATCGCTGAAGAGTAATAGAAGATCGACTGCGAGAACCCCGGAACATGAGAATCGAACATGTTGCCCTGTATGTGAATGATCTCGAAAAAGCAAAGGAATTCTTTGTTAATTATTTGGGCGGCATCTCAAATGACGGATACAGGAATCTGAATACAGGCTTTCGTTCGTACTTCATCAGTTTTGATGATGGTTCGCGCCTTGAACTCATGAATAAACCGGAAATGACAGACGCAGGTAATAAATCATCCCGAACCGGGTATGCTCATATCGCTTTCTCGCTTGGCAGTAAAGAAGCTGTTGATGATCTGACCGGAAGGTTAAGGGCAGACGGATATAATGTTATTAGCGGACCCAGAACGACAGGCGACGGCTATTATGAGAGCTGCGTTATTGCAATAGAAGGCAATCTGATCGAGCTGACAGTTTGATAATACAGAACGTGTAAATCTTGGTCAGGAGTTTGGGGTGGAATAATTGATATATGAATAAAGAAGAATTCAGACAACATTTTATTCAGGCATTAACTGAACTTGGCATTGATGATTACTGCGATAGAAACATTATTGTCGAACCATGTTTTGAGCCTGATAAGACATACAATGGATTCGATGACATGATGAGATTGTGTGTATTCCCCAAGACAAGAAAAATGCCATTCGATCAAATAGTCGATTTACTTACTTCAAAGGAAGGCTATTTCCCGTGTTGGATCGATATTGGTACTAAGGGTAATGGCGTTTATCTCAGATTAAGTCTGCGGATGAGGAAAGTAAGTAAAAAAGACAGTGACGGGATTTTCCCTTTCAGAATAGTTGTTGATTACAAAGATATAGAGTTGCCTGGCAGATTGCCTTATATCATAAAGCATGCCTTTTATGTGACACAGATAAAAGGAACAATGTTTGTCAGTGAAGACATCTACAATCGTATTCCGGGCACATACTGTATCTTTCCTGAGACGGATACTGATGAATCAATACAGAAGATTTCGAGGACGCTGGAATCGTTTCAGGGCAATTGTAAGTGGTGCCTTTATAAGAGCCCCTTTTCGCGTAAGAACCTGTATGTCATATCTGTTGAAGAATTCAGGATATTTGAGCAGACAAGTTATGACTACAATTCGACTGATTCCGTCAGAGAATTATATGGCGAACCCGCATATAAGTCCATTTGCGAAAAAGCCATTGCTGATTTGGAAAAACTATGCGATTGGTTTTATCAGGAAGTGAACAGGTAATAAGGTGCAAATTAAAAGCGGTGCCTTTTGTTTTAAAGACACCGCTTTGGTTTATGAAGTTAACTTGATTACTTCTTTTCTTCGATCTTTGCGCCGGCATTCTTCTGTACGGAAGCGACACCCTTTAAGCAGCTGTCGACCTTTGAATAGCCTTCACTTGATGCGATGATCTGTCCGTTCTTAGCCTTTAAGCGGAAGCGGAATTCACCCTTCTTATCCTTGTAAACTTCGAACTTAGGATTTAACTCAGCCTTGAAGTCCTTAACTGTCTGGTTCTCGATGTTTGCAACAGGTGCATTGGCAGCGACAGATGCAATGCCGTTCTTCGCTGTTGCGATTGACTTGTAAAGCTGGCTGGAAGCGATTACTTCGCCGTTGCTTGCAACAAGATTGAACTTAAATCCGTTCTTTGCTTCTGATAATACGTACTTAGCCATAAAAAAACCTCCTGACATAAAGACTGTATAGTTATTAAAGTAATTTTATAATAGCAAAACAATCTGTTCAGGACAACACCGAAAAGCATTTATTTTAGGGCTTTTCTGGACTTTCTTACAAGCAATATGATTATGATGACCATGCAGACCGAAGTAACGGCTGTCGTCGCGAGGCCGCCCTCAGGTCCGAATGCGCCGCCTGTGATGAGCGAAGTAGCATCCTTGCTGTAAAGGATCTTGAATACAGTATTCGAAGCTTCGTTACCCGATACCTGAAGTCCGTAGATGTTGCCCTGCGTGAGGTTCCAGGCAGTGTGCATTGCGGACGTCATCCAGATATCTCCCGTATAGAGATATACCAATGCGAAAAGAACTGCGATCAGCACGAGGTTAACAGATGCCAGAGGAGTGAATCCGGGGTTCAGCGAATGGAATGCTGAGAAGAGGATCGAGGATACGATGACACTGAATGCAACTTTGTATCTCTTGTTAAGTGCAGGGATCATGTAGCCTCTGAACATCAATTCCTCTGATGCGCCCTGAGGGAACCACATGAAGAGGTTGAAGATGAATGCTCCGATTCCGGAAGCGCTGAGATTGAATCCTGAGAAGGATATCTGACCGGTGATTACCATTACTGCGATAGTTCCGGACATCATAAGGAAACCGAATAAGAATCCGAGACCGTAGTGGAGCGCGATGTGCTTACCGTTCGTAAGAGGATAACCGCATGCGCCGATCTTATTCTTGATGCCTTTGATCTTCCAGACTCTTCCCGCATGGATAAAGTAAGTGACGATGATAAGGACATAACCTATAGTCATCATTACCAGGAAGAGCGGATCCTTGAAGAAGATGCCGAAGATCTCAAATGTCTTGTTGAATATATCCTCCACGGTTCCGACATTTGCAAGATCCTGAATGAATGATGAATACTCGGGCTTCCTCATGTAGGAAACGACAACGGGGATCATTGCAAGGAACTGATAGAAGGACAATACAACGAGAGGGTAGAACAGCTCGGTTACAAAGTAACTGAAACTGTCAGATGCCTTGTTGAAGACCTGCATAACGGACTTCTTGCCGCCCTCGCGGTAACGCTTGACCTCCTTTGCATCAACTGTATCGATGGAGACAGTATAACGTTCGCTGTGAAGGAGTCTTTCAGTAATGACAAGGATGATTGCCGTAAGTATCAAAGTAGCAAGAGAGCTTACAAGAAGGCCCGGAACGTTGGTGTAGCCGGTAAGAACATCACCGATTCCGTAGAACTGTCCGTGTACGGGCAGGAACAGATAGAAGTCTTCTCTTTCTGATACTGACTGGATGCAAGTGACGCAGACAGCAACAAGGATCAGGAAGATAGGAAGGAATGCAGTCTGTGCTGATACGACCGTATCGTTGATGACTGATATCATGATCGTTACTGAAGCGATGAAGACCGCAAGGACGATCAGATAAAGATACAGTGCAAGGTAAGCGCCGATATTGAACTGCCCGACAAGAAGTCCGGAGACAGTTGCAACTATAAGCGCAGGTATAAGCGTCTTGATGACTACTCCGCCGAGATAACCAACGACGATCGCGTATCTCGGAAGCGGTGTAAGGAGTATTCCGGTAAATGTTCCGCGTTCCTTCTGTCCTGCGATGACATTGGTTCCGATGCTCATTGAAGAGTAGAGCAGGATGATGAACAGAAGGATAGGGACGAATGTACGGCTCATCGTCTCGATAAATGCTTTGATACCGTATTCGCTCTCTTCTGTCGTAATAGGATCATTTATTATCTGTGAATCTGATACGGATGTTATCTTAAGACCGTAATCAGCGCGGATCTTACTCTGATAGCCTTCCAGATATTCGTCGATGAAGCCGTTCTTCATTTCAGAATATTCCATTGAATTGGTGCGGTAGTAAGTAAGCAGCTGAGGCTTGATATCAACGTTGCCGTCCTGTCTGGCCTTTATCTGTTCATCGAAATCTTTAGGGAAGACGATAGTGAGATAAGCATCGTTATCCCTCATCCACTTGCCGAATGTAACGAAGTCATAAAGCGCGTCAGTATCTTTATAAACGAATTCGGTCCAGCCGTAACCGTCATACTGATATTCGAAGAACATCATGTTGCGCCAGTTGTACAAGAAATGATAACGGTCGCCGTACGCTTTTGATTTCTGATCGCGGTAGACCTGTGTCTGTTCATTGTATTCAATGAATGATTCGGGTGCATTTACCACAACGACGTTATAGACTTCATCACTGTACAGGTGATAGGGGAACCACCAGAAGATAAACGAAGTGGCACAGCATGCAACGGCAACTACGAAGAATACAGAGACAAGGAAAGCAGCAGATGATGCTTCTGCGCCCATCTGTCCTCTCTTGCGGAAGAAACTTCCGATTATAGTTTTAATTCCACGTCCTGCTCTCATAATTACCTTTACTTTTATTCAACGTGATTTTCGACGTATATCTTAAAGAATGCCTTCTCGAATGTCTCGACTTCAGCCTGTGCTACAAGCTGTTCTACGGTTCCCTGTGCGGCGATCCTGCCGTCTACAAGGATCGCTATCTCATCGCAAAGTTCTTCTGCGACGGAGAAGATATGTGTAGAAAGAATGATCGCATGGCCTTTTGTCTTAAGTTCTTTCAGATAATCCGTTACCTGCTTAGAAGTAAGGATATCAAGTCCATTCGTCGGCTCATCGAAAATGATTACCGGCGGATTGTGGATAAGGCTGATTGCGATCGAGATCTTCTGCTTCATGCCCGTTGACAGTTCATTGATCCTCTTGTCTGCGAAAGGGAGGATGCCGAATCTTGCAAAGCTCTCATCCTTTCTGTCCTTGAGATCTTTCTCGGGAATATCGTAGAGCTTAGCGAAGAAATCAAATAAGTTGTTCGGAGTGGACATCGGATCGAGCTTTATCTCGTTTGTGAGGAAACCGATCTTTCTGTGTATCTCAAGAAGATCTTTATCAGCTGAAAGGCCGTCAATAAGGATTTGGCCTGATGTGGGCTTCATCAGAGTTGCGATCATCTGCATCAGGGTTGTCTTACCAGCACCGTTAGGTCCCAAGAGTCCGAATATCTGACCCTCGTGAACTTCAAAACTGACGCCTTTGATCGTCTCGTGTTCTTTTGTATAGCTCTTGTGAACATCAACTAACTGGATCATTTACTTTCCTCTTTCTTGAATGTAACGTGTAAAACCCAAAGCGCGATTCCGATATTCAGCGCATAGATCAATAATACGTGCCATGCTTTGTTCTGGGCATTGAATGTCTCAGCGATCAATTGGAGCGTGTTGTGAAGCGGAATGAAGTATTCCACGGTTACAGGTCTTGTTCCTCTGAACATCTGAATGAAGAAGTCGCCGAGGAAATAGATCAGCGGTAACTGCAGGTTTACTGTGATATCCTGCATTCTTCTTAGCTGGAATGTTGTGCTGATACATATTGCGGTCATGAGAAGGATCGTGATCGGAATGCTTCCGAGGATCGTAAAGAGTTCAGCCGGAGTCAAAAGCATACCGAAGGGGAGAAGTGACATTGCATCATTGCTTCTGTTTACCCATGATGAGAAGAATAGAAGGAGCATCGTAACAACTGTTGAACAGGAGACGATAACGTTTATCGCAAGTATCTTTCCCCAATAGATCTTTCTTCTCGATACCGGAGTCATGATGAGCTTTGCCATAAAGCCTCTGTCACGTTCAGATGCGAACATATCACTGACAAGAGAATATACACAGTAATACATCATTATCATGAGTACACCCGGTACGACTCTTGATGCTGCTGTGTTAGCAGTTGTTCTGTAATCCTGGAAATCAGTTACGGGATTGAAACTGTCTGTCTCAAATAGTGAACTCCCTACAACGGAATAATCGCCGCCTAATTTATCGATGAGGCTTGCCTGGTAATCATTGAGCACACCTTGCTTTAACTGTTCGGCACGTGCTTCCATTGTGAGCGAGTTCTCATCATAAGCAACATAGATAACTGCTCTGCTTTCTGCTTTAGTATTATCAGCAGATATTTCTTTATAGTAATTACGTACTTCATCATCGAAATCAACAAGCGGATCACCGGAATAGAAATAGCAGACGAGCATGCCTTTTCGAAGCTGCTTGTGATAAGATTCCTCATCACGCATTATGTCTGCGAATTCCTGATATGTCTTATAATCATATACATATACTCTTGCATCTACAGTCTCATCAACGTATGTCCTGAATGATTCCGGTGCACCGACAACAGTAACCGGTTTTTTATTCAGCGAACCTGTTGCCATGTAGTTAACAAGAAGCGGAAAAACATTGAGTGCAGCCATTAACAGTATTGCCGGAAGAAGGAACAATGCAACTGTTCTTCTCCAGCTCGAAAAGAGTTTCTTTATCTCCCAATTAAATACTGTGATGATCTTATTCATAAACACATTGTATTTTAACTCAAAGATTTTTTCTATGAGATAAAATGAATTTTTGTAGAAGAAATGATTAAGTCAAAATGCTGCAAACGTAATGGAATATGTGTATAAAGTGAACAAATGGAATTACGCAATCTTATTTATTCTTGCAAAAATTATAAAAAATGTTTGTTGACACAAAATATAAAGAAATGTAGATTTATTATATCCAAACAAGGAAAAAGTTATATCCAAACAAGGAAAAATACGGAGGTTCTTTTAGTATGGATACAGAAAAGAAAGATGTTAAGGTTGCTGCTCCCGTAGCTGCTCCTGTTGCTCCCGCTGCTGCTCCTAAGGCAGAGGTTAAGAAGGCTGCTGCTAAGAAGCCCGCTGCAAAGAAGGCTGCTGCTAAGAAGCCTGCTGCAAAGAAGGCTGCTGCTAAGAAGCCCGCTGCAAAGAAGGCTGCTGCTCCTAAGGCAGACGCTAAGAAGGCTGAGGCTAAGAAGGCTGCTGCTAAGAAGCCCGCTGCAAAGAAGGCTGCTCCTGCAAAGAAGGCTGCTGCTAAGAAGCCTGCTGCAAAGAAGGCTGCTCCTGCAAAGAAGGCTGCTGCTAAGAAGCCCGCTGCAAAGAAGGCTGCTAAGAAGGCTGCTGCTCCTAAGAAGGTTGACATCATCTTCCAGATCGATGGTCAGGAAATCTCTGCAGCTGCTATCGCAAAGAAGCTTCCTAAGGCTGCTAAGATCTATGTCGTTGCAGCTGAGAAGAAGGCTTACGATGTTGATGGTAAGGGTGTAGACCTCTTCTAATTTCGAATAGCAATTAGAATGAATCAGGGTTGTCTCTTTTTGAGGCAACCCTATTTTTATCGTCTGTGATAAAATGATTGCCGAATAAAACATTTGAGGAAATAAAATGCCGCTTCTTACACTTAGCAACATTACGATGAATTATGGTCCCCGACGCATACTTGACGGGGTCTCTTTCCGCGTAAATAAGGGTGACCGCATTGCTTTTATCGGTGATAACGGAGCAGGCAAGTCGACGCTCTTTAAGATTATCAAAGGAACACTTACTCCGGATGACGGTGAAGTCATTCTTCACGGTAATACGATCGCAGGTTATCTGTCCCAGAATATGGATGAACAGGACCTTTCAGGCGCTTCATTAAAACCTTCGAATCTGATAGATCTCGAATTGAAAATGGAGACGTTATCATCAAAGATCACTCATGCATCAGAGAATGGTGAAGATGCAACAGCACTTGTTGAAGAATTGTCAAAGACACAAGGTCTTTATGAATCCGCAGGCGGATACGATTACGAATACAGATTGAAAGATGCACTCGCCGGATTAGGATTGAAAGATATTCATTCAAGAGATGATTTTACCGATCTCTCAGGAGGCGAGAAGATGAGAGTATGCCTTGCGCGTCTTATCGTCGACAGGCCTGATATCCTTTTGCTTGACGAGCCTACGAACCATCTCGATATGGAAGCTGTAGAGTGGCTTGAGAATTTCCTCTCATCTTATGGCGGAGCAGTTTTTGTCATTACTCACGACAGACATTTCATTGATCAGGTCGCTAACAGAGTAATCGAATTGGACGGCGGTCATATCACCGAATACAAAGGCGGATATACGGATTACAAGGAGCAGAAAGAGCATTTCATAAAGTCGCAGAGCCTTGTAACAAAAGCATTGGAAGAAGAACTAGCGCATCAGTTGGATGTTAAGCAGACGATGCTCTCGCACAGAAATATCAGCGGTTACCATCAAAGAGAGAAGATGGTTGCAAAGCTCGAAGAAAAGCTCGAAGAGGCGAGATCAAAGCTTCCTGCAGGCTATGCGAAGATGAGTTTTACCGCACAGCCTTTGGAGAGAACGGGAAGATCCGACAGGATTATCCTTCAGGCAAAAGATCTCGAAATGAGATTTGAAGACAGCGACGTGAATCTTTTCGACGCGTTGTCATTCGAAGTGACTGCAGATGAAAAACTGTTTTTGGCAGGACCCAACGGATGCGGTAAGACAACGCTTTTAAAGCTCTTGTCAGGCCATGCCGGAGAAAAGCTCAAAGGCTCTTCAGGTACTGTTCTTATCGGTTCTGCGCAGTCGATGGGATATATGGAACAGTTCGTTCCTTTCGATGATGAGGAGATGAACTGCTTTGATGAATTAGTATCAAGAAGCGATATCGGAACGACCGAAGCAAGAACGCTTCTTGCAAGATTCGGATTCAAAGGCGACGACGCATTCAAAAAGATCTCAATGCTCTCAGGCGGCGAGAGATCAAGGCTTTATCTCTGCTGTCTCTTAAGAGAGAATCCTGATATCTTATTCCTCGACGAGCCTACGAATCACCTTGATATCAATTCAAGAGAGATATTGGAGGATGCTATCAAGGAATACAGCGGCGCTGTTATCTGCGTAAGCCACGACCGTTTCTTCATCGATAAATGTGCCGATAAAGTGCTTGGCTTCAAGGACCGCAAGGCAGAACTTTACGATTCGTATTACTTCTACCGCAAGGCTGTTCAGACAGCTTCTTCCGAACCTGTCTTTGTTGAAGAAGAGAAGAAGGAAAATGAGAATACGGTAAGAAATGCCAACCGCGCACTCGGCAGGAAAGAGTCTGCAAAGCGCCGCCAACGCATATCCGACATAGAGAAAGAGACATCAAAACTTGAAGCCGAACAGAAGGAACTCGAAGCAAAGTTCGGCGGTTCATGCAGCAGTGAAGACTTAAAGCGTTACGAAGATAATGCCAATAAACTTGCTGCTCTGTACGATGAATATTTCGAATTGAGCGACGAATAATTACCTCATCATTCTTACGCGCGTTATTTTAAATAATCAAATAATGTTGTAAAATAAACATTATTGTTCCGGAGGTAATGCACGTATGCCAATGACCATGACGCAGAAGATCCTGGCTGATCATGCAGGACTGGACAGCGTCGCCCCCGGTGACCTGATTGAAGCTAAGCTTGATTATGTTCTGGGTAACGATGTAACTACTCCGCCGGCCATCAAGGTTTTCGAGAAGCTCGGTGTTAAAGAAGTCTTTGATAAAGACAGAGTCCTTCTGATCGGCGATCACTTCACTCCGAATAAAGATATCAAATCCGCAGAACTCAATAAGACCATGCGCTGCTTTGCCCGTGAGCAGGAGATTACTCATTACTATGAGCTCGGTAGAAAAGAGATGGGCATAGAGCACGTTATAATCCCTGACAACGGAATCGTTTTGCCGGGTGATCTTGTTATCGGTGCGGATTCACATACATGTACATACGGCGCTCTCGGTTCATTTGCAACAGGCGTCGGTTCCACTGACCTTGCATGTGCAATGGCAAGAGGTGTTACATGGTTCAAGGTTCCTGAAGCGATAAAGGTCAACCTTACGGGAAGATTCAAGAAGTTCGTAACAGGCAAGGATCTTATCTTAAGCATCATCGGTAAGATCGGTGTCGACGGTGCGCTCTATAAGTCTCTGGAATTTGACGGTGAAGGCATTAAGGCTCTGTCCATGGACGGCAGGCTTACAGTCTGCAACATGGCGATCGAGTGCGGCGCGAAGAACGGTATCTTCCCGGTCGACAACTATACATTGAAGTACATCTCCAGAACAAATCCCGAGCGATTCATAAAGAGCGATTACAAGATCTATACTGCGGACGAAGACGCGGAATACAGTGAAGTGCTGGATATCAACCTTGACGATATCGACCTTACTGTTGCTCTGCCGCATCTGCCTTCGAATACAAAGAAAGCATCTGAGTGCAAGGACATGAAGATCGATCAGGTTGTTATCGGTTCATGCACAAACGGCAGACTCGAAGACATCGGCGCAGCAGCTACGATATTGCAGGGACTTAAGGTTCATAAGGATGTCAGATGCATCGTTATTCCGGGTTCCCAGAGAGTATACAGACAGGCATTGGATAACGGCTGGCTGCAGATACTTGATGATGCCGGATGCGTTATCTCCACGCCTACATGCGGACCTTGCTTAGGCGGCCATATGGGCGTTCTTGCTAAGGGCGAGAGATGTGTCTCCACAACGAACCGAAACTTCGTCGGCCGTATGGGTGATGTTGAATCTGAAGTTATATTAAGCGGTGTTCCCGTTGCCTGCGCTTCGGCTGTTCTTGGCCGTGTAGGCACACCGGATGAACTGTAAGGCGGGGAGGTTAGTATGAAGGTCAGCGGCATTGTTTTTAAATACGGCGACAACATTGATACTGATGTCATCATCCCTGCAAGACATCTTACTTCAGCAGATCCCGAGCATCTCAAAGAGCATTGCATGGAAGACATCGATAAGTCTTTTAAGGACAGGGTAAAGCCCGGTGACATCATGGTTGCAGGCAAGAATTTCGGTTGCGGTTCATCGAGAGAACATGCGCCCGTTGCCATAAAGGCAAGCGGAATCTCTCTTGTTATCGCTAATGATTTCGCGAGGATCTTTTACAGGAATTCCATAAATGTAGGCCTTCCGATCCTTGAGTGTCCTGAAGCGGCAGCCAAGATCAACGACGGCGACGAGATAGAAGCGGACTTCGATACGGGAGTCATAGTAGATAAGACTACGGGAGAGAGCTTCCAGGCGAAGGCTTTCCCTGAGTTTATAAAGAACATAATGGCCAGCGGAGGACTCGTAGGATATACGGAGTCCGAGTTAAGAGTATAAGGGGAAATACTATGGCAAAGAAGTATAATATCGCGGTCATTCCGGGCGACGGAATAGGTCCTGAGATCACAAAGGCGGCAATAGACGTCCTGGAAGCTGCGACTTCTAAAAAAGAGATCGAGATCTTCACCAAGGAACTCAAGGCCGGCGGCGCAGCCGTAGACCTTTACGGAATACCGCTCCCGCAGGAGACAATATTCTCCGCAAAGGACAGCGATGCAGTGCTCTTAGGTGCTGTAGGCGGTCCCAAGTGGGATAACGTCGATCCTGAATTAAGACCTGAGAAAGCACTTCTCGGTTTGAGATTCGGATTAGGTCTTTATGCAAATATCAGACCTGTTACCATCTACGATGAACTTAAGGATGCATCGCCTCTTAAGAATACCGGAAACATTGATTTTGTTATCGTAAGAGAGCTTACCGGAGGAATCTATTTCGGTAAGACAGGTTCTTACCAGAGCGGCGACCGTCTTCCTGACGGAACCGTAAAGGGCAAGATCGCTTACGATACCGAGAGCTATTCTGAAGGTGAGATCACGAGGATACTGAAGATCGCTTTCGAGCTCGCAATGAAGAGAAGAAAGAAGCTCACACTCGTTGATAAGGCAAACGTTCTTCTTACCAGCAGAATGTGGAGACGTCTTGCAAGCCAGATGAGCTTTGATTATCCGGAAGTCGAACTCGAATGCCTCTATGTCGATAACGCCGCAATGCAGCTTATCAGCAGGCCTTCAAGCTTTGACGTTATCGTAACGAGCAATCTCTTCGGCGATATCTTATCTGATGAAGCAGGTCAGATCGCAGGCTCCATCGGCATGCTTCCGTCTGCGTCTTTGGGCGCTGAAGGAACACCCGGACTTTTCGAGCCCATCCACGGATCCGCACCTGATCTTGCAGGCCAGAACAAGGCTAATCCTCTGGCATGCATACTTTCCGCAGCGATGATGATGCGTATGGCATTCGGCGAGGAAGAGATCGCGCAGGATATTGAGAATGCTGTTAAGAAGACGCTCGAAAAGGGTCTTCGTACAAGCGACATAACCTTCGTAGGTGAAGGAAACAATACAACACTTGTCGGAACAAAGGAGATAACCGAAGCTGTTATCGCCAACCTCTGATAAGTACAGGAAAAGAGGATTTAAGAAATGGCAAAAAAGCTTGTCGCGGTGATCGATATCGGATCGCTCACGGCCAGACTTAAGATATTTGAGATAGGTTCAAAGGGCAAACCCAAGGAGATAGAGGCTGTCCGCAAGTTCACGGGACTCGGCACCAAATCCTACAGTTCCGGCGTAATCGCCGCTTCACAGGTTGAAGAACTCTGCAAGTGCCTTAAGATGTTCGACGAGAAGTGCAGGGAATACGGCGTTGCGCGTGTTTTCTGCGTAGCTACGTCAGCATTCAGAGATGCTTCAAATGCCGAAGTCGTAATAGAGAAGGTAAGGACCAGAACGGGATTTAAGATCAAGGTCTTAGACAACTCCATGGAGCGTTACTACCAGACACTGGCAGTACAGGCCATCTATCCTGATTTTGCAAAGATAATATCCAACGGTACCATGATCCTTGATATCGGTTCGGGATCCATCCAGGCTTCCGTTTACGACAAATCGGAATTTGTATTCTCACAGAACCTTTTGCTCGGTTCATTGAGGATCTCCGGAATGCTCCAGGATCTTCAGAGCAAGACCATTCATTACGATGAAGTCGCTGAAGAATTCATCGCTCAGGACCTTGAAGACTATCACGCCGTAGAGCCCAAGGGCATTATCTATAAGAGCCTTATAGCCTTCTCCGGCGAGATGGGATATATCAAGCAGCTTGCAGGATACGGTGCAATGTCTTCCTGCACACTTACAAAGGACGAGTTCCTTAAGGTCTATAACTACCTTTTCAAGACGAGAGCAACAGATCTTACGCTGAAGGACAACATTCCTTCAATGATCGCTCCGCTGCTTCTTCCTACGGCGCTTATCGTTAAGAACATGCTTGAATATACTGGCGTTGACATGATCTACATGCCGCACGCATCCTTGTCTGACGGCATCATCTATTACTATTGCGTTAACTCGCAGGGCCTCAAGACTGAGATCTCGCCTGACAGTTATCTGATCTCTGCATCAAGGCATATCGCAAAGCGCTACCGTTCAAACAAGAAGCATATCGAATATGTCGAGAAGACAGCTCTGCAGTTTTTCGATGAGACAAAGAAGATATCAGGCCTCGGAAGCCGTGACAGACTGCTTTTGCAGGTTTCCGTAATACTCCACGAGATAGGTAAGTTCGTTCACTCGAGAAACCACAGTGACGCTGCTTATTCGATCATCAAGAATACAAATCTCATGGGCCTTGATCACGACGAGATCAACATGGTTGCCATGATCGTAAGACTCTATCCGAGAAATAAGCCTTACGACAGCTACTATTATTCGATCCTGCCGCCTGACCAGAAGGTCATTGTATCCAAGCTTGCATCCATCCTTAAGATCGCAGACGCGATCGATGCTTCGCATAAGGAGAAGGCAAAGAAGATTTCCTGCAAGATCAAAGACAATGAATTTGTCATTACATGCGACGCTGCTGAAGACATGTCCTTCGAGAAATGGGCATTCGAGAACAGAAGCGTAATGTTTGAAGACGTTATGGGAATCAAGCCGGTTCTCAAGACCAGGAGGGAAGGTTAATGGCTGTTAAGAAGAACGCCGCTGCGCGTAAGGTAAATACATCGGAAGGCAAGAAGCCTGCAGCAAAGAAGGCTGCCGCGAAGAAGGCCCCTGCAAAGAAGGCTGCTGCGAAGAAACCTGCAGTTAAAAAAGCGCCTGCAAAGAAAGTAACTGCTAAGAAAGCAACTGTCAAAAAGGTTGCTGCAAAAAAGCCTGCAGTAAAGAAAGCTGAGAAGAAAGCTGCGCCTAAAAAGTCTGCTTCATTCGTGGCTTCTCCTGAGATCATGGAAGCAAATTTCAAAGAATCAACAGCTTCATTCTTAAGCGGAAATGCATGCTTTTATAACCGTGAATTGTCATGGCTCGAGTTTGATGACCGTATTCTCCACGAAGCAAGAGATACCAAGAATCCTTTGCTCGAGAGACTTAATTTCTTATCGATCACGGCATCCAATCTTGATGAATTCTATATCGTTCGTGTAGCTTCATTAAGAGACATGCAGAGTATCGATTTTGCTGAGCGCGACATCGCAGGATTCTCTATTGACGAGCAGCTCGAAAGGATCGACCAGAAGACAAGAAGGACAATGTCTCTCATGTATTCGACATACACGAGATCACTCGTTCCTTCACTTGCTTCCGAGAAGATCTTTCTTAAGAATTACGATGAACTTAGTGACCAGTTAAAGGCCATCGCGGATTCATATTTCAAGGCTGTTTTGTATCCTATCTTAACGCCGATGGCTGTTGACTCTTCAAGACCTTTCCCGCTCATTTACAACCGCATGCTCAACATGTGCGTAAGACTTCTTAATGAGCCTAAAAAGGTAAAGCTCCAGGAGAGAGCTACCTTCGGTCTTGCAAGCGACAGCAAGAAGAAATCCGTAAACGAAGATAAGTACATGTATGCGACAGTTCAGATCCCGACAGTCGTTAAGAGACTTTATCAGATACCGACCGAAGACGGTGATGTCTTCGTACCTGTAGAGCAGATCATAAGAGCCAATGTCGACATGCTCTTTGACGGTCAGACCGTTGTAGCTACGGCTTTTTACCGCGTTATGCGTAATGCCGACCTTGATATCGATGAGGACGAAGCAGAAGACCTCTTAAAGGAGATCGAAGCACAGGTAAGGCGCAGAAGATTCGGTGAGATCATAAGACTCGAAGTACAGGATGATATCGATTCAGACCTTCTGCATTATATCGTTGATGAGCTTGAAGTCGATGAGGCTGATATCTTCAGCGTTAACGGCCCTATCGACCTTACGTTCCTCTCAAAGCTCACATCCGCATGCAAGGCAAAGCATCCCGAACTTTGCTATAAGGCTCATGAACCTGCTGAAGCAGCTTCCTTTGACGGACCTGTATCCGAGCTTGATATTTTCGAGCAGATCAGGGAAAAAGACAGGATCGTACATCACCCTTATGAGACATTCGAACCTGTATTGGAGTTCGTAAAGCAGGCAGCAAGAGATCCCAATGTTCTTGCCATTAAGCAGACTCTTTACCGTGTATCTGACAGATCGCCGATCATCGCATCGCTCCTTGAAGCTGCGCAGAACGGTAAGCAAGTAATGGTACTCGTAGAACTTAAGGCAAGGTTCGATGAAGAGAACAACATCAACTGGGCAAAGAAACTCGAGAATGCCGGATGTCACGTAATCTACGGACTTGTCGGTCTTAAGACACACAGTAAGATCACGCTTGTCGTCCGTAAGGAAGAGGACGGTATCAGAAGATATCTGCACCTTGCGACAGGTAACTATAACGATGTAACAGCTAAGATCTATACAGACCTTGGATTGTTCACAGCCAAGGAATCTTTCGGTGAAGACGCTTCCGAGTTCTTCAACATGCTCTCGGGATTCTCTATCCCGCAGTCGTGGAGAAGACTTATTCCCGCGCCTTTGTGGATGAAGGATTATTTCATCGCAAGGATCAGGAGAGAAGCTGACAATGCAAGGGCAGGAAAGCCTGCGCGCATTATCGCGAAGATCAATTCGCTCGTAGATGAGCCTATAATCAAGGCACTTTACACTGCATCTAACGCGGGTGTTAAGATCGACCTCATCGTCAGAGGTATCTGCTGCTTAAGAGCAGGAATTCCCGGCATGAGCGAGAATATCACGGTCCGTTCCATTACTGGACGTTTCCTTGAGCACTCCAGAATATTCTATTTCTACAATGAGGGCCACGAGGATATTTATCTTGCATCCGCTGACTGGATGCCGAGAAACCTGAACCGTCGTGTAGAGCTTCTTTTCCCGATCGAAGATCCGGACTGCAGGGCGCGTGTTAAGGAAGTTCTTGATGTCGAACTGGCTGATACCGTAAGAGCGTCATTCCTTTCTGCTGACGGCACTTATCACAAACTTGATCTCAGAGGAAAAGAGAAGATCGATTCCCAGCAAAAGCTCATCGACCTTGCCGACGCGGCCGTTGCAGAGCGTCACAAGAGCATCGATAAACACGAGTTTATTCCTGAGGAAAGTCCGAAAGCATAAGCGTTGAGGTATTGAAAAGTAAAAGTGCCCTTTTTCATTAAAAAGAAAGGGCAAAAAGGGCATAAAATACCGCTTTTGTGCCCTTTTTATATGCTTTTTTCGAGAAAAAGGGCATAAGGAAAGAATATGTTATATTCTCTTTTTGTGGCACTCCTGTAAGAGTTCTGCGGCAAACCGCAATCGGGCTTAAATGTTAAGTTATAATAAGCCATCTGGGGTTTAGGATATCTTTTTTTATTGGAGATAATTGGAGGAAAAACGTGAAAAAGATAATCAGTGTAATCCTTTCAGGTGCTGTTATGCTCAGTCTCAGTTCCTGCGTAAGTAATGCGGGATCAAATGGTCCGGACGAGAGTATTGAAGAGATCCAGTCCGAATCAGAAGTTACCGAAGAAGAGATAACTGAGTCTACAGAAGAAACAGCATCACCGAGTGATGAGACAGTTATTGAATCAAGTAATGAGACAATCGATGAATCTGTTACAGCACCGAGTGATGATGTTGTCGTTGCCGAATCGGAGAGCAATGTGACAGCTGCAAGTGAGCCCTCTGTTGATACTTATGCATCCGGAGCTAAAGGATCTATTTCTGTGAACTTAAGCGGTAAGAGTGCTCAAGAGATCGCTGATAGTATTATACAAGCTTTAAGGATCACTTCAAATACGACTGCAGAGGAATATGCAAAACAGTTTTCGGGCAAGCCGGAAATATCTTATTCCGAAGATACCTGGATCTTTGACTGGTCAGGAAATAAGACCGTAACGGATTCATTTTCAAAGGTTGAAATAAAGGCTAAGAAAGACGGTAACAAGATCGTTCTGGACAAGAAAAGTGAGATTGCCGTTAGTATATGGCTTGATGATTTTGCTTTGGCAAAAGATGTTCATGACAAAATAGATAAATTCCTTGTTAAAAATGAAGAGCCTAAAGACTACTTAAAAGACAATATTTCTATCATTCCTGAATTTTCAAACAGTTCTTTGAGTTTCAGTCCGGAGAATGTTACCAGAGGTCCTGTGAAGATCGACGTCAGCATCAAAATTCCAGATATCGCAAAACGTTACAACCAGATCTGAATATTGTGTGCTGTTTAATTGCTCCCGTGTTCATTTACGGATGCGGGAGCTTTATATTGCAAAGCCTTAAGTTATATGAACGTTAATGGCAAATTAAGATGCCGTTAAGAATAGACGGCGGGAATAATGATAGAATAATGCGGCAGGGGGAGATACATATGGAATTTGTTATCAGTCATTTAGTTAAGAACTACGGTTCAAAGCAGGTACTTAAAGATGTTGATTTTGTTTTCGAAGAGGGCAGGATATATGGCCTTCTTGGACGCAACGGTTCGGGCAAAACGACATTTTTTAACTGCGTAAACGGAGACATAGACTATAATTCAGGTTCGTTTTATTTTCGCGAAAACAAAGATTCCGAAGATAAGACAGCGCTTATGCCTCAGGATATCGGATATCTTGTATCAACGCCGACTGTTCCCGAATTCATGACAGGAAGAGAGTTTTTGAAGTTCTTCCTTGAGGTTCATGATGAGATCACTCCCGATAAGACTATAGATGAATATTTCGATTACATGATGGTGCCGGAAGACGACAGGGACAGGCTTCTTAAGGACTATTCGCACGGCACGAAGAATAAGATGCAGATGCTCTTGAACATCATCGCTTCTCCCAAGCTCATGCTCCTGGATGAACCTCTGACGTCCTTGGATGTCATCATCGCGGAAGAGATGAAGAACGTTATAAGAAGCCAGAAGCAGGGAAAGATCACGATCTTCTCAACACACCTTCTGGACGTTGCTGTCGATCTTTGTGACCAGATCGTCCTGCTTCATAACGGAAGACTTGAACCCATCGACAAGAACGATCTGGGTGATGCAGCTTTCAAGGATAAGATCATTAATGCGTTAAGGGATGCAGACGATGATCAGTGAGTATAAGAACATTCTCTTTAAGGTCATACACTTAAGGAGCATCATCGGTTACAACAGCCTTGTCTTTGCGCTTAAGAAGACGCCTATTATCGGGAGCCTTATTCCGGACAAGCTCTATTCGACCACGTTCCTTAAGGTTATCTATTGGGTATTCCATATAATCATTGAGACCTTCAAGCTCTTTATCGGCAAGATATTCGGCCTTGGCATTATCTACCTTGCAGCATTCCTCTTGTCTGACCAGTATATTGAGCATGAGCTTGGAATGGGCATGTCCCGTAGTGCGATCTACGGCACTCTCGGCCTGTTTTTCTTCCTCGTATATGCACTTTGCGGAATCCTTATCAGGGTGCCGTATTTCAACTGCACCACGGAGAAGGAATACCTTGTCTTCATGCTCCGTATGGATGCAAAAAAGCTTAATGACACGCTTATCTATTACGATCTTGCAAAGCTCTTTATCGGCTACGTGATCGCAGGTCTGTTTGCGGTAATTACAGGCGCTCCGTTCTGGCTGTGGCTGGGTATCCCGTTCCTTGCGTTACTCATAAAGTTCCTTGGAATAGGCCTTCAGATCATGGGCTTTAAGGTCAGGACAAAGTTCCACAGATCTCTTAAGATCAGCGCAATCGCTTATCTCATAAGGCTTTCCGTGGTCCTGCTCGCTATTCCGTTCTTTATCGTTTTTGTTGCAAACGGATATTTCATTCCGGTCATTCCGCTGGTAATCGTTACCGGCTTGATCGCAGCTGCAGGAATCTGGGGTTTTACAGTATTTTTGAAGTCTGACACAAACATTCACAGAAGAGCTCTGCACGATAATATCAGCAGACCGGAAATAAAGACGACCAGCCAGTACGATAATACGAAGAGCTTCAAGAAGATCAAGGCTAAAGGCACTGTAAAAGGCGATAAGAAAGGCTTCGATTACCTGAATGCTTTGTTCGTAAAAAGGCACTGGACGATGCTCTGCATGAAGCCGGTTGTATTTACGATAATTATCGCTGCTATCCTGATACTTTTGATAGGGGAGTTCATTTACGGATACTATACACGTTTCGGCTCTGACAATTGCTGGAATATGGTTCTCACAAACCTCGTTAATATGGTCACTTTCAGAGGCTATGACGATGCGCTTCTGCCTTTGGGAACAGAGTCAGCATTCCAGTTCTTCAGATATGTTGCACAGTCCCATCTGCTCGGCATGATGATACCGTTGTCGATCGCCGATAATTCCTTCAAGACCACACAGGCCATGTTCATCAACTGCGATAACAGCCTTATGACTTTCAGCTTCTTCAAGCAGCGCGAAAAGATCATCAAACTCTTTGATATCAGGCTTAAGCAGCTGATCAGGCTCAATATCGGACCTGTCATTGCCTGCGGACTTTCTGCCAATCTGATGCTCTTTGCTTCAGGCGGCCAGAGCTATCCCGGTGAATATCTCGTTACGATCCTTGTTGCATTCCTGCTGAGCGTTTTAACGTCGGTCACATGGCTCTCGCTCTATTATCTTTTCCAGCCGTTCACGACTTCGGTTATCGCAAAGGGCGGTGCATACAGGATCACAAGCATAATAATCTATTCAGTAGCTGCGATCATCGTATGGGTACCGATGGTATCTTACATTCTTGCGCCTGTACTGCTTGTGGTTACGGCTGCATATGTATTCTTTATGAGGAAAATGGTCTATAAGCACGCTCCGAATACATGGAGGATCAAAGCTTAATTTTAAAATATATTTAATAAGTTTTAATAACATTTCCTTTTAACCTATGATAAAATTCCTTTAACTATTTAAGATAAATTGGAGGTTTATCATGGACTTTAAAAGTTTTGTCGAAATGATCGATGTCATGACATGCGTTATCTCGGTCGAGACAAAAGATGACGGTTCATATGGTGAGATAAGGATAGTTGAGGGCAATCAGGCTTATATCAATTCGATCGAGCATGCCAACCCGGAAGTTCCGCAGATGCTTACCTCCAAGTTCGTTCCAAACAGTCTTTATCAGAATTATTTTCCGACGGATCTGAATTTTGAGGATTTCTGCTTCAGATGTGCCGTATTAAAGCAACCGATGCATACCTATGTGCATCCGGACAGATATGACTTCTGGTTCAATCTTTACATGATGCCTCTGGGCAGCAAAGGGAATCTTCATTACTGCACATATTCACAGATCGTTTCCAGGAATGCTGACAGCGCTGAGATGAGCAATACTTCTGCTTCTACAGCTTCAGAGGTCCTTAATACGTGTATCAAGCTCAAGGGCGCAACAAACTTCCAGCATACGATGGACGAGATCATCTCTGACATCAGAAAGCTCTGTGATGCCCAGTCCTGCGTTATCCTTCTTACTGATGAGGAGGAAAGAAAGTGCACGGCATTGAGCGAATCAAGAAATGAATATTCTTTGCTTCCTTCAATGAACAGGGTCCTCAGGGAAGGCTTCTACGATCTGACTGTCTCATGGAAAGATACCATCGGAGGCAGCAATTGCCTTATTGCCAAGAACAGGAACGACTGGGAATACATCAAGCAGAAGAATCCGGCATGGTATGAATCTCTCATGAAGAACCACGTTGAGAGTATCGTTTTGTTCCCGCTCAAATCCACGGATGAGACATTGGGTTATATCTGGGCATGTAATTTCGACGTCGAGAATACCGTTAAGATCAAGGAAACACTGGAGCTTACGACATTCTTCGTAGCATCTGAGATCGCTAACCAGAAGCTTGTTCAGAGATTAAAGAGACTGAGTTCCATGGATATGCTCACAGGCCTTTTGAATCGAAACGAGATGAACAACAGGATCGACGGCTTGAGAAAGAGCGGCAGCGACGAACTTAAGGGCTTGGGAATCGTCTTTGCAGACCTCAACGGTCTTAAGAGAGTCAATGACAACCAGGGACATGAGGCAGGTGACCTTCTTATAAAGAACGGCGCGATCCTCCTTCAGAATGTCTTTGTCGGCGATGAGATCTACAGAGCCGGCGGCGACGAGTTCATGGTGCTCTTGTCATTTACGACAGAAGATGCGATCGTCGAAAAGATCGAGAGGGCAAAGAAGCTCTCAAGACATTACGGCAACGTATCTTTTGCCATGGGCTACTGCTATCAGAATGATTCAGGCGACATCACGAATGCTCTGAAGACCGCTGACGAGAGAATGTATCAGGACAAAGATAAGTTCTACGCCGAACACCCGGAACTGAAGAGATAAGATTCCGGCTGGTTTTTCCGAAGCATACAAAAATAAAACGTTCTGCAACTAGTTTCGCGTAGCGAACTGTCCGTATGTTGCAGAACGTTTTTATTTTTGGTGGAGCATACGGGACTTGAACCCGTGACCCCCACACTGCCAGTGTGATGCGCTCCCACTGCGCTAATGCCCCGTCTGATTAACGATTATACGTGGCAATGAATATTTATGCTATACTTCTTTTTAATTAAATCTTTTGGAGGTTTTGAGGAATGAGTATTACTACAAGTGACTATTTGTCAGTAAAGAATCCCGATCTTAAGGCTAAGAAGTTTACTATCACGATCGACGGCGGCTATGAGGCTTCCGTTATCACATACGGCGCTGTTATCACAGATCTTATCGTTCCTGATAAGGACGGCAAACCCACAGACATCATGCTCGGCTGCAAGGGCCTTGATGAGTATATGGGCAACGGCGCTAACCACGGCGCAGTCGTAGGACGTTCCGCTAACAGAATTAAGGACGCTTCTTTCGTTATCAACGGCGAGAGATACCAGATCCCTAAGAACGAAGGCGAGAACAACCTCCATTCAGGCAATCCCGGTTATCACAACGTTTTCTGGGACGGCAAGATCCTTTCCGAGGAAGAGGCTGATGAGATCATCCTCGATTCCAAGATCGCTGGCATTCCGGGATGTGACGGCGGCGCAGTTCTTCTGAGTTACACAAGCCCTGACGGAGCTACAGGCTTCCCCGGAAACCTTGATACAAAGGTCCTTTATTGCTGGCTTGAGGATAAGACATTCCTGATCCTTTATTGCGGAAAGACAGACAAGGATACGATCTTCGCGCCCACAAACCACGCATACTTCAACCTCAGAGGCGAAGCTGCAGAGGGTACGGTCAATAACGACCTCATCATGATCAACTCCGACAAGATCACCATCAAGGACGACATGAATGTTCCGACAGGCGAGCTTTTGGACGTTGAAGGTACTGTTTTCGACTGCAGGGAATACCGCTTCATCGGTGAGCTCAATGACAGTGACGAGCATCAGATGGTCATCTCCAAGGGTATCGACCAGAACTTCTGCCTTAACACGACAGCAGGCACATTCTCATTTGCTGCAGCTGTTACGGCACCTGAGTCAGGAATCACGATGGAGTGCTTAACAGACCTTCCGGGCATCCAGATCTATGCTGGAAACAACTTGGGCAGCCCGCTCGACATCAAGACAACAAAGGCTTACGGCCAGTACGATGCTATCTGCCTTGAGGCTCAGATGGTACCTAATGCCGTTAACCTCCCTCAGTTCGATTCACCTGTTATCAAGGCAGGGAAGAAGGTATACCACGCCTGCGGATACAGATTTGTTTAAATCATTGATGATTTTGGCGTTTTTGAGTGGTACAATGCTTAACTAATTAAAAACAATCTTTAAGAAAGAAGGAATGTTTTATGGAAAAGAAGAATCTCGATTGGTCAAATTTGACCTTCTCTTATCAGAAGACAGATAAGAGATTCGTAGCTAACTACACGAACGGCGCATGGGACGAAGGCGCTCTTATCGATGACGACATGATCGTCATGAGCGAAGACGCAGGCGTTCTCCAGTATGCTCAGACAGTATTTGAAGGCCTTAAGGCTTATGAGACAGTTGACGGCAGGATCGTTACTTTCCGTCCTGACCTTAACGCTGAGAGACTTCATGACTCTGCAGTCCGCCTTGAGATTCCTCCGATTTCCAAGGAATTGTTCTTAAGATCAGTTCAGGAGACTGTTGCAGGCAACGCAGCATGGGTTCCCCCGTACGGCTCCGGAGCATCTCTTTACTTAAGACCTTATATCTTCGGTATTAACCCCGTTATCGGTGTTAAGCCTGCTGATGACTATCAGTACAGAATCTTCGCTACACCTGTAGGACCTTACTTCAAGGGCGGCGCTAAGCCGATCGCAGTTAAGATCTCTGACTTTGACCGTGCTGCTCCGAGAGGAACAGGCAACATCAAGGCAGGCCTCAACTATGCAATGTCTCTCCACGCAATCGTTACTGCACACAAGGAAGGCTTTGCTGAGAACATCTATCTTGATCCCGCTACACGTACAAAGATCGAGGAGACAGGCGGAGCTAACATCATCCTCACAGACGGCCAGGGCACACTCGTTGTACCTAAGTCCGATTCCATCCTGCCTTCAATCACAAGAAGATCATTGGTTTACGTTGCTGAGCACTACTGCGGCATGAAGATCGAGGAGAGAGAAGTATACCTCGACGAGATCATGAGCGGTAAGTTCACAGAGGGCGGTCTCTGCGGTACAGCTGCAGTTATCTCACCTCTCGGCTCCATCAACGATCACGGCAAGGAATTCAAGTTCGCTTCCGGCATGGAGGAGATGGGCCCTGTCATGACAAAGCTCAGAGAAACTCTCACAGGCATCCAGATGGGTACTGTTGAAGCACCTGAGGGCTGGATCATGGAGATCAAGGTCTGATCTTAAAACCAGATTGAATAATGAAGGCTGTCACTTAGGTGGCAGCCTTTTAATTTGTTTTAGTTTTCTCGAAAAAGTGATGTAACAGGTCAGATACCTTGATCGTGAGCGGCTTTGAGCACGGCATAACTGAACAGGCCGATGCCATAGGGAGCGTTGGGGTGGAACTGGTTGAACATGTATTTTTCGAAGCCTTCGCTCTCCAGGACTGAAGTTATTACGGGATCTGCATTGATGTAGATGCAGCCTGAGCTCTCGCAGTATGAGGCCAGAGCTTGACGGTATTCGTCGCCGCGGTCGAAATAGCTTTGTTTCAGGTCGCAAAATGTCCAGGGTGATACATAGTAGATCTTTGCTTCGGAGGATCTGTCCTTTATCAAGGAAGTAAGCTTACCGGCATTTTGGGCGAATTCATCCGAAGTATGTGACGCATAAGACTCATCGTAAAAAAGTATGTCATTGATACCGATCGCAATGATATAAATATCAGCTGCCGGTATTTTTTCGCTGTTATCGATGAGATTATTTATCGTCCAGCCGCTTCTTGAGAAATTGTAGACCTCGCCTTTGATATGGGGCGTGAGAGGCTGATACCACGGTACTTCGTCTGTGTGATAGCCTGATGTTATGCTGTCTCCGAGAAAACAGATGGACTTTCCGCTCTTAAGATCCTTATACAGAGTGCTGTCTTTAAGTTCTGCGGTCATGCCTCCGTATAATCTGTTGTTCTGCTGCCGGAGCATGTAATCGTTAATGTCGGGGTAGAAGATGATCCCAAGTAAAGCCAAAACAAGCAGAGCAAATACGACCGACAGAGCGATCGCGGTTTTCCTGCTTTTAACTTTCTTGGTATTCTCAGCCATAAAATAATTATAGCAAAATTAATTTATATTTATCATTCAAGCAAAAATAAACCTGCACACCGGTTAAGGTATGCAGGTCTGAAAATCGTCTGATATGTAAGATCAGAGCATGTGAGCTCTAAGATCTTCGCCTGAGAGAGGTGAGAGGAGTGCAGGTGCAATATCGAAAACTGTCTTGCATCCGAAGTCACCCTTCTGTGAGAGACGGTAAATAGCTCTTGCGTAAGCTGTGAGAACGGAACCTGTGAACTCAGGGTTGGAATCAAGCTTCAATGAATACTCGATAACGTGCTTGTTCTCGCCGTTAACGCCTGTCTTGCCGGTGCGGAATACGAAGCCGCCGTGGTTGATCCTGGAGTGGTCTCTAGCGAACTCTTCTTCGGAGATGAAATGTACTGTTGTGTCGTAATCAGCGAAGTAGTTGGGCATTTCCTTGATGGTCTTCTCGATGAGAGCAAGGTCAGCGCCTTCTTCAGCAACTACGAAGCACTCTCTTAAATGCTTCTGGCGTGTTGTGAGCTCAGGCTCGGAGCCGGATCTTACAGCCTCAAGTGCAGCCTCTACAGGGATCGTGTACTGCTTGCCGTTCTTAACACCGGGAACTCTTCTGATTGCATCGGAGTGGCCCTGGGATACACCCTTGCCCCAGAATGTGTAATCCTTACCTTCAGGAAGGATGCAGCTGCCGTAAAGACGGTTGATCGAGAACATGCCGGGATCCCAGCCGCCGGAGATGAGAGCTGTGTGATTAGAGCCTGCAGCAGCCTTATCAACGTTTGCAAAGTGCTCAGGGATCTTAGCGTGTGTATCGAAGCTGTCAATTACGTTGAACATTGAAGCAAATGCGGGTGTCTGTGTCGGCAGGTCTGTAGCTGAACCGCCGCAGATAACGAGGACATCGATCTTGTCCTTATAGTTTGCAGCGTCATTTGAGTTTGCGACTTCTACACCGGGAGTAAGAGTCTTAACTGTGGAAGGGTCTCTTCTTGTGAAGACAACGACGAGTTCCATATCAGGATTCTGTCTGATAGAGAGCTCAACGCCCTTAGCGAGGTTGCCATAGCCTAAAATACCGATTCTTATTGCCATATGGGAAATTTCCTCCTTTTGCTTAAAGTAACATGCCTGTTACTTGTATATTTCTATTCGAAAGCAATTATAACAAAAGTTTTTTCATTGTATTATAATTCTCCTATGCCAAACATAAAGTATCTGATTAGGCGCGTTACGCGCATGGATTATAAGGCGATGGGCGCCAAGATCAAGGATATCCACGATAAGTCGGGTAAGTCCCGCGTGTGGATATTTTTCGACATGATCCACTGCGGCAGGAAGTTCGGCGCAGGTTACATGGATTACTGGCTCTATGAGATGTACAACCTCAATGACAAAGAGCGTGACACATATATCACCAGAGGCCGTAACTACGATCTCGTAAAGAGATATAACGACCCTGCTTATACGGATCTCATCGACAACAAGATCGAATTCAATAAGCGCTTCGGCGAATTCCTCGGCCGTAAGTGGCTTGAGATAAGGAAAGACAACAAGCAGGAAGTCTTAGACTTCATCAACAGCCATGATTTCCTTATTGCAAAGGCCGATCTCGGTTCCTGCGGCAAGACCGTTGAGAAGATCGACTGCAAGAAGGAAAAGGCTGAAGATATCTATGAGCGTCTTGTAAATCAGGAGCGCCCGCACTTCTTTGAGGAAGTGATCGTCCAGCACCCTGCGGTAAGCGCTATTTATCCTTACGCGATCAATACGATAAGGATCGTTACGATCCAGAGGGAAGGCAAGGTCCATGTGGCAAGTGCATGCTGCAGATTCGGCAATTACGGCCACAGCGTCGATAATTTCAATAACGGCGGCATGACCGCGCCTGTTGACGAGAAGACAGGTGAGATCACCGATTTCCCTATAGATAAGACCAAGGTCCTTTATGAGAAGCACCCCATGACAGGTGCCGTATTTAAGGGCTTTGTTTTCCCGATGTGGGATGAAGTAATAGCTATGTGCACCAAGGCTGCAATGGTCGTTCCCCAGGTAGGATTCATCGGATGGGACGTATGTCTTACACCCGACGGCCCCGTTATCGTTGAGGGCAACGACTATCCCGGTCACGACCTTTACCAGCTTCCTGAACATACCCACGACAAGATGGGTATCTGGCCCAAATATCAGTTTTAATTTAGCGCTTGATATTACCGGGACAGAAGTGTAAACTTCCGATTGTCAACTAAAAATGAAATCAGGTTTACAATGTCGGAATCAAGTTCAAAAACAAACAAAAGCACTAGGAACAGGGCATTTATCTATGACCTTGTCCTTATATCAGTATCAGCAGCACTTATCACAATATGTTCCTGGATCAGCATTCCGTTAGGTCCCGTCCCGTTTACTCTGCAGACGCTGGGGATCCTTGCAGTAATGCTTACAGTAGGGGGAAGAAGGGGAACTATCGCCATTCTGGTCTATCTGGCACTGGGTGCCGTCGGAGTTCCGGTTTTCGCAGGCTTTAAGGGCGGAATAATGTCATTCATAGGCCCCACGGGCGGCTTCCTCATAGGATTTGTATTTGGAGCTCTTGTTTACTGGCTGCTCGAAAAGCTTTTCTTGAAGAAACTCATGACCACTCCCGTTAAGACATGGATCTTCGGAATGTTGGGATTCGTTGTTTTCGAAGTCGTAATGTATATCGTCGGCGTCATCTGGTTCATGACCGTATATGCAGCGCAGACAGGGCCTGTAGGTCTTGCAACCGTTATGAGCTGGTGCGTTATCCCGTTCATTATTCCGGATATCGTGAAAATGGTTGTCGCCGTGCTTACAGGAGAGCGCGCCTCAAAACTCATTCGAAATTAAGGTTGAATTAAGACTAGGGTTTATCTTATTTGTTATAATATCCCAGTCGGGCATCCTGCCCGCCAATCAAGGGAATATAAGGAGATAAAAACGTGTCTGAATCCGCTGATTACGTAATAAAGATCAACGGCGTATGCAAAGACTACGGTAAAGCGCATGTTCTGACGGACATGAACTTTACAGTGCCGAAGGGTTCGATCTTCGGCCTCGTAGGCAGGAACGGCGCCGGCAAGACCACGATAATGAGGATCATGTCCGGTCTTCAGAAGCCTACCAAAGGCACAGTCGAATATGGCTTTGATAACAAGAAATTAGGTAATGTGGGAGCTCTCGTCGAACTCCCTTCGATCTACTCAAATGCTTCGGCAAAGGATAATCTTATCTATCAATACATTAATCTTGGATTAAAGGTTGATGATTCGGTGGATAAGCTCCTTGAATTTGTCGGCCTTGCAGATACAGGCAAGAAGAAAGCGGGCAAGTTCTCTCTTGGTATGCGCCAGAGACTTGGTATCGCTATGGCCATGGCAGGCAATCCCGAAGTGCTTATCCTTGATGAGCCCATTAACGGCCTTGATCCTCAGGGAATCATCCAGATAAGAGACCTCCTGATATCGCTCAATAAGGAAAAGGGCGTTACGGTCATCATATCGAGCCACATCCTTTCAGAGCTTTCCAAGCTTGCAACGGATTTCGCGTTCGTTGAGGGCGGCAGGGTCGTAAAAGAGATCAAGGCTGAGGCTTTGGAAGACGCAGGCGGACTCCATACGGAATTCTATACCGGAAATCCCATGGCTCTGATCTCAGTTCTTAATGCCAAAGGTCTTGCGGCAAGATATGACGGTGAGACGGGCGTTGTACACGCAAAGGGCTATTACAACCTCACCAATATCGTTCTGGCTGCAAATGAAGCGGGAGTCAATATTGCCCGTGTCGTTACCAGGGAGACTGACCTTGAGACTTACTTCGTAAATCTTGTAGGAGGTGAGTCGCATGCTTGAATTATTGAGATTTGAATTCAAACGTCTTTTCAAGAGTATTTTCTTCAGGATCATCGGCATTTACTGCATTGCCTGGCCGATACTCATTACCGTTATGCTCAGGCTCCTTTTGGGCTTAGTAATGAGAGACGCCGGAATATCTTTCTCGGAGCTGGGTATGGGCAGTTCCGAAATACAGTATATAACCTGGCTGATGTCGGTCGGTTTTGTAAACGATCTTCCCAAGTTCCTGGCTTTGTTTATTTGCCTTCATGTGGGAAGGGATTTCACTGACGGCATCGTAAGGAACAAGATCATTGCAGGTCATTCCAGAACCTCGATCTTCTTCTCATATCTGCTTGTCCAGATCGCTGCGACGGTAGCGCTTTGCGTTGTTTATATCGGATCAGCTCTGCTCGGTCTCTTTATTACCGGTATCGGTGTAAACTTAAACGGCGGTGAGATGATATCCCGTTGGGGTACGGCAATTATCATCCTTCTGGTATTAACAGTTACTTTTACTGTTCTCTCACTGGTATTCAGAAGACGCGCAATGCCGATAATCTTATCGATAATCACCGTAGTCGTAATGTCTACGCTTACGGCCTTTGTCGGTGTTTATAATCTCCCTGCAAAGACCATAAAGGATTATATTGCCGTAAGAGATGATGCGTATGACGAGATGCTTAAAGACGAGTATTATACGCGTGCAGAAGTCGAAAAAATGAAAAAGCAGTATAACACTGATTATTATGCGCAGTTCGGCTGGAAGTTCTGTCATCCCGTTTACCTCATAACCAACCTCGGATTTAACGGTGATTACGGTGCCGATGCGGTACAGCTTATCAACGGAGATGCTCAATATCGCAATGAACTTGATTTCACCGGTAATTTCATCAGCGAGTATATGGGTGTCGAATACACACTCGACGGCTCCGAACTTACCAAAAAAGACCTTAAGAAGATTGATTCGATGCATATCAGCTATTCGACGATAAACCTCATGTACATAGGCAGATCCCTGTTGTATATTCTGGTAATCGGCGGAAGCGGCTATATTATCTTTAGAAAGAAGAATTTGTTCTGATGTTTTATCTTGACCACCGTTTAACGATCATTATCGGCGCTTACGGCAGCGGTAAATCCGAGATTGCCGTCAATATGTCTCTTGCCCAGCGAAAAGCATTGCCGGACAGGAAGCTCCTTATTGCGGATCTCGATATCGTAAATCCGTTCTACCGTTCATCAGACTGCGCGAAAGATCTGGAAGAAGCGGGCATAAGGCTCGTTACGCCTCTTTATGCGGGTTCCAACGTTGATGCTCCGGTATTGCCTCCGGATATGTATGTTATCTTCGATGACGAATCATATCAGGGAATCTTCGATATCGGAGGAGAGGACATGGGTGCTCTTGTCTTAGGCTCACTGAAGCAGAGGATCGAGAATACCGATGCGGTCATCTATATGGCGGTTAATACCTTAAGACCGTTTACATCAGACCCTGAACAGATCGCGATAATGACATCAGAGCTGTCCGCTGCGGCAGGCTTTAAGATCGACGGCTACATTAATAACACCAATCTTTTGGAAGAGACCACCGCAGAGCTGGTAAAAGAGGGCGAATCCAAGGTCTTGGAAGCGTCCAAGCTCACAGGTGTGCCGCTCATCGCAAACTGCGTCATGGAAGGTGTGGAGATTCCTGAGGGAATGCTCGCGAATACAGAGCTTTTAAGGATGAGCCGAAGGATCCATTACGCGTACTAAATCGTGTTAAATATTATTGTTGTTTTGTTAAATAAATGATATTATTTTTCTTGGCGGAGATAATTCGACCAAGTACCTAGGAGGAATATTAATATGGGATTGATTAGCTTAATCAAGAATGTTGCAGGAACAACATTTGATTCTATCAGCAGCCAGATCTCAGATCAGTACCTTGAGTTCTTCACACAGGACTCTCTTGGACAGGAGATCCTTGTAAAGAAGGGTGCTAACAAGATGGAGAAGGGCAGAAACAAGGGTAATTCCGAAGTTATCTCCAATGGTTCCATCATCAACGTACCTGAGGGCTGCTTCTGTCTCCTCGTTAACAACGGAGAGATCGTAGACGTAGTATCTGACGCAGGCGCTTACAAGTGGGATACATCCACAGCACCTTCAGTTCTTGCTAACAAGAATTTCGGTGAGAACGTAAAGCAGTCCATCGGTGACATCTGGAACCGTATGAAGATGGGCGGAGAGATTCAGCAGCAGCAGAGAGTTTACTTCGTAAACAAGCTCGAGATGATGAATCAGAACTTCGGTACACCTTCACCGGTACCTTATGCAGACCCTGAATATCGTAACATCTATATCCGTTTGAACGGTACATTCTCCTTCAGAGTTGAGAATCCTGTTACTTTCTTCAGAAACATCGTTGGTAACGTAAGAGACGAGTACACAGTTGCTGACTTCATGGGAACACCCGCTAAGCCTCAGCAGCCCCGTCTTGAGTTCCTTGACAACATCACAGAAACACTCAATAAGTGCGGCGGCCCTTACCCGCAGGGTATCATGTTCTCAACACTGCCTTCAAAGCAGGGCGAGTTCAGAAGATACATGCAGGATTGCCTTGATGACGAGTGGCTCCAGAAGAGAGGTATCGTTGTAGAGAAGGTTGCCATCGCTTCCGTTACACCTGACGACAAGTCACGTGAGAGAATCGAGAAGGTCGACGAGGCAAAGCTCTATGGTTCCGATCAGGCAGCTCTCGGTGCAGCAGTTGCATTGGGCCAGACAGAGGCTATGAAGAATGCCGGTGCTAACGCTAACGGCGCAGTTAACGGCTTCATGGGTCTCGGTATGATGGGTGCAGTCGGCGGCAACAACGCTACAGCAGCAGCTCTCAATACTGTTCAGGCTAACCAGGGTCAGCCTCAGACAGGTTTCTTCGCAGGCCAGACAGCAGCACCTGCAGGCGCACCTGCAGCAGCTGGTTGGACATGCGCTTGCGGCCAGACAGGCAACACAGGTAAGTTCTGTGGCAACTGCGGTCAGCCTCAGCCCGCTCCCGTAGCACCTGCAGCCGGTTGGACATGTTCTTGCGGCCAGACAGGCAATACAGGTAAGTTCTGCGGAAACTGTGGTCAACCTCAGCCTGCAGCAGCTCCTACAGCTTGCCCTAAGTGCGGCTACAAGCCCGCTGACGGCAATATGCCTAAGTTCTGCCCTGAGTGCGGCACAAAGATCGAATAAGATCTTAAGTCTTTTGACTGAAACACTTACGGAGGCTGTCTCTGCGGAGACGGCCTCTTTTATTTTTGATTTTTATTGTCAGTTGTAAAATCTCGGGCTCTTCTGTTATATAATGTTTGCGGGGATAGATTTTATGAGTTGTGGAGTGTATGAAGGGCAGAGGCGGAGTCGGACTTTGTTTGTCAGTATGTTCAGCTGTTATGCTGAACGGCTTTTTTATTTCGGATAATTCAGGAAAATGCAGGAGGAAAGCTCATGGCTGACCTCGTTAGTGTTATCCTGCCTGCATATAACTGTGAGAAAACTCTCGCTGATACTCTGGAATCCGTTCTGAATCAGACTTACAGAGACTTTGAGATAGTCCTTATCAATGATGCAGCAACTGACGGAACCTCCGCTATCTGTGATTCTTATGCAAAAAAGGATGCGAGGGTCAGATATTTCGCGAATTTGAAGAACCTCGGAACACTTGAGACAAGAGTCAGGGCAATTAATCTTGCAAAGGGTGAATGGATCGCTTTTATCGATTCTGATGATATGTGGAGTACGGATAAGCTCGAAAAGCAGTTTGCACTCCAAAAAGCCACCGGCTGTGATCTGATCTATACTGCATCTTCTTTTATCAATGAGAACGGCGAGCCTTTCAAGTGGATAATGCATGTTCCGGAAGAAGTAACATACAAAAAACTCTTAAGACAGAACGTTATCTCCAATTCATCTGTCCTGATGAGGAAAAGAGACTATCTTAAATATTCTCCTTTTACCGAGCGCGAGCGTGATATGCATGAGGACTTTGCATGCTGGCTCTGCATGTTAAGGGCAGGCCTTACGGCAAGAGGCATCAATGAACCCCTCATAACATACAGGCTCCATAAGAATTCGAGCAGCAGCAATAAAGTAAATGCAGCGAAACTGAATATGAATACATACAGATATATCGGTCTCGGCCTGCTTGAAAGATATTTTTACCAGGGTTGTTATGCCGTTAACGGCATACTTAAGTACATGCACTTCAGATAAGGAGACTTTCAATGAGACGCAATCTTGAAGTGCTTGTCAGCTCTCTCGAAAAGGATCCCCGGCTGCTGATATCTCACATGAACCTTGAGTGCGATGCGGTGATCGTAAATCAGGGCTATAAAGACGTCAGTTATGAGTTAAAGACGGAAAACGGCCTGAACATCAAGCTTTTCGAGTCGACTGAAAGAGGTGTCGGAAGATCCAGGAACAAAGCTCTCGATCTGGCAGACAGTAAGATAGTCTTATTCTCAGATGATGATATCGTTTATTCCAAAGGCTATGCCGAAAGGATCTTAAAAGCTTTCAGCGCTGATCCTGACGCTGATATCATCATGTTCAATGTCGATGTGTGCGAGGAGAGAAGGACCTATCATATAGATAAGCCCGTGACAGTCCATAAATGGTCTGTCGGCAGATATCCCTGCTATGCGGCTGCTGTAAGGCTTGAGAACGTAAGGAAAGCCGGTGTCAGATTCTCGCTCCTCTTCGGCGGCGGTGCAAAGTATTCGAGCGGTGAAGACAATCTGTTCTTTATGGATTGTCTTAGAGCAGGACTTAATATCAAAGCCGTCCCGGTTACGATAGGAAGGGAAGAACCGAGAGAATCCACGTGGTTCAAGGGTTATAACGATAAGTACTTCTTTGACAGGGGCGTGCTTTTCAGCTTTTTATACGGGAACCAGGCTCTGCTTTGGGCTCTGCGCTACGCATTGGTAAAAAAGAAGATGTACGGCAATTCCGCTAAGTTCGCGGATGCTTTAAGGCTGATGAAGGCAGGAATTAAAGAAGGGGCAAAGATAAAAGAAGATTCCGGGAGGGCGCTGAAATGAGCTGGCGGAACAGTATCAGCCGTGCCTGTTCGGAGAAGATGTTCTATCGGACTGTTGTAGCCCTTCTTGCCGGCCTGCCCGTAGCTGAATTCATTACAGAGATAATCTGCAGGTTCAACGATGATATTATTCCTTCGTTCTTCCAGCCGCAGATCCTCATGGCATTCGGAATAATAGGAACGTTCATTACCGTTTTGTACTGGGTGTCTTCAGACCACCGCAAAAGGAGATTCAGGATCGCTGATGTCTTTTACTTCACGCTGATCTTCTTTATGGTCATATCAGCGGTTTTCTCGCTCAATCCGGGAGTTTATGCCCGCGGGTATGCATTCTATTGCGAGAACCCGCTCCATTTTCTTGCATATTACTGGCTCTATTTTGCCGGAACACTTATAGATGACGGGAAATACAGGAAGAACATACTCTTTGTTTATCTTGGCGTGGCTCTTTTCGAAGGCATATTCGCATTCCTTCAGACATTTGATATCGAGCTTGCCTATTGTCCTTCCTATCACGCTGAGAGGGCGGCTTACGGACTTACCCAGAACAGTAATTTCTATGCGGGCATGTGCGTTGTCTTCGTAGCCTGCGCTGCCGGTCTTTTCATATTCTCGGATGAGATAGGTTTGTCTAAGACTATGCGCCGTCTGATCCTGGCGCTTGCGGCATTCCTTTTCTATACCATGCTTGGAAGCCGTGCCAGACTTGCCTGGGTGGGTTTTGCGGGAATGGTGATCTTCTATCTGATCTCACTGGTTATCATGTACAGACGGGATAAAGAGGCATTAAAGCCTGTCGTTAAGCGGTCACTAATCATTTTCGGGTGCTTTCTCGCGGTCTTCCTTATAGCGTTCTTCTTCACTGACTATATCAGGGAAGCGACGGTAAGGTCTTACTGGGAAGTTGCAAACGGCGATGTCGATAAGATCGGATCAGACCGTATCTATAACTGGAAAAAGGGTCTTGAAAGCGTTCCTAAGCACTGGCTTACGGGTGTCGGTCTTGATAATTACAGTTATGTATTCGTATCTGATCCGGATTATGAGTTTGGAATGTACGTCCAGGAGAAGGGACATAATGAGTATCTGCATACGATGGTAACCCAGGGAATCCCGGCTCTGATCAATTACCTGGCTCTTCTGGTCTTCGCTTGCTCGGGCGCCGTAAAGAGCATATTAAAAAGGGCTTCCGGGGAAGAGCGGGCAGTTACCTGGATACTTCTCGGAATGTTTACCGCGTATGCCGTTCAGGCCATGCTCAACAGCAGCATAATTAATGTTGTTGTTTATTTCTGGCTTGTCGTAGGTCTGATAACTCCAAGAACTGTTATCGGACATAACAAAAGTGCGTTGAATTCAACAGATTTGTGATAAAATGCTAAAGAAAATTAATATCGAAAGGCGGATATTTCAATGGGCAAATATTTCGGCACCGACGGTTTCAGAGGAGAGGCTAACAAGGCCCTCACAGCGCAGAAAGCATTTCGGGTAGGAAGATATATCGGCTGGTACTACGGTCAGCAGCACGACGACAAGAGAGCAAGGATCATCATCGGCAAGGATACAAGAAGAAGTTCCTATATGCTCGAGGCAGCTCTTACTGCCGGCATCACATCTTCCGGTTCTGATGCATATCTCCTTCACGTAACAACAACACCTTCAGTATCTTACTGCTGCAGAACAGACGGTTTTGACTGCGGTATCATGATCTCCGCATCACACAATCCTTTCTATGACAACGGCATCAAGATCATGCGTGCCAACGGTCAGAAGATCGAGGCAGAGATCGAAGAGAAGATCGAAGCTTATATCGACGGCGAGATCGAGGAGATCCCTCTTGCAGAGCGTGAGGCAATCGGTAACGTTGTTGACTACGCTGCAGGACGTAACCGTTACATCGGCTACCTCATGACAGTTCCTACAAGAGCATTCAACGGCATGAAGGTCGGTCTCGACTGCGCAAACGGTGCTTCATGGAATATCGCAAGATCAGTTTTCGAGGCTTTGGGCGCTAAGGTTTATATCATCAACAACACACCTGACGGTCTCAACATCAATACAAACTGCGGTTCAACACATATCGACAACCTCAAGAAGTTCGTTCTTGATAACGGCCTCAACGTAGGCTTTGCTTACGACGGCGACGCTGACAGATGCCTTTGTGTTGACGAGCTTGGCAACGAAGTAAACGGCGACCAGATCATGTACCTTTGCGGTAAGTATCTGAAGGAGAGCGGCAAGCTAGACGGCAATACGATCGTTACAACCATCATGAGCAACATGGGCCTTTATAAGGCTTGCGAGGCTATCGGCATCCGTACCGAGAAGACAGCAGTCGGCGATAAGTATGTTGCAGAGAACATGATGCAGAACGGCTTCGTTCTTGGCGGTGAGCAGTCCGGCCACATCATTTTCGCCAAGTATGCAACAACAGGAGACGGAATCCTTACATCCCTCATGGTCCTCATGACCATGCTCGAAAAGAAGCTTCCTCTCTCAATGCTCGCAGGCGAGATGAAGATGTTCCCTCAGTGCCTCAAGAACGTTGTTGTTAAGGATAAGGAAGAAGCACAGAAGAATCCTGCAGTCCTTAAGGGCGTCGAAGAAGTCAACAAGGCTTTGGGCGGCGACGGAAGAATGCTCCTTAGAGCATCCGGTACAGAACCTAAGATCCGTGTCATGGTAGAGGCCAAGACAGATGAGCTCTGTGAGAAGTATGTAGATCAGCTTATCGCAGTCATCAAGGAACAGGGTCTTGCTGCTGATTAAAAAAGTGTATTACGGCTCCGCTTTATTGGGTTGATGCGGAGCCGTTTTATATATACAAACTAAAGTTGGGAGAATTGAATTATGAGAGTCATCAGAAAGAGTAACTACGAAGAAGCTTCAATGGCATGCGCTGAGCTTATCGCTTCACAGATCAGGCTTAAGCCCGACTGCAAGATCGGTCTTGCTACAGGATCAACACCTATCGGAACTTACAAGGACCTTGTAGACATGTATAAGGCAGGCAGCCTTGATTTCTCTAAGGTCACTTCAGCTAACTTGGACGAATACAGAGGTCTGGGCGGCGATCACGACCAGTCTTACAGATATTTCATGAACACAAATCTTTTCGATCACGTAAACATCGATAAGAGCAAGACATATGTACCTGACGGTCTTGAGTCTGATGCAGTCAAGGCTTGCACAGATTACGACAAGATCCTTGAGTCTTTGGGCCACCTCGATATCCAGCTCCTCGGTATCGGCGGAGACGGACACATCGGCTTCAATGAGCCTGCTGATGCTTTCTGCGTTAATACACAGTGCATCGATCTTGAGAACCAGACGATCCAGGACAACGCAAGACTCTTCTTCAACGGTGATCTCGACGCAGTTCCTACACAGGCTTACACAATGGGTATCGGCTACATCATGAAGTCCACAACAGTTATCCTCATGGCTACAGGCGCAGGCAAGAAGGATATCGTTGAGAAGGCTTTCTGCGGCCCTGTTACTCCGAGAGTTCCTGCTTCTATCCTCCAGCTTCACCCGAACGTTGTAGTTATCGGTGACGAGGCAGCTATTTCTGACGCAGTTGTAGCAGCAGCTAAGTAATCTAAGATCAGATCGGTCATTCAAGGCAGTGTCTTTTAAGGCACTGCCTTTTTATTTTGCGGTTGCGTATAAGCCCTTTCCAAACTATCATTGATTTGGAGAGGTATTTTTGGAATGAGCGAACCGTTCTTTTCAGTTATTGTTGTGTCTTTAAATGCCGGGAGTCTGATCGGTCTTACGGTCAGATCGGCTTTGAGCCAGACATTTGATGATTATGAGATCATCGTAAAAGACGGGAAGTCCACCGATGATACACTGGCACATATCCCTCAGGATAACCGTATAAAGATCTATTCAGAGGCTGACAAGAGCCTTTACGATGCCATGAATCAGGCAATCTCGTATTCTTCGGGCAGATATCTCATATTCATGAACTGCGGTGACACGTTTGCATCGGAGAATGTATTGGAAGATGTCAGAAAAGCCGTAAAAGACGGCGATTACGGCATGATCTACGGCGATTATTCAAGAGACGGCATTGTTAGAAAGCAGCCGGAGACCCTGACGCGCTTTAACATGTACAGAACGATCCTCTGCCATCAGTCAGTATTCTTTAACGGCAGAATATTAAGAGATAAGAAGAAATACGATACCAGATATAAGATCCTGGCAGATTACGATCTGGAGCAGGATATGGCAAAGACTTCCAGTCACCTCCACGTAGATACTGTTGTATGCAATTTCTTGGGCGGCGGCGTTTCTGAGACAAAGGAAGGCTTAAAGCAGAAGAATAAGGACAGGAAAGATATAATCGCCTCCCACTACAGCGTGCCCCAGAGAATGAGATATTGTGTTCTCTGGCATCTGACATTCCCGCTGATAAGAAGGAAGCTGTCCGAGTCAAAGAATGAGAAAGTCCGCGAGCGGTACCAGTCCCTGGTTAACCGTATTAACGACTGAGTCTATGCGATATTTGATGTCAGAATGGTAGAATTAATCCATGCCCAAGCAGAATAAGTTACTTCATTTTGCGGCTTCAGCTGCAAGGACACTTCATCTCTGGCCTTTGATCGTCAGGTCGGGCCTGTTTAATTCTGCAAGAAGAAGGAAATATCCTGATACGATCGTCCATCTGGATGTCGTTCTCACCGAATGCTGCACCTTAAGATGCAAGAGCTGCTCCAATCTCATGCAGTATTACCACCATCCTGAGAATCTTGATGCGGATGAAGTGATATCAAGCCTTCGAAAAGTTTTCGCAGCTATGAGGGTATCCCAGTTAAAGCTTCTCGGAGGAGAACCGTTCGTATGCCAGAAGGCTCTTATCAAGGTGCTTGAGTACTTAAAGGATCAGACAGACAGATTCGATGAGGTGGATATCATCACTAACGGAACCCTGATCCCGTCTGAAGAATGCATAAACGCTATGAAGAATACGCCAAAACTCAAGGTCGTTTTCAGCAACTACGGTGAGCTGTCCTCCAAACTCACGGAATTCTCAGAATTGTGCGGGAGAGAGGGAATTGCATTTGATATCGTCGGAGATGATTCCTGGTGGGATTTCGGAGGCATGAAACTCCGTGAAGAAAAGGAATCCAAGACACAGCACAGATTTGACGGATGCTATTCAAGAAGGCTTTGCACGTCTTTATATAGAGGTAAGCTCTATGTCTGCCCGAGGCAGGCTCACGCTATCCGCCTTGGTCTGGTTCCCGAAGGAAAAACGGAGATAGTCGACGTAATGAGTCCTGAATTTGATGACCCTTCAAAGCTCCACGATGCCATCTACGCACTTATCGACAGGAAGAAGCGCATATCTTCATGCAAATACTGCGGATGTGATGACTGGATAAAAGTGCCGAGAGCCGTCCAGGCGGAAAGGCCGTTAGATGTCACCTGAGATCACTTTAATAGTTCCTGCATATAATGCGGAGAAATATCTGGCGGGATGTCTGGACAGTGTGATCTGTCAGACATTTACAGGCTGGGAACTGATAGTCGCAGATGACGGTTCTTCCGACAGGACAGGACGTATAGCAGATGAGTATGCTGCAAAAGACGGCAGGATAAAAGTGATCCATCTGTCCAATCGAGGAGTATCCGCTGCAAGGAATGCCGGCATAGATGCCGCAGCAGGCAAATATCTTGCCTTTGTTGATGCTGATGATGCTCTCGAAAAGGATTACCTCAAAGAACTCTTTGACAGGGCAGAGCAGAGCAATGCCGACATCACACAGTGCTCTTTCTTCTCCGTCAGCGGAGGAAATAAGACGCCCGATGCAAATGGCATTGATAAGACTTATGAAGGGCATGACGATATCATTAAGGCATATTTCAACGGAACTCACGGCGATATCAGGGACAGCGTGTGGGCAAAGCTCTTCAGGCGTGATGCTTTTGCAGATATCAGATTTGATACGGACTTAAGCATTTACGAAGACGGTTACTATGTGTATCAGTGCTGCAAAAAGGCCGCTAAGGTCTTAAGCTTCGGTACACCTTTATATGATTACGTCCGGCACGGCGACTCTACAACGCACTCGCGCGTCAATGAGAAATATACGGATTTCTTCGCCATGTTTGAGAAGCAGAAGAAAGAACTTGAAAGTGACACCTATATCCGTAAGAGAATATCGGGCAGGGAAGCGGAGACTGCTCTCTGGCTTATGAGGATAATGATAAACAAAGGAAACAAGCAGGCTGCGTGGGATCTCTGGAAGAGAGCAACTGGAATCGCGGGCGACGTTATCTGGTCCAAGTCGCCTTTTTCGATCAAGATGAAGCTTATCGGCGTTACCATAATGCCGCACATATATTTCGCGATGCTTAAGGGAAGGAAAGATAAATAGAATGAGAAAGTATGACAGAAATGCCGTTTTTAATATTGCTGTGAAGGCTGTGCTGTTCATAGCCTTTTTTGCAGCAGCCTTCTGCATCCTTAAGATACTGTTTAACCTTGCGACCGTCATATCGCTTATCGCAGGCGCGGTCTGCGGTCTGGCAGCAATCTTCCTTTTCTCATTCCTTCTGAGATATACGGGCTTTTACTACAGCTACTATGCCTTTGTTTCCAAATTCCTGTTCAGGGAAAAGCAGGGAAATGTCTATTGTCCCTGCTGCGGCAAGCATTTCGAGCATTTTGAAGACGAGAGATTCTACGATGACTTAAAACACTATAATCCGGAGATGTTCAAGAAGTCCAGGCAGGATGTTATCTGCGACTGCTGCCGTTCGGCGCCGAGACAGAGGATCATCGCGAAATGGGCCGAGCAGAATGTGGACCTTCTTAAGTCTTCGAAGATCCTGTATTTTGCTCCTGAGCTCTCTATGATGCTCTGGTTCAGAAAGCACGGGATCAAGGTCACGACGGCCGACCTGTTTGATAAGAGGACTGATCTGAAGCTCGACCTGACGGCAATAGATCTTCCTGACGGTTCGGAGGATATAGTATTCTGCAACCATGTCCTTGAGCACGTATCTGACTACAAGGTTGCTTTATCCGAGCTCCACAGAGTATTGAAAGAGGGCGGAAGGCTTATCATCAGCTTCCCCATAAACTATGATTTCGAAGAGGTGCATGAGGAGAAGACGGGTTCCGGTGAAGAGAGGATAAGGCTCTTCGGTCAGGACGACCATCTCCGAGTATTCGGCAAGGACAGCAGAAAGATACTGGAAGATGCAGGATTTGCAGTCAGTTCGATCGAGCTTGACGGACTCCCGCAGGAGATCGTTCCGGTAACGGGACCTGCGGATTACGATACCAATGAGATCTTCTGCTGTGTAAGAAAGTAAGCGCTTTGATATACTTTGAAATAAGAATGAATTAGAGGTTACATATGGGTCTGATCGATAAAACCGGAAAGAAAGTCTTAAGCAAGCTCCCGGATCTGAAGATCATTAGTCTTGCACGTGATGTCATGCCTTATATCAGTGTTGAAGCTGATGGTCTTACGTTCTTCTTCAAGAATACTGATCATTCCATCCTGGACAATATGGTCGAGAGCCACAAGATCTGGGCAAGTGAAGACATGGACTTCATCCTGGGCTACTACGACAGCATTTCCGCGCGCCCCGGCACGATAGTCGATATCGGCGCAAATGTCGGCACGTCTGTAATCTATTTCAGGAATAAGCTCGGTGCTGATACAGAGTTCTACGCTGTTGAGCCCGTTACCGATAACTTCAACCTTCTTAAGGCAAACTGCGCGATAAACGGCTTTTCCGACATCAACGCATTCAGGTACGGAATTTCAGATGCCATAGGTGAAGCGAATCTTGAGATCAATCCCGCCAATATGGCGACATGCAAGATCGCTGGATCTGATTCTGATAACCTTGTTTTCGAGAAGGACGAATCATCCTATGTAGGTGATACGGTCCCGCTCATAACTCTCGATGCATTTGTCTCACAGAACGGCATAAACAAGGATGCTCCCGTGCTCTTCTGGATCGATGTCGAAGGCCACGAGCCTGAAGTGTTCAAAGGCGCGAAAGAGACATTTAAGGATACCGATTCCGTCGTATTCTGTGAGTTTAATCCCAAGCTCTACAAGCACAACGGAAGTTACGATGCTTTCCTCGATGATATTAAGTCCTGCTTTGGAAAGTTTCTCTGCTATGAGCAGTCCGAGCAGGGAAAATATGAGTTCAGGAATATAAGCGAATTAGATAAGGTCGCAGCTGAGAATAACGATGAACAGTGCAACCTTCTCCTGATCAAGTAAAGGATCTGATTTTCAGATGAGCGGCGGTGCAAAAAAGAAAATCCTGTCTAATTCCGTCTGGATGATAATTCAGCATCTCTATTCGATGCTGACATCTCTTACGATCGTCGCTCTTATCGCAAGATATCTGGGGCCCTCTGACTATGGCCTTATCAACTACTGCGCTTCGGTCATCTCGATATTTACGACATTGGCAGGTCTCGGCCTGGATAATCTCATCGTCTCGGAGATCATAAGAAATCCGGAAAAGGAGGGCGGATACCTTGGGACAGCACTCGTAATGAGGCTTATCACGTCATTTGTATCCTTCCCGCTGTTCCTTGGCGTGATCGCCTTGCTCCACCCGGGTGACAAGGTGCTGTTTATCGTTGCAGTGCTTCAGGGCCTTGGAATGATATTCCAGACCTATGACGTGCTCGTCTACTGGTTCCGCATAAAGCTCAAGATGAAGTTCATCTCCATAGCAATGGTATGCGCGATAACCGTTACGACCATCTTAAGGATCGTGCTCCTTTACCTGAAGGTAACCGTCGAGTGGTTTGCCCTTGCGATCAGCATTCAGGCACTTGTCGCGGCAGTGATCATTACGGCGATATTCATGAAGAAGTCTGACGTGAAGCTCAAGGTCAGCGCGGCCGATGCCAAAGCGCTCCTTCGGATCAGCTACAACTGCATTATCTCCAGCATGTCGATAATCATATATATGCAGGCAGATAAGATAATCCTGGAGAAGATGACCGATTCTGCCCATGTAGGCATCTACTCCGCGGCTGTCATGCTTGCCACATGCTGGCAGTTTGTGCCTTCATCGCTCATTGATTCGGCAAGACCTGTCGTTCTTGAGAAGAGGAAAGTATCAGGAGAAGAATACCTTGACCGCTTTAAGCTCGTTATGGCAGGCGCGAATGTGGTTTCTTTTGTTTTCGCGCTCCTGATGTCGGGCCTTGGCTGGGCATTTATCTATTTTGTGTACGGAAATGAGTATATGGACGCTGTGATCCCTCTGATAATCCTTTCCTGGGCATCATTCTTTGCCATGACGGGCTATGTCAGGTCCATCTGGATCACGGGAGAGGGCTTTTACAGGTTCGATAAGATCTTTACGGTGACTGCCGCTGTCCTGGATATTGTCCTTGATATAGTGCTTATCTGGAAATTCGGCATTATAGGCGCGGCTCTGGCCACTTTGGTGACATATATCTATGAAGTGCTGATAATTCCGCTGTTTTTCAAGGAAACACGCGTTTTTCCGAAGCTTTATTTCCAGTCTTTTAAGCTGATACCGAGATTTTCCCAAGAAACCCTTAGGGGAATCTTCAGAAATTCGGCTAAGTGACAACGAAATAATACTGTTGCAACAGTCCCCTTTATTGTTTATAATACTTTGAATATTTTCTGCGTATTTTTACGCGTGTACAGAGGAGGTTCATCGTGGCAAAAGGTAAAGTGACTTTTAACGAGAATCTGTGCAAGGGCTGCGGACTCTGCGTTGCAGCATGCCCTAAGAAAATCCTCGAGCTTGACAAGACAAGGCTTAACGCAAAGGGTTATCACCCGGCTACAAGTGTAAATCCGGAAGAGTGCATCGGTTGTGCTTTCTGCGCTACACAGTGCCCGGACGTTGTAATCACTGTTGAGCGTTTCTGATCGGGAGGGAGTTTTATGGCACAGAAAAGAGTATTAATGAAAGGCAATGAAGTAATTGCCGAGGCAGCTATCAGAGCTGGCTGCCGCAATTATTTCGGTTACCCGATCACACCTCAGACTGAAGTCATGCATTATATGGCTAAGAAGATGGTTCAGGTCGGCGGTAACTTCGTTCAGGCTGAGTCTGAGCTTGCAGCCATTAACATGGTTTACGGCGCTGCAGCAGCAGGCTTCAGAGTTATGACATCATCTTCCTCTCCGGGAATTTCCCTCAAGCAGGAAGGTATCTCTTACATTGCAGGCGCTGAGCTTCCTGCAGTTGTAGTCAATATCGTAAGAGCCGGCCCGGGTCTTGGCGGCATTCAGCCTGCACAGGGCGACTATTTCCAGGCTACAAAGGGCGGCGGACACGGTGACTACAGAAACATCGTTATCGCACCTGCTTCCGTTCAGGAGCTTTATGAGCTCGTTGTTGAAGCATTCAACCTCGCTGACAAGTACAGAATGACCTGCATGATCATAGGCGACGGTACTTTGGGCCAGATGATGGAGCCTGTTGCTTTCCGTGACGAGGAGCCCATCGAAAAGGTTGAGAAGCCTTGGGCTGCTTGCGGCAGAAAGGGCGATTCCTTCCATCACACAGTAACTTCCATCTACATCGATCCGGATGTCCTTGAGAAGAAGAATCTTGAGCTCCAGGACAAGTACAAGATCGTTGAAGCTAACGAAGTTCGTTATGAAGCAATCTGCATGGATGATGATCCGGAGATCGTTATCACAGCATTCTCCACATGCTCCAGAATCTCCAGAAACGTTATCCGTCAGGCTCGTGAGCTCGGTATCAAGGTCGGCATGATCAGACCTATCACTCTCTGGCCTTTCCCTTACAAGGCAATCGCTGAAGCAGCAGATATGCCCAGCGTAAAGGCATTCCTCGACGTTGAGCTCAACGCAGGTCAGATGATCGAAGATGTAAGACTTGGCGCTAACGGCAAGAAGCCCGTTTATTTCCACGGCAGACTCGGAGGAAATCTCCCGATGCAGAAGGAAATCCTCGACAAGATCGTTGCGATCCACGAGGGAAAGATCACAGAAGGAGGTAATTTCTGATGGCTGTAGTTTTCGAACCCACAAAAGGCCTTACAGATAAGCCTTTCCATTATTGCCCCGGCTGCTGCCACGGCATCATCCACAGACTCGTAGCTGAGACTCTTGTTGCGAATGATGCACTCGAGACAGCTGTAGGCGTTGCATCCGTAGGATGTACTTACAACTCTTATGAATATATCGCATGCGACATGGTTCAGGCAGCTCACGGAAGAGCACCTGCTGTTGCTACAGGTATCAAGAGAAACTTGAAGGACAGCTTCGTCTTCACATATCAGGGTGACGGCGACCTCGCTTCCATCGGTACAGCTGAGATCGTTCACGCTGCTGCAAGAAGCGAGAATATCACTGTAATCTTCGTAAACAACGCAGTTTACGGCATGACATCAGGTCAGATGGCTCCTACAACACTCGTAGGCCAGGTTACAACAACATCACCTTGGGGCCGTGATCCTTCATATCAGGGTTATCCTATCAACGTTTCCGAGTTCTTATCCAATCTCGCAGGCGCAGCTTACATTGAGCGTGTTTGCGTTACGGACTTCAAGAACATCCAGAACGCTAAGAGAGCTATCCAGAAGGCATTCAACGTTCAGAAGAACAAGCTCGGTTTCTCTCTCGTAGAAGTTCTCTCCACATGCCCTACAAACTGGGGTAAGGAGCCTCTCGCAGCTATGGAATGGCTTAAGGAGAACATGGAAAAGCAGTATCCTCTCGGATGCTACAAGGGCGCTGATATCACATTCGATGCTGACGGCAAGTATGTTTCCGGCGCTATTCCTGCAACTAACAACAACTGCGTTAATGTTGGGGAGGTGAAGAAATGATTGATTTCTCTGTAATTTTTGCCGGCTTCGGCGGTCAGGGAATCCTCTCCGCAGGCAAGATGGCAGCAGAAGCTGCTCTTTATGAAGGTAAGGAAGTATCCTGGTTCCCGTCATACGGACCTGAGATGCGTGGCGGTACAGCTAACTGCTCCGTAGTATTCTCAGACGAGCCTATCGGATCTCCCGTTGTTAACGATGCAGACGTTGTAATCTGCCTTAACCAGCCTTCAATGGAGAAGTTCGAGAAGCAGTTAAAGCCCGGCGCTTTGATGATCCTCGATTCTTCCCTCATCAAGACAAGACCTACAAGAACAGACATCAAGGTTATCGCCATGGAAGCTTCCGATATCGCTTCCGAATTGGGCAAGATGATGTTCGCTCCTATCACAATGCTCGGTTGTATGGCTACAGCTACAGGCTGTTTCACAAGAGATTCCTTCGAGAAGTCCCTTTATGAGATTCTTCCCGAGAGAAAGCACAACCTCATTCCGATCAACATGGAAGCATTTGACAGAGGCGCTGCATTCGCTAAGTAATAGCCCTGTTCTAAAGAATCTGAGTGTTATAATGTTCCTGCCTGAGAGATCGGGCAGGAATTTTTATTTGGGATAGGATCATGAAAAAAGCTCTTAAGGTTATAGGGAAGATACTCCTTGTTCTGCTGGCAGTAATTGTCATTGCTGTAGTTGCCATATTTATCTGGCACAGGATAATGCTCGAAAAGGAAAAGCCTCTGCTCGAACACCCGATCGGACAGCTCATTGAGGTTGACGGACATAATATGTGCGTATACACGGAAGGCGAAGGAAAGCACACATTGCTGTTCCTGTCAGGATCCGGAACACCTGCGCCGATCATTGATTTCAAGCCTTTGTATTCACTTCTGAATGACGATTACAAGATCGTTGTTATCGAGAAGTACGGATATGGTTTCAGTGATGTGGTCGATACTGAGAGGCCATTTACCACGATCTTAAGACAGGACAGGGAAGTGCTCAGCAAGGCCGGCATTGAAGGTCCGTTCATCCTTTGTCCGCATTCAATGTCAGGACTTGAAGCGATCATGTGGGCCCAGGATTATCCTGATGAGGTCGAAGCCATTGTCGGTCTTGATAATGTGCTCCCGAGAACATATGACAATTTTGATGTCGAAGGAACTTTAAAACTTGAGGGCCTTTTTACAGCAGCAAGGGAAATGGGCTTTGCAAGACTCTACTATTCTGACAGTTTTCTGCCGGACAGCCTTACCAAGGAAGAGAAGGATCTCTACCGTGCCATTGCGTCAAGGAATCTGGTGAATGTGGATGTAATGAATGAGGGCAAGGCTATTTTCGATGCCGTCAGATTAATAGACAGCAAAGACAAGCCCGATGTTCCTATGATCATGTTTATTTCCGACGGTAAAGAAACAAAAGGCAGCGACTGGATCGGCAATCACTATAAGTATGCGGCTGACCTGTCAAACGCAAAGGTGATCGAGCTTGGGTGCGGACACTATGTGCATTATTTCAAGGCTAATGAGATCGCATCAGAGATGAGATCTTTCATCAAGAATAATCTGGGTTGACCTTTAACCGAAGCTTACTAATTCAGCTTTGCCGTTCTCGATGATGATGTAAGACGGCTTTGTGTCTTCCTTCGGAATGGAAGGGGAGCCGGGATTCATATAACGGAAAGTCTTGCCGTCTTCTGCTTTGAACATAATGTCTTTGGCAACATGTGTATGTCCCATGAGGAGCGTGCCACCGTCAGGCATTGCTTCCGGTTTGTCGTAAGGGTTATAGATATGACCATGTGTTACCAGGAAAACCTGTCCTTCGTCGACAAGATAGATGTAATCTGCCATGATGGGGAATTTTAAGACCATCTGGTCGACTTCCGTATCGCAGTTGCCTCTTACGGCTATGATCTTATCAGCAATCGCGTTGAAGAGCTCGATGACCTTCTTGGGTTCGTAGTGAGAAGGGAGGTCGTTCCTCGGGCCGTGGTAGAGGATGTCTCCCAGTAAAACGAGCTTATCAGCCTTGCTTTCGATAAATGCGTCGATGACGCGCTTTGCCCAATATGAATCTCCGTGAATGTCTGATGCTACAAAAAACTTCATAGAATAAGCCTCTTTCTAATTATCTGCGAATAGGATATCACAGCGCGAAATCAAAAATTATAAAACTAAATTTACATTCAGTTAACCATTAGCAAGCATTAATTAAATAGAATGAAGTTGTAAGTTTTCGCCGGAAACGTGATCTGTATTTAATGGTTATGAAAAAGATTGCTGTATTTACATCCCATGTCTATGAGCAGATGTCCGGGCAGATGCAGAAGGGCCTTATTGATGCTGCAAGGAAATATGGTGTAAAGCTGATCTTCTTTGCTAGCTTCGGAGATTCATACAGCAGCCGCAACTACGGTAAGTTCTCTAATTATGATGAGGGAGACTGCGTTTCTTTTGATATTCCGGATCTTAATGATTTTGACGGCGTGATCAAGATCAGCACTTATTTCAGCGACATTATCAAAAAGCATTTGTCCAAGCTTTTGTTGGAATATGATATTCCGGTGATCAATATCGGAGGCAAGGACAGCGATCATATCAGCATCTGCTGTGATGAACCAAGAACATTTGCGAAGACGGTAAGGCACGTTATCGAAGAGCACGGCTGCAAGGATATCTATCATGTTGCGGGTGACAAAGTGCATGATTTCACATTTGAACGTATAGGTGCCTACAGATCCGAACTTGAGAGTCACGGCATTCCTTTTGATGAGGATAAGATCTATTACAGCAATCTCTGGTTTGACTGCGGTGATGCGGCGCTTGACTTCATTCTTGAGGGCTGCCGTAAAAACGGCAAGAAGCTTCCTGATGCAGTAGTCTGTGCCAACGACTATTCCGCGATAGGCCTTATCAATGCATGCAAGGCAAGGGGGATCAATGTCCCTGAAGATCTTATCGTTACGGGCTTTGATGCTGTCGTTGAATCAACAAGCGGATTCCCGACGGTTACAACTGCGACACAGCCGTTCTACCAGTATGGTTACAAAGCGATAGAGACCATGCTCAGGATGATCGAAGGTGAGAAGTTCCCTGACCTTATTCCCGTTGAAGGCGATCTCATCTGTAACCAGTCCTGCAGGTGCAAAGCCAAGACTGTTGATAACATTGACGATTTCAGAGTCGTTTATATCAAGAAGCTTGATTTTGCTACCGGCATAGCCCAGTCAACGACAAATCTCATGCTGACCGTATCTGATGCGAAAACCCTTGAAGATTGTTTCCAGGCTATTAGCGATAACGCAAAGACTGATACGGGCTTTAAGGATATGCTTCTCTGCCTTGCGCCGGGCTGGGATAAGCAGAGAATAGTCGGTGAAGATTTCACAAAGACTGATGAGGAGATGACGATCGTCACAGGCTACAGGGGCGATAAGCCGGTTCCTGTCCAGACGTTCAGGAAAAAGGACATTCTTCCAAAGGATATGCTCGATGACCCTAATCCGTATTACATTTTCGCGCTGCATCATCTCCAGTATTACATGGGCTATTTGATCGTAACTCCGGAGATCGGTTACCGTGAGCAGAAAGCCGTTCAGGCATGGTTCGTTGATCTGGGAGTTATCCTTGAGACAAGACGTATCCGGAGAGACCTGGAGCTGTCGGTCGACAGACTCAAGTTCCTTTATAACAGGGACATGTTGACGGAGATCTACAACAGAAGGGGCCTTGAGGAATTCTTCGGCGAATACCACGATGAATGCGTAAGGAATAAGACGGGTCTTGCCGTTATAGCCTTTGATATGGACGGCCTTAAGACCATCAACGATAACTACGGCCACAACGAAGGTGACTATGCGATAAAGACGATAGCTTACGGTCTGACAAGATCTATCAACGGCAATGAGGTCTGTGCGAGAGCAGGCGGTGATGAGTTTATCGTGCTCGCGAAAAACTACACTGAAGAGAAGGCTGCCTCGTTCATTGAAAAGGTCAGATCCGTCATCGAGCAGAAGGTCAAGCTTGATGGCAAGGAGTTCAAGGTTGAAGTAAGCTCCGGAGTCCATATCGAGTATCCTGAAGATGATGGTGAGACCGATGCTCACAGCATATTTGAGCGCTGCCTCAAAGAGGCTGATCAGGCGATGTACTCTGAGAAGAGACTTCATAAGGGCATCTGAGCTGAAAAAACAATCTGTTTATGTTAATTTTGCACAAAACCGACGGAAATTTCTGTCGGTTTTTTGTATTTTCGGTTGGAAATTCCTCTAATTTAGTTTATAATATCTGTTATTTAGGGCAGGTGCCCTTTGATTTTGACGCGCTTTTTTTACAGAGGCGCCGGAAATACATAACAGGGAGGAATGGCTACATCAATGGATGCCGCTTATTTATTTAACAAGGGCGAGAACTATATGAGCTATAAGTTCCTCGGCGCTCATCCATATGAGGATGAGAACGGGAAGGGCTTCATATTCCGCGTTTGGGCTCCTAATGCACGTATGGTCAGCGTTATGGGTGATTTCAACGACTGGGATCCCAACGACTGCCAGATGTTTATGCTTGGAAAGACCGGCATTTGGGAACAGAAGGTTCCTGATGCTCAGCAGTGGGACCGCTATAAGTACAGAGTAATCGGTGCTGACAACAGGATATATGAGAAGGGTGATCCCTTCGCAAGACATTTCGAGACCAGACCTAATAATGCGTCCATCATCTATGATCCGGATGATTATATCTGGAACGATGATGAGTTCTGCAAGAACCGTACTGACGCTCTGGCACCTAAGCCGATCAACATCTATGAGATCCATCTCGGATCATGGAGAAGACATCCGGACGGCAACTTCTTCACTTACAGGGAACTCGCTATAGACCTTGCAGATTACTGCAAGAAGATGCACTACACACATGTAGAGCTCATGCCTATCTTAGAGCACCCTCTGGATGATTCCTGGGGCTATCAGGTAACAGGCTACTATGCCGTTACTTCAAGATTCGGAACACCTGCAGACTTCAAGTTCATGGTGGATGTCCTTCACCAGAACGGCATCGCAGTCATTCTTGACTGGGTTCCGGCTCACTTCCCGAAGAACATGGAAGGCCTTGTCAGATTTGACGGTACACCTTGCTATGAATACGCAGATCCCAGGATCGGCGAGCACAGGGAATGGGGCACTTATGTTTTCGATTATTCCAAGAACGAAGTCATCTCGTTCCTGGTATCCAATGCGGTTTACTGGATCGATGAATACCACTTGGACGGTATCCGCGTTGACGCTGTATCTTCAATGCTCTACAGAGACTACGGAAGACAGCAGTATATTCCCAACAGGTTCGGCGGAAACGAGAACCTTGAAGCTATCGATTTTTTCAAGAGACTTAACTCCACTATCCGCAAGAACTATCCTCATGCAATGCTCATCGCTGAAGAGTCCACGGCATGGCCTAAGGTATCTCACCCCGTTGAGTTCGGCGGCCTTGGATTCACCCATAAGTGGAACATGGGCTGGATGCATGACACACTCGATTATTTCTCAACTGATTCCTATGCAAGAGCTTGGCATCACGATGAGTTCTGCTTCTCGATGATGTATGCATTCTCCGAGAATTACATCCTGAGCCTGTCTCACGATGAAGTTGTTCACGGCAAGCATTCACTGATCGACAAGATGCCCGGCGATATCTGGAGAAAGTTCGCATCACTCCGTACGATGATGATGTACCAGATAAGCCATCCGGGCGGAAAGCTCAACTTCATGGGCGCAGAGTTCGGCCAGTTCATCGAGTGGCGTTTCTATGAGCAGCTCGAGTGGTTCCTGCTAGATTACGAGTCACACCGTCTGCTGCAGAACTTCAACAGCGAGCTCAATAAGTTCTACATTGAGAACCCCCAGATGTGGGAAGACGACCACACTTGGGCAGGCTTCGAATGGATCGCTGCAGACGATACGAAGAACAACGTATTCGTATACAAGAGATCCTGTCCGGATCCCAAGAGAAACGATATCTATGTCGCTCTCAACATGGTTCCGCAGCCTCTCGAAGGCTATGAGATGCCTGTTTACGAGCTCGGCACATACAAGATCGTCTTCAATACTGACGATATGTGCCACGGCGGTTCCGGATATCCTACGGCTACTGACATGAACGGATGTTTCGAAGCTATCGACGAGCCGCTCAACGGCAAGCCTTATAAGGTAAGGATCAACCTTCCTCCTTTGGCAGGTATCTACTTCATGAAGGTCAAGGATCCTGCAAAGAAGAGGACAAAGAAGACAGCTGCAGCTCCTGCAAAGAAGCCCGCTGCAAAGAAGCCTGCTTCAAAACCCGCTGCAAAGAAAGCAACAAAGACAGTTGCAAAGAAGGCAGTGAAGACAGAAGCAGCAAAGCCTGCAAAGAAGACCGCGGCTAAGAAGCCTGCAGCTTCCAAGAAGGCTGACACAAAAACGAAGAAAACAAAATAAGCTCATATACGGAGGTAGTTCATTATGGCAAGAACTGAAGTCGTTGCGATGATACTCGCAGGAGGACAGGGAAGCAGACTTGGTGTTCTGACCAAGACTGTCGCAAAACCGGCAGTTCCTTTCGGAAGCCGTTACAGGATAATCGATTTCCCGCTCTCTAACTGTGTAAACTCAGGCATAGAGATCGTAGGCGTTCTTACGCAGTATCAGCCGCTGGCACTTAACACTTACGTAGGTAACGGACATCCGTGGGACCTCGACAGAAACAACGCCGGTGCGTATATCCTTCCGCCTTTCCAGAGTAATTCGGGCTCTGACTGGTATAAGGGTACGGCAAACGCTATTTACCAGAATATGAGTTTTATTGACGATAACGATCCTGAATATGTAGTTATTCTTTCGGGTGACCATATCTACAAGATGGATTACGCCGCAATGCTCAAGGCTCATATCGAAAAGAATGCGGATGCCACGATCGCGGTTTATGAGGTGCCGTGGGATGAAGCTCCGAGATTCGGCATCCTCAATACAAAGGAAGACGACGTCATCGAAGAGTTCGAGGAGAAGCCCGCAAATCCGAAGAGCAATCTCGCTTCGATGGGTGTTTACATCTTCACATGGAGCGTCTTAAGACAGGCTTTGATCGAAGACGAAGCAAATCCGAATTCCAATAACGACTTCGGTAAGAATATCGTTCCGAATCTCCTGGGACAGGGCAAGAAGCTCTGCGCTTACAGATTCTCCGGTTACTGGAAGGACGTAGGAACGATCTCATCCCTCTGGGAAACAAATATGGATATCCTTGATAAGCCTGAAGAGATCAACCTCGTAGACAGATCCTGGAAGATCTTCTCCAGAAACCCTGTTAAGCCTTCACACTTCATCGGCTCAGGCGCAAAGGTAAAGAATTCCGCTCTTACAGACGGATGCCGTATCTTCGGTGACGTGGAGCATTCAGTTCTTTCCGAATCCGTAATCGTAGAGAAGGGCGCTATCGTTAAGGACTGCGTTCTCATGCCGGGTGTTGTCGTCAAGGAAGGCGCACACATCGAGCGCTGCGTTATCGACCAGGGAACTGTGATCGGTAAGAACGTTCAGGCAGGAAGCTTCGTCGAAGGCGAAGGACCTTACACCAACCATAAGATCTGCTCTGAAGGCATCTGCGTTTTCGAGCGCGGCCTGACGATCAAAGAGGGTGCGGTCATTCCCAAGAACAGCATGATCGATTCTGATCTGGAAGTACCCGAAGATTGCAAGATCATCGAGTCAAAATTCAGAGCATGAGGTAAAGGAGATTAAGACATATGTTTAATAATGCAATGGGCCTTATCCTGGCCGACAACAAAAAGATATCTCTGGGCGAGCTCTCCAATCCCCGCGCGCTTTCCGCAATGCCTTTCGGCGGAAGATACAGAATCATCGACTTCATGTTATCCAACATGGTCAATTCAGGCGTAAAGAACGTCGGACTTCTTACTTACAACAAGTACAAGTCACTGATGGACCACACAGGTACAGGCGGCGCATGGTCTTTGGACAGAAAGAATGACGGTCTTCATATCCTTCCGCCTTACGTAAACTCCGAGGCTACGAATATCAGCTCCGACGAGGAACTCACGGGCGTTATCGACTTCTTAAGACAGTCACGTACTCCTTATGTAATCGTTGCAGGAGCTAATGTTATCCTCAACACAACATTCGATTCATTCATCAAGTCACATGAGGAATCAGGTGCTGACATTTCCGTTATGTATAACCGTGACGGCACAAAGTTCGGCAATCCTTCATACATCCTCGATATCGACGATGACGGCTTTGTAAGAGACATGCTCTACAATCCCGCAAAGGCTACATCACCCAAGTGCTCACTCGGTATCCTGTGCCTCAGAAGAGATCTTTTGATCGACATCCTCGCACGTCAGATGGCACACGGCCAGAGCCACTTCGGTATCCACTCCATCGTTAAGATGTTCGACGAGTTCAAGGTACACGGATTCGAGTATTCCGGCGTAGTCTTGAGGATCAACAGCGTTCAGAGCTACTTCAACGCTTCAATGTCACTTCTTACAGATTCGGTCCGAAATGACCTGTTCTGGAGCGGAAAGCCTATCTATACTAAGGTCAAGGACGAGGCTCCGACACTTTATTTCGACAACGCCGAGATGAGCGATTCGATCGTATCGGACGGCTGCCGCATCTATGGTAAGGTAGAGAGCTCTGTCATATTCAGAAGTGTTACTATCGCAAAGAACACAACGATCAAGAATTGCGTTATCATGCAGGACGTTCACATTTCTGAGAACTGCCATCTCGAAAACGTTATCTTGGACAAGAACGCTTTCGTTAGACCCGGCGTAAGACTTGTCGGACATCCCGACTATCCTATTGTTATAGGAAAAGGAGCAGGTATCTGATTATGGAAAAAAACATCAAAGTATTGTTCGCATCGTCCGAGTGCAGTCCGTTCGTTAAAGTCGGCGGTCTGGCTGACGTTGTAGGCAGCCTGCCTGTAGAGCTTAATAAGCAGGGCGTTGATGCACGTGTTATTATCCCGCTCTACAAGAAGATCAAGGTTAAGTACAGCGACAAACTCCAGTTCCTCGGATGGAAGATGGTTCATATGGGATGGAGGTCTCTTTATGCAGGCCTGTTCTCACTTGAAGTAAACGGCGTTGTTTTCTACTTCATCGACAACGAATACTATTTCAACTTCGACCAGATCTATGTTGATTATGTTTTCGACATCGAGCGTTATTGCTTCTATCAGAGAGCAGTTCTGGACTTCATGGGCGACTTCATGAACTTCGAACCTAACGTTCTCCACTGCAATGACTGGCAGACGGGCATGATGCCTATGCTCCTTGACTGTCACTTCAAGAAGAACGGTTATCACACCAACGTACAGACTGTCTATACGATCCATAACCTCAAGTATCAGGGCGTTCATTCGATCGACGTCGTAAGAGAGATGTTAGATCTCCCTGACGATTACTTAAGAGAGGATTTCTGCATCAAGGATAAGGCCATCAACTTCATGAAGGCCGGTATCGTATTCAGTAACTCCGTTACCACGGTATCTCCTACATATGCTTATGAGATCATGACAGACTACTACGGCGAGGGCCTGAACTATACTTTGCAGAAGTATGCATACAAAGTATCCGGCATCCTCAACGGCATGAACGATCTCGAGTACGATCCTTCTAAGGACGACAAGATCCCGATGAAGTATTCGATCAAGAACTATAAGGAAGGTAAGGCTGCATGCAAGAAGTCTCTGCAGGAGCAGCTCCACCTCGAAGTCAACCCCGGCGCTCCTCTTTGCGCAATGATCTCACGTCTCGTAGACCAGAAGGGATTGGATCTCCTCCTTTATGTCCTTGAGGAAATGCTCTACGACGGAATGCAGGTAGTAATCCTCGGTACGGGCGATCCTTACTATGAGAGAGCGCTCGTTGACATCGCCAACCGCAATCCGGGCAAGATGTGCGCATGCATCGATTTCGACAGCGGCCTTGCACATACGATCTATGCGGCATCCGATATCTTCCTCATGCCGAGTATCTTCGAACCCTGCGGCCTCTCGCAGCTCTGCTCCATGGCATATGGTTCTGTTCCTGTAGTAAGAGAGACAGGCGGCCTTAAGGATACTGTTACTCCTTATAACGAGTACACAGGCGAAGGCAACGGCTTCTCATTTGCAAACATTAATGCTCATGAGTTCTTATTCGTTACCAAGTATGCAGCAGATATCTACCGTCATCATCCGGATGTCTGGAATAAGCTTATCGAAGTCGGCATGAAGGGTGACTATTCATGGAAGAAGAGTGCAGGCGAGTACGCCGGACTTTATTCCCTGATCACAGGTATCCCGAGAGTCGAGCCTAAGCCTGAGGCTCCTACCAAGGAAGCGAAAAAGGAAACTCCGGTAAAGGCAGAAAAGCCTGCAGAGAAGAAGGCTGAGAAGAAGCCTGCTGCTAAGAAAGAAACAGAGAAAAAGGCTCCTGCCAAAAAGCCCGCAGCAAAGAAGGCACCGGCTAAAAAGCCCGCGCCTAAGAAGGCTCCGGTAAAGGCTGAGGAGAAGCCTGAAGAGAAGGAGAAGAAAGACTGATGTCTGATAAGACACAGACTGATTCAAAAGAGTTATCAAGGGCGCGGTGCATTCATGCATCGCGCCTTCCTGAGTACAGGCAGCCGTTTGGGGCAAGGCCCTGTGCTTCTTATGTCGATATCTTTTTCGATACCTTCAAAGAAGCTTCAAATGTAACGTTCTGCTATACGTACGGACTTTATAATTTCACGTATCACGAAGAACCGATGTATTCGGTATCCGGCCTCGGAAGATATCATGTAAATCTCATGCTCCCGTCAGAGCCTTCGATACTGTTCTACTGGTTCAGGTTCAACTGCCCGGGCGATCTTACAGATCTCCCTGAAGGCCTCGGAGATAAGGATAATCCGTGCCTGACGCTCTATTACGGCGCCGGAATGGACACCAAAGACGGCGAAGGCACGCTCTATACAGAGCCTCCGAGAGTCGGTGTCGACGAAGACAAGTATCCTTTTGCTTTCCAGATAACCGTTTATAACAAGGATTTCAAGACACCCGGATTCTTAAAGGGTGCCATGATGTATCAGATCTTCCCGGACAGATTTGCCAGGGACACGTCTTTTGACTATCAGAAGATGACGGGCATCGATGCCAGATCTGAGCGCATATACCACGAAGACTGGTATGAGGACGTTGATACTAAGGGCAAGCCTGAGACAGGCTATCTTGCCTGCGACTTCTACGGAGGAAGCCTTAAGGGCATCGAGGAGAAGCTCGATTACTTAAAAGAGCTCGGAATAACCGTCCTTTACATGAATCCGATATTTGAGGCCAGATCTTCTCACAGATACGATACGGCAGATTATCTTAATGTCGATCCTATCCTCGGCGGCACGGCGGCATTCATGAGCCTTGAGAATGCCTGCAGGGAGAGAGGCATAAAGATCATATTGGACGGCGTATTCAGCCACACAGGTGCCGATTCAAGGTATTTCAACAAGTTCGACAGATATGAGGGTGTAGGCGCTTACAAAGCCTTCGAAAAAGGCGAGGAGAGCCGATTCCGTTCCTGGTATAACTTCTTCAGGAATCCTGACGGCTCAGTAGGTTACGAGTCATGGTGGGGATTCCCGGATCTTCCTAATATCAATGAGGACGACCTCGCGTACAGGAACTTCATCTTCGGCAAGGACGGTGTCGTAGACACATGGATCTCAAGAGGTGCATCGGGCTTCAGGCTTGATGTATCAGACGAGCTTCCGGACAGCTTCATCAGACAGATGAGGACCACCGTAAAGGAAAAGACCGGCGGCGAGGGTGCAGTAATCGGCGAAGTCTGGGAAGATGCTTCAAATAAGTGCAGCTACGGCAATTACCGTGACTTCATGCTCGGCAATACACACGATTCCGTAATGGGCTATACATTCAGGCATATCCTTCTGGATTTCCTGGCAGGATATATTGATGCCGATATCGCGAATACCAGATTCGAAGGCTTCCGTGAGCGTTACCCCAAGGAAGCATATTATTCCATGATGAACCTCGTGTCTTCCCATGACGTTCCGAGGATCATGACCATGCTCTCAAGGCCTGAGGATACCGACGACCGTGACATCCAGAGAGGCTTTAAGGTCGATCCGATGTATTACGATGCCGTATCGGCATTGTCGAAGATGGCCTTTGCATTCCAGACCTGTTATATAGGTGCTTCATGCATTTACTACGGCGACGAGATCCTGATGGAGGGATATAAAGATCCTTTCAACAGAAGAACTTATCCGTGGAACAGGATAGACCAGAAGCAGCAGGATGCTCTTGCTTTCTTTAAGCGCGTCGCAAGGATCAGGACTGAGAACCAGTGCCTTAAGACCGGATACTATAAGACCCTGATGGCTGAAGGCGGCACGTTCGCGTTCGTAAGATATCTCAAAGAGGGCAGGGATGCCTTCGGCAAAGAGGCTACAGGCAGCAGGGCGGTCGTCTTCGTAATGAACAGGTCGGATAAGCCGGTATTCGTAGACGTAACTGAGCATTACGGGAGCTATGAGTGCAAAGATTCCAATGACGGCGGTGACATTCATCCGATATGCGAACAGTTCGTTCTGGGAGGCATCCTGGGCGGCACGAGGAGGATAGGAATAAAGCCGTTCGGTACCGCATTTTTGCTTTACTAAATCCTCAGAATTCTTGTATTGATTTTTTAATTTATTGTTATAATCTAAATGCCGACCTCAAGCGTCGGCATTTCTAATTTTTCGAAAGGTAGCGCCGCCAGTGAAGAATACCCGTATCCGCCAGACTTTGAAGCTGCTCCTGACAACGGTCCTTGTTGCCGCAATGTCAGCAAACATAGCGGCTTGCAATAAAGGCACGGGCGAGACACTGGATACGATAGCTCCTGTCAGCACTGATGTAGAGCAGTCAGCCGCTACCACGGTGGTGCTTGAGACAGTCTCAAGCGATCCCACTCCGTCTGCAACTCCGACAGTTACCCCTACGCCTTCGCCGACTCTTGCGCCTGAAGACCGTGTCGTAACTGTGTCTTTTGCAGGCGACTGCACGCTTACCCAGGATTACAGGTCAGGAAACAAGTCTTTTGACAAGAAAGTCAACGGCGATATGGATTATTGCTTCCAGAACTGTGCAGAGATGTTCAAGAACGATGACATGACTCTCGTAAATCTCGAAAATCCTGTCACTGACAAGACATCCCACAAGAATAACCAGTATGTATTCCGCATGGATGCCAAAAATCTTGAAATGCTTACCAGAGCAGGAATCGAAGCTGTTAACATCGCAAATAACCATATGATGGATTTCTGGGAAGACGGTGTTAAGGATACCAGAAAGAACCTTGATGATAAGGGAATACTTTGGAGCGACGATAAGTACACTTCTGTCTTTACAACGAGCAAGGGCATTAAGATCGGAATGGTAGGTCTTGGAAATGACACCAACGTATCAGCCGTAACAGGACTGATCGACGACCTGAGAACGCAGGGTGCCGTGATCATCATTGCTTCCTGCCATTTCGGTGCCGAGGGTGTTTATGAGCCTACGGCAAGACAGAAGAAGATAGCCCACGAACTCATTGATTACGGCGTTGATATCGTTGTCGGAACACACCCGCACCGTCTCCAGCCGATAGAGAAGTACAAGGATCATTACATCTTCTATTCGCTCTCGAACTTTTGTTTTGGTGGAAATTACTCATTAACAGACCCCGATTCTGTAATAATTCAATGCGATTTTATTATGGACGAGGCAGGCTCAAAATGCGTAGACTATAGACTGAGGATTTATCCTTATTCTCAAACATCAACTAGACCCGGAAATGACTTTTGTCCCAAGCCTTATGCCTGGGAATCGGAGGACTATTTCAGGGTCATGAAGCGTCTTGAATGGGCGCAGGGCGACGAATAGTCCGACTATAAATTTAGGCAGGTGTAATAACATGGCTGATGGCAAAGTTTTGGTAGTAATGGGTTCCGATTCAGATTTCCCTGTAATGGAAGGTTGTTTTAAGATGCTGAACAAGTTCGGCGTGGAGTTTAAGGCAACGGTTGCCTCGGCACACAGAACACCGGACAAGGCCATGGCTCTTGCCAGAGGCGCTGAAGCAGAAGGCTTCAAGGTCATTATCGCTGCAGCAGGCCTCGCTGCACACTTAGGCGGCGTGTTGGCTGCCAACACGGCTCTTCCGGTAATCGGCGTACCTTGTAAGGGCGGCGCTCTTGCAGGCGTTGATGCTCTTTATGCAACAGTCCAGATGCCTACAGGTATCCCCGTAGCTACAGTTGCTATCGACGGCGGCTCCAATGCGGCTATCCTCGCATGCCAGATGCTCGCCATCTCCGATCCCGAGCTTATGCAGAAGATCAAGGACTACAAGGCAAGCCTCGCTTCATCCGTTGAGGAGAGAGACGCAAGACTTCAGCAGAAGATCGCTGAAATGAATTAACCGATACTGAGAAATCATTATCATAGAACAAATTGAGAAAAGGATGGCTTTAAGCAAATGAGTGGAGTTTTCGGATGTTATGACATCAAAGGAAGCAAGCAGGATGTAACAAGAGATACTTATTACGGTATTTTCTCACTGCAGCACAGAGGACAGGAATCATGCGGTATCGCAGTAAATGACGACGGTTCATTCCTCGTACATAAGGCTTCCGGTCTTGTTACAGACGTTTTCGATGAGGTTACTTTATCAGCACTTGCAGGCACATGCGCAATCGGACACACAAGAGGAGGTTCTCCCAGAGAGAGCGGCACAGACGCCATCCAGCCTATCTCCATTAAGTCCAGAGTCGGTAATATCGCTCTTACATCTGATTCGGTTATCATGAATGCCAACAAGATTAGAGACGGTCTTAAGGATCAGGGCGCTATCTTCCAGACAAATACAGATTCAGAGATCATCCTGTCACTCTTCTCAAGAAACAGGATCAGAACAGAGGACTGCGAGCACGCTATCCTTGAGACAATGAAGGAGATCCACGGTGTTTATTCCATGATCTTCATGACTGAGGATAAGATGATCGGCGTAAGAGATCCTTACGGAATCAGACCTTTGATCCTCGGCAAGTTAGGTGACAAGTACTATATCTCTTCCGAATCATGCGCTCTTGACGCTATCGGATGCGAGACAGTAAGAGACTTCCTGCCCGGCGAGATCATCACTATCTCCAAGGACGGCATGAGCTCCATGCTCTATAACGAAGCTGCAGAGAAGAAGGACGCTAAGGTATGCGTTTTCGAGTACGTTTACGTAGCTAGACCTGACTCAGTCATCGACAAGATGTCCATCTTCGATTCAAGATACAGAGTAGGTATGGCCCTCGCAAAGGAGAGCCCTGCAGACGTAGATCTCGTCATCGGCGCACCTGACTCCGGTAATGCAGCAGCAGAAGGCTTCGCAGCAGGCATGGGCATCCAGTACGGCGCAGGTCTTTTGAAGAACAGATACGTAGGCAGAACGTTCATCAAGAGCACTCAGCAGCAGAGAGAACTCGCAGTAAGAATGAAGTTTGCTGCTCTTAAGACAGCCATCAAGGGCAAGAAGATCGCTATCGTTGACGACTCACTCGTAAGAGGTACTACAACAAAGCACATCATCTCATTCTTGAGAGAGAACGGCGCTTCTGAAGTTCATGTAAGACTCGCTTCTCCGCCGGTTAAGTTCGGTTGCTGCTATGGCGTTAACGCTTCTTCCGAGACAGAGCTTCCCGCAAGCACAAAGACAGTCGAAGAGATCCGCGACATGATCGGTGCTGATTCACTTGCTTACATCAGCCTCGAATCCTTAAGAGCATCTCTTAACACGATCGACTGTGACGTATGCTCCGCTTGCTTCGACGGCAACTTTATCGCAGGCAAGGCTGAGGACGACGAAGAATCCATTCACAAAGTAAAGTACAACTGATATTGTTCCGCTCGCTAAAGTCCTCCGCGCTTCGCTTGTGCGGAATCGCTCGCGAAATCAATATCAGCTGTTGGAAAATACAGAATTACAGGAGACTACATAGATGAAGATTGCAGTATTTGTGTCAGGTGGCGGAACTAATCTTCAGGCCATCATCGACAACACCAAGGATGGTATCCTTCAAGATATCGAGATCGCACTTGTACTGTCATCTTCTAAGGATGCTTATGCTCTCGAGAGAGCAGCAAATAACGGCATAAAGTCTGTTGTAGTCTCAAAGAAGGACTTTGATTCCATTGAAGCATGGGACGAGGCTGTTGCAGCAGCAGTCGACGAGTCCGGCGCTGAGCTTATCGTTCTTGCCGGATACCTTTCTTTGATGGGCCCCAAGGTCGTAGCTAAATATTCCAACCGCATTATCAATATCCACCCGGCTCTTATCCCTTCATTCTGCGGCGCAGGCATGTACGGAATAAGACCTCACCAGGCTGCCCTTGCAAAGGGAGTTAAGGTATCGGGTGCGACGGTCCACTTCGTAAATGAGAATTACGACGAGGGACCGATTCTTTTGCAGAAGGCCGTTGACGTCTTAGCTGACGATACTCCGGAGACGTTGCAGAGAAGGATAATGGAGCAGTGCGAGTGGAAGATACTGCCGCAGGCGATAAGACTTATTGCTGATGGCAAGGTCGAGATAAAGAACAACATCTGCTACATCAAATGAATCAGTTATTAAATTTTGGAGGTGCTATATGATCACACAGAACCTGGGCAAGATCTTAAAAGAGAACGCTTATCCCGGAAGAGGAATCGTAATCGGCAAGTCCGATGACGGAAAGTATGCCGTAACAGCTTACTTCATCATGGGAAGAAGCGTTAACTCAAGAAACAGAGTTTTCACTGCAACTGAAGACGGAATCAAGACAGAGGCTTTCGATCCTTCGCTTCTTACAGATCCGCACCTCATTATCTATTCACCCGTAAGAGTTCTTGGCAACAAGACTATCGTTACAAACGGTGACCAGACAGATACTATCTATGAGCTCATGGACAAGCAGATGACATTCGAGCAGTCCTTGAGAGGCAGAGAGTTCGAAGACGACGCTCCGAACTATACTCCGAGAATCTCCGGAATCATGCACGTTGAGAACGGCACATACAACTTCGCAATGTCTATCCTTAAGAGTGATGACGGCGATCCGGCTTCCTGCGAGCGCCACACATTCACATACACAAATCCCAAGGCAGGCATCGGCAGATTCATCCACACATACATGGGTGACGGCAGCCCGCTCCCGTCTTTCGAAGGCGAGCCTGAGAAGGTAGAACTCTCAGGTGATATCGATACTTTCACAAACGAAGTATGGACAAGCCTCAACGAGGACAACAAGGTATCTCTTTTCGTACGCTACATCGACATAGCTACAGGCGAAGCAGAGACAAGAATCGTAAACAAGAACGTTTAATAATGAATCAGTAAAAGGAGAAAGACAATGTCTAACGAGATGCAACTCAAGTACGGATGCAACCCCAACCAGAAGCCTTCCAGAATCTTCATGAAAGACGGATCAGAGCTTCCTATCGAAGTATTGAACGGCAAGCCCGGTTATATCAATCTTCTTGACGCTTTCAACGGCTGGCAGCTTGTTAAGGAATTGAAGGAAGCTACAGGACTTCCCGCAGCTACTTCTTTCAAGCACGTTTCACCTGCAGGCGCTGCAGTAGGCAAGCCCCTCTCTGAGACAGAAGCCAAGATCTATTTCGTAGACGATCTCGGTGAGCTTTCTCCCATCGCTTGCGCTTACGCTAGAGCAAGAGGCGCAGACAGAATGTCTTCTTACGGTGACTTCACGGCTCTTTCCGATACATGCGACGCTATCACGGCTACAATGCTCGCAAGAGAAGTATCCGACGGCATCATCGCTCCCGATTACACTCCTGAAGCTCTTGAGATCCTTAAGACAAAGAGAAAGGGCACATATAACGTAATCAAGATCGACGCTTCTTATAAGCCCGCTCCGATCGAGACAAAGGACGTTTACGGCGTTACTTTCGAGCAGGGAAGAAACGAGTTCGAGATCAACCATGCTCTTTTGGACAACATCGTTACTGACAACAAGGACATCCCTGAGGATAAGAAGATCGACCTCTTGATCTCCCTTATCACACTCAAGTACACACAGTCCAACTCCGTCTGCTACGTTAAGGACGGTCAGGCAATCGGTATCGGCGCAGGCCAGCAGTCCAGAATCCACTGCACAAGACTTGCAGGCAACAAGGCTGATAACTGGTGGCTCAGACAGAGCCCTCAGGTATTGGGTCTCCAGTTCGTTGACGACATCCGCCGTCCCGACAGAGACAATGCCATCGACGTTTACATCTCTGACGAGTATGAGGACGTTCTCGCAGAAGGCACATGGCAGAACATCTTCAAGGTTAAGCCCGCTGTATTCACAAGAGAAGAGAAGAAGGCATGGCTTGCTAAGAACGACAACGTAGCTCTTGGTTCTGATGCATTCTTCCCCTTCGGCGACAACATCGAGCGTGCTCACAAGAGCGGCGTTAAGTACATCGCTGAACCCGGCGGATCCATCCGTGACGATCATGTCATCATGACATGCAATAAATACGGCATTGCAATGGCATTCACAGGAATGAGATTGTTCCACCATTAATATTGTTTTACACTAGGGCTGTCTCTATGAGGCAGCCCTTTTTTATTTTGGGAGGAAAATATGGAAGACGATAATAAGATCATTGAAGAGACTGAGAACAAGGCTCTTGAAGCGGAGACCTCGAAAACAGAACCCGCTCCTGCAGCAGAAAAGCCTGCTGAGACCAAGCCTGAGCCTGTAAAGGAAGCGCCCGCAAAAGCTGCCGGCCCGTCAGAGCAGGAACTTCTTAAAGAACTTGTTAAGCTTCAGAAGAAGACCGCCAAGAGAACAGGCGTTGTAGCCTTCTCCATGATCGTCATTGCCGCAGTAGTCCTTGCTTCTGCTGTCCTTATCGTTCCCAAGGTCCTTACGACACTTACAGCTGCTGAGACTACCTTGGAAGAGGCAACGAACCTCATGGGCGAGGTAAATAACTCTTTAGACGGCATGAATAAGATGATCTCCAATGTTGATACTGTCCTTACAGATAATACGGAAGCGATGTCGGAGGCTATCCAGAAGATCAGCGACATCGACATAGACGGACTTAACGAGTCGATCAAAAAGCTCAATGACGCCGTTGATAAATTAAATAAGGCCGTCGGAAATAACGGCAGGGGAAATAACAGATAATCCTGCCCCTTCTAAAACCGGAAATTAAACAACCCCCGTACGAGTTAATTGCGTCGGCAAAACCCGTACTAACCAGAAATAAAATAAACCGTGCACGAGTTAATTGCGGTAGCAATTACTGTCTGAAGTGCACGGTTTGTTTTATTTCTGGAGCCAAAGGCGGGAATCGAACCCGCGACCTATTCATTACGAGTGAATTGCTCTACCCCTGAGCCACTTTGGCGTGCCATAAAAATATACCTATTTGGAAGTTCGGTGTCAAGTGAAAGAAAGGCAAGTAAACGGCATAAGAATGATATAATTGGTTTATCGGAGGAAAAATTAGTGAAAGCGCTTAAGATCTTAAGGAAAGCAGTCAGTCTGGTTTTGTGCCTGTCATTGTCAGGTGCGCTTTTCACAGGCTGCAAAAAGAGCGATGATCTTTTTCCTACGATCGTTTCCGAGAATGAAGAGACAGATACTACTAAAGAGACTGAACAGACTTCAGATATTGAAGCAGGGGACGAGATCCGCCAGCTGGAAGTCGCGCTCCCTTATTCCGACCTTACTATCCAATATCTTGCAGCCATGCTTTACTGCAAGAATAACGGCCTTTGGGACAGTTCTGAGACCGGACTTACGATCGGCACCGACTATCTGTCTTCCGTAGCTTCCAATTACGTAATTACCAATGTCGGCTGCGGCAGCACGGGCGTCAATCTCGATACCATAAAGGAATGGAGGAGTTCCGGCAAGTCGCCTGATCTGTTCCTTACGCAGGACAGTACCAGCATTTACAAAGCAGGATATGCAGAGACGCTTAATGATTATCTGGCTGACAGCACGTATCTTAACGCGCAGCAGGTATATTCGGGCGCTCTGACCGCTGATTCGGAGAACGGAATATTCTTTGCCGTTCCGCATTTCTGTTCTGCCAAGATCGTTATGGGAAATACGGATTATATTCCTGCAGGCACCGGAAAACTTCAGACAAAGAATACTACCGAGAACCTTAAGACTTATCTTGAAGCCATAAAGAAAGAGCACAGGAACATTGCAGGCTTTGCTTCAGCTTATGAGCTTATTCCTTATCTGGGTTCTGCTTTTAACAAAGATATCCCGACCTCTTATATGGTCTATGATGAATATTCCAATGACAAACTTGCTGCTAAGCAGGTTATCAATGATGCAGCTTCCTATGTCAGGAGTCTCTATTCTGATTCTCTGGCTCAGGACCTGATCGGCGGCGCGGATCCGATCTATTCGAGAAAAGCTGCTTTGTGGGTTGATTCATCGGCGAACATAAGGGCTTGGGCAGATTATTATCCGGGAAGCTTATATCTTTTGCATTTGCCTTGCAATGATGCAACCAATGTCGGCGTTCCTTATATAAGCACATATTCTCTTTGTGTGGCGAAAGATTCGGGAAGCAAGGACTTTGCTTCTGAGTTTGCGGCATTTATCTCTTTCGATCCTGATGCCCAGCTCCTTATCTACAGGCTTGAAGACATGACAGGCCTTATGCCGCTCACGAGAAATGATGCAGTATGGGAACTTGTTTCAGCAAATGAGATCTTCGGACACATGGCCTCTGATTTCCGTCAGACGATGGATAATGCGGTTTATTGTCCGGATTCTCTTGATAACAGTGTCTTCGCTAAGACCAATGAGTACACGGCAGAATATGTGAAGCAGAATGATGAGTTTGATCCGGAGAAATGCTATGGCTGACAGAATTGTTCTTCGTAAGATCCTTATTTCAGACAGCTCCGAGCTTCGTAAGCGCGGCCTCATGGAGGGTACATTAAAGCTCATTGAGGATGATATCAGAGCCCTGGGAACGGGAAGCCAGGGCGAAGCGATGCTCGCATTAAAAGATGAGGTCATATATGCCCTGATAAAGCTCTTCAGGCCTGACAGGAAGAAGTGCAGGGCTCACATAGACTTTGTGTTCACCAACGATGCCAATGCAGATACGCAGAGCGGCGTTGTTGATGAGGTCTTAAGATACTGTTTCCTTGAAGAGTACTATCACAAGGTAACCGTCATCTGCAATCACGGCAATGAAGGCCTGGAGCGCATACTTTTGGGCGCAGGCTTCATGCAGGAAGCCGTCTTAAGGGACGAGGTAAGGCTTAAGAACGGTTTTGAGGACGCAGGTCTTTATGCGATGCTCTCATATGAATATCCCAGATATAACGTCTGTTTTGTACCTTTCGAAAGGGGCGTGGCAGTAGTTACGGGCGGTATGGATTACATAGATTCCGTCAAGCTCTTCCACTACGGCCAGCAGATCGAAGATCCGTTTATAACCAATGTCGCTTCAGGTCTTGATCTTCTCGATGCGAACGGCGGTCTGGTGAGGAACGATGACGGCATATATAATCTCGAGAAGGACCAGCTGGAATTCCTGCCGGATGAACTTGCCAGGGCATATGTCGAGCTTAAGGAATATTTCGACAGCAACAGGGCAGGCTTCGACATCAATGTCGTATTCAATACCGGAACGCCTTTCCAGAAGAAGGTCTGGAACGCGCTTAATTCCATCCCTTACGGAGGTACGGCAAGTTACGAAGACATAGCCTTGAGGCTGACAGACGGAAAGCTTTCTGAAGCCAGGAAGATAACGAGAGCCGTAGGAAGCGCCTGCTCTGATAACCCTGTGGCGGTCATCGTTCCATGCCACAGAGTAATCGGTAAGGACGGAAGCATCGTAGGATATTCCGCAGGAATCGATATCAAAGACTATTTGCTCTTACACGAGAGCTTTACGGCGGTAACACCGCTCATTTCCAAGGAGGTATAACCAAGTGGCTAAGCACGATAAAGTAGAAGTCGGGATTTCAACGATCCTTAATCCCGTACCTGTTGTTATGGTCTCATCAGGCAGTAAGGACGGCAAAGCAAACATTATGACTGTCGCATGGGCAGGAACGGTCAATTCAGAACCGCCCATGGTATCTGTAAGCATCCGCAAGAACAGATATTCACATAAGCTTATCTCAGAGACGGGCGAGTTCGTAATAAATCTCGTTTCGAAGTCTCTTTGCAAGGCATGCGATTACTGCGGCGTAAGAGGCGGCGAGAATGAGGATAAGTTCAAGTCATGCGGACTTACACCCGTTAAGGCAGAAGGCCTTGAATATGCATATGCCATTAAGGAAGCTCCGGTATCAATCTCCTGCGTCGTTAAGAGCGTCACGGAGCTCGGATCTCACGATATGTTCGTAGGCGAGATCAAGAGCGTTACGGCTGATTCTTACCTTTTGGATGAGAACGGCAAGCTCTGCTTGGAGAACGCAAAGCTTGTTGCCTATAACCACGGAGAGTATTATCTCTTAGGCGAGAAGCTCGGATTCTTCGGCTATTCGGTAGCTAAAGAAGACGTTATAAAGAGAAGAATGGGAAAAGATACAAAGAAGGGAAAGAAATGAAGTTCATCGGAATAAGGAAAGTCCACGAAGGACGTTTTATCACATCTTATAACGCAGAATATGAGACCAATCTCGGCAACAAGAAGATCTATGAAATGGTCTCAAGAGACAAGAACATCCAGAGTATTGAAGACATTGCCAAGGAAAAGTGCGATGCCGTTGTCCTCATCATCACGAGCACGGACGGCAGCAGGCTCCTGCTCAACAAGGAATACAGAATGGCAGTCGGAGGCTTTGCTTATAATTTCCCTGCAGGCCTTATAGATGAAGGCGAGACACCTGAAAAGGCAGCTGCAAGAGAGCTCTGGGAAGAGACAGGCTTAAAGCTCGTATCCATTGATGAAGTGCTGCCGATGAGCTTTTCGGGCGTCGGCATAACGAATGAGAAGAGCTGCTGTGTTATCGGTAAGGCAGAAGGCGATTTTGCGCCCAGCACTTCCGATGAGGAAGAGATCGAAGCACGCTGGTATACCAAGGATGAGGTTAAGGAACTCCTTAAGCATACGAACCTGGCGGCAAGAACTCAGGCATACTGCTACTGGTGGGCAAAAAGCTGATTTTATCTCTGACAAGTAAAAATACTTGACACGCCTATAAAGCTTTGTTATTATGTGCAGGCTTGAATATGGGAGGCGTGCCTTTAAATGCGTGAAAAGTCAGTAAGAACAGACCTTTTGCTCGATTTCTACGGCAATCTCCTTACGCCCAAAATGAGGCGCACCTGCGAGAGCTATTATAACGATGACCTGACTTTGGCAGAGATTGCCGAAGCAGAGGGAATCTCAAGACAGGGCGTTCACGACACGGTCAAGAGGGCGGAGAAGCAGCTTGAGGAATATGAGGAGAAGCTCGGGCTTCTCGCACTTTTCGAAAAGCAACAGGCAAAAGCAAAGAAGGCTCTGGCGCACATCAACAGCGGTGATACCGGCAAGGCTGCAAAAGAGCTTGAAGAATTGATAGAGGAAATGTAATAAGGTGTTTGAGAGCTTATCTGAAAAGCTTCAGAATATAACCTCGAAGATGCGCGGCAAGGCCCGCGTAAGCGAGAGCGACATCAAGGAGATGATGCGTGAGATCCGCATGGCTCTCCTCGAGGCAGACGTAAACTACGGCGTTGTTAAAGAATTCGTAGCTGACATGACCGAGAAGTGCAAGGGCGCTGATGTTCAGGAGTCCTTTACACCCGGCCAGCAGATCGTAAAGATCGTAAGAGATTCATTAACTGATCTCTTAGGCGGAGAAGAGGGCGAAGAGAAGCTCAAGGTTTCCGATACGGGATTTAACATCATAATCCTCTACGGTCTCCAGGGTGCAGGTAAGACAACCACTGCAGCAAAGCTCGCAAAGCTCTTAAAAGAGAACGGCAAGAAGCCTATGGTGGTTTCCGTAGACGTTCACAGACCGGCAGCCGCTCAGCAGCTCAAGGTCTTAAGTGACGCTGTAGGAGTTGACTGCTATATCGATCCTGAGGAGAAGGATGCCGTTAAGATCGCAAAAGACGGTGAAGGCAAGGCAAGATACATGCTTTGCAATTACCTGATCATAGATACTGCAGGACGTACGGTTGCAGACGAGGAGCTCATGGAAGAGCTCAGAGATATCGCCTCTGCCGTTAACCCTACCGAGAAGCTCCTCGTAGTCGATGCGATGATCGGTCAGGAAGCTGTTAACGTAGCTCAGCTCTTCGAACAGAACATCGGCATGGACGGCTTCATCATGACAAAGCTCGACGGCGATGCCAGAGGCGGTGCTGCATTATCAATCCGTAAGCTTACCAACAAGCCTATCAAGTACATCTGTACTGGCGAGAAGGTAGATGCAATCGAGAAGTTCTATCCTCAGCGTATGGCTGACAGGATCCTCGGCATGGGTGACGTCGTAAGCCTTATCGAGAAGGCACAGGCTAACATCGACGAGGAAGAAGCCCGCAAGGCAATGGAACGCATGATGGGCAACAGCTTCAATCTCGACGACCTGTATTCACAGTTCGAACAGATGAAGAAGATGGGCTCACTTAAAGATCTTGTCGGCATGATGCCCGGCGCAGCAGGCAAGGTAAATGAAGAAGATCTTGATGATAAGATCGTCGACAGACAGATGGCTATCATCACTTCAATGACAAAGAAGGAGAGAAGGTCACCTTCGATCCTTAATGCGAGCAGAAGAAAGAGAATTGCCGCAGGTGCAGGCGTACAGGTATCTGACGTAAATAAGCTCATCACACAGTATGAGCAGACAGCAAAGATCATGAAGCAGTTCTCTAACGGCAAGGGCGGCTTCAAGATGCCTAAGGGCTTTGCGAAGCAGGCAGCCAAGATGGGCCTTAAGGGCGGCGGCATGGGTAACATGGGCGGCATGGGAGGCCTCGGGAACATGGGTGGCATGTCAGGACTCGGTTCAGGTATGCCGCAGGGCCTGGGAAGCTTCAGGGCGCCGAAGGAAGATGTTGATGATTCACCTTTCGTTCCCACAGGAAGACGCGACCGCAAGAAGAAGCGCAAGGGCAGAAGATAAAGTAGATCCCGTCATTAACTTGGCGTAGATTATAAAAAAACAAAAAACAATATTTTTTGGAGGAAAACAAAATGGCAGTAAAGATTCGTTTAAGAAGAATGGGTAAGAAGAAGGCACCTTTCTATCGTGTAGTAGTTGCTGATTCCAGATATCCCAGAGACGGTCGTTTCATCGAGGAGATCGGTATCTATGATCCCATGAAGGAAACAGACAGCGTTAAGATCGATGCAGAGGCAGCAAAGAAGTGGATCTCCAACGGAGCTCAGCCCACAGATACAGTAAAGTCTCTTCTTAAGAAGCAGGGTATTATCTGATAATCTTTCAGTTGATACTTAAATAATAGGAAGGAGAGCTTTATATGGACGATTTATTGGTTTATATCGCCAGGGAACTTGTCAGCAATCCCGATGAGGTAAACGTAAAGAAGACAGAGCGCGGAAACACTGTTGTTTTCGAGCTGTCCGTTGCTCCCGAGGATACAGGAAAGATTATCGGCAAGAACGGTAAGAGAGCTCAGGCTATCCGTTCTATCATGAAGGCTAAGTACCTCAAAGAAGGTAAGCGTGTAATAGTCGATATAGTAGGCTGATTCTTTTGGATAAACTCATCATTATTGGAAAGATAACCGGCGCGCACGGCGTCCGTGGGGAACTTAAGGTTTACCCCCTTACGGACGACCCGCGCCGTTTCCTTAAGCTTAAGGAATGCTTCATCTGCGGGCAGAATTTCGAGAAGCCCGAAGCTTCATCATGCGCGTCCGCAAGACTCGACAGAGGAAATGTCCTTATAAAACTCGATGGTGTCCTTGACAGAGACAAGGCAGAACTCTTAAGAGGCAGATTCATTGCCGTTGAGAGGGAGAAAGCCGTAAAGCTCAAGAAGGACAACTATTTCATCACTGACCTTAAAGGTCTTAATGTAATCGACGATGACAGGGGAGATCTCGGCAAAGTCATCGACTGTTTTGCAACAGGTCCCCAGTTCACGCTCGAAATAAAAAGGGAGAATAAGAAGAAAAATCTCATGCTCCCCTTTGTAAAAGTCTATTGTTATGAAGTCGATATAGAGGCAGGTTATATCAAGTGCAGATTGCCTGAAGGCCTCTATGAATTGTACGACTGATATTTAATTGATCTTCCCTTTAAGATACTCATGCATAGCCTGGTAACTCATTGCGTTTGAATTCAGTGAGGATACCTTTGTCTTTAAGCTGTCTCCGAATACGAATGCATACTGGTACAGACAGCCTATGGAGTTGATTATCTCCTCTGCCTTGGCATTATAGTCCTGTTCGGATACTCCGTTGTCGTTTACCTTGTAATTCTTATAGGAATTGGAATTATCATCGGTATAGGATACGAAATAAACTGCCGATTCAGAAGGTACCAGTTCCTTGCCGTTGAAAGAATAGACGATATAGGTAATGTATTCATCTTGATTTCTTGGACAGTCGATAATGACAAGCTTTCCGTCTGAAGTTGTTCCGACGACAACGCCGCGTGCGGCTTCCGCCTGCATATTCAGGGAATCTACGGTAAGTATGACCTTTGAATCCTTTTCCGATTCATCGTAGGAATATACTTCCAGCACTGCGCTGAGATTATCCTGTCCTTCCATGACAATAAGTTCTTCTATTCCGTCGCCTGTAAGGTCAGCAAGCGCGCAGGGTATGTTTTCTGACGGGAAGAGCCAGTTGGAATCTTCATGACCTATAGTCATCCAGTCGTACTTTTCCACTTTCAATTCAACGTTTTCGAGACATGCAAGAAGGGAACTGTAAGCATAGACTTTATTCATGCCGGCTTCTGATGCCGAAGTGCCTGCGCTTGTAGCGGAGGTGCTTACAGTATTATCTGCGTTAGTGCTTGCAGCAGTATAGACAGGCTGCTTAAGAGCGCATGCCGTAAAAGACAACAGCATTGCAGAAGACATAAGAGCCGCACCGATCTTTTTATTAGTTTTTCCCATAAGTAACCGTCCTTTCACTCCCCAATAAGATAATTGTTAATCTTATTCTATTTTAGAACACAATAAATTCTGCATCGTATCAAAGGCAAAATGCTGGCAAACAGTTTACCGCTGTTTTACAAAATGTACCAAGATGTCATATGTCCGCAAATCGAAAACAGCCATTGATTATGATATTATCTCTTTTGGAGTAAGCTGCGTTACTGCAGTGTATAAGGGAGGAACAGATTATGGGCAGAGGCGGCGGAGGCGGTGGTTCCCACCACAGTTCACATCATTCGAGCAGCCATACACATCACGCAAGCAGCAATACACATCATGCGAGCAGCTCGTCTTATCATTCATCTGGTTCATCATCATACCGTTCCGGCAGTTCGCGTTATTCGGGCGGCTCTTCCGGCGGCAGCGGCGGTGGAGGATGCTTTTCAACTTTCGTCACGCTTATTGTCATGGCCGTTATTGCGGGCGGCGTCTATTTCGGCCTGAGTGACGAGATCCCTCAGCCTGTTCAGTTTTTCCTGATCGAGCGTTCGACGGAAAACAGAGAAGCACTGCCCGAATCCAAGTGCACACCTGTTGATGTCTGGTATCAGGATGACTGGGGCGACTGGATCGATGAAGAAGGCGAGGAAGACGCACTTATCGACGGTATGAAGTCTTTCTATGAGAGTACGGGAGTTCAGCCTTATCTCTGGATCACCGGTGAAGACGGCGGACAGTATGAGTCAGCGCAGAGCCTTGAAGATCTTGCTGAAGCAAAGTATAAGGAGCTTTTCGGCATCGATGAAGGTCACATGATCGTTATCTTCCGCGAATATCCGAACAACTCATCAGAATATATCTGTACGGTAACACCCGGCTACGATGCCGAGACTCAGGTATTAGATGAACAGGCAAGAGAGATCCTTTTGGATTTCATTGATTACTTCTATACCGATACAGATCTTAATGAAGGATATTTCTTTAAGTATTCTTTCAAGAATGCCGGCGAGAGGATAATGCAGAAACAGCTTTCGTTCCGACAGATGGGCATTATCGCTGCTGCAGCTGTTATCTTAGTCATCGGTTTGATCATCACGGCAAATATCGTTAAGAAGCGTAAGATCGCCGTTGCAAAGCAGAAGACGCTGCAGGCACAGGAAGCCGCCAAGCAGGCTAAGGCTGTGGCAGACCAGAAGAAGACCGACTTCAACAGAAAGAAGTATGAGGACGAACTTGAGACTCAGTATGTAGCCGTTAACTGTCCTAACTGCGGTGCGAGCAACCTCAAGATCCGCAGGACTACCGTAGGTTATTGTGACTACTGCGGTACAGCGATCAAGGTCGATAAGGACGGCAACATAGCAATAATCAGCGGAGATCAGGCCGGCACATGAACTTCTACGTAGCGACATTATTCCCGGAGCAGGTAAGTACTTATCTGAATACGAGCATTACGGGCAGGGGCATCGCCAAGGGCGCGATCTCTTTGGAGTGCATACAGATGAGAGATTACGCTCCGAATAACTACGGACGCGTTGATGACACCATCTACGGCGGCGGTACGGGCATGATGATCCGTCCGGAGCCTGTTTTCGGAGCCTTCGAAAAGGCTGTCGAACTCTGCGGAGGCAAGAAACCTCATACTGTATATATGTCGCCAAAGGGCAAAGTCTTCAACCAGGCCAAGGCTCATGAGCTCGCGAAATACGATAACCTTCTCATCATCTGCGGCCATTACGAAGGCATCGATGCCCGCGTAATAAACGAGATCTGTGATGAGGAGATATCGATCGGAGATTATGTCTTAACGGGCGGTGAGACAGCGGCAATCGTCGTCATCGACGCCGTGGCAAGGCTCGTTCCGGGCGTTCTTCCGAATGAGGAGGCCTATACCAACGAATCTCATACTGACGGAATGCTCGAAGCGCCCCAGTATACAAAGCCTCCTGTCTGGCATGACAAGGAGGTCCCGGAAGTCCTCAAGAACGGCAATGATGCTGCGATTGCGGAATATAACCGTATCGCCGCACTTGTCGATACATGGCACAACAGGCCCGATATGCTTGACAAATTGGACATTTCCGAAAGTGATTGGGCAAAAATGCTTGCCTTTGAAAGAGGCATGTGCTAAAATTCTCCAGTTATCAGGGTGGTCCTCTGCCACTATCCAGGCAAGAACATCTGCAGGAAAGTGAGGAAACGTACAATATGGATTTAGTAAAAGTCATCGAGAGCGAGAATATTCGCAACCAGTATCCTGAAGTAGAAGTCGGAGACTTCGTTAAGGCTCACCTCCTTATCAAGGAAGGCGCTAAGGAGCGTATTCAGGTATTCGAAGGCTATGTCATCGCAAGAAAAGGCCAGGGCCTTTCAGAGACAATAACAATTCGCCGTGTATCTTATGGTATCGGCGTAGAGAGAATTCTCCCTGTAAACTCACCCAAGATCGATCACATCGATGTTATTCGTAAGGGTAAGATCAGAAGAGCAAAGCTTTATTATCTCCGCGATCGTCAGGGCAAGGCTGCAAAGATCACACAGAAGATCTGATAGCGGTTTTCAATTCGATTTACAAGAGGTTGTCTCATATGAGGCAACCTCTTTCTTTTGTGTTAAAATCATCAGGTAAATAATCTTAGAGGTTAATATGGCTGAGAGAAAGAATGACATTAACTGGTTTCCGGGGCACATGAGAAAGGCCTTAAACGAGACAGGCGAGAGATTAAAGCTCGTCGATCTTGTTTATGAGACGTGCGATGCGAGAATACCTTTTTCGAGCAGGAATCCGGAACTCGATAAGATAATAGGAACCAAGCCCAGGATCGTTATCCTCAATAAGGCTGATCTTGCTGACCCTTCGAAAACATCACGCTGGATCGAGAGCTTCGAATCTGACAATACACGTGCCTGTGCGCTCGAGAGCACGCATAAGAAGGGCTTTGACAAGCTTAACGCGATCACCATGGAGATGATGAAGGATAAGCTTGAGAAGGCCGCTGAGAAGGGCAGGATAGGGCGCCCTGTAAGAGTAATGGTGGTAGGCGCGCCTAATACAGGAAAGTCGACGATAATTAATGCTCTGGCAGGAAGAAAAGCTGCTGTCACAGGTGATAAGCCGGGCGTCACGAAAGACTTCAAGTGGATCATGACAGGCGGCAGATTAGAGCTCATGGATATGGCAGGCGTATTGTGGCCAAGGATCGCGAACGCGAAGAGCGGCATATGCCTTACGGCTCTGGGTTCTGTTAAAGAAGAGATTACCGATGTCGTCAAAGTCGCTTATGAGACGATGAAGATAATGATAGATATCTATCCGGGTCTTTTGAGTGAACGTTACGGCGTTGATGTTGATATAAAAGAGCCTGAAGACGACGGATATTTCCAGGATCCTTATTATGATCTTTTCCTTGAGATGGCAAAGAAGAGAGGCTGCATCATGAGCGGCGGAAGGATCGATGAAGAACGCTTTGCAAGGCTCTTCTTAAACGACTTAAGAGAAGGCAGAACGGGAAGGATCACATTAGAGCTTCCTGAGGATTTTAAGTAACAGAGGAACGGTATATGCCCAAGCTTACACAGGAACAGCTTATCGCAAAATATGATGCGATGTATGAATACGAGAATGACTGCTTTGCCAAAGGTTATAAGATGATCGGCGGTATCGATGAAGCGGGAAGGGGACCCTTGGCAGGCCCTGTTGTAGCCGCATGCTGCATTCTCGATCCAAATGAGAAGATATTGGGCTTAGACGATTCCAAAAAGTTATCTGAGAAGAAGAGGGAAGAACTTTTCGAGAAGATAAAGGAAAAAGCACTTGCATATGCTATCTGCAGTTCCACGCCTGAAGAGATCGATGAGATAAATATCCTGGAAGCAACGAAAAAAGCAATGAGAAACTGCGTAAAGGAATTAGCATCCAAGGGTAAGTCTCCCGACATCCTTCTTATCGACGCTGTTAATCTCTCCGGCACTGGTCTGGACGTTATTCCGATCATAAAGGGTGATGCAAAATCAGATTCGATCGCTGCCGCATCCATCCTTGCGAAGGTTACGAGAGACCATATCATGATGGAATACGATGAGCAGTATCCGGGCTACGGATTCGCTAAACATAAGGGCTACGGGACCAAGGATCACTACACCGCGATACGCGAAAAAGGCATGACTCCGATACACAGAAGATCATTCCTGAAAGTCATTCATTAATCAAGGCGTTGTGAGATTTTATCAAAAGTATTGACTTTGTGGCAAAGTTTAAGTATTATATCGCTCGTGAAAGAAGAACATCCGATTCTCACCTCAAGCGGCGATAGCTAGTAAAGAGGTCAATAACTAGATAATTAACCTATTTTTAGAGGGGTTGCCATTAAGGCAGGGTAGTTATGAGAGAACGGATTTTATCCGTTCTTTTTTTATGTAGTTAAAGTAAGTCTTAAACAAGGAGGTGGCTACCATCGCTAAGACCAATGATAATCAGATGATTAACGGAGCTATCAAGTTCCCTCAGGTTCGTCTCATTGACGCAGAAGGACAGATGATCGGTGTAGTTCCGATCGAGGAAGCTCTCAAGAGTGCTGAAGAAGCTGATCTGGATCTCGTTTGCATCTCACCTAATCCTGATAACCCGGTTTGCAGAGTCATGGATTACAACAAGTTCCTTTTCGAGAAGGGTAAGAGAGAGAAGGAAGCAAAGAAGAAGCAGAAAGAGACAGAACTCAAGGAAGTCGGCTTAAAGCTTACAACAGACGTTCACGATGTCGAAGTAAAGCGCAAGATGGTCGTAAAGTTCCTTTCGGCAGGCGACAGAGTTAAGGTTAACATCCGATTCAGAGGCCGCGAGATGGCTTTCCAGAATAAAGGTTTCGAAGTGCTCGATACATTCGCACAGAGCGTAACCGAATATGGATCAGTAGACAGGCCGCCGAAGTTAGAGGGCAGGAACATGGTAATGTACCTGTCACCGGCAAAGAAAAAATAATTTAGGAGGAAAGATAATATGCCCAAGCAGAAGACACACACTTCTTCAAAGAAGAGATTTAAGGTAACAGGTACCGGTAAGGTTCTCCACAAGCAGGCATTCAGAAGCCACATTTTGAGCAAGAGACCTACTAAGAGAATGAGACACCTCAGACACAACCAGGTATGCTCAGATCAGAATGCAAGAATCATCAAGAAGATGATCCCTTACGCTTAATTGCTTAGAATTTAGGAGGACAAGATAATGTCAAGAGTTAAAAGAGGAATCCGCACAAGAGCGCGTCATCATAAGATTTTAAAGGCAGCAAAGGGTTACTGGGGTCATAAGAGCAAGCTTTTCAAGGTTGCTAACCAGCAGGTTCTTAAGTCCGGCAACTATGCTTACAGAGACAGAAGAAACAAGAAGAGAGAGTTCAGAAGACTTTGGATCGTTCGTATCAACGCAGCTTGCCGTTTGAACGACATGAGCTACTCCAGATTCATGAACGGCCTCAAGAAGGCTGGTATCGAGCTTGACCGTAAGGTTCTTTCCGATATCGCAGTTACAGATGCAGCAGGTTTTGCTTCTCTCGTTGAGAAGGCAAAGGCAGCTCTCTGATATTGCCAATCAAATTGAATTTCCAAGTTGCGTGAGATCCGTTCTCGCGCAACTTTTTTATTGTGTTATATAATGTTCTAAGCGGGAACAAAGGAGACAAAAGAATTGGTCATTACAAGCCGTGACAATCCGAACGTAAAGCGTATTGCAAAGCTTACCAAAAGATCAGAAGCCAAGAAGGAAGGCGTGATCTGTCTTGAGGGTACAAGGCTTTGTGAGGAAGCGTTATCGAGCGGCCGGAAGGCCAGGGAAGTGATCGTTACAGAAGATAAGATCTCCTGGGCAAGAGAATTCACGCCTGAAATTGAGCCTCTCGTGCTTAGCAAAGATGTTTTCGCGAAGATATCTCAGACGGTTAATCCGCAGGGCGTTGCGATGATCATAAACGAGCCGGGTATCAGTGCAGATATCCCGCGAAAGGGCGACGGCAAGGATATCTACGTAGTGCTCGAGAACACGCAGGATCCGGGCAATTTGGGAACCATAATCAGGATGGCTGACGCGTTCGGCCTTACCGCGGTTATCGTAAGCCCCACAACATGCGATCCATATAATGACAAGGTCATAAGAGCCACAATGGGATCCGTATGGCATATCCCGGTCGTAAGAAAGACTATGGATGAATGTTTCAGCTTTTTCGAGAGCGCGAAAATAGAGACAATTGCAACTCATCTTAAGGGAAATGAATTAGGATCAGGTGATCTTAAGCTCCCATGCGCATACTTTATCGGCAATGAGGGAGACGGGCTGACTGATGAGACTGCAAAAAAATGCACTAAGCTTGTTAAGATCCCGATGAAGGGAAAAGCCGAATCTCTCAATGCGGCAGTAGCGGCATCAGTAATCGGATACGAGCTTTCAAAGCTTTTGTAAGAGCGTATTTTTGCATAGACTAAACAACTAAATGCACTTTGTTTGCATAATTATTCGTCTAAGAGCGCGCAAACCCTATTAAAAGAAAAGTTTTATAATATCTGGTATTATAGGCGCTAGTCTAAGTGAAGATAGCAGAAAGACAGACGGAACATGGCATTTGAACAAAAAGAAGAGCTTATCAACAGACTTGCTGATGTAGCAAAAGTAAAATCACATATCAATAAGGACCTGTACACAAAGTACAACGTTAAAAGAGGACTCCGTAACAATGACGGTACGGGCGTTCTTGTAGGCCTTACCGAAGTAGGTGAGGTAATGAGTTATATCGTTGATGATGCCGACAGGATCCCCGTTGAGGGTAAGCTTTTCTATCAGGGTTATGAAGTAAAAGACATCGTAAACGGATTCTTCTCCGAAGGAAGATACGGATATGAGGAGACAGCTTTCCTGCTTCTTACAGGTGAGCTTCCGACTGCATCTGAACTTAAGGAATTCAATTCATTGCTTCAGAGCGTAAGACCTCTTCCTGAGGGCTTCACAGAAGACATGATCATGAAGGCGCCTTCTCCGGATGTCATGAACAAGCTCGCAAGATCTATCCTTGCGCTCTATTCATATGACGATAATCCCGATTCAACAGATATCGCAAATGTCGTAAGACAGTGCACAGAGCTTATCGCAAGATTCCCCGTGCTCATCTCTTACGGATATATGGCAAGAAGACACTACATCGAGCACAGGGATCTGTATATTCATGCACCTGTTCCCGAGTACAACACCGCCCAGAACATCCTTCACATGATCAGACCTGACGGTGAGTTCACAGAACTCGAGGCAAGGATCTTAGATGTGATGCTCGTCCTTCACGCTGAGCACGGCGGTGGTAACAACTCCACATTCGTAACTCACGCCGTTACTTCAACAGGCTCTGATACATATGCTGTTATGGCTTCAGCTGTAGGCTCCCTCAAGGGTCCCCAGCACGGCGGCGCTTCCAACAAGGCTTATGCCATGATGAAGGATCTTCGTGAGCACGTATCCGACTGGACAGACGAGGCAGCTATCAAGCAGTACCTTGCTGACATCATCAACAAGAAGGCTTTTGACCAGTCCGGACTTATCTATGGTATTGGTCACGCTGTTTATACATTGTCCGACCCGAGAACTGTTGTCATCAAAAAGTATGCTGAGGTTCTCGCAAAAGAGAAGGGCAACATGGATCTTTACAATCTTTATATCCTTGTCGAAAAGCTCGCACCTGAGGTTTTCCATGAGGTTAAGAAGTCCGATAAGCTCGTCTGCGCAAATGTCGATTTCTTCGCAGGCCTTGTATATTCAATGCTCGGTATCCCGACTGAGCTCTATACACCTTTGTTTGCTTGCGGAAGAATTGCAGGATGGAGCGCTCACAGGATCGAGGAACTCGTATCCGGCGGCCGTATCATGAGACCTGCTTTCAAGTGCGTAAACAAGCGCAGAGCGTACATTCCTTCCGATAAGAGGACAGAAAACATCTGATATCTGAATATTGGCCGCATATAAGGTCAGATATTCGTGCCCTTTGTACTTGCGCAGGTTATAATCCTGTGGTAATATACTCGGGCAAACAAAAAGGCCCCATGGTCAAGTGGTCAAGACGGCGCCCTCTCACGGCGCAATCAGCGGTTCGAATCCGCTTGGGGTCACCAAAATGTGATGAAGGACGAACATCTTGACCGATGTCCGTCTTTTTGTTCACAAAGGAATAATTTTTATGGATGAGAACAAGTACATTAAGATAAGAGGCGCCAGAGAGCACAACCTCAAGAATATCGACGTTGATATCCCCAGGAAGAAGATGGTCGTACTGACCGGTCTTTCCGGTTCGGGTAAGTCTTCGCTTGCTTTTGATACGATCTACGCTGAAGGACAGAGAAGATACGTCGAGTCCTTGTCTTCATATGCGAGGATGTTCTTGGGCCAGCTCGACAAGCCTGACTTAGACAGCATCGAAGGTCTGTCACCTGCGATCTCCATCGACCAGAAATCCACTGTCAGCAATCCGAGATCAACGGTCGGTACCGTTACGGAGATATACGATTACTTCAGACTTCTTTATGCGCGTGTCGGACAGCCTTTCTGTCCTTCCTGCGGCAAGAAGATCAAGTCCATGGGAATAGATCAGATAATAGATAAGCTCAAGGTATATCCCGAAGGCACCAGAGCCATCGTCTACGCGCCTGTGGTACGCAATAAGAAGGGTGAGTTCAGCAAGCTCTTTGACGGCTTCAGGAAGTCCGGCTACGCGCGTGTAAGAGTAGATAACATTACATATGAGCTGGATGAGGAGATCGAGCTTAACAAGAATAACAAGCATTCGATCGAAGTCATCGTCGACAGACTCGTCATTAAGGAAGCTAATACCACAAGACTTTACGATTCATGCGAGACGGCTTTGAAGCTCGCTGACGGTCTTTTGCAGGTCGAGCTCCAGACTGCAACGGTAGATAAGGACGGGGAGAAGACTTATGAATCCAGCGAGGAATTCTTTTCGCAGCATCTGGCATGTCCTGACTGCGGAATATCCTTCGGTGAGATCAATACTAGAAGCTTCTCATTTAACAGCCCTGAGGGTGCATGCCCGAACTGCTCAGGTATCGGAACGCTCACGGCAGTAGATCCCGAACTCTGCATCACGAACCCCAAGCTTTCCATCAATGAAGGTGCGGTAAGGACTGCAGGCTGGAACTTTGACGATCCGAAGAGCTGGGGAAGATGCTTTATCGAAGCGCTCGCAAAGAAGTATAAGTTCTCATTGGACGTGCCTTACTATAAGCTCCCTGAGAATGTGAAGAACATTATCCTTTACGGTAACGGCGGCGAGATGCTTAAGGTCGAGACCAGGAATTCCATATATCCCAGATCAGGTGATTACTATTCTGACTGGGAAGGCGTGGTTCCGAGCGTTATGAGACGCTGGAGAGAGTCCGGCAGTGAAGAGGCAAAGGCTTCTTACGAGCGTTACATGAGCATCGACGTATGCCCCGTATGTAACGGTGCAAGACTTAATAAGAACAGCTTATCCGTAAAGCTCGGTGGACTTAATATCTCGGAACTTACCGATATGTCCGTAAAGAACATGAGACAGTTTTTCGCTGACCTCACATTGAAGGGTAAGAATGCGGAGATCGCAGCTCCAATCTTAAGAGAAGTCAAGGCGAGACTTGAGTTCTTGTATGATGTCGGATTGGATTACATGACGTTGTCCAGATCTTCTGCTACTCTCTCAGGCGGTGAGGCACAGAGAATAAGACTCGCCACACAGATCGGTGCGGGCCTGCAGGGCGTTCTGTACGTTCTTGACGAGCCGTCTATAGGTTTACACCAGAGAGACAACGACAAGCTCATCAAGACGCTGTTTAAGCTCAGAGACTTAGGTAACTCGATCCTTGTTGTAGAACACGATGAGGATACCATGAGAGCTGCCGACCATATCATCGATATCGGCCCCGGCGCGGGTTCGTTCGGAGGTCAGATCATTGCGCAGGGTTCTATTGATGACATCATCAAGGTCGAAGAATCCATGACAGGCCAGTATCTGTCCGGCAAGAAGTTCATTCCGGTTCCCATGAACAGGAGAAAGTTCGACGATAAGAAGCTTCTTAAGATCAAGGGCGCATATGTAAATAACCTTAAGAATATCGATGTTGATATCCCGATCGGCCTTTTCACGGTCGTTACGGGCGTATCAGGCTCAGGCAAGTCATCGCTTATCAATTCGACGCTGGTTCCTTACCTTGAGCATGAGCTCAACGGCTCCAGGAAGAAGAAGGTAAAGTGTGAGCGCATCACGGGTTATTCCAACCTCGATAAGATCATCTGCATCGACCAGAGCCCGATAGGAAGGACTCCGAGGAGTAATCCTGCGACATATATCGGACTTTTCGATCTGATACGTAAGCTCTATTCTGAGACGCCTGACGCAAAGCAGAGAGGCTATAAGGCAGGAAGATTCTCTTTTAACACCAAGGGCGGACGCTGTGAGGCGTGCGCAGGTGACGGCGTTAACAAGATCGAGATGCATTTCCTTCCCGATATCTACGTTACTTGCGACGTATGTAAGGGTAAGAGATATAACCGTGAGACTCTGGAAGTCAGATATAACGGCAAGAACATCTCCGACGTGCTCGACATGAGCGTTGATGAGGCCGTTGATTTCTTTAAGAACCATCCGGCGATCTATAAGAAGGTCAGGACTTTGCAGGACGTAGGCCTCGGCTATATCAAGCTCGGACAGCCTTCGACGACACTCTCGGGCGGTGAGGCACAAAGGATCAAACTTGCCTCGGAATTGTCGAGAAGATCGACCGGAAAAACGATATATGTATTAGATGAACCCACCACGGGTTTGCACGTTGCGGACGTTCATAAATTGGTTGACATTTTAGAACGCCTAACCGAAAATAAGAACACTGTGGTCGTAATCGAGCACAATCTGGATGTCATAAAGACGGCAGATCACATAATTGACTTGGGTCCCGAGAGCGGAGACGGAGGCGGCGAAGTAGTCGTCACGGGCACGCCCGAAGAGATTGCAAAATGCAAAAAATCTTACACGGGACAGTTCTTAAAGCCTCTGCTTGAGAAGGCAAAGAAGAACGGTCAGTATAAGGATATTTCGTCATTCATCGACACCGCAAGGCTCGAGGAAGAACAATACGACATTCTTACCGGTCCCAAGGTAAGACGCAGGATAAGGGAAGAGGATAACGGAGAAGAGTAATGGCACTTTGTAGTATTTGTAAAAAAAGACATGCTATCGTCTTTACCAGCCGCTATGAGAACGGCGCCAGGATCGACGAAGGCTTTTGTTTAAAATGCGCCTATGAATCAGGCATATCGGGTGTTACCGATATGTTCAAGGCGACAGGCATCAACGCAGACAATATCGACGAGATGAGCGACAGATTGGAAGAACTCGCAAGTCAGAGCGGCTTTTCGGCTGACCCTACCGAGTTTTTGAAGTCTTTGGCATCCGGCGACGGCTTCGGTGAGCCTTTTGAAGATGATGAAGACGGTTATGAATTCGATGAGGATTCAACACCGGTAGGTATTACTGATCCTGATGACAAGGCTGACGATAAGTCCGATGACGGAAAGAAGAAGGAGATGCCTTCTATCTTTGATTCGCTCTTCGGCAAAAGGCCCGGTAACCAGGCTGATGATGAAGGTGACGGAAAGAACACCAAGGACGCCAGAAAGGGCAGAGGCAAACCGCGCCTTAAGTACCTCAATGAATTCGGTACCAACCTTACTGAGCGTGCAGCAGAGTGCAAGATCGACCGTATCATCGGCCGTGAAGCGGAGATAGACCGTGTTATCCAGATCCTTAACAGGCGTTCCAAGAACAATCCTGTTCTCATCGGTGCACCCGGTGTAGGTAAGACTGCAGTAGCACAGGGTCTGGCAGTTAAGATCGTCGAAGGATCCGTTCCCGAGAAGCTCCTTAACATGCAGGTCTGGCAGCTTGATCTTCCTGCAATGGTCGCAGGCACACAGTTCAGAGGCCAGTTCGAGAGCCGTATCAAGGGTGTTATCAACGAAGCGATCAAGGCAGAGAACATCATCCTTGTTATCGATGAATTGCATACGATAATCGGTGCAGGTGACGCAGAAGGTTCCACGAACGCTGCGAACATCTTAAAGCCTGCGCTTGCAAGAGGCGAACTGCGTATCCTCGGCTCCACGACTACAGCAGAGTATAAGAGGATCGAGAAGGATTCTGCTCTCGAGAGACGTTTCCAGAAGGTCATGCTCGATGAGCCTTCTGTCGAGATGTCTATTGAGATCCTTAAGGGCATTAAGGACTACTACGAGAAGCACCATAATGTCTACTATCCGGATGACGTGATCGAGTTTGCCGTTAAGGCATCGAAGAGATACATCACTGACAGATATCTTCCCGATAAGGCAATCGACCTTATCGATGAAGCAGGTTCTGCCGCAAACCTTAAGAATGTAAAGCTTGTTAAGCTTGCCAACACAAAGAAAGCTCTTGAGAAGGCAAAAGCCGAACATCAGCAGGTGATCGATTCAATGGAGAATTCCTCACCTGAAGAGCGTGAAGGCGATTATGAGAAAGCTGCTGAGCTTAAGGCTTCCGTAGATAAGCTTCAGAACGAGGTCAATGCTCTTGAGAGTGACATCATTCCTGATCCTATCCAGATAGAAGATATCGCCAGAGTAGTTGAGATGTGGACAGGCATTCCCTTGAAGTCCATTTCCGAGACTGAGACACAGAAGCTTGCAAATCTCGAGAAGAAGCTCCACGAACGTGTTATCGGCCAGGATGAGGCAGTACATGCCGTTGCCAGTGCCGTAAGACGTAACAGGGCAGGCTTTACCAAGAAGCATAAGCCTACATCGTTCATATTCGTCGGACCTACCGGCGTAGGTAAGACGGAACTTGTTAAGGCGTTGGCTGAGGCTATGTTCGATTCTGAAGATGCAATGATCAGAGTCGACATGTCCGAATATATGGAAGCTCATTCAGTATCTAAGCTTATCGGTTCTCCTCCGGGTTATGTCGGATTCGATGATGCCGGACAGCTCACCGAACAGGTAAGAAGAAAGCCTTACTCGGTAATCCTTTTCGACGAGATCGAAAAGGCTCACCATGACGTATTCAATCTTCTCCTGCAGATGTTGGATGACGGTGTCCTTACTGACAGCCACGGCCTGCACGTAAACTTTGAGAACTGCATCATCATCATGACTTCCAATGCCGGAAGCTCCGCTAAGGCAAATACGATCGGTTTCTTCAATGATACGCACGAAGCTCTTGAACAGCATGTCCAGAGCGCGCTCAAAGAGACATTCCGTCCTGAGTTCTTAAACCGTGTCGATGAGACGATCATCTTCAAGTCATTGAAGCCTGAGGAGATCCGCCAGATCGTTAATATCATGATCAAGGATGTTTTCTCTTCGCTCGACGAGAAACATATCAAGGGCTCGATCACCAAGGCTGCAGGTGACAGACTTGCAGAACTCGGTTACGACGAGAAGTACGGCGCAAGACCTTTGCGCAAGGCAATAAGATCCAATATCGAAGATCCTCTTGCAGAGATGTTCCTTTCAGGCGCGCTGAAGGATGTTGTATCTCTTAAGATCGATTTCAAAAAAGGCAAGTTCGTTTTCGATACCGTAAAAAAGCCTGAAGAATAAAGCATTTCAATTAAGATCATCAAGTGCTGTCCTAAGCGGCTTTTTTGATAGATTGTTTTTAAGGATTACTTCTTCCAGTCGAAGTATGCTGTCTTGTAGCCGTAGGAGGATACGTTCTCCTTAGTGTTTACATAAACTGTGAATGAGTATGTTGCACGCGGCTTGATAGTAACTTCCTTAGGTGTTCCTCTGAATGTTACACCGTCTTTCTTAGCGCTGAAGTTGAAGCATTCGGATGTAACTTCGGTAATCGTTGAGTTACAGAAGAACTTCATATCCAGGTAATTAAGTGACTTAGGAAGACTGCATGTCTTGTTACTTGTGTTTGTAAGTTCGATCGTGAACTTGAATCCCTTGTCCATTGTCTTGAACTTGGTGATCTTTGTACTGATCGCGATTACACATTCACCTTCGGCTGTTTCAGCTGTATCAGCTGTTGTGACGACTACAGCTTCCGTTGTTGTAGTAGTAGCTTCAGTTGTAGTTGTTGTAGCCTCTGTGGTCGTTGTCGTAGCTTCCGTTGTTGTAGTGGTAGCTTCGGTAGTAGTTGTCGTGGCTTCTGTTGTAGTTGTAGTAGCCTCAGTCGTTGTAGTTGTAACTTCGGTTGTAGTCTCTGTAGGCTTTTCTTCCGTAGTCTCAGTAGTTACGGTAGGAATAGTCTCGATAGTTCTCTTTCCGAAGAAAGCTCTGATTCCGGACATGTTATCCAATGCCCACAAAATACCGATCGCAAGGAAGATGATTACAAGGAAAGTAATGAGACCTGCAAGTCCCGGATCCTTTGCGGACTTTGTTTCCTTAACGCGCTTCTTGGACTTCTTAACTGTAGTTACAGGAGAGATCGTCTTATCCTGATGAGATGAATGTGATACGCCTCTTGTAGCTGCAACAGGCTGTTTGCCCTTAGCTTCGAAAGGTGAATAAGGTGCATTCTGTGCTGCAGGAGCAGCCTGAGGTGCGGGTTTGCTATTAGAAGCACCGGGTCTCTGAGTGGGTGCCTGAGCTGCAGCTGCCTCTGCCTTAGGTGCAGGAGTTTCAGCTTTGGGTGCAGATGCTGCAGGTCTCTGGGGCTGTGCTGTCTCAGCGGGTGCCTTAACTGTCTCAACTGCCTTAGGTGCTGCGGCTGCAGTTGCTGCTGCGGTGGCAGCGGCTGCTGTAACGGCAGCTCCGGTTGTTGCTGCAGCCTTTGTGGGTTCAGCAGGTTTTGCGGGAGCAGCAGGTGCTGCAGGTCTTGCAGGTTCAGCCGGCTTAGCGGGTGCAACAGGTGCTGCAGGTCTTGCGGGTTCAACGGGCTTAGCGGGTGCAACAGGTGCTGCAGGTCTTGCGGGTTCAACGGGCTTAGCGGGAGCAGCAGGTGCTGCGGGCCTTGCAGGTTCAACGGGCTTAACGGGAGCAGCGGGTGCTGAGGGCCTTGCGGGTTCAACGGGTTTAACGGGAGCAGCGGGTGCAGCGGGCTTAACAGGTTCAACCTTAGGTGCAGTTACTGCAGAAGCTGCTGTAATGGTAGCTCCGGTAACTGTAGTAGCCGTTGCAGGTGCTGTGGGCTTTGCAGGCTCAACAGGCTTTGCGGGAGCTGCAGGAGCTGCAGGAGCTGCAGGAGTTGCGGGCTTAGCCGGTTCAGCAGGTGTTTTCGATGCAACTGATTTGAAAGGACTGATAGGTGCAGATGATGAAGGCTTAAAGTCATCATCAAGAAATTCTGCAAATGCCTTCTCAGCATTTTTCGATGACTGTGCAGGTGATGTGAAAAGATTTGTCATGGAAGCAGACGGGTAGGGTCTGTATCCTGCTGACTGGTTGTTTGTTGATTCAGGTGCCTTCTGTGCAGGCTTTGCTTCAGGCGCGGAGCTTGAAAAAGGACTTACAGGCTTAGCGGGAGCAGCAGGTGCAGAAGGCTTTGCAGGAGCAGAGGGAGCTTCAGCCTTGGGAATATCGATATTGCCGGGCTTGGGCTGTTCGGGCTTCTCTGCATTAGCGAAAGGACTTGTCTTCTTATCGTGTTCGGAAGTAGCAAAATCAAGACCGTTGCCGGAATTAAAGAACTTATCGTTTGCAGGCTTAGCGGTATTTGTCTTGCTGTCGATCTCGTTGAACTTGGGAAGTGCTTCCTTCGGCGGTTCGGGTGCCTTGGGTGTATAAGCAGGCTTATCAAATGTGCCGCCATCCTTAGGGAAGACAGGCTCATTTGAAACAGGCTTCTGCTTTAATGCTTTTGACATCGGCTCGGTCTTGGGCGCATCTGTCTGTGCAGGTGTAGCGAAAGGCTTGAAAGCAGATATGGAGGAGTCGAATTCAAAGTTATCGAATTCGTCTTTAAAACTGTCCTTGAAACCATCAGAAGCATTGGGATCGAATCTGCTGGTTCCTGCGGAAGCAGTATCAGTTGCCTTCTTCTCAATATTCTCTTTAGTTTCTTTAAGCTTGTCTGCGATAGACTCTGTTTTGTCCCCGGGTGTAAAACGTACGCCAAAAGAGGAATCAACAAAATCATCCTTGTTATCAGGATTGTTGAAACCATTGGTCTTGTTAAAATCTTCAGGATCGTTAGGCATAAGTCTAATCTCCTTTATAAAATAATATATTTAATTGTAACGCTCTTATGTTTTCAATCAATATACTTATGTTACGGTTTCCTGTCATTTCTGACAGAGGTAAAAGAATCTTGTCTTGACTTTAAAGAGGCATGATGATAATATCATTCAGCACTTACGGATAGGCTCGTGTGGCGGAATTGGCAGACGCAACGGACTTAAAATCCGTCGGAGTAAAATCCGTACCGGTTCAAGTCCGGTCACGAGCACCATTTATTCCTTTATTAAGTGCAGGCGATTGACATCGCGGAGTGGAGCAGTTGGTAGCTTGCCGGGCTCATAACCCGGAGGTCGTGTGGTTCGAGTCCCGCCTCCGCAACCAGAAATAAGAAGGTTGTCTCAGTAAGAGGCAACCTTTTTTCATTAGATATCCTAAAAGCTGCCTATTATTAATCTTTTTTATTTTTTATATATTTGTGTATAATGTATGCGGATTTTCAGCTAAATCAGGGGAGGCTTCATTTAAATGGCTAATCTTCAGAATGAACGTACCGCTGAACGTAATGACGTTACCGGTAGAATAGTTCGTATCTGCATATTGATAATCGTTTCGTTCGTTGTAGCAATCGCTGCTGTCTCATTTGCTGTTCACCACATGAGACTTCAGTTCGAGAACGAATTCAAGATGATATCCGACACAAAGATGCATCAGGTTTCCGACATTGTAAGGATGAGCATAGACGGTGACGATCTGACTTCAGGTACAGTCAATGCTCCTGCTAAATACCTTGCGATCTTAGACCTCATGCTCGTTGATACGACCAAAGAGAATCTGTCTGCTGAAGGCTATGGCCTTTTCGCATACAGCAACGGCCAGTTATCACTTCTCTTAAGCCACGGCGTTAATGATCCTTCAGAGTTTGCGGTTGCGGGAAGGGATATCTCAGAGTGGCTCGGAAACACTTCCAAGAGTACTGTGCTCGTAGGAAAAAATTATGAGAGTGTTATCGTTCCGATCACGGACAGCACAGGTATCTGTGTCGGCGTATTTGAATACAAGTGCACATTCGGTGAGCTCTATGACATCGGAGACAAGCTCGAGCAGAGGATCCTTACAGCATGCATAATCGCAGTCCTCGCAGGCGTTGTTCTCTTTGCAGTTCAGGAAGTCCTTATCAGGATCTTCAGAGGCAGGGGAGAGAAGACAAGCGCAGAGACACCGCAGAGCCGTGACAGAAGACTTATCTCTTCGACCATCGGTTACTGCTTTACGATCATACTCGTTGTTCTCCTTGTAATGGCTACCCAGCTCTCGAAAACATACATGAAGGCTCTTAAGAGCGAGCGTGCAGACATGATGGAAAAGTGCGCAGTTTCTTCTGCAGCAGCGCTCTCATATACGGATGTAAGAGAAGGAATGAATTACATGCTGCCTATCTACAAGTACGGCAATGATAAGCAGTATATCGTCAACATCTACACGATGGCAGGCGACTCATTCTTAAGACTCTATTCATCCACAGCCACAGGTAATGTTGAACAGTATTATCTGACAGGTGCAGGCAACCAGTATATCGACTGCTTCAGCCTTTTGCAGGCTTCATTCACTTCAAGAACTGACAACGGCACGGCTTATGTCTGCGCCATCGCACCGATCATCTCTTCAGAGAATACGGTTGCCGGTGTCCTTGAGATAATGATGCCGAGATCTGATTTCGAGAGTTCCGTAAACGGAATGAGCCTTTCATGGATCTTCACGATCATCTCGATCGCCATCTCCATGGGCATCATCGTATTCGAAATAAATCTCCTTATCTCTACAGTATCCAGAGGTATTTCCGGAAACGCACCCGTACTCGTTATGTACGGCGAGAATGCAAACAGATTCCTGTCTTTCTTCACGGCATTCGGTTCTATCATGATGCCGGTGGCGTTCGCGGACTATTTCAAGGAACAATTGTCGAACTTCCCAAAACCTGCCGTGCAGGCATTTATCTGCGTTACGTTGATCCTGTTTGTATGGGGTTATGTAGGATTCTCCGAACTTCGAAACAGCATTAAGATGAAGCTTACGAGCAGGATCGCACTTGTTGCGGTTACATGCGTAGGTTACTTCCTTGCGCTCATCGCAGGCGTCATCAGCTTCCCTTATCTTACGACAGTTTTGGCTCTGCCTATCGGCTTCTGCTTCGGTATGTCATTCGATTATTTAAGAGACTACCGTATCAATGCAGGAAGACTCGGTTACAAAGACTATAACGACAGAGTTATCCATAATGTACAGTCTTCATCTTATTTCCTTGGTGTTGCAGTAGGTGCCGTTATCGCAGGTATCTGCTATGAGAGATACGGATTGTTTATCGTAACGATCATCAGCGGCGCTGCGCTCGTTCTTACTACGATCGGCATGATCTATTTCATGCAGAACAACACACAGGTAAGAGAGGCGCCTTTGTCCTTAAGCGGTTACCTCTCTGTTTTCGCTGACTCCAGGATCGCGAGATTCCTTAATTCATCTTTCCTTATGCTCGGTATGGCAATTGCATTCATGCTCATGTTCGTACCGAACTATCTCGACAGTGTAGGCATCTCGCTTCCCACGACTTCGTTCTATTTCCTTGTATGCGGATTCATGGCATGCTTCGTCTGCGGCTTTGCAAAGAACAGACTTGCGCATATCCTTACATCACGTACAAGAGTATTGATCCAGGCTGCAGCAACAGTGCTCGGATTGCTGACATTCGCTCTCATGCCTTCCGCTAAGACGCTTGTTGTTACGAGTGCATTCCTGGGAATCGCTTTGGGTATCCACGACTACTATTACATCTATGTCTTGTACCTTATCTGCAACGGAAATGTAAGATCCAACTTAAGAAAGCTTGCAGAATATACGGTATATTTCGGAGCAGGTCTGTTCCTGCCGGTCATCATGGTCGCGTTCATGGTAAACAACGTAAGGATCACATTCCTTGTCTTTACATTGATCGTTGCGATCCTCTCGTTCATTTATCCGCTTTCTTCATTCTCAGGCATGATCGATGAGAGAGACCTCTCATTAAAGCCTCAGAAGAAGAGCCAGGAAAAACCGGCGCAGAAGCCCTCCGGACGTTCACGCGGCGCTCAGGCACCCGTTAACATGCAGCAGAATCCTGCAGGCGCGGTAATGCCTGACGGAACTGTTGCGATGGAAGCACCCGGCGCAGCTTATGTTCCGGAACAACAGTATGCTGAACCTGCTTCTGCATTTGGCGAACCTGTTCCTCAGGCACCTGTTGAACAGCAGTATCAGCAGCAATACCAGCAGCAGTACACACAGCAGTACACACAGCAGTATCAACAGGATTATCAGCAGCAGTACCAGCAGGGATATCAGCAGCAGTACCAGCAGCAGTATCAGCAGCAGTATCAGCAGCCGGTAAATCCCCAGTACCAGCAGCCCCAGTATCAGGGTCAGTACAGCGAGCCTGCACCGCAGATGCCGCAGGGCGGATACGGTTCAGGTGATCCTTATTCGGGCGGCGGTCCCGCACCTTACGATGCGCCCATGAACCAGGGACCTGTTGATCCGCTTGCATTCCTTAATTCTAATGAAGGAGGTGATCAGAATGTCTGATGAACTCTGGAACCAGAAATTAACACGCGAGAACATCCGCGATTTCTATATGTCTACTGTAGTCATGGTCTATTCTTCATGCTACGGAATAACGAAGGAAGCTACCAGATGTGAGAATGCGATCATCAAGTCTTATCTGGATATTTATTCCAAGCGTAATAACATTGCAGGGGACAGGGTCATCTATGAGTTCGGCGATATCCTTCTTGCGAATGCAAAGAATATCGTAGCCCAGTATCCGCTTCCCGCAGACATGACTTTCGAGGACAGACTTCTTGACGAATATACAAGGAACTCAATGCTCGAGAAGATCCTCTCAAAGATCGATTCCAAAGGCTTCAAAGCCATGGAATTCATCAACACAGATGTTAAGAATAAGGCAGTAAGACGTCCTAAGCAGATGAGAAAGCTTAACGATCTTTTCCAGATCACGCCGCTCCTTATCCTTGAAGTGATCATCCTTGCGGTTGTTATCTGGATCGTAAGTTATGCAGCAGTAACTCTGCCTTACAGACATTCTGAACTTATAAGCGATAAGGTCAATGAATCCGCGACGATCCAGGATCAGTTCAATAACGCGCTTGCTTTCTATCCTTTCAAGATCCAGACGAATAAGTCTGCTGAAGAAGGATTTATGCCTGCGCCTACAAATCCGACTGTAGCTACTGAATCTTCAACCGAGAGTCTGGAGGAGACAACGACGACGAACGGCCAGCCTGCGCCGCAGCTTGCAGAGACAACGGTTCCCGGCATTTCTGCTACCAGCGGCTGATAATAAAAGACATTTCTGTATTTGGGGGTGTGGAAATGGACAAGTACGCATTTTTGCTCGAGCTTAACACTAATCTCGAAATGAAGATCTCAGGCAATGAGATCAATGGCGATCTGGGTTATCTTACGTTCAGGATCTCTTTTACTCCTGATGTCAGTCTCAGGGTGCATACGAAGGCTTATCTCTTCGGCGATTATCCCATGAAGGACCATATCCAAAGCGCATTCGAAAAGACGAGCAGCTTTGCGGATTATATTCTTGAAGATGAGAATATAGATCTTTATATTCCGCACGAGAATCTTTCCATGGATGCCACTTTTAACATCGCGCAGGATATCCTTGCATTCGCCAATGCTCTTGCATCTTACGGATATAAGTCGACTAATTCGCAGATAGCTTTTTCCGGAGCTGCAAGCAACCTTCAGGGTGAGTATTACAGCGATATGATCAAGGAAGAACCGGAAGGCCCGAATGAGTTATATCTTAAGTCTCCGAGAATGGGTTGGGGAATATTGGGTGCCGTCATAGCAACAGTTATCTCACTGTTCCTTTTCGTAGTTGCAGGCATGACAAACAGCTGGTTTTTCTTTATTCCGGCGATCATAGTCGTCTCGTTCTTAGCGCTTCTTCTTTATGAGATCTTAGCGAAAGAGAGAATATGCCTGATCGGCATTATCGTTTGTTTCTGTCTTACTTTATTTGCGATGCTCTTAGGTGACAGACTCGTGTGGACTATGAACCTTATTGACTGGATCCCCGGTGCGACATTCGGGCAGGCATTCGCTGAAGTTCCGTATCTTGTTGAGTACCAGGTCGTTGAATTCTGGGATTATGCCATGGATTTCGTCTATATGTTCTCTGCATTGGCTATCGTTTACCTCATCACCATGCTGAATTTCTTAAGGACGAAATGTTCCATCTACGAGTGGTTCAAGAAGTACACGATAATATTCAATTGATGCTCTGAATTTTCTCAAAGATTTTTAAAACAAATGCGATAAAAAAGACCCGAAATATAGTATTTTCGGTTTTTTTAATACGTGTATCATATGTTTATAAAAGTTGCCGGCTATATAGGAAAGGAGAATGTTTTCATGTTCGATTTTAAGTATTTCACACCCACAAAAGTTGTTTTCGGTAAGAACACGGAATCCAAGGTTGCAGACCTTATCAAAGAGTTTGGCGGTACTAAGATCCTTATCCATTATGGCGGAGGCAGCGTTGTCCGTTCGGGCCTTCTTAAGAGAGTAACCGACACTTTGGACGGCGCAGGGATCAGTTATGTAACTTTAGGCGGAGCAGTTCCGAATCCGCATTTGGGATTGGTATATGAAGGCATAGAACTCTGCAAGAAAGAGGGCGTTGATTTCCTTCTTGCAGTAGGCGGCGGAAGCGCTATCGATTCAGCAAAGGCAATCGGTTACGGCGTTGCCAACGAAGGCGATGTATGGGACTTCTACGATTATAAGCGTCAGGCAAAAGGATGCCTCCCCCTGGGCGTAATCCTTACGATAGCAGCTACAGGAAGCGAGATGAGCGATTCTTCCGTTATTACGAAGGAAGAGGGCCTTGTTAAGAGAGGCTACAGCAGTGATTATTCAAGAGCTAAGTTTGCCATCATGAATCCCGAACTTACAATGACATTGCCTGATTACCAGACAGCTTGCGGATGCACTGATATCATGATGCATACGATGGAAAGATATTTCACGAACGGCGGCAACATGGAGCTCACAGACGCTCTGGCTGAAGGACTTCTCCGCACTGTTAAGAAGAATGCTGTTATCCTCCGTGATGATCCTATGAACTACGATGCACGTGCAGAAGTCATGTGGGCAGGAAGCCTTGCTCATAACGGACTTACAGGCTGCGGCAATGACGGCGGTGACTGGATGACACATAAGCTTGAGCATGAGCTCGGCGGCCTTTACGATGTAGCACACGGCGCAGGCCTTGCTGCTATCTGGGGCACTTGGGCAAGATACGTATATAAGAACTGCCTGCCCCGTTTCAAGAAGTTTGCTGTTAACGTTATGGATGTTGCAGACGAAGGTACTGATGAAGAGATCGCTCTTCGCGGTATCGAAGCAATGGAGGACTTCTACAGGTCTATCAAGATGCCTACGAATCTCCGTGAGCTTGGAGTAAATCCCACTGAGGAAGAACTTAAGGATATGGCTCATAAGTGTGCTGTCGGCGTAGGCGGCGAGATGGGCTCTGCAAAGGTTCTTAACGAGCAGGCAATGTACGACATCTATAAAGCAAGCATGTAAGTGACCGGTGATTCCTGAAAGGAGGATCTCTTTATGTCAGTAAAATGGGGCGTTTTGGGCACTGCGAATATCGCAAGAGGATGTACTATCCCCGGCATGAAAATGGCAGAGAACTGCGAGCTTTTTGCTATCGCGGGAAGAAATGAAGAGAAAGTCCAAAGATATAAGGATGAGTTTGGTTTTGAGAAAGCCTATGTAGGATACGACAAACTCCTGGAAGATCCTGAAGTTCAGGCTGTCTATATCCCGCTTCCGAATAATCTTCACAAGGAGTGGGTAATAAAGGCCCTTAAGGCAGGAAAGCACGTCTTATGCGAGAAGCCTCTGGCTTTAAATGCTGCTGACGCCAGGGAGATGTTTGCTGTCGCAAAAGAGAATAACGTTATCCTCATGGAAGCTTATGCATATCTTCACAGCCCTTATATTGCTTCGTTGAAGGAAGATGTCAGAAGCGGCATCATCGGTGATGTCGAGTTCGTAGATACCGCATTCTTTACACAGTACTACGTCGAAGACATAAGAATGTATAAGGAACTTGGCGGCGGAGCCGTTTATGACTTAGGCTGCTATTGCACGACCATGATCCTGTCGCTTATTGATTCCAAGCCTGATCTTGTTGTGGCAAAGGCTGAATTCAATGATAAGGGTGCTGATGTATTGGCTTCTGTTATCTTAAAGTTCGAAAACGGTGCCAGGGCAGTATTCAATGTCGGCATGATATTCGATCCGGGTTCTGACAGAAGAAAGGACATCCTTTATGTCCATGGTTCAAAGGGTACGATCGTATCTGACGTCGAATATAACCAGGAAGGAAGAGTCACATACACAGTCACTTCCGGCAGCAAGGTTTATAATCCCACGATCAATGTTCCGCAGAACTATATGCTTGAAGTAGAACAGCTCGGAAGATGTATCGAAAGAGGCGAGGAGCAGCACATCACACCGGAATTCTCCATCAAGAATGCAGAGCTTCTCGACAAGATCTTAGAGCAGATCGGATATTAATGATGTCGTTACTCATATCTACGACGGTTCTCTTGTTATGGGCAATCTCATGAATGCTGCAAAGAGCCTTGGTGTTGACAGCATCTGGATCCACAGAGCTAAGGAAGAATTCGAATCTGAGATCGGCAGGGATATCCTTTCAAAGCTCGGTATCACAGATGAGTATGAGGGTATAGGTCACTGTGCTTTAGGCTATGCCGCTGCACCTTTGAATGACCCTGCTCCCAGAAAAGAAAACTACGTATATTACATTTAAAGAGGCCTGTTATGGAAAAGCGTTTTAAGGTATTAATGCTCAACGGAAGCCCGAGAGAGAACGGCAATATCGCCATAGGTTTTCGCGAGATGCAAAAGATCTTCGACGAGCTTAATGTTGAATATGAGTGCATAAATCTGGGCAAGAAAGATGTCAGAGGATGCATTGCCTGCGGTACTTGTGGCAATACCGGCAAGTGCGTTTTCAATGATGTGGTAAATGAGATCTCCGAAAAGTTCGAGAAAGCTGACGGTCTTGTTGTCGGCTCTCCCGTTTACTACGGCTGTGCCAACGGAACTCTGGTTTCTGCTTTGCAGAGAGTCTTTTACAGCTCTCATTTTGAAAAGCGAATGAAGGTCGGTGCGAGCGTGGTATGTGCAAGAAGATCCGGCTGTACAGCGACTTTCGATGAACTCAATAAATTCTTTACGATATCCAATATGCCTGTTGCCACAAGCCAGTACTGGAACAATATCCATGGCAGAGCGGCAGGTGAAGCTGATCAGGATGAAGAGGGAAAGCAGACGATGAGAGTCCTTGCCCGAAATATGGTATTCCTTATGGAAAGCATTGCTTTGGGCAGGGAAAAGCTCGGACTTCCTGAGCAGGAAGAACACCTGTGGACTAATTTCATAGGGTAATATGGTGATGTGCCTGCTTCTTCAATGGAGCAGGCAGTTTTTATGGGGTGGACTATGGACAATAAGGTTGATGATGTTCCTAATATATCAGGTTATACGATTGCTTCAGTGCTGATGCAGTTCCTGGCTCTGATGTTTTTCTTCCTTGCGCTTGTAGCGTTTATGAACGGATCTGTCATCGGAGGCATAATCCTTGCCGCGATCGGAGTGGCCTGGGAAATTCTGTTTGTAAAACTGGTAAAGAAGATCGTGTATTGGAAGAAGCTGGATAAAAAATATAATGCGGCCCTTCATGAGGACGAATTCTATGAACCGCTATATAAGAATGACGGTGAGGGCAATGACTTTTCGAGAAAGCTATATTGCAAAAAATATGACAAGCATCCCAAGCAACTTACGGAAGAGGACGAGGAGATCATATGGCAGTATACATGCGATGATTTCTCATATCTTTTGGCCTGGATCATTGAAAAGGATCTCTATCAGCCCTCTGTAGACGACGATGAAGACGAGGCCGAAGAATCCAGAGAGGATGCGGCAAAGATCAAAGCGCGCGACATGCTTCCTTCGGAATACCTCAAGAATAACGGCGGTTATTTCATGGAAGATGAAGTGAAGGAATCTGCCCGCAAGTTCGTTAAGGAATACTATAAAGGTGCGTACTTGGATGAAGTAAGAACTTTTGCAAAAGAGAAGCTCGGTTCACAGCTTTATGGTTTTCCTTTCCGCTGGGAAGATTATGATGCGTTTAAGGTCCATATAGATGAATCATTCGAAAAGTACGGAGGTAACGCTAATGGCTAAGAAAGTATTGATCATCACGACAAGCTTAAGAAATAACAGCAATTCGGATAAGCTTGCGGAAAGCTTTGCAAACGGCGCTCTTGAGGCTGGCAACGATGTTGAGACAGTATCTCTTAAGGGCAAGACGATCGCATTCTGCAGAGGCTGTTTTGCGTGTGCGAATACAGGCCGCTGCGTTATAAATGACGATGCCAACGAGATCACCGAGAAGATATTGAATGCTGAAGTTGTCGTATGGGCAACGCCTATCTATTACTACGAGATGTCCGGCCAGATGAAGACCATGATCGACCGTGCTAATTCGCTTTATCCGAGAGATTACAAGTTCAGGGATGTATATCTTTTATCCGTTGCTGCCGATGACGGCGATTATGTCGATGAGAAGGCCGCAGGCGGCGTTCAGGGCTGGGTCGATTGCTTCGAAAAGGCTGAATTTAAAGGCAAGGTCTTTGCAGGCAGCGTAAATGACCGTGGCGCTATCGAAGGCCATAAGGCACTTGCTGAAGCTTACGAGTTAGGTAAGAAGGTCTGATCATTTCTTATCAGGATCGAAATTAGCCAGAGGGTTGCTCTCTATCGCGCGGTGGAGAGCTTCATCATCTACATGCGTGTAGATCTGGGTAGTGGAGACGCTCTGGTGTCCTAAGATCAGCTGGAGATTTCTGATATCTACTTTGCCGTACTTGTACATAAGCGTAGCGGCCGTGTGTCTGAGCTTATGCACGGAGTAGATTCTTGTATCGATGCCGGCTTCTTCAAGAAGACGCTTTATCGTGATCTGGATCATGTCGTCGGAGATCCTCGTGCCGCGCTTGGAAACGAACAGGGCCTTTTCTGCGGAGGGCTTGATCTTCAGTGTCGCTCTCTTGTTCATCCAGTCATTAAGCGCTTCAAGGCATGCATCGTTAAGATAGATCGTGCGCTCTTTATTACCTTTACCGATAACGGTCAGAGTGGTGCCGTGAATATCGTTTGTGTTGATTCCGCGAAGTTCGGATAAACGCATTCCGCAGTTAAGGAAGAGCGTCAGCATGCAGTAGTCGCGCTCGTTGGATTCCTTGGGTGAATCATAGGCGGTCTTAAGGAGCTCCTGACTCTGCTCGAGCGTCAGGTATTTGGGCATGCGTTTGCCGATCTTTGGTGTCTCGATATCGTATGCGGGGTTGTTGTCGATAAGTCTCTTCTTTGAGTGAAGATATTTAAAAAAGCTCTTAAGGGAAGCTATGTGTCTTGCTCTTGAAGCGTTGGACTGTTTTCGCGATCTGGAAAGCCAGATAACGAATGCAAGAAGATCGTCAGTCGTAACTTTATTGAGGATCTTTGCATCGATGTCTGAGATGTCGATCTCTTCTAACGGCGTGTCGTTAGGGACCATGCCTCTGTCGAGCTTTAAGAACCTTGCGAAAAGGATGAGGTCATAGCGGTATTCCTTGACTGTGTTTTCCGAGCGTCCGAGAGCAGCTTCCATGTAGCTTAAATAGTTCTCGAGAAGCGGAAATGTCGGCAACATAAGCTATAAACCTCCTTTTATGTATTCGGTATAATTATATTACAAATATCCGGATTCAAGTGTTTATGCCGGGATAATAATGATAAAGTTATGGGTATCTGATCAATAAATACCTTTAAAGCGGGGAGAACGAACATGATCCTGACTAACGAAGAACTTAAGAAGATATATTTCGGAGCATATGAATTTGAGGAGACTCCTGATGGATTCCTTAAGGCAAACCAGTACACAAAAGTGCAGATGGAATATTTTAAGGGTGCTTTTGAGATGTGGTACGAGAGGTGCGACGCTTCCACGGCGAAGACTTTGGAGCTGAGGACTGACGCTTCGAAAATATCCTTTGACTATAAATTTCTGTGGAAGTGTTCGGAGGATTCAGTCGAGCTTTATGTTGACGGGATGGCCTCTCAGATCTTTTACGTTAAGGACATGAAGGAAGAGGGACGCCTCGAGTTTACTCTGCCTGAAGGCGTTCATGATGTAGTCATCTATCTTGTTGCCGATGCGACGCTCGTTATAAAGGAATTTTCCATTGATTCTTCTTACGAGATTCCTGTTAAAGATACCAAAGTCCTCTGGCTCGGCGATTCGATCACTCAGGGCTACGGACCTCTGCGTTCATCGGAGACATACGTAAGCATTGCTAACCGCGAGCTAAACTGGGACATAATAAACCAGGGAATAGGCGGATATATCTACGATAAGAAGTCACTCATGAAGATGCCCGGGTACGATCCTGACAAGATCGTTGTGGCTTTGGGCACAAACCAGTATGGTGACGGACCTGAAGCCGTCGAGGAATACTATGAGACACTTACCGGCATATATGGCACGGAAAAGCCCATCCTTTGCATTTCTCCGATCTGGAGAGGTGATAACATCGAAGCGCTTCCTGTCTTTTACGCCTTCTGCGAAAAGGTTAGGGCGATCGCAGGCAGATATCCCAACATCACTGTAATAGACGGCCTGAGCCTCGTTCCGCACCTTGAAGAGTACTATCTTGATAATCTTCACCCGAACTGCCTCGGAACGGAAACCTATGCCGCTAATCTCGTAAAGGCTATAAGAAGGGTTGGATTCTGATCCTGTCTGGGTTTTGTCGATATGGTACAAACCTAACATAGGAAAAAGGCTTAAAAGACCTGCATTTGTTGACTATTACCAATTATTCCATATTTCATTTTTCGCACTTGTTATATAAAAGGTGTTGTGCTAATATGTGTTTGCTCGAAAGACAAATGTGCGCGGTACGCGGACAAGCGAGCTAAATAATACCACGGTGAAAGCCCGTGAAGAGATGGAGTATTTTAGAAATGGAACAGAAACTGAAAGTCGGCATTATCGGAGCTACAGGTTATGTCGGACAAAGATTTATCACACTTCTCGCTGATCATCCCTGGTTCGAGATCGCTGCTTTATGCGCATCTCCGAGATCTGCCGGTAAGACTTACGAAGAGGCAGTAGAGGGAAGATGGAAGCTTGATATACCTTGCCCGGAATTCGTAAAGAAGATGGTAGTTTACGGTACAGACAATATCGAAGAATATTGTGAGCAGATCGACTTCACATTCTGCGCTGTAGATATGAAGAAGGACGAGATCCATGCTTTGGAAGAGAAGATCGCTAAGCTCGAGTGCCCTGTTGTTTCCAACAACTCTGCAAACAGATGGACAGAGGATGTTCCTATGGTCATCCCTGAGATCAACAGCGATCACATCAAGCTCATCGACGCTCAGAGAATGAGACTCGGCACAAAGAGAGGATTCATCGCAGTTAAGCCTAACTGCTCTATCCAGAGCTATGTTCCTGCTCTTACACCTTTCCTTAAGAACGGTATCAAGCAGATCTCCGTATGCACATACCAGGCAATCTCCGGTGCCGGCAAGACATTCAAGGACTGGCCTGAGATGGTAGGCAATGTAATCCCTTACATTGGTGGTGAAGAGGAGAAGTCAGAGAAGGAGCCTCTCAAGGTTTGGGGTGAATTCGCAGGTGATCACATCGAGCTTGCAAAGAATCCCGTTATCTCTGCTCAGTGCTACCGTGTAGCAGTTCAGGAAGGTCATACTGCTGCAGTTTCCGTATCCTTCGAGAACAAGCCTTCCAAGGAAGAGCTCATCTCTGTATGGAATTCTTATGAGAGCGAAGCAGTAAAGCTCGGTCTTCCTTCAGCTCCTAAGCACTTCCTCCAGTACATTGATGAGGATAACCGTCCTCAGCCTAAGCTCGACGCAAACTTCGAGAACGGCATGGGCGTATCCGTAGCAAGACTCAGAGAAGATAACATCTTCGATTACAAGTTCTGCTGCCTCTCACACAATACATTAAGAGGCGCTGCAGGCGGCGGTGTTCTCACAGCTGAGCTCCTTGTAGCAAAGGGATACATTCAAGCAAAATAATTAAGGTTTTGTAAGAAATTTCCGGCTTGAGCAAATAATAGCTTCAAGCCGGAAATTTTCTCTTGACTTAATTAAACTTAATTACTATACTAATCAAGCGCTTTGAGAAAAGCACGTGTAGTGTGGATGTGGGCCTTTAGCTCAGTTGGTCAGAGCTCCCGGCTCATAACCGGTTGGTCCTGGGTTCGAGTCCCCGAAGGCCCACCATTACACAACATTTGAATATATATGGGAAGATTCCCGAGCGGCCAAAGGGAACAGACTGTAAATCTGTCGTCACTGACTTCGGTGGTTCGAATCCACCTCTTCCCACCAGATAGGAGTTGCCAAGTATGGCGGCTCCTATTTTTTCGCCTTCTCGAAAAATAGTTCTATATAGAACCTTGATAAAAATAGTTCTATATAGTACTATCTATTCAGATCTTATTTGCTCCGGAGGCAATATGGAATCCAGAACAGGCTTCTTGATATCTCAGATCAAACAGGTGCAGGCGCGGATATTCCAGCGCCTTTTGCAGGAAAGCGGCGTTGAGGAGTTCAACGGCCCTCAGGGGCGTATCCTTTATGTTCTTTGGCAAAAGGATGAAGTTCCAATCGTGGAGCTCTCACAGAAGACCGGGCTTGCAAAGAATACATTGACCGCAATGCTCGGACGAATGGAAGAAGCCGGCCTGATCGTGAGGAAAGCAGCCGAATCTGACAAAAGACAAACTCTTATCTCTCTGACTGAGAAAGCCCGTGCTCTTCAGGGGAAATATGACGAAGTATCTCAGAAGATGAACGAGGTCTTCTATAAGGATTTCGCGGAAGCTGAAGTCAAAGAAATGGATCAGTTCCTTGACCGTATCCTCGAAAATCTTGAACAGTCAGAAAAGAGCCCAAGAAGGGGAAAGGAAGAATAACATGACAAAGATCAAAGTTAAGAATTATAACGATTTCTGCCCGCAGCAGCTGTTCCTTTACGGCACATACAGGGAGGACGGAACACCGAATTTCGGACTGTTCTGCTGGTTCAGTTATCTGCACGCGCCGGACCTTAACGGTGAAGGTGCGGGAATGGGAGTAATGGCCTGCATCGGCGGTGATAAGCTCACTAAGGATCTTATCCGCAAGAATGGTATCTTCTCTGCTAATCTTGTTACCGAAGAACTGCTGCCTCTTGCAGACTACTACGGAATCGTCGGCGGCAGGGAACACCCGGATAAGATGCGATTCAGTCCTACTATCGAAAAGGGCGTGGTCTTAAATGTACCGACAATTGCCGAGAGCCCTGTAAGCATGGAACTTCAGGTCATGCAGGAGATCCACTTGGAGAGCGGAAGCGATGTTTTCCTCTGCAAGATCATGGGTGAGACGATGAGAGAAGATCTGACAAATAAGGATGTTCCTTTCATTGAGAGATTTAAGTCCGTAAAGCAGGTTCTCTGCGGCGGCGAGCAGCATTATGTAAGCACGGACGGCCGTGATCTCGGATCATGGGGCGAACCGATGAAGAGCTTATGATTCAGTAGTGGAGGCTCTCGAAAATATGCCTTATGCAGAATTAAACGGACTGAATCTGTATTATGAGGAGTTTGGCAGAGGGGAGACGGTATTGTTTCTCCATAGCCACTTCAGCAGAGGCTTGCTTGCATTTTCCGGTCAGATCCTGCCGTTCTCAGGGAAGTACAGATGCCTTTTCCCTGATTTCCGCGGACACGGAAGAACGACTTGCGATGACTTGACCTGGAACAGCCGTATGGTCGCTGATGACATGGCCATGTTCCTCGACAAGCTCGGAATCTCTCAGGCACACATAATCGGCTATAGCTGCGGTGCATATGTAGGCTGCTATATGTCAGCTAATTATCCTGAGAAGGTAAAGAGCCTTGTAACCATTGGCGGTGCGGCTCATGCGAGGCCTGAAGGCGCTGAAGATTTCCTTCCGGAGAATCTGTTGAAGAACGGTCATGAAGAATTCATCGAAGATATGAAGGTCAGGCATTTCGATGCGCACAAGGGAGACTGGCAGACCTATTTAAGGAATACCGTAGCAGACTGGCAGACACAGCCGTGTCTGACAGATGAAGAGTGGCAGAACATCAGATGCCCTGCATTCTTTATCAACGGCGAGAATGATCCGTTCGGAACAGTCGAGGAATTACAGGAGAAAGTTCCTTCTGCGAAGACCTATAAAGTGATGGGAGGCGGACACCGTCCGCATTTCGTCGGAGAGCAGATAGATGATATCAATAAGAGGATCTTAGACTTCCTGTCGGAGATCTGAATAATAAATGAATCATTGTGCTTAACAGGAGCTGCCTACAACGGCAGCTCCTTTATTTTGGCCGTTTTCCGTTCATTCTGAATTGCCACATTTTATTTGAGTTAAGTTGGTTGACTCCGGTCTACCAATAATGCTATATTTGGTGTACACGGGTTTACCAAAATGCTGGGGGATAATAGCATGCGTTTAACGGATTCAGAATGGAAGATAACCAATTGTCTTTGGAAGCATGGTCCTATGACGTTAACCGAACTCACGAAGGAGCTCCTTTCGAGCACGGGTTGGACGAAGCATACGATCATTACCTTACTGAAGAGAATGGTTGAGAAAGGTATTGTCACATTCGATCAGGATGGCCGCACCAAGAGATTCTATCCTGTCATTGACAGAACAGAATCGGAGATCGAAGAAACAACGACATTCATTGATAAGGTCTATGACGGCAACGTAGGTCTCATGATCTCTAATCTCATTGGCTCTGAAGCTCTTACAGAAGAGCAGCTTAATGAGATAAAAAAGATGATCGAGGAGATGTGATATGTTGCGTTATATTATCGGTGTATCGCTTATTGCGATCCTTATTATTGTTATCCGTGCTCTTTCCAACGGAAAGATCCAGAAAAGGCAGCAGTATGCTTTGTGGCTTGCCGTTCCTGTCTATATGCTTGTTGCACCTTTCGTTAAGATCAATGTTCCTGTAGCAGCTGAGATCAGGCCTTTTTTACCCGTGAAAGAAACTGTTATTGCCGAAGCTGTAACTGAGAGCAATGAAGTAACTGAAGATGTAACTGAGCAAGGCGTTCCCCCGGTCTATAACTATGGACAGCCGTCCTCACAAGTATCTGCAATAGCTAAGAATGATGTTACAGAAGATCAGGTTATACAAAGCAATGAAGCTGTCACCCCCCCGGTGGATCTCAGATCCGTTATTCAGAATACAGTCCTGGCTGTAGCTGTGACAATGATAGCCGGAATTGTTGTGTATAACATTGGTTTCGTCATTCATTGCAAACGCAGGAGATCTTATGTTGGCAGAGACCCGTTAAGCGGCCTTAGGATCTACAGCTTAGGCCATAAGGGAACACCGTTCCTTCTGGTAAACAGCATTTATGTTGACAGATCTTCTGACAGACTCAGCAAATATGTGATCTGCCACGAGGCTTGTCATCATAAGCACGGGGATTTCTTCTGGGTAATACTCAGATATCTGGTTCTTGCACTTAATTGGTATAACCCTGTTATCTGGGCAGCTTTCGTACTGTCAGGACGCGATTGCGAACTGGCCTGCGATGAAGAAGTCCTGAAAGTATATGGTATCGGCGCAGCGAAAGAATATGCGCAGACACTGTTCGGATTATTACAGCGTAAATCCGCATCACACTTTGGGTTTACGATTTCAACCGGCATGAGAGGCGGTTATAAGATGATGAAGAAGAGAATCGAAAATATTAAGAGTCCTGCCAGGCAGCAACAGAAGCTTCTTGCGGGTATCGTGGCTGTGTTGCTCGTCTTTTCGGGCTGTGCAACGATGAATCCCACAACAGCTGGAAGTGCAGCTGAAAGCAGCAAAGAGACACAAAACGTTCAGCCGGAGACTTCAGACGCGGAGACGTCAGGTGAGAAGGCTATTTCCTTTACTGATAATAACACGCATATCGAGAAGAGCATTGAGTATAATGGTGCAACTTTATCTATCAATGCTGATATTGAGTCGATCGCAGACAAGGATCTGAAAAAGGCAAAACTAACCTATGACAAAGACTTATTGGATAAGCTCAATAATGAATGGGTCGCTCAAAACTATCCTGATGCTTCAAAGCGTCCGCAGGTAACATGTGATTTGAATGACGGCATCATTGATTTCACTGATTACGATAAAGACATTAACACGTGGGATGGAGACTCCGGCGAAGTAATAATGAAGAAAGGCTTTGTAACGGATAAAACACCTTTGGGAATGAGTACTGATGCAACTTCGGCAGGCAATGATGCGATCGGTTTTATCCAGGCATATTCGCCTTTTGAATACAGGATATTTAATATCCTTGCCGCTAATGATACGCAAAATAACAAAGGCTATTATGATGTCAACTTGCAGGCTGAATATAACGGCTTGCCCGTTGCACTCGTTAAAGGCGTCATGAGACGCGATGATGTTTCTGATGAAGCCGAAGCCGGACATCTTTGCAGCATTGGTTTCAACATAAAGGTCTCGAAAGACGGCATATTCGGTTTCCAGGGAAAATCTGCTATGAAAACAGTTGATATCAAGCCTGTAACCAATGTGGTCCCGTTTGATAACATCGCTGACAAATGCCTGGAAGATATGAAGATTGATATTCCTGCAGACGGCAACTATGGTCCGGGAATTACGGTCACCGATCAGAAGTTTGAGATCGTTAAGGTGAGTGTGGAATATATTCCGAAGAATGCCACATTCGGAGATGTGGAGCTGATCCCGGCATGGTGCTGTGAGTGTGTGAATTCCTGCATTTCGAACGGACAGCTGCAGACAGTAACCTACTATTTAGCATATTCTGTCGAGACCGGCGAGCTGCTGGTTCAATACTACTGATATGTATTACTATCCGGGGATAGCTATGGGGAACTGTCCCTGCAGGTTAATTACAAACAGGAGCTGCCTTCCGGGGCGGCTCCTGTTTCGCTTAATGGCATAAATATTCATTCCTAAGAGTTTTCTAGTAAAATATAAGAAAACTGATCGTTGTGAGGTTATATGCCGGTTATTCCGTTAGAGTGTCCTTCGTGTGGTACGGAGTTGAGAATAGATTCGGGTGAAAGTGCTGCTATCTGCAGGCACTGCGGCAAGCCTTTTGTTGTTAATGACGCGATCGTCCTGAACTATATTAAGCTTGTTACCGCAGAGAACGAGAAATCTCTTGTGCTCAATGAATTCGAGACAGACGGCAGCGTTCTCAAAAGATACAACGGCATGTCTCCCGTTGCGGTCATTCCTGATAATGTAACCGTTATAGGAAGCAAAGCCTTTGAGGACTGCAGGGAGATCGTAGAGGTTCATCTTCCTGATTCGCTGACTGAGATCGAAGATAACGCTTTTGCAGGATGCGATAATCTTCAGACTGTTGAATTCCCGGCATCACTCAAGAAGATCGGAAGCTATGCTTTCGCTGACTGTTCCGCGCTTGAGACTCTGGAACTTCCGTCTTCTATTGAAGAGATAGGATCTTATGCGTTTGTAAGATGTTATATGCTTAATTCCGTAAAGCTGCCTTCATCACAGACTAAGATACATGAGACAGCATTCACGGGTGATAAGGATGTGAAGTTTGTCTGGCCTGATGACTGGTCGAAAAAGCAGATCGATAAACTGAGGCTCGTTGCGCCTTCGCAGGGCGGCCTGATCGAACTGTGTGATTCTACAGGAGAGAATGATACATTCCTGTTCCTCGGAATCTCCGACATGGGAATGAGCGTTGAGTCTTCAACATACTGCTTTTATTCCTACAAGGACTTCATGAGGCTGTTCTCGATCGAAGCACACAATAACGATCCTTATCTTCTCAGAGTAAGCGTCGAGAAAGCCCAGGAGCGGTATGAGGCCATTTCCGATATTCAGAGAAGCTATTCCGAACTGATAGGATTGCTCGACCGCGCGAAGATCGGCAGAAGCAAGATAGAGACGATCAATATCCCGCATTTTATCTGGAAGCAGGGAAAAGGTCTTAATTACAAAGTCACCGACATCGGATCGGTTCAGGTACTGAGGATAAAGCTCATTCAGGAATGAGAAAAGTCTGCTTATAACAGTTTTCGAAAAATCATATAAATATTCTTGACAGTGCAGGTTTATAAGTGTAAACTGACATTGGTTTACAAGAATAAACCGGAATAAAAGTGAGGCATTTGATTATGGATGAATTGATTTTATGTGAATCAGAGAAGCGTTTGATGGAGATTATCTGGCAGGAAGAACCTATTGAGTCAGGCAAGCTGGTTAAGATCGCCAATGATAAGATCGATTGGAACAAATCGACCACATATACGATTCTCCGTAAGCTGATCGCCAAGGGCTTTGTTAAGAATGAGGATACGATCGTAAGTTCACTTATCCCCAAGGAGAAGGTCTTGATCTCGGAGAGCAACCAGATCGTGGAAGACAGCTTCTCAGGCTCTCTTCCTAAATTTGTTGCTGCATTCTTCGGCAGCAAGAAGACACTTACGGATAAGGAAGCAGATGATCTGATCAAGATCATCAAGGAGAATATGAAGGGAGACTAAAGGTGGGTGCTTTATTCCTTAAAGTGCTTGAGATGTCCTTAATGGGCAGTGTGGTAATCCTTATTACCATTCTTGCAAGATTTCTCCTGCGTAAAAGATCCAAGAGTTTTATCATGATCTTATGGGCTGTAGTGGCCTTAAGACTTATGGTGCCTTTCGGTTTCGAATCCGCTTTCAGTATCTTTAATTTTGTACCTCTTCCTACACAGGCCGCACCTGTTGTAGAGGTCTCTGAGGCAGCATTACCTGACAACAATACCGATGTTCAGAAAGCACCGGTTAACAATGCTGAGGTCAATTACGTTGAAGCGCCTTCTAATGCTGAAGTGCCCGCTGATAACGTGAAGACTGTACCTGCAGAGAACAAGACAGGTGAAAGTGCGTTACCGGATATCAAGTCGGTTGTCGCTATTGTATGGTTTACCGGAATGGTGGTATTCACAACTTATATCTGCATCCGCTATTTCGATCTTAATGAAAAGCTTAAGACTGCTAAGAAGATAGATAAGAACGTTTACGAATGTAACAACGTAAAGTCTCCGTTTGTTTTTGGATTCTTTGTTCCGAAAATGTATTTGCCTGATACTCTCGATGAAGCCGAGAGAGAATACGTTATGGTTCATGAGAGAACCCATATCAGACACGGTGACTGGCTCAAGAAATTATTGGGAATCGCAGTGCTTGCAGTTCACTGGTTCAATCCGCTCGTCTGGGTAGCTTTTACTCTTTTCGAGCAGGACATAGAGATGAGCTGCGACGAGACTACGATCTCCTCACTTGATGCGGATCTCAGAAAAGCATACGCGATATCTATCGTATCTTATGCAAAGGCCAGCAATAACAGCAACAAGAAGTATATGGTAACCCCGTTGGGATTCAGCAAGAACGTCTTCTGTAAAGCGGAGGTCACCAGTAGGGTTATGAATATCGTTAATTTTAAGAAGGGTACTAAGGTTACAACTATCGCTATCGCGGCAGCAGTCCTGGTTCTTGCAGCTGCATGTGCATTTAATTCCAAGACAGGCGAGACAGAAGAACCTGAAGTATCAGAGACAACAGCTGAAATAACAGAGTCTGAAGTTACCGGTGAGACAGTAAGTGATCCTGTAATCGCAAATACAGAACCGACCGTTATAGAGCCACAGGTAACTAATGAGCATAAGTTCGAGAACGGCGTGTGCAAAGACTGTGGAAAGGCCTGGACTGAGTATTTCTACGAGTCGATCGGTAAGCTCGATCAATACAGCACCGGTGACTGGAAATCCATATACGGTCCTGCATCCGATTCCATGTTCTCTTCGGGTGATTACGTTCAGTTCTCGGCTAATGATACGGAAGCATCAAGTGTTTTCTATCATTGCATCGATGAGAGGCCCGTCAGCGAGAGCTTGGCTATAAGTATAAATAAGGGTGGCAAAAAGACATCAGCTACTATCAGTTATACTTATGACATGGGTTCATTTCCTGTCGATACGGGAATCACGGATTATAAATTCTCATATTGGATAAGTGTTACCGCTGAAGCGGGTGACTTCGATAAGATATTTGAATCTAAGGAAGCATTTGCCAAGAGCTGTGATTTCAATCTCTTCGTTAGGGAAGAAGGAAAGAACTACGGATCTGATGTATGGTCATCCATGAAAGAAGAGGATATCAGGAAGCTGTTCGAAGGACAGGAGGACTGTACGTTCTATACAAAAGATCAGATGATCGACATGTTCTGGTCACGTTATACGAACATGATGCAGAGTATGGATAATTCTCTGATCGCTTTGGATACCTCTCTTGCAGATGCTGGCATCAACTGGAAGAAGAAATAATCCATAGAAAGTGAATAATAATTACCTTTGTTTTGAGGGGAATGGTATTTTCGCGCTCTTTTTTGTGTATATTGTTGCATTTTGGTGAATATTTATACTCTCAAATGTATCAAATATCTTTATACAACATGTCAAATCTGTTGTAAAATTGTTATACAGGCGATATTTCTGCTAAGGGATATCACGTGCAAATAAACGAATAAAGGGGTAGAAGAGATGAAAAAGTTAATTGCAGTGGTTTTAAGCGGTGTTATGCTGTCATCGGTCGTTCTTTGCGGCTGTAATCCGAAGCCTAAGGATACTGATGCAGATGAAGATCCTGAAGTAACTGAAGTTGAGACGGAAGATATAGTCTCTCCGTACGATTCCGGTTCTTCATTGGATAAGGAAAAACTCCAGGAGGCTATAGAGCTTTATAACAAGAAAGAGCCTGAAGGAAAGCATTTTGTTGCCGTCTATGCTGACGAGATCAGAGGCGATGGAAGCTACCTGGTAACAGATGAACAGATCTCATTTTATTACAGTGCAGATGAAGGTCGTGCAACGCTTCACTTCACATACATGCCTAAAATGGGTTCTTTTAACTGTGACATTGACATGAGTTATGACGAGACACGTTATTATCTGAACAGTAATGACGCTTTGTCATTTGACGGCCTTGAAGCATATATTGATGATGCAGCAGCTCTTAAGACTGATAAGTACAGAGTTTACGATGATTCGGCAGTGGCAGAGCATGCGGATCAGATCAAAAATGATCTTCCGATCTATTATTCCAGAATGATCGCTCTGGCTGACAAGGCATTCCCTGAACTGGGTTATGGCTTTGAAGAACTGGGATTCAAGCTTGGCGATAAATACAGAGCCTTAGATCCTGTTCAGGCTTCAAGCACTGAACCCGTGATCAAGAATGAGCACAAGTTTGAGAATGGTGTGTGCACAGATTGTGGTATGTCCTGGACTGAATACTATTACGAGACGCTCGAAAAGATGGATCCTCAATCTAAGCCCGGTGAATGGCATTCCATTTACGGTCAGGAATCTTACTCAATGATCGGCCCCGGAGATTATGTACAGTTATCTGCGTATGACAAGGAAGCATCTACGATCTACTATCAGCATGTTGAGGAAAACTGGAATACAAAGACCTGCAAGATCTATGTTGTTGACCGTGGCGGTAAGATTGGAATAAGCGTAAGATTCAATTACAACGAGGGCATGTACAGTGTCGGCAACGGTATTGTAAGTGACAAGTTTACTTACTCTTTTGACCTTGACGTTGATGCCGGCGAGTTCGATAAGGTTTTCGAATCAAAAGAAGCATTTGCCAAGAACTGCCAAATGTATCTGTTCGTACAGGACGAGGACCGTGTAGGTCATGATGTATGGTCATCCAAGAGTGATGATGAGATCAAGAAGATCTTTGATGAAGTCGAAGGCTGCGTTTACTACAACAAGGAAGAAATGACCGATATGTTCTGGGAAGATTGCCAGAGGATGCTCGAGAGCATGGATAATGCAATGAGATGGATGGATACATGTCTTGCAGATGCAGGCATCAACTGGAAGAAGAAAGCTGAGAACTGATCAGCGGTTAAGTCTTATTGATTCCTGAATAGATTAAGACGGGAGCTGTCCTTTTGGGCGGCTCCTGTTTTCGATTTTTATGGTAAAAAGTACAACCAAAATATATAATATTTAAAGGGATAAGCATTCAGGAATAAGGGGGATAGAATTATGACAGATTACAAAGAAACCAATTCCGAAGAAGTAAAGTTCAAGTTCCGCGGAAGAGAGCGTTATTATGCTGTAGCGGGCCGTCAATTGGACGAGGAGACCAACGACGGAACAGACAATTATGTCAACAAGAAGGGCGAATTCGTATATGGTACGTCCTTTGCTTCGATAGTTGTCGTGGGTGTCTTGGGAGGCATTATCTCAACTGTCGCATGGTATGGTGCTTCTTTGCTTGAGTTCCTTATTGCAGCAGGTATTTCACTGGCAGTCTTTATCTTTACTGTGGTTAAGGTCATACTCTATAAGGTCCGCAATACTAATCAGTTAACCCGCTGACAGACATCAGGCAGGGGAGAAGGGCTCTTATTGACAAGGCAGATTATCTCTATAAAATGATAATTGCTTTCAATTTGATACCGGAGGCTCCTGATGGGCAGAACAAAAAGTGGTTCCTATAATACCAAGCAGTCATGCGAAATATTGAATTTCCTCAAGGATAATGCAGGCTCTCATTTTACGAGCCAGGAAATATCCGATCATTTCAGAGCGCAGGGTATTAACATCGGCCAGGCAACGATCTACAGACGCCTTGACCGCCTTACTACTGACGGCCTTGTAAATAAGTACATCATCGACGAGAAGTCTCCGGCATGTTACGAGTACATCGGAACCGAGCATTGCAAGCACGGCAACTGCTATCACATGAAGTGTGAGAAGTGCAACAAGCTTATCCACCTGTCTTGCGATGAGATCAACGAATTCTTTGACCATGTATCAACGGAGCACGGTTTTGTGCTCGATCCCAAGCGTACTGTTTTCTACGGCGTTTGCGAAGACTGTATTAAGGAAGAATCCTGATATCAGAGCATGTTTGCGCGTTTGGTCGCTTCTTCTCTTCTGTGCTTGATAACGCGGGCACGGAAGATCAGGAGTACGATAACGAGCAGAAGTATAAGGCCTGACAATACCGCGAAGGTGATCAGGATGCTCTTAACGTTGGTAAGATTTGTCAGCTTCTCAGGGTTGACTTCAACGACTCCGGCCTTCTTATCGATCTCCACGACCAGAGTGCCTATCAGATAGGTCTTGTCCGCATATACCTTGCATAGCGGCAGTTCCAAAGTCTGATGGTCTATCGATGTGTCGATTACGGCCTTAGAAAGGTCGATCCTGTTAGTGCTTCCCAACTGAGCTCTATAAGATGTTGTTGTGACATAAGGATCAAGGATCAGTCTGTGGTCAGACAGGTAAAGGTTTGTGTCTGCCAGAAGCTGTGTGATCTGCTTGTGAGTCTCGTCAACGAGCGGCGTGAATTCGCTTTCCGTGATCTCTACGGTCGTAAAGCTGGAATAACCGTAGTCGAATAGCTTGATGAGATCTGCGTATCTGACATCGGAATCTGCGGCATTGAAAACGCAGCCGACGAGTGTTCGGTTGTTCTTCTTTACTGCGGCGCAGAGCGTGTAACCTGCCGAGTCGGTAAATCCGGTCTTACCGCCGAGATAGTATTCATATCCGTACTGGGTAGTGCTTACAAAACGGTTGCCGTTTGTAAGTTCTCTCTCGCTGCTGTACTTGTTGGTAGCACTTATCGTGTAGTTGAGAGTCTTTGCGATCTCAGGATACTTTGTCGTGGTTACGGCTTCGTTGAGGATAAGTGCCATATCGTAAGGCGTTGTGACATTATCAGGTGATGAAACACCGTATGCAGAACTGAAATGTGTATTGGTGCAGCCGATATCAACGGCTCTTGAATTCATGAGTTCGCAGAAATCGTGCTCTGTACCGGCCATATACATGCCGAGAACAAGGCTCGCATCATTGGCGGACTTAAGAACGCAGGCGTAGATCAAGTCCTTTACACTGATCTCTTCGCCTTCCTGAAGGCCTAACCTGACGTAGCTTTTTTCGATCGACTTGATGGCAACGGCCATATCGTGGGTAACTGTAACGATATCAGTTTCCTGGAGGCGCTCTAATGCCAGAAGGATAGTCATGACCTTTGTCATTGAAGCAGGCTCTTTCTGGACATCGTAATCCTTGCCCAGAAGAATGGTTCCGCTTGTAGCGTCATAGAGTATATAAGATGCGGCATTAACCTTCGGAACATTTTCAAGAGTCTCGTTCAAGAGATCAGTCTTGCGTTCGTTGGCGGTTATGATGCCGTCATTAGGGTCGTCGGGTATAGTCTCGGCAGAAATAACCGTCCCCGCAAAAGCCCAAAGGGACGTTAAAGTGAGCAATATAGCTGTAAGACATGCTGTTATTCTTTTAGAGAATAGCTTCATTCGTATCTCCCATAAAAAGTCAAACAGTTTCACCTGTTTGCTGTATTTTTCTATTTGCTCAACATGAGATCAGGATTAAATGTTTCTCTGTTCTCAAGCATTA
>CACZGS010000002.1 GCA_902780785.1 Oscillospiraceae bacterium | reverse complement strand
AGTATTCCCAATTATTGGCTTTCCTGTCTGATTATCGATAAAGATGCAATGTGCAAGCAGGTAAGAGGCGAGAAAGATGCGCTCTATATCTCTGAACAGGGAAAGAGCTGTCCTACAGAAATCCTTGAAGCTATTGCTGCTATAAATGCAGAAGGAAGACCTATCTGGAAACCTATGCATATGCAACCGATTTACCGTATGCATTCATTCATTACCGCTAATGGCAACGGCAGAGCAAGAAGTAATGCATACATCAAGGAAACCGGAATGATTGATGTCGGTGCTGATATCTTTGAAAGAGGATTATGCTTGCCTAGTGATAATAAGATGACGGTTGAGCAGCAAGAGAGAATAATAGATGTCATTTGTAGATGTTTCAAATAAAGCATAAATGGATATCTAAAGTTTTATTTGGAGCATACTGCGTTTTTATTGTTTGGTATACGCTATTAACTAGAAATGCAACTGCAACACCTGCAATAGATATGCGTTTCATGTGGTCTTACCGTGAGATGCTAGCAGGTGACATTAACTGGAAGAAAGACGTAATCCAGAATCTTTTGAATATCGTTTTCTTTGTACCTTTCGGAATTCTTTTTCCTTTGAAAAAGTGGATCGTTATTCTAATCTCGTCTTGTGCTTTTTCTGTATTGATTGAGGCTGCACAGTATTATTTTAGGCTTGGATTATGTGAGCTTGATGATGTTATCTGTAACACGTTAGGAGCAATGATTGGGTTTTGGTTATTAATTGGAGTAAAGAAAATAGTGAGGATAACACATGAAGCTTGAAAGAAAGCGTGGATTCTATGAGAAATACATTAAGAGAATTCTTGATGTTATATGTAGCCTCCTTGCTATTATTGTTTTTTCCTTGCTTTATCTGATCATTGCTATAATCGTCAGAATTAAAATGGGTTCACCGGTTCTTTTTAAGCAGCCTCGTCCCGGTATTGTTAAGAATGGCCAAGAGACTATTTTCAATATGTATAAATTCCGCACTATGACGGATGAAAGAGATGAGAATGGAGAATTGCTTCCTGATGATAAAAGATTGCCAAAGTTCGGTGCGTTATTGAGAAAAACAAGTCTTGATGAACTTCCGGAGGCATTTAATATTTTAAAAGGTGACATGTCAGTAATTGGGCCCAGACCTCAGCTTGTTCGTGACATGGTCTTTATGTCTGAAGAACAAAGAATGAGACATACAGCTAAGCCTGGTTTGTCTGGTCTTGCACAAGTAAAGGGTAGAAATGCTATTTCATGGGAAGAAAAGCTTGATTGGGATTTGAAGTATATTGAGAAAATCACTTTTTGGGGTGATTTAAAGCTTGTTTTTGCAACAGTCATATCAGCATTTATTAAAGCTGAAGGAATTAGTGATGGGGAGAATGCAACTGCTCTTGATTATGGGGATGCGCTTTTAAGAGAAGGTAAAGTTAGTAAAGAACAATATGATTTTTTACAGGAAAAAGCCAAAGATTTCTTGTCTGTTCATAAAGGTAATCGTTAATGGAAAAATATAGTGTTTTAATGTCGCTTTATAAAAAGGAGCATCCTGAGTATCTACGTCTTGCATTGGATTCAATGATCAATCAAACTATAAGGCCAGATGAAATTGTTTTAGTTGAGGATGGACCTCTTACGGATGAATTGTATGCAGTGATTGAAGAGTATAAAGATTACCTTCATATCGTTGTAAATGAAAAAAATATTGGACTAGGGCTTGCTTTAAATGCAGGTTTAAAGGCTTGTAAAAATGAATTTGTTGCTCGAATGGATACGGATGACATATCGAAACCGGATCGATGCGAGAAACAATTATTACGTTTTGCGCAAAAACCTTATCTTGCTATTGTGGGTAGTCATATAGATGAATTTGTTGGAACGCCAGATAATGTTATCAGTCAAAGAAAAGTGCCTACCACATCTGAGGCAATATACGATTATGCTAAGAAGAGATCTGCTTTTAATCATCCTGCGGTAATGTATCGAAAGAGTGCAGTTTTAGCTGAAGGTGGATATAGTGATTTAAAACGAAATCAAGATGTTGATTTGTTCGGTAGGATGCTTTTTAAAGGATATAAAGCTGAGAATATTGATGAGGCACTTTTGTGTTTTAGATCTTCTGACGAGTTAGCTGCAAGAAGGCGTTCATGGGAGAACACTAAAAGTTATATAAAAACAATAAAAACGTTTTGGAAAATGGGATATAGTTCCTTTTATGATTATTTTATAGTTGCTTTAGCACAAACTGGAATGTTTATAATGCCTACCAAAATCCAAAATTGGGTTTATTTAAAATTTTTGAGGAAATAGTAAAAAATGCACCATAGAGTTCTTATAATAGGAACAATTCCTTATAATAAAAACACTTCATCAAGAGCCTTTGATGCTTATTTTCATAATTGGGAAAAAGAAAATATAAGGCAAGTCTTTTCAAACACAAAAACACCTGTAAAAGGACATTGTGGTTCGCTTTACCAGATAACTGATCATAGACTCTTAAAAAGACGGTTTGGCAAAATTAAAGAAGTCGGGGTTATCTATCATGACGAAGACCTGCCAAATGATTGGGAAAATAATGATCTTGAAGTTGGCAATTCATTTATTAGTCAACTTTACAAAATTGGCAGTAAAGACTCTCCATTAAAATATCTTCTCAGGAAATATGTTTGGAGAAAGAAATACTGGGATACTAAGCAATTTGAAGATTGGATTGATGAATTTAATCCGGAATGTGTTTTTTTAGCTTTTTCCGATGATTTCTTTATTCCTGAAATAGCTTTGTTTGTTGCAGAAAGATTCAACATTCCAATTATGTCTTGCATTGGTGATGATTATTATTTTAATGATAAGTTTTCATTGTCACCTTTCTATCATATCTATCGCTCTAAGTATAAAGCCTTGATTCGGAAAGTCTTTTCTCATAAAGGTAGTGCAATTTACATCGGTGATAAAATACGAGACAAATATAACAAGGAATTTGGATTAAATGGTGAAACAGTATATCTAACTTCTGAGATAGAGAGGCATTCATTTAGAATAATTAATAAGTCTCAACCACGAATTACATATTGTGGCAACATTAGGCTTGGTAGAAATGAATCACTTGCTGATATTGGTGCTGCTCTTGTTCAAATTAATCCCTCTTATCGACTCGAAGTCTATTCGGCTGAGAAGAATGAAGAGTTTATTAAGGTATTGAGAGGAAAGCCCGGTGTAGATTATAGAGGATCTGTATCATATAGAAAAGTTATGGATGTCATGGCAGACAGTGATATTGTTGTCATTGTTGAGGGTTTCAAACCTAAGGATGTACAAATTACTAGATATTCTTTATCTACAAAGGCTGCAGATGCTATGGCTACAGGTGGTCAGATTCTTGTTTATGGCTCAATAGAATGTGGTGTCATTGAATATATGAAATCCACTGATTGCGCTGTCGTATGTGAAAACAAAGACGACCTAAAGATATCAATTGAACGTCTGATATCTGATGTTGAATTGCAAAAAAAATTATACATACAGTCTGGGAAGATGTCCGTTGAGCATCATGATAAAGATAAAAATCTTAATCTATCTGAAAGTATGTTCAATAATCTTATAATGAATGTGAATTAAAATGGCTACTGTATCTTTGTTAGTTAGTACATGTGATAAGTTTTCTGATTTATGGGATGAGCATATAGCTCATCTCCGTAAGCATTGGATTGGTGAGAGCTGGAGGATTTATATAGTTACTGATAAACCGACTGATAGGAGATATGAAGGGATAGAGATCATCGTAGCTGGTGAGGATAAAGACTTCCCTATGAGAATTAAGTATGCTGCTCAGCACATAGAATCAGACTTTATTCTACTTTCACTTGATGACTATTTTATTATTAACGATATATACGAAGAAAAGCTCAGATTACTTGTGGATAGAGCTTATAATGATCATATTGATTATCTTAAACTGTATGATCGTAGAATGACTGATCCAGCAAAATATGAACCTGTAGAGAAATTAAATAAAATCGATTTATCAAAGAAATACGCAATTACTCTCTATCCGGCTATTTGGAACAGAGCATTTTTATATAAATCAGTGTTATCTGATATGACAGCGTGGAAATATGAACCCTCACTTACTGAATACGCAAGAAATAATAATGCGAATTGCATGTTTAGTCATGCCGGACTTTTTGATATTTTGGATGTTGTGAGAAAAGGTAAAGTGCTAAATAAAGCTAACCGATATTTTAATACACACGGAATAGATATTGGTGATAGGCCACGTATAAGTAGAATAACAGAGATTAAGCTTTTGATTATGGATTATATTAGTTGGTATACACCAAGGGGTATATTTGTAGCAGGGAAACGCATATTGAAAAAACTGGGGAAAACTTTTTATAGTGAGGATTAACATGAATTTATTGTCTTCCAAACGAAATACTACGGTAGATTTTTTGCGTGGGATTGCTATGCTTATGGTTGTGTTAGGTCATACACTCACCGGTAGTATGAAAAATGCAGAACAGAGTCTTGTTTATAATATTATTTGGGCAATACAAATGCCCCTTTTCGTAGTTATAAGTGGTTATGTTACAAAGTACAGCAAACCAATATCTGATATTAAGGAATTATGGAAAGTAGTTAAGAAAAGAACTTTTTCTTACATGTTTCCTTGGCTTGTTTGGACGATTATAATTAGAGGTATTATTTTTAGCCAAAAAAGCTTTCTTAATTTAAAATGGCTTGTTTTTCATATGGACTCTGGATATTGGTTCCTTTTTACAATCTGGATTATTTCGATTATTTATTGTCTTTCTGATTATTTTACAAATAAAACAAAAACCGTAGGTGTTTGGAAATTTATTGTTTTTACAAGTATTTATCTTTGCTTTTTAGTTGTTGTTTTAATCGTAGGCTATTTAGGAGGCTTATCATTATTAGGAAGTAAATTGACCCTGTATTATTTGCCGTTCTATTACTGTGGCGCTATGTTTGGTCGTTACCAATACAAGTTTGATAATAAACAAAGAATCAAAGATCTATTTATTTCAATTGCTACTATATCTTTTGTTTTTATTATTTTTAGAATTCATTTATTTGATTTAGCAGATACACCAAAAGATGTTATTTTACGTGTTTGTGCCTCTTTAACTGGGTGTATTGCTTTATGTGGTTTACTTGGCCCGTTATATAAAAACAAAGCTAAAGCTTTTGCTGGCGTAGTATATATAGGAACTCATTCAATTGAAATCTATCTTACGCACTATCTGTTTTTGACTCCTCTTAATTATATTGCTAATGGTAAATTTGAGATAATTATTATTCCAATAATTAACTTTGGTTTAACGGTTTTATTGTGTACAGTTTCTATTGTTTTGCTCGAACAAAATAAGATACTCGCAAAATTTTTGTATGGTAAAGATATTTAGTGATTTTTTGAGTTTAAAAGTTATTATGATATGTCCTATGCTTAAAAAAATAAGAGATGAAATATGAAAATTTGTATTATTGGTTATTCCGCAAGAAAAATTGCACCTTATTTGCAGTATTATATTGATTATTTTTTAGATCAAAACGTAAATTTTGATTTTATTACTCGTGAGATTGATTCTAATCATCTTGATTCTTCAGTTTTGTCAAATCAATATGTTATAGAGAGCATTCGTTCAAACAATATAATTGGTAAATTTAGAAATATAGTTGAATGGAAGATAAAAGTAGAGAAGATAATTAAAGAGAATAAATATGACGGTTTAGTTTTGTTAACGGGATATCCAACTATTTTATTGTCGAAATTTATTATCAAAAACTATTGTAAAAGGTATATTGTTGACATACGGGATTATATATCTCTTTTTGGGAATGTTTTTCTAAAGAATAGATTTATTGACGCATTGAATAATGCTGCTTTTGTTGTAGTTTCTTCTGATGGATTTAGAACATGGTTGCCCTCAATTAATCATATTTTGACAGTACATAATTGCCCTAATAAATGTATAACAAGTAAAAAATGTACATTAGTCAAGTCTAAAATAGTTAGAATTGGCTATTTGGGCGTGATTTCATATATCGACAAGAATATTAAATTAATGGATTATTTCTGTAATGAGCAAGATTTTAAATTAGTATATGCAGGCGTATACGATAAATCTGCTTCTTTACAAACGCATGTAAAAGATAGGCATATTGATAATGTTGTTTTTTATGGTGCATTCAATAATGATGATAAAGAAGAACTATATGAAAATGTAGATATGATTAATGCTATCTATGGAAATGAAAGTTTGATCGTATCAAGTGCTCTTCCTAATAAATTATATGATGCGATTTTGTACAAGAAACCAATAATTGTATCAGAAAATACTTTTTTATCTAAAATTGTAGAAGAATACAATTTAGGGATTTCTGTTGATATTAATACAAATCCAGTAAATAGAATTCGAGAATATATTAGAGATTTTAATGAAGACCTTTTTATTTTGGGTGCCAAACGACTGTTGGAAAAATGTCAACGCGATAACAATTTTTTTATGGAAATGTTAGATCAGTTTGTGAGTGGATTTTATGGTGTTAAAGAATAGAGACATTGGCCTTATCCTAAGTTATGGATTTGTTTTTGGATTAATGGTTATATACCAGATGAGCAATGTCTTTTCTGGTGGAGTTTTTATTGTTTTAATTACTTTTGTTGGTCTTATATGCTTTATAAATAATTTAAGGACTCGAGTGAATTCGATATTCTTGCCTGCATTACTACTTACAATATTTATGCTGGTTAATACATTGATAGGCAATCACTCCAATATTGACAATCTCCTTAATACGCTTTTGAGGATTGCTTTATGGTTTTGGGTCTATAATATTGGAACTTACTTTAATAATATTGAATTAAACAATAAAAAAATCTTTGTATGTGTGATTATATATTCCTTGATTTCATTAGTTATTGAGAGCGGTAATATTTCATCTGATTATTCGGAAATCAATAAGTTTTACGAAATAACAACGATTTATTTTTTGCTTTTAATTCTTCCGTTTGTTTTCTGTATTCATAATAAAAAAATCAGAATGCTTTTATCTATATTGATTGGCATTGTTTGTATTCTGTCTTTTAAAAGAACAATACTTCTAACTTTAATTTTATTAGCTTTTACTTGGCTTATATTGCTTCCCAAAATAGAAAAGAAGAAAAAGATTCTAATTATTATTATTTGCGGACTTATATTTTTTTTCATATATAATTTAGCAAATAATGGAACATTTATATCAATTATTCAAATTTGGATTTATCGTTTTATAGGCAAAGGGAATACTACAATGTTAGGCGCTAGAGGTTTAACATATAGTAGTGTTTTATCTCTTATGTCAAAATCTAATTTTATTGAATGGTTATTTGGACATGGATACAATACCGTATCGCTAGCTTCTTCTACTGGTTTTAGTGCTCATAATGATTTTTTGGAAATACTTTATGATTATGGCATTTTTGCATTGGTTTTATACATTTGTATCTTATACAATTTATTAAAAGATTTTTTGTTATACAGAAAATTCAATAAAACAGTAATCGGATCAATTAATACCAATAATGAATATGAGTTTAATAGTTTTGCTTTAATTTCTTCTGTTGTTATTGTTGTTTTCGCTGGAATGTTTAGTCACTTAATTACATATCCTACGCATTTCATGCTAATATCTTTGTTTTGGGGTTGGATACTTCCGAAGAACACGATACTTCATTAATCAGAAAGGAAAATATGAAAAAAATAGGCATATTGACATTTCATAGTGCATTCAATTACGGAGCATTTTTACAATGTTATTCTTTGTGTTCAGCAGTAAAGATAAAATATCCTGATGCTGATATAGAGGTTATTGATTATACATCAAAGAAACTCTCTGACTATTATAGTGGTAGTTTTTTGAAATCAACAAAATCTAAATTAGACTCATCAAAAAAATCCGGATTGATTTTGAAAATTAAAGTATTAGTAAGCTCAATTATTGAGTTATTAATTGGCTGTACAGAACGAAAATTTAATATCGCAAGAAACAAATCAATTAAGTTAGGTCTTAAGTATTTGCCGCTTTCATGCGAGAATATTATTGCATCTACAGAAAAAGAATTTTTGGCTTTGTTTGATAATAAATATGACATTATAATTGTTGGTAGTGATGCTATTTGGAATAATAAACAAACAGAAACCCCAAATATTTACTATCTGCATAATCTTAATAATAAAACAATTAGAATGAGCTTTGCTGCGTCGTGTTATGGTCTGCCTTATAAGACTGAAAGCGTGCATGATCTTGATTATTTTAAAGAAGCGCTAAATAGATATTCTTATATTGGCGTTCGTGATAGCGAAACCGAAAACTATATTCATTTAACTAATTTAGACAAACCTATTTTTCATAACTGTGATCCATCGTTATTCTTGGATTTGTCTAGTTTACCTGTTGATATTGAAAGTGTAAAAGATAAATTCAGGGAAAAAGGTGTTTGTTTTGATAAGCCTATTATTGGCTTAATGTGTAACGATTGGTTGGCAAAACAGGTAAGAGGGAAGTTAGGCGATGCTTATCAATATATTGCATTATATCAGTGGAATAATTACTCTGATTTCTATATGGACAATTTATCGCCTTTTGAATGGGCCTTATCATTTTCGCTTTTCCAGGCAACTTTTACTCATTATTTCCATGGAACAATGTTCTCGTTAAAGAACGGAACTTTAACTTTTGCAATTGAAAAAGAAAGTGATTATTTGAAAAATTATAAAACTAAAATTAAAGATGCTTTAGAACGAATGGGGTTATTAAATCTGTATTATGTTGATAATCAGATGAATGCAAATGATTGGCACCGGATAATAGATTCAACAAAACAAGGCGCTTCGCAAGATTATAAAGAAATAGTTAGGAATGGAATTGAACTAGAGGCAAGCAATAAAAACACCTTTTTCGATGCTTTAGATTCTATTTATTATGAAAGATAAATCAATTACTAGCGGTCATAAGTTAATTAAAAACACTATACTTTTTATGCTAGGTACAGTGGGGACAAAAATATTAACATATTTATTAGTTCCATTTTACACATCAATTTTGTCTACTGATGAGTTTGGTGTTTGTGATACCATTTTTACAACAGTAAGTTTATTGTATCCTCTTTTCACACTCGTTATCGGGGAAGCAGTTTTTCGCTTTACAATGGATAAAGAATATGATAAGAAAAAAGTGTTTTCTATAGGATTATCAATAACTTTTAGAGGTTTTATTATTGCCTGTTTATGTTCACCACTATTGTTTCTGTTTTCAAGTTTTAGACCTTATTTCTCTTTGATTCTTTTATATTATTTTTCAACAACTCTTCAAGTTCTATTTAGTCAATTTGCAAAATCGATTAATAAGATTTTTAGCTTTTCATTAAGTAGTATTGTAGGAACATTTATTATTCTTACGTCTACTATTCTTTTCTTAAAATATATTCCTTTCGGCGTTATGGGGTATTTGCTTGCATATACTATTGGAAACTTTTGCATGTGCATATATTTATTTATATCTTGTCAATTATATAAATATATTACTTGGAATAATCATGAAATCAAAAGTGTTCGTAATAGTATGATCAAGTATTCTATACCGATAATTCCCAATGCTGCAAGTTGGTGGATTAGCACATCATCTGATAAATATGTTTTGAATTTTTTTTCTGGATTAAGTGTTACAGGAATTTATTCTGTTGCTTATAAGATGCCTTCTTTAATGACTCTAATTTCAAGTGTGTTTTTAAGTGCATGGCAGATTTCTGCTGTTGAAGAATACTCTAATAGTGAAAAAGAAAAGTATTATTCATTGGTGTATAAAAAGTTTTCTGTTGTTTTATTTATTTTTGTTTCTTTCCTTTTGCTATTTAATAAATTTCTATCTAGTTTTTTGTTTTCTAAAGAATTCTATGCAGCTTGGAAGTATGTTCCAATTTTGTTAATGGCGTATTTATTTCATGATTTGGCGAATTATCTTGGTTCAATATATAATGCTTCAAAAGAAACAAAACAGTTGTTTGTTTCAACTATGTTGGGTGCAATAGTCAATATTATTTTGAATTTCGCATTAATACCAACTTTTTCAGCGTATGGAGCAGCTTTCGCAACCATGTGCAGCTTTTTTGTAGTGTGGATTTATAGGGTTATTACGGTTAATCGAATTGTTAAAATTCAGATTAACATGTTGAGTTATATTGTTAATCTTTTGCTCTTATCTGTGCAAACAGTTATTGAATTAACTGAATTAGAATTTGGAATATTTATATCATTATGTGTATTTTTTATTCTATTAATTCTAAATTTCGGTGAGATTAAAATGCTTTTTAAAGATTTGATGACAATTATAAATAGAAAATTTAGAATTCGAGGGTGCAAGTAATATGAAAAAGATTATGTTGGTTTTTGGTACAAGACCAGAAGCGATTAAAATGTGTCCTTTAGTTAATGAAATGAAAAAGCGAGCTAGTCTAAAAGTGGTTGTATGTGTTACTGCTCAGCATCGTCAGATGCTTGATCAGGTTTTGGACACATTTGGTGTTGTTCCTGATTACGATCTAAATATAATGAAGGATCGTCAAAGCCTTTTTGACATTACTACCAACATTTTGAATAGTATAAAGTCTGTTCTCGATGAAGTAAAACCGGATGTAGTATTAGTTCATGGTGATACTTCTACAACATTTGTAACTGCATTAGCTTGTTTTTATCTCCAAATTCCTGTGGGACATGTTGAAGCTGGTTTGCGTACTTATAACATCTATAGTCCTTATCCTGAAGAATTTAATCGTGAAGCGGTCAGCATTATTTCAAAATATAACTTTGCGCCAACACTTCTTTCAAAGACAAATTTGCTTAAGGAAGGTAAAAGTGAAGATAGCATTTATGTTACTGGTAATACAGTAATTGATGCCATGCAACATACTGTCAAAGCTGATTTTACTCACCCTGAACTTGAATGGGTTGGTAATGATAAACTAATTTTTATAACAGCTCATAGAAGAGAAAATTTGGGTGAGCCTATGCATCATATGTTTAGAGCTATTCGAAGAGTTCTTGATGAGCATCCTGATTGTAAAGCAATATATCCGATACATATGAATCCGATAGTTCGAGAAGCCGCAGAGGCAGAACTTGGCGGTTGTGATCAAATTCATATTATTGAACCGATCGAAGTGTTTGATTGCCATAATTTTGAGGCTCGTAGTTATTTGTGTTTAACAGATTCAGGCGGAATTCAGGAAGAGTGTCCGTCTTATGGTGTTCCGGTTCTTGTAATGAGAGATACTACTGAAAGACCGGAAGGCGTAGAAGCTGGTACACTTCGTCTGGTTGGCACAAAAGAAGAAGTGATTTATAAAGCGTTTAAAGAATTACTCGAGAATAAAGAGGAGTATAATAAAATGAGTAAAGCTTGTAATCCTTATGGGGATGGGCATGCTTGTGAACGAATTGCTGATATTTTAGAGGATAAAGAGTATATTCCCTGGTCTTTTGATTGATTTTTTCTGTGCTTTTAATTTTTAGGAAGTTGTTAGACTAATCAATGTACATATTTAGATAAAATACTTGTAATTACAGGTGGTACGATTCAATCTTTTCTACAGTGCTTAAGTATTTTTTTGCATCGGATATTTGATAAATCTGCATTTTTTTATTGTGATGAAGATGCGGATGCACAATGTATAACCGTTTATTAATCCGAAATATACTAGCTTTGATAATTCCTTTGTTGGTGATCTTCGAAATGGTGATATCGTGCTCGATGTATGGATAATAGAAGACATTTAAAGAGCCTACAGAAATAGTGCTTAGGAGACAATATCGATATGAATATTGAACAACAATTTTTTTTGAGAGTGTTATCTGACTATTTGAATAATCGTGAGTCGACTGCTGAAAATATTGATTGGAGAGTATTGCTTGAGTATTCAAAACAGCAGCAGTTACAGGGAATAATTTATTATCAATGCAATAATTTTATATCAGATAATCATGTAAAAGAATCGCTTAAGGAAGCGTTCTATGTTTCTAAATATAGTTATATGCAAAGGTTAATAATTTTAAATGGATTAACTGATCAATTGTATAAAAATTATATCGAATTTTCTATAGTAAAAGGTTATGAAGTAGCGAAATTGTTTAAGAATCCTTTTCTTAGAACAATGGGGGATACAGATATAATTATTCATTCTAAAGACCGTGAAATTGTTCATAACATAATGATTAAGAATGGATTTAGCTGTTATAAAAATGTTGGTGACGAGTGGTATTATGATAAAAATGGTTTTTTATTTGAAGTTCATGACAGTATGATTCATCCACATGATGGAAATGAATATCTGTTAGAATATTTTAATAACCTATGGGCACATGGAAGAGTTGCTGATAAGTATTTTAAATTAGATTGGAATTTTCATTTTTGTTATCTGATTCAACACTTGTCGGGTCATTTGTTATTTACCGGAGTAGGATTAAGACAATTTATCGATATAGTTGTTGTTACTCAAAATATAGAATTAGATTGGTTATTGATAGAAAAAGAATTATCTACTCTTGGGCTATGGGAATTTACTAGAATTTGTTTAGGTTTTTGTCATAAATGGTTTAATGTTGCTTTCCCAATTGATGTAGCTGATGTTGATAAAATGTTCTTCGATACTGTTACTGATAAAATATTTAAAGATGGTGTTTTTGGACAATATAATCAAGAAAATAAAGTAATTGCTCCGTATGTTGATAGCTTAGTATATAAAGATAGGTCAATTCTTGTTAGTAGATTATTAAAAATTAAAAGACAACTTTTTCCATCTTATGAAGTAATGAAAGAAAAACCATATGTTAAATTTCTTAAGCATAACAAATTTCTTCTGCCTCTAGGGTGGCTATTCCGAGGTGTATATTTATTGTTTTCTAATAAAACAAGACCTGAAATTCAGTTTGGCACAAATGAAGATATTAAAAGGAGAGCAGAGATGTATAAACGCTGGAGGCTTTGAGGGAAATTTTGGATAATTGTTAATGAGAATATATATTTCAATTAGATATAACTTTGAATAATAAGGGATGTTCAATATGAATATTACAGAGACGTTTAAAGGAAAAACACTTGTCATTACCGGCGGAACTGGAAGTTTTGGTTCAACCGTCCTTAAACACTTCTTGTCATCCGATATCGGTGAAATACGTATATTTAGCCGTGATGAGAAGAAGCAGGACTGGATGAGACATACTTTACAAGCCCAGTATCCTGAGCATTGTTCAAAAGTACAATTCTATGTTGGTGATGTTAGGAATATTGACTCTGTTCGTGATGTAATGGATGGAGCTAATTATGTATTTCATGCAGCAGCTTTAAAGGAAGTTCCATCTTGTGAGTTCTTCCCAATGGAAGCAGTAAGAACCAATATTTTAGGTACAGATAATGTAATTACTGCTGCCGTTGAGAATAAAGTAGAAAGAGTTGTATTCTTAAGTACTGATAAAGCAGCTTATCCAATTAATTCTATGGGCATGACCAAAGCTGTAGGGGAGAAGGTTGTCCAAGCTCGTGCTCAGAAGGCTTATGATCGTGGTGGAACAGTGCTTGCATGTACAAGATATGGTAATGTTATGTGTTCCCGTGGTTCTGTCATACCTTTATTCATAGATCAGATAAAGCGTAAAGCTCCTATTACTATAACTGATCCCAATATGACACGATTCCTTATGAATCTTGATGAGGCGGTTGATCTTGTAGCATTTGCATTTGATCATGCTGAACCTGGAGATTTATTTATTCAGAAGGCTGATGCTTCAACTATAGGAGATCTCGCAAAAGGTGTAATGAAAGTCTTTGGTGAGACAGAGACTAAGATAATCGGTACTCGTCATGGCGAGAAACTCTATGAGACTCTCATGACACGTGAAGAGAAACTTAGGGCAACCGATATGGGTAACTACTTCCGAATTGCTCCTGACGGCCGAAGCTTAAATTATGATAAATTCTATGTTGAAGGTAATGTTTTAACTGAAAGCGATGAAGCATACACATCTCATAATACAAAACGTTTGGATGTAGATGGTGTAGTTAAAAAGATTATGACTACAGACTATGTTAAGGAAGAATTAGAGGGAAGACCGCATATAGTGGAGGCATAATGTGAGTTTATGGATGAAAATTATTCTCTTAACAACTTGAGAATGAATATTCCGCAAATAGAACCACCTGTACTGGACTTAAGTGTTATTCCTTCTAACTTCATGTGGTCTGACACTCAGTTTGAGTTGATTAAAGAATATATTTTCAAATTCGAAGATAGTCTTGATGATGAACACGATGTTTTAGTAATGTTTACGAATTTTGGGCAATCTGTTGTTATGCAGGTTACTGAGATTGGTTATGAAAAGTCTGTTCTTATGATTTTTAAAGGTTATATTATTGGGCAAAGGGCAACATTGATTCAGCATGTAAATCAGCTTAACTTCTTATTAGTTGCTTCTCCAAGAATGGAGCCAGAAAAGCCTAAACAAAGAATAGGCTTTAAACTTGTTGATAATAGTAATAACTAAATTGTAAATATCTTAGGATATATAGAAAAAAGAGGTGTTAAAGTAACACCTCTTTTTACATAATAAAACCAAGACAATACAATTGACTCTTTTTAACAAAACAATTGACTATATGTCCAAAAGTAATTTCTTCTGCGCCATCTTCAAAATCAATATAAGAGTTATAGCAATCTGATCCGGTTAAGGGCATATACTTCACATAACACCATCTTGCTCGATGTAGATGGTTAAGTTACCATTTTAATACGATTATTTCGGGGTTCTTTCCACTATTTCCGAATGATATAATCTTTTTGTAACTGATTACATAATTTGATATATGTTATTTTTTGAATAGGAGGCCGGGATGAAACTGAAAAAGCAGTTTGCAGACTTTTATAAAGAGATACGCATTGATGATGAAGCACATGAGTTGAAGGATAAACGGGAAATATTACAGTCTGATATAGAATCTAAATTCCCCGAAATCCTTTCTCAACATGATATTTCAATTAATAAGACTGATATAAGAATGATTGATCAAGGGAGTTATAAATACAAAACAACGATTAAGGATGATGTTGTAGATCGGGACGTTGCTGTTATGATACCGCTTGATACCTCCTTGAATACAGATCCTAGGAGAATCAAAGGATATTTGCGTGATGCTATAAATATTCCTTCTCGTAAGGTATCAATAAAAGAACCTTGCGTAAGGGCATCATATTTTGAAGATGGCGCGGAGAGGTTGCATATTGATTTGCCGCTTTATGCTCGAGATGGTTCCTCTGTATTTCTTGCAAGAGGACATGAGAAAGGTGATAAACACGGTTGGGAAATAGCAGATCCTGATGGATTAAACGATTATCTCTGTGAAAGAATTAATGGTAATGACCAGCTTCGTAGAGTAATTTGCTATATAAAAAAATGGAGAAATGAAAAGTATGCTAGTTCAACAAATGATCATGAAGTGCCCCCGAGTATTGGCTTGACACTTCTTGCGTGTGATTGTTTTTCTCAGCAAACATCAAATGAAGGCGATGATGATCTTCTTGCTTTGCAGAAGACTATGAAAGCGATTCAAGACAGATTTGTTTGTGAATATGATAAAGATGGCAATCTTGTTCATACTATTTCCAGAAGTTTACCCGTGGTTCCTTATACTGATGTGTTCGCAAAAATGAAGAAAAGCAACTCACATATGGATGTTTTTTACAATCTCTTAACTAAAGCTGTAGAAAGCTTAACAAATGCCGTGAATGTTGAATCAGCTCATGATGCAGGCATATATGTTCAGAACGTTCTAGGAAGTAGTTTTATCATTCCACCTAAAGATGCTGTCAATGCCTCATCTCAGAATCGACGTGAACACAGTTTTGGTTGAAGTTATGAGCACAAAAGATATCTTAGAATCTTATGATGAAATTCGTGATGTTCGTCAGATTAATGATGATGTTTTCTTCATATCTTTATTCGAGAAGCAGTTTCTTTTGCTTTTACCCTCTGCAGAGGATCCTGCTTCAGAAGCGGAAGTGTGGTTATTTAATGATGAGTTTCTCGATTATCCACATGTGATGTTACGAGAATGCAAGCTGGAAAAGGAACAACCATTTCCAGAAGGAACTTATAGGGCTGTATGTCTCTACGAACAAGAAAGTGTTGTGCATTCGCTTTTCCCATATGAAGAGAAAATTACTGATTGTATTGATAGACTAATTGAGATTCTTTCAATGAACCAATTGCAGAGAGAACTAGAATTTCATAAGGAATTTATGTTTTACTGGAATAGTCAATCTGCAGTAATACCCAAATATCATGTATATCTTCAGCAAGATACTGCTTTTGCTGAACTAGATGTATATTTTGGAAAAAACTCTATCCGTCTCGTTGATCATTGCTTAGTATTGTCAGATCTAGCAGATAGAGAAAAAGGCGATAAATTGTGGACTCATCATTTAGAAAACGAAGCATATTTTATTCCTGTTACAGATACGAGAGAGATTCTTCCACCCCATCGTGGACATAAATGGACAGATAAAGACTTGAAAAATATTGTTTATGGAAGGCAGATTAATCATATTGACGATTATTCGTTTGAAAAGCTTAAGACACTGATTCCAAAAAGTCAAAACATTATACTTGTCTTCGGAATGAAAATGGCGCAGACAATGGTTACGTTTGCGATGAAGGTGAAATTCAGGAACGGTTTTGGTCATACGTTGATAGATAAAATATTGAATGACATCCAGGATATAGAACCGTTAAATACAGAACGGAAGGATTATCTTTGGCTATGTGAACAGATAGGAAATGATGTCGGTTTAAATGATAAAAGAATCCTAATTGCTGGAGCTGGTTCGCTAGGAAGTTATGTTTCACTTGAACTTGTGAAAAACGGTGCAAAAACGATACATATCTTTGATGATGATAAGCTCGAAGAAGAAAACATTCTTCGTTGGTCATGTGGAGGACTCGGAAAAGGAAAAAATAAGGCTTTAACACTTCAGTTGGTATTAAACTTGTTTCATCCTGAAATCAATACTGTTGCTCACTGCATAAAATTAGATGAAAAATCATTGATTGAAAGTCTTTCTTATTCGGATATGCTTGTTTTTACTATTGGCAACAGTGATGAACAATTGAGGTTCAACAGGCTTCTTAAAGAGGCTAAATGTAGTATTCCTGTATTTTTTGTTTGGCTTGAAGAAGGCGGAATGTTTAGCCACATTCTTTATGTTAACTATCAACAGAAGGGCTGTTTTGAATGCCTTTATACTAATTATGACGGAGTTCTTGTTAATAACAGAGCAAGTAAGAATACAGAAGAAAAAGCTCGAAACAGCATTATTAGAAATGGGTGTGGTGGTACAAGAGCGGCATATGGTACAGCTATACTTCTTAGAACAACAGCTGCACTGTTGGATATAATACGAGATGTTGAAAACCATGTTATAAGTCAGAGTACTTTGTTTGATGTTACACCCCAAGGCATAGAGATATCTAACACTAACTTACACATGGAGAGGTGTTGTTGCTGTGGAAGTCAACGATAGTAGATGTTTTAAGATTCAGCTCCCAAATGGTAGCGTAGTTGATGTTTTAAGTTCTGTTTTTGAAGAAATTCGTAAATGGGTGCAAGATACAGAATCCAAGCCGGAGAGTGGCGGTTACATTATTGGTTATTGCCATAAGAATTCTGGTAATTATTCTCTGGAATCTGTGTCACATCCATATTGTAATGATTTAAGATCTCCAACGCGATTTGATATCCTGGATTCACAGCATCAGATATATTTAAATAAGGCTCGCAGAAAGATAAGTTATTATTTAGGTGTATGGCATACTCATTCTCAAATGATTCCAACGCCTTCTAGTGTGGATTGGACAGATTGGAGAGAAACTCTACTATTAGATCAAACTGGATGTCAGTATGTTTTTTTCATCATTGCAGGAACAGTTGAATGGCGTCTTTGGGTTGGAGATTTTGAAACTGGAACTATAGAAGAAGTATTTGAATGTGATAAAAACTCTGATGGTATTTATTTGAGAGAAAGTAATGAGATTCAATAATTATCCAACTATGATCGTTATTATTGTTATGATATACACGTTTTGAAAGGGTGGTGGGGGATGAATCGGATTAAGGATTGGATAAGGCCTATTTTACAGTTTTCTGCTATAATGACGCTCATTGTTCTTGAGTGCATTTTTAATGCATCGGATCTTTTAGATTCGTTCATAAAAACTGTCGGCTTTCAGAACTCTGAACTTCCAGATTGGTTGCGAATAGCTTCTGCATATGGGCGGATGTCTTTATCTATTATTATTTTTTTTATAGTGTGGTTATGGATACGTCGTGTTAACAAAGAAGCTGTTATTAATCCCGATAATAATATTTATCATGAGCATGCATATTTCTCATACTATATATGCTCCAAGTTCCTTGGTTATAAGAAGTGTAGACTTAAGGGGGTACCGATTCCTATTCAGGTAAAGTTGGTTGTCAATGGAGTCTTTGAAGATTTTATTTTTAATGAGGGAATACATACGGCACCAGAGAAAGATAAAGTAAAAGTGAAGCTTCCCAAGATTATTACGAGCACTGTAAATTTTATAATTAGTGATACATATAAGGCTACTTTGGAACAACTTCCAGGAAGTGTATTACAGTTTTCAACAGTAGAGATTGACCGTTCATCTGACGATCATATGCGATATGATAGTGAGAAACTAATTATATCTGTTATTTCTACTATTCGAAATCTTCCCAAAACGGTTACAGAGCTGAATGTTTTTATGACAACAAATCCGAAAAACACTTATCGAATTGCAAAAGAGGCCTTTGCAATAGCCGGTAGAGACAGGATAAAACATATTTACGTATTCTCTCAGGAAAAAGAGGAGCCTCGTAATTTTGAGTCGAAGGGATTAAAGATTTTTTAATTGGGAAGGACAATTTATTCTTAAAGGTGATGAGTGGTATTCTAAAGAAATTTTGCAGATATTAATGTGGGGAAGTTATATATTCATATACCCTTTATACCACTCCGCAAACTTCCTCAATCCTTCTCTGATTCCGATCGTTGGTCTGAATCCGTAATCGTCTTCAAGTGCTTTGCTGTCTGCGTAGGTAACAGGAACGTCGCCTGGCTGCATCGGAACTAATTCGCGGTGACTTTCGAAGTCATAATCTTCAGGCAATACACCGGCTCTTACGAGTTCTTCCTGTAAAGTGCTGATATAGTCTAAAAGGTTTTCTGGCGTGCCGCCGCCGATGTTATAAACAGCATAAGGAGGTAAGGGGAGACCATCTTCTCCGTTCGCTTTCTCAGGAGCGCCCTGCATAACTCTGTAGACGCCTTCTACGATATCATCAACGTAAGTAAAGTCTCTCTTGCAGTTGCCGTAATTGAAGATCTGGATGGTCTTGCCGGCAACGAGTTTCTCGGTTGCAGAATAATAGAACATATCCGGTCTTCCTGCAGGACCGTAAACCGTAAAGAATCTTAATCCTGTAGTAGGGATGTTATATAACTTGGAGTAGCAATGGGCAATGAGCTCATTGCTCTTTTTTGTTGCGGCATAAAGAGATACAGGGTTATCTACTTTGTCATCAACGGAGAAGGGAACCTTCTTGTTTCCGCCGTAAACAGAAGAACTGGAAGCGTAAACTAGATGCTCAACTTCATTGTATCTGCAGGCTTCAAGGATGTTATAGAATCCGATGATATTGGATTCGATATAGACATCAGGGTGATCGATCGAATAACGGACACCGGCCTGGGCGGCTAGGTTGACTACGATAGAAGGCTTGTATTCATTGAAGATATTGTCGATCAGTTCTTTATCGGCAATGTTTCCTTTGATGAAGATATGCTTAACAGGCGAAGTCTCAGCAACTTCCTTGATCTGCTCCAAGCGGTATTCCTTAAGTTTCGGATCATAGTAATCGTTCATGTTATCAAGAGAGATGACCGTACCGTCAGTCATTTCCTTCAATAATCTGATAACAAGATTAGCACCGACAAATCCGGGTGATCCTGTTACAAGTATAGTTTTTCCGTTTAGTTCAACTTTTGTCTTACCCATATTAATCTCTCCTGAAGAGGTCTCTTGTATAAACTTTGTCTTCGACATCGCCAAGAACATCATAATCGAATCTGTTAGCAAGAATGACATCAGACTCAGACTTGAATCTTTCGAGGTCATTTACAACTTCTGAATGGAAGAATTCTGAACCGTTCTCTAATGTAGGTTCATAAATGATTACCGGGATGCCCTTTGCCTTTATACGCTTCATAACGCCCTGAATAGCAGAAGCTCTGAAGTTATCGGAATTTGATTTCATTGTAAGTCTGTAAACTCCGACAACCTTAGGATCTCTCGAAATAATCTGATCTGCAATGAAGTCTTTTCTAACTGTGTTTGACTTAACAACAGCTTCGATCATGGTCTGTGGAACATCCTTGTAGTTAGCAAGGAGCTGCTTGGTATCCTTAGGAAGGCAATAACCGCCGTAACCGAAGCTGGGGTTATTGTAGTGACTGCCGATCCTGGGATCCATGCAGACGCCGTCAATGATCATCTGAGTATCCAGGCCCTTTGTCTGAGCATAGGTATCAAGTTCGTTGAAGTAGGAAACACGTACAGCAAGATATGTGTTTGCAAAGAGCTTGATAGCTTCTGCTTCAGTAAGATGAGCGAGAAGAACAGGGATGTTCTGAGGTTCCTGTCCGGCTCTTTGTTCCTCGGTCCTTGCGCCTTCCAAAAGAAGATCCGCGAACATCTGTGCCTGTTCTTTCTGGCTGTCCTCACAACCTACAACAATACGGCTGGGGTGAAGGTTATCGTAAAGAGCCTTGGATTCTCTTAAGAACTCAGGTGAGAAGATGATATTGTCAACGCCGTACTTCTTCTTAACGGATTCTGTATATCCAACAGGAATTGTAGACTTGATAACCATGAGAACATTAGGATTTACCTTAAGTGTCCATTCGATCGCATCTTCTACTGCAGATGTATCGAAGAAATGATGTTCATCATCGTAGTTTGTAGGTGTTGCGATGATTACGAGTTCAGCTTCACCGTAAGCCTTCGCTTTATCAGTTGTTGTAGTGAGGTTGAGTGTTCTCTCGCCGTCACGAGCTTCCTTGAAGAAACGCTCGATCTCATCGTCTTGAATAGGGGAGATGAACTTATTGAGCTTCTCTGCCTTGGTTTCCGTAGTGGTGATTGCCGTAACTTCATGCTTCTGAGCGAGAAGTACTGCAAGTGAGAGTCCTACGTATCCGACGCCTGCTACTGTGATCTTCATGGTTTTTATCTCCTTTTAATTAGTCTCTTCTGAATAAGTCTCTTGTGTAGACTTTATCTTCTACGTCATCAAGAACCGGATCATAACGGTTAGCGATGATGCAGCCGCATTTCTTCTTGAATTTCTTAAGGTCATTAACAACCTGCGAACCAAAGAATGTTGTACCATTCTCAAGTGTAGGCTCGTAGATAATTACTGTAGCTCCCTTTGCCTTAATACGCTTCATAACACCCTGGATTGAGCTCTGACGGAAGTTGTCTGAATTTGATTTCATTGTAAGACGGTAAACGCCGACTACGATCTCTTTCTGCTTTTGCTCCTTGTTCTTGGAGTAAGATTCGCTGTTGCCGTATGTTCCGGCAATCTCAAGGACTCTGTCGGCAATGAAGTCTTTTCTGGTCCTGTTTGACTCAACGATTGCCTGAATAAGGTTCTCAGGAACATCCTGATAGTTAGCCAGGAGCTGCTTTGTATCCTTAGGGAGGCAGTATCCGCCGTAACCGAATGACGGGTTGTTATAGTAATCGCCAACCCTGGGATCTAGGCTTACGCCTTTGATAATATCAGCAGTATTAAGACCTTTCATCTCAGCGTATGTGTCTAATTCATTAAAGTAGGAAACTCTCAAAGCCAAATAAGTATTAACGAAGAGCTTTGTAGCTTCGGCTTCGGTAGTACCCATGAAGAGTGTCTCGATATCTTCCTTAATGGCACCTTGCTGCAACAGTGTTGCAAATGTCTTAGCTACACCGATGTTGTATTCATCGCAACCAACAATAATACGGCTAGGGTAGAGGTTGTCGTAAAGAGCTTTGGACTCTCTTAAGAATTCGGGGCTGAATATGATGTTGTCCATATTAAGCTTCTCGCGTACGTGAGCCGTATAGCCAACAGGAATAGTGGATTTAATTACTATAGTAGGCTTGGTCTTGTTACGTTTGGTAACATTTTTGATCTGTGTGATAACGCCTTCTACAGCAGAACAGTCAAAGAAATTCTTCTGTGGATCGTAGTTAGTAGGCGCAGCAACGATAATGAAATCGGCATTCTTATAGGCTTTATCACCATCTGTTGTAGCAGTAAGGTTAAGTGAACGTTTGCCTTCAGCGGCTTCGTTAAGGAAACGCTCGATATATTCATCCTGGATAGGGGAGATGCCGTTATTAAGCTTATCTACCTTCTCTTTAATGATGTCAACTGCTGTTACTTCGTTGTTTTGAGCTAAGAGAACAGCGAGGGAGAGGCCTACATAACCTGTACCAGCAACGGCAATCTTATATTTCTTAGTTACTTTTTCTTTGGTTTTGTCCGGATCAGCAAACACATCGTTTATATTAAAGTCCAGAACTGACGCCAATGCCATTAATTGGTCGGCGGAAGGGGTAAACTCTTTGTTTTCAAGTTGTGAAATAAGAGAACGATTGATACCGGTCTCTTTACTGAGTTCTGACTGTGTAAGCTTCTTAGCTTTACGCTGTGCGATAACTTTTGATGAAAGCAAGTCTGCAGATAAAGTCTTCATGAATAATCTCCTATGTTATTATGTGGCAAGGATAACATTACAAACGCAATATTGTCAATAATTCGTATTGCGGTGTTATTAACAATAACATTGCCGGCGCACGTGTCTATGGCAGTATAAATATACTAATCGGATATTATTTGTTAAAATTTCATAAATACTAAATAAAGGAGTTTCAGTCTTGCTCGTCAGTGTAATCGTACCGGTTTATAATGTCGCTCCCTATCTGCGCGAGGCGTTAGATAGTGTTGTTAACCAGACTTATAAAGAGCTGGAGATCATTATCGTTGACGACGGTTCTGATGACGGATCGGCCTCTATTTGCGAAGAATATGCTTCTTCTGACCCACGTATTAAGCTGATACATCAGGCCAACAATGGCTTGAGTGGAGCAAGAAATACCGGATTAGAGAGCGCTACGGGCGATTTTGTTTCTTTTGTTGATTCCGATGACTCTGTTTCTCCGGTTTTTATTGAGAATCTGGTTAATGCTATAAATTCAGCTTCTGCATCCATTGCGATATGCAGATATTCGGCCATATTTGCATCAGGCAGCATGGACGGTGTTGCCGCATCCTCGGTATTTCCGATTATAAATGCGGGCTTGTATTACCGTCATGAGGCTATAAAACTGCTGGTGGATGAGAAATTAAGCGTAAATGTCTGCAATAAGTTGTTCAGAAGGGAATTATGGTCAGATGTAAGGTTCCCTGAAGGGCACTTTTATGAAGATGCCGAGCCAGAATTCAAGCTCGTTGACAAGGCTGAACGTGTAGTTCTCGTTGACGATGCCTTATATAACTACAGGCAGCAACGTACGGACAGTATTACGTCATCTGTCAGTCTTGATAAGATCAATGACTGTATTTCTGCCCATTTTAGAATTTCTGAATTCATAAGAAATAATTTGAGTGATATCATCCCAGAATCTCTTTATTTGAAGAAACACCAGAGAATACTGTCTTTCCTGATAATTTCATACATTAAGTTGGTAAAGAGTGGAACTAAGGACAAAGCTCTAAAGCGAGAAATAAGGGCATTTATCCTCAAGTACAAGCGGGAAGTAGGTATGAAAACCCTCGAACCTAAAGCGAAACTGTATTACTGGATTATTAAGGTTTGCCCCGGTTTAATGGGAATCCTACGTTTTTGGAAATAAAGCTCCTATAGTGTATAGGTGTCAACAAGTACAAGATTAAAGAACGGGTTTGTAACTTAATTGTCAAGATTATATTAGTTTTTTTCTAATATTAATTATAAAATATATGTATGAGCTACTATGTAGTTCTGGTTTTTGTGGCCTAATGATCGTCGCCGGAGCGCGCGTCAAGAGGCTTCAAATTTCGAAAAATAATACGAAGACTTGAACTTCGTATAGCGCAGCCTACAAAAATATAAATATTTGTGAATTTGGATTATGAATACTACTAGCACATTATACTCATTAAAACACGAAGTCGGACTGAGACTTATTAAATTGATAAATATTCTTTGCATGGTGATAGCGTTCGCTGCTGCTTGGTTTATGTATTATGAGTCTCGTCTTTATTCTCCTTTCTTTTTCTGGGGAGATGTTACTGTTGTAGCTCTATTTGCCATAGTTTATTTCTGTTTTTGCAAGACTTATGATGCTTTTTTGATTTCTCATTATAGAATATTTGATGTAATTGCTAGTCAGACTTTAGCATTACTGTTTACTGATATTGTTATGTATGCAATTACTTTTTTATTGTATAAGCGCTTTCCAAATCCTTTACCTCTTCTTTTGTGCTTTGCAGATCAAGTCTCTATTGCTATTATTTGGACGTGCATATCTCAAGATGTATATTTCAGGTTGTTTCCTGCAAAAAAATCCATTATTGTTTATGACTCTCGTCGTGGAATGCAAGATCTTATTGAAGAATATGGTCTTGCCAAGAAGTTTGACGTAAAGAAAACTGCTTCTGTTGAGGAATGTCTTAGTGATCTATCCATGATCGACGATATGGAGGTTGTTTTCTTAAGCGGTATACATAGTCACGATAGAAACTTTATCCTCAAGTATTGTCTATATGAGAACAAGCAGGTATATGTTATTCCTAGGATCGGCGATGTAATTATGAGCAGTGCAAAGCAAATGCATATGTTCCATCTTCCGATTATGAGAGTTCAAAGATATAATCCACGTCCCGGATATGTATTCCTTAAGAGAGTTTTTGATATTGTAGCTTCTTTGTTGGGCTTAATTATTCTTTCTCCGGTTTTCCTTGTTACAGCTATTGCCATAAAGGCAACTGACAAAGGCCCTGTATTTTATAAGCAGGAGAGACTTACCAAGAACGGAAAGAGATTTATGATCCATAAGTTCAGGAGTATGCGGGTTGATGCTGAGAAAGACGGTGTTGCCAGATTATCTTCAGGAGATAATGATGACAGAATTACTCCTGTCGGTCGATTTATTAGAAAATGCAGGATTGACGAACTTCCTCAGTTGATTGACATCCTTTCCGGTAACCTCTCTGTAGTTGGACCTCGTCCTGAAAGACCTGAGATTGCTGAAGAATATATGAAGGATATCCCTGAATTCCAGCTTAGACTTCAGGCTAAAGCCGGTCTTACGGGATATGCTCAGGTTTATGGTAAGTACAATACTACGCCATACGACAAGCTTCAGATGGATCTGATGTATATTGCTCATCCCAGTTTTGCTGAAGATATAAGGATCTGCTTTGCTACGTTTAAGATCTTGTTTACTTCTGAGAGTACTGAAGGTGTATCTGCAGGGCAGACAACTGCATTGAATTCTGATAAGTCTACGAATTCTAATGATTCTAATATTTGATATTCTAATCTGAATTTAGCTAAGGCTTTATTGCATGATAAGTATTATAGTTCCTGTTTATAATGTTGAATCCTATATAGTAAAGTGTATTGATAGTATTTTGTTGCAGACATATAAAGATATTGAAGTAGTTTTGATTGATAATGGCTCAACTTATGACAGCAAAATTTCTCTTGCATTAGCGTATTTAATTAATTATTTGTTTTGGGAATTACGATATAGTCGATCATTTTGGATATGATTTAGGAGGCGGAGATGTTTTTTTCGGTTGTTATTCCTTTATACAATAAGGAACATTATATAGTTAATACCATTAATAGTGTCTTGAATCAGACTTATCAGGATTACGAATTAATAGTTATTGATGATGGTTCTACTGATAATTCTTTTGCAGTTGCTAAAACAATTCAATCAAATAAGATCAAGTTAATTCAACAGGTTAATCAGGGTGTAGCTGTTGCTCGTAATACAGGCGTTAAAAATGCTAATGGTGAATTTATAGCTTTTCTAGATGCTGACGATTGTTGGTATCCAAATTATCTTGAAGAAATAAGCCAATTAATAAGAAAATTCCCTGAAAGTGATATTTTTGTTACTTCTTATAGAATTGTTATGGGAAATGACACGTATCATTTTTCTGCTCATTTGAGTGAAGAGCAAACACTGCTTAATAGTTACTGGTTAACTTATAAAAATGCTTATGATACTGTTTGGACTTCTGCCACTGCGATTAGGAAATCTGCTATTGAGAATGCGGGATTTTTCACTCCAGGTGAAAAAATAGGTCAAGATTTAGATTTGTGGGCAAGAGTTGCCAGAAATAATCCGGTTATAGCTTATTCTCCTGAGATTTGTGTTGATTATAATCGTGGCGCAGAGCAAAATGCCAGAACGAGAATTAAAATCGCGCATCCTAAGGCTTTCTTGAATGTCCTAACAGAAGAAATGAATAGTGATAAATGGACACAGGAAGAAAAGAAATGGATGGAGAATAAATATAATAAAAAGATGATCGTTTATGTTTTCACAAGCATTTTATCGGGAGAACGAAAGAATGCCCGTTCTATATTAAAGAGTTGGAAACAAGAACATAATAACAAGTTTATTTTTCCATTATTCTGTGCTAGTTTTCTTCCAAATTTTATAAACAGGTTTGTTTATAAAATTAGAATGAAGGTGTTTTAATCTGAATTATTGCATCGTTGATTTATGATATATTTATTCGTAGCTACTATAGGTTTCATTTTAAATTTTATATTTTTAAAGAAAAGAGTACTGGAATACGTAATCGTAGCCAGTCTAATTTACTTGATTTCTTTTGTTTTTATTCAGTCTTTTGATATTCTATTTGTAGAATATGCTTTTTTCTTTGTTATCCCTCATATTAAAGATTTTAGACGAATTACTTATCTGTATTTTATTTTCCTCATCTATATTTTTATAGAGCTGTTTATTGGCTTTTTGAATGAGCCATTTACCAGCGTTGCTGCAACATTTCTTACTAGATATTTTCCTTTTGTGTTTATTGCATTGATCGATAAGAAAATAACTATCGTGACTAGATGGAATGATGAATATGAGCAAAAACTCCTCAGGCTTATTGTTGTTTGTGAGTTGATAATCTCATTAGTCCTTGTTTTTAAGGGTAATAGAGGTAATATATTTGTCGTTTCACATCAGCCAGTTGGTGCTAATTTAAGTCTGATAGGAACGTTTCTTGCTTTAGATATTTCTTTAAAACCAGGAACAGAGCGCGAACGACATCGTGTTGAAAATATCTTCTATCTTCTTGTTTTTGCTTCATTTGCAATGATTAGTGGTATTAGAGGTTATATTGTTATAATTATTCCTTGCGTTTTTTATGCAATTATTGCGTATATATTTGTAGAAAAAAATAGAAGAAGAGTAGGTTTAATTCTTACTTCATTATTGACAGTTGGCATTCTGCTAATTAGTTATTTTACGAGTGGTAAGTTGGCGAATTTTATTGCAAATATAGACACTTCGGTAGGTTATAGAAAACTAGAGAATGAATTGTTTATTCAGAGTATAAAGACAGCAAATCCTTTTAGATGGATTTTTGGATATGGTGTTGGTGCCAGAGGAGAGCGATTTGGTTCACAGTCACTTATTTCAGCGCTTTCACAAGGAAGTCTTTATTATAGTAACCATTTAACAAATGCAGCTATTCTTTTGAATTTCTGGATGACTATTGTAAAAGACATGGGTCTTATAGGTTTGGCAATCTATTTAGTAATGTATTTCAATATTATTCCTCGTGGTAAAGCTGAGATTAAAGATCGGCGTGTAGGTTGGATTTTATATGCTGTTCTTTATGCTTTTATGTTGTTATATCGAACCTCATGTACAAACGGTTTAGTCGAGTTATATGTTTTTACTATGATTATGAATAATCCTATGTTTATAAGCGAATTCCAGCATGATGATGTTCAGGATTCAATTGAAATCGCAGATGAAAACCTTAAAAGTTCAAAATAATTATTTATAGAAATCGAGAATGAGTTAAAAATGACTTCTAATGTAAAAAAGAACTTTGCGCTTACATTAAGCTATAACATTTTAAATATTCTGATTCCTTTTATAAGCACTCCTTATATTGCTCGTGTGCTTGGAGCGGAGAAAAATGGAATATATTCATATTCATATTCTGTTGCTTACTATTTTGTTATATTTGCAATGCTTGGATTGAATAATTACGGAAACAGAACTATAGCAGCTGTCAGGGATGACAAGGAAAAATTATCAAAAACTTTCTGGGATATTTACTATATGCAATGTGGTTTGTCTATCATTACTACATTGTTGTATTTGTTGTATGTATTTGTTTTAGCTGATAATAAACTTGTTGCTCTCTTATTAGTTTTCTATGTATTATCTGCAGCATTTGATATTACTTGGTTTTTCTTTGGAATAGAGAATTTCCAGTTTGCTGTTATAAGGAATCTAGTGATTAAGATTCTTGATCTGGCTTTTATTTTAATATTTGTTAAAACATCTGATGATCTTTGGCTATATACACTTATTATGGCATTGGGTTTCTTCTTTTCGCAGATTTTCCTTTGGACAAAGATTCGAGGATATGTTGGTATCAGGAAGCCGAAAATTAGTGAAAGCATTAAACATATTAAACCTAATCTGGTTTTATTCATTCCGGTTATAGCAATTAGCATCTATCACTTTATGGATAAAATTATGTTAGGAAACTTTAGTAACATGGCACAAGTTGGGTTCTATGATAATTCTGAAAAGATAATTACGATCCCTCAGACAGCAGTTACTGCTTTGGGAACTGTTATGTTACCGCGTGTTTCTAATATGATGGCAACCGGAAATCAAGATGGTGCTATTAAATATTTAAAAAAATCCATCATTCTGGTTGCTTGTATTTCATCTGCATGTACTTTCGGTATTATTGCCGTTGCACCAGAATTTATCCCAATTTATCTTGGTGATGGTTTTGATGCTTGTATTGTTTTGCTATATTATCTGATGCCATGTCTGATTTTTAAGGCATATGCAAATGTTATTAGAACTCAGTATCTCATTCCGCTAAAAAACGATAAGATTTATGTGAAATCAGTATGTTTAGGTGCTGTTATAAATTTTGTTTTTAATTTAATCTTTATACCGCATTTTCAAGCAATAGGTGCCTGTATCGGCACTATCCTAGCTGAGATAATTGTGTGTCTCTACCAAATGTATTTTATTTTGAAAGAGCAGAAAGTTGGCATATATTTCCTGTTGGGTTTTGTATTTCAGGTTATTGGTGCTGTGATGTTTATTGCGCTTCGCTCAATCGTATTTAGTGGTAATACTTGGATTGTATTAGCTGAGAAAATCATTCTTGGTGGAGTTATTTATATTGTGATAAGCGCGTTATATTTGATGTCAATTAAGAAGAAATTTTTATCGTAAGGAGATTATAATGAGAAAACATATTTTGTTTTTAACAAAGGATGCAACCCATTGCAGTTATCTGCCAACTTATGGCAATACTTATTGGAAGACTCCCAATATTGATGAGTTGGCAGCAAAAGGTACTGTTTTTCTTCGCCATTATACAGGTGCTCCTTCTACAATCATGTCGAATATGTGTATGTTTACCGGACTTGATTCATATCAAAGTGAATTAAGTGATTATAAATTTACACATAAACATTTTAAAGGTGAGTCAGTGTTTGATGTTGCTAAGAAGCAGGGTTATTCATGTCATGTCATCTGGGATGAGGCATGGAGATCCGTTTCACATGCGGTTGATATGTATTACTGTTATGGTGAGGATACTACGATTCATTATATTGATGGGCTTCGTCAGGGTGTAGGTGCACATTATATCCATGATGGTTTTCTGAAAAGAAATGATGAAAAGACTGCACGAGTTTATAAAGAAATTGAAGAAAAGGTTGTAGAGATATTAAAAAACGAAAATGTTTTCCTTTGGCTTCATATTCCTCATGTCATAAACGGCCGAACCGGATATGGGCAAGACATAGATGCTTTCGACCACATTTTAGGTATTATGCGAAAATACTTTGATGATGATTGCATATATGTTTCTTCCGACCATGGAAATATGAATGGAGAAAGAAACAAGCTTGGATATGGGTTTGATGTTTATGAATCAGAGATCAGGATTCCTCTGATTACGCCTAGAATTAATAATTTGCAAGTGTTTGATGATGTTACATCAAACATCGACATTGGTAAGATCATCTTTGATGGAGTTATTCCTCAAAGAGAATACATCTTTAGTGATAGTGCTTTTTATGCACAACCCAATAGAAAACTTGCTGTAGTTACTAAAAGATTTAAATATATATATAACAAGTTAAATAACACAGAAGAACTATATGATCTTGAATTCGATCCCAATGAAACATGCAATATTATGGAAGATTATATTTTTGATATAGATCGTCAGATTAGAGCACCTTTAAGAGAGTTATATTTTTACCCTTATTGGGATGAAGCAGAACATCAGCGTTTGTATCTTCGCAGCATTAAGGACAAGATTTGGAAAAGAGGAAGTAAAAAGGAAGAATTCATACCTACTCTTAAGTATAAATTTAAAATTAAAATCTATTACAAGATTAAAAAGTGGGTAATTAAGTATAAAACAAGAGGAATGAAGGATGGATAAGTTTAACATTGAATCACTTTCGCTTGTTGAATTAAGCGGAAACGAAGGCCATGAGTTTTATGATATGCTTCAACGTATAGGCCCAAATGAAAATATGTTTAACAATGATGCTCATGGATTGAACTATGAACAATATGAGCGTTGGCTTATTAGGCAGCTTGAATGGGCAAAAGGCGAGAACCTTCCTGATGGATATGTAAGACAATGGGTTTTCTGGTTAATGGATAACAATGAGCCTGTTGGTTATGGGAAGTTAAGAGAGCGATTAACTGATAGTTCAAGGCGTTTTGGAGGTAATATTGGATTTGCTATTGATCCTCTAAAGCGTGGTCTAGGATATGGATATTACCTCTTTGATTTTCTTCTTGATGAAGCTATCCGAAAAGGCATTGTTGAAGTAATGTCTACTGTTGAGAAAGGCAATTTGCCATCTAAAAAAATCCACGAAAAGTGTGGTGGAGTCTTAGTAGAAGAAACCGACGAGCGTTTTATATTTGATTTTTCTGAAAGATTAGAAAAGGAGCGAAATAACAATGTATTATGTTGATCCTAAAGTAGAAAAGCTGTATCGCATCTTTGATCAAAATGAGAGAAAAGACTATTTACGGCTTGATTTGAATGAGAATCCGGGTGGATTACCTGAAGATTTTGTAATGAGTGTTCTTGAAGGTATTACGCCTCAAATTATCTCGCAGTATCCAGAAACGCTTCATTTCACTGAAGTTCTAGCTGATTACCTTTCAACCGATATTAATCATCTTTGTCTTGTAAATGGTTCTGCAGAGGGCATACGTTATATTATTCAAGCTTTTACTTCTCCAAATGGAAGAATAATAGGTGTAGTACCGTCATATTTTATGTTTCAGGTTTATTCTGAAATGTATGGAAGAGATTTCGTAAAGATTCCGTATAACGAGGATCTTACGATGGATATTAATAATATCATTTCAGAAATGACTGAAGAAACACAGTTGCTTATACTTTTAAATCCCAATAATCCAATGGGTAATGTTTATACTGATGAGGAATTTGAGAGAATTCTTCATGAGGCTCAAGAAAAGCATATTAATGTTCTTGTTGATGAAGCTTACCATTATTTCTATCCTAAGACATTTATTAAGTACGCTCTTGAGGGAGAACATGTATTTGTAACTAGAACTTTTTCTAAATTGTTTTCAATGGCCGGTTGTCGTTTAGGATATGTAGCTGGTTGGCCAGAAGGCGTAAAAATGGTTCAGAAAATGTGTACGCCTCATAACACAAATGCGTTTGCACTGAGATTTGCAGAGGCTGTGATAAAATCACCGGAGATTCAAACACAATTAATTAACAATTTTAATGAGGGAAGACGTTTTTTAATTGATTGGTTGGACAAGAATAATTACAGCCATAAAGGTGAGGCGGGGAACTTCATTTTCATTAAACCAAGAACGGATGCTCAAAAAATAGTTGATCGAATGAAGTCAGAGAAAAAAATACTAATAAAAACCTATCCTAATGTTGGTGATTTTGGAAATTGTTTAAGAGTGTCAATTGGTGAGAGAAAGTATATGGAATTATTTGTATCGGCACTCGCAGATATAGATCGATAATTCAGGAGGAAATAATATGATCAAAGTGATTACATATGGCACGTATGACATGTTGCACTACGGTCATATAAGACTTCTTGAAAGGGCAAAAGCTCTTGGTGATTATTTGATCGTTGGTATTACTAGTGATGATTATGATAAAACTAGAGGAAAGATAAATAACCAACAATCCTTAATGGAAAGAATCCGAGCTGTAAGAGATACCGGTTTAGCAGATGAAATTATAGTAGAAGAATATGAAGGCCAAAAGATAGATGATATTAAACGATTAGGAGCAGATATCTTTACAGTTGGTTCTGACTGGGAAGGAAAATTTGACTATCTTAATGAGTACTGCAAAGTTGTATATCTTCCTCGTACAGAAGGCATTTCCAGCTCTGAATTAAGAACCGAACAGAGAAAAATAAAAGTAGGAATTGTTGGAAAATCAGTATATCAGACTAAATTTGTTGCAGAATCAAGTTTCGTAAACGGGGTAGATATATCTTGCGTTTGTACTTCTGAACGAGACAATAGTTTTGATGAATCTAAAGTTCTTCAAACTACAGATTATGACGAGTTATTAAGTTCTGTAGATGCTGTTTTTGTTATATCTACTCCTGATATGCATTATATACACGCAAAGAAAGCACTCCTTGCCGGTAAGCATGTTTTATGCGCATCGCCAATTGCTACGAGTGAAGATGAGTGTAGAGAACTCTTTGAGCTTGCTAAGAAGAATAATCTGATTCTAATGGATGCTATAAAAACAGCCTATTCAACTGCGTATGGCAGACTTATTCTCCTTGCAAAATCAGGTAAAATTGGACAGGTTGTTTCTGTCGACTCTGTTTGTACGTCATTAAGGGATGGATCTTCTATGTCAGATACAGATTCATCACAAAAGTGGAATAGTATTTGTGACTGGGCTCCAACTGCATTGCTTCCTGTTTTTGATATTCTTGGAACTAATTATATTAAAAAGACTATATCAACGTTGTTTTCTGATGAGGAAGCTAACTTAGATGCTTTTTCGAAGATTGATTTTATTTTCCCTAACTCTGTTGCTTCTATAAAAGTTGCTAAGGCTGCTAAAGCTGAGGGTGAACTAATTGTTACTGGTACTAAAGGTTACATTTATGTTCCTGCACCTTGGTGGAAAACTGATTATTTTGAGATTAGATATGAAAATCCGGAAGATAATAGAAGGTTTTTCTATCAATTGGAAGGTGAAGGCATTAGATATGAAATAGTGGCGTTTGCGAAGGCTATAGAATCAAAAAATAACATAAGTTGTATTTCTGAAAACACCTCATTAGCCATAGCTTCAATTATTGGAGATTTTAACGAACGTAAAGATTTTTTCAAAATCGGATAAAATGTTGGTTTTAAAGCCGTTTTTCTATATTTTATATATCTATTTTCTATAAAAGAAATCGCAAATTATAATGAATCAGGATGTTCAGAGTTTAATATATTTGCTTTCGTGTGCTGTCAATGATATAACACCGAATTCTGTTAAGTTACTTAACATGAATCTTGAAGGTGTTTATAAAATAGCTGAAAAACACATGGTATCAGCAGCAGTTGCTGTTTCTCTTGAACGCGCAGGTGTGTTTTCTCCCAAATTTGTCAAAAAACTTGCGCGCGCTGAACGCAAAGCGATTATCTATGAAAATGAAGCTTCTCAAGTCATTTCATCTTTAGAAAAACATTGTATTTGGTATATGCCTCTTAAAGGCATCATACTAAAGGATCTATATCCTAAGATTGGTATGCGCGAAATGGCAGATGTAGACATTCTTGTTGATAAAGATAAGGGTGAATCTATTAAACGCATAATGTTGGATTTGGGTTTTTCTGTAAAGTCATATGGCATTAATAATGTTGATTCATACACTAAACCTCCTTTATCAAATATTGAGATTCATAAGTCGCTTTTTGGTTTTCAACATGATAGGAAGCTCTACGATTACTTTAGTGATATTAAAACTAGACTTGTTAAAGATGAAAATAATAGATATGGTTATCACTTTAATTCTAACGATTTCTATTTGTTCATGATTGCGCATGAATATAAACACTATATAAATGGTGGAACAGGATTGCGTTCGCTTTTAGATACATACATATATATAAACAAGAACAAATTGGATGATGAATATATAAAACAAGAAACTGAAAAATTAGGCATTAGTGAATTTGAAGAAATAAATAGAAAAACGGCTTTAGATCTTTTCCGTGGTGCTGGCGTTTGCGACAGCGAGTTGTTAGACTATATTATTAATTCCGGCACATTCGGTAATGTTGAGAACTTAGTTCAGAACAACATAAACAAGAAAGGTGGAAAAATATCATATCTGTTTAGACGTTTATTTGGCTATACGAATGGCAATTATTGGGATTATCTAAAGCAAAGACATCCTGTGTTTTATAAATATAAAATTTTACTACCACTTCTACCTTTTTATCGTGTTATCTACGGAATCAGGAAATATCCAAAAAGAATAAAGAAGGAATTAAAAGCATTATTTAGTAAATAATGCTTACGATATTTTTACATTAATAATTGTTTATCAAGATGCATATATAAGTCAAAATGACATTTATACAAGAACAGCTAAAGAGTTGAATATAGATGAAGCATCAGATGAGAATAAATGTGTATTAAGACATATAGGTTTTGCTGATGTGGCATCATTAGAAAGATATTTGTTGAATGATATCGAATTATTGCCAGATTTAATTGATAGAAGCGCACTTACTGATAAATGGTTGATTAATCATATAAATGGTAAACTCATAGATGAAGTAATTATGTTTAAAAATAGTTTACTAGTCGATAATTCGTCATTAATTAAAGAATTATTATCATAAATGGTTATCGCGTTGTTAACTTTACTTGCTGTTTATTTATTGTATAATTTTTGACGAAAACGAGTAGAAAGCTATACAGGAACAGTTCTGCATGTCAACGGATATTTCGAAGAAGGCCGTAGTAATAGGCGGAAGTAACGGAATCGGCCTTGCAATAGGTATAAAACTTGTCTCTGAAGGATATTTTGTAGAGATCCTAGACAGGGAAGAACCTGATGAAGGATTGATACCAGCAGGTTCTTATGAGTATCATTTCTGTGATCTCATTTATTTGAATGAAGAATATATTTCCTCAATAGCGTCTGATAAGTCTGTTGAGGTTCTTATGATTACTGCAGGTTTCGGCCGTATATGTGAATTTGAGTATATGCATACTGCTGAGATCAAGAACATGATGACAGTAAATGCCACCTCTACTATTGAGATTCTCCGTTTGTTTTATGACCGCATAAAGTCTGATGATAAGTTCTATTGCGGTGTTATGGGTTCCATTGCGGGTTTATTATCTTCACCGGAGGCTTCTGTATATTCCGCATCTAAGGCTGCAGTATGCAGATTCATTGAGAGCGTAAACATTGAATTAGAGGCGTCAGGTACGTCGAACCGTATTCTTAATGTATCACCGTCAACATTCAAAGGTTCCAAGTTCTATGGCGGAGATAATCGGTTAGAACTTCTTGAACCTCTGGCCTCCAAGATCGTTTCCAAGCTTTTTTCGTCAACTGAACTCTATATACCTCAGTATAAAAAGATGTTTAAAGGGGTTATTGAGAGTTATCAGGCAGATCCTCATGAGTACGGATTCCACAGTTACCAGTATAAGAAGGAGTCCGGCAGGGTAGACAATCATAAAAGGGTTAAGATTGGTTATTTGTCAGGAACTTTTGACCTTTTCCATGTAGGACATATTAATATTCTCCGCAGAGCAAAAGCTGAGTGCGATTATCTGATTGTTGGCGTTCATGAGAGCGGTGCATGGAAGGGTAAGGAAACGTTTATTCCATTTGAGGAGAGATGTGAGACTGTTGCCAGCTGCAGATATGTCGATAAAGTAGTCAAGTCATGCACGGAAGATTCTGATGCATGGGCTATATATCACTTTAATAAGCTTTTCGTTGGTTCTGATTACAAGGGAAGTGAACGTTTTAAGCGTTATGAAGAGTTTTTTAAGGATAAGAACGTTGAGATCGTTTATTTTCCTTATACAGAGACCACGAACAGCACTCAGATACGTAAGACTGTTCAGTTAAAGATAAAAGATATTAAATAAATCTGATTCTTCACTATTATTCTTATCTAATATATTACTTTGTGTTAGAATTCCTAAGGCTGTCTGAAGACAGTCTTTATTATGACCGAGTTTTTGATTGATATATGAGACAAAGAGTTATTTTTTTACTTAAGCATAATTCTGCTTTGCAGAAGCTCTACTGCGTAATTATGAGCTTTATATTCCGCATTATTAGTGCATTTTATAAGACTGACGACAATCTGGTTCTGTTCGTTTCCTTTATGGGAATGGGATTTAATGACAGTCCTAAAGCAATCTATGACTATATGAAGTCTCATTCGGAGTATAAAAAATACCGTTGCGTCTGGGCGTTTGAACACCCGGAACAGCATCCTGATCTTGATTCTGTCCTTATCGATTCTGCAAAATACTTTAGAATTGCATTTAAAGCCAAATACTGGGTAACTAACACAAATATTGAGCGCGGACTTAAGTTTAAGAAGAAAAAGCAGGTATATCTAAATACATGGCACGGTATCGCTTTGAAGCATATCGGTAACGATTGTCCCGGAAGAAGTGACTATAACTTCGACACAGTAGACCATCTTGTAGTATCAGGTAATCACGATGAGAGGGTTTGGAAGAGCGCTTTTAATGCCAATGAGAGTACTTATTTAAGATGCGGAATGCCAAGAAATGAGGAACTTTGGCTTGCTTCGGAGAACAAGCGGGAGGAGATCAGGGCTAAGCTCGGTCTTCCTTCTGATAAGAAGATAATCCTCTATGCGCCTACATGGAGAGACAGCACTGACGGAGGCAAGAATTATGAGATCAAGCCTCCGATCCACTTTGATACTTGGAAGAAAGAGCTTGGTTCAGAATATATCTTTCTGTTCAGAGCGCATCACCTGACGACCAAGGTCCTTGGTGTGCAGTTCGATGACTTTGTAAGAGATTACTCAGAATATAACAATGTAAATTATCTTATGATCGTATCTGACTTGCTGATAACGGATTATAGCGCAATTTCTTTTGATTATTCCGTTCTTTGCAAGCCTATATTCTGTTATGCTTATGATTATGAGACTTACTTAGCGGAACGCGGAACATATTTCGATTTAGATAAGAAATATCCCAATAAGGCTTGCCGCACTGAGGAAGAGTTATTAAAACGAATTAAGAACATTGACTACAATGCCGAGTGTGCCAATACCAAGCGATTCCGTGACGAGTTCATTCAGTATGGTGTTGGTGCTACAAAAGCTTGTGTCAAGGCGTTATTTGCCGAATGAGGAATATTGAATGAATATTTGTCTATGGTCAGGAGCTAGTTTTGAAGAATGGTATTCTTCTTATCATCTCATGCATAGACTTATCAGAGAGATGATTAATGCCGGACATAATGTATCTCTCGTTCAGGTGCAAAAAAGTGACGGCAGATTGCCCGATGACCTTAAGGATGAACCACGCCTTAAAGTATATAATGTCATTCAGAAGCCTGTTGCTAAGAGCAATTTTGTTTTCAGGTATATCAAAGGATATCAGTATTATTCAAAATCCGGGAAGATTATTAAATCTTTATCTGACATTGATATAATCTTCCTTCAATCAAATAATAATGCTTATATTCCGGTAAAGATTGCTAATAAGCTGCATATTCCGGTCGTTTATAATGTCCAGGATATTTTCCCTATAGATGCTATGGTAATAGGGAAGCTTTCTAAGGCGAATCCTGCATTTATCGTAGCGAGGTCGCTTCAATCAAAAGCTTACAAGAAAGCTACGAGAGTAGTGACCATCAGCGAAGATCTGAAGAAGACAATCCAAAATGAGGGCAGAGAAGACGTTGACGTCATTTACAACTGGAGTTATCAGAATGAGGCTTATGATATCCCTGATGATAAGAATCACTTCCTGACCAGTAATAACATACAAAGAAACGACGGCTTCCGTGTTGTATATGCGGGTAATGTCGGCCAGATGATGGATGCTGAGATGCTCGTACAGACAGCTAAGAAGCTTGGAAGCTATAAGGATATTGTATTTTATGTTATCGGAGAAGGAAGCGGCTTAAACAGATTAAAGGCAAGAACTGAAGAACTCGGCCTTAAGAATGTACGTTTTTATGGCCGTCAGCCTATGGAATATGCACAGGATAACTATTGTGCTGCCGACGTTAACATTAATCCGGTTCCTAAGGGTGTTATTTATACTTGCATGCCGAGTAAGACGGCAACCTGTTTGCTTTCTGAGAAACCTACGGTTGTATCCATGGATCTTGATTCTGATATGTCTAAGCGTCTAGGCTGTGTTGATCAGTGGAGCGTTGTAGCGCCCGGTGATTCGGATGCTATGGCTGAAGAGATCTTGAAGGTATATAAGAACGGCAGCCGCAAGTCTGATAATGCAGCTAAATTCTTATCTGAATTAGGACCGGTTGAGAATGCTAAACTATATGTGAAGATTCTCGAAGAAGCAGTGAGAGGTAATTGAATGGTTTTATCTTATTATTTCGCTAAATTGATGTCTAAAATGCAGATAGCTTCTATTAAGGATTCTGAGATCGACCGCACTTCTAAAGTTTATGAGAAGTGCACTTTATCAAGAGTAAAGCTTGGAAGATATTCTTATATTGCAAAGAATACAAATATTACCGATGCAAAGATCGGTTCGTTCTGTTCTATTGGCGGAAGATGCCAGATAGGCGGGGGCCTTCATCCGACGGATATGGTTTCTACTTCTCCTGTATTCCTTGAAGGTAAAAGCGCGGTTGGATACAATTTCGGTTCCATCAAGTTTTCTCCTTCTGAGACAGTTATCATTGGAAATGATGTATGGATAGGGTCCGGCGTTTTTATTAAAGCCGGAGTAAAGATCGGTTCAGGCGCGATAATCGGTGCGAATGCCGTTGTTACTCATGATGTTGAACCTTATTCAATAGTTGCCGGCGTTCCTGCAAAGGAGATCAGAAAGCGCTTTGACAATGAGACTATTGAACGTTTATTGGAGCTTAAATGGTGGGATTGGCCTGATGATAAGATCAGGAAATACGCTGAGTTCTTCAGTGATCCTGTAAAGCTTCTAAGTGCGATTGATCCGGATAAGGCTTAAATAGATGAAAATAGTTCACTTGTGTCTCTGTTCGTTCTTTCCTGATAATTATTCATACCAGGAAAACATGCTTCCCAAGTATCATAAAAAGCTTGGGTATGATGTTGAAGTTATCGCTTCAACCAGAAGTTTTGATGAACAGGGAAAGGCTTGTTATCTCGACAATGTTGGTACTTATCAGAATGAGTACGGCATAAAGGTTACAAGGTTACCGTATAAGAGCAACAGCAAGATATGGAAGAGGCTGAAGCGTTATATTGGTGTTTTCGATGCCATCAGCAAGGCTGATCCCGACATTTTATTCATTCATGGCGGACAGTTCCTTGATATCGATCAGGTCGTGAAGTTCTTGAAGGATCATAAAGACGTTACGGTATTCGTTGATAATCACGCCGATTTCTCAAACAGTGCGACAAACTGGTTCTCTAAGAATATCCTGCATAAGATCGTTTGGAAACATACTGAACATAAGATAGAGCCATATACCAAAAAGTTTTATGGTGTGCTTCCTGTTCGTGTGGATTTTCTTAAAGATATCTATGGTTTGCCTGCTGATAAATGCGAGCTTCTGGTTATGGGAGCTGACGATGAGCTTGTAGAGAGAGCCAAATCCAGCGGTGCCCGTGACCGTATCAGAAAGCAATATGGCATCAGTGATAGTGATTTCTTGATCGTAACCGGCGGTAAGATCGATCAGTGGAAGACTCAGACATTGCTGCTAATGCAGGCCGTTCAGAATATTAACAATCCTTCTGTACGTCTTATTGTATTTGGTTCGGTTACGGATGAATTAAAGGAAGAGGTTAAGAATCTGTCAGATTCTGTCAAAGTACAATATATCGGGTGGATCAGCTCTGAAGATACTTATGATTATTTCGAGGCTTCTGACTTAGTGGCCTTCCCAGGAAGGCACAGCGTGATGTGGGAGCAGGTAACAGGGCAGGGCAAGCCCATGATCGTAAAGGACTGGCCGGGTACGCATCACGTCGATCTGGGTGGAAATGTATTATTCTTATCCAAAGACTCAGTAGGGGAGATTCAGGAAAAGATCGAATCGCTTTTGTCTGAACCCTCAAAGCTTAAAGAGATGACTAAAATTTCACAAGAGAAAGGTATGCAGATATTTTCATATGCAGATATCTCAAAAAGAGCAATTGAATAATAACGGCATTAAAGCTGATATGCTTGATGTTCTGATAATATTGATGATGTTTGCCAACGCAATATTGAAATTTGTGTTGTATTTCCTCAATATTCAGTCAGAATCCGGTCAGCTTGCAATAATGTATATTATTGTTGCAGTTATTTCTGCCTGCCTTTGTTTCAGACATTTCTCCAGGATGATACAGCATGGATTCCTTAGCGTTATTATCCTGTTTGTGGCTATAGGTGTTTCTTTTGTAATTACCGGTCTTAGCCGTAATTTCCATTACACTAAATACTATTCAGAATTAAAGTCATATCTGGCTATGGCCGTTTGCATTATATTCCTTACGTTATTGATCGCGTGGAAGAAGAAAAGAGACATTAATCTTAAGGTTATATTCGCGGCCGTAATCATCTTAACAGTGATCAGCTTTGTGTCTTTATTCCGCCACGACAGCGATATGGCGGGTTATATCCATGATTCAAGCGGTTTGAATTACCAAAACGTTTCTTATTTCTCTGCTTATGCGTTCGGATTGACATTGTTCCATATAACTGAAACTGTAAAGATCAGACCATTATCATGGTTTAACAAGCTTATTTATTTTGTCTTTTTGACAATACAGGCGGCAACTTGTTTCCTGTCCGGAGGAAGAGGCGGTCTGGTTTTGCTTGTTGTTTTATTTGTCGCAAGTGTTTTTATGTATTGGGGCAAGAAAGCTTACAGGATCGTTGTTCCTGCCGTTATCATTCTGGTTTTTCTCCGATATGCTTTCCCGTTCGTAATCAGTCTACTGGGCATAAATGTTAAGGGCGTTGAACGAGTTATGGACTTTATCAATGGCGGCCTTTTAGATGACGGACGTATGAGATTGTATTTAGAGTCCTTAGGAGTGTTCGGCGGTAGTCCTGTATTTGGCCATGGCATAGGTTCCATTTTCTATTATCTGAATAGTTATTCTCATAATCTGTTCCTGGATATATTATCTGAAACAGGCATTGTCGGATTATTGCTATTCCTGTTTGTGTTGATTGTCTTCTTTAAGAAGATATTCATGTTTTACCGGCAAGGCTCATTGTTCAGATTCTTAACTATCATGTTTATATGCGGATTTACCTTAAATATGTTCAGTGGTTATTTTTGGAATAATCAGCATCTTTGGCTTCCGATAGCTGTAGCCCTTACAATCAATAAGAATGAATTCGATAATAATGTGATAAGCGCAATCGAATCTGATGTTGATGATTCAGACGATGAACCTCAGCCGGAAGAGCGTATTCATGATGACGCCCCTCTGTTTAAAGGTGAGAACGATGGATAAGAAGCTTGGCAAGAACCTTATTATGAGCATAGGGTACAATCTCTTAACAATGATTGTGCCTTTCATCACCGCGCCTTATTTGGGCAGGGTTCTTGGTGCTGAGAATGTCGGTAGTTACACATATGTCCATTCCATATCTGCATATTTTGTTATGTTCGGAATGCTGGGCTTCAGAAATTACGGTAATAGAACGATTGCCAGAGTCAGAGACAATTATGAAGAGCGAAGCAAAGCGTTCTCACAAGTTTTCTCACTTCAGTTTCTGGCCGGCGGAATATCCTGCATTGCTTATGTTTTTTACCTTATCGTGTTCTGCAGGATCCATCAGTTGATGGCTTTGATCGTCGGCTTGTATGTAATGACTTCTTTATTCACGGTTGTATGGTTCTTAGAGGGAATGGAGCAGTTCTCGACTCTGGCCTTAAGGAATCTGATAATAAAGCTCGTAAATCTTGTAACGGTCTTTATCTTTGTCCGTGATGAGAATGATGTGGTCATTTACTGTCTGTTGATGTCTGCTCTGTATCTTATCGCAGAGATCATGTTGTGGCCGAGCGTATTAAAAAAAGTAAAATTCAAATTCTGCAAATGGAAAGATATTAAGCCACACCTTAAACCGACATTCCTTTTGTTTATCCCTACCATTGCCGTCAGCGTTTATCAGACAATGGATAAGATAATGATCGGTGCTATCGCAAGCGAGACTGAACTTGCTTATTACGAATATGCTGATAAGATCACTCAGATACCCGGACTCATTTTTACTGCGATAGGTGCTGTAATGCTGTCCAAAATGTCTTATGTTTATACGAATGAAGAAGAAAAAGCAGTTAAGCTTATCGGATCTTCAATGGATCTCACATTCCTCATTAGCACTTCTTGCATGTTCGGCATTCTGGCCATAGCAAATGAATTCGTGTTTATCTTTTATGGCAAAGAATTCATTAAGAGCGGGCCTATTTTGATAGCTCTTGTTCCTTGCATAATTCTGTATGGCTGGGCTAATGTGCTCAGGATGCAATACATTATTCCGAATAATCTGGATATGATCTACATCAAATCTACTTTTGCCGGTGCAGGCATGAACTTAATTTGCAATTTGATCTTCATAGCTAAGTTCCAGGCATTAGGCGCAGCCATCGGAACAATAGCAGCTCAGTTGACAGTCGCATTGTTCTATACCTTCTCCATAAACAAACGCCTTCCGTTCAGTTCTTACTTGCGCAACAATATCGTCGTGTGTTTGATCGGATTGGCAATGTTTTGTGTGATCAAGGCCGTTCAGCAGTTCCATCCGGTCTCGCTGTTATGGCTGATAATTGATATTATCATTGGTGCTGTTATATACGGAATTCTGTTGTTTATCTACGGGTTATACAGTAAGAGAAATCTGGCAGGCGTTCTTGTGCAAGGTATAGTTAAAAAGGTTAAGCGGGCTAAGTAATAGACTTCAGGGAGCATAAATGGCTTATATATATCCGAAATTCTCTAAATATGAGCTTATTGGTATCAGGTTTGGCGGTGCCGGACTTGGCAACCTGCTGTTTACCTGGTCCAGAGTCATCGCCGCTTCAGAGAAGCATAATGCAAAGCTTATATGGCCAACCTGGCCATCAATTAAAGTTGGACCATGGCTAAGGCACGAGAAGGATAAGCGCTCTTATATCGGTTTGTTCGATAATAAAACCGGCATGTGCGGTGGCATTATGAAGTACTTAAAGCTCTGTTTTGGAAGAAAGATTCATACAAGAAATCTTGAAGATATCGATTGGGATAAGCTGGGTGAGAATGACATCGTTGTTTACGACGATTTCAAATTAGCTCCCGGTGAATTCCAGATGGATTTCAATGGCACAAGAGATTATAGAGATATAATAGCTGAGATCATATACGCAAATCTAGGTAGAAAAGGGAAGAAGGCTCTTGGCTTTGCCGCTTCCGGAGCCATCGGCGTACACGTTAGGCTTGGCGATTTTTCCAAGACAACAGCTGCTCTTGACGCCGGCAAGAATAACATGCGAATTCAGATCAGCTGGTATGTCGCTATGGTGAATAAGCTTCGTGAAGCCGCGGGTTGGACTGTTCCTGTTTATGTCTTTTCTGATGGAACTGATGAGGAACTTGCTGACCTTACAGTCCTTCCTGAAGTAAGCCGGTTAACCTTCGGAAACAGCATCGGTGATATCGTTGGTTTATCTAAGTTTCCTGTAATGATATCTTCCGGTTCGTCTTTCTCGCTCTGGGCAAGATTTTTGGGGAATTGCTGCAGTATATCTTATCCGAATCAGATTAAAGACAGAGTGCATACAGGCGAGGGTTTTGAATTAGAGCTTAGTGCAACCGATGAACTCAGTGATGATCAGAAGTTATATATTCAGAAAACCTACAGTGTTGGAGCAGGTAAATGAGCAATAGTATTAAAAGGATCCTTGTTTACGGTTTAGTTGCTTCTAAAACATTTGGTGGAATAGGTTCATTTCTGACTGAGATGAATCGCCATATGTCCGGAAACACTATTTTCGATTATGTCATTGAAGGCTCTGAATGCTCCATACAGGACAGGGTAGAGGCATTAGGCGGTAAGATTTATTACATTTCAAATAGAGTAAAGAGTCCTATAAAGAATCTTCAGGAGAACAAGAGGGTATTAAAAGAGTTGCGTAAGACTCACGATACTGTGTATTTCAATCTCTCAACATTAGGTTGGATCGAACCGATCAAGATGGCTGTTAAATTGGGCTATCACGTAGTTCTTCACTCACATAATTCCAGATTGTTGGTTGAAGATTTTAAGCACAGGTTTGTTTATAAGATCAATAAAGGACGCGTATCACATCTCAAAGCAACCCGTTTGTCCTGCTCTAAGAAAGCTACGGATTATATGTATTCTCCGGATAATTCCGTTGAGTTTATTCATAATGCGGTTAATATCGATACATTCAGATTCAATCCGGTTGACCGTCAGCAGATCAGGAATGAGCAGAATATTACTGAGAATACGAAGATCATTGGCTTTGTCGGAAGACTGTGTGATCAAAAGAACGTGTTATTCCTGCCGGAAATTTTTGCAAATGTAAAAGCTAATAGTAAAGACGATGTCGTAATGATCGTTATCGGTGAAGGAAATCAGAGAAAGCTATTAACCGATAAGATTGAACAGTTGAATCTGCAAAATTACATTCTCATGCTTGGCGATCGAGCTGATGTATGCAGATACTATCACGCGTTTGATGTGTTTGTACTTCCGTCCCTGTATGAAGGGTTGCCCATAGTAATGGTAGAGGCACAGGTATCCGGTCTTCCTTGTGTTGTTTCTGATGTTATTACTTCTGAGGCAAACATAAGTGGCAATGTTACTTTTTTACCAATTAATGACGCAAGTATATGGGGTGAAGTTATTTGTGAAAAACTGAAAAATAAGACTACAAATAGGGAATTAATGAGCGAAAAGGTGAAAGATTCGGATTTTGACATTGATCATGAAGCTCTTCGATTGGAGAGCATACTGACTGCCCGGTGATTAAGGAACAATTTATGGACAAAAAATTGAGAGAGAATTTAATATTAAATTCGTTGTATCAAATACTTGCTATATTTGTACCTTTAATTACGGCACCATATTTAGGCCGTATTTTGAAAGCTGATCAAATTGGTACTTATACCTTTGTTCATTCGATAGTTAGTTATTTTTCCCATTTTGCTATGCTTGGAATAATGAATTATGGCAGCAGGGAAATTGCAAAAGTGCGTGATGATAAAAATGCACGAAGTAAAGTATTTGGTGAAATATATGCAATGCAGCTGATTACTGCAGGTGCATCAGTGATTGTTTATGTAATTTATGCTTTTCTCTCACATACAGAATATCAATTGATCACAAAACTAATGATCATATGGACTGCATCTAATTTGCTTGATGTTGGTTGGTATTGTACCGGTATGGAGCAGTTTAGGACAATTGTTAAGCGCAATATTGTTATTAAGACTTTAAATATTGTCCTAATATTGACACTTGTTAGAGCTTATTCGGATCTAAATATATACACGATAATTATGGCAGGCTGTCAGCTTTTATCACAAATTATTATTTCATTTGTTGTTATAAAGGATGTTAAGATTTCTCTGCCAAAGTTCTCAGAAGTATGGCCTAGATTTAAACCTAATTTTCTTTTATTTTTGCCAACAATTGCAGCGACTGTATATCAAGTAATGGACAAAATTATGATAGGCGCGATCAGTTCTAAGGTTGATCTTGCTTATTACGAGTATGCAGATAAGATAATTCAGGTACCATTGTTGATTTTTGGCGCAATGGGAACAGTTATGTTGTCGCGCATGTCAAATGTACGTGCTAAAGCCGATGATAGTGAAGCAGGGTTGTTGAGCATGTCGATGGATTTATCTATGATGCTGGCATCCATATTTGCTTTTGGGTTAGCCTCTGTATCCGTAGAATTAGTTGATGTGTATTATGGTGATGGATTTCATTCATCCGGTTTAATAATGCTTATGCTTACTCCGGTTATATTTTTGAATGGGTGGGCTAATGTTCTCAGAATGCAATATGTAATTCCAAGGGGGTTTGATTCAATTTATATAAAAGCAACACTTGCAGGTGCTATTGTGAATCTCATTATTAATTTTATTTTTATACCTCCATATGGTTCAGTCGGCGCTGCGATTGGAACAATCATTGCACAGATAGTTGTAACATTAGTTTTTACTGTTTATTCAAGGAAAGATTTGCCTTTAAAAACTTACTTAAAAAACAATATTCCCTTTGTTTTGATAGGAATATTGATGTTTATAATCGTCAAATTGGTTCAATTTTTACATTCCGAAAATTTGATTGGACTTGCAATTGATATTCTTGTGGGTGGTTCTTTTTATGTTTTAGCCTCTGCAATTGTTTCAAAACGTTATCCCAATCACTTTATTGGGTCTGTTTTTAATAAGTTAAATCGAAAAAAGTCGAGCTGATTTATAGGGGGAAGTTGTTTGAAGAATACAGTTGTTATAGGTCAGCTCCATTTTAAGAAAAACGATATGATAGGTGCTGTTGTAAAAACAAGAAATATATACTATGGATTAGTTGAAAAATACGGTGATAGTATTATTTCGTATGTTGATATATGGGGCGGTAAAAAACGTACTGCAGCTGTTCTTATTGAAGTGTTTAGGGCCTTTTCAAAATGTGAGAATGTTATTCTTGTAAATTCTGCTATCAAAGGTCCTTTTATATTTTATTTGCGACTTCTTTCAAAAATCTTTAAACGTAACGTTGTTTATATTCCTATTGGAGTGAGAATAGGCGGAAGAATTGCCAGTGATTTGAAAGCCAAGAAAAGATTAAGTTTTTGTTCAGCATTTTTACCTGAAAGCAAACAAAATTGTACAGTTTTGAAAGATTTAGGTTTTCCTGAAGTGCATCTATTAAGGAATTTTAAGTCGGTGAAGAAATTGGGATGTAGTTATAAGTCACTTCATAACAATATGACTGTTATTTCTTTTTGTACTTTCTCGAGAGTAACAAAAGAGAAGGGAATAACTGACGCTGTATTGGCGATTTCAAGAGCTCAAGAATTGGTTTCAAACATGCGATTTGAATTGCATATTTATGGTGGAATAGATCCGGAGTATAAAGAAGAATTTGAATCACTACTTAATGATTATTCATTTGTTAAATATGAAGGTAGCGTTAATGCTGAAGACGCAGTATTGACCTTGCAAAAGCATAATGTTTTATTGTTTCCAACTCGCTATCCTGATGAAGGTATTCCTGGAACTATAATTGATGCATTCGCTGCCGGTATCCCGATAATCTCATCAAAATGGTTATATTTTGATGAGATATTTGAAGACCATAAAACAGCCTTAGGATATGATTTTCTTAATGTTGATTCGCTTGTAGACACAATTATTAATGCTACTAAAAACATAGAAGAGTTGATTAATATTGGCCGGAATGGTCAAAAAGAATATGGAAAGTATGATTCTTCAGAAGTCCTTCCGGTTTTAGAAAAGCAATTGTTATAATGTGTATATGAATATAGAAGAACAAAGAGGCGTCAAAGTGAATGACGCCTTTTTTGTTATTGCTGAAGTTGTGATATATTGATTAATAAATATAATTGAGAAATAGGGATTCAAATGCTTACTCTCGCTAAACCTGACAACAGAGTTATTAAGATACTCGGACGCAACGGTGTTGATCCTTCGCGTGAATACATGCTGTCCAGTTATGTCTATTGTTATTCTGAGCCCGGCCGCCATTTGATCAAGTCCACAATGACAGGCGGTATCTATTCGTTGTCTGATGAAGAGTGGGCGAATATCGATCCTGCGGTTAATCCTGTTGTGTCAGGCAAGGTTTTCGAGGCTTCCGGATTATCCGAACTCGTATCTTCATGCGTTTTTGTCTATACCACGGATGACGATTATTCACGCTATAAACTGGCTGTGTCCGTTCTGAAAGCTATGGACAAAAAGACCGGGATCAAGAGCTATACGATCCTGCCCACGACTGGCTGCAATGCGCGCTGCGTCTATTGCTATGAGAAGGGCATGAAGATCAGCTCCATGACTGAGGCCACCGCTGATAAGGTCGTTGAGTATATTCTGAGAACAAAAAGCTCTGAGGAGATCACCCTAAGATGGTTTGGCGGCGAGCCGCTTGTGGCAAACAAGATAATTACCCGGATCTGCACCGCGCTGAATGAACATAATGTGTTGTTCAAATCCAAGATAATAACTAATGCATCGCTTTTTACTCCTGAACTTTTGGATACAGCTGTTAACATCTGGCATCTGAATGGCGCACAGGTATCAGTTGACGGTTCGAAGGCTGATTATGAGGCACGCAAGCTGTTCTGCACTCCGGTAGAGCATAACTACGAGCACTTACTTAAGACCATCGGTCTCATGCTCGAAGCAGGCCTTGAAGTAACACTAAGATGCAATTACGACCATGGAAATGTTGAGGGCATGTATGAATTCTGGGAAGATATCAATAAGCTCTACGGAGACACAGATAAGCTCAGGCTCTACAGTTCTATGCTGTTCCAGGCACAGAAGGATGAGAGCTGTGTCGATCTTCACAGACGCTATATTGAGATAAGGTCTGAGGCACAAAAGAACGGCATGAAATTCCTTAGGGGAAAGAGCTCCGAATATCGCATGAAGTCCAACTTTTGTATGGCAGATTCTGAAGGAAAATGTGTTGTTATCAGCCCTGAAGGAGATCTCTATAACTGCGAGCATCTGCCGACAAATACTGCTTGCAGCAATATCTTTGATGAGGATTTTAAGCTCAAGAGCGATCCCAGAGCTTCATTGGAAGTTGCAGAAGAGTGCAGGAATTGCTGCTTCCTTCCTGAATGCACGCCTTTCTGCCGCAACGGCTGTCCTGACTGGTTCAAGTATTGCCGTGAGATAAAGAGCATTGATACGGAATATCAATTGAAGAATTTGATATAGGGACAAATATTCGGAATATCTCATTTATTAGGGCATAATACCGTTTAGTCTTGCTAAAGATCTTAGGAAATTCAAAACTGGTTCTGGAAATTAACCCCGATATCTAGTATACAAACCTGTCTCAAATACGATATATATTGATTATCTGATTAGAAATGGGTGATAAATATGTTAAAGATAGCTTTCTTTGATTCAAAGGAATACGACAGGCAGTCTTTTGAGGCTGCAAATAAGGACGGGGAGTTCGATATCAGATTTTTTGAGACCCGTCTTACGCCTAACACATATAAGCTTGCTGAAGGCAGCGACGTTGTATGCGTGTTTGTTAACGATGATATCAATTCTTTTGTTATAGACCGGCTCTATGATATGGGCATTAAGCTTATTGCTCTTCGTTGTGCCGGCTATAACAATGTCGATGTCGAATATGCTTATGGCAAGGTTCATGTAGTACGCGTTCCGGCTTATTCTCCTTATGCTGTTGCAGAGCACGCAATGGCGCTGCTTCTGACATCCATCCGCCGTATTCATAAGGCATATATCCGTACTAAGGACTTTAATTTCAGCCTTGAGGGCATGACCGGATTTGATCTTCACGGCAAGACTGTAGGTGTTATCGGTACAGGTAAGATCGGACGTATATTTATTGATATCTGCCGTGGCTTTGGCATGAATGTCATTGCTTACGATAAGTTCCCGGCTGCTGATTCAGGCATTGAGTATGTTTCGCTGGATGAGCTCTGGAGCAGGGCAGACATAATCTCATTACATTGTCCGTTGACTGATGAGAACAGGCACATGATCAACGCTGATACGATCGCGCAGATGAAGAAGGGCGTAGTTATCATCAATACTTCCAGAGGTGCTCTGATCGATACTGAGGCGCTCGTTGAGGGAATTAAGGACCGTAAGATCGGCGCTGCATGCCTTGATGTATATGAGGAAGAATCCAATATCTTCTTCCATGATTATTCGAACCACATAGTCAACGATGATGTTCTGGCAAGGCTTATTTCGATGCCTAACGTAATCGTTACTTCGCACCAGGCGTTCCTTACAAGGGAAGCGCTGTCTAATATCGCAGATACCACGCTGGCTAACATCAGGGAGTTCTTCAGTTCTGACAGATGTTCCAATGAAGTATGCTACAAGTGCGGAAAGATAGCTGACTGCAAGCAGCTGCACGATAAGAAGTGCTTCTGATTTTTGGAAGAGTTATCTGAGTTTCTCCAAAATTTAATGCGTATGTAACATAATATTTCGATGTCTTATGCTTATATATAATTAATATATATGCATATGCGCATGGATTTTGGAGGGGTTCGGGATGGCCGTTAAGGTCGCTTATAGTACAGGTTTCTGGTGCACTAACATCGGAAATGCCTTTTACAGCCTTGGCGTCGAGTATATCTTGAAGAAGATCCTCGGTGAAGAGAATGTTTCCGTCGTGTCTGACTATCAGACTTATACGACGAATCTGGGTAAGAGATTATATCCGTCAAAGAATCAGCTGAACTATTTCACGAAGCTGGACGTTGATTATTTTGTTCTCGCAGGACCGGTAATTTCCAAGTATTTTCTTAAGCTTTGGAAAGATACTCTGGTTGAACTGGAATCTAAGGGTGTCCGTTATATCATTCTGAGTGCCGGCATGATGAAGATGAACGATGAGGCATTTAAGGAGATCTCTGAATTCTTCAAGGAACATGCACCTTATATCCTTACTTCGAGAGATAAAGATACTTATGAGGCTTTCGGTAAATATGCAGATAATGCATACGATGGCATATGCTTCTCTTTCTTCGCACCGGATTTCTATCATCCGGCGAAGATCAATGAGCATTTCTTCACGATGAACTTCGATAAGATCAGCGAACCTGTAGTATCTGATAAGGAGTTCTCAGGTGCTAAGACTTTCGAGTTCGATGGAAAGACATACTATTACAAGCAGATCGGACTTCTGCCCAAGATGGCATCCAAGACTGACAGATTCTCTGATGCTCTGATCTATGCTTCTTCTGTTTTCCCGCAGCGCAAAAGACCTTCCGTTGCAGGTGATTATATAATCTACAGGACTGACCACAGATTCCATCCTCATTACAGAAGGAAGATCTACAGCCAGGCAAATACTTTATGTTCTGATATCCCTTACGGTTATCTTGATATCTACGCTAATTCAAAGCTGACGTTCTCTGACCGAGTTCATGCCTGTGCAGTCACATTGGCATTCGGTCATCCGGCGATGCTTTTTGTAAAGAGCACACGCTGCGGCTTGCTCGACAGGGTAGGAGCAGGAGAGATCTCACAAAAGCCCGTATCGATCGATATGGCTGCGCTTGCCAAAGAGAAAGAAGAACTTGTCTCTTGGCTCAAATCTAAATTATCCTGAACAGGTTGTTATGGAAGATAAGAAATTGAAGATAATGATGAATTCAGGGCGTATAAAGATCTTCTTCTATACGCGCAAGAAGCTCGTTGAATCCATCCGCAATAAAGGCTGCGAAGTAATAATCGGCGGCTATGAGAAAGAGAATGAACATCTCTGTACAGAAAGCGGTCTCAAGTTTGCTCACATACCTTTCTCTCGCGCCGGAATGAATCCTTTTGCAGATATGAAGGTCATCAATAAGTACCGCGATTATATCCGCAATGAGCATATTGATATCTATCACAGCTATACGGCTAAGCCTAATATCTACGGTTCGATCGGCGCCAAGAAGGCTGGTGTTGACCGTATCTATCCTACAGTAAACGGCTTGGGTTATGCATTTACCGAATCAGGTTCAGGAAGTCTTAAGTTTAAGCTGATCAGATTCATCACATGCAGGCTTTATAAGAAAGCTTTCAAGTGTGCGACTAAGGTATTCTTTCAGAATCATGATGACATTGACGAACTGGTAAGAAGAAAGCTCATTCCTGCCGATAAGTGCGTGCTTATTCCGGGCTCGGGTATAGACTTTGATATGTTCCCATACAGTAAGGCAAGTTGTGAGCCTTTTGTATTCCTTATGGCAACGAGAATGCTGGTATCTAAAGGCGTAAGGGAGTATTTCGAGGCTGCAAGGATAGTTAAGAAGGCTCATCCTGAAGTTATCTTTCAGATTGCAGGTGCTCTTGATTCCAATCCAGACGGAATCAGGGAAGAAGAGCTTAAGTCCTATACAGATGACGGCACTATCGAATACTTAGGCTTTGTCGATATGACTGAAGCACTCAAGAAATCTTCCGTATTCGTACTTCCTTCATTCTACCGCGAGGGTATTCCTCATGCGGTGCTTGAAGCTATGGGCACCGGTCGTGCAGTGATCACATGCAGCACACCGGGCTGCAAGGAAACCATCTGTGATCCCGACAGCACCGGCAAGGGAACCAACGGATTCCTTATCCCTCCGAAGAACAGCGCAGTTCTTGCAGAGAAGATGATGTGGATGGTCGAGCATCCTGATGAAGTGATCAAGATGGGTGATGCAGGCAGGAAATATGCTGAAGACAGATTCGATGCCGAGAAAGTTAATAAGCTGATTATGGAGACGATGGGGATCTTATGATTAGGAAAAGTATTCTTTTTGTTTCCGGCAGTATGTTAAGAGGCGGCGCGCAGAGAGTAATCTCAATACTTGCCAATGACTATGCAGCGTCCGGCTGGGATGTCCGTGTTGCACTCCTCATCGAAAACAAGATCGAATACGAATTGAACGATTCCATTGAGATCCACGATATAACTCATAAAGGCAACCGCCTTAAGAACTTCAGCAAGTGGGTCAATGAATTAAAGGCAGTCATTAACAGGATCAAGCCTGATGTTATCGTTTCTTTTGCAGGCAGGATCAATGTAATCACTTTGCTTGCCAACCGAGGCACTGGAATTCCGGTTCTTGTATCTGAGCGAAATGATCCTGCACATGACAGGAGAAGCGACTTTGAGATGTGGCTTTGCAAAAAGCTCTATCAGAAGGCTGACAGAGTTGTTTTCCAGACCAAGTATCAGTCTTCGTTCTATGAGAAATGGTGCAAGGACAACAGCGTTATCATCGGCAATCCGATTTCTGCTCTTATATATGAAGGTGAGCATGAGAACAAGGACATTATCTGTGTCGGCAAGCTCATGGATCAGAAGAATCATCCGATGATGATCAAGGCTTTTTCTAAGATAGCTAATGAATTTCCTGATAAGCAGGTCTATATCTATGGTGACGGCAAAAAGCGTGCCGAATTAGAACAGCTCATAGCTGACTGTGATATGACTTCACGGATTCATCTTATGGGCAATACGCCTGAGATATTCGGCGTTATGCAGAAGAATGAGTTTTTCGTAATGTGCTCAGATTATGAGGGCCTTTCAAATGCTCTTCTTGAAGCAATGATGTCCGGCATGGTTTGTGTTACGACTAACTGGAATGGCGCTGATGAATATGTAACTGACGGTGTTAACGGATACTTGGTTCCTGTTAATGACAGCGATGCTCTTGCAGCAAAGCTTACAGAAGTGCTTCGTGCAGATAACAGTGAAGTCAGGACCAATGCCATAGCAACAGCTAAGAAATGCACGGCTGATAGGGTATTATCTGATTGGCGTGCTGCAATAAATGAACTTATAAAGGAAAAGAATTGATAATGAAGAACGTAGCGATAATCGTACAGAAGCTTTACGGAGGCGGTGCTGAGAGAACGGCTGCCAATCTGTCACTCTGTCTTAAAGACCGCTACAATGTTCATCTCATTGTCTTTAACGGTTCAGATATCAAATATCCTTATGGCGGTACATTGCACGACTTAAAGCTCCCGCCGGCAAAGGGCAAAGTAAAGAAGTTCCTTACTTTGCTTAAGCGCGTATCAGCAGTTAAGAAGATAAAGGCCGAGAATAAGATCGATGTATCGATCAGCCTTATGCCCGGTGCCAACCGCGTTAACGTGTTGTCCAAGAGGGGAGATAAGATAATCACATCTATCCGCAATCAGATGTCATTATCCAAAGCTTCAACTCCTGCACAATTAAAGAAGACCAGATCCCAGATAAGGTTCTCTTCGAAGCGTTCTGACTGCGTTGTTACCTTATCTGACGGTGTGCGCGATGATCTGATCAAGACATTCGGTATTAACGGCGATATCATCCGTACGATATATAACCCTTGCGATGGTGAATTGCTCCGTACTGCCGCGAAAGCAAATCAGGATAAGGCTTCTGTATTAGGTGCTCACAGCATCACTACCATGGGCAGGCTCCTTGAACAGAAAGGCCAGTGGCACCTTATCCGCGCCATGTCTGAAGTAGTGAAGTCGGTAAGCGATGCTGAGCTTTATATCTTGGGCGAAGGACCGTTGGAGCAAGATCTTAAGAAGCTCGCAACAGAATACGGATTAACTGATCATGTTAATTTCCTGGGCTTTGTAGAAGCTCCTCATGCTTATGTAATGAACAGCTCGGTGTTTGTTTTCCCGTCATTATATGAGGGTTTGGGTAATGTTATACTTGAAGCAATGTCCTGCGGTGTTCCTTGCATATCTTCCGACTGTCTTTCAGGACCGCGTGAGATATTAGCACCCAAGACGGCATATAAGGAAGACTTGCCTGTTATAGAATATGCTGAGTACGGCGTATTGGTATCGGTAGGCGATAAGGGACATATGAATTCTACTGAACCGCTGACAAAAGCTGAGAAACAGCTTGCTGATGCTATTATCGAGATGCTGACGGATGAAGCTTTGCATGACAGATATGTTGAGAAGTCTTTGGAAAGAGTCAGGGATTTCTCGCCGGAGAGAATAAGCTCTGAATGGGCCGTAGTGATAGAGAATTGAGAAGATGTTTACTAGTTATAATCTGTTCTTAATATCATTTCTTTATGCTGTTTGCGGAATAGCTTATCTTTTCATTGCCGTAAGGGGAATCATCAAGCGTAATGAATTAAGGATCTTCGACCTTGTAAGGCTCATGTATTCACTGGTTTACGGCTTTATTCCTTTCATTCTTTATCTTCAGGAATCAAACGGCCAGAGGAATCTTTATTTCTACGATTACAGCAGACCCGGTATCGGCAGGATCTACCTCATGTGGTTCCTGTCAATCGTAGCATACGGCCTCATGAATCTCGCTTATTGGTCTGTTAAGCAAAAGCCCGTAACTGCAAAATCCGAGACAAGCTTGGATGAAGCAGATGTTAAACATTACGGTAACAAGCTTATTTTATGCGGAATCATAGCTCTTGTTATCGGATGGATAAGTCTCTTTGTTTGGACAAGAGCATATGGCTCTTTACAGTATTTTATTTCGCAGGCGGCAAGGATCAGATCGGGCAAAGGAACTGTCTATAATCCGTTTGCCTTTGTAAAGCAATTTTTGTCGATCCTTCAGTTGTCGTTATACTCTTTGTTCTCAGGATATCTTCTTGAGAGACCAAAGGGATTTAAACGGATCTTATACTTTGCTTTGATCGCGCTTTCATTAATTGGTAATTATCTCTACTTTATGGCTTCAGACAGCCGTATCACGATTATCTTTATCGGTCTTGCGGCTCTTATCATCGGCTTGAGGCATAGAAGGAAAGAGAAGGTATCACGTTATCTGGTATTTGCAGGCATAAGCTGCTTTGTATTATTGAATGTAACCATGCTCGCTGATACATTTACGAATTTCATCCGTTATGGTGTTTGGAGTGCGCCGTCAGGCGGTTTTGTAGGCAATCTTACCAAAGAGTTCAGATTCATTGTCTCGTCAGATATGAGAGCAATCAAGGCTTGGATTACCGGAGATCTGCAGATACAGATCGGAAATGATCTGATCTCTGCTCTGACAAGCTGGATACCAGAAAGATTTCTGCCATTTGAGGTTCCGGATACATTATGGAGATACAACACCGGCTTATATTCAAGGCAGAGCACCGGTACAAATCCGACGTCTCTTGTTGCCACAAGTGTTTATGAATTAGGTCTTATAGGAACGATCATTTTTCCTTTGATGTTCGGATTCTTTACAGCTTTTATAGAGAAGATCTTAAGACGTAACAGCACGGTCGTATATTCCGATGTTTATTTCGGCTTCTTTGCCGGTATGTTTGTTAAGATGGTAAGCCACAACCAGATGTCTACATTTGTTGTAAGTCTTTTCCCGGCCTTTCTTTTCTGGTTAGTAACAAAAGCCATTGACTTTGGTGACAGAAGGAAGAAGAGAAGTGTTGATGAGGGATCTTTCGACACTGATGTTATGTCAGAAGAATCTGACAAAACTCATTACTCAAAAGTTTACAATTGGGGCCCTGATCCTGAAGGCTATATTCCGGATGATGATGACGAGGAATATTAAGTGGACAGAGAAGTTTGTGTAAGGGATTATAAGATCGACTGGATACGTGCTTTATGTACGTTGACAGTCATTATCGCTCATGTCGGTTCTCCTGATCTGGTAAACAACATCAGAGCATTTGATGTCGTTGCATTGGTAATGATCTCAGGAATGTCGATGACTTTCTCTTCAGGCAAGTACATCTCGTATGTCTGGAAGAGAATAAAGAAGATCTTGATACCAACCTATATTGTCATTACTTTCATTTTTGTTCTTTCATTTGTTGCTTGTAAGGTGCTTCATACTGCACAGTTATATTCTGCTGACCGTATTATCAGAAGCTATTTGATGTTATTCGATGGAAGCATGGGATATGTCTGGATCGTCAGGATATTCCTTTTTGTTGCAATCATGGCGCCTGTTATCAGGATGATAGCAGGGAAGATAAAGAGCATCTTAGTCTTTGGCGGAGTGATAGTTCTGTTGGCTCTGGCAGGATTTCTGATCTACAGGGTTTACCTGAGAATCACTGATACTATGTTAGCCGGTATCTTTGATGATTTCCTGCTGTCACCCTATGTTTATTGTGTTATTGCTCTAATAGGCTATTGGTTCATCAGTAACAAAGATAAGTGGCTGTATCTTTTGATCGGTGCGGCTGTTGTTTTTGCTGCTTCTCAGATGGTTGTTATCGTCACAGGTTCAGGATTCGTCCCTAACAGTTATAAGTATCCGCCGATGATTTATTACTGTGCTTATGGTGTATTAATTACTTTTATTCTGTATAAGCTTTTCCCTGATTCTAATGTGAAAGCCGTCTCCTGGCTTAGCGGAAACTCGTTCATGATATATCTACTTCATATTGTGGTTCTCAGAGTATATGGACTGATCTCGAAGATATCATTTTTGAAATTTCTCGATGATAACTGGATTATTGAGTATATAGTAGTTGTAATCGGCGCTGTCGTTCTTACAATGATCGTTAATGCCGTTATGAAGCTTTTCAGGAGTAAAAAGGCCTAAATGAACAGAAAGAAAAAGCTTTTCTTAAATACCGGGACAGCTGTCATTTATCAGATAGTTACTTTGGTATGCGGTCTTATTATTCCCAGGCTGATAATTTCTTTCTATGGGTCAACAACTAACGGCCTTATATCTTCAATTACTCACTTTCTAGCTTTTTTTTCAATGATGGAAATGGGCGTAACGGCCGTTGTAAGGGCAAGTCTTTATAAGCCTCTGGCAGATAATGATGCGGACGGTATTAGCCGTATACTCATTTCTTCTCGCCGCTTCTTCAGGAAGATAGGCTTACTGTTGTTAGTCTATTCCGCAGGACTGATGGTATTCTTCCCACTTGTGATCGATCACTCTAGAGGATATATATCTACAATCGTTCTTGTCGGCGCCATAGCATTCAGTTCACTTGCGAATTATCTGTTTGGTATCGTTTATCAGCAATTGCTTAATGCTGACCAGAAGTCCTATGTCCAGATAGGCGCATCTATATTGACGTTGATCCTTAACACCGGTTTTGCGATCGTATTGATGTATATGGGGTCTCCTATAGAAGTAGTAAAGGTCGTAGCTGCCTTAGTATTACTGCTCCGTCCGTTGATTCTGAAGCTTTATGTCGATCGTCATTATAAGCTTAATTTCAAGCTTAAACTCGAAGGCGAGCCAATTAAGCAGAAGTGGAATGGTCTTGCACAACATATCGCAATGTACGTTCTTAAGCATGCAGATGTAGTTATTTTGACCCTGTTTTCTTCTCTCGAGAATGTATCTGTATATAACGTATACCATCTTGTCACCAATGGCTTGCAGCAGATCATTGAGGTGTTAACGACCGGAATGGGTGCACTCCTTGGCAATATGTTTGTTAAGAACGAGACAGAGAAGCTCAATAAGACGTTTTCATCGTTTGAGTTGCTGATTCACTTGGGAGTTACGATCCTTTATACGATCGCCGGGATAATGATAATACCGTTCGTTAAGATATATACCAAAGGCGTGACTGATGCAGAATACATTGTCCCATTGTTCTCTGTTCTCATTGTAGTTGCAAATGCGTCTTATTGCATGAGGATGCCTTACTACATCATGGTTCAGGCTGCAGGGCACTTTAAGGAGACACAGACAAGTTCGATAATAGAAGCTGCAATGAATGTAGCCATTTCTATATTGCTGGTATTCCGATTCGGCCTGGTAGGCGTTGCCATTGGTACTTTCGCCGCCATGACATACAGAACAATCTATTTGGCTTGGTATTTGAAGAAGAATATTCTTAATCGTCCGTTCAGACACTTTGTTATTCATATTCTGGTTGATTCTGCTTGTGTCGGTATTGCGATTGCTGCATCTATGCTTATTCCGGCAGCCGAAGTATCATGGGGCAGCTGGATCATCATTGCTGTTATTGTTGCTTTGGTCGTATCCGCAATCGTCCTTATCCTGAACTTCCTTATTTTCCGTAAGGACTTTGTATCTTCGTTTAAGCTTCTGGTTAAGTCTAAGTCTTAAACATTGTTAATTAGATTTGACCAGATTAACTCCAAAATGAAAATTCTCTGTGTTTTTATAAACGTTCTGAAAAATTAACGATTTTTTACTTTTCTTTTTCCCTACAATCTTATAGGATTAGAGTAAGTTGATTTGTCAACTCTATTTTACACTTTCTTATTAATTTGATTGGAGGTAGCAGTATGAGGAGAAGTATTATCTCGGGTTTGATGGTAATATTCCTCGCTTTTGCTGTGTTTGTCGCTCTACCGGCTAAGGTAAGCGCAGATACAGGAGATGCGATAACCATCACTTCCCAGCCGACAGACTATACAGGCGATGTCGGCGAGACCGCACGTTTTCATGTTGCGGCTGAAGGAAACGAACTGTCATACCGGTGGCAATTGAAAAAAGGCAGTTCTACCTGGTCTGATCAGAATTCTGGCGGTGCTACCACTCCGGATTTTTCAATTAAGGTTGAAGAAAGCAGAAATGGTAAGGTATATCGCTGCAAGATTACTGACATTGAAGGTAATACCGAATATTCAAAAGAAGTTACTTTACATGTCAGAGAACCTGAAAAGGAGTTGGCAATTGTTACTCAGCCTACTGACTATACAGGACCGGTTGGTGAATACGCCAAGTTTACAGTTGCAGCCGAGGGTAATGGCCTTACATACCAGTGGCAATTGAAAAAGGGCAATACTTGGTCGAATCAAAACTCCGGTGGAGCAACGACCAATACCTTTAAAGTAAAGATCGAAGAAGCTCGTGACGGAAAAGTATATCAATGTGTCATTACTGATAATAAGGGAAATACAGTAACTACTAATCCTGTAACCCTGCATGTTGAGAAGGAACATGTAGACTTGGCAATAACCAAGCAGCCCACCAATTTTGAAGGTGATGTAGGTGAGACGGCGAAATTTACAGTAGAAGCCCAAGGAGACTATATAACCTATCAGTGGCAGTTGAAGAAAGGCAGCAATACTTGGGCGGATCAAAGCTCCGGTGGTGCTACTACATCTTCGTTCTCTATAAAAATAGAGGATGCGCGCTACGGTAAACAGTATAGATGCGTAATAACTGATGCTTCCGGCGAACAAGTTATTACAGATACTGTTACGATTATGAGAAAGCAGCCTAAAGCAACTATCACTCTTAATGCCGGCGCAGGTCATTTTGAAGACGGCAATAATACAAAGGAAGTTGTAGTAAATCAGGGCAGGATCGTATTTGACGATTTCGAGAATCCTGACATCATCGGCTACGCTTTCACAGGATGGCTTTATAACGGCCAGCCCATCAACGTTTTCAATGTAACCGGCGACATGGAATTAACAGCAGATTATACAAAGATTTGGCTCGTTACTTTCAATGCCAACGGCGGCACATTTGAAGACGGCGAAGGCACAATGGATTGTGTAACCAATCCCGGATACTACAATATCGATGAGGAATTAATCCCCGTTAAGGAAGGTTACTGCTTCACCGGCTGGAAGATCGGCAATCAGTCTGTAGGCAAGAGGATCCGCGTTGCTTCCGACGTCGTACTCACAGCTCAGTGGGTTGAAGGCGTTAAGGTCACTTACATTGCAAACGGCGGATCCTGGGTACACGGCGACGATTCAGAACAGTCCGTATCCTTCATGGTTCCTAAGGGCAAGTACTTCGTAGAATGGGAAGAGCCTTTCAGAGACGGCTACCAGTTCGAAGGCTGGAAGATCTTGGGCGGTGATTGGATCGGCATGATCAATCTCACCGAAGATATTTCTTTCGAGGCCCAGTGGAAGAGGGACGTAAAGGTAACGTTCGATCCTAACGGCGGCGGCTGGTATGAGACCCGCCATAACGATGATACCGGTGAGGAAGAAGAATTCTTAAATACAACCCCCAGAGAAGAGTGGTTTGAAGAAGGTTTACAGTGGTTCGGATACTGGGGCCCTGACCGTGGCGAAGATTATGAATTCTTAGGCTGGAGCACAAATAAGAATGCTGTTGCTGGTGAGCATGAATACAAATATGACTTCCAGGAAGACGTTACTTTCTATGCCATCTGGGCAAAGAAAGCTAAGTACGTCTATGACGCAGGCGAAGGCTTCTTCGGACCGCGTCCTGAAGAGAATCATGATGGCGAGCCCGAGGGCGAACCTGAAGAGCCTCAGAACAACGAGAATCAGGATCCTAACGATCAGCCTTACAAAGTTAAGACTGAATACGTCAGAAACGGTGAATTCTACACCATCAGAAATGAGAATCCTTGGCGCGACGGCTATGAATTCGAGACATGGCTCGACTCCGAAGGCAACGACGTTGGTAATGTCGAGATCATCGCTGACAACACTGAGGTTAATTACTTAACGGCAAAGTGGAGAAAGCGCGTTTCTATTACTTACGACTCCGGCGACGGTATCTTCTATGATGGTGGAAACAACACTACCTATCAGACCCGCGGAGACGAGCGTTGGGAAGGCGAGGATTACGAGATCGACGGCTTCAGACCTGAACGCGAAGGCTACGATTTCGCAGGCTGGCTAGATCAGGACGGCAACCTTTACTCTGAAGGTGACAAGGGAAGATATCCTACGATCATCTTAGAAGATAAGGATTATTACTTCTCAGCTACCTGGCTCAAGAGACTGACCATCACTTATAATGCCGGCAAGGGCAAGTTCGACGGTTGGGATGAAAACGAGTATGAGAACATCCATTACCGTGAAGCTCATGAAGGCGAAGAGTATGAGATCGACGGCTGGAGACCTGAGAGAGACGGTTGCGACTTCGATGGCTGGCTCGATTCCGAGAATAATCTCTACACCGACGATGGACACGGCTGGCCTGTAATCACATTAGGTGATGAGGACATTACTTTCGAGGCTAAGTGGACCGAGCGCATTACCATTACCTACAATGCCGGCGAAGGCGAATTCGACGGATGGGATGAATGGAATAACGAGACAAACAAGATCCACTACCGCTCCGGTCGTGTCGGTGAGCCTTTCGAGATCGACGGCTGGAGACCTCAGAACGGCAATAAGATCTTTGTCGGCTGGTCAACAACTCCTTATGCCTATGTGCCTGTTCCTGAAAATGCCGTATTCATGGGAGACATGACTCTCTATGCTATCTGGCAGGACAGAGCAAAGATCACACAGCACACAACAATGGGCTTCTGGGGAACTGATGAGAACGGAAACCCGATCACAACAATCGAGGGAGAACAGGAAGACGACGGCTGCGTCTGGATCGATGGCTGGTGGCCTGAAGATGTTCCGTATTATTACGAACTTATCGGCTATGCAACTGAAGAAAACGGCGACGTAGTTTATGAGAACGGTCAGAAAATCGACTTCTTATACGGCGACTTGGATCTCTATGCAGTATGGAAGAAGAAGCCCACGATCACTTATGTTGCAACAGAAGGAACGACATTCAGCGACGGCTCCACAAGCCGCATTGAGTGTGATGACGTTGGACGTCACTATTACATCCGCAACGAAGTGCCTCAGCGCAACGGTTACAGATTCGCAGGCTGGGAAGATGCAGACGGCGTCGATTACACAGACGAATGCATCTTACTTGAAGATGGCATGGAATTAACAGTTTATGCTAAGTGGGAATTTGAAGGCGGCGACGGCCCTAAGTATAAAGTAACTTATATGCCTAACGGCGGCTCCTTCGGAATGCCTGAGGATGAAGATTTCGTATCCTGGGATCAGCCGGCTGACGAGAATTACGACGTAGGCTGCTGGTGGCCGTCAAAAGAAGGTTACGACTTCGTAGGTTGGAGCACAGATGCTAATGCTGATCCTGCAACTGTAGTTACGTCATACCCGATGACCCTCAATCAGGACACAACATTCTACGCAATCTGGCAGAGAAGAACAGTTGTTGCACTCGATGCAGGCGAAGACGGATATTTCGAGAACTACGTAGGAAGTGACGAGAACACCGGCGCACCTATCTTTGAGACATCAAGATACAGCGCACAGTACGTAATCACAGGAACATCTTATTCAGCATCCTGGATCTATCAGACTCCGAGAAGAGACGGCTTCGTATTTGAAGGCTGGTCTGTTAATGGCACAGATATCGCAGGCGAGATCGACACAAGCGAAGACATTGTATTAACAGCAATCTGGGCAGAAGAAATATCTGTTGTATTTGATTGCGACGGCGGTCACTTCGAAGACGGCAGCGCATTCAAATTCATGGATTTTGTTGAAGGCGACGTAGTCATCACACGTTGGATGGAAAGACCTGTCAGAGAAGGCTACACTTTCGGCGGCTGGGCAATCAACGGCCAGATCGTAAGATCATTTACGGCTTCCGAAGCTACAAGCCTCAAGGCCATCTGGATACCTGATAATGAGGCATGAGTTTGAAGATGTAGCTTAATAGATGTTATTAAAGCTGTAGGCTAAACGAATTAGAAAATGGGGGTTGTCCTAAGGGGCAACCCCTAATATTTTGTGTTGAATAACATCATCTTGGAAAGCACTCTGAAAGTGAGGCTAAATGTGCGGGTGGGGCCGCACTTTTCGCCTCGTTTATTGAGGGATACTTTTAGTATCAAAGTTTAATTAATATATTTTTACAGCCGAAATGTGGATTAACAGCTGTCAAATACGTAGAATAGGCTTGAGGAGTTATGATGGAGGTTGTATGAGAAGAACCCTCACTAAAATTGTGACGGTTATCGTTCAGTGTTTACTCATTGTTAATTCCATAGGTTTTGTCTGCATGACTTATGAATTGGAAGAAGCAGCAGAACTTACAGAGACAATGGTACTGACTGAACCGGAACAGCCTGAAGGGAATAGTGCAGATTCTGACGGCGAATCGTCTTCAGAGTCTTCTTCTGATGCAACGACTCCTGATGAGAATGAGACAGAATCGACTGATGAGACTGAGACTATAGATTTTGTAGATTCTACTGATGAGGTTACGGTAGGGGCTTCTGATGCCGGTGTGGTTCCTGCAGATCCTGATAATGCTGCAAAGACTGTTGGTGATGAAGTTCGTAAGTATTACTTCAGGACCATTGAGGTCGACGATGTAAATCCTATAGCGAGCAATCCAGATTATGTTCCGTCGGGCAACTTTGCAAATGCTTATTCGGGCATCTACCGTTATCAGATGACCGGTAATGAGAAGATCGCTTATGAGAAGACCAGGAATTACATAACCGATGTTGCGAACGGCAGACGCGTAAGCACGACATTTACTATTAAATTTGCTGATCTCGAGCTAGGCAACCACCATAGTTTTACCGCTGAAGAACTCGGTGTAAATTCCATAATTGTTGACGGTCAGATCTCTGATGAAGCTGCTAATGCAATGATTAAGATGGCAAGCATTAACATGCAGGATATTGTTTATAAAGTGTTAGTCGATCTGCCGTTTGACTGCTACTGGTTTGATAAGACAGCCGTTGTAAAGGCTGATAATTACAGCATAGGTGCTACTTCGTATGGTAATTCCGTTACTTTGCATTATGTTGGCGACGGCATTACTTTCCGTTTCCCGGTTGTAAGTGCGTATGAAGGCGGTGCTGAATATAATGTTTCGACCGGCGGCGTTAATCGCGCAATGATTGCGTCTGCTAATGCACTAGAGATCGTTAACCGTTATTCCAATCTCTCTGATTACGGAAAACTCATGAAGTACAGGGAAGAGATATGTGGTCTTGTTGACTACAACTATTCTGCAGTTGAGGATAAGGACACTCCATATGGTGATCCTTGGAATCCGGTCTATGTTTTCGACGGCAACGACGACACAAATGTTGTTTGCGAGGGATATTCCAAGGCTTATAAGTATCTTTGTGATCTGAGTGATTTCGAAAATGACGTCACGTGCATAACTGTGGCCGGTAATTTCAAGACTTCATATGGCACAAACAACGGTCATATGTGGAATATTGTTTCGTTGGGAAACGGTATGAATTACATGGTCGACCTTACGAACTGTGACAATGGCAGCATCGGTTATTATGACAGACTGATGTTCAAGAAATACAGTGCAAATCCTGATTCCAAGACCTACAGATATACGATCTCCAGTGTCACGATCCAGTATACGTATTACAATCATATAGTTGGTATTTACTGCGATGCGGCTCTGGATCTCAGTGATGCTGAATTTGTGAACGCCCCGGCCATTTATATAAGCGGTAACGCTTCTGGCATTGATCTTAACTGGAATGTAGTATCAGGCGCTGATCATTATGAGGTTTACAGACGCAGTGAGTCAGACTACTGGGAGCATATCGGCTCTGCCACAAATACTTATTACCAGGATAAGGACGTAAGTGAAGGCAAGTATTATTACGGCATCGTAGGCATGACCGCTGAAAACAAGCCAATAAACGTCTACAACGATAAGTACAGTATTGACTATAATTGCTGAGTTGCCTCTCTAGCAGTTAAAGATTTGTTTCTATTTTCTTTATATAGTTATGTAGATTTAAAACTGCCAAAATCGTAAAATTAGGTTGATATTTACGATGGAGGTTAGTATGAAAAGGATCCTCACCAAATGGTTGGCGGTCCTTGTTTCGTGTTTGCTCGTTGTCGGTTCGCTGGGTTTTACTTGCTTTGCAGATGAAACTGAGGTCGTACCTTCTGAGACAACGGCAGAGACTGAGCAGGAACAGCCCGAAGAAGAAAAAGACGAAGAAAATAAGGACGGCGATCAGGATACGGATGCGCAAAACGGTGATCCTGACAGCAATAGGTCCGAAGATCTTAAGCCTGACGAGACAAATCCTGATGCAGAGCCGGCAACGGAAGATGATTCTGAAATCGCTGATAGTGCTGCAAATGATGAAGACATCTTAAAAGAGCCTTCCGAATCAGATAAGGAATATCAGGATATTGAATTAATCATTCCCGGCAAAGAATTCAACTTTGCTGACGATAACAGGGACTTTAAGCCTGCTAAGGGACTTGTTTCTGCAGGAAATGGTCTCTACCGTTATGAGTTGACCGGAAATGATGCCAAGGTATATAAGCTTTTCAAGAATTATATTCAAGACGTTGCTAACGGAAGAAGAACAAGCACTGTTTTTGAGATTCAGTTCTCTGAACTTGGTGTTACAAAGAAGTATTTCAGTGCTGCTGATCTGGGCGTTGACACGTTAGTTGCTAATGGCTCAATTACCGCTGAAGCTTCTGCTGCTATGTATTCGATGATCGATTTTGACATTCAGACAATAGTATATAGATTGCTTGATGACTGCCCGTTTGATTGTTATTGGTACGATAAAACAACTTCTACTTCGAGCAGCAATTACGGTATTGGCGGCACATACAGTAACGGCGAATGGTTATTGTACTTTTCCGATACAAGCATCACATATAGCTTCCCTGTCTGCCAGGCATATTCAGGCGGCAGCTATTCGGTAAGTCCAACTCAGATCAATAGAGCATTGGCTGCTTCTAATAAGGCACAGCAGATAGTTAACAAATACTCGAATCTCTCTGATTACGAGAAACTTGTAAAGTATAAGGAAGAGATCTGTGCGCTTGTTGATTATAATCGTCCTGCTGCCGGTGGTGGGGTGGCTTTCGGAGATCCCTGGCAGCCGGTCTATGTTTTCGATGGGGACACAACTACAGATGTCGTCTGTGAAGGTTATTCCAAAGCTTTTAAGTATCTTTGTGATCTTTCTACTTTTGACGATGACATTACCTGCATTCTTGTTACCGGTAACTTCAACACAACAAACGGTACAGACGGCGGACATATGTGGAATATCGTGTCGTTTGGAAACGGCAAGAATTATATGGTTGATGTCACGAACTGCGATGACGGCGCTATTGGCCAGAAAGATAAGCTTTTCCTTAAGACATATTCGTCTAAAACTAATTCATCAACATATAAGTATGTGATCTCCGGAGTTACATGCAGCTATGTTTATTATGATTATACAATCGAGACTTACCGTGATGCTGCTCTGGCTCTGACAAATAATGTGCTTGTCCTGGCTCCTGCTATCACGTTCAGTTCTTCCTGCAAGGGATTCGATCTTACGTGGGATAGTATTTCGGGCGCCAGCAAATATGAGATCTTCAGACGCACTGATTCCACTAAATGGCAGTCTGTCGGAACTGCTCAGGACAACAGCTGGAACGATTACACGCTCGAAGAAGACTTAAAGTACTACTATGGTATCAGAGGTGTTGATTCAAATAATCATTATCTAAATGTCTATGACGACCAGTATTATCTCGAATTTGAGTGCCATCATACGGTTGTTACGGATCCTGCGGTTGAAGCGACATACGATCATCCCGGACTTACAGAGGGTTCGCACTGTTCGGTTTGTGGTGAGGTTTTTGTTGAGCAGCAGGAAGTTCCGATGCTAGTAACAGCGATAACGATTATAACCCAGCCTTCAGATTATTCCGGTTTAGTTGGAACAACTGCAAGATTCACTGTTGTTGCCGAAGGAGAAGGCCTAAAGTATCAGTGGCAGCTTAAGAAGGGAAGTTCTTGGGCGAACCAGAGTTCCGGCGGTGCTACTACATCAACATTCTCTGTAAAGGCTGAAGAATCACGTAACGGTAAAGTCTATCGTTGTGTGATCACGGATTCTCACGGACAAGAAGTCACAACCAATTCTGTAACACTTATAGTTAGGCAGCCGTCTATTACAATAACAACTCAGCCTGTTGATTTCTCCGGACTCGTTGGTACTACAGCTAGATTTACTGTAGTTGCAGAAGGGGAAGGGCTTACATATCAGTGGCAACTTAAGAAGGGAAGTTCTTGGGCTAACCAGAGCTCTGGCGGAGCTAATACTCCAACATTTTCAGTTAAAGCCGAAGAATCCCGTAATGGTAAGGTTTATCGTTGCCTGATTACTGACGCCAATGGTGAACAGTTGGCTACAAATGCTGTTACATTAACTATAAGGCAACCTTCTATAGTAATTACATCTCAACCTACTGACTTTACAGGTACTGTTGGTTCTATTGCCAGATTCTCAGTTTCAGCTGAAGGAGATGGATTGACATATCAGTGGCAGCTTAAGAAGGGCAGTTCGTGGGCAAATCAGAGTTCAGGTGGAGCTACGACTTCAACATTCTGTGTCAGAGCTGATCTTTCACGTAATGGTAAGGTTTATCGTTGCTTAATTACTGATTCTAATGGCGATCAAATTACTACCGAAGCGGTTACACTTAATGTAAAAGAACCTTCAGATGCAATTACTATTATTTCGCAGCCAATGTCTTATAAAGGTCCGGTAGGAAATAAGGCTGTATTTATGGTTGTTGCAGAGGGCGAAGGTCTTACATATCAGTGGCAGCTTAAGAAGGGAAATTCTTGGGCGAACCAGAGTTCCGGCGGCGCTAACACAGATACATTTACCGTTAAAACTGAAATGACGCGAAATGGTAAAGTTTATAGATGTGTTATTACTGACGTAAACGGAGAGCAAAAAGTATCAGAAGAAGTGTCCATTACAATTAGTGACACGCTGCCAGTCATAGGGGCATAAAGATATACAATTGAATTATCTAGCGTGGGCTGTCATTTATATGGCAGCCCTTTTTTAGACTTTCTCAGGATTTTAAATGAGTTTTAGAGGGGGACAAATACTTTAATCTATTGTAGACTAATTCATGTAGTGTTGGCTTTTTGTTACACGTTATGGGGGTTCTATATGAATAAATCCATTGTTAAGTATCTGGTACTTTCGCTTGTTGCTGTTTGCGTATTTTTCGCTTTTCCTTCGAAAACTGCCAAAGCAGACTTTTATTGGGCCGATGGAATATGCGGCGATAATCTGAGCTGGAGGCTCGATTTTGATGGCACGCTCACTATAAGCGGTTCAGGCAGTATGTATGACTGGAGTAACGAGAATGCGGTTCCTTGGGCAGGCATGAGAGAAAGTATTAAAATTGTCAATCTCAACGGAGATATTACATCTATCGGTAATTATGCTTTCTATGGAATTGCAAATGTATCGAACTATAAACTGCCTGACAGTTTGAAGACTATCGGTAATTACAGTTTTTATTCGAACTATGCGATCCAGCGTATTATCCTTCCTGAGGGATTAGAGAGAATAGGTGATTTTGCATTTGCGAACTGCGGTAATCTTTCGAGTGCCTTAATGCCTGACAGCGTAATCTATATCGGTCAGTATGCTTATTCTTATGATTTGAGCCTTAAGGCGGTATATCTTCCTCATAGTGATGTAACTGTTGGAGCAAATGCTTTCATAATTTGTCCTGCTATAACTACTTTCTTTACTACAGAGGAAGCAATGAAGTATGACGCAGTAAAGGCAATTAATGAGAGATTTATCCACTATTACTACGATGTTATTTATACAACTGACGGTAATGGAACAGTAATAGGGAAGTCTTATTCTTACGGCGGTGATAGTGTTGAATTGACTATAACTCCTAATGAGGGCTTTGAAATTGATAAAGTTACATTAAGTTATGGCGAGGGTAAAACGGTTAGTGTTAATCCGGATAAAAACGGTAAATATATTTATTCCGGAATGCCTGATACTAATAAGCCGGTTGAATTCCATGTCACATTTAAGAGTACTATTAATATTGTTCAGCAGCCTCAGACATATACCGGTCTTGTTGGATCAAAAGCTGTATATAAAGTAATTGCAGAAGGTGAAGGCCTAACATATCAGTGGCAGCTCAAGAAGGGCAGCACATGGGCTAACCAGAGCTCAGGTGGAGCTACTACATCTACTTTCACAGTAACGGCTGAAGAGTCACGTAATGGTAAGGTTTATCGCTGCCTGATCACAGATGCTAACGGAGTCAAGTGTCCGACTGATGAAGTAAAACTCATAATTAAACAGCCTTCTATTACCATTACTAAGCAGCCAGCAAACTTTAGCGGCATCGCCGGTTCCAAGGCAGTTTTTACAGTTGAAGCAGAGGGGGAAGGCCTCACTTATCAGTGGCAGCTCAAGAAGGGTAACTCCTGGGCTAACCAGAACTCTGGTGGAGCAACTACATCTACCTTCTCTGTAAAGGCTGACGAATCCCGTAATGGAAAGATATATCGCTGTCTGATTACTAATTCTGAAGGCGAGCAGATTGCTACTAACTCTGTATCTATTACCATCAAGGAGCCTTCGATCACTATAACTCAGCAGCCTGCTGACGTTACTGCGCTTGTCGGTACAAATGCAAAGTTTACCGTAGTTGCAGAAGGTAAAGGTTTGACATATCAGTGGCAGCTTAAGAAGGGTAATTCCTGGGCAAACCAGAGCTCTGGCGGATCTACAACAAAGACATTTACAGTAAAGGCAGAGGAATCACGTAATGGAAAGGTATACCGTTGCCTTATAATAAACGCTGATGGTGAACAGCTTGCAACAAATCCGGTAACGCTTACAGTTAAGGAACCTTCGAATTCAATTAACATTACTGTTCAACCGGAGAATTGTTATGCTCCTGTTGGAACAAAGGCAGTATTTAAGGTTGAAGCAGAAGGTGAAGGATTAACATATCAGTGGCAGCTGAAGAAGGGAAGTACATGGGCAGACCAGAACTCCGGTGGCGCTACAACTGATACGTTTACTGTTAAGGCTGACGCATCACGTAACGGTAAGGTTTATCGTTGTTTGATTACTGACATTAACGGTGAACAGATTATTACAGATGAAGTTACTCTCGCTGTTCTCGGCGAGAACGATCTGCCTCCTATATCACCAACAGCCGGTGTTGCAGAAGAAGACGGCCCTATCGTTTCTAACGATCCGCCCGAAGTTATAGTGCCTGCAAACAACACGTCTGCAGAGTCTGTTCAGGAAACGGAGCCTTCTCCGGCAGAAGAATCCGTTCAGAGTCCTGCACCTGCAGAGATATCTGAGCCAGCAGCTGAAGATGAACCTGTAGCACCTGTTAATTCAGTTGATTCTATAGGTTAATCTGCTTCAAGCAAAAACACATTAACTTGTTCGAATACGGGATCGGAGTCTATCTCCGGTCCCGTTTCTTATTGCTACTTGCCTAAAACAACAATAATCGATTCGTATATTACGCAAATTCATTTGACACCTCTGATAATGTAAAATTAATTAGGTTTATTGTTCTGGCATGTAATTTCCAGATACAAAAGAAAAAATTACAGAATAGGGGAGGAGAAAAATGAAAAAATCTTTCAAGACAATTGTCAGTGTCATTCTCTCGTTAACGTTCATCTTTTCGTATTTGAACTTAATGTCAGATGATGTATCAGCTGACACAGCAACAGTGAACGCTTCAATTTCAGAGGGAGTTGTTTACACATCCAGTGATTATAATGACAATCATTATTTCACTCCAAGTAAGTCAGGATATTATTATTTCGAAGGGCAAGATTGGGTAGATGTCTACGAAGTTACTGTTGAGACTGATGAGTACACCAATGAACCTTATAATGTTTATGAAATGTTGGATTACTTAGATATTATCCCGATTGATTATCCTGCACTTGTCGGAGATGAGTATTATCAGAATTGCTTTTATTTAGTTAAGGGCAAGACTTATGCCTTTAATTATCATGAAGGTATAAAGTTCGTAGTAAGACATTTAGACAGATATGTTTTGCTTGAAAGAAGCGAAGATCTCGTTAAGGCTACTCTTGATGAGCCTTTTACGCTGTCAATTACTGCTACTTCATCTGTTTCTTTGGATAACATTAGTTATATCTGGTCAGATATTCCGAATGACGAAAATGGTTACTATGGACCTTCTGTAACGCTTAATCTAAGCCAGCTTCTCGATTCAGACAACCATTTTATATTTTACAATCCTTATGAAGATTACGAGAATTGTGGCGATTTTGGCAGAGGCTTTGTATCTGTTTGTGTTGAAGCTGAATATAAAGGAAACACATATTATAAGTATGTATCTTTTGACATTGAAGGCTATGAATCAGATTTGTCCAGAAAATGCCAAGCATATGATAATAGAGGATTTTATCAAGAAGGCTTTGTGTATAGTGAATTATATGAATTTGGAGAGCCTTGGGAATTCTTTGATGTAGTTACCGAACAGCCTGATGGTTATGAAGTTAGTCTTCAGTGGTGTAAGGTAGACACTGCAAGAAAGATTTCAGGCAATTATACTGATGAGTCTGATCTTTATATACCTTTGGCAGGAGAAACATCGAATTATCTTGTTTGGAATGCTTCATTAAAAAATGCTCTTGGCGATCCTTATCATGGTGATCATGATACCGACCAAAGTATTTATTATGATGTAGTTTGTCTTGTTACTTTCAAAAAAGGTAATGAAACATTTACAAAAGTTTTGAATTATAAAATAACATTCAATGTTGAGATTCGTTATAACGGTCAAGAGTGTTTTGATGTCGAACGTGGTTCAACTATAGTAATGCCTAAATTTGTTGATGGATATTTCGATGAATCAAAACAACCTGAAGGCATCACGTATAAATATACATGGTTTAAATGCGGTTCTGAGCCGGATTACATGGGTTATGGATATAGTGGTAGTGATCCTAATGATATAAATATCCATAATGATATACCTGATCTCGAGCTAATAGGAACAGGTAAAGAATGTTCAATTAATACTGCTAATCTTTCAGTTATCTCTTATAAAAATGAAAGCGATGGCAGTTTTGAATATAACAGTTATGTAGCTTGTCTTGCTCAGCCAATGTACAAAGGCCATATTTGCCATGGCAGTAATTTCGAAGTTTACTGCCAAATCTTTGAACTTCATTACGGATCATTTAAGATCGGTGCATGGACCAGTTCTGCTACTCCTTGTATTGGAGATGAATTATTCTTAGATGTTGATGTCGAAAGCATCGGCCCTGTTACCTATCAGTGGCAGAAACAGTTGGATGAAGGCTGGATCAATATCTTTTCGAGCACATATGATACCAACGAATACTGGATGACAGTTGATGAAGATTCCTTTGGCTTGTACAGATGTGCCGTAACAGATGAATATTTCAATACAATTTATTCTGAACCGTGTGTTGTTACTCTTTATGACGGTCCTGTTATCACCTGTGAGCCAACTGACTTTTATGGATTTGTTGGCGATACTGCAAAGTTTACCGTTGCTGTAGAAGGCGTAGGATTAACATATCAGTGGCAGCTTAAGAAGGGAAACAGTTGGGCCGATCAGGCTTCCGGTGGAGCCAATACACCGACTTTCTCTGTTAAGGTAAACGAATCAAGGTTTGGTAAAACTTATCGTTGTAAGATAACAGATCAGAACGGTCATGAAATCTTTTCAAATGAAGTAATGATAATCGAGAAAGAAGTCACTATCGTTATTGACCAGCAACCTGTAGATTGTACGGCTGTAGTTGGAACAACAGCTAAGTTCAGTGTTGCTGCAACCGGTGAAGGATTGACATATCAGTGGCAGCTTAAGAAAGGAAACTCCTGGGCTAACCAGAGTTCAGGCGGTGCTACAACTCCGAATTTCTCTGTAAAGGCTGAAATGTCACGCAATGGCAAGGTTTACAGATGCCTTATCACAGCAGCCAACGGTGATCAGATTGCTACAGATCCTGTAACACTTACCGTAAAAGAACCTTCGATCACTATCGCTCAGCAGCCTTCGGATCTTTCTGTGCTTGTTGGCTCTAAGGCGACGTTTACGGTAGCGGCTGAAGGTGAGGGCCTGACATATCAGTGGCAGCTCAAGAAAGGCAGTTCATGGTCTAACCAGAATTCCGGTGGTGCTACAACACCAACATTCTCTGTAAATGCTGATCTTTCACGTAATGGAAAGACATATCGCTGTCTTATCACTAACGCAGAAGGTGAACAGATAGCGACAAACTCTGTTACTCTTACTGTTAAGGAACCCTCCAATTCCATCATTATTACCAAGCAGCCGACTGATGCATCGACTACAGAAGGCGGTTCTGTCGGATTCATAGTCGAGGCTGAGGGTGAAGGCTTAACATATCAGTGGCAGCTTAAGAAGGGTAGTTCATGGTCAGATTTGCATTCGGGTGGTGCTACTACAAATTGGCTTTCGCTTGGCAAGTGCGACTTATCAAAGAACGGCAAGACTTATCGCTGCGTGATTACAGATGTAAACGGCGAACAGGCAGTGACTAATGAAGTCAAAGTTACTGTTTGGTATGAAATGCCATCCGCTGTTCCTGCTGTCAAATCCGCTGCTCCTGCTGTAGCTGATGATGCAGTTGCCGACACAGTAACAGAACCAGATCCTGAGACTGTTAATGAAGCATCTGCTCCTGTAGAAGCTCCGGCAGAAGAGACTGCTCCGGCACCAGTTGAGGCAACTGCGCCTGCACCGGTTGAAGAACCGGCTCCTGTTCCTGCTGATTCTCCTGTAGACGAACCGGCATAAGGCAACTTAGTTAAAACCTATTGTTTTACGGGGTTGGAGTTATCTCCGGCCCCGTTTTTATGCTACTAACTAAAATTTGCGAACACTAATTGTTTTCCGCGTTTATTGACCATGATTTCATATATAGTAAAATTTAAGTTGATACTTTTTGTGTCAAGTGCTTTGAAATTTTCCGACAGGAGAGGATTAAGATGAGAAAACTTTTCAAGACAATTGTCAGTGTCATCCTTTCGATAACGTTCATTATTTCTTATTTGAATGTTATTACGAATGATGTTTCAGCTGCTTCAGGCAGCATGGTAGAAGAACAGACATACACTTGTCCGTCAGATAATTACTCTTACGAGTTTTGTCCTGTTCAGACCGGCTATTATTTTCTGGAGTCGACGGCTTGGGCTGATGTTTGCTGTACTACATACGGTTATGAAGATCATATCGACAGTGTAAACTTCATTCCTATCGGACTTGATCCTGTCATTTCAGAAGATTCAATTCGTGAAGTTTATTACATGGAGTATAGACAGACATACTCTCTTCATTTCAATAAAGGTGATCAATTCATTATCAGAAGAGCTGACAAGTATGTTCAGCTGGGTATGAGCAGCAGGGAAGTAATGGCATCCTTGGATCAGCCTATAAGTCTTTCTATTTATCCATATTTGTCTGATTATCTTGAATTAGATAGTGATATTACTTATGAATGGTGCGATATTCCTAATAATCCGGGCTATACGACTTCATCGATTCAGCTTAATCTGAGCCAGCTCCTGGACGAGGATTATAACTTCATATACGATTACGGTTATTGTGAATACGACAGTGATTTCGGCATGGGATTTGTTTCTTGCCTTGTATCTGCGGTTTATCAAGGCAAAACTTACGAAACCTATGTAACTTTTAAGATTATCGGTTATTATTCATCTCTTTCAATGTATTGCTCTGCGGAAGGCGGTGGCGAATACTGTGTAAATTATCATGAAGCAATTGACTTCGAGAGTCCGCTTTTCGAAGTAAGCGCATATTGTGAATATTATGATGCTTCTATCAGTTACCAGTGGTATAAGAAGGATCCTACTAAGGCATACACCGGAATATTCGATCTCGATAAGAAGTATTACACCAAGTTAAATGGTTATAACACCAAGAAGGTCTATATGAGCGAAGCGTTCTTAGAGGCTATTGGCGAACCATATTTCGATGTATACGATCAGAATTGCCTTAATCTCAGGACTGACCTGGTATGCGCTGTAACATATACTTTAGAAGATAAGACATATGTAAAAGTTATAGATCATACGCTTTATTTCATGCTCCAGGTTATACAGAACTTTACACCGAGCGTAACAGCCGTTAGGGGTGATACTGTTGTTTTACCCAGAGACGGTAAGTTCTTCGATGAAGATGGTGAATTCACTGAGACAGATATGCCTGCAGGAATTACATACAAATATACGTGGTATGACTGCAAGGCAATCGTTGATGATGAAGGCACATTAGCTATGGGCGAAGAGGTAGATTGTTCTGACCTGATTGCTAATGCAACTCTGTTAGGCACAGGAAAAACTAAGTCCATTAATACTGCAAATCTTACTGCACTTGATACACCTACAGGTAAGGTAAGCTACGTGCTCTGCACAGTTGAGCCTTACTACAATGGCAAGAAGGTCTTTTCACCTAATTTTGTTAACGGATATTTTGTTTTCGATATCCACTATTGCGATATAACAATTAACAGCCAGCCTGTAAGTTACACCGGTCCTGTCGGATCTACTGCAAAATTTACGGTTAACGCTGAAGGTGAAGGCCTCACATATCAGTGGCAGCTTAAGAAAGGAAAGAGTTGGGCTGATCAGAGTTCTGGTGGAGCTACAACGCCAACATTCTCTGTTAAGGCTGATGCTTCTCGTAACGGTAAGGTATATCGTTGTTTAATTACAGATATGTATGGAAACTGTGTAGTATCTGACGAAGTAACTCTTACGATTAAGGAACCTTCGATTAAAATTGCTCAGCAACCGACTGATATTACGGCAGTCGTAGGATCTACTGCAAAGTTTACGGTTGCAGCTGAAGGAGAGGGCTTAACCTATCAGTGGCAGCTTAAGAAGGGAAGTTCATGGGCTAACCAGAACTCAGGTGGTGCAACTACACCTACATTCTCTGTTAAGGCTGAAGAATCACGTAACGGAAAGGTATACCGCTGCTTGATTACGGCTGCTGATGGCGAACAGATTGCTACGAACCCCGTAACACTTACAGTTAAGGAACCTTCGATTACAATAACTCAGCAGCCTGTTGATGTTACGGCGCTTGTTGGAACTACAGCTAAGTTTACAGTTGCAGCTGAAGGCGAAGGCCTGACATATCAGTGGCAGCTCAAGAAGGGTAATTCCTGGGCTAACCAGAACTCAGGCGGAGCTACTACTGCTACATTCTCTGTTAAGGCTGAACTGTCCCGTAACGGAAAGACATATCGCTGTCTGATTACAAATGCTGATGGTGAACAGATTGCATCTAATTCCGTAACACTCACTGTTAAGGAGCCTTCTAATGCGATCAACATTACTGTTCAACCTAAGGATTGTACTGCACTTGTTGGATCTACGGCAGAATTTAAGGTTGAAGCCGAAGGCGAGGGCCTTACATATCAGTGGCAGCTTAAGAAGGGCAGCACCTGGGCTAACCAGAATTCCGGTGGTGCTACAACTAATACGTTTACCGTAAAGGCAGACAAGTCACGAAACGGCAAAGTTTATCGTTGCCTTATTACTGATGCTAACGGAGAACTGATTGCTACTAATGAAGTAACTTTGACCGTCAATACTACCGGCGCGACCACACTGCCTTTTGTTCCAGCAACTCAGGCAGCGGAGCCTTCTGTTGAAGAAACTGATTCAGTTACACAGTCCGCACCTTCTGATGTTTCCGAACCTGCTGCTGAAGAGCCTGCAGAAGAGGAACCCGCAGCAGCTCCTTCGGTAGAGGCTCCTTCTGTACCGGAACCGGCACCGGATACTCCTGCAGATGAACCTGTTACAGACGAAGCAGTCTGATTTTTGACAGTTTAAAACATATCGGGGCTGAAGGATATCTTCGGCCCCGTATTCTATCTTTATTTAAAAATCAATTTTTTCGAACAATTGCGCTCTGATATATACAAAAATTCACAAAACTGATACTATACAATATTGAAATTCATGCTCGTTACATTATACAGTAGGAATATTACGTTAGTATGGAAGGGTAGATGCGATGTACATCTCTGAAGACAACAGTATAATTTGTGATTCTCTGGAATCGTTTTTGTGTTTGATTCTGAATGAGAATAATGATGCTGTCCGTCAGGAAACGCATCTTTATTTCAGAGGAGAGAATAAGTATCACAAATATCTTGTCCCGAATCTTTATCTGGACGAGGGTCTTACCAAGAGATCCAGCGATTATTACTACCGCATGCTCTTAAGCCAGATTGGCAGTGCGGATTACAGCAAGAATTCCGAGTTGTTCAAGCATATGGTCGATTTTCAGCATCATGGAGCAAAGACCAGACTGATCGATATTTCAGCCAATCCTTTGATTGCGCTTTATTTCGCTGTTGAGAAGAATGATATTGATTCTTCTGATGACGGATACATATATGTGTTCGGCTCTTTCCATAGGGATGACCGTCCGGACAATAATGCCGAGCAGTTTGATGTAGGGCATACTATAGCAGTGAAGACGGCTTTAAGCCTTATTCCTCAGGATAAGATCAATTCATTCCTTACAACATGTAAATCAATCTATGCACGCACATCCAGAAATGACTGGAACCAGTTAAGATTCAAAGATATCGGTCTTCTTCCGTTTAACAGTGATGAGAATAACAATAAACAGTTGAGCTTCAGAGACATCAGTTCTCTCCAGATCAACAGTGATGAGTATATTGTAATTCAGACATTCATGGACCGTCTTAATCAGTGTGCCAAGACAAGTGAAGATCTGGTATATCCTTTCAGCATCTATGAGGATCTCCTGTTGTCACACATTGTTATTCCGTCTAACTGTTCCGACAGACTGAAGATGCATCAGGGAGCTTTTATTTTCCCTAAATATGTAAACACAACCGGTTCTTCTATGGAAACCATCCAGAAAGAGATCGACCGTTCCGTAAGCACTTTATCTGCTAATATATATACACCAGAAGGCAAAGCAATCAATGTGATCAAGATCCCGTCAGAAAGCAAGACGAAGATCAAGAAGGAACTTGCCAATATTGGCATTTCAGAAGGTTTCATTTATTCTGATATTGAACACAGATCGAATACGCTTCTGGATAATAACTTTTAACAACCTTCCTCGGTCATATCAAACTCGGTTGTCCGGGCAGGAGTATCCAACACTCCTGCCCAGGGCAACACAAGTATGCAGTAAAGTTTTGATTGATCAGGTTAACTGGATATTGTATTTTCTCTCGATCTTCGAAAGCAGCTTCGATGCCATCAGGCAAAAGGCGATACCGATAACCGTTCCGAGCGTGTTGTGAACGATATCGTCATATTCGAAGAGCCCTCTGTGAGCGAAGAGCTGGGTCAGTTCAATAACAACCGATAACAATGAGCCGGACAAGAGGACGGGCCACTTAGATCTGCTTTTCGAGATAATGGAAGCAAGGAAACCGTAGGGCATAAAAAGGACCACGTTCCAGAAAACTTCGAAGAACATGTATTTGTCACCGCGGGCGATCATCTTATAAGACCAGAACAGTGCAAGCTCCATCTGAATGTCTTTTGATACAGTTCTCGAAAATATGGTGAGGGAGAAGACGAACCCAAGATAGAATACGAGCATGGCCAGGGCAAGGCACGATCTTAATCTGAGCTTTCCTCTGCGGTAGTGGAGATATCCAATTGCAAAGCATATCAATGCGGGGATTATCCAAACGATAATCGCATCCAATGTAACTAGAGATAATGCCTTTCCAAGATGAGCGTCCATAAAGTGTGCTGCCTGATTCCTGTGTGACAATGGATTGATCTGATATCTTCAGTATAAGGCATAGCTTTGTATATGTTGAATAGCAAAAGATAAAAAATGTTTGTCTGTTTTGTGACAGATTAACAAAAGATCTGCCGATTATATATATCCTGTGAATAGGAAGTATGGACCTTAATATACTATGAATAAAGCATCAGGAATAAAATAGTTTGACTATCAAACTATTTTTGTTATAATACCCATTATTGAATCAAAACTATGATTATTTGAGGCGATACATATGGATGAATTATGGAAGAACAGTATTGACCGTCTTGAATCAAGAAGGGAAGCTGTCCTTGCGGCAGGCGGAGCTGAGCGTATAGCTAAGCAGCACGCTTCAGGCAAGCTCACTGCACGTGAGAGAATGGAAGCTCTCTTTGATGACGGTACATTCGTTGAGTTAAATGATCAGATCACTTCAAGATGTTCTGATTTCGGAATGGATAAGAAGAAAAAGCCCGGTGACGGCGTTGTAACAGGCTACGGATACATTCACGGCCGTGTTGCTTTCGCATCTTCACAGGACTTCACAGTAGGCGGCGGATCTTTGGGTGAAGCCCAGGCTATGAAGATCTGCAAGGCTATGGATAAAGCAATGGAGATGAAGGCACCTTTTATTTCCATTAACGATTCAGGCGGAGCAAGAATTGAAGAGGGTATCGATTCTCTTACAGGTTATGCTGATATCTTCTACAGAAATACAATCGCATCAGGCGTTATTCCGCAGATTTCCGTAATTATGGGACCTTGTGCAGGCGGTGCTTGCTATTCTCCTGCAATTACTGACTATATCTTCATGACAGACTATTCACAGATGTATATCACAGGACCTGCAGTTGTTAAGTCAGTAACAGGCGAGGTTATCAGTTCAGCTGATCTGGGCGGTGCATCAGTTCACAGTTCCACATCAGGTGTTGCACACTTCGTATATCCTGATGATCTCTCATGCCTTAACGGCGTACGTCAGCTCCTTGGATATCTACCTCAGAGCAACGAGGACTTGAGCCTTACGGTTCCCGGAACACCTGTTGATAACAGCGCTTCTCTTGCTTATATCGTTCCTGCCGATTCCAAGAAGGCTTATGACGTAAGAAACGTAATCAATTCTATCGTAGATGCAGGCAGCTTCTTTGAGGTACAGGAAGCTTTCGCAAGAAATATCGTAGTTGGTTTTGCAAGACTCGATGGTCAGACGATCGGCGTTATCGCAAACCAGGCTTTGTACATGGCAGGCTCACTTGAGATCAACGCATCCGATAAGGCTTCACGCTTTATCCGTTTCTGCGACTGCTTCGATATCCCGCTCCTTACACTGGTTGATGTTCCCGCATTCCTGCCCGGTTCACAGCAGGAGCACGGCGGTATCATCCGTCACGGTGCAAAGCTCCTTTATGCTTATTCAGAAGCTACAGTTCCGAAGGTAAGTCTCATCATGAGAAAGGCTTACGGCGGTGCTTATATCGCAATGAACTCAAAGGGGACAGGCGCAGATGTCGTTTATGCCTGGCCTATCGCTGAGATCGCAGTTATGGGCGGCTCAGGTGCTGTAAGCATCATCGGCAAGAAAGCAATCGAAGCTGCTGAAGATCCGACAGCCAAGAGGGAAGAGCTCCTTGCTGAATACAATGAGAAGTTCATGAATCCTTATATTGCTGCAGAGCACGGATATGTTGATGAAGTAATCTTACCTTCTGAGACGAGATCCAAGATTGCTGAAGCATTCAAGATGCTTGAGACAAAAGACCGCACATTGCCTCTTAAGAAGCACGGCAATATCCCGCTCTAAGGAGGAAATGCATTGTGGATGAATCTTTGATCGTTGCAATGGCTGTTGCATGTATCGCTGAAGAGAACGGCGTAGACACAAAGAATGTCGTAGTCCGTAACTTCCGTGAAGTACAAAAGACAGGCCTTGAGCAGTATATCGCCGATAACGGCATTTCTTATCATAAATATCAATTAGGAGAATAAATATGAGCAAGTATCGTATTACAGTCGAAGGTAAGACATATGAGATGGATGTAGAGCTTATAGGAGCTAACGGTGCAGTCGCAGCACCTGTAGCAAAGGCTGCTGCACCCGTAGCCGCAGCTCCCAAGGCAGCACCCGCACCGGTTGCAGCAAAGCCTGCAGCAGTAGGTTCAGGTTCTGTTGCAGCACCTATGCCGGGCACGATTCTTAAGGTATTGAAGGCAACAGGAGACAGCGTTAAGGCTGGTGAAGTTGTTCTTATCCTTGAAGCAATGAAGATGGAAAATGAGATCACTGCACCCGTTGACGGTACTATTGAATCTCTCAGCCTTACTGAAGGTTCTACAGTTGCAGGCGGCGACTTGCTCTTCGATGTTAAGTGAGGTCATTTAATGTCTGAACTTTTTGCTACAAACAAGAAACTTCTTATAACAGATACAATATTAAGAGACGCACACCAGAGCCAGGCAGCCACAAGAATGAAGCTTGAGGATATGCTTCCTGCATGTGAGATCCTTGATTCTATCGGTTATTATTCTATCGAATGCTGGGGCGGAGCTACCTTCGATTCCTGCATGAGATTCCTTAATGAAGATCCGTGGGAGAGACTCAGAACTCTTCGCAAGGCTCTTCCCAACACTAAGCTTCAGATGCTTTTGCGCGGCCAGAACCTTTTGGGTTACCGCCACTATGCAGATGATATGGTTGAGGCTTTCTGCGCCAAGTCCATCGAAAACGGTATCGATATAGTCCGTATTTTCGATGCCTTGAACGACATAAGAAATATGGAAGCTTCGATCAAGGCCGTAAAGAAGTACGGCGGCATCGTTGAAGCTGCAATGAGCTACACGACAAGCCCCGTTCATAACGAAGATTACTTCGTCGATAAGGCAGTCATCTTAGAGCAGATGGGCGCTGATACGATCTGCATCAAGGATATGGCAAACCTTTTGCTTCCTGCTGATGCTTATTCACTCGTTAAGAAACTCAAGGAGAAGGTATCCATTCCGATCCATCTCCATACACATAACACGACAGGCACTGGCGCTATGGTCTATCTCATGGCTGCCCAGGCAGGTGTTGATATCGTTGATACAGCGCTGTCTCCCTTCGCAAACGGCACGTCACAGCCTGCTACAGAGTCTCTGGTAGCAACTCTTCGCGGCACAGAGCGTGATACTGGTCTTGATCTCGTTAAGCTCAACCAGGCAGCAGTTCACTTTAAGAGTGTCGCAGCGAAAATGGAAGCCGCAGGAACCATCAGTTCCAAGGTTCTCCGCGTAGATCCGAACACATTGCTCTATCAGGTACCGGGCGGAATGCTCTCAAACCTCTTATCACAGCTTAAGCAGGCAAATGCTGAAGACAGAATGGAAGAGGTATTACAGGAAGTACCGCGTGTTAGGGAAGACTTCGGTTACCCGCCGCTCGTAACTCCTACAAGCCAGATCGTTGGTTCCCAGGCAGTATTCAATGTTCTTATGGGACGTTATAAGACATTCACCAAAGAATCCAAGGGTTTGCTCCGCGGTGAATACGGCCAGCTCCCGGGTGTTGTAAATGAAGAGATCCGCAAGGCTGCGATCGGCTCTGATGAAGTCATCACATGCCGTCCTGCTGATCTTCTGAAGCCTGAACTTGATTCGATCAAGGAACAGTACAAGGACATCGCCAAGAGTGAAGAAGACGTTCTCTCATGCGCAATGTTCCCTCAGGTCGCTCCGGAATTTATCAAGAAGAGAGACGGTCTGGACGCTAAGGAAATCACTGTAGAGTGGATAAAGTAAGAACAAAGTGACATTTTAGTCACAATCAGGAATCTTACATTTTTAACATATTCTTGACATACTTGATAATGTAAAATGATAGCGGACTGAGTGTCCGCTATTTGATTTTTTGGGGGAAGTAGAAATGAAAAAATTTGTAAGTGGCTTATTAGCCTGCGCGATGTTAGTATGCTTTGCTTCATGTGATCTCAACGATAACAAAAGAAAAGGCGACAGGGAAAAATCAGATGATGTAAAAGCTGAAAAAGAGATTGAAGAGACTGAAACAACTACAACAACAAGCGAATCAGAAACAGCATCTACAGAATATGTTGTAGAGACAACGACTGTTCCTACATTCGCTAAGAACGAAGGCGATCTCCTTTTAAATCTCGATGAGGTTGTCGCTATAACGGTAACAGGTCTTGGCAGTGATTATAAAAACTATCTGAACCTGAAGTATATGGATTCTTCTACTGCTGAGAAGAATCAGGCAAAGGGAATCAATAATTTTGCTTATATAGATCGATATGATATCCAAACAGACGGCAATGATACCATCAGAGAATTGAAAGTTGAAATTTACATTTTCGAAGTCGATACGACTTCAGATATGTATAAGAATCTAAAGACTGGCGGCATGATAACATTCTTCGATGGATACTCTACTAATGCTGCTGTAGTAACAGCCATTAATAAGCAATATGTATTATGCATTCATGCGAGTGATTATATAAAAGATGATAAGACCATTGAGGAGACTATGCCTGAGTTTACATTAGGTAATGCTCAAAAGGGATATGAAGCCTTTATTGGAATGACATAATAAATCTGAGGGGCAATAAATAATGAAAAAGGTTATATCAACAGTATTAGCATGCACAGTTTTATTTGGTCTTGCTGCTTGCAATACAACTGAGACAAGCGTAACAACAACTTCAGAAGAGACAACAGTTACAGAAACTACAGAAGAAACTACTGAAGCTACTGAAGAAACCACAGAACCGGTCGAAACATCTTTGGAACTTAAGTACGATGAGATGATCAAACAAACCTTGGATGAGATTACAGATAAATTCTATACAACGGAATTTGATCCTAAGCACGACGGACACAAGCTCCTTAAAACCCAGATGGATCCTGAACTTGCGTCTAAGAATGCACTCTCAGGTATCAAAGATTATTTCAGGATCAATTACGATTATTCCGAAGCTCCTTCTGATGAAAAGGAAGAACCTTGGTACAAATACAATGTCTATATCATTGAACTTGATATGGATATCTATCATTACAAACACCTCGAAACAGGCAGCAAGATCTCATTCCTTACGGATGCAGACACATCTATTGACTGTACGGTTCTTTATGTCAGAGGTCAGTATGTCTTATGCATACCTGCCGCTGAAGAGGATGATTATCAGAAAATGTTAAAAGACAGTCCGGCATACAATAACGTCGAATTTGAGAGAGCATGCCTTAACTTTCAGCACGGAAGTTAATGAATAGAGGTGCTGAAAGGCACCTCTTATTTTTGATTACAGAAACTTTATATTGCCACACCTGCCATTTTGAGATTTCGCCCTTTTATATTATTATTAATAAATAAGAAATGGTGGTGTATTTGGTTATATGAGAATTGCAATTCTATCGGATATACATGGAAATGTATCCGCTTTGGAGAGCGTCTTAAATGATATCAGGGCGAATGGTACGCCTGATTATATTGCGCTTTTGGGCGATCTTATTAACTACGGAATGCGTTCTAACGAGGTCATTTCGATGATCAGGGAAATTGATATTCCCGTTGTATGCAATATCTGGGGCAATCACGAACAATCGATTATGGAAGATGATTATGCGCATTTCTCGACAGAGAGAGGCGTTTTGTCAGCTAAATATACCAAATCCCAACTGACACCAGAGACTTTTGCTTATCTGAAAAACATGGAAGGCAAATCCGGTAAGGCTGAATTTGAGCTTGAAGGGAAGATGTTCCTGGCTGTCCATGGAAGCCTTACTGATCATTATTGGAAATCTATCCATCCTGATGCCGCAAACGGCTCTGATGGTGCCTGGGAGGGCTATGAAGGGTACGATTATGTCTTATCCGGACACAGCCACTATACGCATGTTTTCGATAAGTTCTATAAATGCGATAATCCTTCTATGCGCAACAAGAAAAAAGTTGTATTCATTAATCCGGGCAGTGTAGGGCAGCCCAGAAACCATAATCCCAAGGCTCAGTATGCTATCCTTGATACAGAGAAGGGTGTAAGCCTCATTTCGGTGCCTTATGATGTAAAATTTGAGCAGAGCCTGTATAACGATCAGGTAGATCCTTTTTATAGTGAGAGATTAACAAACGGAGTGTGATCAATATGAATAATCTTTATGTGATCAGCGGCGTAACCGGCATGACCGGTAATGAATTAGTAAGACAGATCCTTAACGGCAACAAGGGCAGTGTCATTGGATTCGATAATTTCTTCTGTTCCTCCATTGATACCGTCTCAGACGTTATCGACGATGACAGATTTACTTTCTTCCAATATGACATCAACAACACGGCCCAGATGGCTGAGATCGAATATCTTGTTGTGTCAAAGAAGAAGGACTTCGACAAGGTCTTCTATATCAACTGTGCTGCAGTCGTACATACAGAATATTTCTATCACGTATATACAACATTTGACACAAACCTTCTCGGCATGAAGGCTTTCCTTGAGCAGGCAATATCAGTCGGCGCTGATGCTTATATTAACTGCTCAACCTCCGAAGTTTATTCCATGCAGTCCTTCAAGGAAGGCGGCGTTAAGGAATCCGATTATCTTCTCATGTCAGATGCTGAGCACAGCCAAAGAACATCTTATGCGACAGGCAAGCTACTTACTGAGTTCTTCATGAAGGATGCCGTTGATAACGGCAAGATCCGTGGCGCGTCTTTGAGATTTGCGAACGTTTACAGCAAGAATGAGCGCTTTGCAAAGCACATCCTGCCTCATATCGTTAACAGCCTTATTAATGACGGCAAGGTCGTATTGCTCGAAAATTCCAAGGTTAACAAGAGAACGTTCCTTCATAACATCGATTCGTGCGACGCTGTACTGCACCTTCTTGAGCACCCGGATGCAATGGACGGAAGCGTTTACAACGTTGCAACAGAAGAGGAGATCTCTATCCTTGAACTTGTTGCTCTTATCGCAGGCAAGCTCGGAATAGACAATCCTGAGATCACTTTCGAAGGCTACAGAGAGTCAGATCCTGTAAGAAGAGTGCTTTCCACAGAGAAGCTCAGGACCAGAACAGGCTGGGCTCCGAAGATCACATTAGAAGAAGGAATCGATATGATCATCGATTTTAGGAAGAACGGATGAGAGTATTTCTTACTACAGTAGCAGGTTCGGCGACAAGGTTTTCCGAGAGCATCGGAAAGCCCACCGTTAAGTGCATTTACAACAGGGAAGACCCCGCAAAGACACTTCTTAATCACATGCTCACACAGGCAAAAGATTACGATCTCTTTGTTGTAGTCGGCGGGTTCCTCATTAACGAGCTTGAGGATTACATTAACAATAATCTTCCTTCCGAATTCAGCGAAAAGGTCATGCTCGTAAATAACGAACAGTACGCAGAATACGGTTCAGGCTGGAGCCTTTATCTCGGCCTTGATGCGGCGCTTAAGATATATGGTAAAGACATCACTGAGGTATTGTTCGCTGAAGGAGACCTGTTTGTTGACGACGAGAGCTTTTCGAGCGTTGCAGGAACTAAGAACAGCGTTATTACTATCAACAGCGAAGCTATCAAGGCTAATAAGGCTGTTGCGCTTTACTATGATCTCGAAAACGTTCCGCACTACATCTACGATACGGCACACGGCCAGCTTAAGATCGATGAGCCTTTTACTGCGGTCTATAACTCAGGCCAGATATGGAAGTTTACGGATATCGAGCTGCTTTCGGATCTCGTTCTGAACGGCGATCCGGAGCGTTTTACCGGTACCAATCTGGTGCTCATAAATGAATATTTCCAAAAACTTGCCAAGAATGGCGAGACTATCGATATAATATCTATGAAGACCTGGATAAACTGCAATACCATAAATGATTTTATTATTGCAGGGCTCTAATAGGAAGGAATAGCGTTATGTTAGAAGAGAAGTTAAAGCTTATCAGAAAGCACGATCAGGAGGGCAGGATCAAGGTCATGATAATAGGCCTTGGAAGCGTCGGAAATTATCTTCTGAGCTATCTTCTCTCGACAGCCGATGAACATCTTGAGATCATCGTTGCAGGCAGAAATGCAGATAAACTCCAGTGCGACGTTAACATAGCGCGTGTTGCTGCTCTTATCAGACGCCAGAATAAGACAAACGTTATCGTTGACGGCACCTGCAATCTTGATGACGTTGATTCCATTGCTAATCTCATTGCCAAATACCAGCCTGACTTTATCGTCAATTCCAGCCGCGTTTATCCCGGCCTTAAGTACGGTTCCATCTCATGGAAGAATATCCGTGCTTACGGCATCTGGACTCCTCTAGCTATCAAATATATTAGGAACATCATGCTTGCTTATACAAAGGCAGAAGGGAAGGGCATTGTTATCAATACTTCCTATTCCGACGGCACGATCCCGTGGCTCAAATCAAGCGGAGTTGCTTATCCTGACTTCGGTTCAGGCAACTTGAATCACTTGCTGCCTCGCCTTAAGTTCGCTATCGCAAATGAACTCGGCATATCTGATTTCTGGAATATCGATGTTGATATCGCTACGGCACATTTCCACGATGTTGTAATCAGCAAGGAAGGCCAGAACGAAGGCTTGGAGCAGCTCCTCAAGGCTTCTTATAACGGTGAGGAGATCAAGCTCGACCAGGATGATATCCTTAAGAAGTGCGTTATCACGATGCCTACTGATTCCAAGCGCAACATGATGAATGCTTCATCTAATTTCGACATCATCAACTGCATCTTAACGGCTTTACGTGAGAATACTAAGATGAAGTTCTTCTCGCCGGGTGTATTCGGCAATATCGGCGGATTCCCGGTAATCGTTGACGGTACAACGGACGAGCCCACATGCCACATCGATGAGAGCGTATTCTCTCTTGATGACATGATCTCTAAGAACCGTGAATCTCTGGCTTTGGACGGTGTCGAAGATATCAGGAACGGCTGTCTTATCTATACGGATGCTCTTATCCGCAAATCTGAAAAGGCATTCGGCGTAACGCTTCCAAAGATCGTTCCTTACGATAACATCGATGCGACCGCAGAGTTCATTATCAAGGACATCATTAATCCGGCATTAGAAAAGGGTCTTAATAAATAAGACCCTTTTTCCTTTATTCATATTCGGTTTTCTTTATTAGACGAATTCGTCTGATGTCTGGGGAATTATCTTGCATGTTGCCGTTACATAAGGCTTATCAACGCTGAATGCATCTTTCGCGATGACAAGGACATATGTACCGACTTCGATTGTCTCAGGCTCATAATCGAAATTAAAGAACGTCGTTCCGTCGATATAGATGAACTGCTCGATCGTATTGGAATATACGGGCTTGGAATAGTCGATGTTCTTTGTGCTTGCATTTTCGCCGGGCACGAAATAATAAGCGTAATAGACCGAAGGCGCATCGCTTAAGAGCTCAATGGAAAATGCCAAAGTCTTCGTATTGAAGCAGTAAATTCCGTCAGATAAGAGCGTGCCTGAATAATCCCACCAGCCGAGGCTCTTGATCGAAGCAAATGAAGGATCCTTAATGGAATATGAAGCGCCCTTAGGAGCAGATGTGATCTCAGGCGAACCCTTGGCACCGTCAACGATAACTTTAGTAGTCTCGTCAGCCATAAGAAGACCATCTTTACGGTAGATCTTAATGTTATAGAAGCCCTGGTCGAGATAGCCCTTGCTGTTTGTCTTGGCGCCTAACGACTTATCGTATTTAGCTCTGAAGAATATGTCTGTCGTGGCCTCAGGCTCGCTCTTATAGAGCTCTTCGCCGTTCTTGGAAACGGTGTAGTAGAATTCTTGTTCAGGATCATATTTGAACCAGATATCGAGCTCGATGCACTTGGTGTTCTCATAGTTTCTATCCTTGCTGAAGAGCCACGTCGTGCTGTCGAAAATGTCCGGTGTGTCAGGCGTAAAGTCATATTTAGCATCCAGGAAAGAATAAAGCTCGTCAAACTTAGCGAGAGTATCTGCAGAAGCAAGCCAGCGGCCGTCATCCTGCTTATTGAGCGTAATGTTGATCGTTGTATCAAAGCTCTCTTTGCAGTCGTTCAGAGCCTTAAGATGAGCATCTTTAAGACCTACAAGATTATTGAATGCAGCCTCATACTTAATTCTCTTAAAAGAAACATCCAGGCTGGCGGTCTTGCCGTTGATCACAATGGAATCATTATTGATAGTGTATTCGATCGTCTGACCGATGATAGATTTGATGTCAGCCTGATCGTAATCGTCATCTGTGAGCGTAAGCTTCTTCTTGAAAGCATCTGACACAGCCTCTTCGACCGGCTCGGTATTATAAAGGATCCTTTCGGCATCCATATACTGAACACACTTGGCATAAGTATCAGCTGTTGTTGCAATATCCTCAGGATTCGTCTTATTGCATGACGCAATCGATAAGACAAAAGCCAATATCAGCAGGGAAGAGATAATCTCCTTAACTGTTTTCATCTATAACCTCCGAAAAATTCTATTATCCACAAGCAATATAATACCTCAAAAGAGCGAGAAATGAGAAAAATGATGAGTTGAAGGGAAGAAGTCCTTTTGTTATAATCAAGGAAACAAGGAACAAGGAAACAATGATAGTAATATGAGGTGATAATATGGCTATAGCAACTAATCTTTTACCTACACAGAAGAGAGTAAAAATAACATCAAAAAGACAATTCACGATACCGCAGAAGTTCTTTATTGATCTGGGTTTCGATAAAGATGCTATATGTACAATGGGTGACGGTTTTTTAGTGATCCAGCCTGCGAAAAATGAAGACAGCGGAGAATTTGCCGAGCAGATATTAACCGAATTGATCGTAGAAGGCTTTTCAGGCCAGGAATTATTGGATGAATTCAAAAAGAGACAAGCAAAGATAAGACCCGGGATTGAATCGTTGCTTAAAGAAGCAAAAGAGATCGCTCAGGGCACAGGCGAATACTACACATACGATGATGTATTTAAGTCAAAGGAGTGAATATGCCGCGATTGACCAAGGACAATCTGCGTATATCACCGGCAGCTGCCAAATATTTCAAGAAATTAAAAGACAATAACCTGATTCAACTATATAAAAAAGCGATAGACAATATACTGCAAAATCCGTTTGTTTCACCTGAGAAAAAAGGTGATCTTAAAGGTATTCGCTGCTACGATATCTACTATTGTAAAACCAACTATGAGTTGGCTTATACCATTGAGTTCGAAAATGCAAACGGAAACGATGAACCAAAAATGATCATCGTGATATTAGCCGGAACACGCGAAAATTTCTACGATGAATTAAAAAGATATATCAGATAAATTCATCTTTTTTCACATTGACTATAAATATAAATAATTAGATAATTACAACTCTGATAAGATAGGGGAGGGGAACTCCCCTGTTTTGATGAAAGGCAGAAGTCGTGAAACTTAGTAAAGACAGCCTTCTTGGTGCTGTTAAGAACAACAAGAATATTCTGATCAATATCCTCGGTGCGTTCCTGGTAAAGGGCGGATCGATGCTTTTGACGCTGTTTTTGCTGCCCGCGTATCTCAAATTCTTCGGAAATGACGACATATTAGGCGTCTGGTACACGATCTTATCGATCATTAACTGGGTTCTGGTTTTCGATCTCGGTATCGGAAACGGCCTCAGAAATAAGCTTCCCAAGGCATTGGCTGATAAAAATGACAGGGAAGCCAAGACACTTGTATCATCAACATATTTCTCATCAGCCGCAGTCGTTGTAATCATCGGTATTATCGGAAGCATCGTTATCCATCTGCTTAACTGGAATAATATTCTTCATATCAACGAGCAAGATTTATCGGCAGCAACGCTTACATATGCCATTCAGATAGTATTTATCGGCGTTCTGATACAGTTCGTATTAAAGCTCGTAACATCGATCCTTTATGCAATCCAGAGATCCGGACTCGTTAATTTTCTTACGTTTTTAAGTAATGTAATCATCTTCATAGTTATTAAATTACTGTCTCCGGGAAACACAGAATCTTCGTTTATCGCAATCTCATATTTCAATATTTTGGCTGTAAATCTGCCTTTGCTGGTCGTCAGCATGATACTGTTCATGGGCAAGCTTAAAGCTGTAAGACCGTCACTTAAATTCTGGTCCAAAGACACTACAAAAGCAGTACTTAAGATCGGTCTGACACTCCTATGGCTCCAGTTGATCTTCATGGTTATCTCATCTACGAACGAGTTCCTGATCACAGCATTCTGCGGACCTGCGGCCGTTGTTGAATATCAGGTCTATTTCAAGATATTTAACTCCGTAGCAGCCATCTGTTCGCTTGTCTTGATCCCGATCTGGTCTGCAGTAACCAAAGCACAGGTCGAGAAACGCTATGAATGGATCAAAAAGGCGTATAAATTTCTCTTAGGATTCAGTGTTTTAGCGCTTTTGGTGCTTCTTGCGATCGTACTGGTATTGCAGCCTGTCGTTAATTTCTGGCTCAAAGAAGATGCCATTACAGTAACTACGACTTACGCAGTTATCTTCGCATTATCGGGCTTTATATTCCTCGTTCATAACGTAAATACGGCGATAGGGAACGGGTTCTCATATTTTAAGCCCCAGGTTATCTTAATGACTCTTGCAGCAGTTCTGGATATTCCTCTTGCATGGGTTTTCGTCCAGTTAACAGGAGGGATGATCGGCGTAGTTCTTGCTAATATCATCGTCCTGCTGCCGTTTGAGATCCTTGAACCGATATTCTTCTTCAGATACATCAACAGATTGATAAAATCTGAAGGGAAGACCTGAAAACCGGTTTTGCCATTCCCCTGCTTTTGTTCTGTTCAAAAACGAACAACTGTTCTTTTTCGAGATATGCGAAAAAATGAATATCAGATATATGACGATCTCGAAAAGACAATGAGAATGATCCGTGCATAGACATGATCAGAATATACGAATAGAAATCTCTGAAAAAGGATCACACGGAATCAAACGCCACAGATTAATCTGAGATATATGATTTGAGATCAAATAATTATCCAAATAATAATGATCAATAAAACGAATCAGTAATTATGTGATAAATACAGACACAGAGATACGCAGACGGGAATCACGAATACAAGATCAGCTAATTATAGGATTCAGACTAAAATAGCCATTTAATAATAATCTTATATACGTGCATTCGATCATTATCCTTTTTAAAACCTCTTCTCAATTCACCAAAATTGTAATTATACCGAATTGCGTATAGAGAAAAATTACAAAAACGGGGTGTTCTTCATTTTAGAAGTCTTCATCAAACTACTAGCTCCTCTATCGATTTATTCATCATCATTACTTATGAACAAATCGAAGCTATTCAGTTTGTTATCTGAAGCATTCAGTAAATTCATGTAGAAACGATTTAAGAATTTGTTTGTCGGTTCAGAATTATATGCAGCTGATTCATAACAACTTCTGACCAAAGCATTTCTGTAATAATCACTGCTGAATTTAAATGGTTCATTGTTTATTTCATATCCTAAGGATTTAAGATATAGTTCTATGAATACGGCAGTTGTTCTTGTGTTCCCTTCTGCAAACGGATGAGTTTGCCAGAGTTTACTAGTAAACCCGGATAAGTGATCTATATCGTTTTCATTCATCGGATAAGAATAACTATATGAACGTTCATCATCAAATATTTGATTCAATTGCGGTTTTATAATTAATTGATCCGCATATCTAACCGAATCGCCTAATAATATCGTTTCTTTTTTACGTATATTGTATTTTCTGAATTTTCCAATACTTTCATCTTCAAGAATACCATCAAATAAGTATTCATGAATTGATAATAAAAGTGTTGAAGACATAATAAAATCAGATGTTTCAAGGATTTGAGCAATTCTTAAAGCTACAATATCAGCCTCTTTTTGCCTGGTCTTGCCTGCACCATACTCCTTTATAAGTTCTTTGTTTACTTCATCGTATGTTTTTTGACCGGCTATATTCTCTTCAGCCAGGTTTCTCAAGTATTTTGATGGCTTTAAACCATCAACAGCCTGTAGTCCTATAGCTGCATCCCAAATGCTCCTTTTGTATTCTTTATCATTGCTTTCAGGGATTCTCTCATATGATGTTTCTTCACCGAAATTGACATCTTTCAATTCTTCTTTTGCTTTGCTCAAGATTGATTTAATATCAAAACTATACGAATCAATTCTTCTGCTGAATTCTTCCAATAAACGTCTGCCTGAATATCCTTCTGATATCAACTCTTCAAGAATGCTCTCCGCACTCCCCTTTATTATTTTTCTTTTTGTGACAATAACATCAGTATCCGTGTTGCCTTGAATACATTCTTCAATTAATCCCGAATTGTTATTTGTTAGTTCAGTCAATTTATACGAACGAATCCTCTCCTTAACCAGTACAGGTTCGACGAAAGAATACTTTTCCAGTTTATATAATCTGTTAATAACTGTTCTATTTGTAACACCAATCTCACGGCTGATCTCAATTGGCGTAAACTCAAGCTGGCCCTTTTTTACCAACAGAAGTAACAGTTCTTTCTCTTTTAAATTAAGTTCCTGAATCGAACTATATATACTGTTTTTCTTTAACACTTATGCATGCTCCGGTGTTTCACTAATTTTCACTATTATTACACTATATTATTAGTTAATCAATAAAATACTCCTAAAACACAATAGTTTCAGGAGTTAAATGAAAAAATTAAATAGTGAAAAATCAGGTGTATACGATCTCTGACTTACCCTTCGTCTTCAGATAGATCGTGAACGCAATACGGATAATGATCAGGACAATGACGATTCCGATAAGATCGATAAGAACATCTTTGATAGAACCGTCGCGGCCGTCAACGAACAACTGATGATATTCGTCAAAGATCGCATTAAGGATCGTAAACCATAATGTGAACACGATGTTCATCTCGTTATCTGATCTCATGAGCTTAACCGGGCTCTCTGCATAAGATGTCTGATTTGAGATCTTATTAGTTGATGAGAGAGCTACATACGTGAAGATCGTCAGGATGGCAAATTCTGTCGCGTGAGCTACTTTCCTGATTACAGTATCATCTTCTATATCTACACCTAATATCTCGTTTATCACATTAACTATCATGTTAGATGTATTTGAAGACTGGACTGCAGTCTGATTGGATAAATGGAAGATCATGACGATCCAGGAGATTGTGATAATCCAGAAAAGCGCAGCAACAATGATATATCTGATAGATATCTCTTTATCGCTGGTATTTTCTTTTATCTTTTCTGCCGACATAGGTCTTCCCTTTTAGTTTGATGATTTAATTATATATCAATCATTATACTTTTTGATATTCTTCATGGCGCGGTCGATATCTCTGTTTGCCTGCTTCTTTGCAAGCACTTCACGCTTATCGTAATCCTTCTTACCTCTTGCAAGTCCTATCTCAAACTTTACTTTGCTGTCTTTGAAATAGCACTTTGTGGGCACCAAAGTAAGTCCGTCCTGCTTAACCGTTGAATACAGGCGGATTATCTCTTTCTTGTGCATGAGAAGCTTTCTGTTGCGTTCAGGATCGAGATTGAATCTGTTTCCCTGCTCATAAGGACTTATATGTACACCTATAAGCCACATCTCCCCGTCTTTTACCTGAACATATGAGTCCTTAAGGTTTACCCTGCCTGCACGAAGGCTCTTAACTTCAGTGCCGGACAGAGCTACGCCTGCCTCATACCTCTCATCGATATAGTAATCGTGATAGGCTTTTTTGTTCTCAGCTATTATCTTTATACCTTTTTTGATTGCCATAATCGTATATTTTATATGCAAATGCCAATTTTTCAACCAAAAAGCTCGAAAAGCCCGAATTTACTGCATTTGCAGAGACGGATAAGCGTTAAGATCCAATGAATCACGCTTGCCGTTCATGTATTCATAGTAACCGCAGGATGCGATCATTGCGGCATTATCCGTACAATACTTTAATTCAGGATAGTAGAGCTTTATGCCCTTTTTCTTTGCGGCCTTATCGAAAGTGCCTCTTAAGAACGAGTTTGCAGAAACGCCTCCTGCAAGGCACAGCTTCTTTATACCCGTTTGCTCTACGGCAACTAATGTGTTCTTCAAAAGCGCATCAGCAATTGCCTGCTGGTAAGATGCCGTAAAATCCTTAAGATCGATCTCTTCGCCCTTCTGTCTCAATCCGTTGATGAGATTAAGCGCAGATGTCTTAAGACCTGAGAAAGAGAAATCCAGCGTATCTCCCATATGGGTCTTAGAGAAGACGTATCTTGAGGTATCGCCCCCCTGCCCTGCCTTGTCCATCTTGGGACCGCCGGGGTAACCCAAACCTACTACACGTGCGATCTTATCAATTGCTTCGCCGGCAGCGTCATCTCTTGTCCTTCCAAGCACCTTCATATCCGTATAATCGTCAACGCGGACGATCATGGAATTACCGCCGCTTACGCAAAGACATAGGAAAGGCGGCTCCAATTCTTCAAAACACAGATAATTGGCAGCAATGTGGCCTTTTAAGTGATTTACGCCTACAAGAGGTTTGCCGGATACTTCGCATAAACCTTTGGCGCAGGATAATCCTACGAGCAAAGCACCTACCAATCCGGGGCCGTATGTAACAGCTACAGCATCTATATCATTAAGCGTTACGCCTGCATCAGACAGAGCCTTCTGCACCGTCGGATAAACAGCATCAACATGCATTCTGGAAGCAAGTTCAGGAACGACACCGCCGTATTCTTCGTGGAAATCAGCCTGTGATGCAATGCAGTTGCTCAGGATAACGCGTCCGTTCTTTACAATGGATGCCGCCGTCTCGTCACAGGAGCTCTCTATTCCTAATATCAAAACATCTTTTTCGCTCATGTCTCATCTACCAGATAATATTCATTCAAGAAGTCGTTTATCGTCTTGATATAAAGGTTCTTATTGATACCGTATTCCTCCAGATAACCTGCACCTGAGACCATTACACTCCTGGTGATACTGGAGTTAAGTCTGCTTCGCTCGGTAATTATCTGATCGATCTTATCGGCTCCTACGAAGGTATCGTGACCTCCGTAGATGATAAGCAAAGGAATCGGAAGTCTTGCGATCTCTGCGGCAAGGCTGATGTTTGTACCGCCTGAAGATACTCTGATCGCATAAGGGATCGAAAACTGTGTAATGAATCCCAAAGGCTCACTTCTTCTGACAACAGGCTTGATATAGTCGTCTGTCTCCTTTGCGGGAGAATCAAGGATCATACCGGCGATATATGTCTTATCAAAATCCAGGTTCCTGATATTCTTGTCGTATGCAGCTAAGTCTTGCTCACTTGCGCCTGCCGGCGGAAGATTTGCATAAGCCAGGAGCGATGAAGTACAACCGGTGCCGATACCGAATAAGATTACGTCCGTGGTAACGGAGATCTGCTTTACGATACCAATCGCACCCAGTACATCCTGCCATTCGAGATAACCGTATGTGCAGCAGTCACCGCCTGATGTGCCGCAGTTTCTCTGGTCGAAAAGGAATACGTTGTAGCCGTTTTCGAGCCAGCTCTCTAGCATATCGATCATTTCAACGCCGAACGGAAGACGGTTGGATCCGGAATCGTGAACGACGATTATCGTTGACGTAGGATTCTTTGTCTTAAAGAACCATCCCTGCAAGGATGTCTGGCCGTCTGCTGACTGAAAGCTCGTCGTACTGTAAGACGGAAGGATATTTGAAGGCACGTTGGTAACGATATTACCCTTAACGTTCATCAGTCTGTTGGACGAAAATACCGTAAGAGCAATGAATAAGATGAGCACGACCGCGAAAAAGCTCAATACAAGTGCGAGTCTTGTAATAAAAGGGTTTCTTCTCCTTATTGAAGTGCCCGAGAAGCTTACGAATCCTCTGTTGACTCTGCTCATCAGTTCACTCCGCTTGAGCCGAATCCGCCGCCGCGGTCTTCGCCGATCTCTTTAACATTATCAGTCTCTTTGAAGCTTGCGTATTCAACCTTTGCAACGACCATCTGAGCGATCCTGTCGCCTTTTCTGATCTTATATGTGCCGTGAACACAACCCTTCATATCAATGGTCAAAGGCTCTTTGAGGCCTTCGTCCTGGAAGAATGAATCGTTATAAACTATTACATTAACTTCATCCCTGTAGCCGCAGTCAATTGTGCCGGGAGCATTGGGGATCCTCAAAGGTGTCTTAAGGGATACTCCGCTCCTGGGTCTTATCTGTACTTCATATCCGTAAGGAATAGCCATCTTGATACCGATGGGTACAAGAGCAGATTTGCCGGGTTCAATGATAACGTCTTCTGCTGCATAAAGATCCATGCCGGCATCACCGTCGTGAGCATACTGGGGAAGTTTAGCGTCTTTTCTGCACTTCTCTATATAGATCTCAGTCATTTACCGTACCTCCGGGTAATATCGTGTAGTTGCAGATAACATCGAAGCCGAGATCAGCTATCGCGTCAGCATAATCCTGATCTATTGGGTTCTTTGCCCTGCCATATATTGTGCATGAACAATCCAAAGGATGAGGTATTACCTTAAGATCTGTTCCGTCATTGTCTCTCTTGGCTCTCATGTCATAGAAAGCATTGCCTCTGCAGAATGAACAAGGTCTCTGGTTCCTTCCTGCAGCGCAGAAGTCAGACTGCATCCACGGGATAAGGCCGTCTGAATGAACGATGATCTTGGGCTTCTTCTCCCCTATCTCATAAGATTCCGTAAGATGTCTTAAGTTGATAATAAGATCGTCTGAAGTAATCTCATAAGAAGGCATAACAGCGTCAGCAAGACCAAGCGCATAAGATAAAGACTTGGCGCTGTAGATATTAGAACCTGCTGAAGCATAGAATTCCAGACCGTCTTTTAAGAACTTGCGGTCAGTGAATATTTTCGAAGACATGACAGCAATAAATGCGTCTTCCATATCGACCTTAAGGAGCGATATGACATAATCGATTATCTTGTTGATCTTATCGTGATGGAAATCAGGGATCAAAAGAACAAGCGATGCACCCTGGTCTCTTACGAAATCAATTGCCGTGCTGTAAATGTCCGGATCAGCAAGATCGTAGATGCTGAAAGCGTAGATATCAGCACCCTCTTCCAAGATATCCTCATTAAGTCTTAATACAGGATATGTGTACATGTTCTTGATCGTGCCGGGCTCAGGTTCCTGCTCGCCGAAATACTCGGAATCCTCAACATAATCCGTACCGTAGTTCTTCTTAAAAGTATTGACTACGTTTACTTCCAATACGGTAAGAAGATCACGTCTTAAATAATTGATAACGCTTACGGGACAATAGAACTTGTCTGCGCCATCGAAATCAACTGATGTGACAGTAAAAGGCGTATCGAGAGTCTTGGATAACTGTTCCGTGATCCTTTCCTTCTCAAGAGGCTTGCCCTCAAAATCATCAGGAATAACGACTTTGGATTCAGCCGTAACCTTTCTGGCCAATCCGTCCTCAACTGTTGCAGTTGCGGTGATCTCAGTATCAGAACTAGAGATCGTGATAGATACAGGCGTTCTTCTTAAGTCCTGCTTTGCAATGAAGATCTCATGATTCATGAGGAAGACTTCCATGCCGGGCTTAAGCTTCTTGATCATGTCCGGATGAAGGCCCTTAATGGCAAGTCCGTTAAGATCAGTATTGGTCTTACCTACAGGGAACGAACAGATCTCTCTTGCGTTCTCCCTGATCGATATGAAATCGCCCTTCTGAGGCTCTAACGCGCCGTTCTTGATACCGACGGTAACTGTTCCCGATCCTGCGTTCAGACGGCTTATACGGCCGATCCTGACGCCATATTTGCCGGGATATTCGCCGGACAATAAGTGATCGTCTTTGCTGCCGCTCAAATATTGGGAAGTAAAGGCTCCTCCCCTGTTGAAATTGATAAGCAGATCATATCTGATCTCTTTGATGAGATCCTTATCGAGATTGCCTTCGTAGTATGCGTCGATCATGCGTCTGTAGCAGTAAACAGCAGATCTTACATAGTTTGCATCTCTCATACGGCCTTCGATCTTAAGGCTCTTAACGCCGCTCTTGATAAGGCGCTCCAAGTATTCTGAAACATCCCTGTCCTTAGGTGATAATAGATGTCCGTCCTTAAGTTTCAAACCATTGTTAAACAAGCCATACTCTTCCCTGCAAGGCTGTGCGCATGAACCTCTGTTGCCTGATCTCGTGCCGCTTCTGTTCATGGCAGAAAAAAGACAGAGTCCTGAAGCGCAAACGCATACTGCACCATGAGCAAAGACTTCTGTCTCAAGGTTATATCCTTTCGCGATCTTCGTACGCGTCTCGATCTCATCGCAGGATAATTCTCTGGGAAGAACGACTCTGTTAACACCTATCTCAGAGAGCTTTTTGAACTCATCTGCGGAATAGATGTTCATCTGTGTACTTGCATTGATAATGACGTCCGGGAAATCCTGGGCGAGCTTATGAAGCACTGCCAGATCCTGAACGATAAGTCCGTCAACACCGATATTTACTGCTTCTGCGATAGTCGGATAAAAGAGTTCAAACTCAGAATCCGACATCAGTGTGTTGACTGCAAGGAAAACCTTGGACAACCTTAAATGAGCGTAGTCTACGCCCTGTTCAAGCTCATCAAGGGTAAAGTTATCTGCTCCCGCTCTTGCGGAATACTCTTTGAGTCCGAGATATACGGAATCGGCTCCGCTGTCTATCGCAACTTTAAGAATCTCAAGGTTGCCTGCCGGAGCTAAAAGTTCAATACGATTATTTGTTGTCATCAGTCTTCTTTAAATGCTCGAACAAACCGGTATTGACCTTATCAGCCAGTTCCTCCATCGGAGTAGGCTTGATGTCAGGTCTTCTCTCCTTGGCATATTCATTGGCTTTGACTTTGTAATATGTAAGTTCGGTCTTAAGCGTGCTGTTCTCTGCCCTTAATGCGATCAGCTGATCACAGGCTTCGAAAAGCGACATTATTGCGGTCTTATTCGTAGCGATATACGGGTTATTCTTCTTTGTTTCAGTGTAGATCTCGTCAGCTAATGCTCCGACCTTCATCATGTGATCGTAGCCGGCATCTCCGCTTCTTACGAGATACTGTACGCCGCCAATTGTGATCTGTGCGCTCTCTTCCTTGGTCTCTTCCTGATCCTTGGGCTTAGTGCGCAATTTGATCTTCTCATCCAGCGTAATATACTTCTTCTCAGTAACGGTCTTGGCCTTTATCTCCCCTTTGTAGAGCTGCTTATACTCTACGATCGCGGGCTGATCCTTTTTACCCTTACGTTTGTAAGAGCCGTCTGAATATTTGCCAAGCAAACTGGCATTGGATTTTTTCATAAAAGACCTCCGCTAAATTAGAAGATATTTAATTATAACACTATGCTTTATTTATAAGTAAAGGGCGCTTTGAGTGTATTTATCCGCACAATACCCTAAACAGCCTTACAAATTCGCCCGGTTCCAGCTCTTCTGCCCTGCAGTTGTCATTGAGCCCCAGACTTATCAACGCGCTGTGGATATTATCGGGCTCAGCAATGCCGGCAAGGTTCTTCTTGAGCATCTTTCTTCTCATCGAAAAGCATGTATTAAGGAACTTGACGAATTCCGGTGTCAGATAATCAGCGGACATAGACCTTGTAAAGCTTATGACAGCTGACGTTGTCCTGGGCTGCGGTATGAACGCAGTTGAAGGAACCTTGAACTCATATTTATATCCGCCGTAAAGGCTTGCCAGGATCGCCAGAGGGCCGTACTGCTTGCTACCGGGCTTGCAGTCGATCCTTGCGATCGCTTCGTCTTCCACCATGAACACCATCTTCCTGGCGTCAGTATATTCGGAGAAGAGCTTCTTCATAATGTCAGTCATAATATAATACGGGATATTACTTACGACGACATCGATCTTAACGTTCTCCGGACGCTCGAACTTCAGGAAATCCTGATGGAATATGGTTGCGTTGGTAATGGTCTCTTTCAAGTGATCGGCCAAACCCTTATCGATCTCAACGCAACCTAAGTTATCTGTTTTCAAAGACAACGGAAAAGTAAGGCTCCCTAAGCCGGGGCCTACTTCAAGTACCATGTCTGCTCTGCTGATCTCACAGAGGTCAACTATGTCCTGAATTGTTTTCTCATCACAAAGGAAGTTCTGCCCGTATTTACTTAAGGGCAGAATTCCTTCAGATTGCAAAATGTCTTTTATCGCGTCTCTGTTCATTTCGATTACAGGAAGTAAGCAACTCCTGATTCGAATATCTTCTGATACTTGTTGCCCGGGATGTTCTTTGTAAGATCAGACTCATATCTTTCTGTATGACCCATCTTACCGAGTACACGGCCGTCAGGTGATGTGATACCTTCGATAGCACATATTGAACCATTGGGGTTGAACTGTGTGTCGGAAGCATAGTTGCCGTCAAGATCAACGTAGCATGTAGCAATCTGGCCGTTTGCAGCGAGCTTTCTTACTATGTCTTCAGATGCTACGAACTTACCTTCACCGTGTGAGAGCGGGATATCATAGATCTCGCCGGGTTCACAGAGTGAGAGCCAGGGGCTCTTGTTAGTCATGATCTTTGTTCTTGCATATACATTCTGATGTCTGCCGATGTTATTGAATGTAAGCGTAGGGCTGTCAGGTGTCATGTCGCAGATCTTACCGAAAGGTACGAGACCTAATTTGATAAGAGCCTGGAAGCCGTTGCAGATACCGAGAGCAAGACCGTCTCTGTTATCAAGGAGATCAGAAATTGCATCTGCGATACAGCTGTTTCTGAGGGAAGCTGTAATGAACTTACCTGAACCCTCAGGTTCGTCACCTGCAGAGAAGCCACCCGGGATCATCATGATGTTTGCTTCACGGATCTTAGCAGCGAGCTCAGCGAATGACTCGTTGATATCATTCTGGTTTCTGTTCCTGATTACGAATACTTCAGCATCAGCACCTGCTCTCTCGAAAGCTCTTGCAGAGTCGATCTCGCAGTTGTTGCCCGGGAATACAGGAATTATTACCTTCGGCTTAGCGCCCTTGAGAACGCCCGGAGCTGCCTTCCTGGGCTCGCCTGCTGTATATACGTCTATAGCAAAAGGCATATCAGCTGACTTTGCAACTGTCGGGAAGATCCTCTCGAGCTTACCTTCGTAAGCTTCAACTGCATCCTTGCCTGAAAGTGAGCTGCCTGCATATGTGAAGTCGCCTGTATCGTTTGTAGTGCCTAAGAACTTACCGCCTGCCATCTCTACCTTATCAACAGCATTGCCGTCAGCAGGAATAGCTACGATGATAGAACCAAGAGTCTTGGAGAAGAGATCTGCTTCTGTGAGCTTATCGGAGAAATCGAAGCCTAACATGTTACCGAAGCACATCTGTGCAACTCTTGCTGCAACACCTGCGCTCTTTACAACAGCCGCATTCTTGATCTCGCCTCTGTCGAGGAGTTCCTTAACAGCCTTGATGACTCTCAATACGTGTTCCTTCTTGTAGGAACCTTTACCGTCACGGGCACACTTGATGAGGTAGAGCTTCTGGCCCTTGCTTGTAAGAGTAGCCGTGATGATCTTATCTGTTGTGGACATGCCGACTGCGAAAGATACGAGCGTCGGAGGTACGTGGATATCATTAAATGTACCGGACATTGAGTCCTTACCGCCGATAGCTGCAGTGCCGAAATCGAGCTGAGCCTTGTAAGCGCCTAAGAGTGCTGCAAGAGGCTTACCCCATGATTCGTTACTGCCCATTCTCTCGAAATATTCCTGGAATGTGAGTCTTGCCTTCAAAGGATCAACACCCATAGCGAGGAGCTTAAGGAGTGATTCAACTACTGAGTTGTAAGCACCTGCATAAGGGCTCCACTCTGTGTAGTAAGGATCGAAGCCGTATGTCATTACAGAGCAGTTATGTGTTGTGCCGTGATCGAGCGGGATCTTTGCAGCCATACCTTCCTCAGGTGAATTCTGCATCTTACCGCCGTAAGGCCATACAACAGTAGCAGCGCCGATGGAAGAATCGAATCTCTGGATAAGGCCCTTTCTGGAAGCACCTTCAAGAGAATTAAGTGTTCCCTTAAGGCTCTCAGCGAAGTTGCCTTCAACATATCCGTTAGAAGGTGTATCAAGGAACTCGCCCTTGCCCTGAGGTACGACGTCAGCCTGAGCATACTGTGTTGCACCGTTTGTATCGATGAAAGATCTGGGAAGGTCAACGATCGTTGCGCCGTTCCATACCATCTTCATTACAGGTTCTTCAGTAACTTCAGCAACTACTGTAGCTTCAAGGTTTTCCTTAGCTGCAGCTGCCATGAACTTATCAAGATCTGCAGGATGAACAACAACAGCCATTCTCTCCTGTGATTCGGAGATAGCGATCTCCGTACCGTCAAGGCCGTCATACTTCTTCGGAACTGCATCAAGGTTGATCTTAAGACCTGCAGCAAGCTCGCCGATAGCAACGGAAACACCGCCGGCACCGAAGTCATTACATCTGATGATGAGTCTTGTAACCTCAGGATCTCTGAAAAGTCTCTGGAGCTTTCTCTCTGTAGGAGGATTACCCTTCTGTACTTCTGATCCGCAAGTAACAACGGACTGTGTATCGTGAGCCTTGGATGAACCAGTGGCACCGCCTATACCGTCACGGCCTGTTCTGCCGCCCAAAAGTACTACGATGTCGCCTGCCTGAGGTCTTTCTCTTACGATATTTGATGCAGGAGCAGCGCCTACAACGGCACCGATCTCCATTCTCTTTGCGATATAACCGGGATGGTAGACTTCATCAACCAAACCTGTAGCAAGACCGATCTGGTTACCGTATGAAGAATAGCCTGCAGCTGCTGTTCTGCAGAGCTTCTTCTGTGAGAGTTTACCCTTAAGTGTCAGTTCAACAGGTACCGTAGGATCGCCTGCGCCCGTAACTCTCATTGCCTGATATACATAAGATCTTCCTGAGAGCGGGTCTCTGATAGCGCCGCCCAAGCATGTTGCAGCACCACCGAAAGGTTCGATCTCCGTAGGATGGTTATGTGTCTCGTTCTTGAACATGAAGATATAATCTTCAGGCTTGCCGTCTACTTCAATTCTTACCTTGATGGAGCATGCATTGATCTCTTCGGACTCGTCAAGGTCAGCGAGCTTGCCGTCCTTCTTGAGCTTCTTGCCTGCGATCGTACCGATATCCATGAGGCAGATGGGTTTCTGGCTGATTCTCTCGCCGTAAACATCTTCTCTTGTAGCAAGGTAATCTTTGTATGTTTCCTTTATCTCAGCCGTAAGCTCGTCATCACCTTCAAACTTGATGTCCGTGAGATTTGTAAGGAATGTTGTATGACGGCAGTGGTCAGACCAGTATGTATCGAGAACACGGATCTCAGTAACTGTAGGAACTCTTCCCTGCTGTTTAAAGAAATCCTGGACGAACTTGATATCTGCAAAGCTCATTGCAAGTCCCATGGACTTTCTTAAAGCTTCAAGATCTTCATCGGACATATCAAGGAATCCGTCGATATTTGCTACTGTTGTAGGAATATCGTACTTATCAACGAGTGTTGCAGGCTTCTCAGCGGATGCTTCTCTTGCCTCAACGGGGTTAATGAGATAACCCTTTATCTTATCCTTCTCTTCATCGGAAACAGAACCGTAGAATGCAATGATCCTAGCGCACTTTACGATAGGTCTCTCTTTAGCTGTCATGAACTGGATACACTGAGCTGCTGAATCTGCTCTCTGGTCGTACTGACCGGGCAAAGACTCAATGATTAAGACATAAGCAGCATCGCTTAAATCAACAGTCTCATCGTAGAGGATATCTACCGGCGGTTCGCTGAAGACTACAGGCTTTGCATTTTCGAACTCTTCATCAGTAACGCCTGAAACGTCATAACGGTTGATGACACGGACCTTTTCGATGCCTGCGACATTCAAGTCATACTTAACATCGTGAAGGATTCCGCCTGCTTCAACGTTAAAGCCTTCTTTTTTCTCTGACAGTACTCGTCTTACATCATTCTCGTTCATAAGGTTCTCCTTGTGAAATAAATTACAGATTATCAGCGCTCTTGGAGAGCAATTCGGTGTTGTACTTCAGGAATCTCTCAAGTCCTGCTGAATCGAGAGATCCGTGTGCAAGCTTAGCCTGGTCGTAGATGTGCTGTGCCAGACGGTCAGCTTCCTCCTTCTTGGTGCCCATGGATTCAAGGGCCTCAAGCTTTGTGATAAGCGGGCTGTCGGTATTAACGACGAGCTCTTCTGTCTCAGGGAACATGTCAGCTAATTCTTCTTCGGACATATTGCCCATTGCTGACATCATTCTCTCATACTGCGCGCGCATTTCCTTCATTCTTCTGTTATGTTCAGCTTCTCTGATAAGTGCAGGAAGATTGTCTTTTCCCATTTCCTGCGCGAAAACGATAAGCTTCTCATCACCGACGGCGCTTCTGAAGAAATCCTTGAGCTTGTTCTTTGTCTCTTCATCGGATTCCTTGCCGGAAAGCTCTGAGTCAACACGCTTGAACTTGTAATCAAGTTTCTTCATTTCCATATAGGACATGAAGTTATTGTCGATCTCCTGATCCATTACGACTACTTCGAATCCGTCGTTCTTGCTCATCTCAACGTAAGCTGCCTGAGCCTTGGGATCAGTCGTATATCTGATCGTCTTCTTATCTTCTGAAGTGAGCTCTTCAATTGTCTTGAAAGCTCCGTCAACAGTCTCGAAAAGGCAGATCGATTCGACCTTCTCATAGAACTTCTCTTCCTTCATCATGCCGTACTTAACGAATACGGAGATATCGGACCAGTACTTCTCGAAGTCTTCTCTCTGCTTCTTGAAGAGGTCGTTAAGCTTATCTGATACTTTCTTGATGATGTGTCCGGAAAGCTTCTTAACATATTCATCCTGCTGGAGAGCAGAACGCGATACGTTGAGCGGGAGATCCGAGCAGTCAAGGCATCCCTGCAGAAGGAATAAGAAATCAGGAATGATCTCTTCAATATTATCTGCTACGAAGATCTGGTGGTTGTAGATCTTGATCCTTCCCTCAAGTGATTGATAGATATTGTCTGTCTTAGGGAAATAAAGGATACCCTGGAGTGTAAAAGGATAATCCATATTGAGGTGGATCCAGAACAAAGGATCACGTCCGTCGTTAAATACAGAATGATAGAACTGCTTATATTCAGATTCGGTGCACTCTGAAGGCTTCTTTGTCCAGAGAGGCGACTTGTTGTTTACGGGAACATAAGAAACCGGTGAAGGTGTATATGTCTCGCCCTTCTCCTCTGCTTCCTTCTTGCGCTTCTGCTCAGCTTCCTCATGGAGTCTGTCAGACTTTGTATCAACGAAGAAGATGTCTGCAGGTGCGAAATAGCAGTACTTGCGGATAGTCATTCTCAAAGTAGCGGAATCGAAGATCTTAATCGCATCTTCAGAAAGCTTTAACGTGATGACAGTGCCTCTGCCCTTCTTCTCTGAAGGCAGGATCTCATAATCCATACCGTCATTGGACTTCCAGATGACTGGCTCAGCATCTTCGATGAAGCTCTTTGTGTCGATCGTAACTTCATCAGCTACCATGAATGCGGAATAGAATCCCAAGCCGAAGTGTCCGATGATGCCGGTCTTATCTGTAGATTCCTGCTGATACTTGGTAACGAAATCCAAAGCGCCGGAGAATGCGATCTGGTTGATATACTTCTCAACCTCGTTCTCCGTCATGCCGATACCGTTATCTTCGAATGAGATAGTCTTGTTATCGTCATCGTAAGTAACAGTGATCTTGTAATCAGCATTGTCAGGCTCCTTCTCAGCCTTGCCGAGTTCAACGAGCCTTCTGTGCTTTGCAATTGCATCCGCACAGTTCGATACTAATTCTCTTACGAAGATATCCTTATCTTCATAGAGCCATTGTCTGATAACCGGAAAAATATTCTCGGTCGTAACCGATATCTTTCCTGATTTAGCCTCCATTTATACCACCTCCAAATAATTATCCGTTCAAAGCGCGCTTTGCAGCGTCTATATATTCAGATGTATATTCCTGATACATCTTAGAGATCATCTTAAGGATCTCATTATTTGCAGAATCGAACTCATAATCATCCATGAACCTGACAGGCAGGATGTCGAAAGGAGTGCTGCTGACAAATACAGCATCAGTCTTGGGATCAAGTTCTTCAGGAGCGAATGTTCCTATCTCAAGCTTCAAGCCTGAACGCTCAAGAGCCGTCATTACCCTCTTTCTTGTGATTCCTATAAGTATCTTATTGTCAGGCGCGGAATATACCTTGCCGTCTCTTATGACAAAGAGATTGGACATCGAACCCTCATAGAGCTTGCCGCCGTTATCTGTAAGAACAAGCTCGAAAGGATGTCCGTGGGCGTTCTCCACCTTAAACTTCTCATTAACGGTAGTCTTATAGTCGCCTCTGAATATCTTCAGATTGGGTGTCTTACGCTCCCAGTTAAGGATGCTCGTATTGATACCATTTTCGAACTGTTCGGAAGAAGGCAGCGTAATGTCTGCCTGATGAATAAGTAATGTTTCTTTTGTAAGAACTATTCTTATTGAGCCGTCCTTAACGCCGTCCATATCAATGAAGCTGTAGCTTTCAGATAATATTCTGGACGTATCGACCGGAAAGTTCTCCAAACCCTTAACGGAATTTACGAGTCTTTGCAGATGATCTTCAACGAATAAAAGAACACCTTCTTTTACCCTAACGGTCTCATAATAAATCCTTATATCTACGGGTTTTTGGAGAGATTCGGTCAATTCCGAACTGACTCTGTAGTATTTGCCACAATAAAGAAAGCCTTTACCGATAAGATGTTCCATCAACGGATAAGCCATTAGAGTCACAGATCCCCTTGAGAAAAGTATAATTGCATATTATGCCACATAAGATTGTATACATAATCAGGGCTTTTTACAAAATCGGAATAATGAAAACATGCACAAAAAATAATTCTTTATTCTTATTTGCTTTTATAAAGAGCCGAGATTAAAATTTGTGTGTTGACTTGTTAACAGAGCAAGTGTATGATATGCGAAGTTTATACAAAGTTATGCATAAATATTCATAAATCGGAGGTGCCTTATGGCAAAAGAAAAATTCTTACTGGCTTATTCAGGCGGACTTGATACTTCTATCATCATCCCGTGGCTCCTTGAACACTATGACTGCGAAGTCGTAGCTTACTGCGGTGAGGTTGGCGTAGGTGTTGATCACGACTATCTCGAGAAGAAGGCACTTAAGTGCGGCGCTATCAAGTGCATTATCGAAGACATTTCTGAGGAATTCGTTTCTGACTTCGTCTTCCCTACTCTTAAGGCTAATGCAGTTTACGAGGGTAAGTACCTTCTCGGTACATCCATGGCACGTCCTGTTATCGCTAAGCACTTCGTTGAAGCTGCTCACGAGAACGGCTGCACAACTATCGTTCACGGCTGCACAGGTAAGGGTAACGACCAGGTAAGATTCGAGCTTTCCATCAAGGCTCTCGATCCTGACATGAAGATCCTGGCTCCCTGGAGAATCTGGGATATCAAGTCACGTGACGAAGAGATCGACTACGCTCAGGCTCGTGGAATCGACGTTCCCGTTACAAAGGAGAACAACTATTCCAAGGACGAGAACCTCTGGCACCTCTCTCACGAGGGTATGGATCTTGAGGATCCTGCAAATGAGCCTAACCTCGACAAGATCCTTGAGCTCATGGTTTCACCTGAGAAGGCACCTGATACTCCTACATATGTAACCATCAAGTTCGAGAAGGGTATCCCTGTTGAAGTTGACGGACAGAAGCTCTCTCCTGCTGACCTTCTCAGATACTGCAACAAGGTTGCTGCAGCTAACGGCGTAGGTATTGCTGATATCGTTGAGAACCGTCTCGTTGGTATGAAGAGCCGTGGCGTATATGAGACTCCCGGCGGAACACTCCTTTTCGCTGCACACAGAGAGCTCGAGCTCTTAACAGTTGAGCGTGACACGATCCACTATAAGGATCTCGTAGCACAGAAGTTCTCCGAACTCGTTTACTACGGTCAGTGGTTCCACCCCTTGAGAGAAGCTCTTTCAGCATTCGTTGACAAGACACAGGAAGTTGTTACAGGTGAAGTTAAGATGAAGCTCTACAAGGGCAACTGCACTCCCGCAGGCACAACATCACCCTTCTCCCTCTACGATCCTGAGATCGCTACTTTCGAGGCTGATGACGTTTACAACCAGGCAGACGCAGGCGGATTCATCAACTGCTTCGGTCTCCCTATGAAAGTTAATGCTAAGATGAAGCAGAAGAACGGTTTACTCTGATTTCTGATTAAGAATAACAGGGGCTGTCTCTGATCATGAGGCAGCCCTTTTTGATTTAACAGATATTATTCCCTATAATCTGACTGCCGGTTCGATTACTGTACTCACAGTTCGATTATAGGAGTTTACAGGAGATATATCATGGACATTAAATATAGGCTTATGACAATCGAAGACTACGAACAGGCCTATGCGCTCTGGCTCGAAAGCGGCAACGGACTCAACGATAAGGATGATTCTGTTGAAGGTATCGCGAAATACTTAAAGCGCAACCCCACTACTTCTTTCGTTGCCACATGCGATGAAAAAGTAGTCGGTGTGTTATTATGTGGTCATGACGGCAGGCGCGGGATTATCCAGCATGCGTGCGTATCACCTGATTACAGACGTTTAGGCATCGGTCAGAAGCTGGTAAGCCTTGGGCTTGATGCATTAAAAGCAGAAGGCATAACAAAAGTCCTTCTCGTCGCATTCAAAAAGAATGAGGGCGGCAACGCTTTCTGGGAATCACAGGGCTTTACGCTTCGTGAAGATCTTAACTACAGAAACAAGGCTCTTACTGAACTTATCAGAATAGATCCTGATTATGTAAAGGAGTAACTTATGGCTAAGAAAATGTGGGCAGGACGCTTTGAGAAGGCTACTGACAAAGAAGTAAACGATTACAACTCTTCCCTTCCCTTTGACTGCAAGATGTACAGTCAGGACATCGAAGGATCAATAGCTCATTCCCAGATGCTCGCAAAACAGGGCGTTATCTCTGCAAAGGACGCTGAAGATATCAAGAACGGACTTCTCTCAATCAAGGAAGATATCGAATCGGGCAAGCTTACTTTCGATTCAGATGCTGAAGACATCCATATGTTTATCGAAGAAGAACTTACCAACCGCATCGGTGATGCCGGAAAGCGCCTCCACACAGGACGTTCAAGAAATGACCAGGTTGCTTTGGACCAGCGCCTTTATATGGTTGATGAAGCCGGTGAGATAATCGAACTTCTTGATGACCTCATCGATACTCTTGTTGAGATCGCAAAGGCTAACACTGAGACATACATGCCCGGCTATACTCACCTTCAGAGAGCACAGCCCATCACATATGCTCACTATCTTTCAGCTTATATCGAGATGTTCAAGCGTGATATAGACCGTCTTAACGCTGCAAAAGACCGCGCTAATACCTCACCTCTCGGCTCAGGCGCTCTTGCAGGAACAACATATCCTCTTGACCGTGAGTTCGTTGCAGAGCAGCTCGGCATGAACGGCGTTACTCTCTGCTCTCTTGACGGTGTTGCAGACAGAGACTTTGCAATTGAATTTGCATCCGCTTGCTCCATTCTCATGATGCACTTATCCAGAATGAGCGAAGAGATCATCCTCTATGCTTCACAAGAATTCAAGTTCTATGAACTGGACGACGCTTATTCCACAGGCTCTTCAATGATGCCTCAGAAAAAAAACCCTGACGTAGCAGAGCTTACACGCGGCAAGACAGGACGTGTTTACGGTGACCTTATCTCCCTGCTCGTAATAATGAAGGGACTTCCTCTTACATATAACAAGGATATGCAGGAAGTTCAGGAAGCAATGTTCGACTGCATCGAGACGATCAAGGCTGTCCTTCCTCCCTTCACCGGCATGATCAGGACAATGACCATCCGCAAGGACAACATGGAAGCAGCTGCACTCGGCGGCTTTACAAATGCTACAGATCTTGCTGACTATCTCGTTAAGAAGGGTCTTCCTTTCCGTGAGACACATGCGATCTCCGGAAAGCTCGTTCATTACTGCATCGAGAACGGCATCTCCCTTCTTGATGTATCTCTCGATAAGCTCAAGGAATTCTCTCCTGCTTTCGAAGAAGACGTATACGATGCAATCTCACTTAAGACCTGCGTTGAAGGCAGAAGTCTTATCGGCGGACCTGCTCCTGCAACAGTTAAGAAATATTTAGACGAACAGTAATTAACTTCAAGAATTATTAAGGGCTGTCTCAGAAATGAGATGGCCCTTATTTTTTGCGTTGTTTCCAACTAAAACCGTTCTTAGCAGGATCGTACGGAGACTTTATGCCGAATTGCCTGCAAAGCTTGTCAAAATATAGTCTGCCCGGATGACCATATAATATCAGGACCGTATCATTCTCGAGATAACAGCCCATTATATTTTCCTCATAGCAGACTGTATAGGAATACCCTAATCCTTTACCCTGCTCTTTATATCGGGACATACAGTGTTCGGTATACTTTTCATAGAATTCTGCTGCTTCCGACCTTTTCTTAAATACAAACATGTAAACCGAATAATCCTTATTTGGAACTCCCCAACCCTTATGACTCTTAGCAAGTGCCGCTTTTTTTATCTCGAATCTCTGATTGACCGGGATAGTAAATTCAAATGCTCTCTGGGCATCCTCGCCTTTACAGATAAGATAGGCATCGCCCAAAACATATCCTTCAAGAACTCTGCCGGTATAATGCGACATGTATTTATAATCAGAAAAATCAGTATATCTGTCAAAATGATCCGTAAGGTAAAACAGATCGAATTTTGCTACCGAAAGATGATCCATTGACCAGAATGCATTCAAAACAAAAAAGACAGCAACTGACAAAACCAAAATCAATGCCGGTCTTTGCTGTTTGTTATTCCATATTTTTCCGAAAAACTTGATCATAGATCATTCATCCTGTTTCCCCATAAGATTCCGATATGACCTTAAGATTAGATTAAATCGGCCTTGTGAAAAGTAAAACGGGATAAACTCAAGTAAATAAAGGGAGAAAAATAAGCAAAATAAAAGGTTGCCTCATATGAGACAACCTTTATTATTCTTTTGATCTGATTTAGAAATCCGTAGGGAGCTTGAGCTCATCACAGAAATCTTCAAGGATGTCCGTATCCTTAAGACTTCCGTATACGATAAGGAGTTTATCCTTCTCCAGATAAACATTCATTACAACATATTTTGAACTCTTCTTTACAGAGCTTACAGTATAAGTAATTCCTTTCTCTTCGCCGTCATCACCGTCTGCGATATTCTTTGCAAACTTCTTATATACTTTCTCTGCTTTCTTAGCATCTTCAAATTTGAAATAGAATACATAACCGAAGCCGTTCAGATCCGCAAAATAACCGCATGTTGATTCAGTTACATCGGCATCCGGATACTTGTTAAGACGGTTGAAGATCTTTTCGTAGGACTTCTGGGCCTTCTTATCCTTGAGAGTTACAAATACGGACTTCTGTTTGGAAGTTCTTCCGTAATAATCGGTGAATTCATCGTAATCATCGCACTCCTCGAAATCCTGGTTTTCGAGCGCTTTGATGATACTGTCATTCTTCAGACGGTTTGATGAGCAGGCAGACAGGCTCAGAACAACCGACAATAAAAGAACTATGCTTACAGCCTTCTTAATGATCTTCATGAATCTATCCTCCTGTTATTGCATTCTGTTCTTTATTTCTTCCTGGGCTTCATTGATGAATGCCTTAGGATTGCAGTTATTGTATTCTTTCTCGTAGTCTTTCCAGGTCTTATCAAAATCTTTGGCTTTGACTACTTCAGGAAGCCATTTCAGCTTGCATTTACGCATTGCCAAGAAAGCTTTACCGCCTTTCGTATCACTGGTCAATCCGTTAGACCAGCTCCAAAGCGGATACCATGGACCTCTGTCAGAAGTATCAGAACCGATCATCTCAACATAATTGGTAACGCCATAAGCAGTAAAGCATCTTGCTACAGCCTCAGGCAGAGTAGCCATATATTCAGAACCCTGGTCTTCGGGCTTCATGCAGTTCTTACCGTCTCTGCTGATACCTCTCCACTGAGGCATATAAGAATACAAACAAGAGTGGGAAGCCATGTAGGCGTCGTTGGCCCAGTTAGTTCTCATTTCGGGTGTTCTATAGAACATGCCGTTCTCATCGACAAGATAGTCTTTGCCTTCAATACCCCAGAAACGGAGATCGTGGATGTCCTGTGAGAGAATGTCATTCAGGAACTTGAATGCACGGTCAGGATCTTCGCAGCTTGTAGTTACTGCAATACCTGAAGCATTGTTTATAGTGTTCTCCGAAGAATACCATTGCTGTTTTGCACCGGGCTTCATAACTAATGCCAGAGGGATATAATCGCAGCCGATATCGCTAGGAACGAAAGATCCGCTCGGGCCCTTTTGCTCAGTGCGGAAATAGTACTGGAGTGTATATCCGAAATCCCAATACTGGTCGCACATACCTAGAACAGCGCCTGTAGCGAGCTTCTCGATATACTGGTCATATGTCTGATCTGCAAAAGCCGGATCGACTATACCCTTCTGATACTCCTCGTTAAGCTTCTTGAAATAAGCTTTTGCAGTATCTGTCATGTTGTAGTCGATAACCCTCGGAGTGCTGATACCGTTATCTACATTAACGATTACACAGCCGTTATTCGGAGCTCCGTCAAGATACATCGGAGGAGCTTCCAGACAAAAATTCCTCCAGTCCTCACAAAGGCATGTATAAGGAATTACCTTTGTGCCGTTGGGAAGCTCAGGGTGTTCTTTTGCATACTTTTCGAGAAGCTCGAAATACTGATCCAAAGTCTCGATCTTCGGATAACCGTATGCTTCAAGAACTCTTGCCTGGATCCAGAAAGCCTGACCAGAGGTAGTAGTCGAAGTATCTTTCTTATAGAACCTGCTGAAACAGTTAGCCCAATAGATATGGCCGTCAGAAGCTCTGAACTTATCCCACTCGTCATCAGAATAAAGCTCTTTTAGATTGGGATATTTCTTAAGATACTCATCCCAGGCTACAAGATATCCGCCTTCGTAAAGTTTTTGAACTTCGCCCGTATTTATGAAATCAGGCAATTTGCCGGTAGCCATGATCGCACTGACGGCTTCGCTTTCCGTCTGTGCTGACAGCCAGTACTCGGTAACGCGTACACCGGTCTTCTTGGCAATGATCTCTTTGATCTCGTTATCAGCGTCCAAGTCCTTACCGGCCATTCCGGAAAACATTGTAAAAGTGACGATCTCACTTTCAGAGTATTCTTTATTATTTGGTGCAGTTGTAGGAGCAGGTGTGTCGGTAGGAACCGGTACGTCTGTAGTAACAATCGGATCAGTCGGTTCAGTCTCGGTCAACTCACGCTTGGAAGCGTCAGGACTGCTGATCTTTTCAGCACCCTTCCTTCGGTTGGAAGTACAGGAGCTGAGTGAAAGCAGCATTGCGAATATCATTAAAACGGCAACGGACTTTTGAAATCTTTTCATAATGTACCCCCTATTTCGTAATATCTAAATTATATATGACACCCCATTTGCTTTAACGGGATAAAATCATACAAATAGCGGGAATAAATTTAGTTAAATCAGATATTAAAGCGTTTATCGGGCAGAAAACGGCTCAAATACCGTTAACCTGCTTATAATCCACTTTATATGAGAGGATCTCATTTCCCTTACCGTCAACATAAACAAAGTGTTCCCTGTCATTCCCGTAGAACTTTCCGCCTATTGGATTAAGACTGTAACAGGTAGTTTTAAGACTGAAGTTCCTGATCAATGAAGGCATGGAATATACCGTGAATACGCCGTCTTTATAGATGATCAGATAAAGGTCATTTGTTAATGCGTCAGCTACGATATCAGCCGAACCTTCGCCTGTCATGATCTCATTGAAGTCCTTATCATAGACTTTGAACTTCTTAACGGGATCATTTCCGTTGCTCTCGTTGTCTGCAAGGATATAACCGTTCTTGAATTCATAGTAGAAGCCATCTTCTTTGGCAAGGCTGGCGCCTGTATTGAGATTGATAACTTCATTCGTTCCTGATATGGAATCGTAGAACATATCGCCTTCGCCAAAGTCATACCAGTCCCTGAAATAAGTGCCGCCGGATACTGCATAATCCAAAGTGTTAATTAGCTTCAGATCTTTGTCGTATACCTTTGTATCAAAAGCTCCGGCAACTGCTATCCTGCCAAATGATGTCATGACTACATCGCCGGATCCGATCTTCAAAGAATTGGTCTTATTCCATTCTCCGTCGAAAATCTTGACCTCGCCGTCATTGGCAATCATATAAAGATCATTGCTTAATCTGCCTGAATAAGCATTCGCATCGTCGACAAGGACGCTTCCGTCCATGCCGTAAACAGTTATTCCCTGTCCGTGCATATCCTGTACTGTAATAACATTACCGAAGATATCGACCTTCTTGGAACCGCCGATACCGAACTTCTGGAGCACATCGCCGGTCTTATTATCAACCAGGAACGTAGAATAATAGAATTCTTTGCGGTTGATCAACACAGAGTTTGTTTTGTTCATATAAAGAACCGAGAGCTGGGAATTCTTTGCAGTCAGGTTAAGCTCCTGTTCATTGATCGTAACTACTTCAGGTTCAAGTATTTCGAGATCAATATCGACAGGATATACCCAAAGTTTTCCGTTTTCGAATACTGATCCGAAGAAGCATAATTCATCATCGTCAGTATTCTTAGCTGCTGCGGCGCCATCGAAAATAAGGCCTGTGAATACTGCACCGTTAGAAGATAAGAATCCGTATTTGCTGACACCGTTTTCAGTGCGCCTTACGATATATGCATCGGAATTCTTATCATATGCAGCCATATCAAATAAAGGACCGCAAACAACTTCACCGTCAAGGTTGATAAATGAATAAACAGCCGAATCCTTTTCTTTCTCCCACATATCTTCAGTAAACTCAACTATATTGGGAAAGATGCGCCCGTGATCTTTTGGATTATAATCAATGGGCATAGCCTCAAGTTCGGGTCCGTCCTGCAATACACGGTCTATTTCTGAAGCAAGAATGCTGTTAATTGTTGATTCGCTTGATGTCGCCGATGTGTTGTCGGGAATGATACTGCAGCCCGAAAACAATATGCCTGCAAGCAATAAAGCGGATAATAACATTACACTCTTTCTCATGAAACAACCTCCCGTAAACGGACATAGTAACCCTCAGGCTCATGCCATATATACAGAAAACAAAATGATAATGTTGCAGCAGATCTTATCTTTCCATCAGCCAGATCTCGGATGACTTGGGCTGCAGTACAGAACCGCCTCCAAAATCATGGATCGTGCCTGAGATAAGCTCTTTTGCCTGGCCGCAGCCTGCATCAAAGTGAGCCGTATACGGATAATCATCAATGTTGATAGCTACCATGATCCTCTGATCGCCGGAATTACGCTCAAAGATAACCTGCTTATTCGTAAGCACAACGATCCTAAGGCCGCCGTAATTAAGAGCATTGCTTGTCTTCTTGATGTCAGACAGCCTGGATATGTGATCTGTTAAGCCGTTCCATTCAGGCTTGTCGAAAGATACACGGAGAGCTGGATCGCCCTCTTCTTTTCTTGCCTTTGTGCCCCACTCGGAACCATAGTAAACACAAGGGATTCCGGGCATGGTAAATACCAGTGTATAAACAAGAGGGAGATTCCTCTCGTCGCTTAATATCGAAGCAATACGGGTAACATCGTGGTTATCCGCAAATGACAGGAGATGTGCTCCCCTGCAGACTGTCCAGTCCTCAGGACCAAAGAGCCTCATGAGAGAATGCATGATCTCAAACATGTTCGCGGAATTGAATGAAGAATAGATTCCCTTATAGCACTGATAGTTCGTAAGAGAATGAAGATGCATCTCATTAAGCATCCTGCCGTATTCACCGTGAAGGACTTCACCAAGAAGGAAGAAATCGTTCTTCTTCGAATCGGTAAATTCACGGAGTCTTCTTAAGAACTCATGGTCAAGACAGTAAGCAACATCAAGTCTTAAACCGTCTATATCAAAGAAATCGATCCAGTAATTGACTTTATCCAGGATGTGATCGATGACAGCAGGGTTTCTTAAGTTGAGCTTTACGAGGTCATAATTGCCTTCCCAGCCTTCATACCAGAAGCCGTCATTGTAATTAGAGTTGCCTTCAAATGAGAGATGGAACCAGTCCTTATAAGGTGAATCCCAACGTTTTTCCTGAACATCCTTAAATGCCCAGAAGCCTCTTCCTACATGGTTGAAGACACCGTCCAACACCACCCTTATATTCTCTTTGTGAAGAGCATCGACAACCTTTTTGAAGTCATCATTGGTTCCGAGTCTTGTGTCGATAAGGCCGTAATCTCTTGTGTTATAACCGTGTGTATCAGATTCGAATACGGGTGAGAAATAGATGGCATTGATGCCGAGTTTCTTCATATGAGGGATCCAGTCAAGAACTTTAAGTATCCTCTTTTCCGGTTTGCCGTCATTTTCAAAAGGTGCTCCGCAGAAACCCAACGGATAGATCTGATAGAACACTGCCTCTTCATACCACATTTATATTGTTCCTTCTTTCTTTTCCTTAGCTTTAATTCTCGCACAAGTGACAAGTCCGAACACACCCATAAACAATATAATGGCTACCACCACGATGCCGATATATTTCTCTATTTGCACAGCGAAAGCAGACACATCTCCGAGTTCATCTCTGTGAGACAATGCCCATTCAAGCGCCAGGCTCGATACCATGGCATCAGTAATGCCGATCTTTCTTAATGCCAAAGCAGTAAGTGATTTTGATTTATGTGCTTTAAACAGATTGATGACTGCCAGGGACACTTTATAGAGAACATAGGCGCCGAATATGTATATCAGGAAACCTGCATAGTTATGAAGAACGTTAAATCTGACGATAATAAACATATTTATTGCGATCACGGCGTCCAGGAAGATAAGTTTCCAGCAAAAGTTCGCATAATTCCTTCTCTCGCTGAACCGCTTATTCTTGAAGACAGCTCCCCTTCCCGCCCTGTACAGAACGTTGATCCTGATGCAGAAAAGCAAAAAAGTATAAAGCGACATCATAAACAGCCAGTAGGACATGAATATGACCGCCATTGTAAAGAGAAAACTCGAATAAACTATGTCAAACACAGCGGAAGGTAAAGTCAAAGCAACAGTCGTGCGCTTATAATCGGTTACATATTCCCAAAAGCGCTTGCCCTTTGACTTTTTCGCTGTTTCCGGAGCAGTAGTACCGGCTTCTTCGACCGGTAATTCCTGCTTTTCCGGGATGACCGGCTTATCCTTCTTCATACATGTTAATTACGCATTGAGTGGATCGGTGCGGGGATCCTGCCGCCTCTGTGAATGAAGTCAGCGCAGGAAGCTCTGTTAACATCCATGATCGGAGCCGTACCCAGAAGGCCGCCGAATTCCACACTGTCACCGACTGTCTTTCCGGGTACCGGAATGAGTCTTACGGCTGTCGTCTTGTTATTGAATGTACCTAAAGCCATCTCATCTGCTATGATGCCGGAGATCGTCTCGGCTGTTGTATCACCGGGGATTGCGATCATATCAAGACCTACAGAGCAAACGCAGGTCATGGCTTCGAGCTTTTCGAGCTTTAAAGAACCTGATCTTGCAGCAGCGATCATACCTTCATCCTCAGATACCGGAATGAATGCGCCGGAAAGGCCGCCGACATAAGAAGATGCCATGATTCCGCCCTTCTTAACAGCATCATTGAGCATAGCAAGTGCTGCCGTTGTACCCCAGGTACCGCATGTCTCAAGGCCGAATTCTTCAAGAAGTCTTGCAACGGAGTCACCTACTGCAGGTGTCGGAGCAAGAGACAGATCGATGATTCCGAACGGAACCTTAAGTCTCTCGGAAGCTTCCCTTGCAACGAGCTCACCTACTCTAGTGATCTTAAATGCAGCTTTCTTAATGGTCTCTGCAACGACGCCCAAGTCCTTGCCCTTAACGCCTTCAAGCGCGTGCTTTACAACACCCGGGCCGGAAATACCTACGTTTATAACACACTCAGGCTCACCTGGACCTAAGAATGCGCCTGCCATGAACGGGTTATCTTCAGGAGCGTTCGCGAAAACAACGAGCTTTGCACATCCTAATGCACCCTTATCCTTTGTAGCTTCGGCGGTCTTTTTAATAATGACGCCCATGTCTCTTACGGCATCCATGTTGATACCGGTTCTCGTGGAAGCCAGGTTGATGCTCGAGCAGACATACTCTGTGGAAGCAAGTGCTTCAGGAATGGAATTGATAAGAACTTTGTCGGAATTTGTATAACCCTTCTGAACGAGCGCGGAGAAACCGCCGATGAAGTTAACACCGCAGGTCCTTGCCGCCTTATCCAGAACCTTGGCAAAAGGTGTGTAATCAGTTGCGCCGCAAGCTGCAGCAACGATAGAAATAGGTGTTACGGAGATTCTCTTGTGAATGATCGGAATACCGTACTTCTTGCTGATAAGTTCGCCTGTCTCAACGAGCTTTCCTGCATATCTGCAGATCTTGTCATAGATCCTGTTGCTGGATTCTTCAACTGTGGGAGCAGCGCAGTCCATAAGAGAGATACCCATAGTGATCGTACGGATATCCAGATGCTGGCTGTTGAACATCTGCATCGTCTCGATTATTTCATGTTCGTTAATCATAAAAGCCTCACTTTTAAAGGAAGATCAGATGGTGTGCATTGCGTTGAAAAGTCCGGTGTGCTGGATCGTGATCTGTACGCCGAGCTTCTGACCTAATTCAGAGAGTTTATCTGAAATGTCGGACTCTTCGATAACCAGATCCTTAAGGTCAACCATCATGACCATTGTGAAGATATCATCAAGGATCGTCTGGGAAATGTCATTGATGTTGATGCCGTAATCTGCAAGGAGCCTTGAAACGTCAGCGATAATGCCTACTCTGTCCTTACCCAAAACTGTTACAACGGCTGTGTTCTTCTCACTGTTCATATTTAATCCTCCCAAAGCTTTCTTTATCTATCGATATAATAACTCGAAAATTCCGAAAATATAGCGCCAATCAATTATCGAGCAAAGAAACGGCAAGTTTATTGGCGCATTTTATACCGTCAATCGCAGAAGACATGATGCCTCCGGCGTATCCTGCGCCTTCACCGCACGGGAAAATGCCCTTTACAGCAGTACTTTGCAGTGTCTCAGGGTCTCTTACGATCCTTACGGGAGACGAACTCCTGGCTTCAACAGCGGTAAGAACACTGTCCGGATCATCAAAGCCCTTTATCCTCCTGCCCATTATCCCGACACCGTCCTTAATGGTATCAAGAATGGCTTCAGAGAAAACTTCAGACAGGTCTGCGCAAGTAACTCCGGGCATGAATGAAGGCTTAACCTTGCCGAATTCTGTAGTCTTCTGCCCCTTTATAAGGTCTCCATATCTAACAGAGGGTGCTTTTCCTGTGCTTCCGCCTGCGATAAATGCCTTATGCTCAAGTTCTTCCTGGAACTTAATGCCGTCAAGAACTCCCTCACCGTAATCGTTGGAATCGACCGGTACAAGTATTGCACTGTTGGAATTTGTGTTATTTCTTGCCCGAAGGCTCATGCCGTTCGTACATACGCTGTTCTCGTCCGACTGTGCGGCAACTACCTCACCGCCCGGACACATGCAGAATGTATAGAGCTTACGGCCTGTCTTTGTATCGCATGAGAGCTTATAGATAGCGGGCGTGATATCCGATGAATGATCAGAATCAAAACCGTATTGGGCCGAATCTATATCTTTCTTAAGATGCTCGATCCTGACGCCAACTGAAAAAGGCTTCGACTGCATATCAAGGCCCAATCTGTTTAATGCTCTGAATGTATCCCTGCTGGAATGTCCGATAGCCAGGATCAAGCGGTCTGCAGGCATCTCATAGGTACCTTTACTGTCAGAAACCGTGATCGTCTTCAGAACACCCTTCTCTGCTTTGTAACCTAAGAAAGTCGTATTGAACCTTACTTCCCCGCCGAGAGATATTATCTCTTTCCTGACACCCGTTACTACTTTTCGAAGTCTGTCGGTACCGATATGGGGATGAGCGTCATAAAGGATGTCCGAAGGCGCTCCTTGAGCGATCATAGACCTTAAAACATAGTCTTTAAGACCGGAACTGATACCTGAATAGAGCTTTCCGTCAGAAAACGTTCCTGCTCCTCCCTCTCCGAACTGAATATTTGAATTCGGATTGATCTTAGCCTTTCCCTGCTTGAAATTCTCGGTATCTGCAATACGCTGCTCCATTTCAGATCCGCGTTCAAGAACAATCGGTCTCAGACCGTATTTAGCAAGGATAAGCGCAGAATAAAGTCCTGCCGGACCTGTTCCGACGACAACAGGTCTTTTGTATTCTTTATTGCAGTCAAAATCTGCCAGATAAGGCATGGCATTAGCTGCTGCCTCTTTCTCAGCAGCGTCTCTTTCTTCAGGTGATATAAAGTCGAACCTGTAATTGATAACGACTTTACCGTGCCTTGCATCAATGAATTTCCTGGTAATATCCAGAATGCAATTGCCTTCTTCCAGTTCCTCAAGGCCTTGGCGCATTGCTTTATTGCCTGATCTCTTTATTTGTTCAATGATGAGAACCGAATCAGGTATCTTGTTAACAGCTATATCTTTATTGACTCTTGGAACTACTCTTATCTCAAACATTTTGAGATATTCCTTCCGCTGCAAGAGCTGCAGAAGTCCATGCCCATTGCAGATTATAGCCGCCGCAGATACCGTTAACGTTGACTGCTTCGCCGATTATGTAAAGGCCGTTGCAATACTTGACCTGCATGTTATCGTCGAGCTTTGAGAGCTTAAATCCGCCTGAAGATACCTGTGCCTTATCTTCTCCGCCGTAACCTGTGATTTGGAGCGGGAAAGCACAAAGAAGGTTCGTCAGCTCAACGAGCTTGGAATCATCCAGATCTCTTAAAGTCATCTTATCTGACTTAAGTCCCATCTTCTTCATAACGAAGTCGGTAACGTTCCTTAAGAGCATACCTGACAAGGCATCAGCGCAGTTCCTGTGAGGATACATCTGTCTTCTGATATAGATCATCTGCAATATCTCTCCGCCGGTCTTACCGGTGAGATTCAAAACTGCTTTTACGTCTTCGTCGCCTTCCTCGAAAAGTCTTACAACGGAATCAGAAACATCCATTACGCAGATACCGGAAATGCCGCCTTCTTTTGTGAAAAGAATCTCGCCTTCTGATCTTGCCTTGATATTTCCGTCACCGCCTACGATCTTAACGTCACCTCTGCACTTGATGCCGGCCATACCCTTGATACCGGGCATATTGGCTGTAAGAGATGTGAGTGCAGGCATGAAAGGAACAAAGCATGTCTTATCTGTAAGGCCCTCTACAAGTTTTAAGACATCACCGGTGGAACCTGTTGCAGGATATGTGATGCCGCCTGTGGCGATAACAAGGTTTCTCGTTATGTATGTCTTATCGCTGTTAGTCTTAAGTTCGAAGATGTTTTCGATCCTCTTTATAGCCTCAACGCGCTCTTTTAATACTGTCTCGACATTGTTATCGGCAAGATAGAATCTTAGTGCGTCAACAACAGTAGAGCTCTTAAACGTGGAAGGATAAACGAGAGTGCCCTTCTTTTCGAGGACAACGCCTAATACGTTCTCATAGAAATAACTTGTATCAGGCTCCCCATATCTGTTAAAGCACGAAGCAAGCCTTGTGGCATCGTCCGTGTTGTAATTAGCAAGATCGATCTCGGTATTTGTAAGATTACATCTGCCGCTTCCGGTCAGAGCGAGCTTATTTCCCACCCTGCTGCCGCCTTCAATGATCAGGATCTTCTTACCTGAATAAAAGGCCGTTCTGGCGAGCTGCGCAGCACAGTAAAGCCCTGCCGCGCCACCTCCAACAATGATGCAATCATAAACTGTACTCTTCATAAGCTATTATCCCCTTTTCGCCAATTCCAGAGTTCTTTGAAATTTACTTTTATCGAGAGGAAGACAATCGAATTCTCCCTTTATGCGCTCAGAAAGAACCATAAGTTCATTAACGTTGCCGCTGATAAACTCAAGCTCAAGTTCACATATCTCATCAGATCCGCTCTTGTCCGAATTATAGATAATCCCGCGGTCAAAACATGCTTCTATCACGGTTCCGAAATAATCGAGCTTATAGACTGTTCTGACAAACGAGTTATAACAAAGAGGACTAAGATCTGATGATCCAACGCCTTCGAAAACTTCATCAAGAAGTTCTATGGGATCGCCGTCATCAGATATGCCCTTCTTGAAATCCTCAATGGAAAAATCCCCGTTAAGCCTTGCATTCCATTCATAACGCTTGTGAATGCCCGAAGATGAACCGCCGCCGTATTTGACTGTTCCTTCAATGTAGGATTCTTCGCCCTTTACGATCCTTTTTCTGACAGAACCGTTGCGCTGCAGGATCTTCATGTCAGGTGTATCAAGATAATAATTCTCAAGCGTCACAGTCTTCGGCTCTGAACTTATGCCGCATTCCGAAAACAGATCTGATGACGCTACCTTCATGAGGCTGTCGGTGTTCTTAAAACTCAGCTTAACTTCAGTTTCCATAAGCACACCTTAATTAATCGTGTGAACACCGCTCGTGGATACAACGCAGAGCTTGTTGCCGGATATGAAGTTCATTCTGATGATATCCTCATCGACGGAATAGTCATTTATGATGACGCCCGTTGATGTGAATATGAATACTCGCCTGTCGACGCTTATCGCGTAGTTGGTCTTATTCTGAGCAACGCAGATGATATTCGTACCGATATTTGAGTTATAAAGGATAGCATCCCTTGAATCGATTACCGCGAGTTTGCTGAGCTGGCTGATACCGTCAGAGTATGTAACGAAGAGATTTCCGTTAATGTTCTTAACATAGCTGATGGCCGAGAAATCGTAGTCCATTCTCGCGAGGTTATTGTTCTTGACCTCATAGAGCGAGTTGGATGTAAAGCAGCAAAGCTTTTCGCCGACATAGCACAGAGACGCAAAGATAACGTTGTCGTCAGTCGTATAAACGGCATTATCGAAGACCTCATAACCTTTATCGTTGCTGTAGATCGAGAAAACTCTGATATAAGGAACGATGACGGCACCGCTGGTGTTGATCGTGGATACTGCAAGAAGCGATGAATCGCTGTTAAAGGCACAGCAGATAGGAAAACCAGAGTTGTAAGATGTCCATACGGCGAGCTGGTTACCTGTTCTGTCATAGAGCGTAACATCACCATAAGAGTCCTCACCGCCCGTGATTACAGCCATGAAACCGTCATCAGACATCTGAACTGACTTAATGGGGTTGGACATAGGCTTGGTGTACCAGACACCATCCTTATCAAGAACGGTAAAGCCATAACCGTCACGGTCAAATACAGCTACGGTATCACCGAAGATAACGCACTGGGGGTTCTGGTAAGATACTATCTGGGAGAATATCTCATTACCTGTAAGGTTAAGATAAGCGATACGCTCGGAAGTGACCTTGATACAGCCGTCACCGTAAGGATAGAGCTTCTGAGCTTCAGAATATTCGCACGAGAAACCGCCCTGTGCCGAGAGCTTGATCTGAGCGTCTGCACCTGCCAGTGACTCGATCTTCTTTGACACTACAAAGATCAGCGCAATGCTGATTATAAGAAGCAGCGAGAAGATCATTACGGCGATCGTAAGAGCCTTTCTTATCGCAGCCTGTGAGACGCTTCCGTTATTCTTCTTGCCGGAAGGCTTATTTGTTGCTTTTTTCGCTTTAACCTTATTAGCTTTATTATCCATTTCCCTGTTCATCACTTTATAAATCGTAAATACCGTTCATGTTATCAGTAATAGCCTGGTTTAAGAGTTCATATGCTCTCCAGTAGCCATAGTTATATGTATCAGTTCCGCCGTCATTGAAGATCTCCGTGGCGTACACATAGAAGTTCATATATTCGCCGTTCTTGAATACATAATAAGAACCCGTATCCTTCGGATAGAATTCATAGACTGTCGTTACATAGTTCTTATCGATAAATGTAAGCGAAAGTTCTGCAGTTGATGAAGGCTTTGTCTTCTCTGCGATCTCAATTCCGCCGATCTTAATGCAGGCAATACTCTCAAAGAGGATCGAACTGTAAGATCTGCCATATGAGTCATTGATCTTCGCATTACGGCCGTCTAACGTAACTCTTGAATCATCTGAAACGATGCTCTCACCGTCAGCTACATCAAGATCAAACTTGAATGACTTATCTTTATATGTTCCGATGATCGTTGAGTAATCCCTGACAAAAACGTAGCAGATATAAGGATCGATAAGGACCGTCTCTGCATTATCAACACCTGTAAGAGTATATTCCGAGAGCTTGAAATACTTATCAGCGTTCTTGGCATATCCGTAAAAGTAACCGCTTACGGGCTTGCTGAAGAAGTATTCGATCTTCTCTCCGTTTTCCATATTGAATGCGAAATGATATGCCGGAACATCAAGACCGTATTCGGATAAATTGGAGCTGTCGACAGCGACAAACTCATCAATATATAGATTTGAGAGCGTATCGAACATAGTTCCAAAATAACCGCTGGTTCCGTGAACATAAGGCGAATAAAGCTTAAATGAAGCAATGCCGTTCTTACCTACTGACACCGTAGCATCAAGTGACAAGCCGTCTGTCTTTCTGTCAAAATGAACCGTCTTGACGTCATTGTAGTCGATATCAATGACCAAAGCCTCAAGAAGATCTATCCCTTTGCATCCGGCATATGTATATTTCAGGATATCGACGGTATAAACATCAGAAGAACCTTCGACATACATATAACAGCTCTGTTCATCAGGTGTCTTGCTGCCCATAAACAGATTGGTCGTTCCTTCGGTGCTTTCAATGGTAACTTTATACTTCGGAGCATCAAGGCCGAATTCAGCGAGATTTGATGCTGATTCGATCTTATTCTCACTGTAGAAAGTGGATAAAGTGCTTACGACAAAGAGGAGCTTGGACTGTGAGTACTTCTCGGACTCAGAAAAGTCATCACCTCTGAACTGACAGTTAATGTTGCCGGTATCATCCAAAGCGCAATCGATAACAGACGTATAACCTGTCTCGTTATTCTTAACGGTGAGACGGCTGATATCCTTAGGTGCGATGCTTAAGACCGTGAAGAAACCTTCAGTTGTCTCGTTCGCCTTCTTTCTGGAAATTCCGTCAGCAATGAAATATACAGCTGCGAATAAACACAGCGCAATAAAGATGATAAACGGAACTAACAGGTTTTTGACTGACTTCATATCAGAGGTTCTTCCTCTTTGTATAGACTATAATTGCAGCAGCAACGAGAATGATCGGGATAGCGATCATGAAGACTACAAGGATTGCCGTAGCTGCGGATGCTGTAGCTTTCTCTGTAGAAAGTGCGAAGTTGTCGACATCCTTTGTAGCAATATTCAGAACGGATACGATCTTCGTGCTCGCAAGTTCTCTTATACATGACTTAACAAACGTTACGTTGGAATCGTTAAGGCCGTAAGAGGAAATGTAATCATCAGAAGTAAAGTTAGTTGTTCCGAAGACAAATGCCTTTGCAGGATCATCGCCGTCACCTTCAGCATACATGCAGACATTAAACTGCTGCTCGGGTACGTATGTTCCTGCAATCTCATTACCATTCTTGTCTACGCCTACTGTTGCGGCATTATCACTTGTAACGAGAACAGGATATACGGCAATATTTGAAACATGCGGATCGATCTCTCTTACTGATCTTGCAAATGTGCTGTGCAGAGCACCGGTCGATACATAATCAACGAATGCGCCGACAGTATTAACGGAAGTATCTGTCGTATAACCGCCAAGCTGATGCCAGGGATCGTTATCTGAGATCAATGCTGCATCGATATTGATGTTCATCTCATTCAAGAGCGTGTTAAGCCTGTCGAACTTCTCTCCGGTATTGTTGATATTGTAGTTAACGGATACAAGGAGCTTGCCGTTATTGTTAATATACTGAGTCATGGCAACGAGCATCTTATCGGAAATATCATTGTCGGGGCCGTTGAGGATCAAAAGATCGCAGTCCTCGGGGATTACGAAGTTCTCGGCTACGGCAAGCTCATTATATTCAATTGCCATACCCTCAAGAATGTTCTTGAGATAGGTATTCGAATCGTCATTAAGGCCTGTTATTACATAAGCCTTGCATGAATACCCCTGTGTAAGGATAAACATGGAATTCGTGAATGTATATTCGGTATTATTGCCGATTACGTAATAGTAACCCTGTGAAAGATAATCAGGATCATATGAATAGCAGTCATAGGGTGATACTACCTTGATATTGTCATTGTATTTGATGACATATGAATCAAGATTATTCGTAAGATCATAAGAATTCGTAGGATCAAGTTCGTTGATTATGTTCGGATGTGTCTTAGCATCAACATATTCCACAGAGATCTTACCCTTGCCGCACTTAACATAATCGTCTAAAAGCGGGATTATGTACTGATAGCGTGTTCCGGATACGTCTGTGGGCTTCTCGAAAAGACCTACGATACGGATCTTTGTATCAGCGGGCAAAGAATCAATATAATCAATAGAATCCTGAGAGATGGAATTAGATAATGAATCAGAGAAATCGAACGTAAGCGCTTTTCCAAGGATCTTCTCGAAAAGGACGTTAACAACGATAAGTATTCCGATCAGGAGGACAACCGCACCGATCGAATAAAGCTTGATCTTATCGGAACGGTTATCGGTATTCTTGTTTTCAGTCTGAACTTTATTACTCATGTCAAAATACCTCCGTCAAGCCTGGCTCCAGCGCTTCTTATCAAGAACCCTGAACGTCAGATAAAGGAACAGGATGCCGACTGAAACGAGGAATACAAGAGAAGAAACGGAGAATATTCCGAGACGGAAATCCTGAGTCTTCAAGAAAGGATCGAGCCAATTGATGGCACTTGAGATAGCATTGCCGACATTATTGGCAAATGAAGTGTTGATGCCTGAGAACATCGAAGTAAATGCAGAACCGAGATAATCACCGATCGTACCGAGGAGCTGTGTTACGAGGATGATAATGAAAGCAACTATCGCGGAAATGATCTGGTTATCTGTAATCGCTGAAGCAAACAGTCCGATTGAAATGAACATGAATGCCATGAAGAAGAATACAATGATCGTACCAACGGCACCGACACTGAATACGCCGCCGCAGTTAACGGTAACGATGATGTGAATGATAACGTTGATGAACATGATCGCATACAAAGCGAAAGCAGCAAGGACCTTTCCGATTACGACATTAAAGAGGCTGATCGGAGTCGTATAGTAAAGAACATCGGTTCCTCTCTTCTTGTCTTCTGAAAGAAGTCCCATCGTGATGATCGGAACGATAACGAAGAAGAAAGATCTGAGTGATATAACTTCACTCGCTATATCAACAGCGCCGGTAGCAAACTGTGAATAGAAAACGAATCCTGAAAGGAATGAGAAAAGAGCGATAGCCACATATCCGACAGGCGATCTGAAATAGGATAAGAATTCCCTCTTGAAAATAGCTGTCATGACTTAACTCCTCCTTTGCCTGATGTGATGCTAAGGAAGACTTCTTCAAGAGAAGGATCCATGGAGCGCATTTCCAGTATCGGCCAGCCTTCTCTGGCCATAAGCTCGAAAATTGCTACTCTTGTCTCAGCAGTATCATTAGCAGCGATCGTGATCTCGATCTGTGAATACTTGCTGTCTGCAACGCGTGAAACGGCAGAAACAATACCCCTTACGGTGCGGATCTTGGTGATGGCCTCCTTGATAGGTCCTCTGAATGTAAGAAGGATCTTGGACTGGCCGGAAAGTCTCTTTGAAAGATCGCTGATCGTATCGATAGCTGCGATCTTACCGCGGTTGATGATAACTACCCTGTCAGCGATCTCCTGGATCTCAGAAAGGATATGAGAGCTGATGATGATCGAATGATTCTTGGAAAGAGACTTGATAAGTCTTCTGATCTCGATGATCTGATTAGGATCAAGACCGACTGTGGGCTCGTCAAGGATAAGGATCGAAGGATTGCCTACAAGCGCCTGAGCGATACCTACTCTCTGTTTATAACCCTTTGAAAGGTTACCGATAAGTCTGTCATAGACATCGGAGATCTTGACCATTGCAACGATATTATCGAGCATGTTCCTGCGCTTCTCCTTCTCAACGGCCTTAAGGTCGCATATGAAGTTCAGATACTCCTTAACGGTCATATCGTTATAAAGCGGCGGATTCTCAGGAAGATAGCCGATTGCTTTCTTTGCAAGCTCAGGTTCTTCAAGGATATCGTGGCCGTTGACCTTTACAGTTCCGGATGTAGAAGAAAGATATCCGGTAATGATATTCATCGTTGTGGTCTTGCCGGCACCGTTAGGTCCCAAAAATCCGAGGACTTCACCGTCATTTACTGTGAACGAGATACCTTTAACGGCATTTTTATCGCCATATCTCTTCACAAGATTGTTAATCTCGATCATTGCTACCTCCAGAAATTCTGATACAACTCTCTATTATAACAAAGTAAGAAAAACAAAAAAGCGTAAAAAGGGGCGAAAAAGCAAAATTCATTGAGAAATCAGGCGTTTCTCATTGTCATTTCAACGGCAAAAACCTTTGTGTCTATGTTTTTATAGCCGAAAACGGTTACTTTACCGTCATTCTTCGTTATAAACAGCTCAACCTTCTCCCCTGCCTTAACTTCGCTGTTGTAGTTAATAACAAGGTCTTCGATCTTGGTAACGTCATATCCGCACTTGAACAAGGCATCATAAGCCCATGCCGTATAACGCGAATTATTGACGTGCCTGTTGCGGTCAAGCTCATTAAAATCAGCATATTTGATAATTACAGGCTTTTCGATATCACCTGCAATCTCATTACGTTCCGGGAAACGGATCTTAGGAGCTTTCTCATCAAATACAAGAACAGGATTCTGAACGACCGGGAGAGGCAATTCGGACCTTTTCTGCGGAATTACCGGCCTGTGGGTATTCCAGTCCGCAAGGATCCATACAGATGTTGCCTTGCCTATCTGCCTGTTATCTGAGCTATAGATCTCAAATTCACGGCCGAAATAGAACTTATCGATATAACTGCCCCATGTCCTAATCTTGAAAGTGTCATGCCAGGAAGGAAGCTCGGTAAACTGAAGCCTCATCTTAAGGATTATCCAGCAGATCTCATTTTCCTTAAGGAAATCAGTGCCGAATCCCATCGCATTGGAGCCCCTCTCCGCAGCTTCCTGAAGATCGCCTATCAATGTGGAGCAGTACAATTTATCGCCTATGCCGCATTCAGTCGCCTTGCAATAGACTTCCATATCCGTATATGTTGGAAATTCAGACATTTTCTTCTTCCTTTGTTGCCTTCTTAGGCAACTTATTCATGGGGATGGTATTCCTCGGATTATATCTTCTGAACACCTGGTACATCTCATCCTTATAGTGGAAAACGACCATTATCTTCGCGCCTTCCTGAACGACCAGGAAATACCAGTATGTATCAACGATATCGAAGTTCTTGAAATCAGTCATCTTGATCACATAATGAGCGTCCGCCCGGTCAGATTCAAACCTGTCAGAAGTAACCGGACCTATATATTCGCAGTCTTTGATGGAAAAGCTAACAAGATCATCTCGCTTGTTATCTCCGTTGATGATCGCACAGTCGACAAGGTCATTGGACATCTCGATCTCATAGATCTTCTTCTCGCGCTTGATAAGGATAACAACACCAGCAACGATACCAAATGAAATGATACCGGTGATAAACCAGGCATTATATCCCAATGAGAGCGGAATGAAATTTACGAAGAATATCGTGATAATACAGGCCGTAACGAGGAAAGTATTGAAAATAACCTCTGTAAAGCCCGTTTTACGCGTAACGCTTGTCTCAATAAAACTGTCTTGTAGCATGATTCACCTCAAACGAACCTATTCTAACATAAAACTGCATTTGAATGGTTCAATATTGCCATTTTTAAGCCCTCGAAAAACCGCAAAAAAGAACCGCTCCAAACGGAGCGGTCCTTAAAGTGTTTGCTTCTGTAAATGAGCAATCTGATTTTTCGCGAAGTTTTCTCACTTCTGCAAGTGAGCAATACAATTTTCGAGAGCTTCTGCACAAGCGTAGCGCGGAAGCCCCGCTCGCGAAAATTAGTATTGCGAACGATTAATACATCGGCTGCTGAGGCATAGCAGGTGCTTCCTTCTCAGGAATATCTGTTACTACAGCTTCTGTTGTGAGTACTGTTGAAGATACGGATGCAGCATTCTGGAGAGCAGAACGTGTAACCTTTGCAGGGTCAACGATTCCTGCTTCAAACATGTCAACATACTTGTCGTTCAAAGCATCGTAACCAGTACCGGGTGTGGAGTTCTTGATCTTTTCGCAGATAACGCTTCCGTCAAGACCAGCATTTGCAGCGATCTGGCGTACAGGTTCCTCAAGTGCACGGAGAACGATCTTAACACCAGTCTTAACATCGCCTTCTGTCTCGTCAAGGAGCTTTGCGATTGCAGGAAGAGCGTTAACATAAGCTGTTCCGCCGCCGGGAACGATACCCTCTTCAACTGCTGCTTTTGTAGCATTGAGAGCATCCTCGATACGGAGCTTTCTTTCCTTCATCTCTGTCTCTGTAGCAGCACCGACCTTGATGACTGCAACACCGCCGGAGAGCTTAGCGAGACGCTCCTGGAGCTTCTCACGGTCGTAATCGGACTTTGTCTCTTCGATCTGAGCCTTGATCTGGGCAACACGGGACTTAACAGCGCCCTCTTCACCCTCACCGTCAACGATGATGGTGTTGTCCTTATTAACCTTAACCTGGTGTGCACGGCCGAGCTGGTCAAGTGTTGTATCCTTGAGCTCAAGGCCAAGATCAGATGTGATTACCTGACCGCCTGTGAGGATAGCGATATCTTCGAGCATAGCCTTTCTTCTGTCGCCGAAGCCCGGTGCCTTAACACCAACACATGTGAATACGCCTCTGAGCTTGTTAACGATGAGTGTTGCAAGAGCATCACCCTCGATGTCTTCAGCGATGATAACGAGCTGCTTGCCGGACTGAGCGAGAGGCTCGATTACAGGAAGGATATCCTGGATGTTGGAGATCTTCTTATCTGTGATAAGGATGTAAGGCTCATCGAAAACAGTCTCCATCTTGTCTGTATCAGTTGCCATGTAAGGTGAGATATAACCTCTGTCGAACTGCATACCTTCAACAACAGAGAGTTCTGTGAGCATTGACTTGCTCTCTTCTACTGTGATAACGCCGTCAGATGTAACCTTTTCCATAGCTTCAGCGATCATCTTGCCGACTTCCTCGTCGCCTGCGGAGATAGCAGCAACACGTGCAATATCCTTGGAACCGTCAACCTGCTTAGCCTTGCCGAGGATCTCGGAAACTGCTGTATCGACAGCCTTGGAGATACCCTTTCTCAAGATGATCGGGTTAGCTCCTGCAGCAACGTTCTTCATGCCTTCACGGATGATTGCCTGTGCAAGGAGTGTAGCTGTTGTTGTACCGTCACCTGCTACGTCGTTTGTCTTGGAAGCAACTTCCTTAACGAGCTGAGCGCCTGCGTTCTCATAACGGTCTTCGAGTTCGATCTCTTTAGCGATAGTAACACCATCGTTTGTGATAAGAGGTGCACCGTACTTCTTGTCGAGTACTACGTTTCTTCCCTTAGGTCCCAAAGTAACCTTAACTGTGTCGGCTACCTTATTTACGCCTGCTTCTAAGGACTTTCTTGCGTCCTCAGCGTACTTAATGTCTTTTGCCATATATATTCGCCTCCAAATTTATAATCAATCTTCAACGATAGCAGCGATGTCGTCCTGACGAACGATGATGTATTCCTCACCGTCGAGCTTAACGTTTGTGCCGGCATAGTCACGGATGATGACCTTCTCACCAACCTTAACTTCCATCTTTATCTCATTGCCGTCTACGATTCCGCCGGGACCTACTGCGATGATCTCTGCGATCTGAGGCTTCTGCTGAGCACCGGAGGACAGGATAATGCCGCTCTTTGTTGTCTCTTCAGCCTGAAGTTTCTTTACTACTACCTTATCTGCTAAGGGCTTAATTGTCATAAAAAAGACCTCCAATACAATGAAATTGTGGTTAGCACTCTTAACCCTTAAGTGCTAACCACAACAAAATATAATTCTTAAACTCTATACTGTCAAGACGAAAATCAAAAAAAGTCAAAAACTCTAATGGATGAGTTTTTCGAGCGGTATATCAGTCTTACACTGGCTTAATTCAGGCGCTTTCGGAGGTATCTTTACAGGGTCGAATTCTTGTTTCTCGCCATAGAAAAACTCCTGTACGTAAGGAACGATTGCGTTCCAGTTGATACGCATGCTCCACTCGCCGCCATATGTACCCTGGTTGACGCATCCGTCAATAGGAAGCTGGATATACTGCATCTCGGCTTTCTGCAGCGAAGGCAGGAAATCAAAAGCGTATTTCTCAATATCCTTCTTATCGATATTGGTTACGATGGCGCCGAGAACGTCATCCATGCACGCAAGTTTCTTAGTGGCTGACAGCTTCATGTATTGCTTCATAAGGCTTCGCAGGACTTCGATCTGTCTTTCCATACGCTCATAGTCGCCGTTACCAACATATCTGACTCTGGCATAAGCTACAGCCTGAGTACCGTTGAGCCATGTATCGTTACCGGTATCCTGGATAAGCGCAGCGCTCTTGGAAAGCTCGCGGATATACTGGTTAGCAACCTTCTTTTCACCCGATGTCATGTTAACGTATACGCCGCCAACGGCATCGATGATCTGGGCCATATGGCTGAAGTTAACATAAGCGTAACCGTTTATCTTGATCCTTAAGACGCTCTCTACCGTTGCCTGAAGGAGCGCAGGACCGCCGTAAGACATTGCGGCATTGATCTTATGAGGCTTTGAATAACCCGGGAAATAAGCATAAGAGTCTCTTGCAATAGACAAGAGCTTGATAGTTCCCTTATTGGAATCTACAGACATTACGACGATAACATCGGACCTGTCTCCCTTACCGTCCTTGCTGTAATTCTTGCTTCTGCTGTCGATACCGATAAGAAGGAAGTTCTTGACAGGCTCATCCTGGATCACGCTGAACTTCGTGCTCTCGGTAAGGTCGCCTAAGACAACGGTATCGCCATATTCGTCGATGATCGTTGCCACTTCATTGGGTGATGTGGTCTCATATGTGATCTGGTTTAAGAGATATTCCTTATACCAGACACCGAAGATCGCAAGACCGATCACAACACCTAAGAGCGCAGCAACAGTACCGAAGATCAGACGAAGCTTAAGATGATTGAGTTTCTTAACTTTGCGCTTTGCTTTGGATGCTCTTTTGGTAACATCCTTGGAAAACCCGTAATAAGCGGCCTCTTCATCTGAATGTTTCTGTACACTGCGGTTTCTGTTTCTATTATCCATAAAACTCCTAAATATGAACCCTTAGTCCTTAAGACCTTCCGGATTCATTGTCTGCCACTTCCAGCATGATGAGCACATCTCATCGATTCCGTATTTAGCCTTAAAGCCCAATACTTCCTCTGCCTTCTTTGTGGATGCATAGCAGACAGCAATATCGCCGGGTCTTCTGGGACCGAACTTGTGATTGATCTCATGACCGCAAGCTTTCTCGAATGCGCTGACAGCTTCAATTACTGATGTACCCTTGCCGGTACCGAGATTGAATACGCAAACGGATTCATCTGTCTTCTCAAGATATCTGATAGCCTTAACGTGGCCTTCAGCAAGGTCAACAACGTGGATATAGTCACGCAGGCAAGTTCCGTCAGGTGTATCGTAATCATTACCGAAGATCGTAAGGCACTCTAATGTACCGCCTGCAACCTTCGAAATATAAGGGAACAGATTATTGGGGATGCCTCTGGGATCTTCACCGATAAGACCGCTCTCATGTGCGCCTACCGGATTGAAATATCTTAAGAGGCAGATCCTCTTTGAAGGCTCTGATTTAGCATAGTCCTTCAAGATCTGCTCGAGCATCCACTTTGTCCAGCCGTAAGGGTTTGTGCATGTTCCGAGAGGGCTTTCCTCTGTGAAAGGAACATCCTCGCTCTCGCCGTAAACTGTTGCAGAAGAGCTGAATACGAGCTTATCTACGCCGAACTCTGTCATGAGACGGCAGACGTTTATCATGCTGCCGATATTATTGGAATAGTATTCCAAAGGGATCTTTACAGACTCACCTACTGCTTTGAGGCCTGCGAAATGAATGATCGCGTCGATCTTGTTCTCTTCGAAAACCTTTCTCAAAGAGTCGATATCGCAGCAATCGACATTATAAAACTTGAATCTCTTACCGGTGATCTTTTCGAGACGGTTCTGAACCTCCATCTTACTGTTAGACAGATTATCAGCGATCACGACATCGTAACCGTTCTCGAATAAAGAAATGACTGTATGTGAACCGATATAACCATTACCGCCGGTAACAAGTACTGTAGACATAATACATCCTCGACTTTCATTTCTTAAGCACACACATTTAACCATAAACAACTTCAAAACTAAAGTTATTTGCACTATTTCCGCACATTTGCACCATTTTATAAGATAATGGACATTCTTTTTCATATAAAATAATTGGGTAAATTTCATTTCAGGAAAATGGAGATAATAATGAACAAACTTATTTATATCGCCGACGATGACGATAACATCAGAAATCTGCTTAAGACATTCCTTGAAAGAGAAGGATTTCACGTAACAGGATTCCCTACAGGCGACAAGCTTTTTGAAGTATTTTCGAACTCACCTGCTGATCTCATCATCCTTGACGTTATGATGCCCGGACACGACGGATTCTTTATCCTTAAGGAGATCCGCAAGACTTCTAACGTGCCGATCATCATGCTCACTGCAAAAGACAGCGACACAGACTATATCCAGGGCCTTGATATGGGCAGCGACGACTATTTCACCAAGCCGTTCTCACCCATCAAGCTCGTTTCAAAGGTTAAATCCATCCTTAAGAGACAGGAAGAGATCACAGGCAAGACCGGTGATAAGCCCGATAACGATGCAGTTTATGAATTTGCTGACATCATCATCAACAGAAAGACTAAGGAAACAACGATGCAGGGTAAGCCCCTCCCGCTTACTCCCAACGAATATCAGCTCCTTACCTACCTCATCTCCAACAGGGACAGAGCCGTATCAAGAGCTGAATTACTGGACAAGATCTGGGGTTATGAGACTCAGGTCGAGACAAGAGTCGCTGATGACACCGTTAAAAGATTAAGGAAGAAAATTTCCAAGTCAGATGCTAAAATATCTACTATCTGGGGCTATGGCTTCAGACTTGTGGACAGAACAACAGAAGAAGCAGATGACGAAGACGACGGAGACAATCAGGACTAATGACTGACAAGCCTGATAAGGCACGGTTAAAACCTAAAAAGCCATCCAGAAATAAATCGGCTATAAGAATACCGATCTCGCTGCACTTTTATGCAGTCGAGATCGTTATTATCATTCTGGCCGTTTTTATCATCAACATCTATATCCAGTCGATCTTCAAAGATTATATTTATGACCAGTGCGACAGCCGTCTTGAAAACGCGGTTGATTCAACAAAGAGCTTGTCGCAGGCTTTACCTTTGCAGCTCAACACTTCAGACGGCAACGCCGATGACACTATCAGAGCCCACCTGTTACAATCCATCGCAACGTCAGATAACCTTTCCAACCAGGCGAATATCGCTCTTTATACTTTGGATAAGAAGACCGGCAAGTTCACGGTCCTCTGGCCGAATGCTTATTACTCTGTCTCCTACACCAACACTTCGATCAGAGTAATCAACAAAGTCATCGATGAAGGCGGATACGAGAGCCTTAATAAGACACAGACCATCGATCTTGACGGAAGCATCGTCTATTACAGGACTGTCGGTTTTAAATCCAAGGAACCGGATCCCGTAGATCCTGACAAGAATGATGTCCCGGCGGCTGATCTTAATTCAGAAGCAAACATCGATGAATTATTTTCAAATTACTATCTCTGCGTCTATGTAAACTCAGCTTCATATTATTCGTTCATGGCAACAAACTCATTGGCACTCCTTCAGGCCGCATTGCTTGCTATCATCATCGCCGGTGTATTAAGTATCGTCATGACCTACCCTCTTATCTTCTCCACACAGAAGCTCTCGAGATTTGCTAAGAGAATTGCCAAGAGTGACTTTAAGCCGCTTAAAGGCCATATCGTCAGTAAAGAGCTGTCGGAACTTGGTGACGTAATGAACCAGATGGCCTATAAGCTCGAAGAATCAGATATCGAACAAAAGACATTCTTCCAGAATGCTTCACATGAATTAAGAACGCCTCTTATGTCTATCCAGGGTTACGCGGAAGGTCTTAAATACGGCGTTTTCGAGAGCGACGAGGACAGAAATAACGCAATAGATGTCATCATCGACGAGACAGGTCGTCTTTCAGGCCTTGTTGAGAACCTCCTCTCCATTTCCAAGATGGATATGAGCAAGTCGGGCAACTACGAAGTAAAGAAGCAGACTATCAACGTGAGAAAGATCTGCGACACGATCATCGACCGTGTAAGAGGCAACTTCATTCATGAAGACAAGGCTATCATCAACGACATTAAGATCAAGAATGCTTATATATACGGCAACGAGAACGATCTTATCAGATGTCTCGAAAACATCTTCTCCAACTGCTTGAGATACTGTAAGACTGCAGTAACCTTAAGATGCTATAAGAACAATACTGATGATACTGTCGTTTTCGAGATCTCGGATGACGGTCCCGGTATCGCTCCTGAAGTTGCGGATCACCTTTTCGAGCGTTTCTCAAAAGGTTCGGACGGTAAGCACGGAATCGGTCTTGCCCTTGCCTTAGCTATTGCCGAAGAGCACGGCGGTACTGTAAAAGCACACAACAAAGAGACAGGCGGTGCCTGCTTCGAGATCATTATTCCTTGTGTTAAACGTCGTGATCAGCTCTCAAAGATGAATAACGACAGTGCTACATAAGCCTGAAGTAACGGTAGGCATTAAAGAATGCCGGCGTTCCGTTTAACATCTCTGCCGTTTCAGTCTCAAATTGCTGCTTTGCATTAACTACCTTCTGGTAAACTCCGGGCACAGCCAAAAGAGAATTAAGTGCAGCGCCTATCGAAAATACCTTTCCGTGATAGATCATGGACTGGAAATGATATAAAAGCCTTGGATCGGTGTATTCAGAAGGCAAAACGCAGCTGCTGTAACCGTTATAGACAATCCTGAGCTGGCTTGAGAGGTCCTTATACTTTTCCAAAAGAGCTTCGACCTTTTTCTCGTGTCTCTTCTTCTTGAAGAAATAGAGCGCTATAAAACCTGCGCCGATAACGATAAAACCTGCTGCAACAGAGCAATAAATCATGACATTGTTCTTGGATTTTGAAGTGACTCCGATAAACAAGCTGATAAGACCGTGAAGGATCAATAAGATACCCCAGACAAACGGTGCTACGCTTGTCTTCATGAACTTATCGATATCCTGACGGCACTTCTCATATTCTTTATAGATCTCGCCCTTAGGAGAAAAATGATTGATCATCTTCCCTATCTCCATAAGGTTCGCTTCCCTCTCGGCCGTATGGTCGGCATTAGGTGCACGTGTAACAAAGCCGCTCGCATTGCGGTACACGGGGCCGTTTATGTTATAACCTACGAAAACAGGCTGCGTGGAAGGCTGCTGAGCCTGAGCCTGCGGAGCTGCAAAACCCGTTGCGGGTGTAACAGTCTGCTGTGACGGCGGAGGCGCAAAACCCGGGACAGTTGTAACTGCCTGCTGTGCCGGCGGAGGAGCAAACCCCGGAACTGTTGTAACAGCCGGCTGTACAGGTGCCTGATAAGCAGTCTGAGCCTGTGTCTGATGAGGCTGCGGATCCGGCGTTGCAGGATCCGGTGTGCCCGTTATCTTCCAATCTGCATCGAAATCAGCCATTGATGATCTCCCTTATCCATTTAGCTAAACTCAATTTTATTACTAATATTCCCTGATAATCAATATTTTTCGGGAAAAACAAAACGGGACCGCATTAAAGCGGTCCCGAAATTAACAGTATTATACGATTATATCAGCCGATCTTCGGGCACTGAGCAAGAGACTTTGCAATATCCTCATCTGTAGGAATGTAGTCATCCATAACGCCGTCGTTGTACTTCTGATAAGCAACGAGGTCGAAATAACCTGTTCCTGTAAGACCGAATACGATATTCTTAGCTTCGCCTGTCTCTTTGCACTTAAGAGCTTCGTCGATGGCAACCTTGATAGCGTGTGAGCTCTCAGGTGCAGGAAGGATTCCCTCGACTCTTGCGAACTTCTCAGCAGCTGCGAATACGTCAGTCTGCTTAACAGATGTTGCTCTGAGATATCCGTCATCGTAGAGCTGTGAAACGATAGAGCTCATGCCATGATATCTTAAGCCGCCTGCATGGTTAGGTGCGGGCATGAAGTTGGAACCCAATGTGTACATCTTAGCGAGAGGGCAAACTCGGCCTGTGTCGCAGAAGTCATATACATAGGAGCCTCTTGTAAGTGAAGGACATGAAGCAGGCTCAACTGCAATGATGTCATACTTAGCTTCACCTCTGAGCATCTCGCCGACGAAGGGTGAGATAAGTCCGCCCAGGTTAGAACCGCCGCCTGCGCAGCCGATGATCGTGTCAGCCTTGATGCCGTACTTATCAAGTGCAGCCTTTGTCTCAAGACCGATAACTGACTGGTGGAGCAATACCTGGCTCAAAACGGAGCCTAATACATATCTGTAGCCTTCCTGGGATGTTGCAGCTTCAACAGCCTCGGAGATAGCGCAGCCCAATGAACCGTCTGTTCCGGGGAACTGCTCGTTGATCTTACGGCCTACGTTTGTAGTCATGGAAGGAGAAGGTGTAACTGTAGCACCATATGTTCTCATGACTTCACGTCTGAAAGGCTTCTGCTCATAGGAGACCTTAACCATGTAAACCTGGCAGTCAAGTCCGAAGTAAGCTGTGGACATTGAAAGAGCTGTACCCCACTGGCCTGCGCCGGTCTCAGTTGTAACACCTTTGAGTCCCTGCTTCTTAGCATAATAAGCCTGAGCAATAGCTGAATTGAGCTTATGTGAACCGGAAGTGTTATTTCCTTCGAATTTGTAATAAATGTGTGCGGGAGTACCGAGTTCCTTCTCAAGGCAATATGCTCTTACGAGCGGAGAAGGTCTGTACATCTTATAGAAATCAACGATCTCACCGGGAATATCGATCCACTGGTCAGTGTTGTTCATTTCCTGCTTAGAAAGCTCTTCACAGAAGATGGGATAAAGGTCTTCTGCCTTTAAAGCCTCGCCTGTACCGGGATTAAGAAGCGGTGCGGGTTTATTCTTCATGTCAGCACGGACGTTATACCAAGCTGTAGGTATCTCCTTCTCTGACAGGTAAATCTTATAAGGAATCTCAGACATAATTAGTCTCCCTTCGAAAAAACTGATTTATTTTACAACAAAAAATATATATTTTGCACAATAGTTTTCGAACAATCTTAAAAGCTCTTTTTCATATCCTCAATGCTTTCAATGACTTTATCGCACCATTTATCGAACTCAGGATCTTCCTTCCTGCACTCTATGTGGTCCAGAATGTAGTTTAATGCAAGCCTTACGCCCTTATGGAAAGGCACATTGGTCTTAAGGTCAGGTGCAAGTCTTTTAACCTTAGAGTTATCGAACACCACTGATACGGCTTTATCGCCGGTAAGGCTTCCTTCGAAGTCATAATCAGGTCCTAATGCGGTAAGGAGCTCAGATGAAATATGGTAAGCCTTGAGCTCAACGCCAAGAGCGTCAGCAATGGTCTGATAGATCTGATTCCATGTAAAAACTTCGTCACCCGTGATCTGGAAAGCCTCACCGATCGCATGGCGGTTGCCCATAAGTGCCGTATAGCCGTTCGCGAAATCTTCGTTAAATGTCAGATGCCATAAGGATTCACCATCACCGTGGATGATAACGGGCCTGCCGTCCATCATGCGCTTTACGACCTGCCATGAACCGTTCTTGCCGTGAACACCGAGAGGGATGGATCTCTCATCATAAGTGTGGCTTGGCCTAACGATAGTAACCGGGAAACCTTCTTCTCTGTACTTTTTCATCAGGAACTGCTCACAGGCAATCTTATTTCTGGAATATTCCCAGTAAGGATTTGCAAGAGCCGTGCCTTCAGTGATTATGTAGCTTGCAGCAGGCTTCTGATATGCGGAAGCTGAGCTGATATAGATATACTGTTTGGTAATGTCCTTAAAGAGCCTGTAGTCACGCTCTACCTGGTCTACGGTAAATCCGATAAACTCGCCGACGCAGTCAAATGTCATGCCTTCCAGAGCCTTTTTGACAGCATCCTCATCGTTGATGTCACAGACGATCTGATGGACATTTTCAGGAACCGTATCTGCCCTGTTACCGCGGTTGATAAGCCACAATTCCCAGGAAGGATCTTTTGCGAGTTTTCTTGTGATAGCACTGCTGATGGTGCCTGTTCCGCCGATGAATAATGCTCTCATAGGGATGCTCCTTATGTTGTATTTTCAAAAATTTTAGCAAACCAAATATTCTTGTTATATCAAATACCGATATGTGAATCCGCATTTTCTTGTATTTTGTGATAAACTTCTGTCGTTATATTTTATTAATAAGGCACGGAATATGAAAACTTCTGATTTTTACTACGATCTGCCCGAGAGGCTCATTGCCCAGGTTCCCACCAAGGACCGTCTTGCATCACGCCTTCTTGTGCTCGATAAAAAGACCGGCAAGGTAATTGACGGCCACTTCCCTGATATCAAGATATTTCTTAAGGCTGGCGATGTTCTTGTTATCAATAACACCAGAGTCATTCCTGCCAGATTACTTGGCGTACGTTCTGATACGCAGAGTCCAGTAGAGCTCCTGCTCTTAAAGAGGATCGATGACAACCACTGGGAGACATTAGCACGCCCCGGCAAGAAGGTCAGAGAAGGAAAACGCATGACCTTTATTCCCGGCGAGCTTGAAGCCGAGTGCGAACAGGTCCTTGAGAGCGGAAACCGAATTATCAGATTCGAATTCAAAGGTGTATGGGAAGAAGTCCTTGATAAAGCAGGAACTATCCCTCTCCCGCCCTATATCCATGAGAAGCTTGATGACCCTGAGCGTTATCAGACTGTCTATTCCAAAGATTCCGGCTCCGCTGCTGCTCCTACTGCAGGCCTTCACTTCACAAAGGAACTCCTCGCTGAATTACAAGAAATGGGTGTTGAGATCGCTGAGCTTACTCTTCATGTAGGTTTGGGAACGTTCAGACCCGTTAAGGCTGAGACCATAGAAGATCATGAGATGCATTCGGAATGGTATGACTTCCCCAAGGAAGCGTCAGACATTATTCGAAAAGCCAGAGCCGAAGGCAGAAGGATCATATCTGTCGGCACAACTTCCACAAGAACACTTGAGACGGTAGCATCCAACGATCCTGAGATGATGCCCGCTTCAGGCTATACACAGATCTTCATCTATCCCGGTTACGAATTTAAGTGCGTAAATTCGCTTATCACCAACTTCCATCTGCCTGAATCTACATTGATAATGCTGGTATCAGCTCTTGCAGGCAGAGAAAACGTATTAAACGCATATAAACATGCCGTTGAGGAAGAATACAGATTCTTCTCATTCGGCGACGCTATGTTCATTACAGATTTGGAGAACTGATATGTCCAACTTCCCCGTATGGTACGAACACATCCACACATGCGCTCAGACAGGCGCCAGATTAGGTAAGGTACACACACCTCACGGAACCTTCATGACGCCTGCATTCATGCCCGTCGGAACGCAGGCTTCCGTTAAGGGAATGAGTCCTGAGGAAGTATCCGGCATGGGCGCAGGGATCATGCTCTCCAATACTTATCACCTCTGGCTCAGACCGGGAAGCGATATTGTAGCTAAAGCCGGCGGCCTTCATAAATTCATGAACTGGAACGGCGCAATCCTTACTGACAGCGGCGGATTCCAGGTGTTCTCTCTTTCGAAGCCCAAGGATATCAAGGAAGAAGGCGTTAAGTTCAGTTCCCACATCGACGGAAGAAAGCTCTTCTTAACTCCTGAGATCTCAATGCAGGTCCAGAACGACTTGGGTGCTGATATCATCATGGCTTTTGATGAATGCTGCCCCTACCCGTCCGAGCACGCTTATGCTGACAGATCACAGGCAAGGACGACTAGATGGCTTGAGCGCTGCATCGAAGCTCACAAGAGACCTGACGAACAGGCTCTTTTCGGTATCATTCAGGGCTCCATGTATCCTGATCTCCGCAAGAAGAGCGCTGACGCCATCACTTCATTTGATCTTCCCGGTTTTGCGATCGGCGGAATCTCCGTCGGCGAACCGAAGAATCTCTTTATCGACATGATCGACTGCACTGTCCCTCTCATGCCTGAAGATAAGCCCAGATATCTTATGGGTGTCGGAACTCCCGATTACCTTATCGAAGGTTCATGCAGAGGCGTTGATATGTTCGACTGCGTTCTCCCTACGAGAATGGGCAGACACGGAACGATCCTTACCGATTACGGCAAGAAGATCATCAGAGACAAAAAGTTTGCCGAAGACTTCGGACCTATGGATCCTGACTGCGATTGCTATGCATGCAAGAACTTCTCTGCAGCTTATGTAAGACACCTTATCAAGGCTAACGAGATGTTCGGCTTAAGGCTCTGCACATATCACAACATCTATTTCCTGCTCGTCCTCATGGAGCGTATCCGTCAGGCGATCGCAGAAAACAGACTCGGAGATTTCAGAAAAGAATTCTATGAGAGATTAGGTTGATATGAAGCCTTTATTCTATGCGCAGAACACACCTGAATTAACCGAACGCGAGATCAAACACAGAGATCTTGCAAGAGAGATCTGCGCAGAAGGAATCGTACTTCTCGAAAATAACGGCGTCCTCCCATTAAACACAAAAAAGGTCGCTCTTTACGGTGCCGGTGCAAGGCATACGGTTTTCGGAGGCACAGGATCAGGCGAGAACAATCCCAGACACAGCGTAAATATCGAAGAAGGCTTAAAGAACGCCGGCATCAATATTGTTAATGAATCCTGGCTGAATGAATACGATGAGATCTATGAAAGAGAACTTTCTGATTACAAGAAGAACTTAAAGAAAGCAATGCGCAAAGTTCCTCTTATGCAGCATATGGATTATGCGGCCGATAACCCCTTCTACCTTCCTTCCGGCAGACCGGTTACCAAAGATGATTCTTCAGACGAAGATGTTGCTGTTTACGTTCTTGCAAGACAGGCCGGCGAAGGTGCTGACAGGAAAGATATTCCGGGCGATTACTATGCGACCGAAGATGAGATCTCACTAATGCGTTCAATCGTCGAAAACCATAAGGATACAGTCCTTGTTTTGAATGTCGGTGCGGTTATAGATCTCTCCTTTTTAGATGAGATAAGTTTCTCTGCTGTCGTTCTTCTCATGCAGGGCGGCATGGAATCCGGTAATGCTCTTGCTGACATCCTTACAGGAAAAGTTAATCCTTCAGGAAGACTTGCAGATACCTGGGCTTATAAGTACGAAGACTACCCTTCATCCGACACTTTCTCTGAAAGAAATCCAGATATGCATCAGGAAGACTACAGAGAAGGCATCTTTGTCGGTTACAGATGGTTCGATAAGAAAGGCATAAAGCCCAGATATAAGTTCGGTTACGGGTTAAGTTATACATCTTTTAAGACTGAAGCGGATTATTGTGCCAACCGCGGAACGAAAGTCTCTGTTAACGTTCGTGTTACCAACACGGGAAATACAGCAGGCAAAGAAGTCACCATGCTCTTCTTATCCTGTCCTGAGAACAAACTCATAAGAGAAAAATCAAGCCTCGTGGCATTTGCAAAGACAATGCTCCTGGAACCCGGCAAAAAGGATTATTTCTCAGTCGATTTCGATCTTAAATACTTTGCAGCTTTTGACAATGATAACCATCAGTTTATTCTTGAGAAGGGCGAATATGTCGTCTACCTGAACGATACTCCGTTACTTGTCTTAGAGCTTGATGAAGATGCCGTCACCGAGAAGACCGATCCCATATCTCTGTCAGACCGCAAGATCGACTACATCATTCATGATAAGAGCGAAAGAGATATTCCTTCAGATATCAGGCACGGCAAGATCAAAGCTTCTGAGATCAAATGCATAACTCATAAATATACAGTTCCTGAATTCGAGAAAAATACGGAAATTGACCTGGTCGTATCCGGTCTTACATATAAGGATATGAGCAAGCTCCTGGTCGGCAGAACTTACTTAGGTCCCTTCAGACACAGGGTTTTCGGAGCCGTCGGATATACAACGTCCAAACTGTTCAACAAAGGCATCGACGCCATGCCTATGGCTGACGGTCCTCAGGGTCTTAACCTCACTCAGATATCGACTAAACCTAAGCACAACTTATTCGCTGTTCCGACTCTGCCTGAATCATTAAGGCACGTTCATAAGATCTCTAAGATCGGTTCAGCTTCAGATAAAAACAAAGATCAGGAACTGTTCTACCAGTACTGCACCTCATGGCCATCTGAGACTGTGGTTGCACAGACCTGGAGCACATACCATGCCAAATTATTAGGCAGTGCCGTAGCTAAGGAAATGCTCGAATACGGTGTGGTCTTCTGGCTTGCACCTGCATTGAATATCCACAGAAACCCTTTGTGCGGAAGAAACTACGAATATTATTCCGAAGATCCTGTCCTAACCGGTATTATTGCAAGCCGCGTTATCAGAGGAGTTCACGAAGAGTACGGTTGTTACCCTACAATAAAGCATTTCGCGGCCAACAATCTTGAGACGAAGAGAAATGTATCATCTTCAAATCTTGACGAGAGAACACTTCGTGAGATCTATCTCAGAGCATTCAGGATCGCTGTTGAGACTGCGCATCCTGAAGCCGTAATGTGCAGTTACAACAAGATAAACGGCATCTACACTGCCCTTAATTACGATCTTCAGACTAAGATCCTTCGAAATGAATGGGGTTTTGACGGCATCGTCATGACAGACTGGTTCGCAACAGGACATCACGAGAGTCTTGATGAGCTTTGCTGCAAGGCAGGAACCGACCTTATAATGCCGGGGCTCCCTCATATTCCTTCTAAGATAATGAAAGCACTTAAAAAAGGCCTGATCTCAGGTGATGATATCGAGCGATCTGCAAGAAGGATTATAAAGCTCGCTATAAAAACGCATCTGAACAGGACTAATCGTTAAGTCTTAGAGTTACTGCAGAAAGATTTCCGCACTTAAGCTGGCACTGATCAGAGATCCTTCTTATCAGCATGTTCATCCATTCGTTGCTTGAAGATGACACAAGAGCATCCGCAAGGATTCCTTCATCGGTCAGATATTTATAGAAATTAGCCGTAGCGCACACTATGCTGTCACCAACATTAAGTCCGAAGAAGCCGTTAGGCAGAACATGGATCTGGCCGTCTTTTACGATCTTGGCGTAAACTCCGCCTCTCCTGTAACACTCAACGCCGTTCTTAAGGACTCTAAGTATCAGATATTCGGATTCTTCATCAAGGCAGTCATCGAAAACGGAAGATAAGTATTCAATACTCTTTCCGCCTTCTTCACTGTTTAAGATCTCAGAGAACAAGAGTGCCTGGCTCTTAGGCGCGATCTTCAGATTGCTTCCGAAGAACAATGCAACAGTAAGATTAGGGACAAGTCTCAAGAAGACTTCATCCGTAAAATCAAGGGCATCACCCCTGTGCTTAAATGTGTAATACTCTATCACATTATGCTCCTGTGCATCTTAATTATTATCGCCGAGTAATTATCCTGTCTGGGATTCTTACTGGACTTAACGCCGTACTTGATCATTCTGGCAATGCCCGTTGCATTCTGATCAGAATGGATATGATTAACGATTCGGTTCAAAGGCATTGAGTCCGTAACACCGTCGGAACCAACGATAATGATATCATTATCGCGGAGTTTCATAGGCTTGGAAGTCATCTGTACATTGCATTTGAAGTTGCCGACAAAATCAGTAAGGCCCCTTGCCCTGGGATCCTTATATGCATCGACGGTATCGATACCGCCTTCTGAAAACTTCTTGATCATTACAGATGCGTAGTTCTGTTTATTATTCAGAAGCGTCGCCCGGTTATTACGGATCAGTATGATGTTACTGTCACCCAAGCTGTAGAAATTCAGAAGGTCATCGAAAATATGGACCATGACAAGCGTCGCACCTGCGCTTAAGTGGAAGTCTTCATAAACGCGGTCGGAAACACCGGATATTATTTTCGCGTTCTCCGCCTGGGCATCGAACTTGAAAGGATAATTCTCTGCAAGAGAATCGGTAACATATTTTGATACGACTTCGCCGTTAAGAAGTCCGCCCATACCGTCAGAGCACGCAGCGACCAAACCCGCTTCTTCGATCTTATCCAAAGGCGAGATATAAACAGAGTCTTCCTGATTGCCGCGCTTACCGCGTTCATGGAAATAAGCAACGTCTGGCGTGAGCTTGAGCTTATCCTCGTGCTTCTTGTTATAAAGAGTAGTCTTTATGAGCGTATAAAGAGCTATTGCGACAAAAGAAACAAATGCAATGGCAAAGAGCACCAATGCAACATAAAGAGCAAACAACGTATCTTCAGGCAACAGATCAAAATCGTACATTGCAGGAACTTAAAACTATCCTCTTAAACAGCTTTTCCAAAACTACTATTCTATTCTAACGCAATTTACTTAAGTTTCTTCACTGTTTTCTTCGGCAGCTTCTTCATCTTCAGCAACATATCTGTCGACAAGGCGTCCCGTATAGTAAGCAAGACCGTACTGAACCCATGCGATCACTACAAATGAATAAAGGAAGATAAAGATGCCGAGCGTCATATACGATGCAGACATCAGAAGAATAAACGGGATAATGATATAGAAAAGAGCTACTACGATCCCTAAGCCGAGGCAGTGACCGAATCTTATAAGCAGGAACAAAATCGAATTCTTATAGATCTTTCCGAGCTTAAGATCAGTCGTTACCATCAGGTTATAAGCAAAGTTCTGAACGAGGACAAAAGCAATAAAAACAACGCAGAAGACGGTTCCGATTATAATTCCCACATCCGTCTTCATGTTGAGATAGAAGCTTACGGCAAGGATTATCACCGCGGATAAGATAATACCTATGAACATCGATACCAAAGCCTTCTTCCAGTTCTCTTTGAGACCGACCTTGAAGCTTCCGAACAATGATACCGAAGTACCGTTCCTTATGTCCTTATAAACTTGGGCAAAACCGGTCTGGAAAGGACCAATGCAAATTAGAAGGCTCCCTACCATGGAAACAACAAAGAATACTATTAAAAGCGATAAAAGCTGAGATGAAACAACGTTTGTTTCGATAGGAGTGATCATACCCTCATTTGACGGTACCGATATGAACTTATAAAGGTCAAACGCTGATATAAGACCCGGCATAAAAATGAGAGAAAATCCGAAAGCTATCGCCAATGCAGGGATGTTAAAGAGCATGAAAAGGACATTTACGCCCATGAGCCTTACTAAATGATTCCATCCCGAAATAAAGAAATGAGCAAAAGGACCTTTTGCTCTTTCTTCAAATGAATTACTGTTGTCCTTAATATCTTTAGCCATTATGTGGTCAGTTTCTCAACGCTTTCTTCAAATGCCTTAAGGTGCTCCAAAGCCCTGTCAGCAAGTGCATTATTCTTATCCTTTTTCGCTGTCTTGCCCTTAAATCTTCCTTCGATAGGGCTTACGATACCGAAGTTCGCATTCATAGGCTGGAACTTCTTTATGTGTGGATCAGATACGTAGAGCGCCATCGAACCGATCACCGTGCAGGCATCAGGTTCATAAGAAGGCTCAATCCCGAGTGCTCTCTGTGCTGCATAGAAGCCGGCCATAAAGCCTGAAGCCGTGGATTCGATATAGCCTTCAACGCCTGTAATCTGGCCTGCAAAGAAAATATCAGGCTTAGCTCTCAAGCTGTAATGCGATGAAAGATACAATGGAGAATTAAGGAATGTATTACGGTGCATGACGCCGTAACGTGTATACTCCGCATTCTCAAGACCGGGGATCATGCCGAAGACTCTCTTCTGCTCAGGCCACTTAAGTCTTGTCTGGAAACCGACAAGGTTATACATGGTCTTTGCTCTGTCGTCCTGTCTTAACTGAAGATTCGCATAAGGCTCCTTACCTGTGGCGGGATCTATAAGTCCGACACCTTTCAAAGGACCGAACCTCATCGTATCAACGCCTCTCTGGGCCATTACCTCAATAGGCATGCAGCCTTCGAAAACGATCTCTCTGTCAAAGTTCTTGACCTCTGCCCTCTCAGCATTTACGAGTTCTTCCCTGAATGCCAGATACTGCTCTTTTGTCATCGGACAGTTGATGTAATCGTCTCCGCCCTTGCCGTATCTGGAAGCCCTGAAAGCTTTGGTCATGTCAATGGAATCGCCTGTTACGATAGGTGCTGCACTGTCAAAGAAATGAAGTCCTGAAGTATCTCCGGTTACGCGCAAGATATCTTCGAAAAGTTCACCTTCCGTAAGAGGGCCGGTAGCTACGATGACGATACCTTCTTCAGGGATCTTCGTAACCTCGCCGGGAATAACTTCAATGAGAGGATTATTCCTGATTGATTCAGTTATATATCCTGAGAATTCATCTCTGTCTACCGCCAGAGCGCCGCCTGCCGGGATCGCGCTCTTATCGGCAGCTTCCATAATGAGCGAGCCTAAATGTCTGAGCTCCTCTTTAAGAAGACCGATGGCATTCTCTCTTGCAGCAGCTCTTAATGAATTGCTGCAGACAAGCTCTGCAAAATTCTCAGAGTGATGAGCAGGACTGTATTTAACAGGCTTCATCTCATAGAGCTTTACATGAACGCCTGCACGCGCACAGATATTAGCGGCCTCAGAGCCCGCTAAACCTGCACCGATGATAGTAACAACAGGATCATTCTTCATCTTCGTTCTTCTTATCTGAAGATTTTCTGCTCTTTCTTGCGTTGGTTACGCAGTCCTTGTTAGAGCATCTGGGATAAGCCTTCTTGCCGAAATGCTTGAGGATCATGTAGCTTCCGCATTCAGGACAGAACTTGCCTTCGATAGGAAGATCCCATGAAATGAAGTCGCAGTTCGGATCAGATCCCTGCTTATCGCATGTATAAAATGACTTGTTTCTGTACTTCTTGGACTTATGTACAAGAAGACCGGAACCGCACTTAGGGCACACACCCTTTGCGTAAACAACGATATTCTTTGTGTAATTGCACTCAGGGAAGTTGGAGCAGGCAATGAACTTACCGTATCTTCCTTCCTTATAAACGAGCTCTGCACCGCACTGGGGGCAGACCTCACCTGTCTTCTCAGGCTCAAATGTGATCTTATCGATAGATTCCTGAGCAGCTTTGATCTGTTTATTGAATTCAGGATAGAAGCTGTTAAGCACTTCTTCCCACTCTTCCTTACCTTCTTCAACCTCATCGAGCTTTGTTTCCATGTCAGCCGTAAATGAGAGGTCAACGATCTCGCTGAAGTTCTCAGAAAGCATGTTGGTTACGATCTTTCCGAGATCTGTGATCTGGAGAAGTCTTCCGTTCTTCTCAATATACTTACGGTCAAGGATCGTGGAGATTGTAGGAGCATATGTTGAAGGTCTGCCGATACCGTATTCTTCCAATGCCTTGATGAGCGTAGCTTCAGTATAATGCGGCGGAGGAGTCGTGAACTTCTGCAAAGACTTAAGGTCTAAGAGTTCAAGCTTCATGCCGTCTTCAAGAGGCGGGATGATAGCCTTTCCGTCTGCATCGTCATTCTTGTTCTGGTCTTCAGCAATATCATCATAAAGAACAAGGAATCCCTTGAATGTAACGGTCTCACCTGTTGCTCTGAAAACTCTGTTATTGCATGTAGCCTGGCAAGTAACGGTATCGAGCTTACAGGATGCCATCTGAGTTGCAAGGAATCTGTCCCAGATAAGCTGATAGAGCTTGTACTGGTCATTTGTAAGAGAAGCTCTGATGTCTCTGGGATCAAGATCAAAGTGTGTAGGTCTTATCGCTTCGTGAGCATCCTGAGCGGAATTCTTATTCTTATACTGTCTCTTGTACTGAGCGCAATATTCGCTGCCGAAACGCTGCTTGATGATGTCCTTTGCAGCTGCAACAGCCTCTTCGGAGATACGTACGGAGTCTGTTCTGATATAAGAAACGAGAGCTGTCTGGCCTTGTCCTGCGATCTCAACACCTTCATAGAGCTGCTGTGCGATGGACATTGTCTTCTTGGATGAGAAGCCGAGTCTCTTTGAAGCTTCCTGCTGCAATGTAGATGTTGTGAACGGAGGATAAGGATTCCTCTCCTTCTTGCCCTTCTTTACGGAATCAACGACAAGCGGGCCGCTGCCTACTGCATCCAATACTTCCTGTGCGTCTTCAAGGCACTTGAGGTCATCTTTCTTAACCTTGTCACCGTCAGCGATGCCGTAGTAACCAAGAAGGAACTTATCGGAATTCTTTCCGGGCGTTACGAGAGCCTTGATGAGCCAGTATTCTTCAGGCTTAAACGCATCGATCTCGGCATCACGGTCCATAACGATCTTTGTGGCAACAGACTGAACGCGGCCTGCAGATAAGCCTTTTCTGATCTTCTTCCAAAGAAGCGGGCTTAACTCATAACCAACGAGTCTGTCGAGGATTCTTCTTGCCTGCTGTGCATTGGCAAGATTCATATTGATGGTTCTGGGATTTTTGATAGCTTCCTGAACCGCAGTCTTAGTGATCTCATTAAATGTGATCCTGCACTTTGAATCAGGATCGATCTTGAGAACCTTGGCCAAGTGCCATGCAATAGCTTCACCCTCGCGGTCAGGGTCCGTTGCGAGGAGTATCTCGTCGCAATCAGCAGCAAGGAGCTTTAAGTCTCTTACTACCTTCTCCTTTCCCTTCATCGTTATGTATAAAGGTCTGAAGTTATTCTTAACATCAACACCGAGATTTCCGGAAGGAAGATCCCTGATATGGCCTAAGGATGCGGAAATGATATAATCGCTTCCAAGGTATCTGCCAATGGTCTTTGACTTGGCAGGAGACTCAACTATGACTAATTTCTTGCTCATAAGTACCCCTCTATATTTTTAATTAAAAATATATCATCATTATACAAATGTCAACGAGTACTTACCCTTCTCCTGACAAACTGTCCCATTAAGTTCAAGCTCTGTCAAAAGTATCGAAATCTTATAAAACGGAAGCATTGTAACAGAACAAAGTTCGTCCGCGCAAAGGGATTTTAAGGTCAGCGCATCAGTAATTAATACCTTCCAGTCATCATCAGTCAGAGCCTCTGGACTTACCTTAGCCAGTTCTCTTAAAGCATCAATATCAATTTGACCGGCAAAGTCGTCTTTATCATCCTTAAAGCTGATCTCAGCAGAACTTCCCATTCCCATACGCTTGAACATCAGGGCTCTTGTTACGCTGTCTATAACACTTTCAGGACCTAACAGAACATTACCGCCGTCCTCCAGGAGCTTTAATCCTCCTTTGGCATTCTCATAGTAGATGTTATTCGGAAGGACAAAGACCTCTTTTCCCTGTATAGCTGCAAACGAAGCCGTATGAAGAGTTCCAGAGCAGACTCCCGCTTCCATTATCAGAGTTGTGTCAGATAATCCGGCTATCAGCCTGTTCCTGGACGGAAAGTATTGTCTTAAGGGCATCTGCCCGGGCGGCATCTCAGAAATAAGAAGGCCATTGGTTCCAATCAGGTCGTAAATATCCTTATTTGCAGGTGGATATATGTTGTCGACACCTCCCGCCAACACTGCGACAGTACCGCCTGCAGTGTTAACAGAAGATATATGCGCCTGCCTGTCTATGCCGCAAGCCATGCCTGAAACGATCGTTATGCCTTTGTTTCCCAAGTCTCTGCATATCTGATCAGTTGCATAGAGAGAATACTTGCTGGGATTTCTTGAACCCACAACAGAAACGGCTCCCTGAAATGTCATCTTTTCGATGAGATCAATGTTGCCCTTTGTATAGAACACCTTAGGCATTCCGCTTTGCACTTTCCAGTTATAAGGGTATTTATCATCCAGAGTTGATACAACACGGATATTATTTGCTGAAGCGATCTTTTCGTATTTATTTACGATCTTTACGATATCACTGTATGAATCTATGAGCTTTTTGATCTTGACCACAGTATCCGGCTTCAATTTGATCTCTCCTTTGGCAATTTCTTTAAGCAGTTCAATGTCAGCAATATCCCTGTATGTCTCAATTGCTTTGTTATCTATCAGGTCAATAAAAGTCTTATAATTGATGTCCGTGTTAAGCATTACGGCTGAATAAAAAAGGTCCTTTTGTCTGTTATCTTTCAATTCCATATCAGAATCCCCGCTTTCTGTACTGCACCGCTTCCGCAATGTCGTCTACCGAAATATCAGCTGCGCCTTTAATGTCAGCTATGGTTCTTGCAACCCTTAAGATCCTTGTAAACCCGCGCGCCGAGAAAAAGCCTTTATCACATGTATCAGACGCATACTTTATGGCTTTCTCGGAAACCCTTAACACATCTCTGATATCTTCGTCAGGAAAAGTTCCGTTAAGATAATTAGCGCCATAACGCATATGAGCCGTTTCCCAGCATCTTTGAACAATTTCTTTGTAAGAGGGGCTCTCACTGCCCTTATCGTTTACATAGATATAAGCCATGTCTTTACCTGAGATAGATCTCATCTCGCTAATAAGATCGATCCTCTCCAAAAACGGACCGCTTATCTTAGACATGTAACGCTGTATATCATTTGCCGAACATCTGCACCTGTCACCGCTCTCATAAAAGAGTCCGCATTTACACGGATTACCGGTTCCGAGGAAAATGAAGTTGGCGTCGAAGGAATAAAGCTGCCCGCGCCTCATCATCTGAACCTTGTGTTCTTCAAGCGGTTTTCTAAGAAAATCAATCACTTCAGAACTGTATAAAGGCAATTCATCAGCAAACAGTATGCCGTTATTTGCAAGAGCAAGTTCACCCGGTGTAAGACTTGAAGAATTACCGACAAGCTTTCCCACGGTTATATTCGGACCTATAAGCCGTACCGGTCTCTCGCCGCAAAGCTTGGCTTCCTCACCTTCCAAAAGCTCCGTTATCGAATAAACATCAGACAGTTCTTCAGACGATAACTCAGGCAGGATACCCGCGAGCATCTTTCCCGCAAGTGTTTTTCCGCATCCCGGGCTCCCCATGAGCATTAGGTTATGAAAGCCTGCCGCACTTATAAGCAAAGCTCTTTTCGCCTTCTCCTGTCCTTTCAGATTCGAGATATCGATATAATCGCTGTCACATTTTTCCTTTTGGTATTCGAAAACTGTTTCTTTATACTTCCCGCCTTCAAATAATGAATTCAGATCGGAAAGACTGTTTACGGCCTGACCGGTAAAACAGGATATTCCTGCACTTGAGGCTTCGCTTGCAGGAATGATCTTATAATCAAAATCCATATCCCGTACGGTCTTTAACCTTAAGCATGAACCGGGCGTTCCTATGATGTCGCCGCCAAGAGAAAGCTCGCCTTCAGCATATATCCTGCTGTCCGGAGGCAGATATAACTGCCCGGAGCAAAATAAGATACCCATTGCCATAGGAAGATCAAAACCGGAACCGGCTTTCCTCATATATGCAGGACTTATGCCTATCGTTATGTGACCTTTGGGCATGGTAAATCCGGCAGACTTAAATGCCGACCTGATCCTTCCCTGTGACTCTCTTATCGATGAATCACAAAGCCCGATTACCGAGAACGTCGGAATACCGGGTGATATGGAGACTTCTATAAGAGAAACAGTAGAATCAGAGCCGGTGGTAAAGCATGAATATATATGTACAACATTAGGTTTTGAAGGCATGGGCGCATCCTCCTTTTATTCGCAGAATACGCTTTTCGAATACTGATTATCACTACAAAAACATCGCAAGAAAAAGTACTGAAACCTGCAAGGTTTGCGACAAAAACCTGCAAAAGTGAACCATTTCTTACAAAAACCTACAAAAGAGCCGACAACAACAATACAAATACCGACAAACAACCTACAAAGTATTATTATGTGAATGTGCTACAATTATGAGGCAAAAATAAGATTTAATGAGGTATATATATGAAGCTTGGTATCGTTGGACTTCCTAATGTCGGTAAGAGCACTCTTTTCAACGCTATTACAAAGGCAGGCGCTGAGGCAGCTAACTATCCTTTCTGCACTATTGAACCTAATGTAGGCGTTGTTTCAGTTCCAGATAAGAGATTGGATAAACTAGCTGAGATCTATAATCCTGAGAAATACACACCCGCTGTCGTCGAATTCGTTGACATCGCAGGCCTTGTTGCCGGCGCATCCAAGGGTGAAGGCTTGGGCAACAAGTTCTTATCCAACATCAGAGAGTGCGATGCCATCGTTCACGTTGTAAGATGCTTCGACGATCCTGACGTTATCCACGTAAACGGACATGCTGACCCTGCCGGCGATATTGCAACTATCGATATCGAGCTTGTTCTTTCTGACTTGGAGATCATGGAAAAGAGGATCGACCGCACGAAGAAGATGATGAAAGGCGGCGACAAGGCTTTCGCTAAGGAACTCGCAGTATACGAGAAGATCTACGACTGCCTCGCTGAAGGCAAGTCCGCAAGAACTCTTTCATTCGAAGATGACGAGCAGGAATACATAAAAGATCTCCAGCTGATCTCAATGAAGCCCGTTCTTTACTGCGCAAACATCGCAGAAGACGATATCAAAAAGAATGAAGACATTCCTTATGTCCAAACAGTAAAAGAGATCGCAGCTAAAGAAGGATCCGGAGTAGTTGTTATCTCCGCTAAGATCGAGGAAGAACTGGGCGAGCTCTCTCCTGAGGACCGCGAAATGTTCTTGGAAGACCTCGGAATCGAGAGCGCAGGTCTTGATAAGATGATCAACGCATCTTATTCCCTCTTAGGCCTCATCTCTTTCCTTACTGCAGGCCCCAAGGAAGTTCGTGCATGGACGATCAAGCAAGGAACAAAGGCACCTCAGGCTGCCGGCAAGATCCACTCAGACTTTGAGCGCGGATTCATCAGAGCCGAAGTCGTTGCTTACGATGATCTCATCGCTAACGGTACTTATAACGCTGCCAAGGAAAAGGGCCTTGTAAGATCCGAAGGTAAGGAATACGTCATGAAGGACGGCGACGTCGTAGTATTCAGATTCAACGTCTGATATAACTTCGAAAATAAATCCAAGAATAATAAAACCCGCTTAAGGCTCAGTCTTTGCGGGTTTTTGTTTTATTTTCTTTTCTTTTCGCGGCATCGAAAAAGCACGTCTCAAGTCCGCTGATTATAAATGCGCATCCTGAGAATACGATTATGTTCCTCGTACCGTAAAGAGCGTTTGTCAAAAGGATTATGCCTGCAGCGATCAAGGCAATTGCCATGATAAGCAAAAACCAGCTGTAGATGTCTTTCTTCGTAAAAAGGAAGATCTCCTGTCTTAACTTAACGACACCGTCGATCAGGAAGAATATACCGACGATGGTGGACAGAAGCTGCAGAACGATCTCATATCTTATGATGAAGAAAAGTCCCAGAGCCATAAGTATTATCGAATACACGAGCACGATCTCGGCACCGGCAGCTTTACCGTAGTTCTCTTCCCTGAACTGCTTTATTGATATGATATAGCCGATAACTTCGGATAAACCGGCTACAAAAAGGACCACGCCGAAAAGGATACCGATAACGCCGGACGAGATCTCCGGCATGGTAATAAAGAAGAATCCGGCAATTATAGCGAAGATTCCGCCGATATATGAAGGTAGCCTTTTTGTATTGTTTGCCGTCATAAGACCGATCCTATAAAATCATGGCTTGGTTTGAAGATCATGTAGATTAGATCCTTACCGCGCGCTACAAACTCTCTGCAATAATTATACGGCTTAATTACGTATCCTGTGTTGATCGCTTCGACACCTTCGGCGTCGATTCCGAATCCGCGTGCATCATATACGCCTCTTGCTACATGGAAGCCCGTGGTTACGACAACCATGGACTTCAAGTGATAAACAGCATCAGCCCTATACATCGACTCATAAGTTGAAAGGCCCAAAGTATCACAGACGATCTTATCAGAAGGAACACCGAGTTCAATAAGGAATGCCCTCATTACCGAAGTCTCATCGTACCTCTCGGGCTCTAAGCTGTCCCCGCTGACAAGGACATAATCACAGCAGCCGGTCTCATATACCATTGCGGCAGTACGGAGTCTGTCGGCAAGCATCGGGCTCGGCGCATCTCCCCAGATGGCGCAGCCCAATACCAGACAAGCCTCGTAATGAGCAGTTTGCGAGACATCACCGTTCTTGAAGTCTTCCATTGAATAAACGTGATCTTTGGTATTAACGAGCATAAAGATGTTCATGCCGCCCAAAACCGCAAAACCGATAAGACAAAGTATCAGTAGTACAAGGAAGATCTTAAGGATTACCTTCCTTACGCCCTTTTTCTCACTCTTTATCTTCTTTATCATCTTTAATCTCAGCTTTGGCAGCTGCTTCAACGATTGATCTCGTCATGAAATAGATAAGTCCTACTGTAAAACAGAAAACAACTGTTACGGTAATGTCTGATATAAGGACATATGCGACCGGAAGGCCCTTCATAATGAGCGTGAATATCAGAACGAGCGCAACGCCGCTGATATATACACCGCAGCAAGCTCTGTAAAAGTTCCTGTACTTACCTTTGCAAAAAGGTGCATTGCCGACAAACATAAAGATCAGAGCGGCAACTGATACCAGCAGGAATATAACGGCCGTAATCACTGCGGACAAGTTCATATCCTGATACCTCTCTCGTACAGCTGCTCACGGATAAGCACTTCAACCTTATCCTTAAGATCATCAAGATCCCAGGAATTATCTATAGAGTGATCGCCAAGCTCACAATATTCGTCATCAGTCATCTGAACGGCGATCCTTCTCTCGGCTTCTTCCTTTTCCATTCCGCGCTTCTGAAGTCTTGCAAGCCTGACATCCTTATCGCATGTTACGACCCAGATCTGGTTGCAGAGTTCACGGAACTTATTTACCGGGATCGGAACATCAAGGACAACGCACTTGGTACCCTTCTCCTTTTCCTTGCTTAATGTCTCTTCGATCTGCTCGAAAACATGACGGTGAATGATCGTGCTTAAGTCATCTAACTTCTTCTTATCTCCGAACGCGATATCGGACATGACACGGCGGTTCAAAGCGCCGTTTGCAGATACGACTTTCTTGCCGAAAGTCTCTGCGATCTCAGGCATAGCCCTGCCCATGGGACCAGTTACGCTTCTTGAGATCTCATCCGCATCAAGGACAAGAAGTCCTCTTTCTGCAAGCAACCCGCTTACAGTACTCTTACCGCTGCCTATACCCCCTGTGATACCTAATACAAACATTACTTAGCTTCCAGCCAATCCTTTCCGAAGCCGACCTCTGCAAGAAGCGGAACGCTTAATGATGCTGCTTTCTCCATCTCTTCCTTAAGGATGGATGCGCAAAGGTCCTTATCTTCAATATCGCATTCGCATATGAGTTCGTCGTGAACCTGCATTACAAGCTTTGCGGAAGGCAGACGCTCTGATAATGCCTTGGATACACGGTTCATTGCGATCTTGATTATGTCTGCGGCAGTGCCCTGGATAGGCGTATTCATAGCTGCCCTGTAACCGAAATTCTTTATATTTCTGTTCTGGCTCTTGAGCTCGTTAAGGATCCTCTTACGGCCATACATTGTTACCGCATAACCCTTCTCCTCACCTGACTTACGCAGGGATTCAAGATAAGAAGTAACTCCCGGGAACTGGTTGTTGTATTCCTTAATAAGATCAGAAGCTTCCTTGTAGCTGATTCCGAGATCCGTTGCGAGGCCGTAATCTGAGATGCCGTAAATGATACTGAAGTTAACCGTCTTTGCCGTAGCTCTCATCTTATGTGTAACCATGTCTTCGGTTACGCCGTAGACCTTTGCAGCCGTTCTCTTATGAATGTCTTCTCCGTCAAGGAATGCGGAGCACATTACCTCATCGCCGCTCAATGCAGCAAGGAGTCTTAATTCGATCTGTGAATAGTCGGCATCTACAAGGATCTTACCTTCTTCAGCAGTGAACGCTTCACGGAGTCTTGAGCCTTCCTCAGTCCTTACAGGAATATTCTGGAGATTAGGTTCCGTGGAAGATAATCTTCCGGTGTTAGTCATTGCCTGTGTAAATGTCGTATGGATCCTTGAATCGCTCTTTATAGCGCGTGCAAGACCGACAGCATAAGTAGAATCAAGCTTTGAAAGCTCTCTGTACTTGATGATGTTGTCGATCGCAGGAGACATATGTCTTAACCTGTTCAGCTCTTCGATACCTGTCGAGAAATCGCCGCTCTTGCCCTTCTTGCCTGAAGGAAGGTTCAGATACTTCTCTCCGTACAAGACATCAGCAAGTTGCTTGGGTGATGAGATATTAAACTCTGTTCCGCACTCATCGTAAACTCTGGCACTGATATCTTCTAAGCGCTTTGTATATTCGCTGTGAAGCTCTGAAAGCCTTTCACCTGATACGTGCATACCGTTTCTCTCGATCTTATCAAGAGTGATTACAAGCGGGAATTCGATGTCGTAAAGAAGGCTCTTAAGATTCTTATCGTTCTCGATATCACGTGAAATTACTTTCGCGATAGCAGTAACAGCCAAAAGCTTGGATGCTGTCTCTTCAACTTTGGAAGAACCGTCATCTTCGGTGATCTCGTCAAATAAAGAAAGCTGCTTAACGGGACCCTTCTTATCCTCAACCGGATAAGCAGCCTTAAGCACGCTCTCATATAATCTCTGAAGATCAGGCTTTCCTGAAAGGATGTTAAGTACATATCCTGCAATCTCGCAGTCGAAAACGGAATCGACAGAAGACAAAGGTTCCTTAATGATCTTGGATCTGTCTTTATACTCATAAGATACGGGCATTATATTCTTGCCTGACGAGATCTTCGAAAAATCTTCAGGATCGATTACATAGAAAACCTTAGAACTCCAATCAAGGAGAATAACCTTGTTTCCAGACGGAATGTCAACAAAATCGATTCCCAGATTAAGATCAGAAGGATCGATCAAAGTCGGAACTTCATACTTGATGTTAAGTCCTGACTTCAAAGTTTTTTCGACTTCTGATGAGATTCCTGAAGTAAAATCATCAACTTCTTCAGCAGGCTCAAATCCTGCAGGCTTAACATCCTCAAGATCAAGCTTCTTGATAAGAGACCTTAACGCAAGGCGGTTGAGCACGCCGGACAACGCGGGGAAATCCCGTGTATTTGAAGGATAGACGCAGTCTTTTGCACCTTCTTCAACGGGAGATTCTCGGTCGATCGTGCAGAGCTTAATGTTAAGATCCAAAAGTTCTTTAGAATTCTTAATTCTCTCGCCCAATGCGGGAGATAATTTATCTGCATTATTGAATACTTCCTCGCATGAACCGTAGTCAGCGATGAGCTTAAATGCAGTCTTCTCGCCTACTTTCTCGACGCCCTTGATGTTATCCGAATTATCGCCCATGAGAGCTTTTACCTGAACAAATACTTCAGGCTTAACGCCGTATGTCTCTTCGAACATCTTACGGTCGAACAATACTCTGGGCTCCTTGCCTTTACCCGACTGCGGCATGATAACCGATACCTTATCAGAGATAAGCTGGAAATCATCGTGGTCACCGGAGAAGATATAGACGTCCATTCCCTGTGCTTCTCCCTGCTTAGACAAAGTGCCGATAAGGTCATCAGCTTCATATCCTGCAAGTTCCATACGCTTGATTCCGTAAAGGTCGAGCATATTCTTAACAACAGGCATCTGGGCAGCCAGATCATCAGGCATGCCCTTGCGGTTAGCCTTATAATCCGTGCTCATCTTATGTCTGAAGGTGGGTTCTCTCCTGTCGAAAAGAACGCACATATAATCAGGGTTATATTCCTTCATGACGCCCAAAACGGAATTAAAGAAACCGTTTACGGCACCTGTCGGTGTTCCGTCAGGCGCTGTCATCGGAGCTCTGCCTATTACGGCATAGTAAGCTCTGTTGATTATGGAGTTACCGTCAACAAGAAGGAGTGTACTCATCAGTTAGCCTCTTTTGCTTTCTTCTCATCTTCAATTTCCTGCTCTCTTACGGCACGTGCGGTGCTTATCATGAGCTTGATACGGTTGAGCTGGTTAGCTTCGGATGCGCCCGGATCGTAATCGATCGGAACGATATTTGACTTGGGATACTGTCTTCTCAATTCCTTGATCATGCCCTTACCGGTTACATGGTTAGGAAGACATGCGAAAGGCTGTGCGCAGATGATGTTCGGAACGCCGTCCTGGATAAGTTCGATCATCTCAGCCGTAAGGAACCAGCCTTCACCGCAGGAGTTGCCGCAGCTTAATACTGTGGAAGACTTCTCTGCGAGTTCCTGGATTCTCTCGGTAAGCATGAACTTTCCGTTGGTCTTAGCAAATTCCTTATTGATAGGCTTTCTCAAAGACTCAAGGAATCTGATGGCTGTCTTCATGATATAGCCTGTCTTCTTGCTCTTGCCGAGATTCTGAGCCTGCCATACGGGGTTATATGCGCAATAAAGGAAGAAGTCCAATACGCCGGGCAATACTGCTTCACAGCCTTCTGCTTCGATAACATCGATAGCGTTATTGTTTGCGTCAGGCTGGAACTTAACAAGGATCTCACCGACAAGTCCGACACGGGGCTTTCTGGGGATATCAGCAAGCGGCAGCGCATCAAACTTCGATACTGCGAACTTTACGAATTCCTTATACTTCGTGATGACCGGAGGATTATCAAAATCAACACCGATCTGTGAGAGACAATCCAAAATCTCTTTCTTCTCCTCGATGGATTTGGAGAAGTAGCTGTTAGGCATCATGACATCATATCTCTCGGTAAGGTCATCGCTTAAGTTCTTAGGATTGAAGAGCTTTCTGCCGATCCTGTTGATGTAGGAATACAAAGCATTTGCAGAACCCGGAACCTTCTCATAAGGCCTTACTCTCAAGAGCAATGTCGAAAGCATGTCACCGGCACACAATGCCTTGATGGCATCTAATGCGAATGACATCGTATATTCAAATCCCTCATTCTTCTCGAATCTCTGTGCAGAGATCGTGATAACGGGGATCTGCGGATATCCTGCCTCCTTCAACGCCTTACGAAGGAACGCTACATAGTTAGTTGCACGACATCCGCCGCCTGTCTGGGTAATAGCGAGCGTCGTATTATCAGGATCGATCTCGCCCTTTAAGATCGCATTGATCATCTGACCGATAACGATTATCGTCGGGAAGCATGCGTCATTATTTACGAACTTAAGGCCGCACTCAATGTCTTCTCTTGTAGCCTGCTTTAAGAGCTTTAACTTATATCCGTGCTTATGGAATACGGACTCCACGAGCTCGAACTGGATAGGCGCCATCTGAGGTGCCAGGATCGTGTGGTTCTTCTTGTGTTCCTTGGTGAACTCAACACGCTGCAAAGTATAAGGAGCGCTGTCATTCTCATCAGGAACGAATACTCTTGCTTCGCCCTTTTCGATCAATTCCTGACGCTCATTCATTGCAACGACAAGAGATCTCATTCTGATCCTTGCAGCACCGAGGTTGCTTACTTCGTCGATCTTAAGGAGTGTATAAAGCTTTCCTGAAGTCTCAAGGATCTCCTGAACCTGGTCAGATGTAACGGCATCAAGGCCGCAGCCGAAGCTCGTAAGCTGGACGAGCTCCAGGTCAGGTCTTGTGATTACAAAAGCAGCTGCCTCATAAAGTCTTGTGTGATACATCCACTGGTCGATGACTCTGATCGGACGCTTTAATACACCCGGCTTGGCAACTGAATCTTCAGTAAGTACTGCAAGGCCCAAAGAATTGATCATCTGAGGGATACCATGGTTGATCTCAGGATCGCAGTGGTAAGGTCTGCCAGCAAGAACGATTCCCTTGAGGCCCTTTTCCTCCATCTCCTTAAGGATCTCCTGACCCTTGTTTCTGATGTCTTCCTTGTACTTGTAGTATTCCTCTGCGCCTGCCTGGACAGCCTGCTTTGCTTCCTCAGCGGAGACACCAAGATAATCGAAGCACTCTGTAAGATGGAGAGCAACGTTATCAAGATTGTCCAAAGGCATGAAAGGATTTAAGTATCTGATGTTCTTTTCGAGAAGGTTCTCGACATTATTCCTGATAACCTCAGGATAAGAACATACGATAGGACAATTGTAGTGGTTATTTGAATTCTGGTTCTCGATATTCTCATAAGGAACATCAGGATAGAAGATAGTCGTGATGCCTCTGTCTATGAGATTCTCGATATGGCCGTGTGCAAGCTTTGCAGGATAGCATACAGACTCTGAAGGGATCGTCTCCATACCGCCTTCGTAGATCTTATGTGAAGATCTTGCGGAAATAAGGACTCTGAATCCGAGCTTTGTAAGTACGGTGAACCAGAAAGGATAATTCTCATACTGGTTAAGTACACGCGGGATTCCGATCTCGCCTCTGGGAGCATCCTCAAGCTTTAACGGCTTATAGTAGCTGAATGTTCTTGAATACTTGTAATCGAAAAGGTTCGGAAGCTTCTTCTTATCGCTTGCGGGTTCCCTGTCGAGCGCTAAGTCTTCACCTCTCTCGCAGCGGTTGCCGGATACGAACTTTGTTCCGTTGGAGAATGTAGCGATCGTAAGGCGGCAGTGGTTTGTACAGCCCTGGCACTGTGTATTCTCTGTATCCATCTTGAATGAATCGAGTTCATCCTTGCCTAAGACATTGGATCTGCCGTCTTCGTGGCCTCTCTTCATTGCAATGAGGGCAGCACCGAAAGCACCCATCAATCCTGCAACATTAGGTCTTATTACGTCTCTTCCTGATACGAGCTCAAAGCAGCGGAGGATAGCGTCGTTGAGGAACGTACCGCCCTGAACAACGATGTTCTTGCCGAGCTGCTCGGTATCGCGGATCTTGATAACTTTATAGAGCGCGTTTCTTACTACTGAATATGAAAGGCCAGCAGAGATATCACCTACGGAAGCGCCTTCCTTCTGTGCCTGCTTAACTTTTGAGTTCATGAATACGGTACAGCGTGTACCGAGATCTACAGGCTTTGTGGAAGACAGAGCCGCTTCAGCAAACTCAGGTGTTGTAAGGCCCAGAGTCTGGGCAAATGTCTGGATAAACGAACCGCAGCCTGAAGAACAAGCCTCATTGAGCATGATGGAATCGATAACGCCGTTCCTGATCTTCATGCACTTCATGTCCTGGCCGCCGATATCAATGATGAAATCAACATCCGGGCAGAAGAACTTGGCTGACTGGAAGTGAGCCATCGTCTCGATCTCGCCTTCATCAATGTTCAAAGCTGCCTTGATGATGTTCTCACCGTAACCTGTAACGCAAGAATGAGCGATATAGCAGTCGTCGGGCATCTTTGAATAGATATCCTTCATGATCGCAACCGCGCTCATTACAGGATTGCCCTTATTGCTTGCGTAATATGTGTAAACGAGGTCGCCCTTTCTGTTGATGACAACAGCCTTTGTGGTTGTAGAGCCTGCGTCAACACCGAGGAATAAAGCACCTGTCTGATCCTTGATATTAAGTACCGGGATCTGATCCTTCATGTGACGGTCATCAAAGGCCTTCTTGTCTTCCTTGCTCTTGAAGATAGGATCGATCCTGATGATATCCGGAACGAAGCCTTCCCTGTTCTTAAGCTTTTCGAGCAAGTCGGAAAGATTTACGGGATTCTTGCCGTCAGCTGATAATGCAGCACCCAAAGCAACGTAGATCTGGGCTTCCTCAGGCATCCAGAATGAATCGACCTTGCCTTCCAATGTGCGCTCGAAAGCATTTCTGAGCTCAGAATTGAAGAACAACGGACCGCCTAAAAACGTAACATTACCCTTGATGGGTCTGCCGCATGCAAGACCAGAGATAGTCTGGTTAACAACTGACTGGTAAATAGAAGCGGCAAGGTCTTCCTTGGCAGCGCCTTCGTTGATAAGGGGCTGCAGGTCTGACTTCGCGAAAACGCCGCAGCGGCTCGCGATCGTGTAAAGAGATCTGTAATCTTTAGCAAAGTTATTAAGACCGTCGGCGTCCGTCTGAAGGAGTGAAGCCATCTGGTCAATGAAAGAACCTGTACCGCCAGCGCAGGTACCGTTCATACGCTGCTCGAGTACAGGATGCATGTATGTGATCTTGGCATCCTCACCGCCGAGCTCGATGATTACGTCTGTCTCAGGGTGATATGTCTTGATAGCCTGAGTCTCAGCCATAACTTCCTGCGTGAACTTAAAGCCGAGCCAGTTAGCTACTGAAAGTCCGCCTGAACCCGTGATAACGACATCAACGTCGATTCCGGGGAATTTCTTGTTCAGATCCTCAAAAAGCTCATTCAAAAGACCTGAAACATCCGAATGGTGTCTCTGATAATCGCTGTGGATTATCTTCTCGCCGTCCAGAAGAACGACTTTGATCGTTGTAGATCCGATATCAAGACCAAGCTTGTATACCTTGCCCATCACTTACCCTCCAAGTGGTTTATCTGTTAGTCTTGGGCGTGCCCTTAGGCTGCGCCTGATTATGAACTACGTTATTATTACCCGAATTTCTGTAGTTCTTATTGGAAGAGCCCGAAGAGCGGCTCCTTGTTGTTTTCTTACGTGTCGGAATGGATCCGAAGAGCTTAAAGGACTTATCCTTAAGATCCATGAGCCAGTTCATCTGCTCTGACCTTAAAGCATCCTTGAAGTTCCTTGAATCAAGGCCCTGCTTAAACTCAGCGCTCAATGATACTCTTAAGAGCTCATCCGGAATGCCGAGAGACAAGTCAAAAGGCTTTCCGAAGGAATCAAAGACCTCAAGCTGCAAAGAATCACATACAGTCTTGCAGTTTGCTTCATAGAGCGATACGTCACACTTAATGCCGAGCTGTGTCATAAGGCCTGTAAAATTCAGCGTTATATAAGGAAGATTGCTCGAAAAGATCAAATGAAGGCAGATAAGCTTCATATATGACTCAAGGCAGATACATTCCTGATCGCAGATCAAAGACAGCTCACCCTCAGAGGTCATCTTTGAGATATCAGCCTTCTCGTTCTCAAAACCGTTTGCCCACAGGAAATAAAGTTCCCTGTAGACTTCCTTCTTAAAAGATTCAAAATCGTGAGTAAGGGGCTCAGCCAGAACCTTACTGCCGAGATTGAATATATACTGCATATATGACACTTCAAGATAGCTCGGAACCGAGAAATACTTGAAATAAGCCGCTACGTCACGGCTGTTGTAGATATATTTGCGCAAAAAGACATCTCCTGTCCGCATAATAATTCATTGTGAATTATAGCATAAACAAGCTAATATACTTATTAAAAATAAAAGAGTTATTGGGCAATCAGAAATTAAGCCGGTGTACCGCCGCCGATAACGCCGCAGGCACCGAGGATCAGTACAAGGATTCCAAGGGCTATACGGTACCAGCCAAAGCATGAGAAAGTATGCTTTCTGATGAATGCCATGAGCTGCTTGATGATAAGAAGGCTGACGCCGAATGCCGTAACCATACCTACCAAAAGAAGACCAACCTCATGAGCGGTTACGCCGCCGTCATACTTAATGATCTTAAGTAGGCTTGCGCCGAACATAACGGGAATTGCAAGGAAGAATGTAAACTTTGCAGCCGCTTCCCTCTTAATGCCGATAGCAATGGAACCTACGATCGTGGAACCTGATCTTGAAGCACCGGGAAAAATCGCAGCAAAGAGCTGGAACAGGCCGATTGCAAGAGCGTGACCCCAGTTGAGCTGGTTTACGGTCTTAACAACGGGATTTCTGTTCCTCATAAGGTATTCGACAACGATAAAAGCAACGCCGAATACGATAAGAGCTATAGCAACGACAAAATAGTTATAGAGATGCTCGTCGAGCCAGTCATCGAAAAGAACGCCTACGATAGCTGCGGGAACGCATGCAAGAGCTATCTTGAGCCACAGGATGATCTTATCCTTCATTACATATCTGCCGATACCGCTCCTTGAGAACGGATGATCGTTATTCTTTAAGCCAAAAGGCCAGATCTCTTTCCAGAAGATAACGACAACGGCCAGGATGGCGCCGAGCTGGATTACTACAAGGTAAAGGTCATAGAATTCAGGTGAGACATTGAGCTTCAGGAACTCATTTAATATGATCATGTGTCCCGTGGAACTTACGGGAAGCCATTCCGTAATGCCTTCCACAACACCAAATATAAATGCAACAAAATAATCCCAAATCATTTAATTAACTCCTCTTTCCTTAAAACCCCAAAATCATAACACATTAATCATTCTGTTATATGCGCAAACTACGGCACGAACGGAAGATTTTGTGACAGAGCTTGAGACTCCGGCACCGATATAGGTCTGTTTATTGGCCTTATTGGCAATCTCAATGTATGTAATGGCCGCAGAGTCTGAACCTGACTTCATGGCATGCTCTGAATAGTTGGAGATCGAGAACTCGACGCCCGTATAATCGCAGAATCCTCTGACAAAAGCATCCAAGAGACCGTTACCCTGACCCTTGATGGTAACTTCCTTACCATGATCAGTGATAAGCGCTTCAACAGTGGATACCTGATCGGAATCCTGCTGCTCCGAGAAGCTCTTAAGGCCATAAGGCTCTAAAACATTGATATATTTGTCATCGAACAGATCGAAGATCTGCTGGGGTAAGAGTTCATTCTCAGTACCGTTAACCTCAGTGGCAGCCTTAACATCAACAAGGAAGTCACGCTGGAACCGCTTCGGCAATATAACGCCGAAGTAAGTTTCCATGACATAAGCGATCCCGCCCCTGCCGGACTGGGAATTGATACGGATGATGGGCTCATATTCTCTGCCGACATCCTTAGGGTCGATGGGAAGATACGGGACTGCCCAAATGGTCTCTCCCCTTTCTTCCATCTTCTTTCTGCCCTTATTTATTGCATCCTGGTGTGATCCTGAGAATGCAGTAAATACAAGCTTTCCTGCCCACGGGTGCCTGGGCTCGACCTTCATGCCGGTGAGTTCTTCATAGATATCGATAGTCTTATTGATGTTGGAAAAATCCAGTCCCGGATTAATGCCGAGCATCATCATATTGATCGCAAGAGTAATAAGATCAACATTTCCGGTCCTCTCGCCGTTTCCGAACAACGTGCCTTCAACTCTGTCGGCACCGGCCATAAGTCCGAATTCGGATGTGGCTACGGCCGTTCCTCTGTCATTATGGGTATGGAGCGATACGATTATCGAATCCCTCCACTTTGTCTTACTGCAGAAATACTCGATCTGGTCCGCATAAACATTGGCTGTCTGGTACTCGACAGTCTCAGGCAGGTTGATAATTACCTTCTTATCAGGTGTCGGCTTCCAGATCTCAAGAACGCTGTCACAGATCTTAACAGCAAAATCGAGTTCCGTGTCGGAGAATGCCTCAGGAGAATACTCGAGGATGAAATTCGTGCCGCTCTTATCCTCATCTATCCTGTCGATAATCATTTTCGCGCCATCTGTAGCAAGCTTAATGCATTCTTCGCAAGAGAAATCGAAAACAACATCTCTGTGGAGCGTGCTTGTCGCATTATAAAGATGGATAATGACATTAGGAGCGCCCTTTACGGCTTCCATTGTCTTATCGATAATGTGCTCTCTGGACTGCGTTAATACCTGAATAGCAACATCAGAAGGGATCAGATCGTTGTCGATCAGGTGTCTGCAGAAGTTATAGTCCGTGTCAGAAGCAGCCGGAAAACCGATCTCGATCTCTTTAAATCCGATGGAGCATAAATATTCAAAGAATTCGACCTTCTCTTCCAGAGTCATGGGAACTTCAAGGGCCTGATTACCGTCTCTTAAGTCAACAGAACACCATATAGGTGCCTTGGTTATCTTGTTTGAAGGCCACTTTCTGTCCGGCAGATCAACTGTCGGATGAGCCTTATATCTTTGGTAATTCATGTCAGCCATTAAACTTTCCTCCACCCTAGAAGCTTAAAGCCAATTAAAGTTCATTTACGAGGTCCCTGAACATGTCGCCTCTGTGTTCAAAATGTCTGAAATGGTCATAGGACGTACCTATAGAAGACATAATAACAATCTCTCCGGGTTTTGCCCACTCTCTAGCCTTGTTGATGGCTTCCTTATAGGCATTAACAACGTTGTCACGGGTCTTCGGGAACTCATAAACGTCGCCTTCCTTATCAGGGATCCTGTATATCTCATACTTACGGCCATGAGCTTCCTTGGCAATGATATCAGTTACGAGATCAGCATTTGAGCCGTAGATGATTATCCTGTCGCAGACATTAAGGATCGCGTCGCCAAGCTTGCTGTAGAGGCACTTCTTGTCAGCGCCGCCGCAGATAAGGACACCCTTCTCGTTTCTTGCAGCCAGAGCATTCATGGTATTAAGCGAACGGTTCGGTGACGTGTCGATCGATGAGTTATACCATCTTACACCGTCAAGTTCTCTTATAAACTCGATCCTGTGAGGAACACCCTTGAAGTTCCTTGCCACATAAGCAATGTCTTCAGGCTTAACATAGTCGATTACAGCACAAGTTGCAGCAAGGAAATTCTCGACATTATGCACGCCCGGGATAAAGATCTCATCCATGCCGCAGATATCGTATTTATCGCCGTTTTCATCGTAGATGAGCCTGCCGTCTTCGGTATAAGCTCTCGGATACAAAGGCGAATCGGATCTCATGACCTTTCCCTTGTTTGCAGAGAAAAGCTTGACCCTGCCCCTTGCGATATCCTTCATCTCATATGTCAGATCACAGCCTGCGTTAAGGACGACCTTGCCGACAGGACCCTGATTTCTGAACGCATTTACCTTAGCCTGGATATATTCGTCGTAATCCTTATGGAAGTCCAGATGGTTAGGCGTTATGTTGGTAACGATCGCAACATCAGCCGGAGTGCTCATTCCGAGAAGCTGGAATGAAGACAATTCAAGAACGACCTTATCTTCAGGCATTATCTCGGCAACACGATCAAGGAGCGGAGTTCCGATATTACCGCCGATCCATACCTTGTAGCCTGCCTGCTTTAATATCTCAGCAGTTAGTGTTGTGGTAGTTGTCTTACCGTCAGAACCCGTAATGGCAAATGTCTCTGCAGGACAAAGGTTCATAAAGAGTTCCATCTCAGTAGTAAGGATAGAACCCATTTCCTTTAATGCCTGAAGCTCGGGCGTCTCAAAGCGCATTTTCGGAGTCTTGAAAACGATGTCATAGTGCTCGTCCCTTAAATGCGTCAGGTAAGATTCACCTAAAGACCACTTAATATCAGTGGAAATCTCTTTCAGAGCAGCGATGTTCTTGCTCAATACCGGATCTTCTTCGGTCATCTTATCGCATGCCGTAACATCAGCACCAAGTGAGATAAGCCACTTGATAAGAGGCGTATTGGATATCCCGATGCCTATAACGGCAGCTTTCCTGCCCTTTATGTAGTTCTTAAACTCTTCAAACTTATAGTTAGCCATAAAAACTCCTTATTCGGATATGTACGAAGCATAGAGCTTACTGTAGAATCCGCCGTTTGCGATAAGCTCAGCGTGAGATCCGATCTCTGAGACCTTGCCGCCGTCAATTACGACGATCTTGTCGCAGGATGTGATCTGCGAGAGCCTGTGCGCAATTATAATACTTGTCCTGCCGTTCAGAAGCTTTTTGACAGCCTTCTGGATACGGTCTTCCGTGACAACGTCAACGGATGATGTAGCTTCGTCCAGGATAAGGATCGAAGGGTCTGAAGCCATTGCCCTGGCTATTGTCAGGAGCTGTTTCTGGCCTTCGGATATGTCATCCCTGTCGTTATCCAACAACTCATTATAACGCTTTGGCAATTTTCTGATAAAAGAATCACAGCCGGCCTTCTTGCTGGCCTCAACAGCCTGTTCTTCAGTAATATGGCTTCCGGAGAACCTGATGTTCTCCATGACAGTATCGTCAGAAAGCCATGTATCCTGTGAAACAAAGCCTATATAGTGCCTGAGCTCAGACCTCGGAATATCTTTGATCGATTTGCCGTTGATAAGGATATCGCCCGAATCAGGCTCATAGTAACGCATCAAAAGATTGATAAGGGTCGTCTTGCCGCATCCAGTAGGCCCTGCGATAGCAAAGGATTCACCCCTTCCAACCTTAAATGAGATATCCTTCAATACGGGTCTGCCCTCAACATATGAGAATGAGACATTCTTAAACTCTATATCGAACTGAACGTCCTTCGAAGGAAGATCATCTCTTACCGGTTCATCCGGTATCTCAGGGCTGTCTAAGTACTCGAAAACCCTGGCAAGACAAGCAAAACTGTCTGAAAGTTCAGTATAAACTGCCGACAGGTCGTTAAAAGGCTTCATGAACTGGTTAGCATAAGCCAGGAGCGATGTTAACGCACCTACCGTTATCGTGCCGCCGATACCGGCAAGACAGCCTGTAAGTACAACGCCTGCATAGATAAGTGCATTTACGAATCTTGATGAAGGGTTGCTGATAGATGACAGAAATGTAGCCTTCGTGGATGTCTTGCGGTATTCGCCGTTGATCTCATCGAAGCCTGCAATCCTTGAATCAGTTACGTTATAGAGCTTGCATTCCCTGAAATTATTAACGGATTCGGCAACAAAAGAAGTCTGTTTGGATCTGATCTCAGCCTGCTTTGCGAATGACTTGTACGCACCCTTGGCGATAGCCGTAGATACGGCGATGGATACAGGCGTAAAGATTACGACGATAAGCGATATCTTCCAGTTGATATAGAACATGACAACAAGAGTGATGATTATCGTCGCGATGCCTGATGCAAACTGATTGAGGAACAGGAGCATTCCGTCAGATACGGTCTCAACATCGCTGATTATAAGGCTCTGGAGCTTTCCTGCAGATGTCTTGTCGATATAAGACATCTTTACCCTGTGCATCTTTGAATATGTAGCATTCCTTAAGTTCTGGCCTATGTTGAACGCAATGCGGTTATTCATCCTGATAAGCGCGAACTGCAATAATGAGGCGACGACTATAAGTCCCGCAATGATACAGATGCACTTTATAAGCTCATTCATATCACCGAGATTATCGATGGCTCTTCCCGCAAAATATGGAATAGCAACCGTTACGCCGCCGAATAACAATCCGATAATGACGGACAGAACAACAAGGCCAGAAGAACCCTTCAGATATGAGAAAAGACGCTTTAAAGACTTTGCATTCATGATACGGCGCCTCCCTTCATCTGAAGAGAATTCATATATCTGTAGTTCTCGGAGATCTTAAGCAACTCTTCATGAGGAGCAATGGCTTCGATCTTACCGTCATCCATGAGAACGATCCTGTCGCAGTTCATGCAGGTCCTTACCTTCTGTGATACGAGGATCGTGGTGGGCTTAACAGGAAGGTTTGCAAGGTTATTAAGAAGCCTCTTCTCCGTTCCCCAGTCCAAAGCAGATGTCGAGTCATCAAGAATAACAAGACCGGGCTTCCCTGCCAGCGCTCTGGCAATACCGATCCTCTGTCTCTGGCCGCCAGAGAGTCCTGCACCGCCATCAGAAATGACATAGTCCAGGCCTTCCTTCTTAGTGGCAACAACATCGTCACTGCAAGACACCTTGCATGCGGATTCGATATCTTCCTGAGACAAAGAAGTTCTTCCGAGTGTAATGTTATCTTTGAGCGAACCCTTGAAAAGTCTTGTCTTCTGAAGGCTCAAAGCTACTGTTTTCGAGAGGCTTGAAACGGAAATATCCTTAATGTTCCTGCCGTTTATGTCAACTTCGCCTTCGCTGGCATTATAGATACCCGCAATAAGCGCAGCAGCGGTGGATTTGCCGCAGCCGGTGCTTCCTATGATGCCGATGGTCTCACCGGGCTTTATATCGATCGAAAAGTCTTTAACCGACTCTTCAACATTGCCCTGATATGTGAATGAGACATTCTTTACCGATACCGAGAGCGGAGTTCCATAAGGAAGCTCTTCTGCACCGTTATTTGCAGTGCTCTTGATATCCATCAAGCCTTCGGCACGCTTAAGGCATGCATAAGCTCTTGATACGGATACAATAAGGTTAGCGAGCTTAACGAGCTCTATGAGGATCTGGGACATGTAGTTATATAGCGCAACTACCTGGCCGTCAGTAAGCGTTCCGGCATTGAAATGAACAGCACCCCTATAGATCAAAAGACAGATGCCGAGATTAACCACAGCATAAGTCAGAGGGTTGAGCCATGCTGCAAAATCGGCAGCTTTTATCTGTGAGATCTTGAGGCTGCTGCTCTTCTGTTCGAACTTCTCATAATCGTTCTGAGTCTTGTTAAAGCCTCTGATTACACGTTCGCCGGCAATGCCGTTTGAAGTCTTCTTAACAAGGCTGTCCAGACCTGATCTGGATTCTTTATGTCTTAAGATCGAGAACTTCATGTTAAGAGCAATGACTACTGCCAGAAGCGCTGTGCACGCAACAAGGATCAAAGCGATCGAAGGCTTTACGGTTGCAGCCATAATGCATGCGCCGACAACGATAAAAGGAGACCTTAAAAGAAGCCTTAAGAACAGGTTGATACCTGTCTGGATCTGGTTAACGTCTGATGTAAGAAGCGTAACAATTCCGGATGAACCGATCTTCTCGTAATCACTGACGGATAATGTCTGGAGCTTATCGTGAAGGCTCTTTCTTATTCCGGATGATATGCCGGTCGCAGCAAAAGCCGCGAAATACTGGGCCGTAATTGCACTTGCAAATCCGACTACTGCAAATAATACAAGGATCGGCACATGAGACCATACATAGTCCATGTCGCCTTTCCTGATGCCATTATCGATAACGCCCGCAACTATAAGCGGAACTATAAGTTCAAAACATGCTTCAAGAAGCTTAAACACAGGACTTAAGATCGAAGCAGCTTTGTATTTACCGATATGACTGAATAGAAGCTTCATGGTCAGATATCAGACAACCCCTGCATAAGTTTATTTGTCTCGCGGATAACCTCATCAAGATCGATGGTTGTATACTTGCCGTCCTCATAGAGGATCTTGCCGTCGATCATAGTCATCTTAACTACGGAATTATCTGCGCTGTATACGATATTTCTTACGATGTTGTTCTCAGGCTGCATAGAAGGCTTATTCATGTCGATCATGATGATATCAGCCTTCTTGCCTTCTTCGAGAACGTCAGCATCATCAAGGCCCATGCACCGGGCGCCGCCTGCAGTTCCGGCCTTAAGAATGATAAAAGGATCAACTGCTGCAGCATTATGTGTCTCAACGTTCGAAAGGACTGTATCAAGATACATCTCACGGAACATCGAGAGCGCATTGTTAGAACCCGCGCCGTCAGTACCGACCGCTATCTTCATATCTTTTTCGATGAACTTATAGACAGGCGTGATACCGCTTGCAAGCTTTAAATTGGAACATGCATTAAATACGGACCAGAGGCCGCGCTTCTTAAAGATATCCCTGTCCTCATCCGTGAACCAGACGCAGTGGAATCCGCCGCCGCCGAAGTCGAAGATGCCAAGTTTATCACAGAGAACTGCAGGTGTAACGCCATATCTTTCCTTACATCCTTCTACTTCCTCATATGTCTCGGAAATATGGGTATATACAGGAGCTTCATATTTATGGGCAATCTCAGACATGAGCTTTAAGTTGTCTTCGCATGTCGTGTATTCGGCATGGAAACCCAATTTGAAAGATACAAGCGGATCATATGCATTAAGCTCGTTATAGTATCTCTCAAGGCTTTCAAAGCCGCCGAAGTCATTTGCCGCACCGCAGAACACATGCCTGAATCCGGTCTCTACGGCAGCCTTTGCATTCTCTTCCCTGAAGAAATACATGTCAAAACAAGCAGTCGTACCGCCTGCCAGATATTCGGCATAAGCGAGCTTTGAGAACCAGTAAACTGCTTCACCTGTAAGCTTTGCTTCTCTGGGGAAAATGGCCTTGTGAAGCCAGTCGTTAAGGCAGTATTCATCAGCCAATGATCTGGAAAATGTCATCGCAGAATGAGTATGCGCATTCTTAAGACCGGGCATTAAGAGATTGCCCTTGCAATCTATCTCACGGTCGAACTTCTTATCGGAAACGTCGACAGAAGGTCCGATATAACTGATCCTGTCCTTATCAGTCCACAACTCACCATCAATGATCTTGTCATCGGTCATCTTCAGGATCCTGCAATTATAAAAACGAACAGACATATAGTTTTCCTTTCTAACCCGTTATAACAACGGTGCGATAAGTCGCAATATTGATTTGAAGAACCATACAAACACGTTTGGTTTCTTCCTGTATTTCTCGGTAACGTCACGGCACTCCGCGAAGGTATCTACGAAATCCTGCTTAATGTCCTTAAGGCAATCTGTCCTATACATGTAAACAGCATTCTCAAAGTGATGGTAAAGGCTTCTGAAATCAAGGTTTATTGTTCCTACTACGGCACATTTATCATCACAAAGGAAAGTCTTCGAATGGTTAAATCCAGGTGTATATTCGTAGATCCTTACGCCGCTTGTGATAAGCATGTTGTAATAAGATCTCGTAACGCTGTATGTAAGCTTCTTATCAGGGATGCCGGGAGTCATGAGTCTTACATCTATGCCTCTCTTGGCGGCAATCTGCAAAGCTCTTGCGATCTCGTCGGACAATACCAGATATGGTGACATGATCCAGCAGTATTCCTGGGAATTGTTGATCATGTTGAGGTAAACATTCTCACCGACAGGCTCATTATCGAGAGGGCTGTCACAATAAGGAACACAGAAGCCTGTAGCGCCTTCGACGGGAACGAGCGGGATCGCCTCGAACTTCATCATATCGTCGTCCCTCTTCTTCATATCGGCAAAGTTCCACATCTCTATGAACATTGCCGTAAGGCTCTGGACTGCGGGACCTTCAAGCCTGATGCCGTTGTCCTTCCAGCGTCCGTAAGGGTTAACGATATTGAAATACTCGTCCGCGATATTATATCCGCCCGTATATCCGACTTTGCCGTCAACAACAGTGATCTTTCTGTGGTCTCTGTTGTTCATGAAAAGCGATACTACAGGATATGCCGGGTTAAACGCATTGCACTTGATACCTTCTGATTCAAGGACTCTGACGAAATTCTTATTGATAAAAAGGAACGAACCTACGTCATCATATAAGACTCTGCAGTCAACACCTGCGGCTGCTCTCTCCTTCAGCGCCTCGTGCAAAGGCTCGAATGCTTCCTTGGTCTCAATAGCATGATACTCAAGATAAACGTATTCCTTGGCTTTCTTGATGTCCTCTATCTGAGCCTTGTAAGCGTCGAAAGCAACAGGATAGTATTTGATATCCGTTCCTTCATAGATCGGGAATTCAAAGCCTCTGAGATACCTCGCATTTGAAGCCCTGGCAGGGTCTTCTGCCTTGAACTCGGCGAAAATATCGTCGTTATAGTTCAGATGTGAGAACACCATCATGTCAACCTTTTCGAGACGTCTCTTGATCTTATGCTTGGAGCTCGAAAAGTTATTCAGGACATAGAACAACAGACCCGGCACCGGAAAGATCAGGATCACGATAACCCAGATGAGCTTAAATACGCCGTTATGGTCCCTTGAGTTGATACCGAGAGCAACGATCAAAGATATTGCTCTCACAGCGATATCAAGCGGCGGGAAGTAACTTCCGAGATAATACAAAAGAACGATAAAACCTACCAACTGCGCAATTACAAGCAATCCGAAGACAATAATTCTTCCGATACTGTTCTTGATAGCAGTTTTGCGTTCTACCGTTCTTTTCTTAGTCATTATCCGATGTTCTCGATAAATGCCTTATAACCAAGGTACAGATAATAAAGATCGATCTTGGAGATGACCTCTACAGGGGCATGCATTGACCATACGGGAACACCCATATCGACAACGTCCATACCGAGTTCAGCCATGATAGCAGCGATAGTTCCGCCGCCGCCTGCATCGATACGGCCGAGTTCGCCTGTCTGCCACGGGATAGAATTCTTTTCGAAGATATCGGTAATCTCAGCGATGAAATCGCCTGTAGCTTCAGAGCAACCGGACTTGCCTCTGGCACCTGTGTACTTCTCGATCTTAAGACCGTGTGACATGAATGCAGTATTATTCTTCTCAAATACTGAAGCGTACTTGGGATCGTAAGCTGTAGTAACATCTGTTGAGAGCATCTTTGTAGCTGCAAGAGCCTTACGGAACTTCAGCGTGTTGAAATTATCGATGCCGCCTTCAGCCTTAGCGAATACTTCCATGAGGAAATTCTCATAAAGGTTGGATGTAGCGCCGGAATTGGAGTAAGAGCCAATCTCTTCCTTATCCGTAAGGAGGCAAACGCAGGTCTTCTTAGGCTTTTCCTGAGCAAGAAGTGCTCTTAATGCAGGATAAGCGCAGACCTTGTCATCGTGGCCGTATGCAGCGATATAAGCTCTGTCAAAACCTACATCTCTTGCATGTGTAGCGGGAACGATCTCGATCTCGGCAGAGACAAAATCCTTCTCCTTGATGCCATACTGCTCGAAAAGGATCTTCAGAACGCCTGCTTTGAAGATATCAGAAGCCTTCTTATCATCTGTGCAGGGAATGCCGCCGATGATAACGTTAAGGTCTTCAGCAGGGATGAAATCAGATGCCTTCTTGGTCATCTGCTCATTTCCGAGGTGCGGAAGCAGGTCTGTGATATAGAATACGGGATCTGTATCCTTCTCGCCTACTACGATCTGGTGAGCCTTGCCGTCGTTTGTGAATACAACGCCGTGTACGGCAAGAGGGATCGTTGTCCACTGGTACTTCTTGATGCCGCCATAGTAGTGGGTCTTAAAGTAAACAGTATCGTTATCCTCATAGATCGGATTGGGCTTTAAGTCAAGTCTCGGCGAATCGATGTGAGCACCTAAGATGTTAAAGCCTTCAGCAGGACTCTTTTTGCCAATAACAGCTGCTGCAAAGCCCTTGCCCTTAATGCTCTGGTAGACCTTGTCACCGGGCTTCAGGGTGTCTTTTGTAGCGATATCTACGTATCCGAGGTCTTCTGCTGCTGCAATGGCATTTGCGGCAAATTCACGCTCTGTCTTGGAATTATCCAAAAATGCCTTATATTCCTCGGCAAAATTAAAAGTAGCTGTCATATCATCTTCTGAAGCTACCTCATAAAGGTTAGGAAATTCAGCGAAAAGCTCGCTTGTCTTGATCTTTTTGGTTTCTTTTTTCTTGGGCATAAGTATCACCTCTTTCTAATGAACTTATGATACCATAAAGTAAAATAAAATCTTTTAATTAAGAGGACAAAATGATAACTGACGGACACAATCACACAAAGCACTTCTCTGTTGACGCAGGACAGACTATAGATGAGCTTATAAATGAGGCAAAATCCAAGGGTTTTAACAGGATCGGGATCACTGAACACTACGAAATAGATTATGTCGACGATGGCCTTAACTGGATGTTCGAACTTGAAGAATACAACAGGACATTTGAAGAATGGCGCAAAAAATCAGACGATTTCGAGCTCCTCAAGGGCATCGAATTCGGATATCAGACGCATGTAGCCGAAGAGATCGACAAAGTGGCTGCCTCTATCCCTTTGGATGTCGTTCTGATGAGCGTTCACCTCTTCCGCGGCAAAGATTTCTATGTCGACCGCGAATGCTACCAGATGCCCGCAAAAGAGCTTCACAGCGAATATATAAACATCATGGCCGAGATGTGCGAAAAGTGTAACAATTTCGATGTTGTTGCCCACTACGACTACATCAACAGATATGCAGACAACAAGAACGATTTCGTTACTTATGAGGAATGCCCCAAAGAATTTGACAGGCTTTTCGAAGCAATGATCTCCAAGGACAAGGCCTTGGAGATCAATACCAAATCGATTCAAAAGCATAAAGACGGCGGATTTACGAGATTCCTGCCCGATGCGGCCATTATCAACAGATTCATCGAAATGGGCGGCAAATACATAACCTTAGGCTCCGATTCCCACTTCCCAGGCACATTTGCCGTAAGCTTTAACGAAGCCGTGGAATACCTTAAATCCTTGGGAATTAAGGAAACCGTGTACTTCAAGGAGCATAAACCGTATTTTGAAGCGCTGTAATCAATAACTTCAAATTAATCAGAGGCTGTCATAAATTAAAAGACAGCCTCTGCGATATTACGGATATGGTTTTATTTCATTAAACGCGCTTGCACCATAACTGTAGATTGCATAATACATTTCCTCATAAACGTCCAGATAATTCGTCCCGCCTTTGTCCCATGGCTCTGCCTTATTGATGTGTTCTAATCCAGCGCCATGAGCTTCTCCTATCCCGGGAACATTTTTCATAAATATAAACGGTTCAAGACTATGCTCTTTGAATTTCAGCAAATAGTCATGTCCTGTACCGGTAAAATCCTGTAAAGCACACACTAACTTATAAAGACTTTCTGCTAACTGCTTGCATAAAGATGTTTTAAATTGCGCCATTCTCTCCGGATAAATATACCTGTTAGCTTCCGCAAACTCTTGACAAGCTTCCTTTATCTTATCGCAATTATGCTTTGAAGCTTTTGCAATTGCAGCTGTACTTAAGTCAATTGCATTTAATGATCCTTCCATGTTTTGTGTGACTCGGTATTTTCCCGAAGAATTCTGCGTTAAATCTCTTCCAATATCAGAGTTAAAGACGTATTTGTTAAAGTCTTCTCCGAATTTTTTCTTTATTTCGTTTTTCAATTTTTCATCGTTTTTGTTTTTCAGTTTTTCAATTTTATCTTTATTGTTCTGAATGTATGCTTCAAAATTAGGAAGTCGAATAGATTTATAGTCAGTATTGACCAGTTTTGTAACTGATTTTATTTGTCTGTCTATTTGATCGTATAAACCCCTGTTTAGATTTACAGCTTCCATATTCGCTTTAGTTTGCAAAAAATCAAAACATGCTTTGAATAATTCTTTGTTTAGTTTTTCATAACCGCTATAAGCCTTCTCGCACATTGATTTGAGCAGCTTCAGATCATCCCAATAAGCGTATTTCTGAATATCTTCCTGCGTAGTCGGGTGGAATTGAGCCAAAGCATTTTCATTAACGGCAACAAAATTGAAGAACCATCCCTTGGGCCCGAAATCACATACCATAAAGGCATCCGTAGACTCAAAAGCATAATCAAAATCCCCGTGTCCATTAACTACATCTTCCAAGGCTTTAACTGCATCAAGTGAATTACCAGCCGTATCAGTCATTTTTGTTTCTAAAAACTTAAAGTCAATTTTCTCCCACTCAAGATAATCAAAGTTCTCTTCGTCCATCTTATTTCTCCTTAATACTATTTTGGGAATTTCCTTTAGAATCTGACATCATATTCACGAACATACCAACGTCCGTTGTTTGTTCTCTGCAAAGTCCTCTTATTCGGACTTCCAAGCTGCTTGCCGTGTATATCATAAGCAACCGTTGTGACATACGCGTACTCAACCTTGTCTCCATAATGTGAAGCAATCTTTTCTTGCTGTTCTTTTGTCATGAAATAGGAATTAAGATCGTTGGTATCATCGTAGCCTTTGACTACAACTATCTCTGTCTTTTCAGGGTCAACTTTTGCATAAACATATTCGCCGTGGAAACGCTCCTGATGAAGATCCCAGTGATATCTCAAGTTCTCCTTTGCAAAGTCGGATTTCTTCATTTCAGGATCAACACAGTCAAGGTAAAGATCATAGTTTTTCTCCTTGATTGCCTGCTGGAATATCTCTACCAATCTTTCAGGTGTGACATCATCAGGTACAGATTTAACCGTATACCAGCTGTCCTTTCTTGCTGCTACTTCATCTTCTCCTACAAAATAACCACTGGTTTCTTTTTCATCTGAATATAGGCCAAGGACATGACCCGGAACATATAAAGCCATTGGTTCTATTACCCAAGCCATGATCGCGGGACCCGGCTGACTTTCACCACCAACAGGCATTTCCAAGGTTAAATCCGAGATAACTCCAAGAATTGTCCAGTTTGTAACTTCTGCCATAGTACTGTCAACCTGCCTTCTATAGCGCTTAACAGCTTCGTATGGTCCCAGCCATTTTCTGGTATCGATCTTTACAAAATACATTCCTGTTGAACGTTTTCCCACATGGATATATTCACCTGTAACGCCGGTAAATTGATTGTACGGATACTTAACATCATCGATTATCACGTGTTTATCCTTAATATCATCCAGGTATATCTCGTTATAGTCGGGCGCAGGATAAAGCTTTTCAAGCATGCTGTCTTTGTATTGATTTACCAGCTCATTCCAAGCCATCTCACTTTTCTGACTGAATTCCTTAACAAATTCTTCCTCATTCTTCAGATAAGCGATCATATCTTCGGTAATGTCAATAAAGTTGCCGGCAGCATTTTCGAGACATTTTCTCGCCCTTTGGAACAGATCCATTACCCGCGGATCGTTCGGAGCAAATTCATTAAGGATCTTGATCCTGGATAGTGCGTCTTCTCTCGAACGGAAGATCGGAGTTCCGCCTTGTGCTCTTTTTACTTCGTTCTCATATTCCTTGAGATACATTTCAGCCTGTTGGATCCTCATTGTGAGGTTATTTGTGTCAACAGTAAAAGTTGTGCTGTCAACCATAATGTGTCGACGCTCCTTTCTTGATTTTTGGGATTTGCAAATAAAAAAGTGCAGTCAGAGATAAGCAGTTACGCTATCAAAACTAACTACACCTTTATGTTTTTATTGAAATCCCCACTGAAATAATATCAGTTTAATCTAAAGAAAGAAATAGAATATCTATGATTTTTTATATTTTGAGCCCATAATAAAAACGTGCACCGCAATTGCAGTACACGTTTTTTCTCTATTCCTATATCCCGAAAATAATGAACATCAGAATGTGAGTTCTACTTCTTTATCATAATCAGTATCAGTGCTGGACATACCGTTGACAGTCTTGTTTTTTAAACCTATACGGAGCGTTGCAAGAGTGTCAGCATCAGCTATGGCTTCGCATTTGATGTAAGCTTTATCGCCATCACAAACTGCCGTTAATTCACACATGAGAACTGATGCATGGTCGTTGTTATCATAATCAATATAGATACTCATCGGACAATGAGGTTCTTTATCGATCTCAACAAGGAAGATATAGTAATCATAATCTCCATCCTTCTCGTATTCGTATACATTAACCTTTAAACCTTCTGAAAAGTATGTCGATATTAGGCTATAAGCTTTCTCATCGACTTCAAACGGCTCCGTATCACTGACTTCAAAAGTTAACGGCATCTCTTTTAACTGTTCATAACTAGGTTCGACTGTAGATGTATCAACCGTAAACATGTATATCGGAAGCATAACGCCTGCGATCAATATGAGCTGTGCACCAAGCACTATCAAGGCAAGTCCCCATGGAGCTAACCACTTACGCTTCTTGGTCTCACCTGATTCAAGGACCTTGTTTGTGTGCTTATCGTAAATTGCCTTGTAAATAAAGAATGTTGCAATCGTGATAGTCAGAACTATCGGTATTAACAGTGTAGAAACACTGACTGATACTAAATGTGCCATATTATTCCCCCTTAGATTCCTATTCTTTCTCTGAATATGTAGTAATAACTTCTTGTTACATCGACTTTGGATCCGTTAGTCATATGCAGGATGAATTTCTGAAGCAGCGATGATTCGATACGCTTTATCTTCTTCAGGTTTACTATCGAGGAATTACTTACTCTCAAGAAACGGTCTGCCGGCAGAACCTGTTCAAGCGATTTAAGCCTTTCCCCTGAATTATAAGTACCGTCAGAAGCATGGATGATTATGTCATGTCCCATGCTCTCGATAAAACATATGTCATTGACGTCAATGAAGAACTGCTGGTCTTCCCTTTTTCCGGCAATGTAATTCACTTCTCCGCCACGGCGGATAAGCAAATACTTTGAGTCGGGATCGTCAATTATCCCCATAGATTCCAGACTCTTTCTTATCGGATCTTCAGGATCCAGCATCAGCTTAATATTCACCGCTGTCTCTCCTTTCATCTGAATAGAAGATACAACAAAAACCTTTTTAAATCTCGGTTTTGGAATGATTTACAAAGTTTGTATCACAGATTGCAAAAAAACAGGCCCGGCGTAAAACCGGGCCTCATAATTCAATTGATATAAGCGATTACTTCTCGTTCTTCATTCCTGACAGATAAGCATTGATGAAGCCGTCGAGATTACCGTCCATAACGGAATCAACATCAACTTCCTCGTAGCCTGTTCTGTTGTCTTTAACAAGTGTATAAGGACAGAATACATAAGATCTGATCTGTGATCCCCAAGCGATCTCCATCTGGTTGCCCTTAAGGTCTTCTATCTTCTCCATCTCTGATGCCCTTGCGAGCGCGAAAAGCTTAGCCTTCAGCATTCTCAAGCATGTTTCCTTATTCTGGAGCTGTGATCTTTCTGCCTGGCAGGAAACAACGATTCCTGTAGGATTATGAGTCATACGGACAGCTGTATCTGTCTTATTGATGTGCTGACCACCCTTACCCGTTGCACGGTATGTATCGACACGGACATCGGACATATCGATCTTGATATCATCTTCAGTCTTCTGGTCCAATTCGGGAATGACTTCGCATGAAGCAAAAGATGTATGTCTTCTGCCTGCAGCATCGAAAGGAGATATTCTTACGAGACGGTGAACACCAAGCTCCGATCTTAAGAAACCGTAAGCATATTCACCCTTGATCATGACGGAAACTGACTGGATTCCTGCTGTATCACCTTCAACATAATCAAGTTCTTCAACGCCAAAGCCGTGACTTTCTGCCCATCTTGTGTACATTCTGTAGAGCATTGAGCACCAGTCCATGGCCTCTGTTCCGCCGGCACCTGCGTGGAGAGTGATCGTTGCATTATTGGCATCGTAAGGACCTGTAAGAAGTGTCTCAAGGCGCATCTTTTCGAAGTCTTCCTTGAATTTAGCTGATGAAGTCTTGAGTTCTTCTAATGAATCGAGATCCTCTTCCTCATTAGCAAGCTCACAGAGAGCCAGAAGGTCCTCACGCTCGGCAACAAGAGCGTTATAGCTCTCAACCTTCTTCTTAAGTCTGCCTAATGTCTGCTGGATCTCCTGCGCCTTATCGACGTTATTCCAGAAATCCGGCTCCTGCATGCGGTTCTCGTATTCGCTTATCTGGTCAGATACACGGTCAATGTGAAGAGCATCTTTAAGCTCTGCTACAGGCACTTCGTAAGATTCAAGATCGAGTCTTATGTTGTCAAATTCAAGCATTGATTACCCCTTTTTATGTTCTTCAACAAATTCTTTAACAAGTCTCATTGCTTCCTTGATGTCTTCCAAAGAAGCAGCATAACTGATACGTACAAAGCCTTCACCGCACTTGCCGAAAGCGTTGCCGGGAACTATTGCGACATGCTTTTCGAGCAATAGCTTCTCACAGAATTCCTCAGATGTCAGTCCGGTAGACTTGATGCAAGGGAAAGCATAGAAAGCTCCATAAGGCGTGAAGCACTCAAGGCCTGCGTCCCTTAATCCCTGTACGATAACTCTTCTTCTGTGGTTATATTCATCCCGCATCTTCTTGACTTCATCATCAGAGTTCATTGCTGCTTCGATAACAGCAAGCTGTGATGTAGAAGGCGCACACATAATGCAGTACTGGTGGATCTTTACCATGGGAGCTATAAGCTCATGAGGTCCTGCTAAGTAACCTACTCTGAAACCGGTCATGGCATATGACTTCGAAAAGCCGTTTACCATAACTACTCTGTCTCTTAATTCGGCAAACTGTGTAAGAGAAGCAGGCTTACCGTCAAGATAGTTCAGTTCGCAGTATAGCTCATCGGAAAGAACTATAATCTCAGGGTGTCTCATAAGGACATCCTTGATCTTAGCCCAGTCCTCAAGTGTCATGACGGCGCCTGTAGGATTATTGGGATATCCGACAATTACATACTTCGTTTTATCGGTAATAGCTGCTTCTAATTCTTCAGGCATGAGCTTGTAGTTATTCTCAGGCTTTGTCTCGACAATAACCGGAACGCCGTGAGCAAACTCAACAGTTGCCTTATAAGCAACAAAGCAAGGCTCAACGATGATTACCTCATCGCCGGGATTGATAAGTGCCCTTGCAGCAAGGTCAAGGCCTTCAGAACCGCCAACGGTGATAAAGATCTCCGTCTTGGCGTCGTAATTTACACCATATCTTCTCTTAAGATAATCGGCGATAGCAATTCTGGAATCGATATATCCGGAATTGGGTGAATAATGGGTATATCCGTCGATAATGGAATTAATAGCAGCTTCTCTGATCGTCCAGGGAGTAACAAAGTCAGGCTCACCTATGGAAAGTGAGATTACATGACCCTTCATCTCATTGGCAAGATCAAAGAACTTCCTTATTGCAGACGGCGGAACCTGCTGTACTGCTTTGGAGATCTTGGAATCGTAATCAAAACTCATAAGATAATAGCCTGCCTGTCGTCTGTATTCGGATTATCGTAGATTATACCATTAGCCTTATATTTCTTAAGGATGAAGTGCGTTGTTGTAGAAAGAACGCCTTCCATAGGAGCGATCTTCTCAGTAACGAATGTAGCGATATCACGAAGGCTCCTGTCCTCGTAGATGATCATAAGGTCAAAACCGCCGCTCATGAGATAGCATGCAGTAACCTTGTCGTACTTGCTTAAGATCTGTGCGATATGGTCATAACCCTTGTTCTTTACAGGTGTGATCCTTACTTCGATCATGCCGATGCAGTTATCGGGTGCCTTCTTCTCCCAGTTAATGATCGTGTTATAGCCTAAGATGATGTTTTCATCCTTAAGGCGCTTGATCTCAGCTTCCACATCCGCGGCGTTAACACCAAGCATTACGGCGATCTCTTCCGCCGAAAGTCTGGCATTGTTCTCAATAAGTCTCAGTAACTCTAAATCGTCTATCATGTGGAAACTCCTTTACTATAAATTGCAAAATCTCCCGCAACAAATTTGCGGGAGATTGTTGCTTTAATTCAGTTTATTCAGATTCTTGCTACGCCTGTATCACGTGCGGCCTGTGCAACAGCTGCTGCAACAGCCTTACCTACTCTTGCATCGAATGCATCAGGAAGGATGTAATCAGGATTGAGCTCAGCGTCGGAAACGATACCTGCAATAGCATTAGCTGCAGCGATCTTCATCTCGTCGTTGATATCAGAAGCTCTTACATCGAGGGCGCCACGGAAGATGCCCGGGAATGCGAGAACGTTGTTAACCTGGTTCGGGAAGTCAGAACGGCCTGTAGCCATAACTGCAACGCCGGCCTTCTTAGCTTCATCAGGAAGGATCTCAGGTACAGGGTTAGCGCAAGCGAAAACAACAGGATCCTTAGCCATTGTAGCTACCATGTCTGCTGTGAGTACGCCCGGAGCGGAAACGCCGATGAATACATCTGCACCAACGATAACGTCAGCAAGAGAACCAGCCTTCTTCTCAGGATTTGTGATCTTAGCCATCTCTTCCTTAGCAGAATTGAGGCCTTCTCTTCCCTCATAGATAGCACCCTTTCTGTCGCAGAGGATAACGTTCTTGAGGCCTCTGGAGATAAGGAGCTTTGTGATTGCTGTAGCAGCAGCGCCGGCGCCGTTAACTACAACATGGATATCTTCCATCTTCTTGCCAACGATCTTAAGAGCATTTGTAAGACCTGCAAGAGTGATAACTGCTGTACCGTGCTGGTCATCGTGGAAGATCGGGATGTCGCATCTTTCCTTAAGCTTCTTCTCGATCTCGAAGCATCTGGGAGCTGAGATATCCTCGAGGTTTACACCACCGAAAGAACCTGCAAGAAGTGCTACTGTGTTAACGATCTCATCAACGTCCTTTGAACGGATGCAGAGAGGGAATGCGTCAACATCACCAAAAGCCTTAAAGAGCGCGCACTTACCTTCCATAACAGGCATACCTGCTTCAGGTCCGATGTCTCCAAGGCCTAAAACTGCTGTACCGTCAGTAACAACAGCTACGAGATTGTGTCTTCTTGTGTATTTATAAGAGAGGTCAACATCCTTCTGGATCTCAAGACAAGGAGCTGCAACACCGGGTGTGTAAGCGATTGCGAGTTCTTCCTTAGTACCTACGGGAGCTTTGGCAATAACTTCGATCTTACCAGCCCACTCTTCATGCATCTTAATTGCTTTCTCATTAACGTCCATACCTATGAACCTCCGTTTTTAATCTTAACGCACTAATAATAAATATAAATAAAAGCAAAAACAATCACGGGTTTATAAGATTTTTTACTCAAAACAGGCTATTTATTGTCGTTTTGAACAGTAAACAGAAATGAAAGATTATGTATCAGATCGCGAAAGGTCTCTTATTGCCCTTGATCGGGAAATCTTTCATCGTGCAGTACGCTGTGGCCGCAAACCTTGCAAATGACAGCCAGAGCCATGTTGTAACGGCCGCATCAACGATATAACAAGCCGTCGGATGGATATACAGTAGGAGCGGAACCGTAAAATCAGCAACAAGAACTGCCAAAAGGATAAGTCCGATACCTCTCATATTGATGAAATAATACTTTGCCGAGAGTTTTACGGAATAAGGCAAAGAAGTGAAAAGTCCCTTATCGCCTGACAGATAGCCTACAGGCGCCGTAAATACGAACGGAAGACCGATTATGGCTATAAACATGAAGCTGTATGTGATAAGCACAAAAGGAATGGATATAACCGCCGAGAAAAGGACCAGCAGAAGTACCCTTAAGAAAAGCTCAAAAGGCTTAATAGGCTTATCCGGAAGGTGTTCAATGGCATAATTGATGACTTCCTGGTCATCGTCCTTTATCGAAGCGATCTTATCCTTGCGGAATTGCCTTACATAAAGGCCTGCATAGATATAAGCGCTTGCCAGAAGAATGAGGAAACCGACACAAAGAGAGATGATGTAGATGATATTTCCCTCATTAATGGGGATCGAATGCATCAGGGCATCGTACTGTTCCGCATCATACTCAGTCATGTTATAGACTTCTATAGCCCAGCTCTGAAGCGGAGTAAAATCGGTGTCGGCATAAGGATTAAAGTGTATTGCGGCATTTAAAACTACAGTAATCAGATAAAGGATCCTGACTCCCCACCTGTTACCCAGATCATCAATGTTAAAAATGCTTTTCAGAGTAGAAAGAAACATCAACACACCTCAAAACCTAACTATCGATATATTACGTGAAATAAGCTGAATTTAAAAGTAAGAAGATAAAATTGGACCAAATTTTACTCAAAAAGTAATACTTGTGTTACAATACCCTATTATATTTTTAGAAGGTCGTATAAAAATGATTGATTTTCATGTAATACCTGATTTATTGTACGTTATTCCTGCAGCAAACCATTCTGCGCAGGATATCAGGAACATTCTCAGCGCTCACCCTGAAGTCAAATTCGTATCTCTTGCAGCTGTTGACCTCATGGGCAACGACACAGACGAGAAGATTCCTTTATCAGACTTCATCGACAACATTGAGAACTATTTAGACGGTAAGGCTGTCCAAACCGACGGTTCTTCCGTTGTACTTCCCGGCATTGCCACATTAAACGACGGTAAGGTCGACCTCATTCCTGACAGCAAGGTAATCTGGTATATCGACTATAATTACGAGCACATCGACTTTGAGACAGGAAAGCCCGTCGGTACACTCCGTATCCCCTCTTTCCTTAAGCACAATAACGATGAGGTATGCTCAAGATCGATCCTCCGCAAGAGCACCGAGTTCTTCGAAAAGACTGTAAAAGACAGATTCTTAAACGATCCCGCTTTGTGCGCAGATTACGGTTTTACACCTGACGAGCTAGATCACATCACGACGATCACTGCTACAGAACTCGAGTTCTGGGTAAACTCCCCTGATGAGATCATCAGCACAGAACAGCTCTCCATATCCCAGGAACTTAAGGAATCTTACTGGAAGCGTACAAAGGGCGTTGTCAGAACAGCATTAGAGCAGGTCATCCTGCTTCTTGATAATTACGGCTTCAACCCTGAAATGGGTCATAAGGAAGTCGGCGGAGTCAAGGCATCCCTCAACTCTTCCGGTCAGTTTCACTTCATCATGGAGCAGCTCGAAGTTGACTGGAAGTATTCTGATGCTCTCCAGGGTGCTGACTATGAGCTTATCGCAAGGATCCTTATCAAAGAGATCTTCAGACTTCACGGTCTTGATGTAAGCTTCAATGCAAAGCCCCTTCCCGGCGTAGCAGGTTCAGGTGAGCACACCCACGTTAATGCAGTTGCTTTCCTTAAGAGCGGCAAGAAGATCAACCTCTTCGCACCCGAAGATACTAAGGTTGATTTCTTAAGCAGATTCGGCTGGGGCTGCCTTATGGGCATAATGAAGCACTACAGCAACGTTATCAATCCTTTCGTTTCTGCTACAACAGATGCATTTGAGCGTCTTACACCCGGATTCGAAGCTCCTACACACAGCGTAGCTTCCATCGGCATGGACGTTAACACACCTTCACGTAACAGATCCGTACTCTTAGGTCTCGTAAGAAGCGAAGATACAAAGTATGCGACAAGATTCGAGCTCCGTGCTCCGAACCCGCATACAAATACATATCTCTGCCTCGCATCCGTATACCAGGCAATGCTCGACGGTATCGCTTATGCGATCGATTCAGGCAAGGATTCAAAGACTTTGGAAGCTGAATTCATTAAGCCTTACGGTGAACCGAGCGATTATCTTGAGAAGGACAGACTCTACCGCTGTGAAGACGATATTTTCGAAGATATGGATTCAAATGAGAGAGACAGACTCTTCGGAACACCTGCAGCTACTGTTTATGAGTCTCTCTCCACTCTTAAGGATTCAGGCGTTGCTGAGATCCTCTGCAGAGGCAATGTTTTCGACGACCAGCTTATTAATTCCTACTATCAGGCAATGCTCGTACGCTGGGAGATGGAGCTCATGGAGAAGATCATCCCTGCTAACCTCTCTCTCATCAGAAGCGTTGTAAGATCTGATGACGGAACTTCAAGCTACGATGAGAAAATCTGGAACGATATCGAAGATCTTAAACTCCTTCTTGCTAAGGATACAGATGTTCAGGATTCTATCTTCACAAGGGTCAAGAATGCTGTTAAGTCCGGTGACTGGGAGAAGACTTCTGAATACCAGAGAGCTATGAAGAATGCAATGAACGAGCTCAAGAATAAGTACAAGACATATTGCGACAACCAGATCTGAGCAATTCAACAACAACAATCAACAAGGGGATGTCTGATAAGGCATCCCCTTTTATTATTCGTACATTTGCTCAGGTAAAGATCCTTTCAAACAACAATCGGATCATATAGATAAAGAAAGGACCGTCACCCCATTTTATCCAGTACATGAGACCAAGCACGCCGATGACTGCATGTAAGATTATGGCAATTACCAACAGCACCCTGCTGTTGCCCTTCAAAAGATTCTTCTGCCATATAATGAACCCGATCATCCTGATCAAGATGATCACGAGTCCCCAGAAACCTGAGCCAAGCCTCAATACTAACGGGTTTTCGAGTTGGCCGTTCCAATTCTCATATTCAATAACATCCGGCCCTATGGCACTTCTCAAGAAACCAGTTAAAACGAACACGAACAACACAAGAAGTATCATGTCCAAAATGATCAGCATGATACTGACGGCTTTCTTCTTCATAAACAGAACACCCCTTTAAACGCATTTAACTACTTAACATACAGATCTGAAGTTAATAATGTTGCAAAAAGTTGAAGGGCTGCCTCATATGAGACAGCCCTTCGTACCCGGTCGGGTTAATAATGAATCAGTAAGGTACTACTAATTAATCTTTCTTAGCCATGAGCTTGTAAACCAAAGCTGCAAGAGCTGCACCTGCGAAAGGTCCTACGATGAATACCCAGAGTGAAACGAGTGCATCGCCGCCTGCAAAGAGAGCAGGTCCGATCGAACGTGCAGGGTTAACTGATGTTCCTGTAAGGCCGATGCCCAGAACATGAACCATAACGAGTGAGAAACCGATTACAACGCCGCCGAATGAACCGTGGCCAGCCTTGGAATCTGTAACGCCAAGGATTACAAGTACGAAAATGAATGTTAAGAGGATCTCAACGATAAGTCCTGCACCGATGCTGCCATTAACGCCAGCAAGACCATTGGAACCGAGACCGCCTGTCATATCCTTGACCTGGCCCAAGCTGAAGATGATCTTAAGAACAGCTGCGCCGCTGATTGCACCAAGGACCTGAGAGATAACATAGAAAATGAAGTCTGTAACTGACATCTTGCCGGAGATCAATACAGCTAAAGAAACAGCCGGATTGATGTGGCAGCCGGAAACATTACCGACACAATAAGCCATACCGACAATAACAAGACCGAAAGCGAAAGCAGTAGTAAGATAGCCACCCCAATGCTCGCAGCCTGTAATCATTGCAGTACCGCAACCGACAAGTACAAGAGTAAATGTACCGATGAATTCAGCAATACACTTTTTAAATGAGTCCATATCAACACCTGCCTTTAATTATTTGAGCAGGTATTGAAGGCCTGCCCTTAATTAATTATATACAAACTCTTCGTTATTGCATTTAATTATTACTTCATTTGTGTTACCGTTTGAAGACTTTTCGACATGGCCGATGATCTTCGATTCGATATTGAAAGATGAAGCAATATCAATGATCTTGGAAGCAACAGACTCATCTGCATAGAATTCGATCCTGTGACCGCAGTTAAATACCTGGAAGAGCTCCTTCATCGGGATCTCACCGGATTCATAGATAGCCTGGAAAAGCGGAGGCAGTTCGAACATATTGTCCTTGACATATCTTACGCCGGTACCGAAGTCACGGCACTTTGCCTGACCGCCGCCTGTGCAGTGGATGATTCCGTAGATATTCTCTCTGTAGGAAGCGAGGACCTTCGAAATAACAGGAAGAAAAGTTCTTGTAGGAGCAAGGATAGCCTCACCTACAGTTACATCCGTTCCGGGAAGCTTATCTGAAAGTCTGTACTTTCCGCAGTAAGCCTTGTCCTCACCCAAAGTATCTGAGAAGGATTCCTTGTAGTTCTCGAAATAATGCTTATTAAGGAGCATATGACGTGCAGCCGTAAGGCCGTTTGAAGACATACCGGAGTTGTACTTATCCTCATATGTAGCCTGACCGAATGAAGCAAGGCCGACGATAACGTTGCCGGGCTTGATGTTTGCAGCGTTGATGACTTCGGATCTCTTAGCTCTTGCTACGAGTGTGGAGTCAACGATAAGAGTTCTTACGAGATCGCCTACGTCAGCAGTCTCACCGCCGCACATTGTGATGTTGATGCCCTGTGAAGCGAGCTTTGCGATGATCTCGTCATAGCCTTCGATAACCTTTGCGATTGCTTTGCCGTCAACTCTGTGAGCATTACGGCCAATCGTGTTTGAGAGCATAAGGTTCTCTGTAACACCGCAGCAAGCGAGGTCATCTGTGTTCATTACGAGTGAATCCTGAGCAAGTCCCTTGAACCAGTCGTAATTGCCGGTCTCTTTATACATAAGATAAGCAACGGAGGATTTTGTGCCCGCGCCGTCAGCATGGATTGCCGTACAGTATTCGGGATCACCGGCGAGGTCTTCGATAAGCTTGCAGAAAGCTCCCGGGAAAACACCCTTTGACTGATTCTTAACAGCTGCCTTTACATCATCCTTTGTAGGTGAAACGCCTCTGGACAAATAAGATTCTGCTGACATTGCTTATATCCTCCAATTATAAAATGCTTTGTTTACGTTTTCCGTGCAGACCGGTAAGCCGGGTTCTGTATGTGACGATCATCTATCTAGACGTAATATCTCTAATACGTTCAAGCCGTCTCCTAAGGCTCGCGGACCACGATATGCCTTTCCACGACGTTGCTCCGGATGGGGTTTACAAGGCCGATATGTCTCCACATCGCCGGTGAGCTCTTACCTCGCCTTTTCATCCTTACCCTTGCGGGCGGTTTTCTTTTCTGTTGCACTTTCCTTAAAGTTGCCTTCACCGGGAACTGCCCGGCACCCTGTCCTGTGGAGCCCGGACTTTCCTCATGCGCCGTACTTTCGTACCTTTGGCGCCCGCGATCGTCTCGGCCTGCCCGAAAAACATAAGTATTTTAATAATAAAATCACTTAAAGTATAGATGATACTTCGTTGTTATAATTCACAGTAATGTCAATACCGGGGAACTTCTCCGAAAGCAATTTTGCCATCTTGGGAAGATAAGCCTGTTCAGTCGCGGAATGGCCCGCAATTATCGTATTAACGCCCATCTGACCCAGGCCGACACAAATATGATGCTTGATCTCACCGGAGATTACTGTGTCTATTCCGTTCTTCAGGATAACCTCAACGGAATCCTCGTCAAAAGAGCCGCCCTGAAGGAATACCTTTTTGACCTTGTTCTGAGGATCGTTGATAGTGATTATGCCGCTGCACTTAAGATCCTTAGCAACCTTCCTGCAGTAATCCTTAAGTGTTACCGGTTCTTCAGAATCAAGCTCGTATACAACACCGCAAACGGCTCCGTCCAGATGCTTTGCATCCGTAACACCGAGCATCTCAGCAATCGCAAGATTTCCGAATTCATTTGTAAGATCCAGGTTCGTATGGCAGCTGATAACTGAAATGCCCGACTTTACGAGTTCTACCAATGTTCTTCCGACGTAATCATCCATCGTTAACGCCTTGATGCCGCCGAAGATTATCGGGTGATGCGTAACAATAAGGTTGGCACCGCACTCTTTAGCAGCAGAGATTGCCTTGCTCGTAAGATCCAATGAAACCAGTATGGCAGAAACGACTCTGTCCCTGTTGCCTGCGATCAGGCCCACATTATCGTAATCAAGTGCATTCTCAGGCGGAAAGACCTCGCTCAAATACTTCTCAATATCATTTACCTGCATTTCTTTTCCTCTCTTCTAAAGCCGCCTTGACCGTGGGGTTGCTCCTCTGCCTTATCTCAAATATCTCGTCCAAATGCTCGAAATAAGCGATAACCTGCGGATCGCCGTTCTTAGACTTTGAAAGGAGCTTGGGGCCGTAGCAGGCTTCTTCATCAGTTATCGTAGTGCTTATCCCCTTAAACACTACACGCATACAATTATAGAATATATCCCTGTCATAACAAACACTCTCATCCTCAAATACAAAGCCCGCTTTGGTGAGATACTTTCTGACCATATCATTGGACTTCTGAGGCTGAAGAACGAATGTCACGTTTTCGAGAACATGGAATCCGTTATCCTTAAGGGCTCTTGAGATTATATCAACGATATTAAGCCCTCCCATTCCGGCAATAACGATAATATCACCGGCCTTTAACAGAACACCTTTTAAGCCGTCGGTAATATATACTTCGGAACAATCGCCAAAACCGGCTTCGATAAGGGCATCTTCGGATCTCTGGGCAGGTGCCCTGTGGATCTCTGTACAAACAGCTTCATCTGCAAGGCCTTCTTCAAGACATCTTATGGCAAGGTATCCGTGATCTGAGCCGACGTCGATTATCCTTCCGGCATCAGAATCCTGTCTGGCATATCTTACCTGACCTAGAACCATTGTCAGTCTTTCGGTAAGTTCCTGCATTAGAGTTCTCCGATCCTGTTTCTTAACGACAGCTTGTAATCAGAAAGCCTGCTTAACATCTCATCGATCTTTTTCTTATCCTCAGCAGAAGCGTTTCCTCTGAGATTCATGAGACGGTCTTCCTCACAGTTTATAATCGACTCCCTGACCTTTAAGAGCAGCGCAAGATACATGTCACTCTTAACATGGACGTCAGAAGACTTATCGGCAGCTTCAACAGCTTTGAGGATAACGTCTTCTGCAGGCATGCCGTTTATCGTAAGCCTTGAGAAATAATCGCTCATCTTTGCAAAGAGAGTCTCATTCTTGCCATCGTAGATATTTAGGAAAATCTTAACGAGTTCTCTTAATGTGTCACCTGAGAAATCATCAGGCCTGATTATGTCAGTCTTCTGGATGCGGTCATTATTTGCAAGTGCGCTTCCCAAAGACAGAGCATATGCGAAGAGATCGATCTCTTCTTTTGTAGCAGAATCATTTACTTTCTTGAAAACAGGCTGTTCCGTTACGACTTCGGCCGGCATGGAATTGTCAGGTTCGTCGTATTCCTCAACGTTGTTACGGCGTCCGATGTCTTCCCTTCTCTCGCGCTCTAAGGCTCTTGATTCCTGCTGTTCCAGCTTCTTATCTTCGATCTGCTGGTATTTCTTCATCTGACTTAAGACAGCCTGCTGCGTAGCACCAAGAACAGGACCTGCAACTCCGGCCATCTTGCTCATCTTGATCTCATCATTCATCCATGAGCCATAGACAAGGATATCCTGCTGATACTTACCACTGTCAAGGCTACCAGTCTCAGGATCGGTGTTGTCATTTTTCGCTCTCTCAAGAAGATAGTCTTCAACATAAAGAGCATTCCTGACAACGTCCTTGAACTTATCGGCACCATTAACCTTGATATATTCATCGGGATCCTTACCGTCCGGAACTTTGGCTATCTTGATACGGATATTAATTCCTGTAAGCTTCTTTAAGTATTCCATCATCATCTTAATGGCTCTTAAAGCAGCATTCTGTCCAGCATTGTCAGCATCGAAAAAGAATACGACCTCTTCAGCATATCTGGAGCAGAGTTTGAGCTGGCTGTCCGTAAAAGAAGTTCCCAATGCCGCTACGGTATTTTTAAATCCGGCTACATGCATTGCGATGGCATCCATATATCCTTCAACTACGATGAGCTGCTTGGACTGTTCTTTCCTGGCAAAGTTCATCGCATAGAGATGATTTCTCTTATCGTAAACGAGTGAATCCGGTGAGTTGATATACTTGGGCTTCTCATCGCCCAAAGCTCTTCCGCCGAATGCTATGATCTTTCCGAATGAATCAAATATCGGGAACATCAGTCTTCCGCGGAAAAGTTCGTAAGGTTTGCCGGTCTTTTCAGACTTTTTGAAGATACCCGAATTTGTAAGTTCCTCATCCTTATAACCTTTACTTTTCAAAAGATCATATAAGGCATTCCATGACATCGGAGAATAACCAATGCCGAAATTGTCCAATGTCTGCTTGGACAATCCTCTCTTGGATGCATATTCCCTTGCCGGCTGGCCGATATCAGGATCGTTAAAAGACTTATAGTAGAACTTGGCTGCTTCCTTGAGGATATCGTAAACGCGGTTCTTCTCATCCTTACGAACATCATTTCCCGAAGATGTAGTCTCAGGAATCTCGACACCGTATAAAGCACCAAGATGTCTTATAGCTTCAGGATAATTAAGATGCTCGATCTCCATTATGAAATTAATGGCATTGCCGCCCTTACCGCAGCCGAAGCACTTATAGATACCCTTTGCGGGATTTACTGAAAAAGAAGCAGTCTTCTCAGAATGAAACGGGCACAATCCCCAAAGATTGCCGCCCGAACGCTTTAAGAGCACATAGCGGCCTACAACGGATTCTATGTCCGCCCTGGTAAGTATTTCATCGATTACGTTATCAGGAATAAGTCCCATATATGCCTCTGATTTAATTAAAAAGCCCGGTTATGTTCCGGGCCTGATTGAATAGCCGAAAAATAAAGGAATTACTCTTCTTCCTCTTTCTTTGCCTTCTTCTTACCAAAGAGACCGGTCTTAGCAGGCTCCTCGCTCTTCTTGACTGTTCCGTCAGGATTGAGCTGGTCACGCTTAACGACTGTCTGGATAGCGCTCTTAGTGAAAGTAACGAGTGTATTAGCTGCAGATGTTGAGATCGTTACCTGATCGTCCTTGATGTTAGCAACAAAACCAACAAGTCCGCCGATGGTTGTAACTCTGTCACCAACGGAGAGCTTGCTCATCTGCTCTTTGAGTTCCTTTTCCTTCTTGCGCTGAGGTCTGATAAGGATGAAGTAAAATACTACAAACATTAAGATGAGCACAGCAAATGAGGTGAGAGAGCCCATCATATCCATACTGCCTGTTTCTGCCATTTATGTTTCCTCCAAAAAATTAATCACCAATATATTGAGCTATAACATCAGACATTGTGAAATAGCCTTTCTCTTTACCTGCCATAAACTTGGCAGCTGTAAGAGCACCCTTAGCGAAGACATCCCTGGTCTGAGCACTGTGGCTGATAGTAAGGATCTCTTCGTCACTGATGAACATTGCAGAATGTTCACCGACGATATTTCCGCCCCTGATCGAAGAAATGCCGATCTCGTTCTTGGATCTGGCCTTGTTAACGCTGTGTCTGTCATAAACATAATCAACGTTGTCAGGGATCTCCTGATCGATAGCGGAAGCGATCATCATTGCCGTACCTGAAGGTGCGTCAAGCTTTCTGTTGTGATGAGCTTCTACGATCTCGATATCGAACTCAGGATAAAGGATTCTTGTAGCCTGCTTGCAGAGCTCAACCATCATGTTGATGCCGAGGCTCATGTTGGCGGACTTAAATACTGCGATATTCTCGGAAGCTGCAAGGATAGCTGAAACAGTCTCATCAGAAAGAGCTGTCGTGCAGCAGATGAAAGGCTTCTTACGGTTCAGCGCAAACTCAAGGATCGTAGGAACTGCCTTTGCATTGGAGAAATCGATAATAACATCGAAATCTTCCGTGCACTCGCTAAGGCTGGTATATACCGGGAAATCATATGTCTTGTTCTCGATAATGTCGCCGCCTGCAACAATCTTATAGTCAGGATTGTTGTAGCAAAGGTCAGCAATCGCCTTTCCCATTCTGCCGCAACAACCGTTAAGGAAAATCTTTACCATCTTAAGCTCCCCTGATTACTTAGCAATATAGCTGTTCATAGCAGAAGTGTCATAACCCTTGAGAACTTCTACTACCTTATCGTGATTTGCAGAGCTCATCTCACAAAGAGGAAGTCTGCAGGGTCCTACGTTCCAGCCAAGGATATTCATTGCTTCCTTAACAGGAATAGGGTTAACTTCACAGAACATAGCCTTTACAAGAGGGATAAAACGGATCTGCATGTCTCTTGCAGCATCTGTATTTCCGTCCATGTACTCGTGGATCATCTTGGATGTCTCACGGGGCATGATGTTAGCGATAACTGAGATAACACCCTTAGCGCCCAGAGAAACCATAGGAACAGCAAGTCCGTCCTCACCTGAATAGAGATTATATCTGTCACCGCAAAGGCTGTAGATCTCAGGCACCTGACCGAAGTTGCATTCCTTTACGCCGATGATGTTCTCGTAAACAGAAAGTCTCTTTAAGAGCTCAGGGCTGATGTTTACATTGGTTCTTGAAGGAACGTTATAAAGAATGATGGGAAGATCCGGAACTGCCTCTGCGATCTTAGCGTAGTGGCGGAAAAGACCTTCCTGTGTGCACTTGTTGTAGTAAGGTGTTACGAGCAATGCGGCATCTGCACCGAGCTCATAAGCCTTCTTGGTAAGCTCAACACCGAAAGCTGTATCGTTTGAGCCTGTTCCTGCGATAACGGGGACACGGCCTGCAACAGTCTCAACAGCGAACTTGATAGCAGCTACATGCTCTTCTTCAGTCATCGTAGCAGCTTCGCCGGTAGAACCGCAAATAACGATTGAATCGATGCCTTCTGCGATCTGGAATTCGATAAGCTTCTTGAGCTCGCCGAAATTGATTCCTCCATTTTCATAGAACGGAGTGACGATAGCTACAGCAGCACCAACAAAAACAGGCTTGGACATAAAAATGCCTCCCAAATAAATATTCAAAAAGTGATTAAAATGCCTGAAAGCGCATTCTGACTAGTGGATTTTATCACCATATATTATAAATAGTCAATTTATACTTCTGGGGTGCACATATGTACATCAGGAGCGTACAATCAGGGATTTTTCAGCCATCCTGAGGATCGTTATCGAACGACATCGGATACTTCATATGGTCAAAATCGGCGATCAGTCTTTTGAACACTCCGTTGATCGCGGATTTGTTGACGGCCTTAATGACAAACGACATCCTGTATCGTCCTCTGAGCTCATAAATAACACATGGCATAGGGCCATAAACTTCGAATTGGTATCTTGGATCCTGGAATCCGAGGAAATCTTTAAGATACTTAGATACTTCATTTGCTCTCTTTATCAGAGTGTCCTCATCAGGCAATGACAGAACGATCTCACCCAAAGCTTTGTACGGCGGGAGCTTGAGCTTTTGCCTGTACTCTATCTCCTGCTCATAGAAAGCCCTGTAATTCTGTGTGCAGGCAAACTGCAGAAGCGGCTGTTCAGGCCTGTAGCTCTGGATAAACACTTTTCCGGGATGTTCTCCCCTTCCCGCTCTGCCTGCAGCCTGTGTTATCAGCTGGAAAGCTCTTTCCGATGCCTTGAACGAAGAAGATGCAAGCATCAGATCAGCGCCTAATACACCAACAACAGTTACATCCGGGAAATCCAGTCCTTTCGCGATCATCTGAGTGCCGATAAGTATCGATGCTTCCTTTGCAGCGAACTTCTCGATAATCTCTTTGTGGGCACCCGGAGTCATCGTGGAATCCTGGTCCATTCTCAAGACCTTCTCGTGCGGGAAAACACTGTGAAGGAATTCTTCAAGCTGCTGTGTTCCGAAGCCTGCCTTCTTAAAGTGATTGCTGTTGCAGAACGAACACCTTGCTTCATAAGAAGGCACAGTATAACCGCAGTAATGGCAGATAAGGCTCTGAGTACCGTTACGCCTGTTGTTATGGAGCGTCATCGCGACGGAACAATTCTTGCAGGTAAAGGGTTCACCGCAGTCTTCGCATACGAGAGTTCTCGAAAAGCCTCTCCTGTTAAGGAGCAGGATGACCTGCTTATTCTCTGAGAATGCAACAGACATAGCCTGTCTTAAAGGCAGCGAAAGCATATCTCCGCTTCCAAGCTTGATCTGCTCTTTCATGTCGACAGGAATTATCTCCGGCAACGTTGCTTCAGATCTGGCCCTGCTCTTTAATTCGAGCATCTTATATGCACCCGCCTGTGCGGCATAAAAGCTCTCTATAGAGGGCGTTGCAGATCCCAAAACTACACTGCATCCGGTTATCTTTGCCCTGATCCTCGCGATGTCCCTTGCAGAATATCTCGGATGTGATTCGGCCTTATACGAACCGTCATGTTCCTCATCAAGGATTATGAGTCTTAAGTCTGCCGCGGGCGCGAATACACCGCTTCTCGGGCCTACGATAACTTTAGCCTTTCCTGTCCTGATATTGTCCCACTGTTCATATCTCTGCTTATCGGTAAGCCTGCTGTGAAGAACGGCAACGCTGTCACCTAATCTTCCCTTGATCCAGTTGATCGTCTGGGGAGTAAGCGAGATCTCCGGAACCATATAGATAACACTTCCGCCCTCGCTTATTACCTTCTTGGCGATATTAAGATAGACCTCAGTCTTTCCGCTTCCTGTAATTCCGAAGAGAAGATATGTATTATCCTTCCTCTCGTCGATTCCCTTAAGGATCTCATTTACGGCAGACTGCTGCTCATCACTTAAGTCGTATTCTTCGGTGAACTTCCCTTCAGGAACCTCATTAGAGATCGCAATCCGGGGAACTTCATTGTCAGTCGTAGCTTTAAAAGATCTTATGAGACCCTTCTTCTCAAGCGCGTTGATCTGGGCAGCAGAACACGAGAGCGAAGACATGAGCTCTTTTCTCGTACACGTTCCGCGCTCTAAGAGATACTCAAGAATATTGATGTGTGCAGCAGATCTCAGGCTCTCGCTCTGTAAGACCTGCTCAGCTTCCTCTTTCGAGACAAGCTCAACAAAAGTCTCCATAGGGTTCTTGTGATTAACAACACAGGAAGGAACCAGAAGTTCTACAACATCGCCCTTAGTGCAATTGAATCTGTCGCTTATCTTATCGATAAGTTCCAACTGATCGGCATTTAAGACAGGTGTTTTGGATAACAGCGAATCGACATCCTTAACGCCACCGTTAACGCATTCAAATGACTCTTTGAGCTCGACAACGACAGCCGTTTTCTTGGAATCACCCTTGCCGAAAGGCACAGAAACAAGAGAGCCTGGAGAAATATCGGCCAACATATCTTCAGGCACGTGATAAGTATAAAGATTATCAGTCTGCCTGATGGCTCCTCTTAAGATAACACTGCAAAACAAGGCAACTACCTCACATCAGATCGAAAAGATTTATCTGTGCGCTCTCGGGAAGATCGTCAAGGATTCCGCCGTAATCAAGAAGTTTCTGAGTAACGGACTGGCCAACACCGGTTCGCCTCATGAAATCGTCACGGTTCTTAAAAGGGCCTTCTGCTCGGGCTTTTTCGATGGCTTCACCGTTTGCAGGTGAAACCGCGGAAATCGCGCAGAACGGCGGTCTTATAAGCTTGGGGCCTGCTTTTGCAAACTTTGTTCCAAGTGAATCCTCAAGCGTGATCGGCGCAAAGGTTATTCCTCTTGCATACATCTCTTCAACAAGCTCATAGAAATAGTACTTGAGCTTGGTATTCGGGTCACCCTTGGCATGCATCTCATCTGCAAGTTCAATTCTTCTCTTCTTTACCTTCTCAGGCCCGTTACACATATCATCTGCGTTGAAAAGGCCCTCACCTCTGTGGGTAAAGAATGAGCAATAGTATTCCTCAGGATAGTAGACCTTGAACCATGCTACACGTAGAGTTGAGATGGCATATGCAGCCGCATGTGCCTTAGGGAACATGTACTTGATCTTCTGACATGATTCGATGTACCAGTCAGGCACACCGCACTTCTTCATTTCTTCAACGTATTGCGGCCATTTCTCCACCTTGCCCGCAGCAACCTTACCCTTACGAACACCTTCCATGATGTCAAAAGCATCCTTATTGGGAAGTCCCCAGTAAATAAGGCTCGTCATGATGGAGTCACGGCATCCGATAACCGAGTTAAGGTCACATGTGCCGCTCCGGATAAGATCCTGGGCATTTCCGGTCCATACGTCCGTACCGTGTGAAAGACCCATAAGCTGAACGAGATCGTAGAACCTTGTAGGCTTTGTTTCCTTTATCATTCCGCGGGCCATGTTGGTGCCGAGCTCTGAAAGACCAAGTGTTGCTGATCCTGCGTCAGTCGCATCTATCGGGAAACCCAGAGCATCCGTGCCGACAAGAAGACTCATTACCTTCTCGTCAGGGATCGGAATATCTGTGATCGTGACACCGGTTATATCACTTAGCATTCTTAATACCGTAGGATCTGCATGTCCTAAGATATCAAGCTTTAAGATCGTATCGTGCATCGCACGGAAGTCGAAGTGTGTCGTTATGATTCCGCAGTCTGTCTTGTTGGCCGGGAACTGGATCGGAGTAAACTCATAGATATCCATTTCCTTGGCAATAACTACGATACCGCCCGGGTGCTGTGATGTTGTTCTCTTAACGCCGATGATATCCCTTGCCATGAATGCCAGATGCGCCTGGGTAAAGGGTTCGCCCTTCTCTTCACAGATCTTGCGGCATACGCCATATGCGTTCTTATCCTGGTAAGCGCCGATCGTTCCGGCCTTGAACGTATGAGTACCGCCGAACAATACACCTACATAGGCATGCGCTCTAGGCTGATACTCACCGGAGAAGTTAAGATCGATATCAGGCTGCTTATCGCCGTGGAATCCGAGGAACGTCTCGAAAGGGATATCCTGTCCGTCAGGAATGAGCTTTTCGCCGCATTCCGGACAGTTCTTCGGAGGCAAGTCATAACCCGAACCGTATACACCCGTATTATCAAATTCTGCGTAATTGCACTTTGGACATCTGTAATGAGGAGGCAGCGGGTTAACTTCTGAAATACCGCACATCGTGGCGGCAAAAGAAGAACCGACGGAACCTCTCGAACCTACAACATATCCGTCATTATTGGACTTCTTAACGAGTCTGTATGCGATATAGTACATGATCGCATAACCGTTACCGATGATAGATTTAAGCTCTCTGTCGAGTCTTGCCTTTACGACTTCATTAAGCACGCCCTTATGACGGTACATACGGTTAGCTCTGGTATAAGCAATATCTCTGACATCGGCAGCAGCTCTTGCAATCTGCGGAGGATAAGATCCGTCCGGGAACGGCTTGATACCGAACTCGATCATGTCGGCGATCTTATTGGTGTTGTCGACAACTACCTCCATCGCCTTTTCTTCACCGAGATACTTGAATTCATCGAGCATCTCGTTTGTCGTTCTGAAATACAGGTCACTCTGCATCTCGGCGTCACTGAAGCCCATGCTCATGAGCATATACTTTCTGTAGCGTCCGTCTTCCTTGTTAAGGAAGTGAGAGTCTGTCGTAGCACAGCACATCATGCCATGATCGTCAGCAGTCTCTACAAGAAGTTCGTTGATAACCTGTATATCCGCTTCAGTCATCGCGACCGGTCCGGTATCAGACTTTGCCGGATCCTGCCTTGAAAGGAATACATTATTGCAAAGGGGCTGGATCTCAACATAATCGTAAAGATCAAGTATCTTCTGAAAAGCGGCATCAGTCTTAAGGAACTCTCTTGTGACTTTCCTGTCCTTGCCGAGTTTCTTATATGTTGAGATTACATACCTGTAGATCTCGCCTCGCTCACAGGCACCACCGACGATAATGCCTGACTTGAAATACTTCAAAAGGCTCTTAGGCGTTCTGGGTCTTCTCGAATAATAATGAATCTGTGATTCGGATACGATATGGTAAAGGTTATAAAGGCCCATATTTGAACGAACAAGATAGATTATATGGTATGTAGGAGCGTCAGAGAACGGACCGTTCTTCTTTGTTGATTTGATCTTTTCGGGTGTAAGATGCCCGGAAGAATAGTTGATCGATAACGCATCCACGGTACCGGCATCCTTAAGGCAGGAAGCAAGCAGAGATGCTGATTTATAACACAAAATGAACATATCATCGAACATGCCGCCGTCATGGGTATAAACAAATTGTGCTCCCTTGCTGCTCAAAGCCTCATCAACGCTCTTATATTCATCCTTGTAGAAAGTCTCAAGTATATCTTCATCCGAAGTTGCAGGCATAAGGAACTTATGTCTGTAATATATGTGATCTTCAATATTAATACCGTAACCGGCACGGCGGAGGAACGCCAACGTCGTGAATAAATCAGGACCGGTGACATAAGAATCTCCGATGAATTCCAATAATTCACCCATGGCAAAATACGAGTCGCACGGTTCACCGGTACCCGGATAAATGACGTCTTCAAATTCCGCATGGAAATCGGCAACATGCTCGAAAACAAGTTCATCAGGAATGACTTCATCACTGCCGTCAGCATACTCACCATTAATATCGAGTTCGACATTACATGCAGTGCCTAAAGGAGCATGCGGTTCCAAAGGCTTTACGCTGATATTCTCGTCAGTAAGTTCTTCAGGTATCTCATCCGGATTCCAAAGAGACTTATCGATATCGTGCGATGCGAATTCCATTGCATCCTGATCGGATTCACCCTCTTCTTCAGGCTTAACGGCTTTATATCCCTTAAGTCTGAACTTGGAAGCGCAAACTGAAGTAAAGGTATCACGAAGTGCATCATCACCGTTGCGGTTAATGACAATCGAAACAAATGAACCTATAGATTTAGGCTTCTCAATAAAGTTCAAGGAAGCATCATCATCAACATCAGAAGGCTTGATCTTATCGTTCTTAACATCATAAGGAAGGTTATAGAAAACCGTAGGTCCGTCATCAACAAGATAGCCCTCACAACCGAGGATACATTTGATCGGAGCTTCTCCGGTATCCTTACGCTTCTTATTTATACCTTTTGCAGCCTCGAAAACATGCGGGAATGCCTGAACAACTCCGTGGTCAGTTACGGCACAAGCAGTGTGTCCGAACTGTGCGGCAAGCTTGATAAGATCGGCAGGTTCTGTAGTTGCATCGCTCTCACTCATCTTGGTGTGAACGTGAAGCTCTACTCTCTTGCGCTCTGCATTATCTTTTCTCTTAGGCGGTTTTTCCGCACTGAAGAATCCGGATACTCTTAAAGTCTTATCACCGGTAAAAGAATCATTCTCTACATTGCCCTGAATTCCGACAAATCCGCCCTTGCCGAATTCTTTCTGGAAGCCGTCTGCTTCTTCAGGCTTTAAGAATGCAATGCAGGAAATACCGTCAGTGTCATCAAGGCACATGAACTTAACTATTACACTCTTACCTGTCTTTGCAAGCTTGAACGAATCATCGTTAAATGAGATATCACCGGCTATGTTTACATCGAAGCAGCCAACCGTAAGATTAGCTATCTTCATAAATGTAGCCTGCTTCTTTACACGGCCGTAAAGCTGGTTCTCGGCATTCTCCTTAGCTTTATAGAAAGACTGTTTGTCCTCCTGCTTGGCTTCTTTACGTACCTGTTCAGCCTTTGCAGCCCATGAATCCTTTCCTGCAGGCTTAGCGTCAGGTGCTTTATCTTTATCAGTCTTCTTTTTCCCTGTACCTTTACCGGATTTTTCTTCGACAGGCGCTTCTTCAGGGAATTCCATCCGGCCTTCTTCGATAGCCTTTAAGATATCATCTACAGGAGCTCCGTCACTTCCGGCAACATCAGGATTGCTGTTTACGATCTCATAGTTAAATCCGATCCGGTCAGCAACACAGATGTTTATCGCATCACCGACCGACTCTTTGAGATCCTTCTTCTCGGAATCACTTAACATCGAAGACCAGCCTGAAGGAATATCGATATTTACAGTCTCATTATCGCCGTCAAAGCTTAAATTTATAAAATCGACCATGTCGCTTACACCGCCCGAACTGTCACGGGCAATGTAGTGCTTGATAAGGCCTCTTAACTGTTCGTACAGATAAGGAAAATTGTCCCGGTTAACACCTTTGAACGCGAAATTGACCCTTGTTCCGAAATCACGTTCAAGCTCTTCGACAAAAGCTACGAGGCATCTGTTGTCCTTAAGGTTTTCGATGCCTTCAAGAATAAGATTGATGGATGCTTTTGCCTTGTAAATATCGACCTTAACTACGGTAAGGTCGACTAAATCATTATATTTGCTGTCTTCTACATTGAATAGCTCAAGTAGCTTTACACTTTTCTTCTCCAACTCTGATCACTTCCCTTACAAATTCATCAACCGCCACGGAAGCAGGAATCTTCCTGACCGGCACACCTTTTTCAAATAAAACAAATTCGTCGATGCCGCCGGCTAATCCGATATCACATTCGCGAGCCTCTCCGGGTCCGTTGACGACGCAACCCATAACTGCGACTTTGAGGTTATAGGGAAGTTTGGAAACCTTCTCTTCTATCTGTCCTGCAAGTTCAATGAGCGGAACCTGTGTTCTGCCGCATGTCGGACAGGATATAAAAGTAATGCCTCCGTCTCTTAGATCAAGAGCTTTGAGGATCATCTTGGCAGTAATAACTTCATCAACAGGGTTTCCTGTTAAGGATACTCTGATCGTATCGCCTATTCCTTCAGCGAGAAGTGCGCCGATACCAACTGCAGATTTGATCGCGCCTTCACGCACGGTACCTGCCTCAGTAACGCCGACATGAAGAGGATAATCACAGGACCTGGCCAGTATCCTGTAAGTATCGATGGTAAGCTTGGGTGATGAAGACTTGATCGATATTACGATATCATCGAAATCCTGATCTTCCAGAAGCTTAACAGCGCCCAAAGCACTCTCGGTCATTGCATCAGCGTTGACTTCACCGTATTTGGCAAGTATCTCCCTGGATATCGAACCGGAATTGACACCGACTCTGATCGGTATATGCCGCTCTTTACATTTATCAGCGACAAGCTTAACTTTGTCAGGTCCGCCGATATTACCGGGATTGATCCTTATCTTTGACGCGCCGTTGTCTGCGGCTGCCAAAGCAAGTCTGTAATCGAAATGAATATCTGCTACGACAGGAATCGGAGATTTTGAAGTGATCTCCTTAAGGCTCATTGCGGCTTCCATGTCCGGAATGGCAACTCTGGTGATATCACATCCGTTGTCAGCCAGTTCCTGAATCTGATAAAGAGTAGCTTTGGCATCTCTTGTATCAGTATTATTCATCGACTGGATCTTTACAGAAGATCCGCCGCCGACCTCTACATTACCGATATAGACTTTCTTCGTCATAAAAGCACACTCCAATCAATAAGATCAGTAACCGAATATGATCCTTAGAATATCAGATACAAAAGCCAGGATCAGGAGCAACACGATGATAACAAAACCGACCACGGTAACTCTTGCCTCGGCCTTCTCAGACAACTTACGTCCAATGACCATCTCAACGGCGATAAATATGATCTGTATACCGTCGAGACCAGGTATCGGAAGAAGGTTCGAAAATGCGAGCGCAATAGAGATTACGGCGCTCAGCATTATGAGAATATATGCCTTGTCGGCAAAGGTATCCTGCTCATCCGCTACCACGTCATTGACCATAGTCGTGATTCCTATGGGACCTGATACCAAATTATAAGCTTTTACCTTTCCGGCGATAATATCTTTTATGCCTCTTATGCTGATATTAAAGATCGAAGCCGGCATTTTGGCCGCATAACCTAACGCGGAGAAAAATCTGCTGACAGAGTTGACCTTGTACTGGAGCAGAGTGACACCTCTGGAATTGACCGTGTCGACATATTTGGGTACAAGATCGTCTTCACGTGTCTCACCGTCTCTTACATAAGTTACGGTAACGACCTCATCTGTAATGTTATATAAGAAGTCTTCGAAATCCTCGTCATCAACTGATTTACCGTTGATATGCGTAATATAATCGCCTGCCTTGATTACAGGATTGCCGTTATTCTGTTCTTCGCTTACGGAATATACCTTCCATCCCTTATATTCATTAGTGGCGAGCTTGTTTTCGACGGTGATGAGGAGCATGGGTCTTGCCCTTACGACAGGATTAAGGGTGACTTTATAGTTCTTGCCTGTTTCCTTTGACTTGATCGTAAGTTCCATATCCTTTGAAGGATCGGCTGAATCCATCTCAAAGATGAGGTCGAATGATGAATAGACAGGCACACCGTTAATGGCTTTAATGGTATCGCCGTCTCCGACCATCTCAGAATAAGCAGCAAGCTGGGAACCCTTCTCGGGCTTTGTGATATGAGTTGTGGTAAAGCCTGTAACCCAGAACATGATAAGGAAGATAAGGATACCGAGGCACAGGTTCATGGTAGGACCTGCAAGAGCTACAAGGAGTCTTTTGATCCTGGGCTGGTTAAGCAGAAGGTCAGGATCCTTGCTCTCTACGGCTTTGCCCTCTTCATCTATCTCGGAGAACCTTACATAAGCACCGATAGGGATCATCCTCAAAGAGAAATCGACATCCTTGTGCTTCCACTTAAGGAGCTTGGGGCCTACAAAGATAGAGACTTCAAAGACTTTGATCTTAAGAAGTCTTGCCATCCAGAAATGTCCAAGCTCGTGAAGTGTCGCAAGGACACCGAGCATGATCAAAACGACAACTATACTTGCAGCTATATTCATAATCAGATCTTTCCGTCAATTATCTCATCGGCATAAATCCTGGCATCCCTGTCTGCCTGCGCGATGGTCTCAATGGTAAGGGGTGAATCCTTGATCTCGGGATCCATCTTTTCGACTGTATCGAAAACAGTTCTCTCAATATCCAAGAACTTGATCTTTCCCTTAAGATAACTTCTTACGGCAGATTCATTTGCCGCATTCATGACTGTAGGATAAAGTCCGCCCTTGTCGCCTGTCTCATATGCAAGCTTAACAAGTCTGAAGACTTCCGTATCACAGGGCTCGAAAGTGAGATTATTCATGCCCTGTGCGAAAGGATCGAACTCCGTCACGATAGAAGGTCCTCTGTCGGGATAATATAAAGCGACTTCGATGGGAAGCACCATTGAAGGCTTACCAATCTGTGCAAGGACTGAACCGTCCTTTAGTCTTATCATCGAATGAATGATGCTCTGCGGATGAACGACAACATCGATCTTGGAGCAAGAGATGCCGTAAAGATGATGAGCCTCAATGATCTCAAGGCCTTTATTCATCATGGTCGCAGAATCTATGGTGATCTTACCGCCCATATTCCATGTTGGGTGATGAAGGGCGTTTTCGAGAGTAACGTTCTCTAATTCTTCCCTTGTCATTCCTCTGAAAGGTCCGCCTGAAGCAGTGATCAGGATCCTGTCCAAGTCTTCTCTCTTCTCGCCCTTAAGGCACTGCCAGATCGCGGAATGCTCGCTGTCTATGGGGAGCATTGCAACGCCCTTTTCCCTGATCAAAGGCATGATGATATCGCCGCCTGCAACAAGAGTCTCTTTATTTGCAAGCGCAATGTCTTTACCGCTTAAGATGCCGTGATATACAGGCTCCAAGCCTGCAAAACCAACGATGGCACCGACTACGGTATCGATTGAATCAAGCGTGGAAATAGTGATGTTTCCTTCTTTGCCGGTAAGGACTTCTGTGTCAATTCCGGAGGCCTTAAGCCTCTCCTTAAGCTCTATGGCTTTTTTCTCATTAACAACGGAACAGACCTTAGGTCTGAATTCTTCTATCTGACCGTAAAGAGTATCGATATCGCTGTCGCATGAAAGTGCTTCAACAGTAAAATCAGAAGGCGCTTTTCTTGCGACTTCAAGGGTCTGTTTACCGATAGAACCCGTTGAACCCAATATTGACAGTCTGCGCATTTTAAATCTCCCAAATTCCCTTAATCTTAAGATCCGTTTTTATCAGTACAGGTTGCTCGCAAATAAAGCCAGAAGGAGTGCCACGGGAAGCGTAAAGAATGTACTGTCGAATCTGTCGAGCATTCCGCCGTGGCCTGGGAAAAGATTGCTGAAATCCTTTATTCCCGTTCTTCTCTTTATTACCGAGCAGAACCAGTCTCCGAGCTGTGACATTACAGATATCAGCAAGCCCAGGAAGAACGTAAGCACTGCATAAGGTATGATGCCTATCTCAACTTCTCCCTCTAATCTGTAGATTACGAGGCAGCAATAAACCGTTACACAGATGGCACAGAATATCGAACCTCCAATACATCCTTCCCATGTCTTCTTGGGTGAGATGTGAGGCACGATCTTGTGCTTTCCTAAAGTAACACCTGTAAAGTAAGCGAATGTGTCTGTTCCCCAGGGCGCGAAAAGACCGATTACCATGTAATACCAGCCGTTTTTAACGAAGAGCAGAGCGCTTACAAGACAGAACAGCGGGAATGAGATATAAAAGATCATTCCGCCCGTAAACATACCGTTTAAAAAGGCCTTGTCATCTTCAGGTCGTACAAGCGGCAGATTGATGCCGCAGGATACGCAGTACATGCATACGACGATGAGATACAAAGCCATTGTATTCTCGACTTTAAGGTCAAAAATACGGCCGCAGATGACGACTAAAGTCGCAAGGCTCATTCCGATGATGAGGAGCAGTCTTGAAGGATGGTATCCGCCGTGCTTAAGAGCCTTATACATCTCGATGCATGCGAAAACACCTATCGCTACAGCCATTACCACGCCGGTAATCGGGAAAAACAGAGCCGGCACAAAAAGTGACAGCACGATAACCGTAAAGATAATGCCTGTTATGATTCTCTGTCTCAATTTAAGCCTTACTGTCTTTCTTTGATAATCCGCCGAAACGTCTGTCTCTGCCTGCAAAATCCCTGAACGCCTGTGTCAGGTCTTCATAACCGAAGTCAGGCCACAAAGTATCAGATACCCAGAATTCCGAATAAGCGCTTTCCCACAAAAGGAAGTTGGATAATCTCATCTCACCGCTGGGTCTTATTATGAGCTCCGGATCGGGAACGTCCGGAAGATACATATTATCCGAGATCATCTGCTCGGTAATATCAGAAGGCTCTAAAGAGCCGTCCTTGACCTTCTCGGCGATCTTACGGCAGCTATTGAGTATCTCTCTTCTTCCGCCGTAATTAAGTGCAACTATAAGCTGCATGTTGGGACGGTCCTTTGACCTCTCCTCAGCTGTCTTGCATACTTCCCTGACTTTGGGAGGAAGTTCGGAATCGTCGCCGGTAAATCTGACTCTGATGCCTTCTTCTGCAAGCTCTGCATCGTATTTATCGAAAAGCTCTACGAAGAGCTTCATGAGAAAATCGACTTCCGGCTGGGGTCTTGACCAGTTCTCTGTAGAGAAAGCATATACGGTAAGATACTTAACACCGTATCTTACGCAGTTTCTGCAGAGTTCTTTAAGGTTCTCGGCACCGACCTTATGTCCGGCTGATCTCGGAAGATGTCTTTGTGTGGCCCATCTTCCGTTGCCGTCCATTATTACACCCAAAGATACGGGGACCTTAAGGTCTCCCGTATCATAAGTCTTTTCCTGTTTATTACCGAATAAGGCCATCAGATCTCCATCAATTCCTTATTCTTAGTCTCGCAGACCTTGTCTACCTCAGCAGTAAACTTATCTGTGATCTTCTGTACCTTCTCTTCGAATTCCTTGAGAAGATCGTCTGTAAGTTCCTTCTTCTTGTTGGCAGCACGCATCTTATCGATAGCATCACGGCGGTTGTTACGTATAACGACCTTTGTCTCGTCGCCGTAAACCTTAACCTGCTTTACGAGGTCCTTACGTCTCTCTTCTGTAAGCATAGGGAAAACGAGTCTGATCATCTTACCGTCGTTTGTAGGATTGATGCCGAGGTCAGATGCCTGGATAGCATGCTCGATCTCTTTGAGCATCTTCGGATCCCAGGGTGATAATGTGATCATTCTAGCTTCAGGAACCTGAATGTTGGCTACGGCATTAAGCGGAGACATTGCTCCGTAATACTCAACCTGGATCTTGTCCAAAACGTGCGGATTAGCACGTCCGGCACGGATTGTGTTGAGGTTCTCCTGAAGGTTATCGATGCACTTCTGCATTTTTGCTTCGATATCATCGTAATCTTTCTTTGTGATCTCGATCATAGCCATAATTCAAGCCTCCTATTATTTAAATTTATTCTTTTACAACAAGTGTTCCGAGGTTTTCGCCCTTTACGATCCTTACGATGTTCTCGGGATCTTCCATAGAGAAAACAAGCATTTTGGTACGGTTATCACGGCAGTGAGCTGCAGCTGTAGCATCCATTACCTTGAGGTCATTCTTAAGGACTTCATCGTAAGTAACCTTCTCATACTTAACAGCGTCAGGGAACTTCTTGGGATCCTTGTCATATACACCGTCAACCATTGTAGCCTTAAGCAATACGTCAGCACCGATCTCAGTAGCTCTTAAAGCAGCACCTGAATCAGTTGAGAAATAAGGGTTGCCGGTTCCGCATGCGAAGATTACGATACGGCCCTTCTCCAAGTGTCTTACAGCTCTCTTTCTGATATAAGGCTCTGCCATCTGTCTTACTTCGATTGCAGACAAGACTCTCGTAACTGCACCAAGCTGCTCCAAAGCGTCAGAAAGAGCGAGGGAGTTCATAAGAGTAGCAAGCATTCCCATGTGGTCTGCAGTAACTCTGTCCATCTGCTCAGAAGATCTTCCTCTCCAGAAGTTACCGCCGCCAACGACTACGGCAACCTGTACGCCGAGATCAGAAACTGCTTTGATGCTTGTTGAGATTTCTTTAAGGACTTCGTCATTGATACCGATCTTGGCATCGCCTGCCAAAGCCTCACCGGATATCTTCAAAAGAATACGCTTATATTTTATATCACCCATAAAGGTATTTACCTCCGCGAAAATATCTTTCAATAGATTTTATCAATAATTTGTCCCAAGGTGAACCTTTATATTAATAAATATAGACGCAACCGCAAAATCGCCCTAACAGGCAAGTCAAACTTTTCGAAAACTGACCAAAAGAAAACCCCGCACCATTTAAGTGCGGGGTTATTGACTGATTTAAGATCAGACGGTCTATCAGAGACCAGCCTGCTTTCTGACTTCCTCAGCGAAATCGTCAACCTTCTTCTCGATACCTTCGCCAAGACCAAAACGTGTGAAACGTACAACGGAAACGTTAGCGCCGATAGCCTTGATTGACTGATCGATGTACTGGGAGATTGTGAGATCGTCATCTCTGAAGAACTCCTGGTCAACGAGGCAGTTGAGCTTGTAGAAGTTCTTGATCTGGCCGGGAACGATCCTGTCCATGATGATCTTCTCAGGCTTACCCTCTTCGAGAGCCTTGTTCTTGATGATGTCAACTTCCTTGTCGAGCTCTGCCTGGGGTACTTCATCCTCTGTAACCCAGTTAGGTCTCATGGAAGCAACCTGCATGCCGATGTTCTTAGCGAAATCAGCGAACTCAGGCTTGTTGATAACGGAATCGTCGTCTGTTGTAACCTCAACGAAAACGCCTACCTTACCACCCATGTGGATGTAAGAAGCAACAGCACCGTTGCCCTCTACCTCATAGATAACGAATCTTCTGATGGATGTGTTCTCACCGATATCAGCGATAGCTTCCTTCTGGAAGATCTCAACTGTCTTGGACTCGTCATTGTAAAGGGGCTGAGCCATGAGCTCTTCGATGTTTGCAGGCTTCTTTGTAAGGATGTGTGTAGCAACAGCGTCAGTGAAAGCCTTGAACTTATCTGTGTTAGCAGCGAAGTCTGTCTCGATGTTGATCTCTACGAGAACACCGGACTTCTTGTCGTCTGCGATCTTGGAAACAACTGCACCCTCTGCAGCGATTCTGGCGGACTTCTTCTCAGCCTTAGCCATACCCTTCTCACGAAGCCAAGCCTTAGCCTTCTCGATATCACCTTCGCACTCGATAAGTGCCTTCTTGCAGTCCATGATGCCGCAATCTGTGAGCTCACGGAGTTCTTTTACCTGTTGTGCTGTAACTGCCATATATATTCTCCTTTGCGATTTTAGTTAAGATTGAAATTAAGACTCGGAAGCGATCTCTTCGATGGACTTCTCGCCAGCTTCCTCAACAGCCTGCTCCTCAGCAACTTCTGCTGTAGCAGCCTTAGCGTCAGCGGAATCAAGATCCATACCCTCAGATGTTGCATCCTCACCCTGATGAGCTTCGATAACAGCGTCAGCCATCTTAGCTGTGATGAGCTTAACTGCACGGATAGCGTCGTCATTACCCGGGATTACATAATCAACTTCATCAGGATCGCAGTTTGTATCAACGATAGCAACGATCGGGATACCAAGTCTCTTAGCTTCTGCAACTGCATTGTGCTCCTTCTTTGTGTCAACGATGAAAAGAGCTGCAGGGAGCTTAACCATGCCAACGATACCGCCGAGGTTCTGATCGAGCTTTGTCATCTCGAGCTTAAGCTTAGCAACTTCCTTCTTTGTTCTGAGTTCGAAAGAACCGTCTGCTTCCATTCTGCGGAGCTCTTCAAGTCTAGCAACTCTCTTCTTAATTGTTACGAAGTTTGTGAGAGTACCGCCGAGCCAACGATAGTTAACATAGAACTGACCGCAACGCTGAGCTTCTTCCTTGATGGAATCCTGAGCCTGCTTCTTTGTACCAACGAAAAGGATATCACCCTTCTCAGCGAGCTCGCGCATAGCGTCATAGGCCTCGTCGACCTTCTTGACTGTCTTCTGCAAATCGATGATGTGGATTGAGTTACGCTCCGTGAAGATGTACTCGTTCATCTTAGGGTTCCAACGACGAGTCTGGTGACCGAAGTGTACACCTGCTTCAAGAAGCTGCTTCATTAAAATAACTGGCATAAAATAATTCCTCCTGTTTTCTTCCGTATACACCAGGTAATATTCAGCTCAAATTGGCCACAGTCGGAGTGTATACGTGATTTTTATGCTCGAGTATTCTAACAAATAGCCCCTGCAAGTGCAAGGGCTAAATTTATATTTATTATATATAGGGCCGGATCACTTTCTCTGATAGTGTCTTACCGTGAATTCAACGCCCTTCTCACTCATTACCGGAGGTTCTTCCTCAACAAGCTCCCAGTTGGGATCTTCATCAAGGTTCGGGAACCAGCAGTCAGCCTCAAATTCAGCCTTTATGCTCGTGATTATGGCCTTGTCGCAAAGCTCGATAAGTGAGTTGTAGAGCGAAGCGCCGCCGATAAGATATACCTCATCCGCTGTAAGAGCAAGGAAGTCTTCAAGCTCGGATACGGAATGAAGCACCATAGCGCCTTCCTTCTCGTATTCAAAGCTTCTGGACATAATGACATTTACCCTGTTGGGCAAGAGCCTTTGTCCGGGGAATGTCTCAAGTGTCTTTCTTCCGTATACGACCGTATGGCCTGCCGTATATTTCTTAAATACACCCTTCTGGTCTTCAGGCAATGAAATAAGGAGTTTTCCCTGATTTCCTATAGCCCAGTTCTTGTCTACTGCCGAGATTGCGATCATGTCTGTTACCCCTCAAATAACTTAGTAAAATATCCTGATTGTGATATCGGTTCGCCGGCCTCAAGAAGATGCCTTGAATCAGCGAAAGTCTGTACTCTGAAGCTTGCCTCACCCGGTATGCGCTCTTCTGAACCCATTACCGTAATTGACGTCGGTGCCATCATCATGCCCTGCCAGATAACCGGAGCCGCAACACCAATAAGATGGCTCATAATAAGCGCCGTAACGCCGAAGTGGCAAAAGAAAACGATATTGTCATCATTATGCTCCAAGACGTCGTAGAAGCCTTTGTCGTTTCTCTTATAGCCGTGCTTTTCGAGCAGTTCATCGATGCCGGCAAATACTTCCAGAGCGTGTTCTTTAATGTTGCCGGACTTCATGATATCGGTCTCATACCACTTATCCTTATCATGGAAGTCGTCACGGTGGTTAAAGTCTCTGGGATAAAAGTCCCAGCAGATAGTCCATTCGTTTACCTGCTCGTCCCAGATCCTGTAATAGAACTCCTTAAGCCAGTCACAGGTAACCGCTTCCCTGCCTGTCTCCTTAAGCGATACGGAACATGTATCCTTGGCTCTGCCCAAAGGTGAGCAATAGATCTGCTTGATGTCCCATGTGGCAACACGCTTTGCGAGGATCTCTGCCTCACGCCAGCCCTTCTCTGTTAAGGAATCCTTCTCATAATCAGGATCCCCGTGCCTTATAAAGATAAGCTTCATTCAGTAAAAATCCGTTCTAATCAGACTGCTACGGGGATACCCTTGATCTTGGGACCTGCCTCATAGCCTTCAAGTCTGATGTTATCTGTTGTGAACTGATAGAAATCAGTGATACCTTCGTCAAGAACGAGCTTAGGTGCCGGATACTTAGGCCTCTCGATAAGTTCTTTTACGATGTCAACGTGTCTGTCGTAGATGTGAGCGTCAGCGATTACGTGAACGAACTCACCAACTTCAAGACCGGAGCATCTTGCCATGAGATGAACGAGAACTGCGTACTGGCAGACATTCCATGCATTTGCAACGAGCATATCATTGCTTCTCTGGTTGAGGATCGCATTTAGCTTATTGCCCGTTACATTGAATGTCATTGAATAAGCGCAGGGATAAAGATGCATCTCATTAAGATCCTGGTGCACATAGATATTCGTCATTATTCTTCTTGATGAAGGATTATTCTTAAGATCGTAAAGGACACGGTCGACCTGGTCAAACTCGCCTTCCTTATACTTATGCTTAACGCCTAACTGATATCCGTAAGCCTTGCCGATGGAACCTGTCTCATCAGCCCATGAATCCCAGATATGTGAGTTAAGATCATTAACATTATTGGACTTCTTCTGCCAGATCCACAAAAGCTCGTCGACAGCAGCCTTGAAATTGATCCAGCGCTGTGTGAACATCGGGAATTCTTCAGCGAGATTGTAGCGGTTTACGATACAAAAAGCCTTATATGTATAGGCAGGAGCTCCATCGTCAGCCCAGTGGGGCCTTACCTTGTCATTGATGGTTGAATAGCCTGAATTAAGGATAGTTCTAATGTTCTCATCGAAAATATCATCTGCTCGACTCATGGAATCCACCGCCTTTTGAATTGATGTTTCGATTATATCATTACTGTTCAAATTCAAAGTGCGATTATTGGGACAAAGAGAAAAATAAAATAAAAAAGGCTGTCGGTTAAGACAGCCTCTTTATTTGGTCGGAGTGACGGGACTTGAACCCACGACCTCTTGCTCCCTAAGCAAGCACTCTAGCCACCTGAGCTACACCCCGATGAACACGCCTTGTTAAGGAAAAATATTGGTCGGAGTGGCGGGACTTGAACCCACGGCCTCCTGCTCCCGAAGCAGGCACTCTACCACCTGAGCCACACCCCGATGGAGTATTCCTCTAACAAGCCTATAAATCTTATAACAACGAACTAAATTATGCAAGACATAAATATCAAATAATAAAAAATAACATTCATAAACCTGCAAACGCCCGTAAAATCAAGGTCTTAAATAACAAAGGCTGCCACTTAAGTGACAGCCTTTGGAGCAAATCTTGATCTAAATTACTCTTCTGTTGTCTCTGCGGGAGCTTCAGCCTCTGCCTCAGCAGGTGCCTCAGCTTCTTCCTCAGGGATCTCAGGATCGATAGGAGCAACTTCCTTGATGGAGATAGAGATTCTTCTCTCCTCTGGTTCGATCTTGATAACCTTAGCCTGAACGACCTGACCTACGGAAAGAGCATCCTCAGGCTTCTCAAGTCTTCTGGAAGAGATCTGTGATACATGGCAGAGCGCGTCGAGATCGGGCTCAAGCTGAACGAAAGCACCGAACTTTGTGAGACGTACAACAGTACCCTGGACTACGCAGCCAACAGGCATTCTCTCTTCGATCGCATAGTAAGGATCGTCCTCAAGCTTCTTGTAGCCCAAAGAGATCTTCTTTGTTTCCTTATCGAAAGACTTAACGTAAACGTCAACTTCCTCGCCAACCTTCAAAACGTCAGCAGGCTTAGCGTTGCGGCTCCATGAGAGCTCGGAAACGTGTACGAGTCCGTCAACACCGCCGATATCGATGAAAGCACCGAAATCAACAAGGCTTCTTACAACACCTTTATAGTGCTTGCCTTCTTCGATGTTATCCCAGATCTCAGCGCTCTTCTTGCGGCGCTCTTCGGAAACGATGATCCTGTGGCTTCCGGAGATTCTGAGACGGCCCTTCTCTGTATCGAACTTTGTTACGAGGATATCAAGTGTCTGACCAACATAGGACTCAAGATCCTTAACTTCGCCGGTCTTGATCTGTGTTCTGTGGATATAGATATCAACGCCCTTGTAAGAACCGATAACGCCGTCCTTAACAGTACGTGTGATCTTAACAGTGATAGGAGTCTTGTTCTTATAAGCTTCCTCGATCTCGGCTCTTCCCTTCTCTGACTCTACGTCGTTCTTAGAAAGGATGATTTCTTTGCCCTGATCGGAATTCTTGATGCTTCTGACCTTAACTGTAACTTCAACGTGGTCTGCAATAGCCTTATCAAGATCGAATTCAGGATCCGAGTCAAACTCCTTACGTGAAATTCTACCTTCGGACTTGTCGTGTACGTCTACATAAACATAGTCGTCGTCTGCAGATGTGATCGTGCCCTTTACTACAGCACCTCTTCTAACCTGCGCAATTAAATCGACAGCATTGGCAAACTCTGTGTCAAAGCCCTGATTTGTGATCTTCTCTTCTTCGTTCATTTGTTGAACAACCTCCAAAATAATAGCTTCCGGTGTAGATGCACCCGCTGTGATGCCGACTTTGTCAGTTGAAAGAATTTCCCCATTTTGAATAAGGCTTCTAACCTCTGTGCCGGAATTCACAAGGAATGTTCTTGCACAACGACCTTTGCAGATGTCCAAAAGCTTAGTGGTGTTCGAACTGTGAGCAGAACCGATGACGATCATCGAATCTGAAGTCTCAGAGAGCGAAGCGGCTTCCTTTTGCCTACTTTCAGTCGTAATACATATTGTATCAAAAACATTATATTTTTCAATTTTATTTTTAACATTCTGGCATATTTTTTTAAAAGTTTCATTTGAGAACGTTGTTTGAGAGATCAATATGGCACTTTCAAGCGGAAATTCTATGGTCTCAAGATCCTCCGGAGCCTTGATAACAGCGCATTTGACGCCATATCCCTCTGCTTCTCCCAGAATGCCCGTAACCTCAGGATGACCCTGTGTTCCGGCGATGATTATGTTCATTCCCTTAGCTGCATTCTCCTTAACGATCTTATGGATCTTCGAAACAAACGGACATGTCATGTCCCTGATATCGCAGTTTTTTGACTTCAATATCCTTATTTCTTCGGGAGTTACACCATGGGCTCTTACGATTACAACAGAATTTTCGGGACAGTCCTCTGCCTTTTCGCAGATGATAAAACCGCCCTTAACCAGTTCATCTACAACATATTTGTTGTGAACGATCTCGCCAAGCATCACCAGTGTCTTGCCGTCAGTACTTGAAGCGACTGCATCCTGTGCAGCCGTAACGGCATTTTTAACACCAAAACAGAATCCTGATGACTTAGCGACTGTTACGTTCATTTATCTTCTTCATCCAAATGGCTCAAGAGGAACTCTCTTGTGCCTTCAATATCGTATTTTCCGGTATCGATGACGATGGCTTCAGGAACCTGTACAAGAGGTGATGTTGCTCTTGTGGAATCCTGTTCGTCTCTATATTTAATATCTCTTAAAACTTCTTCATAAGACTGTGAGTAATCACCTGCAGCATTGAGTTCTGCAAGTCTTCTCTCTGCTCTTACTTCAGGAGCACATACTACGAAGAACTTGTACTTGGCGTCAGGAAGGACAACGGATGCGATATCTCTTCCGTCGAGTACGAATGTCTGGTTCTTTGCTATCTCTCTCTGAAGAGAGACCATTGCCGTTCTTACAAAAGGAAGAGCGGAAATATCAGAAGCAGCAATCGATGTCTGCGGTGTTCTGAGTTCGCCGGTAACATCTTCTCCGTCAAGGATCATGTGCTGAACGCCGTCAATGAAAGCAACTTCGATCTTAACTTCATCCATCATCTTCTTAACTGCATCAGCATCTTTTGCGTTGATGCCTTTCTTGATGGATGCAACAGCGCATGTTCTGTACATCGCACCGGTATCAAGATACATAATACCGAGTTCTTTTGCGATTCCTTTTGCGAGCGTGCTCTTGCCTGATCCTGAAGGTCCGTCGATAGCGATCTGATAAATGCCCATAATATCTCTCCTTATAAAATATCTCCGTCTTCTGTGGTCCTGTCTCTTCCCGTCTCATATACACGGTACTGTGACCATAATGTCTCAAGTGATTCGAGTGATGCCTGGATATGCTCTTTTCTGTGCATTCCGAGTGACACGAGAAGCGCATTTATAAGTGACAGAGGCGCAGTAAGCGAGTCAACGAATGATGCCATTGATGATTTCGCGAAAAGCTTGATGTCTGCATATTCGGTCATCGCCGTATCATCCTTGTCGGTAATGGCGATTATCGTAGCACCCTTCTTCTTTGCATATCCCATTGAGTTTATTGTTCTTGCAGAGTATCTCGGGAATGAGATTCCGATCATTACATCACCTTTTCCTATAGGCATGATCTGCTCGAAAAGCTCATTCGTACAGGTACTTCTTACAAGTACAACGTCATCGAACAAAAGCGTCATGTAAAAGTGCATGAACTCCGACAAAGGAGCCGATGCCCTGATGCCCATGATATATATCTTTCGAGCGCCTAATATGGAACGGACAGTGCGGTCGAATTCTTTCTCATCAATGGAATTAAGAGAATCACGAAGGTTGGCGATATCCTGATTTACAACGGATCTTAAAGCTTCACTGTCGCTCTCGAATTTCTCAGTAAGGCCAAGTCTCTGAACTGACGTAAGCTTTGACTTAAGGTCTTCCTGCAATGCCTTCTGGAATTCGGGATATCCTTCAAAACCAAGCTCTGTCGTAAATCTGACGACAGTTGATTCGGATACGCCTACTTCCTCGCCAAGTCTTGCAGCGGTCATATAAGCAGCTTTGTCATAGGATTCCAGAATGAAACCCGCAATGGCCTTGTGGCCCTTGCTCATGGTGGAAATGCTGTTCTCTATTAAATCAAGCGTCCCCGTCATTCTCTTCACCTTCCCCAGTCTCAGGCTTAGGTGCCATAAGGCTCTCAATGGAGATCTGCTTATCTTCTCCGCCTGCAGCTTCCTTCAGGGAGTCTTCCATATCTCTGATCGTCTGATAGCTCATGAGTTCAAGCGGCGGGAGATCCTTTACGGATTCAATGCCGAATTCAGTAAGGAACTTTCTGCTTGTCTTAAAAAGTGACGGTCTTCCGGGTGCATCGAGGTTGCCTGCTTCTTCGATCCAGCCTCTGTCCAGAAGTCTTGAGATGATGGAATCTGAAGATACACCTCTTACCAATTCGACCTGAGCTCTTGTGCAGGGCTGATTATATGCGATTACAGCGAGTGTTTCATAAGATGCCTGTGAGAGCGGCGGAACCTGTCTGGGTCCGAACATCCTGTCCAAGATCTTCTTCTGTGAAGGTCTTGTCATGATGGCATAAGAATCTTCGGTCTTTCTTATCTCGAGGCCGCTCCAGGGGTTTCCCGAATATCTGTCCATAAGCGACTTGAGCGCTTCGTTTACGGCGTTCTTTGAACAGTTGCAGATATCAGCCAGTTTATCGACTGAAACAGGGTCTCCGGATACGAATAAAATCGATTCGATAGCTGCGGGTAATTCCTGTGATGTTATCTTAAAATCGTCTTCCATATTGCTTAACCCTTTTTCTCTTCGATCGAGATCTCGCCGAAGTTTCTATCCTGTTCTACGGTAACTTTGTTGTCTCTTACAAGTTCCAAAATCGCAAGGAAGCTTACGACCTTATCCATCTTCTCTGCTTTCTTGCCGAAGAGGCTGCTGAACAAGATCTTGCCCTTGCCTGTGATCGATCGCCAGATCGACTTGATCCTCTCTTTTACGGAACGCTTATCCCTCTGAAGGATATGAGTGATCTTGGCGGAGATATCGGTAAAACGCTGTTCGTTGCGCTCATTGATGAGAGCAACGGCATCGTTGAATTCTTCTATATCAAATGTCTGCTCGGCAGGTTTTAAAGATATTCCCAGCTGCTTTGCAGTCGAAGCATAACGGAATCTTGCACCGTCATACTTATCTCTTCTTTCCTTTAAGTCCTGCGCGAAAACACGGCATCTCTTATATCTCATCAATGAGATAACGAGTTCTTCTCTGGGGTCAACGACATCATCACCATTGCCGCCCAATGCAGCCTGCATACCCGGAAGCATCATTCTGGACTTGATAGATACGAGCGTAGCGCCCATGACCAGAAAGTCTGAAGCGAGCTCCATGTCGAACTCCTTCATGGACTCGATATACTGCATATACTGAGCCGTAATGGTGCTTATCGGGATATCGTAGATATCGACATCATTCTTTTCGATCAGATGCAAAAGCAGGTCCAACGGGCCTTCGAATTGTCTCAATTTGATCTCAGGCTTCACCGCTTGTTCGAGCATAGTATCAGAGTCCAATCAAAGAGAATAACATTTCAAACGGGATCATGATGAATCCTATGATCTTTTCGAAAGGCCACTGGATAATCTCAACTACAGTGCTCAGGATCGAAATTCTGGATACCATTCCGATAAGGAAAACAACCCAGATTATCATCGGTGACATTCTTTCAAAGTTCCTGTAGCCCTGAGAGCTTCTGACCTTGTAAGGCAATAATTCCTGAAGAACGTGGAAACCGTCCAAAGGCGGGATCGGCAGCAGGTTAAATGCCAGGAGCATCATTGAAAACGCATATGTATAAAGGAAAACATCCGAAAGCGCTTTAAATGCAATGATCCCATCGTTTGCCATATAAATATGATAGAAAAGGCTGCCGAAGATCATCGTGACGATTCCCAACAGGAAATTGCCCGTTACACCGGCCAGATGAACCATGATGTTCATCCAGCGGTGGTTCTTGAATCTATGGAGATTCGAAGGATTATACATTACGGGCTTACCCCATCCGAATCCTGCCACGAGCAGCAGGATCGTACCTACCGGATCAACGTGTGCAATAGGATTAAGGGTAACTCTTCCCATGTTCTTCGGAGTCGGATCGCCAAGCCATACCGCAACAGCCGCATGCATAAACTCATGGATAGAGAATGACAGCGTCAAAGCAATAATGTAGATAATCACCAAATAGATTATCTCTCTGGGTTCGAGTCCGCTTCCGATCAGTCTGACGATCATATATCACCTCATGCCTTAACGACGGAGAATGTGATCTTCTCGCCGTTGACATTCCACTCCTTGGAGTTGTCGCCTGTGCCCTTAGTGATCTCTACTGCAAGAACTTCGGAAGCTAAGTAATCCTTCTTCTTCTCGATAACTTCAGCGAGCTTGTCGTTTCCGTTGTACTTGAGAACGATCCTGTCGGATACTGTAAGACCCTCTGTCTCCTTACGGTGATTCTGGATCTTGGAGATCATCTCTCTTACGAGACCGTCTTCGATGAGTTCTTCAGTAAGAACTGTGGAGATGGATACTGTAAGATTGCCGGATGTCTGAGTTGAGAATCCTTCAGGCTGTGTTGTCTCGATGAGGAAGTCTTCTTCCGTCATCTCATACTCTTCGCCGTTAACTGTGATCTTAACTGAACCGTTCTTGAGCGCATTATATGTCTCTTTGCCCGGGAGGTTTGCGATAACTTCCTTGGCGTCATTTAAGTTCTTGCCGAACTTTCTTCCGCATGTACGAAGCTGGGGCTTGAAGCTGTAATCAACGAGTGTTGAAGCATCGCTCAGCACTTCGATCTTACGGATGTTAAGCTCATCAAGAACGATCGGCTTATATTCGTCGTCAAGACCGATCTCGGATACGACATAGATCTCAGACAGAGGCTGACGGTTCTTGATAGAAGCAGATTCACGGCAGCTGTGGCCTAATGTAACGATCTGCTGTACAAGTTCCATCTCTTCTTCGAGCTTAGCGTCGATGAGGCTCTCATCAGCTACCGGATACTTAGCGAGGTGAACTGAGATAGGAGCTTCCTTATCTACTGAGCATACGATGTTCTGATAGATCTCTTCTGTCATGAACGGAACGAAAGGTGCGCAGAGTCTTGTGAGGTTGTCGAGAACAGTATAGAGAGTCATGTAAGCATTGACCTTGTCCTGTGTCTCTTCAGCGCCCCAGTATCTGTCACGGCAGCGTCTTACGTACCAGTTGGAGAGCTCTTCAGTAAAGTCCTGAATGAGTCTTGCAGACTGGGAGATGTCGTAGTTATCCATCTTCTCGTTAACGACCTTGATGAGTGTGTTGAGACGGGAAAGTACCCATCTGTCCATAGCACCCAAAGAAGCCTTATCGAGTGTGTGCTTTGTAGGATCGAAATTGTCGATGTCTGCATACATTACATAGAATGCATATGTATTCCAGAATGTACCGATGAACTTCTTGATGCCGTCGTTAACAGCTTCCTTGGAGAATCTTGAAGGAAGCCAGGGCTGGTTAGCTGTATAGAAATACCATCTTGCAGCGTCAGCGCCCTGGGAATCAAGAACATCCCAAGGATCAACAACGTTGCCTAAGTGCTTACTCATCTTGATACCGTCCTTATCCTGAACGATACCCATTACGATACAGTTCTCGAAAGGTGCTCTTCCGAAGAGAACCGTGGAGATAGCGATAAGTGAATAGAACCATCCTCTTGTCTGGTCGATACCCTCAGAGATGAACTGGCAGGGATAGTGTGTATCGAAGAATTCCTTGTTCTCAAAAGGATAGTGATACTGAGCGAAAGGCATAGAACCTGAGTCGAACCAGCAGTCGATAACCTCAGTAACTCTCTTCATCTGGCCGCCGCACTTGGGGCACTTGATGTGAACGTTATCAACATAAGGCTTATGAAGTTCGATGTCATCCGGACAATCGTCAGACATAGACTTGAGTTCCTCGATTGAACCGATGCAGTGTCTGTGGCCGCACTCGCACTCCCATACCGGAAGAGGTGTACCCCAGTAACGCTCACGGGAGATACCCCAGTCGATTACGTTTCTTAAGAAGTCACCCATACGGCCGTCTCTAATGGTCTCAGGCATCCAGTTGACCATGTTGTTGGACTTTAAGAGCTCGTCTCTCTTCTTACTCATTGCGATGAACCATGTTGATCTTGCGAAATAGATCAAAGGTGTGTCGCATCTCCAGCAGAAAGGATACTCGTGCTCGAACTTGGGAGCTGAGAAAAGAAGTGATCTTGCATCAAGGTCCTTTAATACCTCAGGATCAGCGTCCTTAACGAACTTGCCTGCAAAAGGTGTCTCCTCTGTGAGGTTACCCCTTGTATCAACGAACTGGACCATCGGGAGGTCATTGTCTCTTCCGACTCTTGCGTCGTCTTCACCGAATGCGGGAGCGATGTGAACGATACCCGTACCGTCTTCCATCGTTACGTACTCGTCGCAGACTGTGTAGTGAGCCTTTTTCTTCTGCTTTGCAGCTTCGTCAGCAGCACCCTGATAGAGAGCAACATAGGATCTGCCGGCAAGATCTGTACCCTTGTAAGATTCAAGGATCTCATAAGCCTTCTCGCCGTCCTTTGCAAGGCTTCCCAATACGGAATCGAGCAAAGCTGTTGCCATGTAGTATGTGTAGCCGTCGCAAGCCTTTACCTTGGAATACTCATCGTTGGGGTTAAGGCACAAAGCAACGTTTGAAGGAAGTGTCCAGGGTGTTGTTGTCCATGCGAGGAAGTATGCATCTTCGTCAACGCACTTGAATCTTACGACAGCAGATCTCTCCTTGACTGTCTTATATCCCTGAGCTACCTCGTGTGAAGAAAGAGCAGTACCGCATCTCGGGCAGTAAGGAACGATCTTGTGGCCCTTGTAGATAAGGTCCTGATCCCACATCTGCTTCAATGCCCACCACTCGGACTCGATGTAGTTGTTGTCGTATGTAACGTAAGGATTCTCCATGTCAGCCCAGAAGCCTACACGGTCACTCATGTGCTCCCACTGGTCCTTATATGTCCAGACGGATTCCTTACACTTCTTGATGAAGGGCTCTACGCCGTAGCCTTCGATCTGGGGCTTACCGTTAATGCCCAAAGCTTTCTCTACTTCGAGCTCTACGGGAAGTCCGTGTGTATCCCAGCCGGCCTTGAAAACGATCTCCTCGCCCTTCATTGCGTGATATCTCGGAATTACGTCCTTAATGACTCTGGTCTTAATATGTCCGATATGGGGCTTGCCGTTAGCCGTCGGCGGGCCGTCATATAGTGTGAAAGTCGGAGCACCGTCTGCCTTGGGCGCAATGCTCTTCTTATAAACGTCGTTGTTCTTCCAGAATTCGAGAACCTTTTTCTCTCTGTCTACGAAATTGAGGTCTTTTGAAACTTTGTTGTACATAAACCTGCTTTTCCTTTATATATAATTTTGCAAGTTAAAATTATATATATTAAGGGGCTTCAAAGTCAAGCAAACAAGCTCCACGGGAAAGTATCCGGGACAGGTGCCTCAAACGTAATGAATTCGCGCTTTACAGGGTGTTCGAACGACAATTTGTATGCTTCGAGCGCAATATCTTTTGTCCTGTTATCCTTTTTGCCGTACTTCTGATCGCCGATAAGCGGGTGTCCGGCATGTGCCATCTGGGCTCTGATCTGGTGGGATCTGCCCGTTCCGAGCTTAACTTCAACAAGTGTCATGCCGTCCTTGGATGCCAATGCCCTGTAATCAAGATAAGATGCCTTGAATCCGGGCTTTTTGACGTCTGATACGGTAACGGTATTGCTCGCTTCATCCTTCGAAATGAAGTTCTCGAGCCTGCCCTCTCCTTCCAGAACGCCGTTTACGACACAGCGGTAGATCTTCTCCACCCTTCTGGTCCTTATCTGCTCGGAAAGTCTTGATGCTGCTTTGCTCGTGCGCGCGAAAACCATGACACCGGAGACCGGCCTGTCCAGTCTGTGAACGAGGCCCAAATAGACTTCACCCGGTTTTTGATACTTGTCCTTGATATAAGCCTTAAGGATAGTGAGTATGTCGGGCGCGTTGCTGCCGTCACTTTGGGAAAGGATGCCTGCAGGCTTGATAGCCACGATCAAGTGGTTATCTTCGTATAAAACCTTTACGCCGTATGCGATTTCCGTTATCTGGCTGTCCATCTTGCCGTCTGTCCGCAAGGCAGAAGAACGCCCATCTTAGATACAGGGAGCATTAATTCTTCCGCATCGACTTTGCCGCCCGGGATAGCGAGCTTTAATATCTGGCCCGAAGCCTGGGCCGTAATGCCCGTGGCATATGAACTTGCGATAAAGAAAAGCGGATCGTCTGATATGAGATTTGCGCAGAGCTTGACCAGATCATAGAACGAGTCTTCAAGCTTCCAGAGCTCACCTGAAGGTCCTCTGCCGTATGAAGGCGGGTCCATAATGATGCCGTCGTATTTACGTCCTCTTCTGATCTCGCGCTCGACGAACTTCATGCAGTCTTCCGCGATGAATCTTACATATCTGTCTTCAAGACCTGATTCCTTAATGTTTTCCTTTGCTCTTGCGATCATGCCTTTCGAAGCATCCACATGAACGACTTCATCGGCTCCGTGAGCAGCGCAGGCAAGAGTCTGGGCGCCTGTATACGCAAACATGTTGAGGACTTTAATGTCCTTTTTGCCGGAAGCCTTGGCCTTCTCGATAAGATCTCCGCAGAAATCCCAGTTTGAGGCCTGCTCAGGGAAAAGTCCGGTATGCTTAAATGCAGTAGGTTCAATGATGAATGTGAGTTTTTTGCCAAGTGAGTCGTAGCTGACTTTCCAGGTCGAAGGGAAACTCTTGAGCTTAGTCCATGCGCCGCCGCCCTTGTCGCTTCTCGTGTAGAAAGAATGGGGCTTTTCGAGATCGTCCATGGAGACTTCCCTGCCGTCTCTGATAACGGGCCAGACAGCCTGGGGATCAGGGCGTCTGAGGATGACATTCCCCCAACGCTCATACTTCTCGCCGCCACCGGCGTACATCAGCTCATAATCTTTCCAATTGCCTGAAATGAACATGTTATTTGACCCTCATAATATCTGTCTTGGCTACCAATTCACCGTCAAAGTATAACTCGACCGTATAATCGCCCGGCTCAAAGGTTCCCAAACCCTCAAGTCCGGCACTGAAATCGGCTTCGGCAGTTACATTATCGTACATATTTACGTTTCTTGTAAGGATAACTTCGTCGCCCTTCAATAATCTTGCTTCAAAGACCGTTCTGAGCGGCGATGAGAAATAGAAAACACCCTTAAGGGCATACGCTTTCTCCGAAGCGATCCAGTCATAATCGGCCGGATTATCCGTCGATACATCATACCAGACGGAATAAACACAGCTTTCTTTAACGAATGAATATGCCAGTTCGGTTGTCTCGGCCGTGCTGGAGGTATAAGTTCCGGTCGGCGGAAGCGACTCGTAAGTTTCTATGGGAAGATCGGTATCTCCGGTGCTTTCATCAGCCTCAACGGAGTTATAGATATCGAGCATCTCTTCCATGATCGACATGCATGAGGATACAGACAAAAGGACCGACAACGACAATAATGCCGCCATCAGGCCTTTAAGCGTCTTTTGTGGTCTTCTGTAAACCATAAAACCTCTTGTTACAGGGCTTTACGTGCCCTTTACTTCCGTACTGCTCTCCTTAACGACGATGCAAGCCGCAGTCATGACTATATGCGTCTTCGACGCGTCGCTGTATACCACGATACCGTAGAATCCGGGCTCGAACTTCTCTGCCGTATAGTCGAGATCATAGCAGGACTGGTCATCATAGACTGAAGGTTTGCAGGAAGACGAGCAGAGAGGCTCAGCATCCTTGATCCCCTTAAAATCAGCGTCCTTGCTGTAATAGTAATCATAGTACAGCTCAGTTGTAATGTCCTTATTGACTGCAAGAGAGAATCCCAATGTCTTGGTATTTGATCCGAATGCGCTCTTGCCTACCGAAGTGTTGTCATAATCCCACCATCCGGACTTGTAGATATAAGCATTCGTCTTCATATCTTCGTCTTTAAAATCAAATACAAGGTTCGAGAGATAATGGTCCTTCTTAAGATTCTGGAATGTGATCTCTTCCTTCTCATAAGTCTTATTCTGAACCCTGCACTTCATCGTGATGATCTCATTTCCCCTATCGTCAGTTACCGTAAAAGTATAGACGCCATCTTTGAGGAAACCGCTGTCGTTATAGGCGGACCCGTCAGTCATATCCTTAGTGAGATCAAGTCTCATGACTTCTTCACTTACCGCGAAAACATCAGATGTATAAAGCACTTCATCATCTGCGGATACGCTGTAACGGATGCCGGGAACAAATCTGTAGCCGAACAGATCCTTATTAAACGTGATCCTTACGCCAAGCTCTGCTGCGTTTGTATATACTCTTTCCGGAGCAAGGACGAATTCGCCTTTTGTACAGTAATCCTTAAGCTTTCCGGGCATTACGTCATTTTCGGCTGAAGTATACGCATACACAGTATCAATGAGGACTTTGGGCTCTAAGATCTTCTGGGTATCGCCGCTGAAATCAACCGTAACATTTAATGTCTGGATGTTGTTCTGTGCAGAAGATAAAGCAGTTTCCAGGGATGCAAAGTCCTTTGCTGACGTTACTTCCTGTGAAGAGTAATCTGCCAGATAATAAGAGACGAAGACCGTCGCCTGCTTGGTTTCCATGTCATAGACGGGATCCTGAACAGTAAAAGCCATGGTCTTCTTTATTGCGTCAAGATATGCGTACTGTTCTTCATTAAGGCCTGAAGGTCTGATGACTGCGTTCAATTCTTCTGAAGTGATCTCGGAAGGCTCGAAATATGACATGAGCTTCGAGGCATTTCCTTCTTTCACGTCATTGAAAAAGGTCTCGCAGAGAGGTCTGACATCAACGGTCTCCTGCTTGTTGCAGCCTGCAGCCGTAATAATGATACAGACGGTTAAAAGTCCAGATATTATCCTCTTAATGTCACGCATTAAAGCACTTAACCTCACATTTAAGTGGCGCCCTCTGTTATGAAGGCGCCACCTTATTTTCGCTTATTATATCAAACCGTAGTAAATACAATTAGGCAGAATCTTAAGAAACTGTTACATAGCCGATCATGATAACGTTGTTGGTTCCGTGCTCAAATACGGCGATGACATATACACCGGTCTTAGCCTGATCCATCTGATAGAGGAAGTCATAGAAGTAACCTTCCGTGAACTTCTGAGGCTTAACGCTTGCATGGTATACGGCTGTCTTCATTGCTGCCTCGAGAGAAGCCTTGTCGCTCTTCTCTGAATAGTAGTAAGCGTAATCGAGTTCAGCTGTGCATGACGGATCAACCTTGAATGAGAAGCACATCTTCTTAACATCCTTGGAATATGTCTTCGCATTCTTCAGAGTGTTATCTGTATTGAGCCAGCCGCAAGCCAGGACATACTTCTTGAATTCGGAATTTCTGAATGTGAAATAGTCACCTTCACCCTGCAATGTCTTTGTTTCCGGCTTCGGAGCAGACTTCTCAACAGAAACGGAGATCTTATCAATAAGCTGTTCGCCGTTAAGATCCTTCATGTAGAGATCGATCTCATAGCTGCCTGCTTCTAAGTATTCATTGTTCTTGAGGCCGAGATTCTCATTGGAAACCTTGCACTTGACGTTTGTTGATACGCCGAAAGTCTCCTCTTCACCGGTAAATACCTCATTGCCGTCCTTAAGGAGCTTGAAGAAGATCTTAACTCCGCGGTCCTTATAATCAAGAACTTCAGAAGAGAAGTAGTAATTGTACTCAATGAACAGCGTATCCTTATACTTGCCGTCATCTGCAAGCCAGAAGGAACTCATGTTCCTGTCGATAAAGCCCTTGACCATATCGGAAGTAAGAGCAAGCTCGATAGTCTCATTTCTGTAGTCATAGATCTTAACGAACTTCTTGTTGATATTATCTACGACCCATTCCTTATCGTCATTCTTGACGAATTCGGCATTGAACTTGATCTCCTTTGTATCAGCCTTCTTTACCGCTGCTGTGAGGTCTTCGATCTTTGTATACTCTGTTTTGAGGACAGATTCATAGTCAGCGATCGTGAAGACCATATCAACGGAAGCTGTACCCTTCTTGTAAGTGTATGATTCCTCATCGATCTCGAATTCGATAGTCTTTTCTACTGCTTTATAGAACTCGATATCATCGTCAGACTTGCCGTCTTTTGTCAGGAGTTCATTCAGGACTGTAGCCTCCTTGCTCTTCTTATCAAGGCTGGAACCCTTGATGATCGCATCAGCATTAGCGCTTGCAACGTTCTCACCGAATGTCTGGGCTGCTTCGAGGACAGCCTTCTTTCCGCCGCCAAAGTCAAGACAGCTTGTAAGACTCAATAACAAAGCTCCGGTCATAATTACGGAGGCTGTTTTCTTTAAAAACATCATTTTCATTGTTTACCCTCCCTTAAAAGGTATTTATAAATTTTATAATTAAACTTGTTAAAAGACAATAAAATAATAATTTTCTTTAATTTTTTAATTCCGATTGCACTTTTTAATTCAAGAATAATATAATTATTACTATAACTAGGGGGTCTAGAATATGGCGGTTGCACCAAACATCTTAATCTGCGATGATGATCCGGTCGTACACGAATCATTAAGCTTGTATCTCGACAACGATAATTTCACCCATTCTGATGCTTACGACGGCAAGGAATCTCTTGAAATGGCTCAGGCAACAAAGCCTGATCTTATCCTTTTGGATGTAATGATGCCTGAGATGAGCGGACTTGATGTATGCCGTGAGATCAGAAAGACAATGGCTACTCCCATCATCATGCTTACCGCAAAGGGAGAAGAGATCGATAAGATCGTAGGTCTTGAACTTGGTGCGGATGACTATATCGTAAAGCCCTTCTCTCCCCGTGAAGTTATAGCAAGAGTCAAGGCCGTTCTGCGCCGTTTCGGTGACACTCCGAAGCCTTCTTCAGTACTCTCTTTCACAGGCCTTGAGATCAATCTCAATAATTATTCTGTTAAATCCAACGGCGAAAGTGTTCCCTGCACACCTAAGGAGGTTGAGATCCTTTATCTTCTCGCTTCCCATCCGGGACAGGTATTCGGCCGTGATCAGATATTGGAAGCTGTCTGGGGCATCGATTATAACGGCGACTCCAGAACCGTTGATACACACATCAAGAGGATCAGACAGAAGATCACATATAACAACGCTCCCTGGTCCATTCAGACGATCTACGGTATCGGTTATAAATTCGAGGTCTCGTAAATGTTCCAAAGTACGCTTCTCAGGCGAACAATGTCTCTTGTCGTATTATCACTCCTGGCATCTGCCATAATTGCGACAATTGCTTTTATCGTTGCGGGAAGAAGCTCTACTTTACAAATGGAGGTCGAGACTTCCATTGCCCAGGATCTCAAGTATAACGAGATATTCTCCTCTAATCCGGAGCTTTTTGACAGCGTCGATTTCCGCCGCTATTTCTTTGAATCGAGTTACGCCACCGGCCATGACTATTACCTCGTCAACATGAACGGCGAGGTGGTCAACTGCACAAGCCTCGAAAACCGGAATATGAAGCCCGGTGCTACTTCCGAAGTGTTCTCAGAGATCTCAATGTTCCCATATGAAGATCTGAACGGAATGGGATTTTATATAAAAGAACTGAGCCTCACCGAACAGATCCTCGTCTGCAGGATCCCCTTAACGATCGAAGGAAACCCTTTCTACCTTTATTCCATGTCAACGCTCGATAAATACGACGGACTTATCGGTAAATACCTGAACATCTTATCCCTTGCGACATTGATGGCTGCTTGCGCGATGCTCGTTCCTGCTTATGCTTTTGTAAGCCGAATGGTATTGCCTCTCCAGAAGATCAATGAAGTCGCAATGGAATACGGTAAAGGAAACTTCAGCATCAGAGCCGATGAATCCCATAAGGGCGAGATCGGTGAGCTCGGTCAGTCATTCAACTTCCTTGCTGACAGGCTTTCAAAATCCATCAGTGAACTTACTGCTGAACGTAACCAGCTGCAGGATATCTTCGATGTAATTTCAGACGGTATCGTAGTGGTCAACAGCAAATCAGTTCCTGTAACAACAAACAAGGCAATTCACCAGATCTTCGACCGTGCCGAGAAGAATAACATGTTCACGGAAAGACTCCAGCTCATTCCTTTCGATGACGTATGGACCGATTTCGAAGACTGCATCGCTTCAGGCGAGACAAAGACAAGACAGATCGATACAAGAGACTATGCATATCAGTGCACGATAATCCCTAAGTTCGATTCCACGGATCCTACCAAAGTCGTCGGTGCCACGGGCTTCTTCCGTGATATTTTCGAGGAGCAGAAGAACGAGAGATTCCGTCAGGACTATGTTGCAAACATCTCTCACGAGCTCCGTACGCCTCTGCAGACATTAAGAGGACTTATCGAGCCTCTGTCTGACGGCATGGTAAAGAAGGAAGCCGACCGTCAGCGTTACTATCAGATCATCTTGAACGAGACAATGCGTCTGTCGAGACTTATCGACGACATGTTAGAACTCTCCAAACTCCAGTCCAGAACGCTCGCATTTAAGATGTTCCCTTTCAACGTCAATAATCTTATCTCTAATATCGAGATCAGATTTAAGCCCATCATGAAGGAAGCCGGAATTAAATTCTCCGTACAGAATAACTACGGCGATCTTCCTACCGTTATGGGTAATCCCGACCGTGTAGAACAGATCCTGGTAATCCTTCTGGACAATGCCAAGAAATATACGCCTAACGGCAAGAGCATCACAATTCTTACCGACTACATCGAAGCAGAGAAAAAGGTATATATCTCTGTCGCTGACACCGGTCAAGGTATCCACGAATATGATATCGGCCACATCTTCGACAGATTCTTCAAGGCTGACCGCGCACGTGGTAAGAAAGGTTCAGGACTTGGTCTTTCTATCGCGAAAGAGCTTCTTACTTACATGGGTGAGACTATCACCGTTAACAGTAAGTATGAAGAAGGTTCAACCTTCACATTCACTTTGAGCAAGGCTGAGGTTCCGGATGTCTGGGACTGATAACGAAGGCATAAGGCTTAATAAATACATAGCCTCGTCAGGTCTTTGCTCCAGGCGCGAAGCTGATACTCTCATAGAATCAGGAAAAGTCACCATTAACGGAGAAGTTGCCCTTCAGGGCAGCAAAGTCATGGACGGAGATATCGTTCTCGTTAACGGCAGAAAGGTTACGCCTGATGACGACATGGTCTATATCGCATTTAATAAGCCGCTTGGCGTCACATGCACTACTGACAAGAGAGACCCGTCCAACATCATTGACTACATCGGCTTTGATGAAAGGATCTTCCCTGTCGGACGCTTGGATAAAAACTCTTCAGGCCTGATACTGCTTACCAATGACGGTTCTATCGTAAATAAGCTCTTAAGAGCAGAGAACGGTCACGAGAAAGAATATCTGGTCACAGTCAACAGACCGTACGACAAGAACTTCTTAAGATCAATGGAATCAGGTGTTCCCGTACTTGGGCAGCTTACACTTCCCTGCAAGCTCAAGCCCGCCGGAGACAGGACATTTAAGATAATCCTTCACCAGGGACTTAACCGTCAGATAAGAAGGATGTGCGAATACTTGGGATATAAGGTCACAAGACTTAAGAGAATAAGATTCATGAATATTTCCCTGGGAGATCTTGAGACCGGCAAATGGCGTTATCTGACCGCAAGCGAAAAGAAAGAATTATTAAAAGAAATATAAAGGCTGCCTCATATACGAGACAGCCTTAATTATTTAAATTATTACTATATCGAAATTACTCTTCGTCAGATTTCTCTTCGACTTCGGCTTTTTCAGAAGCTTCTTCAGCTTCCTTGGCAGCGGCTTCCTCAGCCTCTCTTGCTGCCTGCTCTTCAGCTCTCTTCTTAGCTTCAGCCTCTTCTTCAGCCTTCTTCTCTGCCTTTGTCTCTTCGATTACGGCATCGATCTCAGTAGAACCGGTATCTGACAGCTCGCCCTTCTCATAGTAGAACTTGACCTTATCCTTGCTGTTTCTTGCACCGTAAGCTTCAGCGATTGCAAAGCACTCGTCACGGAGCTGCTTGAAATCATCCATGGATTCGAGATCAGTTGAAGATGTCTGATAGCAAGCATCCTCAAATACGTCATCAAGAACGAGATAATAAGTTGTATCCTTCTTGAAGTTCTTGTTGATGAGCTCTTCAGCCTGGTCAGGTGAACCGTCTCTTCCGTCGAAGTTCTCGAAAGGAATTGCGATCTTGCTGTAGCGGTATCTCAAGACAACATTCTTCTCGTTGTAATCAACAGCAACACGGAACTTGGCAATGAGGAAAGACTGAGCAAATACCAAGATGCTGATAACAGCACTTACTCCGCCGACTAATAAGAGTCCGATCTTAACGATGTTGTCGCTGACCTTAAGCAAACCGACAAGTACAAGGAAAACACCAATTACGAAGAAGATAACAGAAACGATCCTGTTACGTGTGATCTTCGAAGCATTGGCGGGATAGCAATGTACCCCTTCCTTGGGAAGCTTTTCGATCAATTCTTTGTTTTCGAGTTCATTTGTCATAAAAACTCCTCCTTATTATTTGCTCAAAACCTCTATTCTATCCGAAAGATTAGCATACATTTCTTCATACTTCGCAAGCTTTGCTCTCTCCTGCTCAACGACTGCTGCAGGTGCCTTGCTTACGAACGATTCATTGGAGAGCTTGCCGTTAAGACGCTTGATCTCACCATCAAGACGTGTCTTCTCCTTATCAAGTCTTTCAAGCTCTTTTGCGATATCGATAAGATCTTCCAGAGGAATGTAGATCTCACCGCCGCCGAAGACTGCCTGTACTGCAGTTGACGGGATGCCTTCCTTATTTGTTCTGGTCTCAAGGCTGCTTACGGAAGCGAGTCTCTCAAGGAATCCCTCGCCCTGAGTGAACATATCAGCGATCTTATCAGATGTTGTTACAACAATGATGTGAGCCTTACGAGAAGGAGCAACATCCATGTTCTTACGTACTGCACGGATGCCTCTGATAGCGTCGATCATGGTATTCATCATCTCAGCGTCTTCGCTACTAGCAAGAACCTTATCTGCCTCAGGCCATTCAGCGATCATGATGGATTCAGCCTTATCAGCAATTACAAGGTTGGAATAAACCTCTTCTGTGATGAAAGGCATGAAAGGATGCAACAGCTTCATAGCTTCGCTCAAAACATAGTTGAGGAGGTAGATAGCATTATTTCTTGTCTTGCAGTCCTTATCATAAAGTCTGCTCTTTGTGATCTCGATATACCAGTCGCAGAAGTTGTCCCAAAGGAAGTCAACGATCTTGCTCAGAGCAACGCCGAACTCATAGTTATCAAGGTTAACTGTAGCTTCAGCGATAAGATCGTGGAGCTCTGTTAAGATCCACTTGTCTTCTGTTGTGAAGATGGACTCGTCAACAAGGTCAGGAGTGAAATCGTCATCTGTATTCATGACAACGAATCTCATAGCATTCCAGATCTTATTGGAAAGGTTACGGCCCATTAAGATCTTATCTTCCTGGAATCTCTGGTCATTACCCGGAGCATTACCTGTAACGAGAGCAAATCTCAAAGCATCGCAGCCGTTCTGCTCGATTACTTCGAGAGGATCTATACCGTTGCCCAAAGACTTACTCATCTTTCTGCCCTGTGAGTCTCTTACAAGACCGTGAATGAGAACATCTCTGAACGGAACATCATCCATGTGTGCAAGGCCTGCAACGATCATTCTCGAAACCCAGAATGTGATGATGTCATAACCTGTTACGAGTGTATCCGTAGGATAGAACTTAGCGAGATCCTCTGTCTTCTCGGGCCAGCCCATTGTGGAGAAGGGCCAGAGCGCAGATGAGAACCATGTATCTAATGTATCAGGATCCTGACGCATCTCCTTGCCGCACTTAGGGCATGTGCAAGAAGATTCCTTTGTAACGACTAACTCACCGCAGTCATCACAATAGAATGCAGGGATCCTGTGGCCCCACCAGAGCTGTCTGGAGATACACCAGTCTCTGATGTCTTCCATCCAGTTGAAGTAGTTCTTTGAGAATCTCTCAGGTACGAATCTGATGGAACCGTTTCTAACTGCTTCGATAGCAGGCTTTGCGAGCTCTTCCATCTTTACGAACCACTGGAGTGATACACGGGGCTCGATAGTTGTGCCGCATCTGTAGCATGTACCTACGTTGTGGGAATAATCCTCGATCTCTGTGAGGAATCCGCCCTCTTCGAGATCCTTAACGATAGCTTCTCTTGCTTCGTATCTGTCCATGCCTGCATACTTCGGATAGTCCTCAGTGATCTTGGCATCTTCAGTAAGAACCGTGATTACCTCAAGACCGTGACGCTGGCCTACTTCGAAGTCATTAGGGTCATGTGCAGGTGTGATCTTAACGGCACCTGTACCGAATTCGATATCAACATAATCATCAGCGATGACAGGGATCTTACGGCCTACAAGAGGCAGGATGAGCATCTTGCCGATGACATCCTTATAACGCTCGTCCTTAGGGTTAACAGCAACAGCCGTATCGCCTAAGAGTGTCTCAGGTCTTGTTGTAGCAAGATCGATATATCCCGTGCCATCCTCGAAAGGATATCTTAAGTGCCAGAAGTGACCTGCCTGATCTGCATAATCAACCTCAGCATTGGAGATTGATGTAAGGCAATGAGGACACCAGTTGATGATCCTCTCACCTCTGTAGATAAGGCCCTGATTATAATATTTAACGAATACTTCCTTAACTGCATCAGAGCAGCCTTCATCCATTGTGAAGCGCTCTTTGGACCAGTCGCAGGAAGAACCGATCTTCTTTAACTGCTCAACGATCCTTCCGCCATATTGCTCTTTCCAAGCCCATGCTCTCTCAAGGAATTTCTCACGTCCCAGGTCATCCTTAGTGATGCCTTCCTTACGCATAGCTTCAACGATCTTAGCCTCTGTTGCGATGGATGCGTGGTCAGTACCGGGAAGCCAGAGTGTCTCATAGCCTGCCATTCTCTTATATCTTGTGAGGGTATCCTGCAATGTGTTATCCAATGCGTGACCCATGTGGAGCTGGCCTGTGATATTCGGCGGAGGCATCACGATAGAGAACTTCTTCCCTGTCTTGCCTGCCTTCGGCTGGAAATAATTGCTTGTCATCCACTTTGTATAAAGCCTTGTCTCGGCTTCATTCGGATCAAACGCCTTGCTGATTGAATCAATTCTTGCCATAACTTCTTTTGAAACCCTCGCTTACTTCTTTATCATTGAGAGCGCACCGTAGAGAATAGAATCATCTCCCAATGCAGCTTTCTTAAAATCAACTGTAGATCTGATAGAAGGCATACAGTATCTGTCTACCTCTGACAGGATCTTCTCGATGAAGATATCACCGACTGCTTCGATAACACCGCCGCCATATACAACGACATCAGGACTGAATGTATTTACAAGGTTGCCTGATGCGACTGCAAGATAGTGGCATGCGCGGTTAACAGCTTCTCTTGCGACCGTATCGCCCTCTGCCAAAGCGTTCTTAAGGACCTTGGACTTGAATACGCCGTCAGCGACTGCTTCAGCCATCGATGACTTTCTGCCTCTTGCCACCTGCTGTCTGATATATGAGGACATACCCTGCTTGCTGGAGAAAGCCTCAAGGCATCCTCTCTGACCGCAGTTGCACAAAGGTCCCTCAGGATCGAGTATCATGTGGCCGTATTCAGCTGCCTTGAACTCATTACCTGTGAAGAGCTCACCATTAAGGATAAGGCCGCCGCCCATGCCTGTGCCTACGAAAAGACCTACGACATTCTTGTAGCCCTTGGCAGCACCGTATTTATATTCACCCAGGACACCGACATTTACGTCATTGCCGATGTAGAAAGGACAGCCGAATTCCTTCTCGATGGGCTTTCTGATGTTATAATTCCTCCAGGGAAGATTGGGTGAGAAAAGGACAACACCTGTCTCCTGGTTGATAACGCCGGGAGCACCTGCAGCAATTGCATGGATGTCACTCTTCTTGATCCCTGAAGTATTGATAAGTTCTCTTACGACGTTGATGATAACTTCTTCAACGTTCTCGGAGGAATCACCGCCGGCCTTGGTCTTCTTCTTAAGTCTGTACACGATCTCTTTCTTGGAGTTGAACACAACGCCAAGCACCTTGGTACCACCGATATCAAGACAAAGATTATAAGATTCTGCCATAAGTATTATCCTCCTTGTAATTATTCTTAAAGATTATCGGGTCATTAGCTGACGCCGAGTGCGGTTGCATCACCGAAGCCGTGTTCCTGTGTGCCGTTCTTGTAGATAAGGATCGGAGGCTTGCGGTCAGTGATCGTCTCCTTCTTTATGATGCACTGCTTAACGTCCTTCTCGGAAGGAATGTTAAACATAACGTCTCTCATTGCCGCCTCGATGATGGATCTCAATCCTCTGGCACCGATATTCTGCTCGATAGCCATGTCAGCGATCGCCTCAACAGCGTCATCCTCGAATATGAGTTCAACATCGTCGAGCTTTAACATCTTCTGATACTGCTTGATGATCGCATTCTTGGGCTCTGTGAGGACCTTGATCAAAGCAGCCTTGTCGAGCTTATCAAGAGCTACAGTAACCGGAAGACGTCCGATGAACTCAGGGATAAGACCAAACTTCATAAGGTCATCAGGCTTTACATCGTGGAAATAGAAACCGCTGTTACGGTCTTTCTTAGACTGGATATCAGCACCGAAGCCGTACTGCTTCTGCTCAACTCTCTGAGCGATGATCTCATCAAGTCCGTCAAAAGCGCCGCCGCAGATGAAGAGGATATTTGTCGTATCGATCTTGATGCACTCTTCGTTCGGATGCTTTCTTCCGCCCTTCGGGGGAACATTAGCAACAGTACTCTCAAGGATCTTGAGCAAAGCCTGCTGAACGCCCTCGCCGCTTACGTCACGGGTAATGGAAACATTCTCGGACTTCTTTGCGATCTTGTCGATCTCATCGATATAAATGATTCCCGTCTGGGCTCTCTCAATATCATAATCAGCTGCAATGATGAGCTTTAAGAGGATATTCTCAACGTCTTCACCGACGTAACCTGCCTGTGTAAGGCTTGTAGCATCAGCAACTGCGAAAGGCACATTAAGGATCCTTGCAAGTGTCTGGGCAAGAAGTGTCTTACCTGAACCTGTAGGACCGAGCAAAAGGATATTGCTCTCAGCCATCTCAGTATCATCTGTGGGAAGATCGGCATATACGCACTTGTAATGGTTATATACTGCAACGGAAAGAGCGATCTTAGCTTCGTCCTGGCCGATAATGTAGTCGTCAAGCTTCTCCTTGATCTCACGGGGTGTGACAAGCTTCTTAGGCTTGATGGAGCGCATCTTGCGCTTCTTATTGGCCTTCTCTTCTTCAGCTACGATCCCGTAAGCCGTTCTGATGCAATCGATACAGATGTAGCAATTAACACCTGAAAAGAGTCTCGGTACTTCATATTCGGATTTTCCGCAGAAAGAACAACTCAAGACTTCTCTTGAATCACCGCCGCCATAGTTGCCGTTCTTTGAATTAGCCATCAATAATCTCCTAAAAAAAAGATATTTTTAGTCATAGTATTTTATCACTACCTGCCATTTTAACAAATAATATATATATAAATATTTCAAAATGGTGATAAATTGGGCTCAATTAGGTCAAAAACGGCAATAAATGTCCGCAGAATCGAGGATGACGGTAAAAGGTCCGTCATTAATCAGGCTCACCTGCATGTCAGCGCCGAATACGCCCAGCCCCAGCTTCCTGACCTGGGGTCTGATCGAATCAGCAATATAATTGTAGAGTTCCTCAGCTCTCTGAGGACCCATGCTGTTTGTAAATGAAGGTCTGTTGCCGTGTTTGCAGTCGGCATACAAAGTAAACTGGGATACCAGGAGCATCTCACCGTCAATATCGGCAAGGCTTAAGTTCGTCTTCCCGTCAGCATCTGAGAAAATACGCATCTTGAGGAGCTTTGCGATCATCTTGTCGGCAACTTTCTCATCGTCTTCCTTGCCGACACCTGCAAGCACGAGCATTCCGGGGCCTATTGAGGATACTCTCTCCCCGTCGATATCAACTGCTGCCTGCTTTACAACCTGAATGCAAAATCTCATAAGATCAGAACCCCTTTATGCTCCAAAGCTCATACATATACCATGTTCCGTCGATCTCATAGACCGTAAGATAGAAGTCGGCGATCATCTTCGCCTTGCTGTTCATGTACAATACCTGAACCTTCTGGATCTGGATATTGCCGATATCACTGTATTCGCAATTTGCAACCCTGCAGATCTGCGATCTGAAGGTTGCAACATCATATCCGTTATTGATGGTGACATCCCTGTGATCAGTCGTCGCAGCACCAAGGAAGTCTCCGCCGATGGCAGTAGTTGCGGTGAATTGCTCGAAAACATCACCGCCTGCGACCTTTTCGAGATCTTCGACATAGCCTTCAGGGAAACAACTGTTGAACATTGCCCTGTTATTGAGGAACAACGACTCTAGATAACCTCTGGCAACATACCTGCCTTCGGTATTAAGCTGTTCCATCGTAACGAGATCTTCGCTGACAAAATCCTTTGCAGGATCTGAAGAACAGCCGAATAATGTGAGACCAATGGCCATGATCAGTATGACGGCCAATAATTTACGCATTTCCATTCCCCTTTTCCTTCTCGATCATCTTCTTAACATAATCAAGATACTCATTGACCTTACGCTCGTAGCCGATATCCGTAGGTTTGTAGTATTGCTTGCCGAGAGTCTTATCGGTCATGTACTGCTGCTCTGTTATGTGGCCCGGGAAATCATGAGGATACTTGTATCCGACACTGTAACCCAAGTCCTCCATGCCCTTTGCAGGAGCATTTCTAAGGTGCATCGGTACAACACCCGTATCGGTATTCTGGACGTCTCTCAGAGCGTCTCCTATCGCAAGATAAGAGGCATTAGACTTAGGTGATGTGGCAACGGTTATGGCCGCTTCTGCAAGCGGTATCCTTGCTTCAGGCATACCTACAGCCCTCGCGCATTCGTAAGCTGCAACAGCGACCAGGAGCGCGTTGGGATTAGCCATGCCGACGTCTTCGGAAGCGCAGATCATGATCCTTCTTGCGAGGAACTCGATATCTTCTCCTGCTGCCAGAGCCCTTGCAAGATAAAGCACTGCCGCATTGGGGTCAGAGCCTCTCATAGACTTAATCATGGCGCTGATATTGTCATAGTGGTATTCACCGTCCTTGTCGAAAAGCACGGTCTTAGTCTGTATGCACTCCTTCATTACCTCATCGGTTATTACGATGGAACCGTCAGCTGAAGTAGGAGTCGTGATCACCGCAAGCTCAATGCTGTTTAAGGCCGTTCTGGCATCGCCGTTAGATGTCTCTGCGATCTTTAGGAGCGTCTCATCGGAGATCTGAACGTCCATGGTGCCGAAGCCCCTTTCCTTGTCGGACAGGGCATTCTTTAATATCTTAACGATATCCTTTGCCTCAAGAGGCTTTAACTGGCATACGGTGGACCTTGATACGAGAGCCTTGTTTACTTCGAAGAACGGGTTCTCGGTCGTGGCACCGATCAGGATGACCGTACCGTCCTCAACGAACGGCAGAAGAGCGTCCTGCTGAAGCTTATTGAACCTGTGAATCTCATCAATGAAAAGGACAGTCTTGCGGCCTTCTGAAAGTATCGGATTGGACGCGTCTGATACGATCTTCTTGATGTCCGAGACGCCCGCCGTTACTGCATTTAACTGCTCGAACCTCGAGCTCGTCGTATTGGCGATAACGCGTGCCAGAGCCGTCTTTCCGACTCCCGGAGGACCAAACAAAATGATCGAAGACAGTCTGTCTGCCTCGATCATTCGTCTGAGCATTTTGCCCTTGCCTATGATATGCTCCTGACCCGCATAGTCATCCAACGTCTGAGGAGACATTCTGTATGCTAACGGTTTATTGTTATCCATAAGTCAAGAGCATCAAGCGTTAAGCTTGGAATTATACGATATCCGGATATACGGGATACTTATCAGTAAGAGCCTTAACTCTCTTGATAGATTCTTCCTTCTTGTTATCGTAGTCGAAGATGCAGTCAGCAATGATGTTTGCAACCTCAACGAAATCCTCTTCCTTGAAGCCTCTTGCTGTAGCAGCAGGTGTACCGACACGTACGCCGGATGTTACTGTCGGCTTCTCGGGATCGAAAGGAATAGTATTCTTGTTTGCTGTGATATTTACATCATCAAGACGCTCCTGGAGCATAGCACCTGTAACGCCTGTGCCTCTCAAGTCGATGAGCATGAGGTGGTTGTCTGTACCGCCGGAAACAAGGTTAACGCCTCTTGCGAGGAGCGCTTCGCTCATTGCCTTTGCGTTCTTTACGATCTGCTCGGCATAAGCTCTGAACTCAGGAGAGAGAGCTTCCTTGAAAGCAACTGCCTTAGCAGCGATGATGTGCATGAGAGGGCCGCCCTGCTGGCCGGGGAATACTGCGGAATTGATCTTCTTAGCGTATTCCTCTTTGCACATGATGATACCGCCACGGGGACCTCTAAGAGTCTTGTGTGTTGTTGTTGTAACGAAATCTGCATACGGAACCGGATTCGGGTGAAGTCCTGCAGCAACGAGGCCTGCGATGTGAGCCATATCTACGAAGAGGTAAGCTCCTACTTCATCAGCAATCTCTCTGAACTTCTTGAAATCGATGATCCTCGGATATGCGGAAGCACCTGCAACGATTACCTTAGGCTTGCACTCGAGAGCCTTAGCTCTGATCGCATCGTAGTCGAGCATCTGTGTCTTCTCATCAACCTGGTAGAACTCGGAATGATATGTTCTGCCGGAAACGTTGATCTTCATACCGTGTGTCAAGTGACCACCGTGAGAAAGGTCGAGACCGAGGATCGTATCACCGGGCTCAAGGATTGCAAAGTAAACTGCTGTGTTAGCCTGTGCGCCGGAGTGGGGCTGTACGTTAACGTGCTCAGCGCCGAAGAGCTGCTTAGCTCTGTCGATTGCGAGCTGCTCTACGATATCCACATACTCACATCCGCCGTAATAACGCTTTCCCGGGTAACCCTCTGCATACTTGTTTGTGAGAGGTGAACCTGCAGCTTCAAGAACTGCCTCAGATACCATGTTCTCAGATGCGATAAGCTCGATCTTGTTTCTCTGACGTCCGATCTCCTGCATTATTGCGGAATAGACTTCAGAATCCTCAGCCTTAATGTGGTCGTACATATATAAAAATCCTCCTGGATATTATTTCACGCGCTTTATTTTATTATAAGGGTCTATTTCAATCAAGCCGAAAAAGGATAGAAAGAAGTATATTTCGTGCATAGATTTTGACTATATTCGGGAGCCGTTTTTAAGCAAAAAGCACTTCAAAAATCTTTTATCTCAGATTTTGTAGATCTCATCTGCCGAAGGTGCGGGCATAGGTCTGGTCACGCCGTCAAGTCCGATGGTCTTTGCGCCTTCTGAAGCATCAGTAAACTCACCGATCACGGTTGCCTTGATTCCCTCTGCTGCCAGCGCTCCGATAACCTTGTCAGGTTCAGATGAAGCGATCATGAGAGCGCCCGAAGATATGAGCCTGAACGGGTTAAGGTTAAGAGCCTCACAAATTGCCTTGGAGCATTCCGTAAACGGTACAAGCCTCTGGTCAAGCGTTACGCCGGTCTTCGAAAAGTCTGCCATCTCAAAAGCAGCACCCTCTACACCGCCCTCAGTGACGTCATGCATAAGATTGACGCATGATCTTGGGAAACCTTCAAAAGATGAAGCTGTATCGGAAGAAGGAAGCGGTCCCAAGATTGAACCTTCCTTAACTACGGAAATGAGTTCGCCATAGGTCTTAGCCTCGGCGATATATTCAGAAGGGATCTTCCCTTCAAGCTTATCCGCATGCTCATTGGCGGCAATAAAGCTGCCTTCGATTGCTGCAGTCTTGGTGATAATAAGCTTGTCACCGGGCTTGGCATGGCCCAGGGGCACGGGTGTACCCTTTTCGACGATTCCGAAAGCCGTCGAGATAACAACGAACCTGTTTACACAATCAGAAACTTCCGTGTGACCGCCGACGATATCAACACCAAGCTTTCCGGCTTCGCGGCTGGCCTGGTCTACGATGGATACGATCTCATCCTCAGTAGCAGAAGGAGGAGCGATTATTACGATAAGTATGCCGGTCGGCTTTACGCCGCAGGCAGCAATGTCATTACAGGATACATGGATTGCAAGGGTTCCGGACTCGCTTCCGCCGGCAGTAATAGGATCTGAAGATGTAACCAGAAGGTTCTCACCGGTCTTAAGCCATGCGCAGTCAGCACCTATTCCGGCACCGGATAAGGTCTTGCTGGATAACTTGGGCAGCCTTGATAATACCAGTGACTCAAGCTGCTCGTCTGTAAGCTTTCCTATTCTCAACTCTTGCTCCTCTTCCCCTTAAGGATCAATCAAAAGGATTAATGACGATATCTTCCGTACCAGCAACGCCTGATTCAACAAGCATCTCGATATCGAGATCTTTCTCAGCCTCGATTATATCCTCCGGATGAGGATGTGTCTTCGGGTGTTTTGCAACAAATACCGTACAGCAGTCCTCGTAAGGAAGGATCGATGTCTCAAATGCTCCGATATCACGCGAGATATCGCATGTAGCCTGCTTATCAAGACCGATGAGAGGTCTTAAGACAGGCATCTTTACGACTTCGTTTGTGGCAGCGATAGCTTCCATCGTCTGTGAAGCTACCTGGCCTAAGCTCTCGCCTGTAATGAGGCACTTGCAGTCGTTCTTAAGTGCAAGACGCTCAGCGATCTGGAGCATTACGCGGCGCATGGTGACTGTAAGCATGTCTTGAGGAGAATGCTTATAGAGATCTAACTGGATCTGCGTAAAGTTTACGACATGAAGCGTCATGCGTCCGGAATAGCCGGATACGATCTTTGCGAGGTCTATTACCTTCTGCTTTGCAAGATCGCTTGTGTAAGGATACGAATGGAAATATACGGCATCAAGAGGCATACCGCGTGAAGCCATCATAAAGCCTGCAACAGGGCTGTCGATGCCGCCTGACAGAAGGAGCATTCCCTTGGCGCATGTTCCGACGGGAAGGCCTCTGTGTGCCATCATCTTGCCTGAATAGATATAATTCGATTCACGGATCTCAACATTCAGGATGAAATCAGGATTCTTTACCTTAACAGTGAGTTCCGGGAAATTCTGAAGGATCTGGTAACCGAGCTCTTCGCAGATCTCGGGCGAGGTCATCGGGAAAGTCTTATTTCCTCTCTTGCTCTCGACCTTGAATGTCTTATAGCCGGGATTAGCCTCAAGGAGCTCTTTTACGCACTCGAAAGCATTCTCCTTTACGGACTCGAAATCACCTTCGAACTTTCTTGCAAGGCTTACGGATACGATACCGAAGACCTGGCATACAGCCTTCATTATCTCTTCTGCGGCTGCCATGCTCTTAAAATTCGGGTTATCCTCTTCCTTGGGTTCGATCCAGATCCTGCTCTGGCTCTGGTAGATCTTCAGGTCACCGAATTTCTTCAGTCTGTACTTGAGATTGCTCTTGAGCTGGATCTCAAAAGCGCCTCTGTTAAGCCCTTTGAGGGTAATCTCACCCATTCTCGCCAAAAGGACATTTCCCATATCTTTATCCTCACTTCACCAAAAATTGATCGTAGATCGCATCAACGCACTTAATAAATTGGGCAGCCTCATCCATCGTATTATGTCTGGAGAAACTTAGTCTTACGGCATTTGCCGCAGTCTTTCTGTCCACGCCCATCTCGAGGAGGACATAAGATACCTTCTTCTGCTTTGCTGAGCATGCAGAGACCGTGGAAACATAGATATCGTAGATCTCAAGACAATGCAGCATTGTCTCTGATTCAAAGCCTGCGAAAGAAACATTGAGCACGTAAGGAAGCGCATCATCAGGTGATAATACTTTTGCTCCCCTAGCAGTCAGTTCTTTGCGCAGATAAGCATTTATCTCACTTGCCTTTGCATAAGCCTCGTCAATGCCTGTCGTGACTTCCTTCAAAGCCGCAAGGAACGCGCCTGCAAGAACAGGGCTCTGTGTGCCCGAACGCATGCCGTCCTGCTGTCCGCCGCCTAAGATCAAAGGGTCGATCCTTACGCCTTTCCTGACATAAAGAACGCCGTTGCCCTTGATCGAATGGATCTTATGACCGGAGAACGAACACATATCAGCACCTAAAGAGGAAAGATCTATCTTCATCTTCCCTAATGCCTGGACACAGTCCAGATAGATTACCGTAGAAGGAGACTTGGCCTTGATGGTTTTCGCGATGGTCTCGAAAGGAAGTACCGCGCCTGTCTCGTTGTTAACCAAAGTAAAACATGCCAGAGCAACATCACCCTTGCCGAGTTCTTCTTCAAGGCTCTCCATAACGGGCTTGCCGTCCATGCCGGTCTTGAGATATCTGATCTCATAGCCGAGCTTTGCCAGGTACTCAAGACACTCAAGAGTAGCCTTATGCTCAGTCTTTGTGGAGATCACGGCATTGCCGGCTCTCTTATTGCGGCTCATATAACCCTTGATGGCAGTATTTGCGCTCTCTGTGGCACAGGACGTGAAGAAGATCTCCTCAGGCTTGGCGCCGAGAAGCTCTGCGGTCTCTTTCCTGATGCCTTCGTATACTTCAATAGCCCTGTTTCCGAGCTTATGAAGAGCGCCGGGGTTAGCTGATACGCTGTCCTCGGTGAGTTCCTGCAATTTGGCTCTTACAGAGTCAGATACAAAGGTTGTCGCACTGTTATCAAAATAGATCATGATCCGCCTCGCATAAAATGACGTAAGTATTATATATTAGCGGGGCTTTTAAGCAACCTAAAAAGGAAGCAATGATAAATGAAGTTACTTGGTCAGATTAGACAATCTGCTTACTTCATCGTCACAAGTTCATATTGGCGGGTGCCTATACCGATCTTCTCTGCGTGCTCAAGAGTCTCAGCCCATGAGACATTCGGATTGTTGTTGTGCCAGTGATCGCCGTGGTCATGGAAATGAGGATCTGCCAGATTATCGCCAAGCTGGCTGTTTCTGATGGGCTCAGCCTTTGAGCAAAGGTCGACGCATGCCTGATCCAGAGCAACCGGATCAAACGAAGCGAGCATTCCGATATCGGGAAGGATCGGAGCGTCATTCTCGCCGTGGCAGTCACAGTTCGGTGATACATCAGTGATAAGGCTTATGTGGAAAGCAGGCCTTCCGCTTACAACGGCGGCAGTATATTCAGCCATTCTGCAGCCTAAAAGCTGGGGAGCGTCCCAGTTGTCATTTTCGATGGCATCGAAAGCGCATGCACCGATGCATCTGCCGCATCCTTTGCACTTGTCAGGATCGATCCAGGCCTTCTTATCCTCATAGGAGATAGCATCAGAGCCGCACTCTTTGGCGCATCTTCTGCAGCCTTTGCACATATCGGTCTTAACGTGCGGATGACCGCTCTGGTGCTGCTGCATCTTACCTGCTCTGGAACCGCACCCCATTCCGATATTCTTGATAGTACCGCCGAAGCCTGCCGCCTCATGGCCCTTAAAGTGAGTAAGTGAGACAAAGATATCGGCATCCATTACCGCCCTGCCGATATATGCTTCTTTGCAGTACACACCGTTAGGAACAGGAACGATGATGTCATCCGTTCCTCTTAAACCGTCAGCGATTATTATCTGGCAGCCTGTAGTTACGGTATTAAAGCCGTTAAGGTTGGCGCAGTCCATATGTTCCAGCGCATGCTTTCTGCTTCCGGGATATAAGGTATTGCAGTCCGTAAGGAACGGCAGACCGCCGTTCTCCTTGATAACATCGGCAACTGCCTTTGCATAGTTTGGTCTCAAATAAGCAAGATTGCCGAGCTCACCGAAATGCATCTTGATGGCAACGAACTTGTTATCGAAATCGATTGACTCAATGCCTGCGAGCCTGATCAGCTTTTGCAGTTTCGCAGTAAGCGGTGTTCCCAAACCAGTTCTGAAATCAGTGAAGTAGACCTTAGACTTTTCCATACGCGTTTACCCCGCTTTCGGTTGATAATCAATTCTAACATTTAGTTTTTCGAACGGATTTATGCTTTCAGTCATCTATATCAAATGATTAGCACAGCAATCTTTCAGAGAATTTGAATGATCAATATGTTTCGAAAAAGTCACCGAATTCCGGTTTATCCTCATCGTCATCTCTTCTGTCATAGTACTCCCTGTGATGAATGAAGGAATCCACCATCTTAAGTTCAGTATGGCGGGATTTATCAACATAAGATTCTATTCCCGGATCCTTGTCAAAATCGTTGACCTCATCAGCAGCCCTATGTATTGTACGCGAACCGATATTCGCGGCACCCCGTATCACAAACAACAGGACTATCGAGATAAGAAGGAACAGTTCCAACGCACACAATGCATAAAACATAAACAAGTTAAAAGCACTGATATTAAATGACAAAGTGATCAAAAAGATCAGAGCTGGAACAATTACAGCAAGGATTATCGGTATGCTCATCCATTTGCTTCTGGTAAACCTTGCCAGGCTCTCGAGCTTATCAACAGCGCTGGTTGTCGGTACCATTCCGCCGGCTTCACCGGTCTGACCGTTAACGGCAAACTGATATTGTCTTCCTTCAAACTCTACAGTCATAAACCATACCGGTAAAAGACAATACTTGATATTGATATCACTCATCCAGGTAAAGGTCTTATCAGAGTTCGGCACATATCTGTCGAATTTGTTGCCGATATTCTCTAAAAGTTCTCCTGAGAGTCTGTCCAATCTCTTTATGAATCTTCCCATCATCTCAGTAGGGCTCTGGTCATACTTATCAGCACAAAAGCCCTGCAGATAACGGTTATCGAACTTTACCAAACCGCTGTAATCAAAAGGTTCAATTGCCACCATCAGTTTGTTTGCAATCTTAAGAGATGCATCGAAAGGAACTCCTTTGACATAATAGGCTGCTCTCGACGCAACGTGAAAATGTTCATCGGCATCTGTGGTTTTCCTGATTCCTGTACCGGTCATATCAGAATGTACGCCGCAGTCCAATAACCAGAACGGCACATACAAAGCGGTCAGCTTAGTAAGGCGGCTCTTGGACTTAAAGCCCCAAGGCGTCATCTTTCTGGTCTTAAGCCATTTCTTCACATTCTCCTGAGCAGTATCCCTGTCAATCCTGAACGGGATAATATAGTCCGGCTTAAACTCACGGGTTAAGTTCCTGGTAATGATCGCCGGCGATCCGCAGAAAGGACACATAGTAGATACCGTATTCTCATCTGCGATCATTGTTGCGCCGCAGCTGTCGCACACGATCTCATGACGCTTCTTGTCTTCATCTGAGATCTCATCGTCGCTCGTGTAATCGTGCTCTATTGTGTATCCTAATGTGCCCATCAACTCAAGAGTTGCAGGATGATAGATGTTGCCGCAGTTACGGCAAACCATTCCCTGTACCTCAGGAAGATAGAAGATATTGGAACCGCACGAAGGACACTTTGAAGATTCCGCAGAAAGCGGTCCGTCGTCACGCTTATTCCTGCCGAATGGATCCGGCATTTCAGAATTAAATGGTCTTGCACTCCACATTATTGATTACCCTTATTCCAGTAAAATGCAGTATTCGCTTGTTGTTTTTTTATTATAACATGACTACGCTTTTCAAATCGTTGCAACCGTATCAAATAAACTTCGACAACCCTCTTATCGACGAAGCCTCATATGATGCAAGATTATTTGTATCCACCCCGCCCTTTTTGTTAAGCCATGCAGCCTTTATTCCGGCATTATGAGCACCGATTACATCGGCATCATACATGTCTCCGACAAAGATGATGTCTTCCCTTTTATCATTCGGATTCTCAGACAGAGCCGTACTTATTGCCAACTCGAAAAACTCTCTATCAGGCTTTATCCTTCCGAATTCGGCGCTGGACCAGAGCTTTTTGAAATACTTTCCGATACCGAACCTGTTAAGGATAAGCATTAGGGCATCACCGCCGAACCCGCTGTTGGATAAGACATACATCGGAATATCCTTTTGACTGCACTTAATAAGGAAGTCCTCAGTTCCAGGCTCCAGTTCGAAGTCATTACACCTCATCAGGAAGTCCGCTTCTTCCTCAACGCTTAGAGATACGACATCGCCGCCGAACTTCTCTGCATACAGAGGCAGTTCTTCTTTTACAAACGGAAACTCAAGGCCCTCATTATGCTTTAAGATGAGCTCACCGAACAGCTCCTCTCCATAGGACTTCATCTCCTCAAAGGAACACCTGTCCCGGTAATACGTTTCCCAGAACACTTTAAGCCCGCGGTTAAAATCCATGCTCCTGCTGTTAAGAAGCGTCTCAAAATAATCGAAGATAAGTATCACGCCGCTATTTCCTCAGTATCAGACGCCTTCGAGCGGATCAACGTGATCGGTTGCTGCTATCTCTTCCATTCTCTCTTCAGAGATGCCTTTAAGCAGAACGTGCGAACTGTCGAATTCTTTGCAGTTACCAATATCTGCGAGCCTTATAAAATCTTCAAAGGACAACCTGCCCACAACCTTCTTCCTGGCGTATGAAAATAGCATAACAACATAAAGAGAACACTCAAGCGGCTTTTTTGTCTGAGGGTTGGTAAAGAACGGCGGCACCTTCGGCACTGTGGGAAAGATAGTATCAGTATCTGACGTTATGGCGTAACTTCCGAAGAAGGCGCTTTTGTTATTCTTCTGTTGGTAGAACAGCGGAACCGCATAATAAGCATCTATAACCTGAAGACCGTGGAGATAATCCGCATAGCCCTCTTCATCCTTATCTTCACCAAACTTTTTTATCACTGAACGCCTCAATTCAAGCGGCAGCAAAGCACCGAAGATCGTAAGATCATCCCCGCCTCCATCATTCATTGTATTCTCGATGTCGGTCAAAAAGTCTAACGTGAATGATCTCTGTTCCTGACAAAGCTTATCAATATCAGCTTCAGAATACTTTATTCCTTCCTGTTCAAAGTTCTTGGTCTTCCAAACGGACATTATATTTCTGATGATGTCATAGAACATCTCGTAATCATATTTGGTTGACAGGGCATTTGCTACGACAGTAACCTCGTTCTTCACTGTGGAAGACCAGCCCATAACTGTAACTCCCCTCCCTATCTTGTCCTTGTTATAGATTACAAGATCCCCATTTTTTACTTCACGGGTATTACGCATATACTGGTCTACTGTGCCGCAGGAATATTTGCCAATCGTAATATCCTGAACGGTAAGCGGTTTCTTGATAAACTGCTTATTCCTGATTACTACTTCAACGCTCATAAATTATCCCCCTATATATCTTGTCTTAAAGTCAGCTTTTCGACCGACCATTCTACAACTGATTCTAATATATCAATAAGCTGATGATTTAAAAACACATCGACTTTATAATCTAAATTATCAGGGGATTATTAGGGGGATACAAAAATGAGGAGATTAATAGCATCTCTACTTGCAGTAACATTCTTTTTTGCCGTTGCTTCATGCGGCAAACCGTCTGAGCCTGAGGACACCGGTACCACATCTATAGAAACTGCCACTTTAACAACAGAAACTTCTGACACAACCGGGACAACAACCGATAAAGAATACGGACCGGAAAGAGTTACCGAAGAGCCTGATTATGGCGACGGCCAGATCGCAGATATCTGCGAATTAATGAAAAGCGTGACAGGTAAGAAAATAGTACGCGGCATGGCATTGGTTGAAGACCATTTTGAACAGTCATTCGAAGAAGAATTCAAAATGGATTATGATGCCTGGGTTACCACCTACGAGGAAGATCCTAAAGGCGAAGATCAATTTACATACAGTTACACCATGAAGGTTACATCCGGTGACCTCTCTTTCAACAAATTCAGATTCACCACCAATCAGGCAATCGGCAATGTCTACATCGTTGAATTTGTATGCTCAATCAACACGAAAGACAGTTCTCCGGAATATTTTGATTACTCGATCGAAGAACTGCAGGAATACTATGTAAAACTTGAAAAAGAACTCACTGAAATCTTTGGAACTCCTGTTAATTCCTCACCTTCTGAAGCAGGCAAACCCTGGAAAAGCGCATATTCCGAATTCAAAGTCGGGAATGACCTGATCTATAGGATCGATTACGAGTCATTTATCAATGTATATGAAGTCGTTATCTCATGTCAGAACAGAGCCGAAAGGAAGCATTTCCTTTTAGGTTACGAAGCGGAGCAAAACACACCGGAAACCACAAGTGAACTTTATTACAAGGATTCCACTAATGAAGATATCGTTTATGACGAGAAAACGGGGTTGAGCTATATCAAGAATCAGCTCCTGATAAGCTGCTCTGTAGGCACACCCAACGACAAAGAGAAAATTCAAAAGATCTGTGATGAAATAGGTGCCGAGATCGTAGGTTATATCGAGATAGTTAGTGATTTCCAGATCGAATTCAAACGTGATATGACGTACGATGAACTTATGAAGATCGCTAAGGAACTTACTGAAAAGTACTACTTCATCGAAAGAGTCGATCTGAATTATGCAGTCCGTTACAACTCCGAAGATGATTTCTTAGACTGAAAGAATTAAAGAAGACGGCCGTTAAGACCGTCTTTTTCATTCAGTAAGATTTGTATGATCAGTCTCTTCCGAGCCTGTGCTTGAAATCAGAATAACCGAAATCAGTTATCTTCACTACCGAGCCGTCTTTAGCAAGCTTATAGATATCCGGAAGCGGCATTCCGTTGAAAGTATTATTCTTAACAGTCGTGTAGATTGCCATGTCTCCGAAGATGAGCATGTCTCCGTCTTTAAGTTCATGATCAAAGCTGTAATCACCGATAATATCACCGGAGAGACAAGTCGGGCCCCCAAGCCTGTAACGGTACTGCTTTGTATCATCGCTTACCGCATCTAAGAGCGGCGGCGTATAAGGCATCTCTATAACGTCAGGCATATGGCATGCAGCACTCGAATCAAGTATCGCGATCTTCTCACCGTTATTCTCAACGATATCAAGGACGCGTGTCATGAGATAACCGGCATTGATCGCAACTGCCTCCCCCGGTTCAAGATATACCTCTACGCCCCATTTATCCTTTGCATATACGATAAGGCTCTCAAGCTTTGCGACATCATAGTCTTCTTTTGTAATGTGATGTCCGCCGCCCATATTGAGCCACTTCATCTTAGGAAGAACATCTCCGAACTTCTCTGCAACCGCGCGGAGAGTGATCTCAAGCGCATCAGAATTCTGCTCGCAGAGCGTATGGAAATGGATGCCGTCAAGCATATCTAAAAGTTCAGGTGTCATATCCCTGTCCCAAACAGTTCTGGTTACACCAAGACGGCTTCCTTTAGCGCAGGGATCATATATCTCATGACCTTCCTGCGTCGAACATTCAGGATTGATCCTTATGCCGATGCTCTTGCCATTCTGCTTTGCGGCTGCACCGAACTTCTTCAACTGATTAATTGAGTTGAAGACGATGTGGTCAGCATACTTTAAAAGCTCATCGAACTCGTCTCTGTATGCGGCACAGAAGACATGCACCTCACCTGAAGGCATCTCTTCTTTTCCGAGCCTCGCTTCGAAAAGGCCGCTCGCTTCAGTACCGGATATATATCCTGAGAGCAAAGGATAGAAATCGTAATTCGAAAAAGCTTTCTGCGCCAGTAGTATCTTGCATCCCGTATGCGAGATTACCGAAGCCAATACTTCGGCATTATGAATGAGCTTTTTCTCATCGATAACATAACAAGGTGTTTTCAGCCCCTTGATGCTCTCAGGAAAAGATTCAAGTCCGTTAAAGATCTCATTCATATATCAGTCTACCAGGACAGGATCGAAGTTCTCAGATCTCGGGAGACCGTACTTGTCGAGTGCATCGAGGAACGGATCCGGATCGAACTCTTCTACTGTATGAACGCCCTTCTCTGTCCACTTGCCTGTAAGGAGCATCATAGCGCCGCACATAGCAGGGACGCCTGTTGTGTAGCTGATAGCCTGGCTCTCTACTTCCTTGTAGCATTCCTGATGGTCGCAGACATTGTAGATGTAATATGTCTTTTCCTTGCCGTCCTTCTTACCTGTGAAGATGCAGCCGATGTTGGTCTTGCCGTGTGTTCTGGGACCGAGGCTTGCAGGATCAGGCAGAAGAGCCTTAAGGAACTTGATAGGAACGATCTCGTGGCCTTCGAATTCGACGGGTGTTGTTGAGAGCATGCCCACATTTTCGAGACACTTCATATGAGTAAGATAGCTCTGTCCGAATGTCATGAAGAAACGCAGTCTCTTAACTTCGGGAATGTTTACCGCGAGTGATTCAAGCTCCTCGTGATGAAGGAGATACATATCCTTCATGCCTACAGCGTCAAAATCGTATTCTCTCTTGATGCTCATGGCAGGGATCTCGACCCACTTGCCGTTCTCGATGTAGCTGCCCGGAGCGGAAACCTCACGGAGGTTTACTTCAGGATTGAAGTTTGTAGCGAATGCATATCCGTGGTCACCGCCGTTGCAGTCAAGGATATCGATAGTGTCGATCGTGTCGAATTCATGCTTCTTGGCATAAGCGCAGTACGCCTGTGTTACGCCGGGATCGAAGCCGCAGCCTAAGAGCGCAGTAAGGCCTGCCTGCTCGAACTTCTCCTTATATGCCCACTGCCAGCTGTAATCGAAGTATGCAGAGAAACCCTTCTCCTTGCATCTCTTCTCGTAGATAGCTCTCCACTCGGGATCGTCAGTATCCTCAGGCTCATAGTTAGCAGTATCCATGTAATTAACGCCGCAGATGAGACATGCATCCATGATCGTAAGATCCTGATAAGGAAGCGCGATGTTCATGACGAGATCAGGCTTATATGAATTAATGAGATCAACAAGTTCATCGACCATGTCGGCATCAACCTGCGCAGTTGTTACGACTGTCTTTGTCTTGCCCTTAAGCGCTTCAGCAAGCGCATCGCACTTGGATTTGGTACGGCTTGCAATGCAAAGTTCCGTAAAAACGTCATCTGCCTGACAGCACTTTCTTATAGCAACATTTGCTACTCCGCCACATCCGATAACCAATACTCTGCTCATTCTCTTAATCTCCTTTGTTATTTATTGATGGAAAGGATCAATTCCCTTAATACTTTGCATGCAACCGCTGTTGATGCACCGCTGTTATCGAGCATCGGTGCGAGCTCATTGATGTCTGCTCCGACTATATTTGTCTTGCTTACCGTAATTATCGCATCAAGCAGCTGCGTAAAGCTTACGCCGCCTGCTTCAGGTGTTCCCGTTCCGCAGAACTGGGACGGATCCATACAGTCAAGATCGATCGTAAAATAGACCGGTGTATTATTCTTCTTAAGCTCATCGCATACTTCCTGCAGGCCGTCGAAACTGAACTTATGCATATCCGTATGGTCTTTTGCGAAAAGGAACTCCTCACGGTCACCGCTCCTGATGCAGAACTGGTGGATCTTACCGTCACCTACGAGTTCATGGCATCTTCTGAGGACGCAAGCATGACTGAGCTTTGCTCCCAGATAGTCGTCACGCAGATCACAGTGCGCATCGAAATGAATGATCTGCAGATCCGGGTGCTTTTCGAATACTGCCTTAACAGAACCTAATGTGACAAGATGCTCACCGCCGATAAGTATCGGGAGTTTGCCGTCGCTTAAGATCTTACGAGACTGATCTTCAATGTCTTTTAAAGCTTCCGCAGGAAGACCGAAGCTGAGCTCTAAGTCACCGCAGTCGAAGACCTTGATATCCGTTAAGTCCTTATCCTGATAAGGGCTGTATGTCTCTATTCCGAAGCTCTCATGACGGATCGCTGCGCTTCCGAATCTCGCGCCGGGCCTGAAGCTCGTGGTCGAATCAAAAGGCGCGCCGAAGAGAACGATACCGGACTCTTCGTACTCACTGTCGCATCCGATGAATGTCTCTACGTTTTTCTTCACGATTCCACCTCCATCAGCATTTTCTCAAGATAAGCCGGCAGATAGAAAGAACCGATATGAAGCTTAGTCGTATAGTACTTGGTGCTCAGGTGCAGGCTCTTCCATCGCTTTTCGTCGAAATCATTGATAGGATGGTATTTCTTGCTCGCAAAACCGAACAGCCAGTAGCCTGCGGCATATGTCGGAATGTGAGCCTGATATACACGGCTTATCGGGAAAGTATTTACGATCCTCTTATGGCTTCTCTGCATCGCTTCCGCGTCATGCTTATAGAAAGGACTTCCCTGCTGGTTTACCATGATGCCGTCGCTTCTTAAAGCGTTGTAGCAGATGCCGTAGAACTCTCTAGTGAAATAACCTTCAGAAGGTCCGAACGGGTCGTTGGAGTCAACGATGATGAGATCATATTCGTCGCTCGAACGCCTGATGAATCTGAGCGCATTATCGAAATAGATATGAACACGGCTGTCATCGAGCTTGCAGGCGTTCTCAGGAAGATAAGTGCGGCAGGCTTCAATAACCTGGGGATCCATCTCGACCAGATCGATACGCTTTACGCTCTCATATCTTGTGAGTTCCTTAACGACACCGCCGTCTCCTGCGCCGATTACAAGGATATCCTGAACATTGGGATGAACAGACATCGGAATATGCGTGATCATCTCGTTGTAAATGAACTCATCGCGCTCTGTAAGCATTACGTCTCCATCAAGAGCAAGGACCTTGCCGAATTCAGGAGTATCGAAAATATCGATCTGCTGGTAATCACTCTTGCTTGAATAAAGATGTCTCGTTACACGAAGGCTGTGACGGACATCAGGAGCATGATATTCACTGAACCATAAATTCATTACCCTTGTCTCCTCCTATTCCAGAACGTTGATATTATTGATATCCGGATCCTCTGAACCTGTCATTGAGCATCCCTTTGCCTTAGCGTACTGAATGTAATCAATGATGCTTTCAGTGATCCTCTCACCCGGTGCCAGGATCGGGATTCCCGGCGGATAGCACATAACGAACTCGCTGCAGACGAATCCTGCGCTCTTCTCGATCGGAATACTCCTCTTATTTGAATAGAAAGCTTCCTGCGGACTGCATACGACCTCAGGATCGATATATTCCTGGCTTAAGAGACCGTCAGGGTCCTTTTTATATCTTCTCTTGATCTCAGCAAGCGCACTTACGAGTCTTTCGAGCTCCTGCATTCTGTCGCCGATAGAAAGATAAGCAAGTATATTGCCGATATCACCGAACTCGATCTGTATATCGTATTCATCTCTTAAGATGTCATAGACTTCGATTCCGGCAAGTCCGATATCTCTTGTATGGACACTCAATTTTGTAGGGTCAAAATCGAAGATAGAATCTCCGTTGATGAGCTCACGGCCGTAAGCATAATAACCTCCTACAGCGTTGATCTCTTCCCTGGCATATTCAGCCATCTCGACAACCTTGCGGAAGACCTCTTTGCCGCGGAGAGCAAGATTCCTTCTGCTGATATCAAGGCTCGACATAAGAAGATAACTGCCCGATGTCGTCTGTGTAAGGTTAATGATCTGTCTTACGTGTCTCTCACTTACGTTCTCACCGATGAGAAGAAGGCTTGACTGAGTAAGGCTTCCGCCTGACTTGTGCATCGAAACGGCTGCCATGTCTGCACCTGCTCTCATTGCGGATACAGGCATGTTCTCACCGAAATAGAAGTGCGTGCCGTGTGCTTCATCAGCAAGGCAGAGCATTCCCGCATCATGAGCCATCTTAACAATGGCACGAAGATCGCTGCAGATTCCGTAATATGTCGGATTGTTGACCAGTACTGCAACGGCATCAGGATGTGCATCGATTGCCTTCTTAACGTTGTCGCGGCTCATTCCGAGTGAGATACCGAGTCTGTGGTCAACATCAGGGTTAACATATACCGGGATCGCACCGCAGAGGACCAGCGAGTTGATAACGCTTCTGTGCACGTTACGGGGAAGGATGATCTTGTCTCCCTGCTTGCAGCAGGAAAGCACCATGCTCTGTACTGAGCTCGTCGTACCTCCTACCATAAGGAAAGCATGCTTTGCTCCGAATGCATCAGCCGCAAGGAGTTCCGCGTCATGGATTACCGATACCGGATGGCAAAGGTTATCCAAAGGCTTCATGCTGTTTACGTCAACGCCTACACATTTCTCGCCGAGGAACGCAGTAAGCTCAGGGTTGCCCTTTCCGTGCTTATGGCCCGGAACATCAAAGGGGACAACTCTCATTTCACGGAATCTTTCAAGTGCCTCATAGATGGGCGCCCGTGTCTGGTCTAATCTCTCTCTGTCCACATTTCACCTCAATATAAAAAACGCAAGCTGTAATTACACAACTTGCGTCTTGTTCACTTTATGTCTCTTATCTCCATATAGGTGTATAGACAACACCGGTATGGCGGATACCCAACATATTAGAGTCTATATAGCAATACTACTTTTACTACTCTTATTGACCATTTCACAAGTCTGCGTAAGATTACGCATTTCGGTTATAAAGTAACCAACTTATAAAACTGAGCTTTTAACTCAATCAATAGATCGGAAGAACCGATCATCGGCAGTGGACCCGGCTGTCCGTATGGCCTCGACTCCTGTAAGGAGTGGTCCCGTAAAATCACCATAGACTCCGAAAAAACATCGTCTATCCTTGATATGTTTTCTTTTAAATAAAAACGTCGGTATTATACAAAATACCGACGGGTTCGTCAATTAAATCAGGGGCTAAAATTGTCTTGCGGATTTAGGATCCTGCGGGCGGATTATAGCCCTCATAGACCATCATGATTATCTCCTTGGTGGAAGAATCAAGAACAGTTCCAGCCTTAGGTGTCGTAGTCGATACAAGAAGGTTCTTATTAGAGTCTGAGTTAGGGCCCCAGCCGAGGATTATCTTGATCTCGAGATTGTTGTCCTTGAAGAACTTTTCGAGAAGATCCATGGCATCGTGATAGTTCATTCCGACGACATCAGGCATAACGATCGTCTCCTCTTCAGAAGAAGATGCCGTAGGCTCTGTCTCTTCGGAAGACTCTGAAGGATCAGAAGACTCGGAAGGTTCTGTTGATTCCGTAGTAGGCTCAGTCTCATCAGTGCTCTCTTCAGTAGCTGAAGTCTCAGTAGGCTTTGCGGTGCCGCCGGTAGAAGGTGCAGGCTCTGCCTCTGTAGTAGTCTCTTCGATGATCGTAGTCTCTTCTGTTGTCGTTTCCGGAGGAGTATATCCTTCATAGACCATCAGGATGATCTCCTTTGTTGAAGAATCGATGGTCTTTCCTGCATTAGGTGTACTTACAGCAACAAGGTGGCTCTTCGACGGATCGGAATTGTATCCCCAGCCTACGACGATCCTGACCTTAAGGTCATTCTCACTAAGGAATTTCTCAAGAAGCTCCTGGGCCTCCTCATAATTCATGCCTGTTACATCGGGCATGACGGCAGCATTCTCGGCAATGTCTGTCTTATCGGGTTCTTTGAGATTCTCTGCTGCCTTTACCGGAACATTTACTCCGTTCTTAGATGCGGAGTAAAGAACAGCAACCAAAAACGCGCTGAGTGTTACAACTACACTAGCAGCAACGATAATGTATCTTTTGGTCTTAGTGTCCATTTACGGTTGTTTCCTAAATTAAACTCTCTTCGCCACTTACCCGAACCACATTTGCATATTATATCATGTTCGTCCCATGATATAATTCAATTGTCTTTATCAGTATAAAAGATATTGGAAGAATAAATTAGGGAGGATTGTAAGAAATGTATTCAGATTATGAGAATAAAACGCCGATTATCATCAACGACCGTTCTAGTGAAGGTCTGGCAGACGCTAATATCCGCATCGGCAACATGTTAAGCGAGATGACGGAGCTCCAGATCAAGCTTCAGGCTATGTATCTTGTAATGCTCGATAAGGGCATCGACCCTCAGGTCTTCGAGGACAAGATCGAAGAAGTAATGAAGACAAGAGGCAACAGAAAGCCTGTCTCATTAGATTCAAAGCCTTGTCCGAAATGCGGAAGGATGGTCAAGAAATCCTCCACCGCTCCTCTCCTCGGCAAGTGCTTATACTGCGGCAACAACGTATCCTTCGCTCCTACATTTTTGAATGTTGAGAAGGAAGAAGAAGAGCCGGAAGAGCCCAAGGAATTCTAAAAGTCATTAACGCAATAAAAGGAGTTACCTCATAACCGGTAACTCCTTTTTGTTTGGAAAGAATTTCTAATGTTCTACCAGCGCACACCGGCAATGAACTTATCACCTTCAACTTTTATATCCAGTTTGTGCCCTGCCGCAGCAAGACAGTTGTCTGCGATCGAGAGACCTAATCCGCTGCCGTTCTCACTGCCTCTGGATTCCTCTCCTTTTACGAAAGGCTCTTTAAGCTTTGAAGCATCCTTGATCTTCTGGTCCGTAAGGTTGGTGATCGTAAAACCCTCTTTGCCGATCTCAATATCAACCCGGGTCCTCGCTCTCGCATATTTAGCGACGTTTCCTATAAGGTTTCTTGTTGCCTGCTCCAGAAGTTCCCTGTCGCTCTTTACCTTGCCTTCACCCTTGATCTCTACATTTATTTCGAGTCTCGCGAAAAGCTCATCGGCAGCTTCAACTTCCTTTTGAATGAGATCTCGGACATCGATCTCTGCAATCTCTGCCTTTACACTTCCCGTCTCACTCTTCGAGAAATCCAGGATTCCTTCGACTGTCTTGCTCATGTAGTCGATGTTTTCGCGTATCCTGGACGAATAATAAGCGCGCTTTTCCGTGTTGACATCATATTCCAGATTCTCGGCATATGCCGCCATTGCGGCCAAAGGCGTCTTAAGATCATGTGCCATTGCAGCAGTTGTCTTTGTCCTGTATTCAAAGATCTCCCAGATGGTTTTCTTATGGTTATAACTGATCACTGCTGCCACCAGCGCGATCACGAATGCAGCCACAGCCGCTATGCCTATTACGAACACGCACGTCCAGGGCAGATATGTAAAGACAGAGACCTTGTTGTAATCCGTATAGCTGGTACGGATGCTCCACGAAAATTCCCAGAAATTATACGAGTTGTCGACCACGTCCAGCTCGAATGGGGTTATCTCATCTTCGTAATACCAGATATAGATATCGTCTTCGGTCTTATTTCCGCTAATACCTTCGACTGTATATCTCTCGTCAAAATCGAATTCAGTATAAGAAACGCTTTTCGGAGGTGCACATTGAACAGTTGCAACTATGTTTCTGTGATCCCAGTTGCTGACAGCAACTTCACCGGGGAGGAATCTGTCAGTGTCGTAATCTATATAAACAGTTTCATAAAGACACTTGTATGCCGTAGGCAGTAATCCCAAGCGCATCGCGTCATAATCCAGATCTCTGCAATAGTCCAGGGAATAGTTCCGGGCAGCACTCTTAATGGGATCATATTTGCCTTTCTCATATAATGACAGAGGAGTCAGATACAGATCATCTTCAAGAAAGATATAGTGCGGATTATCACGGTCTTCACTGATATCAGCTGCAATAAGATAACCTGAAGGAGTCTCAGTAAACTTGTCGTCACCGAAATAGATCGCACAGTATTCTTTTGTAACAACGGCAAATTCGGTCAGACTGTATTCCAGTCTGTTGTAGAATTTATCTTTGTCCTGATCATCCGCGTTCAGATAATCGATCATGCACTTGCCGATCTTATTCCTGTATTCGGTCTGCCTGTTATTCATGATCACGGCGGTCTCACGCTTATACATTTCAAGTGTGATCAACGCCGCCACAAAACATATGGACATAAACACAGCGAAGAACTTCAATAATTCCGGCAGGAACTTCGGCTTCTTTATGGTCTTCTTTCTTTTTTTGATCTTCCCATTCCTGTTTCCCATACAATGCTCCTTCAGACTGCCTTGTAACCGCAGCCTATAACAGTCCTGATCTGATTTCCGGAAGCGCCCAGTTTGTGACGGATATTCTTGATATGAGTATCCACTACCCTGTCATTTCCGAAATAATCAGTTCCCCATACCAGATCCAACAGTTTCTGCCTGCTTAAGACGTGACCTTTGTTCTCGAGCAGAGCTTTGAGGAGAAAATATTCTTTATATGCAAGTTCGACTTCTTTACCGCCGGCGATGACCTGCATTCTCGAAGGATTAAGCTTAATATCGCCTGATTCCAAGACCCGCTCCTGCTGCCTTTTTACCTTCCTGTCCAAAAGGATCAGACACTTGGTATAAAGGATCATCAGGGAAAACGGCTTTGTAATATACTCATCGGCACCCATCTCGTACCCAAGAAGGATATTATCTTCAGTACCCAATGCAGTAAGGAATACGATCGGACAGTCACTCTTTTCGCGGAGTTTCCTGCAGATATCATATCCGGACGGACCGGGCAGCATGATATCCAATATAACGATGTCGTACTCATTTTCCGTAACAGCCTTAAGACCTTTTGTGCCGTCCGGTGCGGTGTCGACAATAAACGCACCATTACTTCTTTCCACAAAAAAGTCAGTAACTGCTTCCCTGATCTGAGCTGAATCTTCAACGATCAAAACTCTTGCCATCTTGAGAACTACCTCCTTTGGGATACAGATTAATCGACTTCTGTGTGGTCTGTATGTGTTTTATGTGTTATTTGCGGGTAAAAATCACCTTAAAGATTGTATCACGAGCAGTTCGATAGTATCAGCGGACGCATAAAAAAAGAGCACCGGGTAATCCGATGCTCTGTCTGGTGCAGATGGCGGGACTTGAACCCGCACGAGATTGCTCCCACTAGCACCTGAAGCTAGCGCGTCTGCCAATTCCACCACATCTGCGTGCGGGATAGATTTTATATCAACAGGGATGAATTTTCAATAAGCGGAAAATATCAGCCCTTTTCCATATTATTCTTAATAAAATCAATGGAGGCCTGTATCATGGTGTCTCTCCCTGCCCCATTGAAATAATGGTCTTCGCCCTCAATATATCTGATATTGGCGTCCTTGAACGCTTTTTGAGCCTTTTCGAGCTTCTCTGGTGAACCTCCTCCAATGCTTCCGCCGGCTGTTCCGCCAAATATAAGCACTTTCCCTCCGAACGCCGGCATCTTATCGTAAATATCATCGGAGAAATCGAAAGATGGCTCTAAAAGTATAAGGCCCTTAAACTTTTCAGGATAATAGGAATAGTACTCGCAGCCGGCATAAGCTGTTACCAGGCCGCCGAAGCTGTGGCCCCAGAAAAATGCATTTCTGCAGTATATGTAAGGCTGGGATGTAACTCCGTCGAACATGGCCATCAGGTCTTGTGCTTCAGTCACATATGAATACTCGCCGTCTTCAGCCTCATAATCGATCAGCACAGCCGCTATACCGTTTGCCGCCATCTCTTCTGCAATATCGATATAAGCGTAATACGGAGCGCCTAACCCCTGTGAGATGAAGCAGACCGGGAAAGGTCCGGTCCCTTCAGGAAGATAGATCACTCCGTCTATCTCCCTCTCATCCACATAGACCTTTATCAGCTTTGTGTTATCTTCCTGATCGATGACATCAAATCCTGTAGCAACGACCTTATCGGGAATACTGTTGTCAGAAATAATTGCAGTTTCAGAAGTAGTCTCCGTCACAGTTATATCGACGGATGAGACAGATGTCTGATCAGGCTTGGCGTCACAGGAAGATACAACAGACAAAAGAACGGCCGAAGCCATCACCAATAAACTGATCTTTCTTAATCTGTTGAACGTCATATAACACTCATCCTGACAAAAGTATTGCTCCGATATTATACAACAACGCGCATCACAAAGATTGTCCCCAAAAGCGAACCGGACTTCGTTTTTTGTTAAAGGCTAAAGCCTCCTGTTGGGTTATAATCTCCTTATGAACAAAGTAAGTGTTTCCGTTACAGAACTGGCTTCTTATATATCGCGCCGCGGCAATCTCGCCGGCGGTTCTTACGGTTCTGTATCTGCCGTCGAAGGCACCAGGCTTCACCAGAGGGTCTTTTCCGATCTTAAGAAAGCCTACGGAGACATCATAGTCACGGAAGAAGCACTGCTTTACGACTACATCTCCGACTCCGGCCTCACTTTATCCGTCAACGGCAGGTTTGACGCCATGATGTTAAAGCCCGGCAAGCCGCCGATGATATTTGAGATCAAGTCATTTAACTCAACAAGGGAGAACTTCGATGCTCTTGTACGTCCTGAGCATGTGACCCAGTTAAAGCTCTACGGAGCAATGTATCTTCTTACCAATTCCGATGTCCTTGATATATCGCTTACCTTAAGATATGTCTCCATTACTACTTTGGACAGCTTCGAAAACACTTACCAGATGTCTTATGAGGAAGCCGAGAAGTTCTGGGAAGACATCTGCTCCGAATACTGCACTTTTGCAAAGACTCTTCTCGATTATCACAACAGTCTTTTGGATTCTGCATCCCAGATCAGGTTCCCTTTTGACACCATAAGACCCGGCCAGAAGGAATTCATGAAGAAAGCTCTCCTGGCTCTTAATTCACAGGAAGCATTCTTTGTAGAAGCACCTACGGGAATCGGTAAGACCGTATCAGTCTTATACCCTGCCATAAAAGGCCTTGTTAAGAACAGATATGACCGGATCTTCTATCTGACGGCAAAGGAAGCCACCAGAGGCGTTGCCGAAGCTACCTTAAACGCGATGCGAAGATCAGGTCTCATAATCAGATCCATCACCTTAAGATCCAAGGAGAAGATGTGCCCGTTCGGAACAGAGTGCGATGCCAAGTACTGCCCTCTTGCCAAAGATTACTATGGCAAGCTCAAGGCTGCTTTGGAAGAGTCGCTTGTCCTTGATGAGATAACACCTGAAAAGATAACTGAGATAGCCCTAAGGCATGACATCTGCCCTCATGAGTTCATGATAGATACGATGGAATACTGCACGGTCGTAATCGGTGATTATAACCATATCTTCAGTCCCAGAGTTTCCATGATCGAGAAAGATCCGGTAAACCAGAGGATCGCAGTTCTCGTTGATGAGGCCCACAACATGATAGACAGAGGGCGCGACATGTTCTCTGCTTCATTCTCCTTAAGTCTCATCGATGAGATGATATTCGATTTCAAGGGCCGTAATACAAAGGTAGAGACCATGCTGCATCAGCTGAGGAACTATTTTGCCAATATAGGCACATGTTTCGAATCTTCCGCTTCCTGCTTTAAGCTGTTGGAAGAAGCAGACGAGCGTAAGATCCTGATGACTGAGAACTGGGAAGGCATGAGACAGCCGCCGAGGCAGCTCTATGCCAAGCTCTGGTTCACTATCAGAAACCTCTCTCCTCTCCTTGAGAACATGGAACAGGGCCAATGCAGAAGGACTTCCATGAAGTTCTTCTTCGAAGCCAGATATTTCCTGACTGTCCTTGAGCACTATTTCGACAACGCATATATAACAACGGCATCAAGAGAGAACGGCGACATCACGGTAACTCTAGACTGCTTAGACTGCGCATCCAAGCTCGACTACATCATAAAGGACAGGATGTCTGTAATATTCTTCTCGGCTACATTCACGCCTTACGAGTATTACAGAAACTGCCTTGTCGGTCCTGACTGCGATTATTCGTCTTTCTTAAGGCTGCCCTCTCCGTTCCCGCCTGAGAATCTTGAGATCATGATCGATTCGGACATTTCGACTACATATAAGAACAGGTCTCTTACACAGGATGAACTCGCACATAAGATAACAGACTGTCTGAACGGCCGGACCGGCAACCACATGATCTTTTTCCCTTCTTTCGAGTACATGAACCAGATCATGCCGAGGATCGAAGAGGAACTCAAAAAGAATTCAGTAACCAGGTATAAGATCGTCTCCCAGATATCAGAGATGACCAATACCGACAAAGATGAATTCCTCAGGAGCTTTAATGAGCCATACGACGGCCTTCTCATCGGCGCAGCCGTATTGGGCGGGCATTTCGGCGAAGGAATAGACCTTGTCGGAGACAAGCTTACGGGCGTTGTTATCGTCGGTGTCGGACTGCCAAAGATCACGCCTGAACGCCAGATCTTAAGCAATTACTATTCAGAGAAATTCGGTGACGGATTCGCATTCGCATACAGATTCCCCGGCTGGCAGAAAGTCCTTCAGGCCGTAGGAAGAGTTATACGTACGGAAACAGATACAGGCTTCGCGCTCCTCATAGATGAAAGACTCGCAAAGCCTGAATATTTAATGCTTTATCCTGATCACTGGAAGATCTGATCTCAGATAACTACCGTTACATTCGAAGGCTCGTCACCGATCGTGATAATACCCTCAGCGCCTGTGATCTCATAAGTACCCTTGGTACCCTTAATGCTTACGACACCGTCGCTGTTAGTGCGGATAACCTGGTCTTTTGTCCACCATTCACCCTTAACAAGGCTTAAGAGTTTCTTATATGCAGGCTTTTCCCTGTTATCTACCGTAACAAGGCCGCTCGGAGCATTGAGCCAAGCACCGTCAGCGAAGTCCCAGCCTGTAATCGCCTTGATATTAGGGTCAGCGAAAAGGATCCTGTACATCTCTTCCCATTCTTTTTCCTGTCTCTCCTCACCTGCGACAGTTGTCGGCCATTCCTTGACCTGCCAGTCGTTAAGGTCTTCGATATATTCAGGAATAAGTGAACCGGATACCAGAGTATTCTCAGTGAAGTGGATCGGGAGTCCGAATCTTGAGAATCTCTTAAGGACGTCGTAGAGCTTTTCCGTTCCCCAGTATCCCTGGTGCTGGTGTGACTGGATGCCGATAGCAGAGATCTCAACACCTGCGTCGACGCACTGCTCGATCAGTTCTTCGTACTTGGGAGATGTATTGAAATCGTTGATAAGGAATGTTCCTTCAGGATTTGCGGCTTTGGCGGCAGCGAAAACTTCTTTTACGAGTTCCACCTGGCCGTATTTCTTGCAGAGTCTCGTGACCGCATTATCGTACTTATCGAATACAGGCATGATGACAACTTCATTGATGACGTCCCAGATATCGATAACGCCCTTAAATGCTGTTACTTCGCGGTTGATCCTAGCAAGCTGCTTATCCATTATGACTTCATCGGAATATTTCATGAGCCAGTCAGCACATACAGTATGCCAGCAAAGCGGATGGCCCTTTATGGTTACGTTGTTTGAACGCAGGATCTTCGCGGCATCCATACGGCTGTCATACAGAATATTGCCCTCTTCAGGCTCGTAGGTACCCCAGTAAAAAGGAAGTGTTCCGTAATCGAACAAAGCAAGCCATTTCTCAAGTCTTTCCGGATCACCCTTCTTGCCTTCATATTCAAGGAAATCAAAAGCACCTGAACCGAATAGGAACTGATGTGATCTCTGATTTAATACCAGCTCTTTATCAGCAACGGGATTGCCGTTCTTATCAACTACTCTTACAAGGGATTCGCCTATACGGTGCGCAGGTGTAGTCATGATATTCATGGTACTATTCCTTTCTATATCCTCAGAATAGTTTGATTATAAATTACTTAGATAAGACTCTGTGTCATATATCCCTTTAAAATGTAAAGTCGATATACTTTTCTTTCATCTCAGGAGTCATGCTGAGACGCGCAAAATCGACAGCGTCTTTTACCGTTACCGGTCCTGAACCGCCAAGAAGGTCTTTACCATAGAATACCCGCGGAATATTATGCATAACATTTAAGATCCTGTATGCCTGATCCTTTCCACCTTTATCATTAACAGCAAGCGTTAAGTCATCTAAAAGCCTCAAAAGGAAAGCATTTATAAAGCCTATATCTTCCTTATTGCATTCTGCTGAAGGATAAGCGATCATTAGCTGTTCCCTCATATTAAAGATCTTCAGGTAATACGGCATTCTGAATTTAAACGTGACCTCTTTGAGCTCTTCGAAAAACTCTTGCGCATTGTCTTCGCCTCTGACTTCAGCCTCAATATGCCTTATCATTCCTTTCCACAAAGACATCTCAGCATTAAGCCTTTTCTGTTCGCCGAACTTCCAGCGGTTGCCTTCCCTGCTGCCTTTTGCGAAAACTATTCCGTTCCCTAAGATGTGATAGTAATAACTGATGTCCATGATCACAGGTTGTTTAATACCGATAACGAGTCATAAGTCTTTTCGAAATGCATCGAAAGATAATCCGTAGTGAAATCCTTTAATTCCTGTTCGGTCTTTTTATCAGCAGTCGCTGTAAACAACTTCTTGAGATCGCACGTTGCGAAATAGTTCAAAGCCCTGACAGAAGGTTCATCAAGCATCCTGTTAAATGCCCTGTTATTGCCGTCAGTACCGTCGCCGCCCGTGATGTTAATCATGAACTTGGATCTGCCGATAGTATCTTCAAGATCGTAAGTAACGGTAAAACCGGCTATCGTAAGAAGTCTCCAGTTAAACGCCGAATAGATCAGAAGATACTTGCCCTTGTTATTCGCGAGCATGTAGTAAGCATAAACAGCGAGCTCATAAGCTTCCTTAGAATTCTCGCTCTGGAGAGTACAGTCCATGAGGCATGAGGAAATGTGGGCTGCCACGGTCATCTGCTCAAGGCTCTCCATTATCTTGGAATTGCTCTCTACTATCGATGCATCCTTGAGATAATAATAACCGTGAGATATCGTAACAACAAAATCACAGAGCATATAAGGCATCGAGAAGCACCCCAGTGAGCTTCCCGGTTTTGCAACGCCCTTTGCGCAGATCGTAATAAGTCCCCTGTCTGCAGTAAGCACAGACAAAAGCCTGTCCTTTTCCTTATATTCGCTGGAACGGATTATCAATCCTCTGCAGTTAAAAGGATCCATTATTCGTCGATATCTTTGCTTAAGCCCGTGGAACCGAGCATTGCATCGTTGTTCTGCCAGTCGTTCCTTACCTTAACATAGAGATCGAGGTAGACTTTGCAGCCTGTCATCTTCTCGATATTTCTTCTTGCAGCAGTACCGATGCGCTTGATCATCTGACCGTCTTTGCCGATGATGATCGCTTTATGGGAATCCCTGTTGCAGATGATATCAGCCTTGATGACTGCCATTGTTCTGTCGTCGCCTGAAGTGATCTCGCCGTCATCATTCTTTTCCTTGAATTCATTGATGATAACAGCCGTACCGTGAGGGATCTCCTGATCGGTATAGTGAAGGACCTGTTCACGGATGAGCTCAGCTGCGATAACGCGCTCAGTCTGATCCGTCATATATTCGCTGTCATAGAGCCTGGGACCTTCAGGAAGCATCTTCGTGATGATCGATAAGAGAAGCTCTACATTCTTTCCCGTCTTCGCACTGATGGGAACGATGTCTTCAAAGTTATAAAGCCCGGAATACTTCTGCGTAAGCGGCAAAAGCTTTTCCTGTCCTGCCTCATCGTACTTGTTGATAGCAAGGATTACCTTCTTGTTCTCTTCTCTCAGAAGGTCCATAAGCTTCTTCTCAACCGCACCGGGTTCAGGGAATCTTCCGTCAGCAATAAGAACTACGCAGTCAGCGCCTAAAGCAGCCTTATAGGATCTGTCGACCATGAACTCACCCATCTTGGACGTGGGCTTATGGATACCCGGAGTATCGGTAAAGATGATCTGTGTATCTTCAGTATTATAGATGGTCTTGATATTGGTTCTTGTAGTCTGCGGCTTATGGGATACGATGGCGATCTTCATGCCCGTGATGTAGTTCAAAAGCGTTGATTTGCCAACATTCGGACGGCCCAAAAGAGCTACCGTACCGCAGTGCTTACAAGGTGATCCTGCAGGGATCAGGCCTTCAGACCGGATAAGATCTTTGTGGTTATCCATCTCATAGATGTCCTCGATCTCGTCATCGAAAGCAAGACCGATGTCTCTCATCAGTCTCTTCTGCTTGTCGATCATGATCTTCTCATCAGTGGGATCGATGTGGTCGTAGCCTAAAAGATGCAGGAGCGAATGAGCGATAAGGAACATCGCTTCGCGCTCAAATGAATGACCGTAGCTCTCAGCCTGTGCTTCACAAGCCGTGGGATTGATAAGGATATCACCGTAGCAAAGTACCTGATTACCGTCTTCATCAGTCTCGAAGTCGCCGCTGTCGGGGATCTCAACGAACTCGCCTTCTCTTAATTCCAGCATGGGAAAAGAAAGGCAGTCAGTCTCCTTGTCGATATCTCTCTGCTCTTTATTGATCTCTTTGATCTCTTCAGGCGTAACGAAGGTCAATGTCGCATAAGCATCTCTTAATGTCCTTGTTACCCGGGGCGAACTGAAATCGCCGTCCAAGACAGCTTCACTGAGCTTAACGATGTATTCATCAAGCCCGTTGAGCTTTTCTTCAGAAAAACCGTCTGCGTTGTTTACTATATCTATTCTCATTCAGGGTACTTGATCCTTTCGTGGAAGACGCCGGCATATACCTGCTTAAAGGCGATTATGATCTTCTCGACATCGTCAAAAGACAGGCCGGAATTAATGAGCTGATCCTGGTCGATCTTATCCTTGATAAGGACTCTGATGAGCTGCTCAGCGCCTGCAACATCAGAAGTCTTCATTGATCTTACGGCTGCTTCACATGTATCTGCGAGCATGACGATAGCCGATTCTCTTGATGAAGGTATATGTCCTCTGTATCTGAAATTAGCTACATCAGGAGCTTCCAGGCCTTTGTTCTTGGCATCCTCGACTGCCTTACGGTAGAAATATGAAGGATACGTCGTGCCGTGGTGCTCATCGATGATCTTGATGATCGCATTGGGAAGTCTTTCCTTTTTCGCGAGCTTAACACCATCTTCTGGATGCTTTGTGATAATGGCAACGCTCTCCATGATCGTAAGGTTGTCATGAGGGTTAACGCCGCCGTGCTGGTTCTCGGTGAAATACTCGGGATTCTCGAGCTTGCCGATATCGTGATAGTAAGCTGCAACCTTGCAGAGGAGCGAATCGGCGCCGATAGCTTCAGCAGCGGAGTCTGCGAGATTTGCGACCATCATCGAATGCTGGTGCGTACCGGAAGCCTCAAGGAACAGACGCTTCATCAAGTGCTGTCCCGGCTGGCTTAACGCGATGAGCTTAACAGGTGAAGCCGCATTACATACGAGTTCGAAGATCGGTGAGAGACCGATAGCGGCAACGAGTGAAGCGATCGTACTTACGAACGTGAAGATAACGGAATTCAGGTATTCGCCTCTCGTGTTACCGATAAGGAAGTTATAAGCTACACTCGTGGCAATAGTGGCGATCGTCGGGAAGAAGATAAGCGCAGCATTGTTGATGATCTTATCCGTTCTGCCCGCGAAAACAGAACACAATACGATTCCGACGAGATTGATAAAGAATAATTCCGGATCAAATGAGTACATCGGCCAGACAAAAAGAAGATTCATGACCGACAGGATAATGCCGTTCTGCGTGCCCAGATATGTTGAGCATACAGCAGCAAAGAATATGACGATACAAAGAAGCGTCGAGATAGTTGAAAGATATACGGATGTGCCTATCGTGATAAGCGAGGTGATGATCATCAGATAGAATACGGGAGTCTCGATCTTAAGCTTCTTGCGCTCGACATTGAGATAGACAGCAACAGCACCTGCTATGATCAATACGTATATCGCGACTCTCGCGAAAATGACTAAGTTGAAGGACTGGTCTCTGATAAGATCGAGCTCAACAAGATTGCTGTAAACATGCTCGTCGATGATGGAGCCGGCTTCAGCTAACTTTGTACCCTTATCAACGATAACCGGCTCATTCAACACTGCGATATAAGCATTGTTAGCAGCATCTTCTGTCGCCTTCTCGTCGTAAACGGTATTGGGCTCGAGGATCGTGATAAGCACCGCGAACATTGAATCTGCGAACTTTGAATATGAAGGATTGGACTCACAGAAGCTGTTTATCTGTTCCGTGATCTTCGTAGGAAGCATTGCATCGTTTACGTCACCGAGCATAACGAGTTCAGCGATAGCTGTCGTCTTCTCTCTTATGTAAATAAACGTCGAGTTACTCATCTCGAAGAATACTACGACGCTCTCGGGTTCGATATTCTTTTTCAGCGTCTGCTCAACATTTACAGACAGCTGGTATGCAGCTGATGAAGGAGACAGCGGAGCCTGGAGATCGGCTGACTGTGAGCTCTTTCTTATCTGGTTTGCAAGATCAAAGAATTCATCGACGTCATCGACATATTCCTTGGACTGCTTCTCGGATCTTACGAAGATATCCTCTACGGTATTCTTCGCGATGATGGCTCTTCTCTGTGTCTCAAATGAATCCTGAAATGATCTTGTCGCATAGATGTCCTGGCCTGCTATAGAGCCGACCTCATAATCGTAGCTGACCGGAAGTGATCCGTAGAAAACAAGGAAGATAACGGTCAGTGCTGCGAGCACTAAAGAAAGGACCTCATGGAACTTCAGTTTTGAATGTTTAGTATTGCTCATAATTCACCTTGCTTAGCATTCTCATAAGCTCTTACGATCCTGGCAACAAGACTGTTTCTGACAATATCGGAATCATTGAGACTTACGATCCTGATCCCTTCTACCCCGTCCAAAACCGTAATGGCATCTTTAAGTCCGTTTGGTATTCCCCTCGGCAGGTCGATCTGCGTGAAATCGCCGCAAACACAAGCCCTGCAGTTAACACCGAGTCTGGTTAAGAACATCTTCATCTGTTCGGGTGTTGTATTCTGTGCTTCATCAAGAAGGACAAAGCAGTCATCGAGATTTCTTCCTCTCATGAATGCCAGAGGAGATACTTCGATAACGCCCTTGTCATAGTAACGTTCAAACATCTCCTGTCCCAAAAGCGCGGAAAGTGCGTCATAGATAGGACGCATGTAAGGATTGACCTTCTCCTCAATATCGCCGGGCAAGAATCCCAGGCGCTCGCCGGCTTCGATCGCAGGTCTTGTAAGGATGATCTTCGATACTTCCCTGCTCTTTAAAGCCTTAACTGCCATGGCTACACCTAAGAACGTCTTTCCCGTTCCGGCGGGGCCGCAGCAGATAACAAGTTCTGATTTCTTCAATGAATCGACATAGAGCCTCTGGCCCAATGTTCTGGGCTTTATAGCTCTGCCGGAAGGCGTCATGTAGAAGACTTCATCAGAAGTCTTAAGGAACTCCTCAAGCCTTCCCTCACCTGCAATATTCAAAAGATATGAGATATCGGTCTCGTCGATCTCGGAATCCGATGACAGCTTATCCAAAGCTACGAATACATCCTTTGCCGTTAAAACGTCTTTTGTCTCGCCTTCAATTACGAATCCCTTGCCGTCATGCTCTATCGAGACATCAAAATAATCGGCAATCCTTGAAGCGTAAACGCCGGCCGTCTGTGCTGAATTTCTAAGCTGTTCGATTCTTTCTTCCAAATGAGATCTCCTATAAAAGAATTATTATGCTAATTAAATGTTACGTCAACAAGTTAGCCCTTAAAGCTGTTAAGCACCTTCTTGTAGTAATCAGGGATATCGACTTCAAAATGCATGGTCTCACCGGTCCTCGGATGTACAAACGTAATAGCCTGGCTGTGCAGTGCCTGGCCTTCAAGTCCGTATGTCTTTCTTCTTGATGCATAGACAGGATCACCGACTACGGGATGTCCGATATAAGCCATATGAACTCTGATCTGATGGGTCCTTCCCGTCTCAAGAACGAGCTTGAGGTCAGTTATCTCGCCAAGCCTTTCGAGCACTTCGAAATGAGTTACGGCCGGCTTACCGTCCTTGCTTACCGCCATCTTGCGCCTGTCATTGGAAGAACGGCCGATTGGAGCGTCGATCATGCCCTTGTCCTCTTTGACAAAGCCATAGACCAAAGCCCTGTATTCTCTTACTATCTCGTGCCTTGAGAGCATATCTGCGAGCTTAAGGTGCGTAAAGTTGTTCTTGCAGGCAAGCATCAGTCCTGATGTGTCCTTGTCGATACGGTGAACGATACCGGGCCTTACGACGCCGTTGATATCGGACAGATCGTCCTTGCAGTAAGCAAGGAGCGCATTAACGAGCGTACCTTCGCTGTGTCCTGCCGCAGGATGGACTACCATTCCCTGGGGCTTATTGATTACAAGAAGATCCGAATCCTCATAGACGATATCAAGAGGAATGTCCTGTGCGATAAAGGAATCGTCAGGTGCAGGCTCAGGAATGTCTGCTTCGATAACATCACCTGCAGAAAGCTTGGTTCCTGCCTTAGTGATCACTTTGCCGTTGACCTGAACCTTACCGTCATCAATAAGGCGCTTGTAAAATGATCTGGAATACGTTGAATCAAAGGCTTCCGTAACGAAGCTGTCGAGTCTTACGCCATCATTCTCACAGGTTTTGGATTCAACCGGCATTTGCTTTATTTCCCTTCTTTGTGATCAGATTCCAGAACTCTTCAAAATACTTGGAACCGAAGAGGATTATGCATATAAGGAGCGCAGTTCCTATGACGGCGCAGATATCTGCAAAGTTAAATATCGGGAACGTATAGCTTCCGAAATCAAATCTCAAAAAGTCGACAACATACCTGTAAGCAAATCTGTCTACAAGATTTCCGATGGCGCCGGAAGACAAAAGACAGAATGCAACAGATAAGAGCTTCATGTCATATAAAGCCGCATAGAGCATAAGGATGAAGATGCCGATCCCGAGGACAACGGAAATACCGGTAAGCATATAGATTCCCCATGCCTTGTCGGCAAACAGTGAGAAAGCGCTTCCCGTATTACGGCAGTGATAGATCGAGAAGAATCCCTTGATCACATCCACCTGCTGATATAATTCCACATTTGCCACTACAGCTCTCTTGATAACCTGATCCGCAATGATGAGGATCACTGTAATAACTGAAAAAACAACACTTGCGAGGGGCTTTTTCTCCCTCTTGTTAACCACGACTTCACTCATATTCACAGAACCGCTTTATCTCGGTACACCTTCCATTTCTATCAGTCTCGAAAATAATGCCGCACACAAAACCCGGGCCGTCTGCAGGCTCGTATTTTGCGGGAAGCTTGAAAGCAAGCCTCTTGATAGAAGCATCGATATTCATGCCGAGGATGGATTCTCTTGCCCCGCACATGCCGCAGTCCGTAATATATCCCGTGCCGCAAGGCAGGATCTCTTCATCAGCAGTCTGAACATGCGTATGGGTACCGGCAACAACGGACACTTTGCCGTCGAGATAATAACCCATGGCACATTTCTCGGATGTCGCATCGCAGTGGAAATCCAGAACGATCGTATTGCAGCCTTCCACTCTCTTAAGCCTGTCGACGATCCTGTCGGCATATGAGAAAGGGTTATCAGGCAGCACATTGGCATAGACCTGACCCAAAAGGTTGAATACTCCCAGTTTCTCCCCGTTCTTTTCGAAGATGCAGTAATCGTTGCCGGGCCATGAAGGGCTGAAATTAGCAGGTCTGGCCACGTTCTTAACCTTGGATATCTGGCTTATGAATTCCCTGTTGGAGAAAGTGTGATTTCCCATCGTGAAAAGATCGGCGCCGGCTGATTCCAGGTCTCTCAGCATATTTATTGATACGCCGAGTCCGTGAACGCTGTTCTCGGCATTAACGATACAGCAATCTATGGCATTGCTCTTAAGGAATGCAGGCATAACCGTTTTGAAAGCCCGACGTCCGGCATTACCGACAACATCGCCAACAAAACATACTCTCACAGGCATATACCCCCATTCTTTTTATTCTTTGTAATTATAACAGATAATGCGTTCTCCACAAACAAAAAGGACCCTAAGCCTAAATTGGCTTAAGGTCCTTGGTTTGTTTTGATAGATGATACTAACGTGTTAAATAATATATACAAAAAATAATTAATTATTTAGCAACGTCAGTTGCCCTGGTTTCTCTGATCACATTTACTTTGATCTGTCCGGGATAATCGAGTTCGTCCTCAATCTTCTTGCAGATATCACGAGCCTTGAGCGTCATCTCGTCATCTGAAACCTTATCAGGTGAAACGATAACACGAATCTCTCTGCCTGCCTGAATGGCAAAGCTCTTTTCAACACCCTCGAAGCTTGTTGCTATCTCCTCAAGCTTCTCGATCCTCTTGATGTATGTCTCGAGATTCTCTCTTCTTGCTCCGGGTCTTGCTGCTGAAATTGCGTCTGCTGCAGCCACCAGCACAGCTTCCGCGCTCAGAGGCTCAACATCTCCGTGGTGTGCCTCTATGCAGTTAATGACTGCGGGACTTTCATGATACTTCTTCGCGATCTCGACACCGAGCTGGATATGTGTTCCTTCCTGCTCGAAGTCTACTGCCTTACCGATATCATGCAAAAGACCGCCGCGTCTTGCAAGATTACTGTCAAGTCCGAGTTCGTCCGCCATCATTGCTGCGATCCAGGATACTTCAATTGAATGCTGCAGTACGTTCTGTCCGTACGATGTGCGGTAACGGAGACGGCCTAAAAGCTTGATAAGCTCAGGATGCAGGTTCATTACACCTGTATCGAAGGCTGCCTTCTCGCCCTCAGTCTTGATAGTCTGATTGAGTTCCTTCTTTGCCTTGCCGGCCATCTCTTCGATTCTGGCCGGATGGATTCTTCCGTCTGCAACGAGTCTTTCAATAGTCATTCTTGCGATCTCTCTTCTGATAGGATCGAAAGATGAAAGAACGATAGCTTCGGGAGTATCGTCGATAATGAGATCGACTCCTGTGATTGTCTCGATCGCCCTGATGTTACGTCCCTCACGACCGATGATTCTTCCCTTCATCTCGTCATTGGGGAGATTTACAACAGATACTGTGACTTCGGAAACATAGTCAGATGCATAACGCTGGATTGCGTTTACGATAATGTCTTTTGCAACCTTATCTGCATCCTGTTTGGTTTTCTCTTCCATCTGCTTGAGCATTAAGGCCATATCGTGTGTATATTCACGCTTTGCTTCATCAAGCACTAAGCTTCTGGCATCTGCAACAGTAAGGCCTGATACCTTCTCAAGTTCAGTCTTCTTACGCTGCTCGTAATCCTTTGCTCTGGCCTCGAGTTCAGCAATATTCTGCTGACGTCTCTCGATTTCCTCCTGCTTGCGCTCACAATTAGCTTCAATACGATTGATATTCTCTTCTTTCTGCTCGAGCCTATTGCGCTCTTTTGCAAGCTCCTGCTTCTTCTCTCTGGCTTCACGCTCCAGCTCGGAACGTACCAGTGAGACTTCTTCTTTTGCCTGCAAAAGCAAATCACGCTTGTTGTTTTCAGCTTCTTTCTGTGCATTTGCGAGAAGCACATTGCTTTCCTCCTTAGATTTAGCAATATCCTCCGCAAGTCTCTTTTGCTCGCCGGAAATACCGGATTTAAAATAGACTGCCGCAATTAATATACCCAGAATAAGTCCAACAACGCCCGCAATTATTACAAATAATAACGATACTTGTGGCACGTTGGTACTCACCTCCAAAATTATTTAGTTGTCAAAGAACGTATAAAATGGCTCTGACAAGCCATTGAATATTGTAGAAATAAATGCCCTATCTGTCAATAATTTGTTAGAATGTAACAATGCGAATAGATTATTTTGTTCAAAGTGAATATAACGGCTGCGAAATACAGCAGATCATGAGGCGCGAGTTCAAGATGAGCACCACCTGGGTCAAGCGAGTAAAGCTTTACGGAACGGTCGAACTTAACGGCGTCCATGCCAGAGTCAAGGACCCGGTCAGGACCGGTGACAGGCTCTTCTTTGAATATGAGGATAATTCGGAAAAGCTCACTCCGCCTGAGAATGTGGATATCTTATATGAGACAGACTCTTATGCGGTCGTAAATAAGCCCGCCGGAATGGTCACCCACCCTTCCCACGGACATCTTGAGGATTCGCTCCTTACTAACCTTTCTGATAAGACACTGCATCCGGTCATGCGCCTGGACAGGGAAACATCAGGACTTCTTATCGTCGCCAAAGACGGTTATGCCCATAACATGCTCGCCCATGCAGACATAAAGAAAAGCTACAAGGCACTATGCTACGGCAAGTTTGAACCTGCTGATGGCACCTTGGCCTTCCCCATCGCAAGACGTCCAAACTCCGTCATGATCAGGGACTGCGTCGAAGACGGCAAGCCTTCCGTTACTCATTACAAGACTCTTTCCTACTTTGAATCAGCAAACATATCGCTTGTGCAGTTCGAACTTGAGACCGGCAGGTGCCATCAGATAAGGACTCACTGCTGCCACGTCGGCCACCCTCTCTTAAGCGACGGCCTCTACGGCCCGCTCTCAGACGATAATCCCAACGACGGATTAAAAGATCAGGCTCTCATTTACGATGATAAGGTCGGCAGAGTAGCGCTCCACGCTTATAAGATCGAATATAAGGATCCTTTTGATGAGGGCAGCATCAAGGTTTTCGAAGCTCCCCTTCCTTCAGACATGCAAAAACTGGTGGATGAGATCGGTTAATTAAGACAGCTTCGACGCGATCGAAGTATCGTTTAAGAAAGTGTTCGCATTATATAGCCAGAGCATGTCGGTTACACTCTCAGTATCGATAATGTCCTGGATATTTCCGTTATAGTATCTCGGGTCAACGATGATTATCTTCTTATAATGCGGTATAAGCAGCGGGATAAGGCTGTTCGCGTATGAATCCTTTACGACCATCAATACCCTGTCGTTAGAAGAACTGCTCTCGATTACGACCTCCGGATAGTTGCCTCCGAAGAAAACCTCATATTTGCTCTTGGTACCGAGTTTCTGTTGATCGAAAACAGTTGTCGTTACCCTCTCTTCATCCACATAAGTAACGCGGTACATTACGTCAGACGGACATGTGGGTACTTTGATCGTGTCTTTCGCGCTGAATATACCGGACGAAGATGCGAGCGTTCCCTGGAAGCTGTCTGTGACGGCAAGATTCTCATAAGTATAAGCATTCGGATCAAGGCCCATGCTTTTCGCGATCTCCCTATAAGCAATGTTTACCGCTTCAGCTGTCCAGTGATGGTCAGTCCTGTAATAGAGATCCTGCGGATTCTCCGCTTTCTTCAAAGGACCGCAAAGATCGACCGGAGTAAAACCTGTTAAGTTCTGGTAGATCTTGTTTATCTGCTCGGCCTGGTTCGGAACCGGCGCATTGGACGGCAGATATGAGCTTACTATCTCCGTGGAATTCGGCGCGATGGCGATATAGGTATTGATGCCCTGGTTCTTAGCCTTAAGGTTATTCATGGCATCAAAAGTCTTCTTTAACCTTGTCTCGTTATATACCGACGGCTTCTCGAAAAGGAAATGCTTCTTGCCGATATATACGTCGTTTATCTCCCTCTTACCGAAGAATACGTCGATGTCAGTCCTCAAGCTTACAAGCTTGTCCCTTAAGAGGAACTGGTCAGAAAGATATGCTTCAGCGTCATCCATGAACTTGCCGTCCATAAGAGATGACCAGCTGAACTGGGGCTTGGCCGTAAGATAACGGTTCTCGTTCTCGCTGTATTCCCTGTCCTTTCCTACAAGCGACAGGAAGCTAACCGCAAAGAGGATCACGGTAACGATAAGCGCAGATAAACATTCATACACAAAGTAGTCCTTGTTATCGGGCTTCTTTCTGCTCTTTACACTCTTTTTAGTTACCTTTTTCTTTTCCATACCGTCAGAACCTGAAATACAAGAATGGGTTATATGTCTCACTGATCATGAAGACAATGCACAGAACGAACAGGAGCGGAGTTAAGACCAGTATCAGTCTGCTGCGCTTCTTGGGGCTCAGTAATCCCGTGAGGAACGAGTACACAGGAAGAGCACATGCAAAGCCTATGAGGAGCAACGCAAAGTTTGTGGTAAGGAGGAACGATCCGTTCGCATCGGCAAATGCAGCAGCTCCTCCGAACATGACACCGATATATCTGAATGCCTCGCCGATCGAAGGCGCTGAGAAGAATACCCAGCCGATCATTACGCAGATCATGGTAACTAACCAGCGAAGGATCTTGGGGATCCTCTTAACAAGATTGTCGAGGATATACTTCTCCAGTATTAGAAGGATTCCGTAATAGATACCCCACAGCACGAAATTCCACGCTGCGCCGTGCCAGAATCCCGTTAAGAGCCATACGACCATGAGGTTAAAGATAACTCTCGGGACTTTGCACCTGTTGCCTCCCAAAGGAATATAAACATAATCCCTGAACCAGGAAGAAAGCGACATGTGCCACCTTCTCCAGAAATCGGTAATGGATACGGCAATGTAAGGATAATTGAAGTTCTCGCAGAATTCGAAGCCGAATACTCCGCCCAAGCCGATCGCCATATCTGAATAACCGGAGAAGTCGAAATAGATCTGCAGCGTATAGCAAATGATGCCGATCCATGCCGTTAACACACTCATGTTCTCAGTGCCGGCTGCCTGTACAGACGCATAGATGCTGCCCAGAGTATTCGCGAGGATGAGCTTTTTGGATAGGCCTATGATAAACCTGTTGAGGCCCTTCGAATATGAACCCCAGTTCTCCTTGCGGTTCATGAGCTGGTCGGAAATGTCCTTATACTTAACGATAGGACCTGCTATGAGCTGCGGGAATAATGATACGTAGAGCGCGAAAACAAAGAGCTTCTTCTGTGCTTTGATATTTCCGTTATAAAGATCGATTATGTAGGACATGATCTGGAACGTATAAAAGGAAATACCTACAGGAAGCGGAAGATTAAGCGGTCTTAATCCAAGACCCGTAATGCCTGCAAATGTGGTAATGAACAGGTTCGCATACTTAAAGAAGCCCAGAACGCCTATATTGAAAATGATGGCGAAGATAAAGAGCGACTTTACCTTTTTCTTCTTGTTCCTCTTCTTTGCCTGCTCCATATCCTTACCGACAATGAAGTTGAAGAATATGGAAAGCATCATGAGGATGATATAGACCGGTTCACCCCATGCATAGAAAACAAGGCTTGCTACAAGAAGTATCAGGTTCTTTACCGCCATGCTCTTGGTCACGACAACGCCTAACAGATAGTACAAGGCCATCGTTAAGGGCAGGAAGACTATTAAAAATGTCGCTGAACTGAATACCATTTCTTATCCTTACCCTTACAGTGCCTTCTTATATGCCTCGTAGAGCTCGTCGGAATTGACGGCCGTACAGTAGAAAATAATGTTTCCGTTGATCTTTATTACCGAATCTTCAAGAAGGGCATATTGCTCGGGAGCATAGTTCTTATAAAGATTCTCCTGGTCTGTAACCCTGTTCTGGATCGCCGTCTTGAACTCACCGGCATCATTGGAATCATTGAGCTTTACTATGAGCATCTCTGATACGTCCATTACGTTATCATTGGCGTAATAGACTATGCCGTCTGTCTTATCCAGGTCAATGCCGAAGGCTTTGCCAGCATCGGCATTGGTCTTTTTCGACATCTGGTCCTGTCTAAGCGAACTTATGACAGGTGCCGCAACTTCGTCGGCGCTCTTCTGTGTGCCGCCGCTGTGCGTTGCGCAGACCCATACTATGAAGCAGAACAGCAAGACCACGCAAAGGACTTCATATATCATGTAGTTCTTGTATTTCACGCTGTTTTCATGACCTCCGTATATACATAAGGAAGGTACTGGTCCGTATAGAACTTCTTCAGCGGATGGATGCCGTCTGCATCGTAATAGTTTTCCTCGAAATCATTGAAAAGGATCGTATAGTCAAGGAAATGTATTCCAAGCTCTGAGCACATGCCCGCAAGTCTCTCATTGTAATAACTGATATTCTGGAATTTCTTCTGCTTTGCCGCGACGCTGGACTTTACCGGGAAGATACCGTCAACAAATATGACAGTATCGGGAAGCTGTTCTTTCAGCCTTAAGATACTGGCTTTATAGTCCTCAATGAATTTGTCAGCTGCATCCTGCGATCCGATGGTGTTAGAACCGTAATGAAGGATGAGATATTTAGGCTTTAATGCAACGATATAAGGAAGATTATCGTCAATATGGCTCGAATTAACGCCGACGGCAGCCGTTACATGCTTATAATCCAGGATATCGTATCCGCAGATCGCCTGCATAAGGCTGTCGCCGCAGATATAGATATCCTTGAAGGCTGCCTTATAGTTGTTGTCCTTTATCTCATAGAAACCGGTCTCTGCAGGTGCTGCAGCCTGAGTAGGCTCCGGTGTCGGTGAAGCCTCGGTATAGACAGCGGTCTCGCGTTCGTTCAGATAGGAAATGCCTGCCGAAGGATCAACTGAAGCCTGCTTTTGAGGAATGATGACCGTAAGTAAACGAATGAACATGATCCCAATCGTTACCAGAACAATAAGTAAGACTACCTTATTGAATACTTTTCCCACAGAGCCAATCCTTCAGAGTTATTTGCATATTAAATGCAGATATCAAAAATATCTAAAACATTTATAAACTTAACTCTAAAAAAATACAAGCGAATAATAAGGCATTATTAATCCCCCTCAAATCGATCGGTTTTGAGGGGGATTTATTACCGTAACCGGACTATTACCATATATTCTTACTTCCAGTTGATACCGGCATCGGCAAGTGATGTATCAAACCATATAATGCCGTTATCTATACTGGTAAAGAAAGTAACATGATCATCCCAGAACTTATCAAGGAGCTCATCTTTCGAATAATAGATACAGCCTTCTTTATCGAAGATCGGCTTAAGCACCTCATAAGGCTCATCAGTAATTTCTTCGGATTGAAGGCTCCCGTCATCAAGTGCCATGATTACTTCTACTTTGGCACTGTTCTTAAACGATTCTTTCGACTCAAAGACTTTATCGAATTCTCCTGGCGCAGCATCGATATAGACAAAATATCTGAACTTATAATCAGTAGGTATACCGCTTGTAGGCCGGTTCTTTTCATTGAGCTCGAACATCATGCTGACAGTTTCCGTACCATCGTAATTTTGTACAATAATGTAACAAGACTCAACATAATCAACCATATCAATACGTTTGGTGTTAGTGTATTGGAACTGGATCATATCCTTGCCTGGCGCTGAGATCTCAACGTAATCATTGCCGCTGTCAAACATCGCTGAAGATCTTTGTCCTAATATGATATAAGATGTGCTGTCCTTATGCCTGTAATCAAACTTGGCAATATGCTTATACATGTATGAAGTCCATTTCATATTACCGTCAGTACTGATGCCGTTCTCGAATTTATATTCATTTTTGGCAACATGTTCCGTATTTGTCGGCTGCGTAGGATCTACTGATCTGTATTTATCACCGAGATCCAGTCCCAGATCTTCAAGACTGAGTCCTATCTCTGAAAATGCTTTATCGGCACAGGCTATCAGTCTGGAATAATAGATCGGAAGATCTTCCTTGATCTCATTTTTGTTCCATTCAAGAGCAGAATCTTCAGGAGCTTCAAATACGTCTTTCTTAAGGGCGATCAAATCATCAATATAAGATTCTATCTCACAGATACCGACCTCAACCGGTTTGCTCGTTGCGAAGAATCTTGTATCGTCTTTGTGATAATACATGTCGACAGTTACTTCGACCGTTGATCCTTCAGAGTCGAAGCTAAGCTGGATGCTGTCCTTATTAAGCGAAGTGTAACAGAATATATTCTTGCCACTTGATCCGCTGTAATAGAATTCCGCTCCTCCTCTTATGCCGTCAGCGAAAACCTGTATTGACTGCGAACCGGAAGAATTAAGGAGTGCTTTGACCTTGGCATAGTTATCCTTATTGATCTGAGGTTTTTCCGGCTCAGTAGTCTCAGTCCCGGTTTCGGTTTCAGCCTCGCTCGTATATCTGAGATCAGATTGAGCGCATCCGCTGAGAACAATAGAACTCAACATGACACCGCTTAAGAACAATGCAACAATTCTCTTCATTTTCATACCCCTTATATATCCCGCCGTCTTACTTCCAGTTAAAACCGATATCCTTCAGCGAGAGCTTCATCCAGATCATACCATTCTCCAGACTCGTAAAGAAATTCACATGATAATCCCAGAATCTGTCGATGATCTCATCCTCCGTTAAGAACGTGAGACCGTCTGCCTCCATCAACTGGCGGATCTCCTCTTCTTTCATTGTAGCAAAGGCGTTGCTTTCACTGACTTCGTGTTCCTTAGGAAAAATAGATAACATGACTTTAGCGTTTTTCTTAAAAACTTCCTTTGATTCGAATACCTTGTCCACTTCGCCCGGTTTAGGAAAAACGATCACATAATAACTGTATTGGGCACCGCCTGTAGAGAACTTCTGTTGTGCATACTGATATTGGATTTCAAGTTCCATATTATCATTGTAGGTGTTAACGATGATATTGCACCAATCTGTCTTTTTAATACCTTTATCGTTATCAATATCAAGATGTTGATAGTACAAGTTTCCCCAGCTGTCACTGTGTGCTGAATACTTGACCTGATCAACAGGTGATATCATCGAAGAAGATCCCTGGCCCATTATCAAATACTCTCCGGTACTTACAACGGGTTTCTGAATCCTTTTTACAACCTCATAATAATATTTTGACCAGGTCTCACCGCAGTCAGTGCAAAAACCGTTTTCAAACTTATGCTCATTAGTTATCTCGACTTCTTTGCTGGTCATCTGCTTGGGATCAATATTTCTGTACTTATCACCCAGATCTATACCAAGGTCCTTAAGACCCAGTCCGACCTCTGAAAGTGCAATATCTGAATAAGCGATCATTCTTGCAAAGATGATCGGAAAATCATGCTTAATATCTTCCAGATTAGTATTCAGAGCCGATGTAGTATACGGATCGATTGATGCGGGATCCTCGCAGACTTTATCAAAGAACTCTTCAAACTCTCCAAGATAAAAGCTTGCATTCGCAGCATAGCTCTCATCCCTGTATATCGAAGAGATCGAGAAGCTGACTTCGCCTGTATCTCTTTTTACATTGATGCCAAAAGAATCCCCATCAAGTGATGAGTAATTAAAATACACAAGATTATCATCGACTATAGTGGAACCAGAGCCTCTGATGCCTTCAATATAGACCGGAACACCTTCATCACCTTCCGGATCAACAGAAGCACAATATTCCTGTGCCTTCTTGAGTTTCTTTTCATTAAGAGTGTTAACGGGTGCTTCAAATCCGGCCTCGGTGGTTTCTTCCTGTGAACCGCTTTGAACAGTCTCTTCAGTTTCCTTGGGTGTGCAGCCGCAAAAGACAAGTGATGATATCATGACACCGCTTAAGAGCAATGCAACAACTCGCTTCATTTTCATACTCCTTTTATAATTTGCCGTCTTACTTCCAGTTGAATCCGAAATCCTTGAGTGATGTCTTCATCCAGACCATACCGTTGTCCAGACTCATAAAGAAGTTCGCACGCAGATCCCAGAATCTGTTGATGAACTCATCTTTTGTTAAGTATGTAAGGCTGTCAGCCTCCATCATCTGGCGGATATCCTCTTCCTTCATTGTTTTCCATGCATCGTAAATATCGTTGTCGCGGTCTTTACTGATAATATCCATAGAAACGGTTATACATTTTTCAAATGCTTCTTTGGATTCGAATACCTTATCCAATTGGCCGGCTTCAGATTTGAAGTTCAATGAATAACGGTATGTTGCGCCACCCGTAGAAAACTTCTTCAAATCATATTCATAAAAGACTTCAATATTTATCTTCTTATTGTAATTGGAAAAATCAATATAACACCAATCATCCTTATCGGTACCGATATCGTTATCAATATCACTATGGTGATAATACATGCTTCCATAACTCTCACCGTCTGCAGAATACTGTACCTGATCAGTTCTGGATATCATCGAAGCAGATTCCTGGCCGCTTGTTGAATACTGACCATTACCAAGATCAAAATGCGAAAACTTTTTTACAACCTCATAATAGTATTCTGTCCAAGACATACCGCAATCAGTGCAAAAGCCGTTTTCGAACTTATGCTCATTGGTTATTTCCACATCTTTGCTGGTGAGCTGTCTTGGATCCATATTTCTGTATTTATCGCCAAGATCTATACCAAGATCCTTAAGACCAAGCCCTATACCGGAAAGTGCCTCATCTGAAAAAGCGACCATTCTTGCAAAGTGGATCGGGAAATCATTCTTAAGGTCATCCAGATGAGTATCAAGAGCTGAATTGTTATAGGGATCGACCGAACCGGGATCAGCGCAGACTTTATCAAAGTACTCTTCGAATCCTCCAAGATAGAAATCCGAATTAACCGCATAGCCCGTATCTTCATACATCATATAGATAGAGAAGCTTACTTCAGCAGTATCTCTCTTTACATTGATGCTGAACATGTCTCCTTCAAATGATGTGTAATTAAAGAATACGAGATTGTCATCAACAATAGTGGAACCCGAGCCTCTGATGCCGTCAATATAGACAGAAACACCCTCATTACCCTTCGGATCAACAGAAGCACAATATTCCTGCGCCTTCCTGACGTTGTCTTCGTTAAGCCTGTTACCGGGAGCAACAAATCCGGCTTCGGTGGTTTCTTCCTCAGATACGGTAGGATCCTTCTCTTCAGTTGTTTCCTTTGGTGTGCAACCGCAAAGGACAAGCGACGTCAACATGACACCGCTTAAGAGCAATGCAACAATTTTCTTCATTTTCATACCCCTTTACCAAATAAAGAATTTCTTAATTTACCCCGTGCCGCCACAAATAAATGACAGCTATTACCATATTCATAATACAATAAATGAGACAAATAGCAATGATATTTGATATGTCGTGAAATCAAAGCTCCTGCCACTCAATACACTCAGGTCTCTTCCCTGTTTCAAGGAACTCCCTTACGCATTCAATGGCCAACTCTTTACTGATTACAACATCAGGATCGGGAAGCCACTCCTCACCGCCTGCAATAAAGTCGATTTTAACCTGATTATCCTTATTTAATGACAGATACATATTTCCGTCTTCGCTCTCGAAAAAGGTAATACCTGCAAAATCACCGTTTATACATACGGCAATGCATGGATACTTACCGCCGTCGCTTACCCAGATCTCATCCTTATCCTGAGCTTTGGATCTGATGATATCCAAAGCTTCATCTATAGTCCGGAAATTATTATTGCTGTTGGTAAAGCAGATCAGTCCCATAAGGATATCAATTAAATGACTTGATCACATCTTCAGCAAGTCTTAATGAAGAATCGGAATCACTGCCGGAAAGAAGTCTGGATACTTCGCCTGTCTTGCCTGCGCCTTCAAGAACCGTGCAGACAGTTTCAGTATTGCCGTTAGAGACTTTCTTTGTAAGTACGAATCCTCTGTCCGAAGCTGCAGCTATCTGAGCGGTATGCGTTACGCAGAGCACCTGGTGATCTGATGCGATCGCCTTAAGTTTATTGGCAATAGCAAGTGAAGCCTTGCCTGATACACCCGTATCGATTTCGTCGAAGATAAGTGTCGGGATTAGATCTACCCTGCTCAATACATTCTTTACCGCGAGCATGATCCTTGAAGCCTCACCGCCTGAAACGATCGCGGACAAAGGTCTTACCTGCTGGCCCGGGTTCGCACTGAAGCGGAATGAGATATCGTCTATGCCGGACATTGAGAAGAACCTTGCCTTTTCTCTTCTTACGAAGCTTACTTCGAAGATCGCATCGGGCATCTCAAGATCAGCCAGTTCCTTAGTGATGGCCTTTTCGAGCTTTCTGGCATAATCTTTACGCTCAGAAGAAAGCTTTTCTGCAAGTTCCAAAAGTTCCTTCTCCTTAATGGTGCGCTGCTTCTTTAATTCCTGAAGGATATCCTTGTTCTTCTCGATATCATCCAGTTCTGCTTTGGAATCGGATGCGAACTTATTGATCTCAGCAATGGTCGAGCCATACTTTGCCTTAAGCTCGTAAAGCAGGCCGATGCGCTGCTCGGTGCGTTCTTTGAGGCCCTCGTCGTAGTTGCGGTCGGATAAGACTTTATCGACATCAGAAGCCAACGCATCAAGGTCTAATGCCAATGCCTGCGCCCTTTCAGCGATCTCCTTCAGGCTCTCATCGTTCTGGGAAGCTTTAAGAAGCTCGCGGCTCGCCTGGTTTACGGACTGGACAGGACTCTGATAGTTAGTCTCTGTACTAAGAAGGTCGCCTGCATTCTTGAGGCTCTCGAAAAGAACTTCATTCTGCGACAGCTTCTTCTTTGTATCGTGGAGTTCTTCCTCTTCGCCGTCCTTAAAACCGGCGGATTCGATCTCATTTACAGCAAACTCGAGATAATCACGGCGGCGCTCAAGATAATCCGGAGACGAAGATATCTCCTTTATGCGGATAACAAGATCCTTGAATTCCTGAAGGCTCTTAACATAGTCTTTATGGAGCTTTACGCACTTCTCCCCGGCGAAACGGTCAAGGAGCTTTACATGGGTTGATTCGTCGAAGATAGCCTGTGTATCGTGCTGGCCGTGAATATCGACGAGCATTGACGAGATGTCCTTAAGCACAGCATTGGTAACGCCTGTGCCATTGACTCTTGCGACAGATTTGCCGCTGTCGTAGACAGTCCTGCTTATGATGAGCATTCCGTCGTCATCTTCTATTCCGTTATCGGAAAGGATCTTCTTAAAATCCTCATCGCCCAGATCAGAACAGTCAAAGACCGCTTCGGCAAATGCTGAAGGGCTTCCTGTCCTGATAAGATTTCTGGATGCTTTTGCGCCGAGGATAAGTCCTATCGCATCAACGATAAGGCTCTTACCCGCACCGGTCTCACCGCTTATTACGTTAAGGCCTTTTCCCGGTTCGAAAACGATATTGCTTATGACCGCAAAATCTCTGATCTCAAGTCTTACAAGCATTGATATCAGCCTTTTTCCATCATGTCTGAGATAGTAATTGCGAGAGCTTTAGCCTCATCGATGCCGTTGCATGCGGCAAATATCGTATCGTCTCCTGCGATGGTTCCGACGCACTCATCAAGATGCATGGAATCAAGCGCCGATGCAGCTGCAGCAGCCATGCCTGGCAATGTCTTGATTACGATGATGTTCATAGCCTGATTTACCGAGATGATACTGTTGGAGAATACTGCAAGAAGTCTTCCCGGAGCCGTATCGCCTGTTCTGTCGAGCACGCAGTACTTAGTCGCTCTGTTAGGAAGAGTGATCTTGATGATACCCAACTCCTTGATATCTCTGGAGATCGTAGCCTGGGTCGCCTCGAATCCCTCCTGATTGACCTTTGCGGTAAGGTCTTCCTGTGTGGATATATCATTATCTCTGATGAGTGATAAGATCTTTTCCTGTCTTGAATTCTTAGCGGTTTTCATAGAAGTATCCTCTCTGTACGATCTTCTTTCTGACATTGGCAAAGAAGCTGTCGGGCTTTAAGCAGACAGTCTTAAGGACCTTGTCATATCTTTTTATCTCAATGGAATCATAGCTCTCGAGATCAACGAAATCCCTTCCGTCAGGGCAGATCAAAGGTGCTGATTCAATGGACTCCAGAGTGATCTTTATCTCACTTTCAGGAGTTGCCACATATGTATAGCCGTTCAGTGTATGTGAACAGATCGGGGTTACGATTATATCCTTCATGCCGGGCATAAGGATCGGACCGCCGGCAGAAAGAGAATATGCCGAAGATCCCGTTGCTGTAGATACAACGAGGCCATCGCCTCTGAACCTTTCGATGATCTGGCCGTCGATCGATAGAACAAGCGTCGTGATGTGGGGCTTCGCGCCTCTTACGATAATGATGTCATTAAGGCATACGCTTGAGCCCTTAAGCTTGCCGTTCTTGTTATATACGTCGCACTTTAGCTGTGTTCTGTCGATTGTCTTATAGTTGCAGGAGACGAGCTGCTCCAAATCCTTCTCAAGATCTTCATGGAGGATCTCATTAAGGAAACCTATAGAGCCCAGGTTAACACCGACGAATTCAGTATCGAGATCTCTGTATTTAGCTACCTTTGAGAGGAATGTACCGTCTCCGCCAATGGATATTAAAGACTTCAGTTCAATATCTCTGAAGTCCTCGAAAAGAACACCCGGCACTTCCTTAAGCTTCGGGCATACATCATCCATACCGATCTCAAAGACAGGTGTAGCACCAAGGCGGCTGAGGATCTCAGCTGTCCTTTTCGCTGTCTCATAGCCGTTATCTCTTGAACTATTGGAACATATTCCGTAATTCATAAAGACAAACCTCCAGTCAGAGCTATAGATATTTAATCATTATAATGAATAAAAATACATCAGGCAAATAGCTTAACGCTGGAGAGCCGATTTAATGGAAGATGCAACGGTAATTCCGTCAAGGCCGCAGTACTTAAGCTGCTCTTTCTGGGACATTGCCCTTACGATCGGATTCCTGACGCCGAATACTGTTACGTCTTTCTCAAATCCCAGTATCTGAAGTTCGCGCTCCAAGGATTCACCGAATCCGCCGCTTATAATGCCTTCCTCAAGGCTGAATACATACTTAATGCCGACAAGAAGATCCCATATTTCCTTTGCGGGAAGAGGCTTTATCAATGTGAGATTGATATGCTTGCCCATGATGCCCTGCTCTTTTAACAATTCCATCGCCATGTCCGCTTCTTCGCAGATCTTGCCTGTGGACACGAGCGCAAAATCATTGCCGTAATCGCAAACGACATGAGGCATCGTAAGATCTTCCATCTCTGTATACAAAGGGCCCTTAGCTTCGAAAGGAGAAGCGCCTCTCGGATATCTTACGGCAACAGGTCCTTTTACCGTCTCAACTGCGTATGTAAGGCATCTCTTAAGGTCTGTATAATCCCTGGGCGATAAAACTGTCATGTTGACCATGGAATTCAGATACGAGATATCGAGAAGTCCGTGATGGGTATGTCCGTCATTACCTACAAAGCCCGCTCTGTCTATGGCGAAAACGACATGGCTGTTCATGAAGCAGCAGTCAGAGATCATCTCATCGTAAGCTCTTTGCAGGAACGACGAATAGATAGCAACAACAGGAATAAATCCTGATACGGCAAGGCCGCCTGCCATCGTAACGCTGTGTTCTTCGGCGATACCGCAGTCAAAGAACCTTGCAGGATATTTCATCTGGAAATTATCAAGTCCGGTGCCGAGAGTCATGGCTGCTGAAATAGCAACGATCTTGGGATTCTTTGCTGCAAGCTCGGTCATTGTGTTTGCAAAGACTGTAGTATAGCTTGTCTTAGAGGGTCCTACGCCTGTCTCAAGGTCAAAAGGTCCTACGCCGTGATAATCGGAAGGATTGGACTCAGCGGGAGCATAACCTTTACCCTTCTGAGTGATGACGTGGATAAGAACCGGTCCCCTGATCTCCTTTGCACCTTCGAAAGCCTTGATGAGATCTTCCATGTTATGACCGTCGACAGGGCCGTAATAGTTCAGGCCTAAGTCATCAAACATTGAAGGCTTCTTGCGGTACAAAAGGAATCTGAAGAAGTCCTTGATCGCAAGGATTATCTTGATAAGGCCACGGCCTACAAAACCAAGCTTTTTAAGGAACGATTCCGTCGTCTGCTTAGCGGAGATATATCCTGATGAGATTCTGAGCTTCGATAAGTGCTTCGAAAGGCCTCCGACGTTCTTATCGATACTCATCTCGTTATCGTTCAGGATGATTATCATCCTTGTCTTGCTGTGGCCCAGGTCGTTAATGGCTTCATAAGCGAGGCCGCCCGTAAGTGCGCCGTCACCGATTACCGCTACGACATCGAACTTCTTGCCTTCGAGGTCTCTTGCCCTGGCGATACCCATTGCAGCGGATATTGAAGTAGAACTGTGGCCGGTATCGAATGCATCATAAGGAGACTCGGTAATTCTCGGGAATCCGGAGATGCCATCCTTCTGTCTCAATGTATTGAATCTGTCGAACCTTCCTGTCAGGAGCTTATAAGAATATGCCTGATGTCCAACATCGAAAACGATCTTATCCTGCTTGTAGTCAAATGCTGAAAGCAGAGCAACTGTAAGCTCTACGGCGCCAAGGTTGCTTCCCAGGTGACCGCCGTTGGAAGATACGGTATTAAGGATCTTGTCCCTTAATTCCCCGCACAGCTGTTTACGTTCCTCAGGCTTTAAAGACTTGAGGAATTCAGGTGACGTATCTTTCCCTAAAAACTTATAGTCCATTATCTGTCCCTGTTAACAAGAAAATCCGTTAACGTCCTGTAATCAGTCGTATCAAAACCGTTATTGTCAAACTTATCAAGGATCACCTTAATGCAGTCTGATTCATCTTCAAGTCTCTTTTTCGCGCCCTCAAGGCCCAAAAGAGTAACAAATGTTGCCTTTGAATCCCTTGCATCCTTGCCTGTGCTCTTACCCAGAGTCGTGCTGTCGGATATAACGTCAAGGATATCATCTTTGATCTGGAACGCGAGGCCTATATGTTCTGCAAGTTTTCGCAGATCTGATGCAGTCTCATCCTTAAGACTGTCGCTTCTTTTCATGAGCGTCGAAAGATAGTAAGGGGTAACAACAGCAGCTTCAATGAACGCGCCGGTCTTCTTCCTCTGAAGTTCAGTAAGGAGCTCTAAAGAGATCTCTTTATCCTCAGATGCGATATCAATGCTCTGTCCTCCGAGCATGCCGCTGATGCCTGAATTCTCAGCCATAGCAGAAGCTGCATAGATATATCCCGGATGCTTTTCGCACATGAGGAACAATCTCTCCATAGCTTTATTGAGCAAAAGGTCTCCTGCAAGTACGGCAATGCCCTCTCCAAAAGCCTTATGGCATGTGGGCTTGCCTCTTCTCAAGTCATCGTTATCCAGAGCCGGAAGGTCGTCATGGATAAGTGAATATGTATGGAGCATCTCTAATGTGGCAGCAAAATACTTAACATCAGCATCGATGTCAAAATCGAGCTTTAACATATCGGAAGTAAGGTACATCATGAGAGGCCTTAATCTCTTACCGCCTGCATAAAGGCTGTAAAGCGCAGCCTTTACAGTAATGTCTTCTGCTTCCTCGCTGGTAAAGACAGTCTCAAGTTCAGGTAATATCCATTGTTCTGTCTTTTCCATCAGAACGTTAATATTATCTCTTTCCATTGTCAAACTCCGGTCTCGCTTATGTTAAGAGGATCAGTTGTTCCGTTAGCCTTGTTAACGGCTTCGATCCTAGCTGTTACTTCATTAAGTCTGTTCTCGCAAATGCCGACGAGCTCAATGCCTCTCTCATAGAGCTTCAATGATTCATCGAGTGTCGCTTTGCCTTCAGAGAGCTTTGCTACCGTCTGGCGAAGTTCTGACATTGCTGCTTCATATGTCATCTCATTTTCCTTGGACTTAGGCATCGTTGGCTCCTCCATCTGTATTTATCGAAATATCTTTTATCTCACTTAACAGCGAACCGTCAGATAATACAATGCTGACGTTATCGCCCTTCCTGACTGACTTGGCGGACTCTATTGCCCTGCCGCTCTTATCACATACGTAAGAATAACCTCTGGTAAGGACATTATTCGGATTAAGAGCATCGAGCCTTACCTTCACTTCATTTATCTCTGAAGATGTCTTCTTAACGAATCTGTCTGACAGAGCATCAAGCTTGGTCTTAAGCTCGCTTACGACCGCAAGCTGTTCCCTTGCATAGAATGCAGGAGAATGAAGTGCTTTGTGGTTCTTATATACGTCTAATGCCTTGCGTCTGGAATCGACGAACTGGTTGATCGCGATATCCAGATTAAGAGCAAGATTATCTATTTCCTTCTGCTGGTCATCGTAAGATGCGATTACCATCTCACCTGCTGCTGTCGGTGTCGCAGCGCGGACGTCAGCAACATAATCGATGATGGTATAATCCGGTTCATGGCCTATAGCGGAGATTACAGGGATCTCACTGGCATAAACAGCTCTTGCTATGCCTTCATCATTGAAGCAGAAGAGCTCTTCATAAGATCCGCCGCCCCTTGCGACGATGATGACATCAACATTTTTCGCTTCATTGAAATACTTGATACCGCTGATAACTTCAGGCGGACACAGATCGCCCTGAACGCTTGCGGGATAAAGCAGGATGTCGTGATGAGGATTTCTCTTCCTGATCGTATTAACGATATCTGAGATGACCTTACCGGATGAAGAAGTTACGACTCCGATCCTTCTGGGCAATACAGGGATCGCCTTCTTATGCGAGGTCTCGAAAAGTCCTTCATCCTGAAGTTTCTTAAAGAGTTTATTGAACTGTTCGTGCAGGTCTCCGGCGCCCTTATCTTCAATGTTTGTGGCTATTACCTGAAGTTTTCCGCCTGCAGTATAGAAATCGAGACCGCCGGTTACCTTTACCTTCATACCGACTGAAGGCTCGATCTTAAGCATCGAACGGTTCCTGGAAAAGATAACGCAGTTAATTACCGACTGGTCGTCCTTAATGGAAAAATAAGCATGATCCCTTGCAGACACAGTATACTGGGATATCTCACCGGTAACAGTAAACTCGGCAAGATAAGGATTGTCTTGCAGGGATTGCTTTATGTAGCCATTAAGGTGGCTTACGCTATCAAAATCGAACATGAGTTCAGAGGCTCTTAACGAAGTTGCTCAATACGCCGTTGATATATGAAGATGAACTGTCTGTTCCATACTTCTTTGCGAGCTTTACAGCCTCGTTGATGGAAACAGATGTAGGGATATCCTCTACCGTGAGGATCTCATAGACAGCGATCTCAAGGATGATGCGGTCTGTCTGAGGAAGGCGCTCTAGCTTCCATCTCTTAAGGAAGGGAACGAACTTCTCATCGAGCTCATCCCTGCTGTTGATGACACCATAAACGATGTCGAGGAAATAAGCGTCGTCTTCTGCGATCTCAGGATATGCTTCCCTGAAAATATCTATCTGCTCACTGATGGGATCATTTCTAAATCCCGTCTGGAACAAAAACTCCATTGCATGTTCTCTTGTTTCTATTCTGCTCATCTGAACCTCCCCGGTGGCAATATCCTGTCAAGAAATTTCTTGAACCTGCTCGTATCGGAAAAGAGGAACGAACCTACAAAGAAGCCTACCGCCGTCATTAATATGATAAACAGGGTCTTAAAGAACCCGAATATACAAAGTAAAAGACCGATGATAAAAAACAGTACAGCAAAGATAACACCTGCTCTGGTGTTACGAAGTTTCTCGAAAAGTTTGGATAAAAACCTTTCCATTATTATCTGCTCTCTACCCTGGTCTGAGCCTGCTCAACCTTAGTGACTCTGACAACAACCTGCTCAACTGCGATTCCGGTAAAGCGCTCAATGTCTTTCTTTACCTTCTCCTGAACCTTAGCCATTGATGCAGGGATCTCAACGTTTGAATAAAGCTCGCAGGATACCGTAACCTTCAAAGACTGGTTCTTTGCAGGAGCAACGTGACATCTTGCGCTCTTGATGCCTACCTGTGCAGACTTAGCTGCATTGAGGGCAATACTCTCGATAGCATCAGGTCCGATATCGACTGTACCGATATCGTTCTTTCTTAATCTCGTACGGTTAAGTCTTCCTGATGTGATGATGTTAGTGATGGATACGATGGACGTGATGAATAAAAGCATCAGAATGCCCAGATAAACATATCTGCTTACAGGGCCTGTAACGATTGATTGTACAGGTGACAGGATATCCGCAATGATACCTTCATCGACAAGCGCATATAACAGCACGACGGAAACAACGGCTATTACAACGGAATAAACGAACATCAATGCTCTGATAAATGAATTCATGACACCTCCTCAACCCCGCAAACATAAACGTCGACACTCTCTACCGTAAGTCCGGTAAAGCGCTCGACGTCATTTTTAACCTTCTCTTGGATCATCCAGGCAATCTCGGGAATGATCATTCCGTATTTAACGATAGGATATACGGTAATGGATACTGTACCTTCGGCAGCGTCGCCGAAAACTACTCTGACCCCTTTGCCCTCATGGACTACACCCGCTTTCTCTTTAAGTGCAACCGCAAATGAAGGAACCAATGACAAAACGCCGTTGATCTGGAGCGCTGCTTCAGATGCATACTGGGCTACAAAGCCCTGTGTCATTGAACGATCGCCTTTTATGGATTCGATGTTAGTATTGTCTTCCATATCGGTTCCTTGAATGATCTAAACTTTAAAGGTGCGGATAAAAACTGCCGTAAGCGGATATTACTCCGCTTGCGGCAGATTAAGTAACAAAAATTAAGCTCTTTCTAAGTATTCGCCTGTTCTTGTGTCAACCTTGATCTTCTCGCCCTGGTTAACGAAGAGAGGTACCTTAACAACAGCACCTGTCTCAAGTGTAGCGTACTTGGAAGCGTTGTTAGCCGTATCACCCTTTACGCCGGGCTCGCACTCTGTGATCTCAAGGATAACTGTGATAGGAAGCTCAACCTGGAAGATGTCGCCCTTATAAGAAACAACCTTGCATACCATCTCTTCCTTAAGGAACTTGATGCCGTCACCGATCTTATCCTGGTGAATAGGTGTCTGCTCATATGTATCCTGATCCATGAAGTAGTAGAGATCGCCGTCAGCATAGATGAACTGCATGTCCTGTCTTGTAAGCTGAGCCTGCTCAAACTTCTCGTTAGGGTTGAAGGATCTTTCAACAACGGATCCTGTCTTAACGTTCTTATACTTAGTTCTTACGAATGCTGCTCCCTTGCCGGGCTTAACGTGCTGGAATTCAACGACCTGATATACCTGGTCGTCCATCTCAAAACATAAACCGTTTCTGAAATCTCCTGCGCTGATCATAACTATGTCTCCTTTTTTTAATAAATAAGCGTTTAACTGACTAATTTTACTTGAAAGAGTGTTTCTATGCAAGTGTTACAAATAGAATCAGAATTTTCCTACAAGTCTAACAAGTTTTTCGAACGGTCTCTTGAGCAAAACATACCAAATCTCCTGTTTATGGAGCTTCTCCACCATAAACGTGCGGACACCTGATCTGTTGCCTGCAATTACGTCTGTAAACACCTGATCTCCTACCATTACGGACTTATCGGCAGAAGATTCCATGAGCTTGATCGCCTTAAGAACGCCGGATGTTCCCGGCTTGTTTGCGTAAGTCACAACGGGAATGCCGAGCATTTCGGCGATCTTGGCAGACCTTCCCGACTTAGCGTTAGATACGAGGCAGCACCTGATGCCTGTCTCCTCTATCATCTTCACGCACTGATAACTGTAATCTTCGGGTTCTGTCGCATGGTCAGGACCAAGAGTGTTATCAAAATCCAAAAGCGCTGTCCTGATACCTTCGTTATAAAGATCCTGCCACGGCATCCTGGCAAGACTCTCATAAACTTTCTCAGGCTTCATTGCTTTGAAGATATTCAAGATATTTCTCCTGTTTTCAACTGTGCAACTGTTACATACAGACTAATATTTAGCGACAAAATAATTATAAATATATACTTTCGCGCTTGTGATATTATATTAAGGCTAAATGACAAGTCAAGGAGCACAAAAGCTATGAAAGTTACAAAATTCGGCGGATCATCTCTTGCCAACGCATTCCAGATTCAGAAAGTCTGCAACATCCTTTTGGCAGACGAAGACCGTAAGATCATGGTCGTATCCGCGCCCGGAAAGCGCACCAAGGATGATACCAAGGTAACGGACCTTCTTATTGCCGTTGCCAAGGCAAGACTCGCCGGTAAATCATATGATAAGGAAGTCGCAGCTGTTCTCGCACGTTACGAAGAGATCGCTGACGAACTCAACGTTAAGGAGATCCTCCCCGACATCGAAGGCAGACTCCTTGATATCGTTAAAGCTGATTACACGGAAGATATCGCTTACCTTGATTCCGTCAAGGCAATGGGTGAAGACTGCTGCGCAAGACTCGTAGCTTTCTACCTCACATCAACAGGTCACCCCGCTAAATACTGCAATCCTGAAGAGTGCGGCCTTTACTTGGAGCACGACGAAGCAGGCAAAGCAGTCATCCTTCCTGAGACATACGATAACCTTGCTAAGCTCAAGGCCGAGACAGATAAGCTCCTTGTCTTCCCCGGTTTCTACGGTGTTTCCAAGAGCGGCAAGATCATCACATTCTCCAGAGGCGGTTCCGACATCACAGGTTCCATCCTCGCAGCATCAGTCGGTGCTGACGTTTATGAGAACTGGACAGACGTTGACAATGTTTTCGCTGTTAACCCTAACCTCGTTAAGAACCCCTTCCCTATCACGGAGATCACATACGACGAGATGAGAGAGCTTTCTTATGCAGGATTTACTGTCCTTCACGAAGAAGCTATCTATCCTGTATTCGCTAACGGCATCCCGCTCAACATCAAGAATACGAACAACCCTGCAGCAAAGGGCACATGGATCGTATCCAAGCGTACCCACTACGATTCACTCGTAACAGGTATCGCAGGTGACAAGGGCTTTGCAACAGTTACAGTCAGCAAGTACATGATGAACCGTCAGGTAGGCTTCCTTGCTGCACTCCTCAAGATCTTCTCTGACGAGGCAATCTCCATCGATCACATTCCTTCCGGAATCGATACAGTTACCATCGTTCTCAGAAAGAAGTATTTCACAGAGGAAAAGGAAGCAATCATCGTTGACCGCATCAAGAAGGAACTCGAGGCTGACGTTAAGGTCGACAGAGACCTCGCAATCGTCATGATCGTCGGTGAAGCTATGGCAAATTCCGTAGGTATCATGGCACGTGCAGCATCCGCCCTCTCTAACGCAGGTATCAACCTCCGTATCGTTAACCAGGGCGCATCCGAGATCTCAATGATGTTCGGTGTTTCCGAGTCCTACTGCTCATACGCCGTAAAGGTTCTCTACAAGGAACTCTTCCGTTATTGATACCGGATCAAGATAAGTTAACTGACGGGGCTGTCTCGAATGAGATGGCCCCTTTTATTCGCCCTTTTCCGTAATACTGTCGTGTGATAATTTAAGAAAAAGGATATTACTTATTCGGGGGAAAATATGGCAGAACGTTATTTGAAAAGATATATGGGTCTTGGCAGTTTAAAAGATGAGAGAAAGCCGGAGTATATCTGCCCCGTGTGTTCACAGATCGGTTTTGCATTTGAACATACTGAAGGAAAACCTGACCGGCATTCAGAATTATGCAGAGTATGCGGGTTCTACATCGACAGCAATTTGGACAAAGATAAATGGTATAAGGCCTGGAAAGAATGCGGAAGCGAAGCACTGTTTGAAAAGCCTTATGATGAACGCAATGAATATATGGATAAGATCCAGGATACATATCTGCGCTTTGATTACTATATCCCGACTGACCTTGAAGCAAAGGAACTTAACATAAGTGAGCGTGCATTTACTCAGAACGGCTTCCAACATGTAACCGACAGCAAAAAGACTATAGTTGTTGAATTTGAAGGCAATATTTCGAAGTATCCGTATGAGACTAACAAGATCATTAAGATAAAGGATAATGGAGCCTATTTTGCAATCTGCGAAAAGGACGATCTTCCTTATTTATTTGTAAGCAAGAGCTTTACCTATAACGATAAAGTTGTCCGTTCATCATATATCGGTCTGACTCCTGAAGTCTTTTATGTTGCCATGGCAATAATACCCCCTTACGAAGTTGAAGATATATCGGGTAACACATATAAGATCTGGATAGAATAAGCCTTTGTTGCTGTATAGGTTCTCAATCATAAAAAAGAGCTGCCTCATATGAGACAGCTCTGTAGTTTTTAGGTTGCTCGAAAACAGCGTTAGCCGTTATTATCTTCACCATTTGCCGGAGGATCTGTGGGCTTCGGCGGCGGCGGCGGATCAGTCGGCTTCGGCGGATCAGTCGGCTTAGGCGGATCAGTCGGCTTAGGTGCCTCTGTAGGCTTATCCGGATTATCCTGCTTCGGTGTTGGAGTAGGGTTATCCGGATTATCCTGTTTAGGTGTTGGAGTAGGGTTATCCGGATTATCCTGCTTAGGTGTAGGTGTCGGATTATTCGGATCCACCGTCGGCGTGGGCTTATTCGGATCAGGTGTAGGTGTAGGATAGATAGGATTACCGAACTCATCAGTACCGATAGACTCAAGAGTCGGCTTAGGTGTAGGAGTTGCAGGATAGTAAATGTTATCCTTCTTAACGCCTGTTGTCTGTACTGTCTCACCGTCAGGGAGTGTAACTTCGGCTGTTGTTACTGATGTAGCATCACCGAAGGGATCGAATTCGCTTGTGCCGGTAATGGGATTCTCTGATATAAGCTTTGTGCTTGCAACATATCCCGTAACATTATTTGCTGTGATGATCTTAGAGAATGCTTCGTTTGTGATCTCCTTAAGAGTAACGGGATCGCCGTAGTTAAGAGTTCCGATGACCGTTGATTCTTCAGAAGCCTTGGAATATACGGGAACCATGTTCTCGGAAGCGTAAAGAACTGAGCCTACACCGACAGGAAGTGATGTCGTTGTTGTGCCGCTCAGATCGATGAGGTCCTTCATGTTGAAGATCATGAAGGTGACGCCGAATCCGAGAATGATACAGATAAGGAAGATAATTATAGGAATGATTATTGTCTTTACTCTTTCCTTGCTTTCATTAACGATGAGTTCCTCTTCGTCGCTCTCGGCAAAGCTTGCGGAAGCTGAACCGGGAACATAGTTGATAGTGTCGGAAGAACCTGAATCGTAGTCGAGATCGTTGTCATTCTCGAAATCAGTAAATGCATTGGATTCAGCATTTCTCTGGTTGTCTCTTCTTGAAAGGCCTGCCTCTGTTCTGAGATTGCTGTTGATGACTGCATCACCGGGAAGCAGGAATGTTGATTCAACCTTGATATCAATGAGCGTAAGGCCGGACTTGATTCCGTAGCTTACTGCCGCATTGATGATCTCTTTGGACTTAACCTCAGTGGTTAAAGGCTTTGCGATGATGGAATTTCTCATCTGGGAAGGAAGTCTTCTGGAAAGGCCTACACCCATGAGGAACAGCTCATCGTTGTCCTGAAGCTTTAAGTGAACCTTCTTGTCGGCATTGACGGGACCTTCCTGAGGCATCTTACCGAGATACTGGGTAAGGTTCATGTTCTCAGGATGCGTAAGCTCTTCGGAAGCCTGGATAGCGCCCATCTGAACATATCTGTGAGCTACTGTCTGCTCTTCGGTAAGGAGCATGATGCGGTTGTTTCTGAAAAGGACCGCCTTTGTGATACCGACATGGATTACACGAAGGATATCGCCTTCGATAACGAACATAGACATTGAAGTCTTGAACTGAGTTCCCTTGTTGGCAGCGAAATTGCAGACCTTAACATTGAGGTTGTTGATTACCTGGTTTGCAAAGCCGTCGAAATCAAGAACTGCCTGATTTGCGCATACAGAAGCAATTCTCTCCAATTCGGCATTAAGTTCAAGGTTCAATACTGCGGAAAGGTTATCCGGACCGATCGTCGAGAAAATAGCACAGATCTGGATAGGTGATGTCGATCTGGCTGTTCTTAAGAACTCGTTGGGGAAATCTTCGATCTTACGTGAAAGCGTAAGAAAGAAAACGTTCTCCTGCGGCTCTCCCTGAACCAGGTTAGTCTCGGCAATACAAGTTGCTACAGTCTTACTCATCTTTATCGCTCCATATTTTGTTTGTCCTTTGCTTTATCTCAAAGCAAAAACTATATTTACCGTCCCTGCGCGCATTTACATGCAGGCACTCATAATTCTCCATATTAACTAAACAATTATATCATCAGACTGTCATTTTCCTAATAACAGATATTAGAAGAATACTGTGGCAATTTCCTTTGCTTTGTGTAATCTACATAACAAAAGGGGCTGCGACTTCATTGTCGCAACCCCTTTATTAAACTTACTGATTAAATCTATCAGATGCAGCCCTGAGCGATCATAGCGTCAGAAACCTTAAGGAGACCGGCGATGTTAGCGCCGACAACGTAGTTGTTCTCGCAGCCAACTTCCTTAGCTGTAGCATCAACTGTGTGGAAGATGTTCTCCATGATGCCCTTAAGTCTAGCGTCAACTTCCTCGAATGTCCAAGAAAGACGAGCGCTGTTCTGGCACATTTCAAGACCGGATGTAGCAACACCGCCTGCGTTGGAAGCCTTACCAGGTGTGAAGAATACGCCGTTGTCCTGGAAGAACTTTGTAGCGTCGAGTGTTGTAGGCATGTTAGCGCCCTCACCGACAACCTTTACGCCGTTAGCAACGAGTGTCTTAGCAGAATCGAGGTTGAGCTCGTTCTGTGTAGCGCAAGGAAGAGCAATGTCACAAGGAATTGTCCAGATACCCTTGGAGCCGTTAGCATCTGCTGTGTACTTAGCGGAAGGTACTCTGTCAGCATACTCGCTGATTCTGCCTCTCTTAATTTCCTTGATGTCCTTAACGATATCAAGCTTGATGCCCTCAGGATCATATACATAACCGTTGGAGTCAGAAAGAGCAACGACCTTAGCGCCGAGCTGCTGAGCCTTCTCTGTAGCGTAGATAGCAACGTTACCGGAACCGGAGATAACAACTGTCTTGCCCTCGAAAGAAGTATTCATCTTCTCACGGAGAAGTGCATTTACGAAATAGCAAAGGCCATAACCTGTAGCCTCTGTTCTTGCAAGTGAACCGCCGAAGCTGAGCTTCTTACCTGTAAGAACGCCGGAGAACTCGTTAACGATCTTCTTGTACTGACCAAACATGAAGCCGATCTCTCTTGCACCTGTACCGATGTCACCTGCAGGTACATCGCAGTCAGGTCCGATATGTCTGTAAAGCTCACGCATGAAGCTCTGGCAGAAAGCCATTACTTCGTTGTCAGACTTGCCCTTAGGGTCGAAGTCAGAACCACCCTTAGCGCCGCCCATAGGGAGACCTGTGAGGGAATTCTTGAAAATCTGCTCGAAGCCGAGGAACTTAAGGATGCTGATATTTACTGAAGGATGGAGTCTGATACCGCCCTTGTAAGGTCCGATAGCGCTGTTGAACTGAATTCTGTAACCACGGTTAACCTGAATTCTGCCGTTATCGTCGATCCAAGCAACTCTGAACATGATCTGACGCTCAGGCTCTACGATTCTCTCAAGAACCTGCTTCTCGATAAGCTCAGGGTGTACCGGGAGTGCCGGTGCGATAGAGTTAAGGAATTCATATACTGCCTGGTGAAATTCAGGCTCATTAGCATTCCTTGCCATAACCTTCTGCATGAGATCGTTAAGATACTCATTCTCAATCTTGTAATCCATAAGATTTCCACCTTTCTTCTGCCCGGAACCATTTTTGCAAGTTCGCGTGGCTAAAAATTCATTTTGTAGACTGAAAGCTTAGGTAAACAAACCTAGTTTAAACCAATCGTTATGTATAGTATTACAAGACTTTCGCAATTTCAATAGGCAATTAAAAAATGAAAGTTCGCAGCTGCGAACTTTCATTTCATCATCTTTTAATTCTGTGTTTGCTCTTTTGTCAGGATTGCGTTCCCTCTGTTGTAGCAATACCTGACGTGCTTTCAGACGTCCTGTCTGCAAAAGGATCGTTCTCAACTACCTCGTCCCATGAGTCGATTCCGAATATCTGGGATAACTCGCCGTAGTTGATAATGCCTGTAAACCGGTCTACAGCGATAAAGATTATCAACAGGAAGATAAGGACCAAAAGGCCACGTCTTATGATCATCATCCGTCTTTCCGCATTAAACTTCTCATCGACACGTTTCTTGGTCGTGTAGCCTACAACCACATAAACGCGGCTGATATCAGTTCTCTTCGGCCTGTTACGGTATTCTTTGATCTTACGCTTAACAAATGCAACAAATCTTGAAGGAAGACCCTTGATAAGTCTTACTGTTGCCCTGTAAGAACAGCCAAGGAAATCAAGCACAGCGCTGTTCTTCATGCTGCCTGATGAAATAGGATCCGTATTTCTGTCTTCCTGATTTAGTGCCATTTTCATTTACCTAGAGGCGATTATAGCATTCTTTGTCAAAAGTAAGAAGTCGCGAATTAGGCAGATTCTTCGGAACTGTCGATATTACTGGCTCTGATCTTTCTGACTTTGCCCGGATAATACATCTTTGTAATCGCAGAAATGGCATCTGCTTTTAATCTGTAAAAAGTTGCCCTGCTGCAAAAGAGCTTATCTGTTACATCGCCCGGATCAATGCGCTGATAATAGTACATATACATCAATCTGGCCCACGGAAGCCTTATTGAAAGCATTCTGTTCAGAAGGATCGTCGCGCGCCTTCTTCTGATGATAAGATCCACATACTGCTCCTCCAAAGATTCTATGAACTCACTGAACCCCTCTGAAAAGCTGATCATAATATCGTTCATATCGCCCTGACCTTTGGGAATGAATGTCGGCTCCGATACCTTGCACGGCGAATAGTAACCTGCGTAGATATCCATCAAGCTCTTCGTTCCATCCTCTCTCGCCTTACATATCTCAGCCACTATCGGATCTTCTGCCGCCGGCCGGTATAAAAGATCCTCACGTAAGTGATTAAGTCTGTAAACGATGATAGCTCTAGCCTCTTCAAAAGAACCGGCATTCTCGATCGCCTCATCCTTCAGGATCCTGTTGATGTTTGAATTATGATTATTGGTTTTTAATAATGTATTTGACATAAGTATAAGCTCCTGTAATTTTTTGTTTCTTATCCGAAAAGTGCTTGCAGCTTTTTTCGAATATTTTCGCCTCTGCCAAACAAACGTTTGACACTAATATAAATAATGATAGAATAATAGAAAATATGTTTGGAGGGCCCCTTATGCAGTCAAACGACAGAAAGACGATAGAACGCGTATATAACTACATTTGTAATTACATAAATCAGAATCAGATCTCACCTTCTGTACGAGATATCTGCGCAGGAGTAGGCCTTAAGTCAACATCCTCTGTCCATACTTACTTAAAGCAGCTGGACAGTCAGGGACGTATTGAATACAGACCCGGATTAAGAAGAGCTATCGTAATCAAGCAAGGAGCGGATGAGGATATTCAGGACATCCCGGGTCCTTCGAATGTCACTGAACTGACCGAATACAGGAAGGTTCCCGTTATCGGTAAGATCACAGCCGGCATTCCGATCCTGGCTCACGAAGACTATAGCGATTCTTATCTGGTTAATAAGTCTTTAATAGGAGATTCCGAAGCATTCATGCTTACGGTTCGTGGCAACAGCATGATCAATGCTCATATTCTTGACGGCGACATTATTATCGTACGTAAGCAAAATACGTGTGAAGAGGGAGACATAATTGCCGCTTTGATAGAGGACGAAGCTACGGTCAAGAGATTTGGAAAGAAGAACGGAATTCCCTATCTTTTCCCTGAGAATGATGACTACTCGCCGATTCCTTTCAACACAGAGGGATGCAGGATCCTGGGCAAGGTAGTTGGGCTACATAGATATTCAATCGATTAACTACCTCCTCCCTTTAAGACTAAGTGTTTGTACTTCTATTATGTGAGCTGTACAGAGATTTTCAAGTAGAAAAATGCTTTTTTGAGAAAATGAGACTAGTCTTGATATTTCCTTTATCTAATCAAAATTTCTATATAGAAAAACTGCACAATTTCGTGCAGTTTTTTTCATTTACAGAGACTTAATACGAGCCTGGCATTTACTGAGGGTTCATCGGGTTTTATCGGAGTTACGTCTTCACCCATGCTTCTGAGCCAGGTCAGTTGTCTTTTTGCATAATGTCTTGTTCCGATCCTTATCCTGTCTGCTGCCTGCTCAAGAGTTTCTTCACCGTCAAGGAACTTAAGCATCTCCTTATATCCTATCGCCTGCCAGCATGTAGATGTTCTGTCCACTTTACGTTCAAGGAGCATCTTAGCTTCATCAATAATTCCGTTGTCTATCATGACACCGACTCTTCTGTTTATACGGTCATATAACACTTCCCTGTCCCAGTCGATCATAAAGACTTTAAACGGGAACTCAGGACCGTTTGCTTTTGACTGCTTATTCTTCTCCGTGAAAGTGATCCCTAATGCATCATAAACAGCAAGCGCTCTTATCACGCGCCTTGTGTTCTGCGGATCGATCTTATCAGCTGCTTCCGGATCGATGTTTTTTAGTCTTGAATAAAGAGGATCAATCCCGTTTCTTTCAAACTCATCAGTAAGCTTCGCAGTAGCTTCCGCCTCCGCTTCCTCATCGCCTGTTCCATAATCAAGACCATAGAGGAGCGAAGAGATATATTGACCTGTTCCACCGCAAACAACGGGAAGTTTTCCGCGCTCAAGAATATCTTTGATCACAGGCAGAGCAGTACACACATAATCATAAACAGAGAAGTTCGCACCGGGCTCAACGATATCCGTCAGATAATGAGGAACATCGCCTATCTCCTCTTTGCTGTCTTTTGCAGTACCGATATCAAGACCTTTATAGATCTGCATCGAATCGGCGCAGACAAGTTCGCCGTCTGCTATCCTGCAGATCTCTAAGGCAAGCGCGCTCTTGCCGCTCGCAGTCGGGCCTGCGATTATCGGTATATAAGAATACTTTTCGAAAACCGGGAAAGATGTATTCATCAGACTATTCTCTTGAAATTCTTCTCGTAATCTTTCTTGGAGACCGTAAAGAACGTAGGTCTTCCGTGAGCGCAGTGATAAGGATCTTCACATGCAGATAACTCTTCTACAAGCCTCATAGCTTCCTGCTGTGTAAGCTTGTCCCCTGCCCTTACAGCAGCCTTGCAGGCCGTGGTCTGGATCAGCTGATACCAGATCTCTGATTTGGAAGGAACTTCGCGCTTAAGATCCGTAAGGATCGCGCCGAAGACTTCGGACTGTTTTCCGGCTTTGCCCAAAGGAACTGTTCTTACGGCGATCTGTCTGTCACCCAAGAGTTCCAATTCAAATCCGTTATCCTTGAACCTCTCGATATTATCCTCAACGAAGCTGTAGTCTTCCCACGAGAGCGTAAGGATCTGGGGCGTTAACACCTGTTCGACCGCAGGTGTTGCGCCGGGCTTTTTCTTTACCATGAATTCCTCATAGAGAACTCTCTCGTGAGCAGCGTGCTGGTCAACGATAAAGCAGACATCCTCATTCTGAAGGATGATATAAGTCGAGAATATTATGCCTACAAAGTCTGCGGCAGCAAGTCTGTCGATATCGGTGATCGTCCTGTTCTCCTGAACATCTTCGATGATCGCAGGTGCGGGAGCTGCAGCCTCAAAAGGCTCTTCTGCTTTCTCTTCCTGCTTTACGGCAGGCTCTGAAGTTGATTCCTTGAGAGCTTCGATATCAGGCTTGAATTCGGATAAGATCTGCAGGAGTTTATTTGCCTGCGCGGGATCACCCTGCGGATTCAGTTTGTGAGAAGCGGCGGGTGTTGATGAAGGTCTTGCGGAAGATTTGGGAGCAGCCGCAGAAGAGAAATCGTATCTTAGCTGCGTTCCTGAATTTGCTTCCTCTTCAACCTTCTCGGCAATTCCATTAAAGGTCATCCCGGCTTCACCATTCTTGGTAAGCGCATCCTTTATGCCGTGATATACGAGTCTGAAGATATCACCGTCATTGCTGAACTTAACTTCGCTCTTCTGCGGATGAACGTTTACGTCAACCGTACCCGGTTCGCAGTAGATCATGAGGAAACATATAGGGAACTTATTCTTCATTACTGCATTCTTATATGCTTCATCAATGGCAGCAGATACCGTCTTGCTGTGGATAAGTCTTCCGTTAACGAATACTACCTGAAGTCCCCTGTTGCCTCTTACAAAAGATGTAAGTCCGGTATAGCCTTCTATTCTGCCGCCTTCGTATTTGAAGCTGACAGGTACAAGAGCTTTTGCTGTCTCTTTTCCGTATACCGCATAAACGGCATCAAGAGACGATCCGTTGCCCGGTGTTGTAAACAGCGTAGCGCCGTCCTTGATAAGCTTTATCGATATCTCAGGTGCTATTACCGCGAGTTTCTCGATAAGGCCTGTTATATACATTCCTTCGGTTGAATCTTTCTTGAGGAACTTATATCTTGCAGGAAGATTCTTAAAAAGATTCCTTACTTCGACAGTAGTTCCGGTCATTTCAGGATGATCGTAGATTCCTTTACGAGAGCCGTCTTCATAAACGACTTTGGTTCCGGTCTTCTCACCCTTGATGCATGTGGTGAGAGTTACGTCGGAACATGCAGCAATAGAAGCCAGAGCTTCACCTCTGAAGCCCATTGTTGAAAGCGAATAGATATCTTCTATGGAATGAAGCTTTGATGTCGCATGGATAAGGAAAGCCTTTTCTGCATCTTCCCTGTCCATTCCGCAGCCGTCATCGGTTACACGGATAAGCGAGATTCCGCCGCCAGCAAATTCCACGGTCACTCTTGTGGCGCCGCTGTCTATCGCGTTATCGACAAGCTCCTTTACAACGGAGACAGGACGTTCGATAACCTCGCCGGCCTTGATGGCATTGGCGGTCTTGGTGTCTAAAACATTAATCCTGCCCAATGTCTTCCTCCGAGCACTTCTGCTTCAATTCATAAAGTATGTTCATGGCTTCGATAGGTGTTAATCTCGTTGGATCAAGCTCTCTTAATGTCTGACGGATCTTGTCTTCTTTCCTGTAAACGACATTGTCAGGATTAAAGAAGGATTCCTGTCCGGGCATAACATCTTTCGAGAGTTCTTCATCGTTGCCCAATGTCTCGCGGTTGCCCTTGACCTTGAACTTACCGATACGTTCAAGCTCTGAAAGGATAGCATTGGATCTCTTCAGGACATCTGAAGGAAGTCCTGCGAGCCTTGCAACTTCAATACCGTAGCTGTCGGACGTACCGCCGTCTGAGATCTTATGAAGGAATGTTACGCTGTCGCCTTCCTCCTTAACTTCAACGTGGTTGTTATATACGCCGCGGTTAAGACGCTCGAGCTGATTGAGCTCATGGTAATGCGTAGCGAATATCGTTCTCGAATAAAGAATGTTCGGATCGATTATGTATTCAATAACGGCCCATGCGATAGAAAGACCGTCGTATGTGCTCGTGCCTCTTCCTACCTCATCCAAGAGCAAGAGGCTCTTACGTGTAGCGTTCTTAAGGATATAAGATACTTCCCTCATCTCGACCATGAATGTTGACTGGCCTGTTGAGATATCGTCGGATGCGCCGATCCTCGTAAAGATGTGATCGACAAGTCCGATCTTCGCGCTTCTAGCGGGAACAAACGAACCGATCTGAGCCATAAGGACAATGAGCGCCGTCTGTCTCATGAATGTTGATTTACCGGCCATGTTAGGACCTGTAAGGACCATAAGCCTCTTCTCGTCATCCATCGAAATATCGTTGGGAACGAAGGTCTCGTGTGAAGATCTCATCATCTGCTCAACAACAGGATGTCTTCCGCCCTTGATCTCGATGATCTCAGAATCATCGATCGAAGGCTTTACATAATTCTCGACTTCGGCAAGCTCAGCGAGCGAAGTGATAACGTCCGTCTGAGCGATAGCCCTTGCAGTATTGAAGAGCTTATCCGATACGGCTGATACCTTCTCGCGGACTTCCGTAAAGAGCTCATATTCAAGAGCGATACGGCGTGAAGAAGCGCTAACGATCTTATCTTCAAGCTCCTTGATCTGGGGCGTGATGTAACGCTCGTTATTTACGAGAGTCTGCTTTCTTACATACTCTTCAGGAACCTTGTCGGACTGTGATCTCGGGATGTCGATAAAGTAACCGAAGACCTTGTTATAACCGATCTTCAATGTCTTTATGCCTGTCCTCTCACGCTCGTTATTCTCGAGCTGGAGAATGTATTCTTTGGCATTTTTTGCGAGGTCGTAGAGTTCGTCGCATTCAGCATTATATCCGCGCTTGATGATGTCGCCGTCCTTAACCGTTACAGGCGCATCTTCATTGATGGACTTTTCGAGCAGGTCGGCAATATCATTAAGAGGATCCATGGACATCTTGATCTCTTTGAACATGCCCTTCGAAAACTCTTCAAGGCCCTCTCTTACGAACGGGATCTTACGGAGAGAATTTCTAAGGGAAAGGAGATCTCTTGCATTACATGTGCCGAGTGAAACCTTTCCGGCCAGACGTTCGATATCGTAAAGACCTGACAGGCCCTCCATTATCTGCTGACGGGACATGTATCTTTCTTTGGCTTCTTCTACGGCATCAAGCCTTCTGTTGATGGCTTTGACCGAGATAAGAGGCTCTTCGACCCACTTTCTTAAAAGTCTTGCGCCCATAGAAGTCTTTGTGCGGTCGATGGCCCAGAGCAAAGAACCCTTCTTCTGCTTAGTCCTGATCGTTGATGTGAGTTCCAGACCGGTACGTGTAGCGATATCAAGCTCCATCGTATCGGAGATCTTATAGCATCTTACGACATCAAGATAAGTGACCTTATCTGTCTGTGTTTCTTCAGCATAAAGGATCAGCGCAGAGCATGCGCAGTACATCATCTCGGGATTGGTGAAGAGCTTTGCATCCTGAACTGCAGCACCGCTGTTCTTGAACAGAGTCTCAGAAAAGTCTCTGTCATTACGGCGTGTAAGAGCAATGTCAGTACCTGCCCTTATCGCCTGCATCTCAGGTGTAGATTCAAAATTCGAATTATAGATGATCTCCGAAGGAGAATATTTGCCGATGAGATTTATGAGGTGCTCGCCGTTTTCTGTAAGAGTCAGCTGTGTTGCTTCGAAATCACCCGTGGAGATATCGGCGCAGGCAACGCCGAACTGGGAACCTACGCAGTAGATACTCATGAGGAAGTTATTCTTACGGTCTTCAAGTCCGCCCGATTCGGTTATCGTACCGGGAGTTAAGATCTTGATGATTCCGCGCTTTACAAGTCCTGTTGCAACGGAAGGATCTTCTAACTGCTCGCAGATAGCGACCTTGTAGCCTGCCTGAACGAGCTTATTTGCGTATGAGGAATATGCATGAAAAGGAATGCCGCACATCGGAGCTCTGTAGCCCGAACCGCAGTCCCTTCTGGTAAGAGCGAGCTCTAAGATCTTTGCGGCCTTTACGGCATCGTCAAAGAACATCTCATAGAAGTCGCCTAATCTGTAGAGCAGGAACGAATCCTGGCACTTGGCCTTCATCTCGGCATAGTGCTGCATCATGGGAGAGAGCTCTTCAGGCTTTAAGTCTGTAAGACTCATCGGAAACTGGCCTGCTGCTTTTACGTGATTCTCGTCAAAACCGTTATTGTCTGTCACGCTTATTCTCCCTTCAAGCTGACGAGAATGCCGTCAACAGAATAAGGTCTTGCACGGTCTATCCTGACCTCGCAGAGCCTGCCCTCGAGATAATCAGGACCGACATCGATGCCGAGCTCTTCAGGAATAGTGAAGTTAACAAGATGGTTGGTAATTGTCCTTCCGGAGAAAGTCATGTCACCTGCTTTGCTGATGCCTTCGATAAGAACTTCCATGGTCTTTCCGACCAGCTTCTTATTGGATTCCTCAGCATAGCGGTTGGTATATTCGGTAAGTCTTCCGAAGCGCTCAGTCACCACATCCTGAGGGATCTGGTTCTCATAAGCCGCTGCCTTCGTACCGGGCCTTGCCGAATACTGGAAAGTAAATGCGGCATCGAACTTTGCCTTATCTACGGCAACAAGAGTCTCTTCGAAGTCTTCATCGGTCTCTCCGGGGAAGCCTACGATAATGTCAGTCGTAAGAGAGCCGCCTTCGACCTTGGCTCTGAACGTATCAACTATCTCCTGGAATCTCTCGATCGTATATGGCCTGTTCATTGCCTTAAGGACCGTATTGGAACCTGACTGCATTGCAAGGTGCAGGTGCTTCTCGACATTGGGCCTTGTTGCCATGATGTCGATAACTTCATCCGAAAGGTCCTTCGGGTGTGAAGACATGAATCTTACTCTTGAGAACTCCTTGAAATCAGATGCTGCCCTCAATATGTCAGCGAAAGTCTCTCCGCCCTCACCCTTATAGGAATTGACGTTCTGGCCAAGGAGCATTACTTCCTTGTAGCCCTGGGATGCGAGCTCTGACAGTTCATTGACTATCTCGTTAAAGTCTCTGGATCTCTCCCTGCCTCTTGCATAAGGAACGATGCAGTATGTGCAGAAGTTGTTGCAGCCGTACATGATCGGTACCAATGCTCTGAACTTCCTCTTTCTGTCGATCGGGAAAAAGTTGTCTTCTGCAATGTAGTCATCAGCTGAGATATTTACGAGCTGCTTATTCTTGCGGATCGCGTCCCTCATGAGCACCGGGAATCTGTGGAGCTGCTGGGGATCGAAAACAAGATCGACGTAAGGATAGGACTTCTTGATCCTGTCTACGTTCTCAGGGACTTTCATCATGCAGCCGCCGACGGCGATCACGACGTCGCGGTCATTCTTCTTCAAGGTCTTAAATACACCCAAATTGCCGAACAAGTGCCTGTCGGCATTCTCTCTTATCGAACAAGTGTTGAAAACAATGACATCCGCGTCATCAAGCTCTCCGCCCGAAGATGCCGCAAGTCCCATTGAAGCGAGCATTCCGGAGAGCTTCTCGGAATCTGATTCATTGAGCTGGCAGCCATAAGTCAGGACGTTATATGTTAATTGTCTGCCTTTTCGAGCACCGAGAGAAGAAAAATACTCCTTAAGTTCGGTTATGGCAGCGTCAAAATCGTGCTTGTCATTTACTGTAGTCTTAATTATCGCCATTTATAGCCTCTTTCCATTTACCCGCTAATTATACAGTAAATCACCTTTTATTTTTATTAAAAATTGGATTAACCGCCATTTATTTGTTTTTTATGCGAAAAGTTATAATATGTATTGGTCAATTCAAAAATAGGAGGCATGATAAAAAGTAAAACAGGGGCAATGTGAAAGCTATCACGGTTGTATTATTCAAGTACAACAGTGAGACAGAGTAGAAACTAACTCGA
>CACZGS010000001.1 GCA_902780785.1 Oscillospiraceae bacterium | reverse complement strand
TTCTCGATGTAATAGATGTCAGATATATCGATGCTGAATGTCTTGCCGTCAGCCTTACCCGTAAAGCTGATGCTGAGATTCTTAATCTTATTGACCAACTGCTCGACTGTCTGATCGTACTCGGGATATTCGACTATCACCGTAAGCGGCTGATCTTTAACCTGTCTTTGTTCTACCCTCATTCCTCTTTACCACAACAAGCCTTATCAAGGCTCCCGCTATATCTGCAACAAAGATGACAAGCCCTGCCGTAAAGCTCCACGGAGCCCATACAAAAGCTATATCCTTAAGTCCCGCACCGAACACCGCCGGCAGGATCAATACTGTCAGCAGGAGCAATACGGCAAAGAGTATTCCGCTTCCTATCAGGAATCCCTTTTTCCTCACGAATAAAGTCATGAGCAGGAACAAAACACCGATCGCTGATACCGACGTAAATATAATATCAAATACTGTCCAAACATCACACACCAGACCTGATCCTTCCTGTCCGTTAAGCCCTTCAAATATGCTGTTACAGAGGCTGTCCGTAGTTGCCGCAACATTAAGGCTTGACAGGACGCATACTCCTGTTTGCGAGCTTCTCGAAAAGACTATCCTCGAAGAATAATTCGGAGTGCCTCCCGAGTGCCCGATCGTATCTCCGTCAAATCTTTCCCAGCCGGCATAATAATCGCCCTTATAATTTAGCTTGGATAAGATATCATCCATATCAGGATCATCCCCTTCGATCCAGGCCTTCATCCAGATGCCGATGCCTTCAGTGTTGGAATAGAAATAACCTGCCGGTATGCTCGCATCCCTTACGGGAACTTTATATTCGAACGAGGTTCTGAAACCAAGTCTTGAGCCTTCAATGATGCTGCCATTCTGAGGCATACCTACAGAGACAGATTCCAGTCCCATTGGATCCAGCACCGTTTCTTTCATGTAATCCTTATATGCTTTTCCCGTAACCTTCTCGATAATAAGTCCGAGCAGATTGTAGTTAACATTGGAATATGCATATTCCGTACCGGGCATGCTCTTAAGCTCCTTGCATGAGATGCTTCCGGCCCAGGTGTCCAGCGTCATGTCTGAGCTAGCGGAGGGGTAATCCTTTTCGCTGTTTGTAAATCCGCTCTTCTGCTCCAAAAGATCTTTCACGGTGATATCAACGGCGGAAGAATCGTAATAAGCGGTGAAGCCGGGGATCAGTTCAGAGGCAGTATCGTCTTCACTTATCCTGCCTTCATTTATGAGCTTTTGAACTGCAAGGCCCGTAAAGGATTTCGTCATTGAGCCAATCTGGTACAGGCCTTCTTCATCGCCGTAATAAGAGATCTCTCCGTGATCGTAAACTACCACGCTTACGTTCCCGCATTTTGTCTGGGACTTATATTCCTGAACAAGGATTTCCAAGCCGGTATTGCCAGCCGGACGGAACAGGATATTGACCACTAAGGCCAGGACAGTGATAACGGTGCACTTTAACATTCTCAAGGCATTCCTTTCGCTTTACTTAAGCGCATCGTAACGGAACAAAAATCCCAAAACAATAAGAAGCCTCACTTGTTGCAAATGAGGCTTCGCGAAATGCAAATTATCAGGATCAGGCGCCGAGATTGGCCTTGGTATCTATCACGACAAGACATTCCGGATCGACGCATTTCATTATCTTGACCATGGTGTCCTTGGATACTGCTACACAGCCTGCCGTGTATTTGTTATTGCCAGTACAGTGAAGGAATATCGCAGAGCCTCTGCCGGGCGTGCACTCATCGTTAAAGCTGATGTTAAGGCAGTACTGGTATGCCTTCGTATAATCGATCAGATGCTCACTGTTCTTCTTATCAAGATCGGGATAATCGTTAATGCTGACCATCTCGTTATAGTGCATGCCGTCACGCATGTCGCTCGACCAGTAGAGGTCTTTGGTGACTTTTACGTAGGGGATCGCGCAGCCCGGATCATCTGCAATTCCGAATGCCTTATTGAAATGATATACACCTATGGGTGTCTTACCGCATCCTTCCTTGCGCTCTGAATCGAAGACCATTCCGTTCTTACCGACATATCCGTCGACCGATAAGATCTGTATCCAGTTACCTGCTTCGTCACGCTCGTGCATTGATACGTTGCATGTAGTCTTATCCATGCCGGATGCTGCGACTATGAGCATCTGGTTGGTTCCCAGATCCTGTGCCTGCGGCAAAGCCCTGACCCACTCGGGTGACAGGTTCTCTATAACGGTCTCTTCAGTTGTCTCAATTGTGGTTGTGGCAGTTGTAGTTTCTTCTTCTGTAGTCACAGTTGCTGTCGTCTCAGCAAGGATAGGTCCCAATTCTGTTGTTGACTCTGAAGGCGCTTCAGTATCTGAGGTATCAGTGATCAAAGAACTGCTGACGACAATAGTGCTGCTGCTTTCCACGGTGAAATTGACGTGACAAGAGGATACACCAAACAGAACGCTTGTGACTGCTAATACAGTTATAAGCTTTAATGATAGTCCCCTGCTCTTCATACCTTCTTTGCAGCGCTCTTCTTAAACACCTTTGACTTAAACTTGTTGATCCACTCTGTGGCTTCCTGCATTCGGAGCAATACTGCCATTCCGAAATAAATGACAACAGCAACAGCTCCCTTAATAGAGATTATAAGAAGCTGAGTGATTTTTCCACCCTGTGCAGGAACAAATTTGTCGAGAACGGAAACTGCCAGTGCCATTACAGCTACACAGACGGCAGCTTTTATGAGGAATCTGACAATGCCGTAAGGTGCAAGTTCTTTGCGTCTGCAATAAGTTATCGCAAGGATTACCATCTGACATATGTTGGTAAATGAATATGCAAGTGAAAGTGACAAAGGACCGACGCCGCATACTACCATGAAGTGGCATGCGACAGGATTTATAACAAGTCCGATGACACCTGCGATCAAGGGAAGCTTTGTCTGTCCGATCGCATAGAATGCCTGGTTAAATACATGGACTACGGTTGCCGTAATGATCGAACTGCAGAATCCCAAAAGGAATGTCGCAGCAACGGCAGCGTGCTCATTCGTATAGTTCGAGTGCCACTGGTATACGGCCTTAACAACATCAACATTTAAGACCGCCATGAAGATGGCAGAAGGAATCGTCATGAACAGTGCGCTCTTCATCGAATGAGAGATGAGAGTCGATGCTTTCTGGAAACGCTTTGCTTCGTAATCGCCGGAAAGCTCAGGCGTCATTACGGTAGTAATGGCTACGACAAATACCGAGTAAGGGATCTGCCAGATAGATGATGCATTTCTGAATGCGAAAACGCTTCCCTCATCGAACTGGAGAGCAAAGCTGTTGAGTACAATGTTATTGATCTGGATAACGGATGCGGAAATTAGGATCGGAATTGCTCTTACGAAAAGCTTCAGGAATTCCCTGTCCGCAAAATGGAAGTTAAGCCTGAACTTCTTCATCTGCTTAAAGCCCAATGTGTATTGGAACAGGAAATAAAATACTGATGCTGCAAGAATTCCGCCCGTTGTCATCATAAGTCTGTTAAGCGAGTTGCCTCCGCAGACAAAGATCGCAACGATAACAAGGATGTTATAGAAGACCGGAGCAAAAGATGTAATGGTGAATTTCCTGTAAGCGATAAGGATGCCGTTGCAGAGTGCGGCAAGCATAATGAAGAATATCTGGGGGAATAATAATTTCGAAGCCTGAGCTGCAAGCGGGATCGTCTCAGGATTCTTAACGTCATTGAACAGGCCGTAGATTACATATAAAGGTTCGGAGAATACGGTGCCTATCGTACAGCAGACTACCATGACGATACATACGACAGTAATGAATTTACTTACAGTCTTGATACCGTCCTCTTCCTTGCCGACAGCGAGCTGCGCACTCATATAGGGAGCGATCGTGGAATAGATGGCGCCGCCTACAAGGAGGTTATAGAAAAGATCCGGAATGTTAAATGCGAGCGTATAAGCATCACGGTAAATGCCTTCGCTGAATCTTAGTGAAACGATGACGTCACGGATCAGGCCAGATCCCTTGGTAATGATAAGACCGATACCTACGATTATTGCAGATAAAGCAAAGCTCATTCCCTTCTTCTTAGCAGGGGATGGAGCAGTCTTATTCTCTATCTCAGTATTCTCAGCCACTTAAGCCTTACCTTCCTTGATCAGTGAAATTGCCTGATTCAATGCTTCCAGAACCGTGCAGGTACGTATAGTATCCCTATCTCCTTCAAAGTTCAACCTCAAAGCTCCCGAAATATCACGGAAACAATACCCCATATAGACCGTTCCCACAGGTTTACCGGGCAATTCGCCCGTAGGCCCTGCGATTCCGGTAACGGATACGGCAAGATCCACACCCAGTACGGACTTGGCGCCTTCAGCCATAGCTTTGGCGCACTCCGCGGAGACTTCGGTATGTGCAGAGATAATGTCAGGAGATACTCCAAGGACATTTTCCTTAACTTCGTTGGTATAAGAGACTATGGAGCCTTTAAGCACAGCCGATGCGCCGGGAACGGCAACGACAGATGAAGAGATCAGTCCGCCGGTAAGACTCTCGGCAAAGCCGACCGTGATGCCTTCAAGAGCGGCAACGGAGACAAGCTCGCCTGCCCTGCTGGAAATGAGATCAAGGTTATCAGCCATCACTGTTCCTCGCCTGCATTTCGAGCCATTCGGTCTCTGTGATAAGGATCTTTCTGGGCTTGCTGCCTTCGAAAGGTCCTATGATCTTCTTCTTTTCGAGCTCGTCAACAAGCCTTGCAGCTCTCGGATAACCGATGCCAAGTCTTCTCTGGAGAACGGATACACTCGCGCTGCCATATTCGATTACTGTCTGAACGGCCTGGTTAAAAAGGTCGTCTGCGCCTGAACCGCCGCCTGATGCACCGCCCGAAGAAGAGCCGCCTGAGGCCTGGTCTTCGCCTGCGGTAACCCTGTCGATATCCTTGATGATGGTCTCATCGTACATAGCGCCATACTGCTTCTTGAGGCAGTCGACAACGGCCTCAACTTCCTCATCCTTGAGGAATGCACCCTGGCCTCTTACAGGCTGCGGAGCGCTCATAGGAGCATAGAGCATGTCGCCCTTACCTAAGAGCTTTTCAGCGCCGTAGGAATCAAGGATAGTTCTGGAGTCTACACCTGACGTGACCGCAAACGCGATCCTGGAACCGATATTTGCCTTGATGACGCCCGTGATGACGTCAACTGAAGGTCTCTGGGTAGCAATGAGCAAATGGATGCCTGCAGCTCTTGCGAGTGCGGCAAGTCTGGAGATATATGTCTCGACTTCCTTGGCAGCAACCATCATGAGTTCTGCAAGCTCGTCGATTACGATCAGGATCAAAGGCAGGTGCTCTACCTGGCTGTCATCCTTATATTTCTCGTTAAAGCCCTTGATGTCTCTTACCTGGCCCTCTTCGAAAAGCTTATATCTTCTCTGCATCTCCGTTACTGCCCAGTTAAGAGCGCCGGCTGCCTTCTTGGGGTCAGTGATGACCGGCATGATGAGATGAGGAACTCCGTTATAAACGGAGAGCTCAACGACCTTAGGGTCTACAAGGATCATACGGACTTCTTCAGGAGAAGAATGAACGAGGATACTTGTAAGAATGGAGTTGATACATACGGATTTACCTGAACCTGTGGATCCTGCGATCATGAGGTGAGGCATCTTGGCAAGATCGCAATAGATAGGCCTGCCCGGAATATCTCTTCCCAAAGCGACCGTAAGAGGCGATGATGCCTTGAATTCCTTGGTCTCGACAAGACCTCTGAGCTGGACTGCCGTAGGAACGTCATTAGGTATCTCGATACCGATGGCACTCTTACCCGGAATAGGAGCTTCGATCCTGATGGAGATAGCTGCCATTGCGAGCATGATGTCATCCTGAAGGTTCGTAACTCTCGATACCTTTGTACCTGTCTCAAGCGTAAGCTCGAATCTCGTGATGGAAGGTCCGTGAGTGATATTTACGACATCGGCTTTTATTCCGAAACTCTGTAATGCATCTTCAAGCTTGTGAGCCTTTGCCTTAAGCTTCTTCTCAAGGTCTGCATCTGCGCGCTGCTTGATATCGGGAGCAAGGATCGATGTCGGTGCAGGCTTGTAATTCCTGAGCTTTCTCTTCTGTGCGCGGAGCTGTGCCTCGTGCTGCTTTGTCTCTTCAGCAAACTCGATATCAGGCTTCTTCTGCTCAGAAGCATCACGTGAAGAAGTCTTGATGATCCTTCCTTCAGTTCTGCTGTAGCCTTCCGTATTGTCGTTTTCGGCATTGATCGTAATACCGTCAGCGGAAACGGGCTTAACCGCAGCGGGAACAGGATCCTTCTCGCTCTCCTTATTTCCATACATCGAGAGATCGATGTTCGGTTCTCTTACGGTTCTCTCAGGTTCGGAATAATCGTAGCCTGAACCTTCGCTGTCTTCCCTGATCTCATAAGGATCTTCAGATCCGCTGTAGATATCAGTCTCTTCCGGTGCCTTCTTGGTCTCCACGGGAGTGAAATCGTAGAAATCTTCCTTCTTCTTGGGATCGAGGAAGGATAATCTCTTCTTCTCCTTCTTGACCTTAGCTGCTCCGGGAATGTTCAGAGGATCAGTGATATATCCGAAATCAGCATCGTTATCAGCCGAACCTGATACATCATATTCCTTCTCGTTATATGCGAGTTTTCCGGGCTCCTGCTGTACAGGATGGATCTGTCCGCCCGTAAGCTTCTCGACATCAGTAAAGCCTGATTGTCCGTCAATGGGAAGGTTCGTCATGAACGGGCCCTGCTTATCGGAATAAGGACCTTTGACCTTCTTCTCACTCTGGACAAAGCGTGAAGCGCCGTAATCAGGATATTCAGGCGTTGCTGAAGGCGGAATGACGCCGCCGTCGCCGTAAGTGATGAATGTAGTGCCGCCGGCATTCTGTCTCGGTCTCTGAGGCTGGGGCTCAGGTCTTGCATAGTTATTGCCTGAATAGATCTGGTATTCAGGATCATTCTGTCTCTGTGTCTTATGGCTTACGACCGAGTTATAGACCTTGCCGGACGCCGTGCTGATGGCATGGGCAGTCTTCTTTGCCGTAGCCTTCAGGGATACTCTGAATACGAGCATGATCTGTGTAAGAAGGAATACAACGATAGCGAGTATTCCGATAACGTTGCCCGTTACTTCATACAATGCAACAGCGATGGATCCTCCGATGATACCGCCGGGGAGAACGATCGAATTAGTTGCAGCATTCTTTATAAGGCTTCCGTCAACGCCTGACTCCCACAAGAGCGAGAGTGCCTTGAGCGCAGATGTCTTGCCTTCTGTATTCTGGCACAGGCCCTCGAAATGGGTCATGTCCATGGTAATGAGCGCCAGAAGCGCTGAAACGGATACCAGAAGGAGGATAATACTCCTGACTCTTATGCCTGATACGCCCTGTCTCTTCTCGAAAAAGACATCCAGAGCAACATAAAGGATATAGACCGGAATGGCATATGCAGCAACACCGATAAGTCCTAAAAAGAAGCTCTTAACTGCACTTCCGATGATACCTGTCAATGCAACAGGAAGATAGAAAATAAGGATTATCGCAATCGCAACGAAGAACAGAACGATTCCCGCTGCTTCCTTGCGTGAAGTATCTCTGCTCAAAGTCCTAACCTCCTGGCTGCTTTATATATCAAGACCAATGTCTTGGAATCTTCGATCTCACCGGCATCAGCCATCCTGACCGCCTCTTTAAGAGGCATCTTCACGGTAGCTATGTATTCGTTCTGATCAGGGTTTGCATCGCCTGAATCAAGTTCTGTTCCGATAAACAGAGTGATCACTTCAGAACAGTAACCGGGTGTGGCTGTTACGGCGCCGACCTTCTCGATCTTGCCGGCAACAAATCCCGTCTCTTCCGTGATCTCTCTTGAAGCACAGTACAAAGGATCCTCACCCTCTTCGATCTTTCCTGCGGGAGCTTCGAGCATGACCTTCTCAAAGGGGCTCCTGAACTGCTTTACAAGATAGCAGTTTCCCTCAGCATCTACAGGCAGGATGCAAGCTCCGCCGTGGTGCTTTACGATCTCTCTGGTGCTCTCCCTGCCTTCAGGTGTGATGATCTTCTTTATCTCAACATCAAAGACCTTGCCCTCAAAGACGGTCTCTGAAGATATAGTCTTCTCAAAAAGCATATCGTCTGTGCAATTGATCTTACCCATGAACTTATCCTTTTCCTTCGCTGATCTTCTTCCACTCTTTTACGGCGAGTTCGTCACAGCGGTTGTTAAATTCATTGTCCGCATGTCCCTTGACCTTGTGGAAAGTAACATTATGCATGGTCGTAAGGCTTAAGAGCTCTTTCCAAAGATCGCTGTTGGCGACTTCGGCCTTGGCGCTGTTCTTCCAGCCGTTTCTTGTCCACTTCTCGAGCCAGTTCTGCTCGAAAGCATTGACCACATAAGCACTGTCGCTGTAGATATCCACTTTGCAGGGGCGCTTTAATGCGCGGAGTCCCTGAATGACTGCCATCAGTTCCATGCGGTTATTCGTGGTGTCAGGCTCTCCGCCGGACAATTCTTTCTTTGCCCCGCCGGCCATAAGAATGGAAGCCCAACCGCCGGGTCCGGGATTGCCCGAACAAGCTCCGTCAGTATAGATTGTTACTTCGCTGATAACTGCCATATAACCTGGATAAGGGCCTTACTTGTTGCCCTTCATCTCCTGAGTCTTATCGTAAGCTGCCGTCACGGACTTGATAACTGCGTTCCTGAGGCCGTTCTCCTCAAGAGCCATAACGCCGGCAATAGTCGTTCCGCCGGGGGAGCATACCATATCCTTCAATACTGCAGGGTGCTTTCCGGTCTCAAGTGCGAGCTTGCCTGAACCTGCAACTGTAGCTGCAGCGATCTTAAGAGCGTCAGCTCTCTTGATTCCCAGGCTTACGGCCGCATCAGCCATAGCCTCAATGAAGAGCATGACATAAGCAGGGCCTGTGCCTGATACGCATCCGATAGCGTCCAGTGTATTCTCGTCGCAGAGGATAGTCTCTCCGCATGTTCCCAAAAGCTTAAGAACGAATTCTGATTCCTCATCGCTCAGTCCGACGGGGCATACGGCGGAAACTCCCAAACCTACCTGTGCGGGTGTGTTGGGCATGATCCTTACGAACTTTCTGCCTTCACCAAGAATTCCGCCGATCCTTGCGCATGTAACTGCAGCAGCAATGGAAAGAACGATAGCGTCAGGCTTAAGACTCTCCTTAACGTCCTTCAGGGCGCCGTCGAAATGAATGGGCTTTACGGCCATGAGCACGTAATCAGCTCCGTCGACCGCCTCGGCAATGGAAGAAGCCGCATTTACACCGAGATCCTCAGCACACTTAACGCATGCTTCCGTATATACATCAAAGCACCAGGCTTCAGAGGGGCTTATAACTCCGCCGTTAACAAAACCGCCCAAAAGGGCTCTGCCCATGTTGCCTGTACCTATAACTGCTAATTTCATAGAGCGCACTCCTTATTTATATATATAGATATGTCGAAACAATCTTAACATTACGCTTGACATAGTGCAAACCAACCATTAAACTGTTCGTTGCACACAGGGGAGTGGCTCAACGGTAGAGCAGCGGTCTCCAAAACCGCCGGTTGCGCGTTCAAATCGTGTCTCCCCTGCCAAAAATTAAGGAGTTCTTGATTCAAGAACTCCTTTTTTCTTGCAACTTTTGTCCCAATATCAGAGTTTGTCTTCGTTATCCGCGGTTTTGATCAGGCGGTGGATAGCACCTGCAGTGCCGCCTGCAAACGAACTAACCTCCAGCGAAGTACCGCAATGAGAACAGTTTTTCATAAAATCCGAAGCTTTTGCGCCGCAGTTCGGACAATTGTTGTAATACCACTTATTGCTGAGTTTCCTGTCGATATTTCTTTCAGTTCTCAATTTATGCTCTTTCGCGCGGTTATCGGCAACAACCCTGACAGCGCACTCATACAGCACCTTGTCCTTGGCTTTTACAAATATAAAGCTGAAGAAAGCAAAGAGTAATGCCAGTACAGGAGGCAGGAAAAATATCAGGAAATCGAAAAATGCAAATGCCGCATCGGTCATATACATTCTTTCGAAGTACGGAATGACAAGTTTATAAAAGAAAAGATTGCATACGGCGCAGACAATTGCCCAGGCGAGCCAGGTGGTCGTGTTCACCCAGATGATCCTCGGAGTCCTTTTTACAGCCTGCCTGACAGTCTTCACATTATCGCTTCCATATGTCCTGTCAAAGAATGAGATACTGTAATTCTTGTCAAGTTTACCGTACCAGTCATATTCGTTACCGACACGGTTATCGGAATAATCGGCACTCCAGACGCTTCCGCGGAAAATCTCAACATCCTTTTTCCTGATCTTATTGATCGCATAAAACCTGTTCTTTTCCTTATAGCCGGGAATGAACAAAGCAAATGCAGCAACGAAGATCAAAATCGATATGAGATGGTGGAAGGGAAGTTCAGATAAGAAATTCTCTAAAACAATAAGCAGGGCAAACAGCAGATCCAAAGAGATAAATAACGGAGGAAAACCCAAACCGGATCCGCCGCCACCGCCGGAATCGTAACCGCCGGAATCGTGGAAACTGCCTGAATGTGTACTGGTATCGTGAAAACCGCCGCTAGCCATCTTTACCTCCGGTCGACTGATCGGTCTTTTCTCCGGTGTTAACGTCATATCTGACCCGTCTTATTGAATTCAGATACTTGTCACCTTCCATGACTTCCAACGAACTGCCGCAGCTGACACAGTGCTTAAGAGATGCAGAAGCTTTGGCCCCGCAGTTCGGACAGATATTATGATACCACTTCTTGCCGGTCTCGGTCTTAAGGAACATCTCCGTCTCGATCTTCTTCTCTTCAGTCTTGATCTCCGAAGCTAACCTCACCGCGCATTCATACAGGATCTTGTCCCTTACGCCCACGAAAACAAGGCTTAAGACAGCGCAGCTGAACGCCAGGAACGACGGCAGATAGAAAGTTAATCCATCGAAGAACTTGAAGGCATAATCGGTCATGATCATTCTTTCGAAGACCGGTATGACACACTCGTAGTAAAAGAAATTCACAATGAAGAGCACGATTGAAATAACGACCCACGTACCAGGCCTTATCCAGATGATCCTGGGTGTTCTCTTCATAGTGTTATAAACTTCCCTGCTGTTCTTCCAGCCGTATTCCGTACCGTAAAACGCAATGCGGTACAGCTTGTTATTCTTGCCTGCCATGGTATCCCTGCTGCCGTTCCAGTCGCCGGTATTAACAGCACTGTAAACGTAACGGTCTGACTGGCCTGACTGACGCAGCTCAACAAGTGCAGCAGTCCTTTTAGACTCTATAATGCTCGGAATGAACATGAATCCGGTAAAAACGAAAATAGCGAGATTTGTTGCGTTAAAGCCGGCAATCTCTTCATTACATACTGCGAAAAGAAATTGAATGATCAAATGCAAAAACGGCGTGAAGAAAAAGAGGATCACTAACAAACAGCTGCCGGTGCCACTTCCGCCACTGCTGCCGCCGGAGCCGCCGCCACCACCGCCGCCACCACCGCTGCTGTGATGACTGCTGCCGCCACTGCTATAGTGGCTGCCGCCGCCGGAGCTGTGAGAACCGCCTCCGGAACTGTGATAGCTTCCTGAATGGGAACTGCCGCTGTGGAAACTGCCGCCTGCCATCTTCTCCTCCGGTCAACAGGTTACTCTTTTTTGTCTTTGTTATTCCCGATTATCAGCGAAGCGCCGCAGAAAACACATACATTCCTGTTCTCCTGCCTTGCAGCTCCGCAGTTCGGGCAATTGGTGTAATACTTATGCTTAAGAAACTCCGCCTTCTCGTCCAAAGACTTTTGGATCTCGTTATTCTTCTCAACGAGCTTTACCGTCTCCTGTTCTTCGACCTTGAGGTTGTGATTCCTCATATAGATCCTTCCGGCAATAAGATACGCCAGGAACAGAACCATAAAGATCATGGGCGTTAAGTACGTAAGGTAATCGATAAATGTGAAAAGATACCCGTCTTCCATCGTATTCTCAAAGAAGGGGATCACAAGTTCATAGTACCTGTTAGTCATGAACAGGATCAGGTTAACAACTATACCGATTATGCCTATGATATGCGAGTATTTGAAAAATCTCTTCATGTGTCCGTCTTCTCCTTTACTTCACCTTCGGAAACAGGCTTTTTCTTTGGGTTATATTCAAATACGCGGTGACACGATGACGGTCTTCCGCCGTTCTTAAAATCCGCCTCCAAGGAAGAATCACAGCGTGAGCAGACTTTATCTCTCTCAGTCGCCTTTGTCCCGCAGTTTGGGCATATATTGTAGTACCATGTCGGGCTTGCTGCGTATGCAGTCTTATTCACGGTATCCGCATGTTTCTTATTGGCGTTATTGTCTTCAACTATTTTTACCGCGCACTTGTAAAGAAGATCGTCTTTGATCTTGACTACGATCAGGCTGTAAGCGGAAAGGATCAGGCATACAATCGAAGGTAAATAGAACAGGAGAAGACGAATGAAACCCAGATTCATAATGACCGAATCCTTAAGTGCGTATATAACCATCGGACCGAAGAAAATATTAACAATAAAAGAGATTACCGCTCCGCCGAGAAGTTTAGCAGGCTTGATCCAGATGATCCCGGGAGTCATTATTACCATGTCATAGACCTTTTGTGAATTAGCATCTCCGAAATCAGGGTCAAACAAATTGATATCATACGTCTTACGCGCTCCGTAAAACGACTTGCCGTCAGTCACATCCTTATTCTTCTGTTTCCTGCTCCATACATGGCCCGGTGTTCTGGTCGGACCGTTTTTCAAAAGCCTTCTGATAGATACAGTCCTCTTACTCTCTTTTAGGCCAAAGAAAAGCAAAACAGAACATACGATAAAAACAGGCAAAGTAACAAGACTAAATGCAAGAAGATTCAATAAGGGGGAAAAAAAGTAAATAAGTACGAAGATACCGCCTATAGCTAATATGACAGTGTATACAATACGGTCCGTTTCACTTACCGGGCCATATTCGCTGAAGCTGTCACGATCACTGCTGTAGCCGTCACTGCTGCCGGAGCTGCGGAAACTGCCGCCTCCGCTGCCCCATCCGGAGCTATGAAAACCACCTCCGCCGCCGGAGCTGTGAAAACCGCCTGAGTGGGTGCTTCCCCCGTGAAATCCGCCGCTTGCCATCTCAGCCTCCGCTAAACAGTTAACCCTTGAAGTCAGTAAGATCGTCCTCTCTTACGTGCCTTATGGAATTCAGGTTCCTGTCACCTTCCATGACTTCCAATGAGCTTCCGCAGCTGACACAGTGCTTGAGAGATGCAGTTGCTCTGGCTCCGCAGTTAGGACAGATATTGTGATACCACTTCTTGCCGATCTCGTTCTTAATGAACGTTTCCGTCTCGACGATCTTCTCCTCTGTCTTGATCTCAGATGCTATCCTTACCGCACACTCATGAAGGATCTTGTCTCTGACCTTAACGAAAACAAGGCTTAAGATAGGACATCCGAGCGCTATGACACACGGCAGATAGAATGTTAATTCATCGAAAAACATAAAGGCAAAATCGCTCATGATCATGTTTTCGAAGATTGGAATTATGCATTCGTAGAAAAAGAAATTCGCAAAAAAGATCGCAATGAAAATGCAGAGCCATGTGCCCGGTCTTATCCAGATGATCCTGGGCGTTCTCTTCATGGTATTAAGGACTTCGGCGCAGTTCTTATTGCCCTGCTCCATACCATAGAATGCGATGCGGTAGCTCTTGTCGTTTTTCCCGGCCCAGGTCTCCTTGCTTCCGATCCTCTCACAGGTATATGAATCACTGTATACGTAAGATTTTGACGTGCCGTTGCTGCGGAGATCGATAAGCGCGGAAGTCCTTTTGGAATGCTTAAAACTTGCAATGAACAAAAAGGCGCCCACAACGAATACTGTGAGATTTATCAGGTTAAGGCCTGGAATATCACCCTCTGTCAGCGCCTTAAAGAATTGGACAGTCACATATATGGTTCCGAAGATCATGGCACCGACAAGAACAGCGCAGCCGCTGATATCACCGCCACCGCCGCCGCCGGAGCTGTAATGACTGCCGCCGCCACCACCACCGTAATGGCCGCCGCCACCGCCACCGCTAAAGTGACCGCCACCGCCGCCGTGAAAGCCGCCGCCACCGGAATGGTGTCCGCCTGAATGTGTACTGCCTCCGTGGAAACCGCCTCTTGCCATAAAAACTACCCCCGCAAATCTAGTCCCTAAATAAAGAATAAGATTTGACGGGGGTTTTGTAAATATCTATATCTCTTGAGATTATTATGTGGTAGACGTGCTCGCTGCGGTTGTCTCCTCACCTTCGCCTATTACAGGATCTGCAACCTCTTCCCTGATCTGTGAGTCTTTGATTGCTGATCTCGGTACACAGTCGATGACGATATAAACGAGTTCTCCGCCGCCGTCAGCAGTTTTCTTTACTGCTACGAGCCTGAATGCATAGTCACCCTTTACATAGAATCTTTCATCACCGTCATATTCACCCATGATCTTCATTCCGAGATCCATAGCCTGATACCTGGTAAGATTGGGATAAAGAGCGCTTATGGTATTTGATGCATACATCCAAACGCTGTTGAAATCCTCGTCGCTGTAATTGACATAAACCCTTATGTAAGAGAGCGCCTTGTCACTCTTTCTTGTAGCACCTTCAACACCTCCGATGGAGTAATACTTGAAAGGGCCGCTGAAGAAATCAGCATAGGCAGTCTTTGCAGTAACTACAGCCTTATCTCCCAGGATGCTCGGCTGAGCCGTGATATCGACGTATTCCGGTGTTCTGAAAGTAATGTCCACACCGCTGTTGATGAGTGATGCGGAGACCTGGCCGTCATTATATCTTGACTGGAATTCGGAAAGAGTCATGCCCATTGAAGGTGTCAGCAGATTGGGAAGCATGAAATAGATTCCGGCAACTATCAGTGCCAGGATCGCAAGTAAGATGCAAACGGGAATGACGGGATCTTTCCTGCACTTCTCGACAAAGGGAAGCTGTCTGAATTCCTCGTCCTCCTTGGATGATGAGGAGGCCTTCTTTACTTCGGCCTTTTTCTTGGAGACCTTTACAGGCTCTTTCTCTTCTTCTGCTTCATCTTCTGCGGATTCTACGGTCTCATCTTCTTCGGCTGCTTCGATATCCTCTGAAACAGTCTCTTCAGCTTCTTCCGTGATCTCCTCAGCATTCTCTTCGACTGATGCTTCGATGGTCTCTTCTGCGTCAGCTTCGAGTTCTTCTATCTCTTTAATCTCATTTTCCTGAGGCTTAATGCTCTTGTTCTTTGATTTGCTCATAGCTAGGAATCCTCCGATTTAACCCTGATATTATAAAGATAAAGATCGCACTTGTAAAACAAAAGTCCCTTAAAGTCTGCAAGGTTAATCAGAATCGTGTACAATATCTGCTATAGGAATCGATCTAAGGGGGATAAAACAATGCCGCATCTTTTGATCTCAGGAGGTACCAGAGGGATCGGCAGAGCATGCGCGGAGCTTTTCGCGCGCCAGGGATATAAGGTTTCTTCGTTCAGCCGCAGCGGCAAGCCTGATGATGCCATCGAAGGCGTTGACTACTATGCCTGCGACATCAGGGATTTCGAGAACGTTGCATCTTGCGTAAGCAAAGCCATCGAAAAGAACGGCTCTGTAGACGTTCTCATCTCCAATGCGGGAATTTCGGTCACGGGACTTGCCCAGGACATGAAATACAATGATTACAGGGCTGTCATCGATACTAATTTCGGCGGTCTTTTCAATCTCGCAAATGCCGTAATACCTGATATGGTCAGCAAAAAGCGCGGGGTCATTCTCGCCGTATCTTCAATGTGGGGACAGACAGGAGCATCATGTGAATCTTTATACTCGGCCAGCAAAGGTGCCGTGGATTCGTATATCAAGGCGCTTGCCAAGGAATTGGGGCCTTCCGGCATAAGGGTCAATGCCGTATCACCCGGAGCAACTGAGACAGACATGATGAAATGCTTCGGTGAGGACGACAGAAGAGCCATCTGCGAAGACACTCCGGTCGGCAGGCTCGGCGAACCGGATGAGATCGCCGAAACGCTGTTTTTCCTTCAGTCCGATAAGGCTTCATTCATTACGGGCCAGATCATCGGAGTAAACGGCGGATACCTCATTTAATTGAATTATCCCGTTTGAGAATATAAAATGTTAGGAGTCGTGTCATTTTGGGGGACACGTACACTATGCCTCAGAAAGGAGAGGACTTATGGCTACAAACAACTATTCCAAGATCACGCCCGAGATCCAGCGTCTCGCCGGTATCTGCCAGTCTAACGCCATAGATCCTGAGCTCTACACCACCTATGATGTCAAGCGCGGCCTGAGAGACATTAACGGTAAAGGAGTTCTTACAGGACTTACCAGGATATCTGAAGTCAACGCCACAAAGGTTGTTGACGGCAAGACTGTTCCTGCACCCGGCGAACTGTTCTATCGCGGAATCAACGTAAAAGAAATGATCAAGGGACAGCCCGAAGAGATGCATTGCGGCTTTGAAGAGACCACATATCTTCTTCTGTTCGGAAAACTCCCTACGCAGGATGAATTAAGAAACTTCAGAAGCCTTCTTGCAGAGTCACGTTCCAAGATGCCCAAAAACTTCTTCAGGGACGTAATCATGCAGAAGCCTTCTTCTGACCTCATGAACAACATTCAGAGAGGTGTTCTTAACCTTTATGCTTACGACACGCAGGCTGCGGATACTTCAATTCCCAATGTCTTAAGACAGTCACTGGAATTGATCTCCATCTTCCCGAGCCTTGCCGTACACAGCTACAACGCAATGAAATACTACCTTGACCGTGACTCTCTTGTAGTTCACAGACCAAGGCCGGATCTTTCAACTGCAGAGAACTTCCTCTACATGTTAAGAGCTGACAATAAGTTCACACCGCTCGAAGCAAAGATCTTAGACGTCTCACTCATGCTCCACGCTGAGCACGGTGGCGGTAACAACTCCACATTCACGACTCACGTCGTTACGAGTTCAGGTACCGACACTTATGCGGCTATGGTTGCTGCGCTGAGCTCTCTTAAGGGTCCCAAGCACGGCGGCGCGAACATCATGGTCGTTAAGATGTTCAAAGAGCTCGAGAGGAGCATCTCTGACTGGGAAGACAACGACGAGATCCTCGCATATCTCGAGAGGATCCTGCATAAGGATGCTTTCGACCGTTCCGGCGTTATCTACGGCATGGGTCATGCGATCTATTCGATCTCCGATCCCAGAGCCCAGATCTTCAAGCGTTATGTAAAGGATCTTTCCGCAGAGAAGGGCCGCACAAAGGAATTCGAGTTCTATGAGAGAGTAGAGAAGCTCTCCGCCGATCTCATTGCAGCCGAGAGAAAGATCTACAAGGGCGTTTCCGCCAACATCGACTTCTACAGCGGCTTTGTTTATTCAATGCTCGGCATCCCGATGGAACTCTACACTCCCCTCTTTGCGATCGCCAGGATCTCCGGCTGGTCCGCGCACAGGATCGAAGAGCTCAACGGCAAGGGCAAGATCATCAGACCTGCCTACAAGAGCGTTCAGGAAAGAGTCGAGTACCATCCGATCGACGAGAGATAAGATATCGATTTGTTTTTCCAAGCCCGCTGAGCATTTTGCTTGGCGGGCTTATTATTTGGCTGTAATTCACCGTTTTTGCAACATTATCTCTCTATCATCTGTATTTAGTTCAGAATCGCTTATCAGGAGGGATAACCATGCGCAGAAATAAGTTCTTAAGGTCAATTGCTGTTGCTTTGGCAGCCGCAGCCTTATTTTCCGGATGCAACGCAAACAATACAGAATCAACAAGTTCAGCCCCCGCCCGGGACACGACAGAAACAACAGAAGGATCCGTGACTGAAACAACAGGCACATTCAATCACGGCTATTCTATTTCCCAGGCATCCACAGACAGACCTTACGAGATAAAGCGTTCTGACGATGTCCTTACAAACAAAGACCAGGCTTTAGAATATCTGAACACTTGCGTTGAGCTTCCCGGAAAGGATTTCAAATTCGTACTGACAGATACATCAGAAAACGACCCCGGCGCATATATGTGGTATGAGTTCACATTAAGCTACAAAGACTTTATTGTCATGAACGCTGAATTCACGGTCATAACTTTTACTGACGGTACTATCTGCGAAGGCAGATCACCGGTATTAACATGTACTTTTGCTGATCCGACCGACGTGATCGATAAGGATGAAGCGCTCAAGATATATGCCGGAAACTATAAAGATGACCGCGAATACAAATATCTGGAAAAACTCTATTATTTCTCAGGCAAAGGAAACAACGAATGCCCTTTCGTATATAAATTCAAGTACGACTGCGGTAATGATCTGGAAAACAACACTATATTGATAAATGCGAAAACCGGAGATATGGTCGGCTGCTGGCCGGATGCTATTGATTAAACGGAAAGAGGCTGCCCTAAGGCAACCTCTTTGAGAAACTAAAAACTTACTGTTGGTTATTGCTGGAATTAAGCTTCCTCGTCAACCTTTCCGAAAAGGTTAAGTCTGAAGAGCATTGCCTCGTCGTCAGGGTCAGAGCAGGAGATCTTTGCATTGCAAACGATACCGCCTTCGATGAGCTTCATGATGCCTGTGATCTGGCTGAGCTTGCTCTTAAGGTTGAAACGGTCGCCCTCATCTGTAAGAAGGATTACGTTTCCCTTGCACTCGTCAAGTGCCTTCATAAGTGTTGCAACATCAATGTTGTCTAAATAAAATGCTTTCATTATGTCATACCTCCTAAAAAGTATTGGTTTGTCCTTTTTACTATCCCCAAAGGCTTTTCCTTTGGACAGCTAAATGGTACACTTACTCCCCTTCACAAACAATGGATTTGTTAAACAGATTGCATAATCAAAAGGTCTCGTTTTTGTGCACAATGCACAATACGAGACCTTTGAAACAATCAATGTGACAAATAGTCAGAATACGCTAAATCACTCGCTTATAAGCTTTCTTGCGTACTTGCTGTTATCGAATGTTGCGAAGTAATCGTTGAGCGTTTGGGCTCTTCTGATCTGCTCTACGGAACCATCCTCTTTCAAGAGCAATTCCTCACACCAGAGTCTTCCGTTGTAGTTATAGCCCATAGCGGATCCGTGAGCGCCTGCATCGTGGATTCCGAGGATATCGCCCATGTCGATCTTGGGGAGCATTCTGTCGATTGCGAACTTATCGTTATTCTCGCAAAGGCTTCCCGTTACATCGTACTTATGGTCACAAGGTTCGTTCTCCTTGCCGAATACCGTAATGTGGTGGTAAGCGCCGTACATGGCAGGTCTCATAAGATTTGCTGCGCAAGCGTCAACGCCGATATATTCCTTATAGATGTGCTTCTCGTGTATAGCCTTGGTAATGAGCATTCCGTAAGGAGCTAACATGAATCTGCCCATCTCTGTGTAGATTGCAACGTCGCCCATGCCTGCAGGAACGAGAACGCGCTCGAACTGCTTTCTTACACCCTCACCAATTGCCATAATGTCATTCTGTGTATCTTCAGGTCTGTATCCGATACCTACACCGCCGGAGAGGTTTACGAATGCAAATTCGATGCCTACCTTCTCTGCGATCTCTACGACGAGCTCGAAAAGCTGGCCTGCAAGAGTCGGATAATACTCGTTTGTAACAGTGTTACTTGCAAGGAATGCGTGGATTCCGAACTTCTTTACGCCGTGAGCCTTGAGCTGTGTATAAGCGTCGATAAGCTGCTCTTTTGTCATGCCGTACTTGGAATCACCCGGGTTATCCATAATGCCGTTGCTGAGCTTGAATACTCCGCCCGGATTGTATCTGCAGCTCATTACCTCAGGGAACCGGGGTCCTAAGATCTGCTCTAAGAAAGGAATGTGCGTAATGTCATCAAGATTGATGATGCCGCCTAAGTTAGCACAGAGTGCATATTCTCTTGCGGGTGTGTCATTTGACGAGAACATGATCGGGCCGCCTACGGCGTCTGCAAGGATAAGCTCTGCCTCGGATGAACAGTCAAAACCGAATCCGTAGTCGTTGATGATGTCCATGATGTAAGGATTAGGTGTTGCCTTTACAGCGAAATACTCTCTAAAACCCTTATTCCAGGCAAAAGCCTTCTTTACACGCTCGCAGTTCTCGCGGATCCCCTTCTCATCGTAAAGATAGAAAGGCGTATGGTGTGTTCTTGCGATCTCATCGATCTGGCTCTTAGTTACAAAAGGCTTCTTTTCCATAGTTTGTCGTCCCTTACTTATAAATCAGTATGAGGTAAATTAACATTTTATTAAATGAAATACAAGGCATTTATGCTATATTTACTTTTGAAGAAAATCAAAGCTTTCTTCAACGATTTTAGTGCTTTTTGAATAAGGGAGGATTAAATAATGGACAATCAGAAGATACCTGAAGAGTACCGTCCGATATCGATGTGGGGCTACTTCGGATATGAGATCTTATTCTCGATTCCGGTAATCGGCTTTATCTTCCTCATCGTTTTCGCGATCGGCGCAAAGAACGTAAACAAGAAGAACTTCGCAAGATCTTACTTCTGCTACACTATCATCTGCTTAGTGGTATTCCTCGTGGCATTGGCTATCATTCTTGCAACAGGAGCAGTTGAATCAGTACAGTCCTGGTTCTGAAGTTAACCTTCTTCAAGGACAGTCTCGACAGTCACATCGTTCTCGTTATCGAAATTGCCCGTAATTCCGTAGCCGGTATTGGGCACGAAGTTCGAATAGACGAAGTCAGCAGCAATTATCAACACAAGGGTCACGGCCAAAGGCACGAGGACCCTTCTGTTTATTTTGCGGATAAGATTATCGAGGAGCGGGGCAAGGACGTAGATAAATGCCAGACCGCAGACACCGAATACAAAGAGGCCCTCAGCGCAGATCCTGCTGTTGAGGTTAAGGAAATAACCGCTGTAATCCCACCATTTCTTATCGAATGCGACTTCAAGAAGCCAGCTGGTAAAGTACTCTACGGCGCCGCATGAGATTACCGTCGAGAAGAAGAATATGACAGGATTCTTGCGCACGCGGTGAAGCCCCATGAGAACGATGAGTCCGCCGAATCCGTAGATAGGAAGCCACGGTCCGTGGTTAAAGCCTCTGTTGATAAGCTGGCCCTTCATGAGGAAGTAATAGAAAAGCTCCCATGTCCAGCCGAAATTCGAGAAGATAACGAACAGCATCGCAAGAGAAGACAAAGAATAATGCCTCATGTAATGGATGTTGTCCAATGCCTTGATCCTGCGCTGTTCAGGGATAGGAGAAAGTCTTGAAGGGTATACCAGGCCCTTTGCCTCCTTCTCATAAGCGAGCATCCTCATCCTGTGAGCCTGCCTGTTCTCATATTCGATCTCTTCCTTGCTGTTCCAGAGAATGACACCGAAGTTCTTGGCGAAGAACTTCTCACGGCGTCCTTCGAGATTCTCTAATGAGTACTCAGGCTTTTCGAGCTCTGAAAGAACATCTGAATAAGTCTCGATGAGAGTATTTGAATCTGCTTTTAAGAAGAGATACTCGTCGTTGAGCAATTCGGCTCCGGCTATGCCCTTCTCTTTTGCATACTTTCTGATCTGCGCATAGTACTCGGAATAGCAGCAGATCATGTAAGGGTTCGAGAAGAAGATATTGGAAAGGCCGAAAGTAAAGCTTCCTAAGACATACCAGCCCATAAAGCTCATGCTCATACAGAAGAGCTTCCACTTATTTCCCCTCATCATCAGCCATGAGAGCTTCGCAGCTTCAAAAGGCTTGATATCAGGGTTCTCGGCAATGATATAAGGCATCAGGAAAAAGCCGTAGTGAACGATCGGGAATCCGATGATAGTCGACATTCCGAGCAATTCGATCGCAGTTCTCAGAGCCATCGTAAATGATGCTCTGATCCATCTCTTCATTCTTATGAAGAAAAGGTATTTCGAGAAGGGGATCCTCTTATAGACACGGCCTTCAAGGAAGATTCTTCGGTTTACGGCGATATACAGGTTACGGATAAAGAGCCAGGCGAATGCCGCTATTACCGCAAGGAGTATTATCAGCAACAGCTTTCCGGCATTACCGAAAGCTATGAACTGGACGACAACTGAATAGAGATTGGATACGATCGTTTCTTCAGTGATGTAATTTATCACCTGGTTAAGCATTCCCCTGGTCCTTCCGAAGACCTTGTTGGCGTCATCGTTTTCCAGAGTCTTGCTGTAAAGGTACTGCTTGACGTCCTTGTATAAGGAGTCAGCATCAGCGTCGATGGAATTATAGGCTTTCTCGATCCTTCTTACGTCATCTATTCCGGTAAGTTCGCATACCGCATCGACAGCGTCTGCAACGACCTGTCTTCTTACCGAGATAAGGTTATCGGAAGTGAAGAATTCTGCCTGGATTATGAGTGAGAAAAGACAGGCAACAACATACATCAGATAATGATGCTTGAAGTTGTTCTTGGCTTCCCGCTTAAGATCTTTGCGGGAGAAAACGAAGCTGTCTTTAGGCTTTTCCAACTACTCACCCCTTCCAACGCATATCATAACAAAAAAAGCCGTGCAAATCTTTATTAAAAATAAAAGAATTGCACGGTTATATATTGGTTAAAAGCCACGGACGATTTCACATCCGCGAAGCTTGATTACATTGCTGTATATCCGCCGTCTACAGGGAGATTTACGCCTGTTACATATGTTGTTGCAGGAGAAGCAAGGAAGCAGATAGCTGTATCGAGCTCGCCGTCATTGCCGTATCTCTCGAGAGGGATCATTGTTCTTGCATTAGCCTGGAAGAACTCGGAATCCAAAGTCTCTTTTGTAAGAGGGCTGTAGAAATAGCCGGGGCAGATAGAGTTAACTGTGATGCCGTACTTACCCCACTCGGAAGCAAGTGCTCTTGTAAGGTTAACGACACCGCCCTTAGCTGCGTGATAAGGAGATGCGGGAGCAACCTTGTTGCCTACGAGACCATACATGGAAGCGATGTTGATGACTCTTCCGAACTTTGCAGGGATCATAGCCTTCTTAGCAATAGCTCTTGCCATTCTGAAAGAACCGAAGAGGTCGATGTCGATCTCATTCATGAACTGCTCATCTGTGATGTCTTCTGCAGGAGCAACAGCGCCTGTGCCTGCATTGTTTACGAGGATGTCGATCTTGCCCATCTTGGCAATGATCTCGTCTACTGCAGCGTCAACTGCTGCTGTGTCTGTAATGTCGAGCTTAACAGCGAGTGTCTTTACGCCATAAGTCTTTTCAATATCTGCGCAAACTTCGTCGAGCAGATTCTGGCGGCGTGCAATGGCTACGATATCACAGCCCTGATTTGCAAGAGCTTTAGCCATCTGAACACCGAGTCCTGTGGAGCAGCCTGTAATAACAGCAACTCTACCCGTAAAATCAAAAATGTTAGCCATATCCATTCCACCTCATCTGATATTTTTGGCCGGAGTACTTCTTAACTCCAAGGAAATTATACAAAAGCGCTATGTTCTCATTAAGTCAAAAACTCTTTCTTTTTAAGCAATTTCCGTCACTCTTGTGTTGTTTCCATTAAGTTTTAATCTCGTTTATACATAATGCCACCATAATGATTTTCAATTCACGCGAAAAGGACCTTTGCGCGGGCAAAATGTTATAATGGTTTTACTAATTAAATTCAGTAGGAGGATTTGGAGTTATGAAGTTTTTTATTGGCAAGTGCGGTACTGTAGTAACCAAGCTTTTCGAGACCGAATGCGAAGGTGGTCCCCTTGAAGAGCTCATCCCCAATACTACTGATGCTGCAGGCGAGAAGCATGTTCCCGTTATCAAGGTAAACGGCCAGGAAGTAACCGTTACTGTCGGAGAAGTCGCTCACCCCATGATGGATGCACACTACATCACATTCATCGCATTGGAGACCGACAAGGGCGCTATCGTAAGACAGCTCAAGCCCGGTGCTGCTCCTGAAGCAGTCTTTACTATCGCAGCTGACGAGAAAGTCATCGCAGCTTACGAATACTGCAATCTCCACGGTCTGTGGAAGGCAGAAGCTTGATCAGATAAGGCTTTAGATCACAGATGCAGACTCACGGATTGAACGTTAAAGACAAGCTGACTAAGACCGAACTTGCCATTCCGGTAATATCGGCAATAGTCACGATAACGGTCGTGTCGACCTGTTCACCTCTTTATCCGTTCAATCCCTGGGACGATGCAAACTGCTTTTTCACTTTAGGCAGAGGCATTATCCACGGCCTTGTTCCATATAGGGATCTCTACGAACAAAAAGGACCTCTTCTCTACTTCATCTATGCCCTGGCTGCTCTTATAACAGAGAAGTCATTTATCGGCGCATGGATAGTGGAATGTATCATGGCCTCTTTGTTCGCGGTCTTTTCATGGAAGATCGTAAAGCTTTTTACCGAACCTCCGAAGTTCGCTGCAGCGCTCGTTCCTTTGTTTATCGGTCTCACATATTCGACAAGGTTGTTCAACTTCGGCGGCAACGCAGAAGAACTGTGCTTCCCTCTTCTTACGATCGCTTTGTATTTCGGTCTTAAATCCATCGTAAAAGGCGACGGTCTCCCGTCCAAAAAGGAGGCTCTTTTCTGCGGTCTCATCACGTCTGCATTATTCTGGATAAAGTATACCTTCATCGGCTTCATGGCCGGTTTCTGCTTATATATCCTGATCCTTTCGATCAAGCGCAAAGACTTCAAAAAGCTCTGGGCTCTCGTCTGGAGATTTATCGCAGGATTCGTGATCCTCTCGGTTCCCGTCCTGCTCTATTTTGCTGCAAACGGTGCTCTTGATTCTCTCTGGGAAGCATATTTCTATAACAACATCTTCCTGTACCATTCCGGAGAAGCAAAGACACTTCTGTCATCAATACCGGTAATAAGAAATATCTATATTCCGTTATATGCCGTCTGCAAGATGTCAATCAAATATCCCAAGTTCGGCGCTCTTCTGCTCCTTACTTTTGCATCTCTTTTCTTCATCGAAAAGAAGTACAGGAAGAAGACAGTCTTCCTCTTCCTTATTACGTTCTTCCTTTCTATAGGACTTACATTTACAAAGAATTCTTTTATCTACTATTACGTTTATATCCTGGCCGGTTATTTCAGCCTTGCCCTGATCCCTTTGTGCAAGGGCTTAGCGTTCATAAAGAAATCCTTCAGGCAGAATCCGGGATTCATGCAGGGACTCATTTCAGGAGTGCTGATCATCTTCTATGGAGTTACTTTACTGCTGAACAAGAATACTTATCTCATCTTCGAGAAAAAAGAATTCCTGGCGCAGTTCCGGTATGCCGATACGATCAACCAGACACCTGACGCCAGGATCCTTACTTACGATGTTATGGATTCAGGCTTCTACACTGCTGCAGGCCTTCTTCCTCAAAACAGATTCTTCTGCTACCTCAATATCGAATCAAGCTACCCTGCAATTCTTGAAGAGCAGAACCGACTGATCGAAGCTGGATTCTTCGACTACATCGTCACTTCCTACTCCTGTACGTGTGACTGGGATAATTATGTTCTCGTCAGAGAGGAAGCAGATACTTACGTTGACTACACCGGCGAGAAAGCTCTCGACGGGTACAGACTTTACAAACGAGCCTAAACTGAACTTTTTCTTCTGTTCCATAGTTTTCATGTCAGACCACCAGCCTTTCTACATAAGGATGAACCAGTAAAGGATTTACACCGATCTTAACGATATCTCCTTCCTTTACCTTGTTTTCTGTTACATCGACAGTCATGTGCGATACACCGATCCTGCCGATCACCGGACTCTTCTTTCCATTTATCCACACATTTAAGACAGGATCCGCATTGATCCTCTTGAGAATATTCTTGAGGATATTCAAGAATGAGAAATCCATTGCGCTCTTCTGGATCAATCCTACTCCGCATCCTGTTCCGATCCTGACTACCGCAAGAGAGCTGTCTCTCTTTAAGTAAGCTTCACCGCTGTATCCGATGTGTTCGCCTTCGAGTCTCTCGTATACGGAAAACACTTTGGATTCAAGCCATACAGCTTCCTCGAGTTCGTTGTTATCAGCAACTTTGCCGAGGATGGCGCTGCCGACTCTTACCGCTTCGAAGCCCAGAGAACCGAATGTCATTGCAGCCTTGGAATTTGCGATGTGGCAGATTCCGGGATCTACGCCTGCTGCCTTTATCTTCTCTAATGCAAGATTGAACACACGGACCTGATTCTCAACGCTCTTCTTATAGTTGTGTGTGCTTCCTGCAAGATGTGAGAAGCATCCTTCTATGGAGATGCAGTCCTTGATCTTGCTGAAGTCGAGCATATCGTCTGCATTAAATCCGTATCTTCCGAGTCCTGAATCGATCTGGATATGTACTCTCGGTTTCTTTCCTACGAGCTTATACACGTCGAGAAGTTCAGGGATCTGATTCTCACTTCCCAATGCGATAACGACGCCTAAAGATACCATCGTTACGAGATCGCTGAAATCGGAGATGGGAGTCAGCATGAGGATATCTTCCTTGCATCCTTCTTTTCGCAATGCGATAGCTTCACAGGGAGCAGTAACGGCATACATGAAGATGCCCTGATCCTCGATGATGTGGTAAAGATTGGCTACACCCAATCCGTAACCGTTCTCCTTAACAACTGCGATGATCTTCGCACCTGTCTTTTCCTTTATATATTTAACGTTGTTTATGATCGCATCCTGCTTAATGACCAGAGTCGCGTCCTTATCGAAACAACTGTTATTCTGTTCATTTAAGATCTCATTGCACATAAGCAAACCTCGCTTTCTGTATACAAGGTTATTACGGCCGTTTTTCAAATCATCTTCATATCAGCATCAAAACGACAACAAGATTGTGAGAAAAGATAGGCTAAACTGTGTGAAGGCGATCAATAAAAAACGCCGCTGAGCTATATTCTCAGGGCGTTTCAGGGATTTTTCGCTTATCCGGAAAACCGGCAGATCAAACAACTTGGAAAATGTAAAATTTTAAATACTCTGTCTCCGGCACGTTCCAAAGTATGGGGTGATCCGGCGCCTGTGTTCTTGCTTCGATCTGCCTCAAACTGACGCTCGCATCCCTTGCCGCGGAAGAGAGCATCTTTCTGAATAATTCATCCGTCATGAAATGTGAGCATGAGCATGTCGCAAGATATCCGCCTCTCGGAAGAAGCTTCATCGCCTTGAGATTGATCTCCTTATATCCCCTGCCGGCCGAATCAACGGTCTCTCTGGATTTTGTGAAAGCAGGCGGGTCTAAGATTATGTAATCGAATGAGTGATCCTTCTTCTCTGCCATCTTTGTCAGGAGCTCGAAAACATCCTCGCATACATAATCGATCTTACCGTCAAGCCCATTGCGCTCTGCGTTAGCTCTGGCCATCTCAACAGCCTGCGAAGATATGTCGACACTCGTAACGTGCCTGGCGCCGTTATAGGCGCAATTAAGGCCGAATGAGCCCGTATGCGTGAAGCAGTCCAGAACATTCTTATCCTTGGCGATCTTGGCGGCAGCAAGCCTGTTGTATTTCTGATCTAAAAAGAATCCGGTCTTCTGTCCGTTCTCGACATCAACGGAATACTTAATGCCGTTCTCGATGATCTCGGTAACACAGGGGAAATCCTTGCCGTCATACCAGCCCTTATAGAGCTCTAAGCCTTCCTTCTCACGGAGGGCAAGCTCATTTCTCTCATAGATACCCTTAAGAGGCTCGCCGATCTCTTCAAAGACATCCAGCAAAGCCTTATAGATAATATCCTTATTTAGTTCAACGCCAAGGCATGCGATCTGCGTTACGACAATATCTCCGTATCTGTCACATGTAAAGCCCGGTATCTGGTCAGCTTCTCCGTGGATCAGCCTGCAGCACTTAAAGTCATCTCCGGGCATGACAGTCTTCCTGTATGAGACCGCATAAAGGATACGCCTGTACCAGAACTTCTGATCAAAGACATCATTGCTGTTGCGTGATATTATCCTCACGGCGATCTTCGAATTCGAATTATAGAAGCCTGCTCCCTGCCAGCTCGAGCCTTCAAAGCAGTCTACTATACAGCCGTCAGTAAGCGCGGCATCAGAAGATATCTCATCCGCATAAACCCACGGATGACCGTTCTTTAGTGACCTTGCGGCCTTCTGTGATATTGAAACCTTAGGAAAGATTCTCTCTGTCTTCATGCTGATGCTACCTTATCAAGCCCAGGGATCAGCAGTCTTGGGAGCCCTGATCATGCCTAATATCATCTGCTCTTCAACAAACCACTGGTTGGTGGAAGGCTTATGACGCATCGTGATAAAACGCTTTGTATCAGCTCCGGATGATGTAAGAAGGATCCTCATCCTTCCTTCAGTCTCCTGATCAAAACCTCTCTCTGTCTCGATCGTATAAGGCATGGAAGGTGTGTAATCGTTATCAGGAGATGTGCCGTTAAAGAAAGAACGTACGACATAGTCGCCGTCAGCCATCCTGTCAGCGATAAACTGCTTCTGGTATGCAGTTACTTCATAAGGTCCGTTAAGGAAATCCAGCATCTCGAATGTCTCTTCCTTATTTACGGAATAGTGCATCATTGCTGCTACAAAGAGAGCTGCGCCATATTCAGGCTCGTTCAAAGATGCGATGGACATCGCCTTAAGCTCTTCAACATTTCCGGGAAGCTTATCGAAAGTAATGGTCATATAAAGATCCTCCATTATGCTTTGCGTAAGGTTTAAGCAGTTAAGATTATAACATTAAGACAGAGTATTCGCGTCTTAAGTGAACACTCTGTCTTAATGCATACGGAGGTTAAAAACACCTTAAACTACGCTGCGGGCCTCAGAGGGAATGTCATAGACCGTGAGTACGGAATCAAATGAACTGACGATCTTCTTAACCTTATCGCTGCCCATCGAATATGTGCTGCAGACGTAATTGACTGACTTCTTCTCATAACAGCAGAGAATGACTACACACGCGTTCTCGATGCTGTCATGCATCAGTGAATCGACCTTATCCCAGAAAGTTCCTGCGGTGATATTACACTTAACGGATCTCGTATCTACGGGCAGGAGCTTTATGCCCATCTCATTAAGATAGTATTCGCTTATAAGGTCGCATGCCTTACGCACATAACGTCTGATAGTCCTGTGGGTATAGTAAGTCATCTTCGCGATGGTCTGCTCGGAATGTCTGGATTCCAGATAACCGATCGCCACGTCATACTCGTAATCCTTCATCCTGCCTGCCGCATACGCGAGCGCATTAAAGATATTGTCCCGTAATCCGGTATAAGTAACGGCGTGCTCTGCATATCCCTTATCCGCGAGATCCCTTACCGCCTTGTCGATCATGTTCGGTCTTCTGAAAATGTCCTTCACTGTGCAATTAAACTCAACCATACTAATATCTCCTTAAAAAAACCGAAAATACACTTGTCAAAAACGAACAAATGTATGTTATTCTTATGGAGTAATCATAGCACCAAGACCTGGTTATGTAAACAGATTTTATGTGACATTTTACTACATGTTGGGTTTTGTAATATTACATTTCTTCGAAAATAACTATTACAAGAACATTTCTTAATATATTATATATTATATTATAGTATATAGTAAAGGCTGTCCGGGATAATCCCGGACAGCCTTTTATCATTATTCCCTATTCCTTTAAGCCTGTTTTGCTTTAAGCTCCGATCGCGACAAGTACTGCCGACAGGATACAGATCGCGATATAAGAGATCGTCGTGAAGATGATGCCTGCCCTGAAATGCGGCTTCCCGCGATGGACCGTGATGATGGTCATAAGCGCCGCAAATCCCAAAGAGAGCGTTGCCCACATAGCGAGGATCCTCTTGGGAGTGTATCCGTAAATGCTGTAGTAAAGGCCAATCTTGCTCATTGCGATGACTGAGAAGATGATGTTCTCGATCATGAGAAGCGTAACAAGGATCTTTGCAGGCAGAGCGAACTTGCCGTCGGAATCTGTTTTACCGAGAAGGATGATCGCAATGTAAACGCACATGTTTACTGCTGCGATTCCGACCATCTGCCAGAAGCCTTCCTGCGCATAACGTGATACGAGCATGCCGTCGGGAACATCACCTGCGAAGCCGCCCAGCATATAAGTAAGTCTCTTAATAAAGAAAAGTATATATCCGACTACAAAGATGCTTGCTGCAACATATACCAGAGTGGCCGATACCGTCTTGCCCTTGCCTTTGACATTAAGGAGCCTTGAAGCAAACCTCTTCTCTCTTTCACCGTCGGATTTTGCACTCCTGGCCATGAGTCCGTAAAGGTAGAAGCATACGGGAACCGCGAAGATAAGGCGTGCGATGATCTCATCTGCTTTTAAGTTATAAAGATAACGGTCGATACCGGAGAAGCAGTTTTCCAGGAATACACCGATATCCTTATCGATAGAAGCCATCAGTGCAAGCGAGATGATCATCAGGACGAACATTATTATGATGAATATTATCGCGCTTAAAGGATTCTTCTTAGGTGCCGGTTCAGCTTCCGTTCCGTCTTCTTTTCGAGGCTTTGCAAAGCTCTTCCAGTCAACGATAAAGTTCGGGAAGCCCGCAAAAGACTTTACATAGAAACCGTGAATAAGGTCTGCGGGTATGAATCCGGATGTCTTTCCGCCGAGCAGGAGGTCATTGGATACCAATACTGAATATACTGCGCCAAGGTGCATCGCAAATACCGAGACTACCTCAATATCACCGAATACTTCCTCGGAAGCGATGGTAGCCGTAAGTCCTGCAAGGAACGTAATGACATACCAGAAGATGGTTCCTGAAGAAGGCTTGGAATCAAAGCCTCTCCTTCCGCGTCTTACTATCTCGTTAACCACAATAAAGAGCAGTGCGAAGACAGGGTATGCAATATTGTATTTAAAATCGCCACACCCGATAGTTACGGGTATATAAAACTCTTCCGAAAAAGATACCAGAAGCCTTAAATAAAGGTATGCTAAGGGATAGGCAAGGATTACTCCCAGCCTCTGCATTATTACTTTTTTGTCCATTTGTGATCAGTCCTCCCTGTACTCGAGGATGTCCCCGGGCTGGCAATCCAATGCCTTACAGATATCGTTAAGTGTTGAGAACCTTACGGCCTTCGCCTTCTGGTTCTTAAGGATCGACAGATTCGCCTGAGTGATCCCTACCTTTGCAGCCAGATCGCCGGAGGAGATCTTACGCTTAGCCATCATTACATCAAGATTTACTATGATCATGTCTCTCCTCCTTTCTCAGATCGTAAGATCCATTTCTTCCTTCATTGTGATCGCCTTGGCAAATACGACTCTGATGCTCAGGACCACAAGAGCCATGAACAATGCCACGATAGCAAGGATCCACGCGCCGTTCCAGATAAAGCCGCCCACTGTGCAGTCAACGGCAATACCGACCAGTGCCAGTGTGATTATAGCCATAAGCTTTGTATTTGCCCTGTCAAAGACTTTGTCCTTGCTCATATTGGATAACATAAGGAAGAGAGGAATAAGGACGAGATATCCGCCTACCGTACCTATATAAAAAACCGTGGTAAGGCCGATTACGCTCGGAAGATCGAAAACCCCAGCCCAGCAGTACGCAATATATTTGGTAATGACTACACCAAAGACATCCGCAACAACAGCCATAGCGGTAAAAAGGACTGTGGCTATCTTTGCCCATCTTAAGATCACGTCGTCATATCGCATTCGTTTTTCCTCCTTGAAAACATCAAAGCATGCCTTATGTCCAGTATACTAACATAGCGTTTTTTGATTTTCAAGAGTTTTTTATCGTTATTCAATAAAATTATCACGAATATAGAAATCGCACTCAGGAAGGCCGTCCCAATTGATGTATATGGTGAATATTAATAAAATAAATCTTAAGAATTGAGATAGAATAACTTTAACAAGTGTTGTATGCTTGTATGGAAGTTATTAATAAGAGGTTGGCTTATGGACTATATCATCTCTTCTACAAGACTTAAGAATAAGGACATTGAGATCGTTTGCGGCAAGGACACTTTATCAGGTGTCAGGAAGATCGCTTCCAAGGTATCAGGCGATATCAAAGCGGTATTCGGAGCTGCTCCTTCCGTAGTTGATTCATCTGACTGCAAATACCCCATCCTGGTGGGTCTTGCAGGCGACAAGCTCATTAAGGCTGCCGGCATCGATGTAAGCGATATCGAAGGCAAGCGCGAAGTATATAAGATCGAAGTAAAAGATTCTTCTCTTGTAATTACGGGAAGCGACAAGCGCGGTGCCATCTACGGACTTTTCAAGCTCTCCGAGATGCTGGGCGTCTCCCCTTTCATTGACTGGCTTGATGTTAAGCCTCCGAAAATGTCGACCTTCAAGATCCCCTCCGATTACTGCATGGTCTCAAAAGAGCCTTCAGTAAAATACAGAGGTTTCTTCATCAACGATGAGTGGCCGGCTTTCGGCAACTTCTGCATGCATAACTTCGGCGGATTCAACGCCAAGATGTACGAGCATGTTTTCGAGCTCCTGTTAAGACTTAAAGGTAACTATCTCTGGCCTGCAATGTGGGCAGAGATCTTCCCTGACGACGGCCCCGGCCTTGCAAACGCTGAACTTGCTGACGAGCTCGGTGTAGTAATGGGAATGAGCCACCACGAGCCGTGCCTTAGACAGGGCGAGGAATATAAGCATTTAAGAGGTCCCAAGTCCATCTACGGCGATGCATGGAACTTCCTCAAGAACGAGAAAGGCATCACGAGATTCTGGGAAGACGGACTTAAACGAAGCGGCAAGTTCGAGAACGTCATCACCGTCGGAATGCGCGGCGAGGCTGATACCGCGATCATGGGCAAGGATGCGACTCTCAAGGATAATATCGACCTGCTCCGCAAGGTCTTAAAGACACAGAACAAGCTCATAAGAAAATACGTAAACAAGGATCTTGATTCCGTACCGAGAATGCTCGCTCTGTATAAGGAAGTCGAGCCTTATTTCTACGGCGACGAGAAGACACCGGGCCTTATGGGTGATCCGGAGCTTGACGGCGTTACGCTGATGCTCTGCGACGATAACTTCGGCAACCTCCGTACGGTTCCCACACCTGAGATGCGGGGGCACAAGGGCGGCTACGGAATGTACTATCACTTCGACTATCACGGCCTGCCGATATCTTTCGAGTGGTTCAACACATCGAACCTCGCTAAGACCTGGGAGCAGATGACGACAGCATATGACTTCGGCATAAGAGATCTCTGGATCGTTAATGTCGGCGATATCTTCAGCAATGAATATCCGCTGTCATTCTTCCTCGATCTTGCTTACGACTTCGACCGCTGGGGAACGACAAATCACGATGCGGCAGTAGAATATACGAAGCTCATCGTTGACCGCGTATTCGGATCGAACGTATCTCCTGCCGATAAGCGTGCCATCCGCGAGATGCTCTTGGGTTATACACGCATCACAACAGCGCGCCGCACGGAAGCAATGAACGGCCGCGTTTATAACGCATTTAACTATAATGAGACTTTCGATCTTCTTACAGATATCGATGTTCTGATGAAGAAGTGCGACAAACTCAGAGGCAAGCTTGAAGGCAATGCAGAGTTCAGCTTCTACGAGCTCGTATGGCTTCCTCTTACAGCCAATCTCAATGTCCAGAGGATGTGGCTTCTTACGACTTTGAATCATGCCTTCACAGAACTCGGCAGTACTTACGCACTGACACTCGCAAAGGAAATAAACAAGTGTATTGCATATGACAGGATCATAGTTGATGAGCTTCACACGATACATGGCGGCAAGTGGTACGGCATGGGCTTATCCGAGCACATCGGCTTCAACAACTGGTGTGAAGAAGGCTGCAAGTACCCGGTCATCAGCACTTTCGAGCCTGCCAACAAAGAAAGGCTCATAACGGTCATCAAGGGCTCATGCCAGTCCACTGAAGGCAAGTTCTGGACAGGCCGCGTTCTTCTTTTAGACCAGTTCCTTGATCCTTCCTGTGATGAAGCTACGCTGTTCCTCAGTACAGCCTGCGATAAGAACGTAAAGTTCTCCGTAGAAAACCCTTGCAAGGGATTGCGCTTCTCTTCTGAAGAAGGCGTTGCTATGCCTTATACACTGACAGAACTTAAGGTTAAGATCGACCGCTCTGCGATCAAGCGCGGCGATTCCACGGAGTTCTGCATAAGAAGCGCCGACGGATATACGGTCGTCAAGGTTCCTTTCAACAGGGCATCCGCATTTAAGGGCGAGAAGGTCCATCACTGGGTCGGAAGAAAGGATTACGGCGAGGACATCATCAAGGCCAATATTTTCGACAGATCCGTCGAAAAGCACGCCTTCGGAATGAACTACATCTCCATCCTGCCTTTAGACTACAGCAAAGCATATTCTTCGCCTTCATTTGCAGCCTACGGCGTTATCAGGGACTACAGCCGCGGCATGGATGCGATCAAGGCGTATCCGCAGGATGAAGTCCTTGGCGTAAAGAAAGCTCCGCACCTTGATTACAAGATCAGTGTTCCTGCGGCAGGCAAATACGATGTGACGCTCTATACCAATCCCAGCAATCCGCACTTCCGTGAGCCGAAGATCTTGGTCGGAATCAGCGTCAACGAAGGCAAGGTCAAGAAGATCAACATGATACCTGAAGGCTTTGCAGTAGGCGACGGCAATCCGTACTGGTCACAGGGTGTTCTCGACAACGTAAGAAAGACTACGTTCACGGTCGAACTGAATGAGGGACTCAATACCTTAAGCATCTATTCGATCGATCCGAACTTCGTTCTGCAGAAGATCGTGATATGCGAAGAAGGCGCTAAGATACCTGAATCGTACTTAGGACCTAAACCGACTTACATGACTTAAAAACAAACAGGCTGCCTCACATGAGACAGCCTGATTTTTTTATTAAGTAATAACTTACGGAAGCCCTGTTACTTCATGACTTCCCGCATACTCCCATTCTTCGGCTCTGAAGTTAAGGCCTGCTGATCCGTCTACCGGCTTAACAACATACACAGCTGCACCTACCGGATACTTGTCCCTCTCATCTTCCTTAAGCTTTAAGCCCTTGCCGTTTGAAAGCTCGACTACCGGTGAACCGTCAAGATCGTATGCTGCAGTAACCGTAACATATTCGATCGTGTAATCCCCGGTAATATATTTCGCAATTGTCTTGTCGTCAAACTTGGCCTTGGCAAGCATAGTCTGGCCGCCCATAGTATTGACCACAAAACCGCCGTTGTCATTTACAGTAGGAACCAGACAGAAGAGAACGATACCTGCTGCGAGCACGACAAGAGATAATACAATGGCAAAGATCTTCGCACCGGTATTCCTGTGATAGAAAACCGCATATGGATCATCAGGATGGACTCCGAGCTCAACTATATCACCGACATAAGGAGTGAGCTTTCCTGTCCTCATATTGTTTTCCTGGAATGCCTGATAAGTAACTCCGTTTATGCTGTATTCGAAAACAGGAGCTCCGGTAATGTAATAACTGTGGTGACGGACATTGCTGTTATTGCTTCCTTCAACCATCTTGATATAACCGATGCATTTACCCTGCACGGTATTTTTCGAGGCCTTCGAAAACCTGACAAACCCGATGATCGAATAAACGATAAAGAACAATCCGCCGAGCACAAACCATGTCGCACCGCCTGCTACCAGTGACTTTGAATAGCCAAAAGCCGGTGCAGCAGCCGCAGGCACTATAACGGCGAGGCCGAACGCGATCGCTGCAGCGCCGGGGATTGCTTTCGGAATCTTAGCGGTATCCGGGAGCTCCGGATGTTCCACTTTTTTGCCGGGAATGAAAAAAGCTATTCCGAAGAGAATGAACACTCCTCCGAATGTAAAAAGAAGCGCAGGAACCATCTTGTTGATTGAGAAGATGATAAGCAGGATTACCGCAATGCCAAAAAGGGCGATCGGCAGGTATTTCTTAACGTTGCCTCCCAAAGTCTCCTCAGGCCCCAAGACGTTTCCGACATACTCTTTAACGTACTCTTTGCTCTGCTCGATAATGAGCGAACGTTCTTCCGCATCAGTCTCCGGATTTTTGCTGAAATAGTAAGCTCTAAGATCCTCATAGAATCTCATAGACAATACCCCCTATTCACTTATTCCTGAGAATAATTATATCAGAAATAGTTGACATCATCACATTGTAAGCGGGAGCACATACTTCTCAATAAACTCAACCCTGTCGAATATCATGGGCTTGAACGTACCTGTCACACCCACAGCAATATTCACTTCCCTGTTTACATAGATGATGTTCCCACAATCACCTATTGCAGCGTATACTTCCCTGTCCTCATAAGGCTTATACCACAGATAACCATAGTACATATTCCCGAATCTCTCGCCGAGTTTCTGATAGGGTGTCAGCATGCTGTTTATCCAGTCAGAAGATACGATCTCTTTGCCGCCGGATCGTCCGTTGTTAAGCACCATATCGCCGATCAATGCAAGGTCTTTTGCGGAAGCACAGAGTCCCCAGCCTGCCGTTACCGTGTCCTGAGGGTCCGAATACCATTCATTCTTTCTGGGGCCTTTGTTCATGAAGAAATCGAACTGGTCTTCTTTACTGCTGTCACCATGGATCACATGTTCAGGGATACCCAGAGGAATAAAGAGATTTCTGTTGGCAAAGTCTATCAACTTCTCACCTGTTGCTCTCTCGATTATCCCTGCAAGTATCTGGATCCCCAAAGTCGCATATCTGAATTCACCGGTAATGCCGACTCGTCCACCGAGAAAGTCCAGCGCCGCCTTGGTCCAGTCATCTGAAGTGCAGACCTTTTTCCACGGCTCGGATTTGCCCTTATAAGGTGCAGTCATCGTAAGAAGGTGCCTTACGGTAACATCATAGATCGTCTTCTCGCCCCGCTTTACCTGATAATCAGCAAAGTAATCCATAACCTTATCGTCAACGCTTATACAGCCCTTGTCATGAGCAATGCCGGCAAGCAGAGCCATGACTCCCTTGGTCACGGAATTAACGTTAACGGGGTCCTCTGCCTTAAAGCCTCTCCAGCAGTCTTCGTAGACGGTAACGCCGTCTTTTATTGCGCATATCTGGCATATATTGCTCTCGTTTCCTTTGCTCTCCGCAACAAAAGCATGGAACTCTTCTTTGTTCATTTCAGTCTCCTCTTAAAGTAAGATTTGGACGTCCAAAAACTAGGCTAATATGATTAAAAATTGTTTTCAAGAGTTTTTTGAATGCAATATAAAAGCGGCTTTAAAACCGGTTTTAAGTCAGTGGAAATCAAGTGCTGTATATATGTCTTGCGACAGTCATGACATCATCTGTCGTAACGATGCCTATGACATTTTTCGCATATGAAACAACGGGCGGAACAAAAACTATCTCCCGGATACGGACATCGCCGTAATCTAAAGGAATATCCGCCCTGGTAAGGTTTGTGATGCTGATGTCTTTGACCTTATCTCCATAACCAAGCAAACCGGCGACTTTAGAAGCTGTTTTGCTTTCAAAGCATCCTGCATGAACCATGTTCAGAGAATCTTTAAGCGTCGGATCTAAAAGCCCCATAAACTGCAATACAAGATAACGTGATCTGGCGTCATCAAGCTTTTCACGCATAGCCTTAAAGACAGCTTTTGCATTATCTTCAAAAGACTTTTTCTTGTCGTATCTGTATTTGACCGATATTCCCGTAGCCTGGTTTCCCATGGATCTGTTGCCGTCTGTTCTTCCGTCCACTGCAAGGCCGACATCCATAGAAGAATCAGTATCCTTGATAAAGTCAGTAATAAGATAAGCCGTAAGGGATACTCCGGCATTTTTCGCGTTCTTTACGAGAACGTCCAGTTCGTCTTTTGAATAGCGCTTAAGTTCGATCTTTGTTTTGCGGTCTTTCCAAAATCCTGAATATGCATCGTCAAGGTCGGCAAAACTAAAGACCTTTCTGTCCTTTTTCCAATTCCTGTTCCACGAACGGGATAAAAGCTCATAGTAAAAAGGCAGCTTGCTTTCTTTTGGAAGGTCCGATAATCCGAGCGACCTGAACGGAAGATATTCACATTCCCGGCCTGAAAGGCACTTCATAAACGTCTCGATAAAATACAGCAAAGACTTACCGTCTCCGCCTAAATGATGCATCATGAAGACAATTCCGTCGGAAGACAAAAAAGCCCTGATAAACTCGCCTTCATCTACTCTGAATCTTTTTCTCTCGTTTTCTATGACCAGTTCTTCCAACAAAAGATCCGTAATGCTTATGCTGTTATGAGGCTCATCGCAGCTGACATAAAAAGCGTCTCCGGAATCTTCAATGACCACCTTCGAATTAAGCACCTCATGAAGGCTGCACGCCTTATAAAACGCTTTTTGCGCGTCTTCAAACGGTATGTCTTTATCAAATGACACTTTCATCGTTATCACTATATTCACGTCGAAAAGATCTACTCTCTCAGTATCGATCCTGTATCTCATATGTATTTCCTTATGCTCCTAATCCACTGGCTCATTACTATATTTGCAGGCGTTATTTTTGAATAGAACCTGAAGTATTTTGCAAATACTCCCGGCACTGACATGTCCTTTCCCCTGGCACTATCCTTAAGTGCTTTGTCTACAACTATTTCAGGGGCGATCATGCCGGCATATTTAATCTTGCTGCCGGCCTTTGTTCTCGGCAGCATCCCTGTATCCACCCATCCGGGGCAGACAGCAGTTGCCGTTATCTTCCTTGACTTAAGTTCGGCATTTATCGCTCTCGAAAAGTTCTTCAGATAGACCTTGCTCGCTGAATACATCGCAAGATAAGGATTTGGCTGAAATGAAGATGCCGATGAAATATTAAGTATTCTCGCACCCTCATGCATATATGGGAGCGATATTGATATCAGTTCAGACGGGACGCTGCAGTTTAGTCTGCAGATATCTGCGACCTGCTTTTTCTCCATCCTCTCAAAAGGCCCCATATAGCCTGTTCCTGCATTATTTACGAGTATCCTTATATCAGGTGATTTCTCACTTATAAGTCCGCAGATAGCCTCTACTCCGTCCGAGCTGAGGTCTGCTGCTACCGGTACGATCTTCTGATCCTGCGAGCGGAGTCTTTCAAGTTTATCTTTGTTCCTGCCGATTGCCCATACTTCCTCGATATCGTCCATCAGGCAGATCCTCTTAACAAACATCCCGCCGATGCCTCCGGTCGCGCCCGTTACTACTGCTATTCTTTTCATCATTTCACCAGGAGATGCGACAACGTATCTTTTGTTACCATCTTGCAGTCAGGCACAAAGAGCTTTTTTAATGCATACATATAGACAGTGCCCCAATATAGGTCAGCAAGATAGACAGCATCACCTTTTGCAACGCTTCCCTCTTTTTGTCCCTGCCTTACTATCTCTGCGAGGATCTTATAAAGATCGTTCTTGTATAAGTTTTCCTTCTGCTCCAAAAGAAGCTGTGACAATATAGTGATCTTAACCACATATTCTTCGTCGTTTTTAAGTTTCTTTTCCATCTCAGAAGAAAGCTTCTCAATCTTGGTTTTAGCTGGGACAGGGAGTTTTGCAAGCATCTTCAAACGCTTTATCTCATCCTGGTTCTCAGCGCTCTTCCTTATCTCTTCGAAAAGCTCTTCTTTGGACTTGAAATAAAGATATATCGTTCCCTGCCCTATACCTATGTGCCTGGCCAGATCGCCTATCTTCGTGTCTCCGAATCCGTTGCGCGCGAAATAGAGAGAAGACTTCTTAAGTATCCTGTTTCTGGTATCTTCCCTGATCTGCTGGCACTGTTCTTCCGTCTTCGGCATCCCTAATTCCTCCTTTTTGGCTGAACGAATATTCATTCATACGGAATATAACACCGCAAGATACCGGTGTCAAGAAACAGGGCTATACCGCCTTCTGATCAACACTAGATTCTCTTCAGAGATTTATATTCCTCGACCACTTTCGACAACTCTTTGACAAGTTCGTCGCTCAGATACCTTTTCTCCGGCGGGAGGCTGTTCTCCTTATCAATAACCCGGATAAGAATAATGCGCGGCTACCGTTCCGTCTTCATTAAACAAGTCACCATAGTTGCCCTTTGGCGTGAAAAACAGCACCATTGCGTTATCTAAAGCATCAGGGAATATCTTTGAAAATCTATTGCCCATAAAGTTAATTCCTCATCTGCTTTACGATCTTTCCGCCAATATCGTTGTCACCCTGTTTTTAATGATCGGCAGGATATCATCAAGGCTCTTCTGGTCAACAAAATAAGGAGGAACTTCTTCTCTTATTACGATCAATACCGCAGGATCTGTATTATCGATTACCGCCCCTGACATAAGAACCTTCTTGTAGGATTCTATGATCGATTCATCTATTTTAGTTGACGGATTGGCTTTATTAAAACTCTCGATCGTATTTTTCGAGAGTGACTCACATGCCTTAATGCTCAGCGGATTGCTGACGCTCTTGCCAATTGTATTCTGAACATCATCGCTTAAGCAGACCTTGATAAATTCCCAGGCACCGTCAGCAACAACTGAAGGCACAGAAGCGGAAATTCCGACAGAAATACCTATATCTATCAACGGTCCGCGTCCGTCTGTTGACGGATATCCCAAAAGCGTCAGATTTTTTGCTTTTAACCCGTTACGGCTCAACAGATCATCCAGGCCGCTATAATACGCTTCATCAGCGTCTTGAGATATGTTGAAGGATTTATCGTTGACATTATTCTTTACATAGTCGCAAACAGCCCTGAATGATTCATTGTCAAAGTTAACAGTTTTCCCGTTTATACAGGAATCATCAGCATATGAATACAAAGTCGTGAGGACTTCAAGCTGCGTCCCGCTCAGCGGATTGCCGCCGTTGCATGCCTCAGAAACGAATTTAACGTATTCATCGAAAGTAAATCCTGTCTGTCCGTCTCTGACATTGGATCTGTCGGTTAATATGCCTTTTACAGAAAAGTCCATTGGAATAAATAACAGTTTATCGTCAACTTTAGCTGCTTCGATCACATTCGAGAAATAATCTGCTTCATTGATCCCGTTATTGCCTTTTACATACCTGTTCAAGTCTACAAGGTATTCTTCCGAATGGATCTGTCTATAATCGCCCGCATACAGAACTATATCCGGACCTTCGCCCGAGAGCATGTCCGTGGCCAGCTGATTGCTGAGTTCAGAAGAACCGCTGTAAAAGATTCCGTTAACTGCATCATTGTTATCAGCATTGCTGTAATCCACATAATCAAGGATATTGAGTTTGTTTTCCAACTGCACATAGTATTTCTTATTTGTCTCGTTAAATACTCTGACTGCTTCACAGATAGAATATTCCAAATAAAAACTTCCGACTGTGCCTGCCGAAAGGATTATCCTGCCGGCATTCGGATTTTTATCTGCTCTCTCAAGGATGATTATTTCAGGAACATCTTTAGTTTTCCTGTGATCTTCAGAAAACAGTTCTTCATCACTTGTTTTTCGTGCGAACACAAACCTTTCATCTTTAACATAAAGAAGATCCGATTGCGTCAAATCTATTCTGTTGACGCTACAATCGTTAAAAGATAAAACCTCTGTCAATTCTTTCGATGCAAAATTAATATATTTCACACCGTAAGCATCTTTAACATATGTCTTCCCGCCAAACGATGACAGTCTGGTAAAATACTGGATCTTCTTAAGCCACTTGTATTCTTCGTCTTTATTCTTAACTTCTCCCGTCTCCAGGTTCAAAGAGATAAAGGCGGCTTTATCGGAAAAATTAACCAAAAGGATTTCTGTTTCTGAAACAATTATATAGTCACTGATACTTACTTCTGAAAACTGAGGGTCCTGCGACAGATCAACAATCTTGCTTTTACCGTTTTTCGAAATAATAAATGATGCCGATCTGCGTAAACTGTACCGGGAAACTGAATAATCTCCGATAACCCAGGTGCCTTCATAAAAAGTGCCATTCTCATCCAGGCCGTTGAATGTGCCTGCCGGAACGCCTTCAATCTCTTTTAATTCGCCAACAGTCCCTGTCTCAGGATCTATACTTAGCAGATAGCGTTTGCTTTCTTTCTCACCTTCAAGCAGAACATTTTTATGCATTCTGAAGACAACTTCCGTGTCACAGATAATAACATCGTCGATTTCTTTATCTAATAGCAGTTCACGGGCATCGAAAGAAGATATCAGGTCACCGGAAAAACTATAGTAATCAATATTATCAAACTGGTTATCAGGGTCAGATTTCTGATTTAATATATCAATTACTCCTTCGGACCTTATAAGAACACCGTCCTTATATACTCCGAGAAAATCACAGTAGAAACTGTCCATTTTCTTGTTCTTGTACTTTCCATCGAGCCCGGTTACTTTCGCATTAAACCAGGTGGAATCCCTGGATACCCTTTTGACTCCGTCCTCATCTTTTCCATTGCATCCGGCAACAGATATGATCTGTGCGAAAACCAGAAGCATAGAAATAAGCACACTAACAGATCTTTTAATCCTATTATTTCCCATATTAGTTCCCCCAAAAAAGCAACGATACTATCGTCCCCACAAAATACATATAAATTCTACACTTAAAGAAAGCTTTTGTGCACTGTTCAACAAAGCAATTGTCCTTTGATATAATGTGACAGGAATCTTTTTATTAAGAAAGGGATGCATATGTTGCTTGATCAATTAACACTTGAAGAGAAAAAGGCCTTTTGGAATATAGCTAATTTGCTTGCATCATCTGACGGAAGCGCAAGAGAAGAAGAGTCTATCCTTGAGCAATATAACGAGGAAATGGGCACAGGATTTGAATATCCTGTTGCATCTGAGATCGATCTTAAGAAAGAACTCGGCACATTAAGCGGCAGCAGCGCAAAAGACCGTAAGATCGTTTATTTCGAACTTTACGGCGTTGCTTATGCTGACACTTCTTTCGATGACAGGGAAAAGCAGCTCCTTGACGAAGTCTGCCTTGCCCTTTTGATAACAGATGATGTCAGAGAGACATTAGAGAGCAGCGTTAAGACAATCTTCGATACTTACAGAAAACTCGGCGATGTCTTTAATTCGTGAGTGATCAGGGAAAAACAATGAACGAAGCATTGAATGACAAGTGCGAACTTCTTCTGAAGAACTGTTCGGCAATTCACAGGAAGTATTTCTTAAATGACAAGCTTTTGTCCCTTATGGCAGGCCTTATATTCGCGTCTGCCGATAAGGAAGCAGATACTGACAGACTTAAGGAATGCAAAAAGATCCTGGAGAAGAATACCGGGCTCCTGTCAAACCTCAGGGCGAATCCCGAACTGGTCATCTTAAGTAAGATGGCTCTTTCCGATGATCCCGAAAAGTATATTAAAAACGTCTCAGATGTCTATAAGAAGATCCACAAGGGAACGCAGTTCGAGAATTCTTATATGGCGCTTGCCGCCGTTCTCATATGCGATTTCGGAAGACAGGATGAAGCTGAAGATCTGATCGCTAAGGCTGAGCAGATTAAGAGCCTTATGAATAAAGAACATCCTGTTCTTACATCAACCGAAGACACGTCGTTCATTATGCTTCTTGCACTTACCGAGAAGAGCGTCGATACCATCATCAAAGATATTGATGAAGCATACGATTACTTGAAAAGGACATGTAAGGTCAAGGCATCTTCCGATGCCGTTCAGGGCTTATGTGAGGTGCTCGCTATCTCTTACGGCGACACAAAAGAGAAATGCGACAAGGTTGTAAGGATCTTCAATACCTTTTCTGACCGCGGTGCCAAGTTCGGTACGGACAGCGAGTTTATCGTCTTGGGCTCCCTCATCAACGCCAATATCGACACTGACACATTGGTCAATGAGGTTTTGGAGGCTGAGGCCCGCCTGAAGGATCTCAAGGGATTCAAGGACTCCGAAATGGATAGGAAAAAGAGAATGATGTACGCATCGATGCTCGTTGCCGAAGTTTACGGAATGCAGTCTGCCGTCATCGGCAATTCCATAATCAGCAATGCTTTGTCTACGGTAATAACAAAGCAGATCGCGACAGCGGTATCGATCGCAATAAATCTTGCATCGGCGGCTATTCCCTCCGGCAATGATAAAGACAGCGAAAAAGAACAGACCAAATAAGATAATCAGACAGGAGATCACGACATGGATACTATTCTTGCCGAAAACATGAAGAGGTTAAGAGAAAGCTACTCGCTCACTCAGGAGGTTGTGGCAGCCGCTTTAAAAGTTCCGGATATCTATATCTACAGATGGGAAGCAGGCCGTGCATATCCTGATAAGATAATGATCCAAAGGATCGCGGAGTTCTATGAGGTCTCCGTTGATACATTACTGGAAAAAGAAGTTGAAGTTGCTCCTGAGACTCCTAAGTCTGACGAGCTCCCGACGAACTGCAAGATGTGCGGCGGAGAACTCAAACACAACCATTTTGACGGCACCTGCGAATGCGCTAACTGCGGAAAGAAGAGACGCATCGTTGAAATCTATCCCGGTTACTCCAAGTACAACCGCATAGTCACATCCATTAAAAAGGCAAATACGATCTTAAACAACAAGACAACGCTCGCTTCGGCAGATGAGGCAAAACTCCTTTTCGAGCAGGCCATAGAAGAATGCAACAAGTTAAATGATCCGGTTACCTCTGAGCTTATCAAGTTCTGCAACGAGGGCCTTGCTAACGTTAAGCGTTTTGAGATCTACTGCAGAGGCAAGCATTTCTTTGCCAACAAGTCTTACAAGAGCGCCCTGAACGAATTTGAGAAGGTACGCGGCTACAGGGATGCAGACGAGATGATCGAGCGCTGCAAAGGCAAGCCGGCGCCGAAGAAGAAAGCATAAAGATCCATTTGAAGAAAACAAACAAGGGGCAGGAATCACTCCTGCCCCTTTATCTTATGGTGATCGTGAGCGGATTCGAACCGCTGGCCTACCGCTTAGGAGCGTCCGAAGAACATCTAAAAACATTGAAAGAACGGGGTTTCCGGGCTTTACATTCCGTTCTTAAGCCACTCTTCAGCCAATTTAGAGTTCAATAGCTATTCCTGATTAATCTACAAGTACTTATTGGAGATTCCGACTGAAAGATCATTTTATAGAGTCTTCGTTGTTTCCCCAATCTTTCCATGAAACATATTTGATGTTGTTGATTTCGCATGTAATATCACCAAGATAGTAAACATACCCTTTAATTTCAGTCTCGCGAAGTTCTATGTATTTGCGGACATTCGACGACAGTTTCTTCTCTGTCTCTGAATCACTCTTAACTTCCAAGGCATATGTTTTATGCCAATCTGCAATTACATCTACTTCGAATCCATTACTGTCTCTGAAATATGTGAGTTCGGCCTTACGCCCCTTGTTGAACCTCAATTTCAACAACTCGGAGACTGCCATAGTTTCTATAACAGCACCCTTATAGCGTGATAACAGCAATTCCTCCTTGGAATCTATCCTGAGCAGATAGCATAAGAGTCCAACATCAACAAAATAGAGTTTTGGAGTCTTTACGATGCTTCTGCCTAGATTATTAGTATCCGGCTCCAATAAATGGATTATGAAAGAATTCTCAAGGATCGAGAGCCAGGATTTGATCGTATTTGCTGATACGCCGATTTCCCGTGATATGCTCTCCATATTAAGCATCTGTCCGCTGTATATCGCACAAAACTGAATAAACTTCTTAAACTGAGAGAGATTCGAGAGACGTATTTCTTCTGCTACATCCCTCTCAATATATGTATCAATATAGTTCTCAAACCAGTCTTCACGAACATAATGTTTTTTATCATCATAAAATGGAGTATAGAATCCGTTAAAAGCATAGTCATATGCATCGTCGCTGAGATTGCCGTGAAGATTAAGTTCGGCTATAGAAATCGGAAGGAGATTAACAATTCCGATTCTCCCGGAAAGTGATTCCTTGATGTTTTTCTTCAATTTGAATTGTGAAGATCCGGTAAGAATATACTTACCGGGTGTGTATTCATCTTTATCTACGATCAACTTCAACGCATCAAACAGTTCCGGTACTTTTTGAGCCTCATCTATTATGACTCCGTCCTTGAATGCTCTTAAGAAGTCCCGTGGGCTTGAAGAAGCAAGCTCTCTTGCAGATGAATCATCCATAGTCACATAACGTTTATCAGGGAACGTCTCCTGAACCAACGTTGATTTTCCGCTTTGTCTTGGACCAGTCACGGCAACTACAGGGAATTGCTGTGCCAAGCGTAATAAGGTCTGTTTTGCTATTCGTTCTATCATAAGCCAACCTCAAATTATCTTATTCTGAAGTTTACTATTATCGAATTCCGAAGTCAATAGTTATTAAATTCCGAAGTTTAATTGCTTTTCAGAAGCGTTTCAAAAACAGCTAAAACAATGAAAGAACAGTGTTTCCGTGCTTCTCATTCCGTTCTTAAGGCACTCTTCGGCCACTTGATAATTACTTTCATTCGTTCACCAAAACACTATGATATTACTTCATTTCAGCAAAATAGAGGATAATCAGCCGGTAAAACAGAGGCAGATTGTTGTCTACGAAGAAAACGTTAATGAATCGAGATAATAATAAACAAGGCCCCGAAGTGTGGGGACACTCCTTTCGTTGGGACCTTGCGTTCTTATGTTCGAAGGACTTATTCAATCCTTCTATAGTCGGATTCAGTCATCCGTACTATTCTGCTTATGTTTCAAAACTACCCTCGTTCATCTAACACTTTCTGTATTCTATCTTGAGCAATATTAATAACTGAATCCAGATCCTTCTGACCTAAGAAGTATGGTGGCATTTCTTCTATAAGGATAATTCTTATATCTGCGTCCTCGTACTTCATTTTCGAGCAATTCAAAATAATGCTTTCGACATCATAAACATTCTGCATCGTATATTCTTTTCCAAAAACTAACGACACACCAAATGATGCACCCCCGTCACAGCCGGTCCCACCTTGGTTGTAATACTCTATTCCGGCAGCTCCTCCGGATATGAAAGCTTTACGGTTTAATACAAAATTATCGTCCATAGCTATTCTGGTTTGAACTTCGTCTGATAGGAGAATCTTTACGAATTCGCAACATGCTTTAACATCCGCAGCCTGAGTGGAAACTGCTACAGAACAGGTTGGACTGTATATCGGACCGCTTCCGTCAACAGAGGGGTAGCCTAGCATAGTCATATTGCTGTCAGTATGTTCTACCTCATATACCCTGTGCCAAAAACCGCCCATTCCATAGCAGCCCGTACAGTAAGCAGGCATTTCTAACGAAGTGGAACCATTAAGCGATGATCCTTTCTCATTGACATTATCCTTGACATACTTTGCAAGTTCAACAAATCTCGGATCAGAAAGATCCGCCTTGCCATCTTTTATAAATTCATCGCTCATATTATTAAAGAGCATCGAAAAATACATAGCCTGACCATACAAAATCGGATCTTTTCCGTTTACTGCCTTATCAAGAAATCGAGTATATTCTTCAAGAGTAAAACCCTTGCCTGAACTTCCGGCATACTTTGCATTTGTCAAAATTCCTTCGATACTGTAACTGACAGGTATTTGATAGATTGCTCCGTTAATTCTTGCACCTTCAATAATATTGGTATAGTAATCATCAGAACTGAAATCCTTTACATAAGGAGAGAGATCGACTAGATATTCGGCTCTGTTTAACTGACCATATGCGCTGGTATTTATCAGGATATCGGGGCCGTCGCCATTCATAATATCAACGGCAAGCTTATTGCTCATACTAGCCTGTGCTCTAACCTGAGCCATTTTCATTGTGTCTTCGTCATTGACATTAACATCAGAATCATCATAAAACTCGTTCAAATCGTAGCGGCTGGCAACCTCGATAAAGTATTTTTTATTAGTCTGATTAAAAGATATAATTGCGTCTCCCGTGTATCTGTCGATTGCATTACCAACTCCTCTTTGAGCATACAATTCAAGAACCGTTTTTCCCGCATTCGGGTTTTTATCCGCTCTGGTAAGTTCAACAATCTCTACTTTATCAGCAGTCTTACCTGAATAAACACTTCCGGAATCATACTGTCCTAAAAGCACAAATCTGTCATTTGAACATTCAACAATCTCAAACTCATACATGAATCCTCCGTTAAGATCACTCCAACTGAAGTTGAATGCTTCTTCCGAAGTCTTAAGTCTGGCATTGATCCTCGAAATACCATATCCTGTCAGGAAATACATCATACCGTCAGAACCTTGTACTGCGGTGCGCAGATTTTTATTCATCCATGCATAGTCATCGGCATTCAAAGGAGTTAATTCACCTGACTTAAGATCTAACTCAAATAATTCGTTCTTCCCGCCATTGACAGAAACCGGAATAAGAACTTCAGTATCACTCAAAGCAAGAAAAGCCTGAATATGAATGTCTTTCCCGGGTTCTTTAAATTCAGTTGTCGTGACTTTTCCATCTGGGGCTTTGATCTGTATATCATAGGTTTGGGGAGTATTTTCCATAAAGTAACAAACCGTCTCGATCTCATACTCTCCTATAAAATATTTGTCAGAGGCCGTAAGCATTTCATTATTCTTGTTGCTTAAAGGGCGCGTTTCCAAAAGAACACCTGTAGAAGGATCGTAATACCGCTCCTCATCATGCTCTCCAGATACTTTAACTGTTATTTTTCCGCCTGAAAGATAAATATCATCTACATGATCATAGTTGGAAAAACCAATGGTCGGATCAATTACAGCAACCGTTTGATTTGTAGTTTTGTCAACTACAGCAATAGTATTAAAATAATCTATTCCTTCATCAGGCTTCATCTGATATCTTCCAATAGTATAGATAACATAATATTGTTCGTCGGAACCCTTCAGGGAAAACTGTGAAAAATCGACATTTCTTCCTTCATCAGCTCCTGTATCCACATCGATTATTTGTGTGTTAAACCACGGATCATCCGCCTTGACCTTTTTGGCATTTTTAGAGGTATTAACAAAAGAACAGCTTGTTAATAACAGTATGGCAGCCATACTTAATGCCAGCGCCTTTCGACTGTTATTTACAGGTCTCTTAATTCCGATGATCCTTTTCTTCATCATTTTATATCCGCCTCTCATTCCAGTTGACAGGGTAAAAATAGCTGTATTTGACTGTTGTTGGGATATTCCAACCAGTGTTCTCGCATAATCTTTAGAGGAATCAACGCCATAAGTTTTCAATACTTCTTCATCGCATGCATATTCACAATCCTGGCCAGAAAGAATAAATGCTGCCCAAATGACCGGATTATACCAATTAAGAAATAGAACCAAATATCTGATAAGCACCCACAAATAATCACCGTGTTTATAGTGACAGGCTTCATGGCAAATGATGTATTCGCTTATCTTTTCAGTACAGTCATCAATATATATTTTATTAAACAAAAGGAACGGTGTTTCTTTATGATTGATACTATAAATCCTGAGTCCGTTTGAAGGATCTCTGCCAACATATTTTCCTTTGCGTTTGCAAAAGATAACAAAACCGATATTGTATGCTATAAGCGCAACTATAAGAACAGCTGAAACACAATAACTACATTTTTTTAATGCGGTTTCTATTATTTTAGATTTATTTGCTTTTACATTTGATACCGCTACAAGATTAACAGGTATCTGCTCGGGTTCATGAATACTTTCCTGTTCATTTTGAATATCGACTAATGCAACGGTTTGAGTATCAGGAACTTCATTGTTCATCTGTAACTCTTCCGTTATGACCATAGGGGAGTCATTATCTATAATTTCATATGTTGCAGTTTCGTTTTTTGAAGCAAACATGTTGTTCCAAATATCTGCTAAAGGAATATCTACCTTTACAAACGGTATTAGAATCATATAAAGCGGAATAGCAATCCAAAAAGCATACTGATACTTTCGGAGTATTTTTCCGTTCGACAAAGCTCGTACAATAATAATGCCGATTGTTAATATCGTAATGCCAATGATATAACGCAACATATTAATCCTCGTCGATTATCCTTCGAAGCTCCTCTAACTGCTCTTTAGTAAGTTTATCTGAACACTTTAGATTGGAAATAAGCAGACCGATATTGCCTTCATATACCTTATCCAGAAAAGATGTTGTCTCTTCCAGTTCAGCTTCGGTTCTATCTATCGTAGCACTGAACCATTTGGTTCGTCCCTCTTGTACATAGGAAACAATCCCTTTTTCAACCATACGATTAAGCAGAGTTATGATCGTCTGCTTTGACCAGCCTGTCTTAGCATACAGTGCTCTTGTAAGCTCCATTAGTGTCATAGGTTTTTTCCAAAGACAATTGATGATCTTCCATTCTGAATCAGTTAATCGCATTAACAATAATTCCTCCGTACTGGTCTACTCTTGTTTACCAATATACAACTTTGGTCGACAAGAGTCAACCAGACTGAACAGTTCACGTGTGATGATGTTCTCCTGCAAATGTTGCGTTTTCATGAATGGCAACGAATCCGCTACTTCTGTGTTTTTGTCATTTTTCATTTTAATTCCCTAAACACCACCCACGAACAGGCTACCAATGTCCAGTAATGAAAAACATTATTCTTTCAGCGACAGAAGAAAAGTGGATGACGTCAAAAACAAGCTAAATAGACTGAAAACCGCATAAAATAAGGGTTTTCAAGAATCTTCAGCCATCTTCAGCCACTTTTTGCCAAAAAAACAGGGGTTTGGAAAATCCCCAAACCCCTTGATTTTACTGGTGATCGTGAGCGGATTCGAACCGCTGGCCTACCGCTTAGGAGGCGGTCGCTCTATCCAGCTGAGCTACACAATCAGGCGAACGAGATTATATCACAAACCCGGGATACTATAAAGACAGGTCTCGGCTAACATGATCACTAAAGATATGAGAATAAGGTAAAAAGGCAGACCGTCGATGTATTTTGACTTGGAAACGAAGATCAGCCTTCTTCTTATTACCGCAAGAAGACCCGTTATTATGATGTCCGTGCATATGATCAACGCGAGAGCTATCAGAAGATGCCAGATCTTCGGGAAGCCCGGATTTACGAGGAATAATATCGAGATAAAGGCCGCTGCGGTCGATACTTCGCTGATAAAGTACCTGAGGCCGAAGATCGAGCTCCTGTAATTATGTCTTGCCGCATAGACCATGATAGAGCCCATCAGGAGCACCACAAACATAACGGCAGGTATCGCCGCAAGCCTGAACAGATCTCCGTCGGTAAAGATCTTCAAGACATACAAAGCCGCCGTGCAGACAAGGCAAACGGCCGCAAACTCACCTCTGGCGCTTAAGAAACGCTTGAGTTCAGAGACGTTGGCAACGGGAATGTCCCAGAATTCGGTGAGCTTTTTCGAGGTCGCACATCTCGGAACACCGGAGATCTTCGATATCACCCAGCTCATGACAATGAGGAACATTACTGATGCGAGAAGCGATACGAATAAATACCTCTTCTCGAAAATATAAGTAATTACCGTACCGAATACAGAGCAGACAAGAGCGATTGCGTAAGGGAGCATTACTTCGATGCCGAACGCAGGCCTTGTGAACTTGTCATTATCGTCATCCTTAAATCTTGCTACGGACATGATGCCGATAGCCATGGGAATGAAGCCCGCAATCGCATGAGGCACGCAGAAGCCGAGTTGGTATGAGTATTCTCCGACCGCTATAAAAAGCGCCAGAACAAACGCGAAAGTAATAACTGAGAGGTTTCTCGGCATGAAGAACCTCAAGGTTATTGCCCATGCAAGAAGACATACGAATGAACATGCGACAGGCCACCAGATGGCATTGCCGGAGATCATGAATTCCAGGCATAGAGATACCATGGTATAACCCAAAAGCAGAGATGCTCTTGTGGAAAGGTATTTCGCGGGCCTTATGTGAGATGCCGTGAACTTCTCATCCACGGGTCTTCTCATCTGCTCGTTATCGAAAGGCGTGTTGTATTTCTCAGTAAACAGTCCCATTATGTTACCTTCCAATTCAGGTATTCCTTGAGGAACTTGTAACAGGTATTACATGCCTTAACTACCGTTCTGGTCTGATCGTAGCGTTCCGGGACAGCCTCGATGAAAGAAGCCATTTCGCTCATCGGGAGGTCATCCAAGCTGTTCGTGATGATCTGGTCGTCATAAGAATTACCTGAATTCAGACCGTCTTCACTTGCATCGTAATCTATGGATCCATTGTTCTGGTTATTATCGTCTTTATCCTTGGAATCGTCGTTGTTATTGCTGTCAGGGATCGTATTGCCCCTGAGCTTGGCTTCGATCTGCATGACGGTCAGATAGCCTGTAACCACATTATCGTCATTATATGTGGTATATATCTCAGGAGTTTCCTCGAAAGAGAATACGACATGTCCGTCGTCATTGAGGTATTCGAGATCCTTTGAGTCTTTCTGATAAAGGTGCAGCAGGATCATATCAAGACCGATCATATATTTATCCTTGTCATAGCCGGCGCGGGAATTCGCGATACATTCCATCGCAAGCTCGTAGAACGGTCTGATATCGCATGTAACGCCCTTAACGATATCCGTTGTACCGTCAGACTTCATGGCCAGTCTGTCAGGATCCTGGCACTCGAGGAGCGCGTGGCAAATGTTATAGGACTGTGTGGCCCAGTCAAGACCTGAGACCAGATAAGCGCCTCTCAGTGAAGCTTCGCTCCTGTCCTGATTCGTCTTATCCGTACTGAAGGCATCCCACTTAACTTTCTTAATTACACCGTTCTTTATCTCCATCTCGACATAGTCGATATAGCGGCTTCTGTCGTCGTAAAGGCGCTGTGCATAGTAAACACCGTCATTTAAGCCCGGAACCGTTATCTTGTCGCTGTCGTCATTGTCAGTCTTTTCTTCCTTAACGAAGGCTACCGGGATCTGCTTTCCGATGAGCTTTTCCTTGATCATATCCATGTCGCTGTTGCTGATGACAAAAGCATTCTCATCGTCGTTGTCATTTAAGGCAAGGCCCCTGATCCTTGTATTCTCGTAGTCTAATGCCACGAGCATGCTAAGATCCTGTCCGTAAAGAGACTTAACTGTCAGGTCGACAACATAGCCGTCTGGTGCACCGTCGGCATCGTAACCGATATAAAAGCCCTTGATCTCAGGATAGCTGTTCAAAGCCTTACTGTTTACCTTCTCATAAGAAGCGGAATCCATGACCACATCAAATCTCGAATGGTACAGATTCTGCAGACGCTTATTGGCATTCTCGGAGGAAATGAAATAGCCTCCGATAACAAGAGCAATGCTTAAGATAAAAAGAAGAACTGCTTCAGTAATGAGCGTCTTCAGCTGTGTATGCGTCATCATGATACATCCACCTCCCTGGAACGGATCTTCCTTCTGGTCAGGGTTTTCGAGAAGAAATCCAAAACGAACGAGAGGAAGTTAACTGCCATGACCGGTGCCAGAAGCGATACCATGGGCGATAAGAACGGTTTTGTGACCAGCGTCAGGATGCCGCACACAATGCCGGCAAATACTCCCGCTGCAAATCTCGAAGGCATCGTAGTCATATCGCCCAGGAGGAATACTGCGACAAACACAGCGCCTGAGGACATGAAATATACGATAAGACCGTCGAAGGAGAATGTCCTCGTCTCAAGAATGGTTGCGACGGGATATAAAACGAACATTGTAAGAATGTAGGAAACCGGCGAATAAAGACGCATCGTTCCCTTGAGCGTAAGGAATAATCCGCCGACCAGTATGCATACAAAGCACGCCGTGCCGATCATGCTGGGATAGTTTCCGCTTAAGAGCTCGGCAAATGAGAGATTGGTCAGATCAGGCAGAGCGCCCGGTTTCTTCTGAACGATCAGGCTCATTAACTGAAGTCTCGAATTATCTTCGCCATAAGACAGGCCCTGTGTGCCGTTTGGCATAACGAGTTCAATGAACAAACGTCCCGCACATGCAGGATTTATGATATTGCTTCCGGCGCCTCCGAAAACCTGCTTCGTAACGATGGAAGCAAAAAGAACTGCCGTAAGCGCCGTGACCAGCGTCGTATCCGGAGGAAGCATGAGAGCTATCAAAAGGCCTTCAACAAGCGAACTGAGATCGAAGTAGTCTCCGCCGGATCTTCTTCCCGTGATCCTCACGCAAAGAGTATCCGATAATACGAACGCAGCCATGCAGAACAGTATGAGTATCAATGCCCTGAGGCCGTAATAAAAGACTCCGCAGCAGATACACGGAACCAGAGATACCAGGATCGTGATATAGATATACGGAGCGTTTTTCTCCGTATGGATAAAGGGCGCAAGTTGTCTGTTGTCAGTACTCATACTTCTTTATCCTTCTCGAACGGAAGCGTAATGGAATCCGTTGCTTTCTTGTCATTATTATCATCGTCATCAGAATAGTCTTCAAGAAGCGATGTTCCGCCGACATCGGGAGCATCGTAATCATCAAGGAGTCTGTCATCAAGACCGCTGTTATCAAGAAGCGAATTGACTTCAATGATCCTGCCCTCACCTGCAAAGCTTGCGATGGCTGTCGTAAGGTTGATGCCTGCCGGGCATACATAAGAACAGGATCCGCATGCAATACAGTCTCTTGCTCCCTCTTCCGAGGCCTTCTGTCTTAAGCCCTGATTAAGCATCTCGTAGATCGTATTGGGCGAGAGGTTCATCGGGCAGCATTCAGAGCAAAGGCCGCAATGAATACAGGGTGTCTTAGGAACTTCAGTTCTTCTGATCGCAGAGATTACCGAAGTGGTCTTAACAATAGGCGTATGCTCGGTATCTTTGATCTCGATACCGGTTAGGCAGTTGCCCCATACGATCCTGTCGCTTCCGTTCCTTACATCCTGTGCATTTACAAGGAGCTCGGATACGGGCGTGCCGATCGGAACGAGCATATTGTGTCCGCCGGAAGCATCTCCGGTGACAGATACGATCCTGCTCATCATAGGGATGTTATCTGACAGAGCTTCCCAGCATGCGAGCATCGTAGAGCAGTTGAAAAGAACTGCCTTGCATGTCTTCTCGAGCGTCTCGCCGAGCAGGAGATTCTTGCCGTACAAAGCTCTTGCGACAAGTCTGTAATAACCCTGAGGGAAACGCTCCCTGAAAAGCTTTATGTCGAATTCAAGGTCCTTGAAGTCTGCCTTGATCTTATCTATCGAGTTGGCAAGAGCCTTTCTCTGTTCTTTTCTGTTCTCGGAAATAAGGAAAACGCATCTTGAGGCTCCTACGGCTCTCGCACATGCACATGCACCGAGAACGACATAATCCGGATATTCTGTTATGGCCACCAGGTCACATGTGGAATAAGGCTCACTCTGAAGGCAGTTTACAAGGAAGTCCTTTATGGCTTCATTCCTTGCTCTCTTAAGCTTTGCTGCCGTTGGGATACCTTCTCCGCCCATTCCGCAAATGCCGGCATTTCTTATGATGCCTATGGTCTCACTTGCGCTGATCTTAAAACCTGATCTGGGTTTGACAGACTCAAGTCTATTACGCTTCATGTCGTTAATGATGGTAACTGCAGGCGTGATAATGCCGTTGGGAAGCCTTATCTCGGAAATGTCCGATACCCTGCCCGAGATACCGCTGTGTACCGGAACGGAGAATGAACCTTTGGGAGGAACACCGACGCACTGGCCGATCCTGACATAATCGCCGACCTTAACAGCCGGGATTGCAGGAACGCCGTAATGCATCTTCATGGGGAGGATTATCTTCGCAGGATAGATCCTCTCGAACATGATCTCCTTGACAAAAGGGGAACGCTTCGAAAAATTCAAAACGTCCCCTGTAAAAAGTCCTCTGTAAAATGAATATCGTCTTCGGTCTGCCACTATTATTATCCCCGAAAAGGAAGGTTATTTAAGCTGACAGGCTTATCAGTCGGAATAACCTTCGAGTTTCTTTGACTTAGGCGATCTGTTGAGTTTTCTGATTGCTTTTGCCTCGATCTGTCTGATACGCTCACGTGTAACGCCGAGCTTCTTACCAACCTGCTCGAGCGTCATCGGAACGCCGTCCTTAAGGCCGAATCTTAATTCGATAACTCTTCTTTCTCTGTCTGTTAAGCCGTTGAGAGCCTGGATCAAATCTTCCTTCAAAAGGATCCTTGCAACCTCTTCTTCAGGTGCTGCGAGCTCATCGTTGGAAATGAAGTCAACCAGGTGGCTGTCCTCTTCCTCACCTACAGGCTTGTCAATGGAGATAGGATCCTGCGAGATCTTCTGGATCTCTCTGATCTTGGCTACTTCCATGCCCATAGCTTCAGCAAGCTCTTCAGTTGTAGGCTCTCTTCCGAGATCCTGAACGAGCTGGCGCTGTACTCTTGTGAGCTTATTGATGGTCTCAACCATGTGAACAGGGATTCTGATCGTTCTTGCCTGATCCGCAATAGCTCTTGTGATAGCCTGACGGATCCACCATGTTGCATATGTTGAGAACTTGAATCCCTTTGTATAATCGAACTTGTCTACAGCCTTGATAAGACCGATGTTACCTTCCTGAATGAGGTCGAGAAGTGAAAGACCTCTGTTCATGTACTTCTTTGCGATGGAAACAACGAGTCTCAAGTTGGAGTTGATGAGGAGGACCTTAGCTTCCTCGTCACCCTTTGCCATTCTCTGTGCAATGTCTTTTTCCTGCTCTGCATCGAGGAGTTCGATCTTACCGATCTCCTTGAGATACATCTTGACCGAGTCGTCTACGACATTGGCGTCCTCGCCGTCGGAATCAATATCTGTATCGTCGTTGTCGAGATCAGGATCACTGATCTTAACGCCGCCGTTCTCGAGCTCTGCTCTGAGATTGATCATCTCATCGGGTTCGATCTTATATGAATCAGTGATTGCCTCGAATTCAGTCTCGGTAATCTGATTCTCGTTCTTCTCTGCGAATTTCTTTGCCTGTGCCAGTGCTTTCTCAAAATCTGTCATCTGATAGGTCACCTCATAGATTGTCAATTGTTAACTGCTAAAGTAACAAAGCCGAAATACCGGCTGATCGTGATTACTTAGTTGTCTCTGTAGGTTCAAGGATCATTACTGATTCCTGTACATCAGTCGTAACGCCGTCCTTTGTTGCAAAGTAAACGGTGCTGGGAGTATAGATGTACATCTCAACGTCGTCGGAATCAAAACCGCGCTTGTCGGCACGAAGCTTTGAATAATTCTGGTAAATAGCCTTTGCCTGATCGCCGTCGATCTCGTCTGAAAGACCGAGCTTAACGTACTGGCAGCTGAGACCGTAGATATTAGCCTGCTTGTAAGCGAAGCTGTCATAAGAAACCGAAGAACCGGCTGTCTTGTAGATGGTATTGATATCAGCTGAAATAGAATCGTGCAGTCCCTTTCTTTGGAAATAAAGCGGGAATGCGATAGCAAGAATGATTCCGATAACAAGTACGATACCTGCGATCATACCGATGACGAGCTTCTTGGGAGCCTTAACGTCATTAGGCGAGATCTCGAACTCATTGGGCTTAAGCTTTACCTCTGTTGTCTGTGACTTGGAAGTCTTATCCCTCTGAACTGCCTTCTCAACCATGTCCGGCATTACCGGATTTGAATAATAGTGCTTGGCACCTGCGTCTGTATTCTTCTCAAACTTCTCGTTCTTGAACTCAACTCCGTCAGGATTCTCAAGAATCTTAGCCGCTTCCGCAGAAGGGAAAACACAGTTACAGAATACGCACTCGCAGAGCTCGTCCCTGTCATCAAACACAACAAGAGAACCGCAGTTCTTGCACATACCTTGTTTAGTCGCCATTAAAAAATCGTCCTTTTGTCTTGAAGTATGCGCTTTAAGCAAACAACAGCCATCTACTGATCCAGGGATAATGTTGAAAACGGGCCGTAAATACGGCATTCCCTCTTGCAGGCATAGTTCTACTTATAGCAATCGTAAATTATAATATGCTAATTCTATATCGTCAAGCATAAATTACACGACCTTGACACTTTCCGTTCCCCGTCTGTATTATCAGTCCTAAAGACCAATTGCGAGGTGTTCTCCGTGCCAAGGACCAGATCCAAGTTATATCCTGACTTTAAGCCTTCCTCAGACAAGGAACGCTTCATGCTCGAAGCGATCAAGGAAGCGGAAAAGGCCATAGATCTCGGTGAATGTCCCATCGGCTGCGTCATCGTAAAGGACGGCAAGATCTTCGTAAGAGCCCACAATCTGCGCCTCACAAGAGGCAATGCAATAGCCCATGCCGAAGTGATAGCCATAGACAAAGCCTGCAGAAAGCTCGGCGACTGGCGTCTTGAAGACATGGACATGTATATCACTTTAGAACCCTGCACCATGTGCTCGGGTGCGATCATCCAGTCCAGGATCCGCAAGGTCTATTTCGGCGCATACGAACCAAAGAGCGGCGCCGTAGTCTCCTGCAATGATATTTTCGAAGTGTCACACGGACACAACCACAAAGTCGAATTCGAAGGCGGCATCATGGAGAAGGAATGCTCCCAAATGATGCTCGATTTCTTCCGTGCTATAAGGAAAAGAGACGCCGGCAAGAAGCGTTCCGCCAATTAAACCTCAACAAACTCCCCGTAACGGACGAGATAAAGAAGCTTATGAGAGACCTTAAGGCCCTCTTCTTCGCATGCCGCAGCATAGCTGTTAAGCTGCAGACTGTGCCTCTCTTTGGCTTCCTTGGCGCGTTCATCAGCGTCTGCACCTTCCAGACGGTCAGTCTTATAATCCAGGATCGTATACCCTTCGGAAGTCTTGTAGATCAGGTCGATGATACCCTGTACAAGCGCCGAATCGCCTTCATTGCCTTCGATATAGACTGCGAAAACAATAGGCTTCTCGGACCGTGCCGTACCTTCGGCAAAGCTCTTGATAATGTCTTCGCATCTTGAACTGTTGCAGAATGCGGTTATGCCGTCCTTAAAAAGCAGCGCAACGTCTCTTGCATTATCAGCAGAGCAGATATTCAGATAGCCTTCGCTGATAAGCGATTCGATCTCTGCTTCAAACCGGACCTTTCCGCTCCTGATGCCCTCAAGATCGATAAATCTCATAATCCTGTGGAGTATCGTACCCTTGGCAGCAGCCGTAAGCATTGATATGCCGGGGCTCTCAAAATCATCAACGCTCCTGATCTCAAGATCGACATGCGTAGTGTCGGAAGGCTTCCTGTCACCTGAAATGCCTGTTACGGATACCTTGAACGGAATGCTGACGCTCTCCTGATACTTGTAGTCAGGGAAAACGAGCTTACCATCGGGATCAAACTCAGGTGCAGCCTTGTCATCTTCAGCTGCTCTTTCCTCCTCGGCATTCTGCTGGGCCTGGAGCTTTTGAGCATTATAGAGCTCAGTTGTCCTGTCGGCCGTAATTACACTTACCTCAAAGCCCTTGGTCTCATTGCCATCCAGGTCTTTGAACGCAACCGTATTGCTTCCCTTGAGATCACCGGATTCGGCGATCTCCCTTAACTTTGCGCCGTCAGCACTTCTTGCAAGAGCACTGAAAAGGCAATACGGGAGCTTCATGTCTCCTGCGAGCCAGTGCCTCTTGTCGAACTGCAGATCCTTATAATCAATAGCCTGAGTAAAGGCCTTTCTCATGGGACTCATCTTAGACTTATCGTCTATGTCGCAGCTCGTGATTATCGACAGATCTTCTTCCGCACGTGTAAGTGCTACATAGAGAAGCCTGCATGTCTCGGCATTGCTCTCAAGCCGCATCTTCATCTTGTAGATATACTGCTCGAAAGAATGCGCTCTCGTAATGTCTTCAAAGTTGAAATCCTCGGTAATGAAGCCGTCGTCACGGTCGAACATTATGCTTGCAAGAGTGTCCTTTCTCTCGTCCTGTCCGCCTGTCGCAACAAGGATAACGAACGGGAATTCAAGACCTTTACTCTTATGGACGGTCATTGTGGTGATCTTATTCTTGTTGGCATCAGTTACTTCGATGTCAGCCTTCTTGATCTGGATCTTCATCTGCTCAAGCTCACTTGCGATACCGGAGAGGTCAGAACCCCTTAATTTGAAGCTCTCTGACAGCCAGTCTTTAAAGACATCGAACTTGCTGCTGTCACCTTCTCTTGCCTCCAGAGTAGCCTTGATGCCGGTCTCACGGTAGATCATTTCGATGATGTCATCGATATCAGATACCATGGAACTCATTCTTATCCTGTCGAAAACATCAAGGAAGTTCCTGACTCTTAAGGCAAGTTCGTTGCCGCATTTCTCGGCAAAGATCCTGAGTCTTAACATCAAAGGTTCCTTCTCAACCGGGAAGCCTTCAAGCTCGTGGATAAATGCCTGGATATCAGCGATCTCCGCAACCGTGAAATTCGAAAACTTGTAATTTGAGAGCATTACGCCTGCGAGATACTCGTCCCTGTATTCGTTGCCGAGGCAGATGAGGAAATTGATCAGCCTGTGGATATCCAGGTCTTCGAAAACATCAGTCGTAAACCTTCCTGATGCTTCGATCTTCCTGCCGTCTTTTAACGTGCATCCGTTAAGATATCTCGCTATTGACTCTGCCTGGTTATTAGATGCCGTAAGAATGCAGATATCCTTAAATTCAGTCTTGCTTCCGTCAACTCTGGTGCACTCTTCCAGATATCTTCTGACTTCGCTCTCAACAGCTGCAAAGACAGCCCTTCTTTCAGGCTTTGTCTTATCGCCGTCATCTTCTTCAGGGACCGCGCTGTCAGTAACGATTATCCTCGGTATTGCACCGTGACGTGTCTCATCCGCTTTGCTCAGGCGCTGGCTCAGATCATATTCGATCTCGGATGCTTCACCGCTCATTATCTGATTGAAGACATAATTGGCAAAGGCAAGGACTTCACATGTGCTTCTGTGGTTCTCCCTTAAGTAATGAACCGTTCCCTTCTGCTCGCCTGAAGCGATCTCCTTCATTCTCGTGCCGAAGATCTTCGGATCCGCAAAACGGAATTTATAGATACTCTGCTTGATATCGCCTACACGGAAAACATTGCCTTCAGGCCTCTCAAATTTCTCGATTATCTTATCCTGAAGTCTCGTATTGTCCTGATACTCATCGACGAAGATCTCGGTAAACTTCTCACGGTAAAACGAAGATGCTTCCTCAGTCTTTAAGATCTCATATGCAGTATGTTCGAGGTCCGAATAATCCATGCCGTGCATGTTATTCTTAACCTTTGCATAGTATTCGTCAGTCTTCTTCAAAAGATCGACAAATGCCCTGCAGGCCTTGGTTCCCTCTTTCTGGTTTGCGAGGATCTGCTCTTCGGTAAACCCGATGAGACTGCTTATCTCTTCAGGCAGGTCATAGGGGTTATCGTATTTGGAATCAGCCCACTTGTCAGGTGTCAGGAAGTGCCTTAATGTAACGATCGCAAGCAAAGGCTTATCGTCGCCCTTAAGATCGGCATTTCTGAAGATAGTCTTAAACTTAAGCTCGCCAAGTTCCTTTAGCGGTATCAGCGAACTGAAGAAATCAGCACCCTTATGGGTCTTATAGTGCTCAATAACGTTATCTATCCTGCTCTTAACCAGGCTTATGAACTCATCGTTGGAATATTCTTCAACGATCTGATATGTATCGTGCTCTGCAAGAACAGAATCAAAATCGCTGTCTTCGATCATGGCCTTAACGTTGGCAAGATATTCGGTGATAACACGCGGTATCTCATTCTCACCTTTGAAATACATGATCTGGTCTTTGCTGTCACGTTCTTCCCTGTCAGCTACGAAATCTTCGCAGACATCAAGATAATCCGGCAAACTTCTCAAAGTCTTATATGTGCCCGTTACGATGCCTGCAAGAGAATCATCGCTCCTGCCGTCGCCGAATCTTCTTGTGAACCTGATAAAGTTATCATCTTCTGAGGTGCACTCTTCGTACATGCCCTTGAATGCATAATCTACTGCAGTCTGGAGCAATACACCCTGCTCGCTGTCACTTAATATCCTGCATGAAGGATCCGTAAAATCAGCCATCGGACCATCTTCAAGAAGGTAGCCCTTCTCCTTGATTACTCGTGAGCAGAATCCGTGCATTGTCTGGATATAAGCATTAGGCAGGAGATCTATCTGCGTCGAGAGCCTTGCGGCCATCTCATTATCTCCGTTAAGAACAGCCTCATTCCTAAGACTTCTTAATTTCTCTTCGATCTTGTCAGCCATATGTGCGGCTGCATCTTCGGTGAAAGTTACAACGAGCATGTTGTCGACCGAAAGCCTGCCGCTCATTACTTCATCACCGATCCTTGCAGTAAGGACGGTCGTCTTGCCTGATCCTGCGGATGCGGAAACGAGGTTGTTACCAAGTTCCGCGTTGATTATCTTTTCCTGTTCAGCCGAGAACTTCATAACTTATTCCTCCTTTCCCTTCTCATCTAAGCCTTCCAATATATCCTTCATGCCGAGGATCGCGATCCTGTCGGATTTCTTCATGCTCTTATCGGCACCGATCTTCTTGGTGACTTCATCGTATCCGGGATCTTTCCTGGCTTTTCCGGTTTTGGTGGGCTCAGCAAACTTCTCGCAGTCAGATACCATTTTCCCGTATTTTCCCGTGCTTCCAAGATCAGGCTGTTTTCTGTACTTCGGAGCAGCCGGATCGTTGCCGCAGTAGCCCTTGTAACTGCAGTAATTGCAGAGCTTGAGCTTAGGTTCGGCCGTCAATGCATCTGCCTTGCCAGATGTGATCTGATCTACACTTTCCCGGATGATGTGCTTCGAATAATCTATGGCGATATTCATTGCCGCTTCATCGTATCCCGAGAGCTTCGGAACGCATGTAAGAGGCTCGCCCTTATCACTTGCCTTAAGTCCGACCTGGACATAACCGTAATCGTCGATTACGGCTTCGCCTTCCTTGGAATACTTATCAAGGATCGCACCGGAATATGTCGGCAGCTGGATCTGCGTGCCGTTTATAAGCGATGCTGCATCAACGTCTTTCTCGAAGCTCTTGTAATCGATCGTTCTCAAATGGACCTTGCCTGATTCATCTTTCCTTAAGTCGAATCTGTCGATGTAGCCTGTAAACTTCAGATCCACGCCTTCGTATGGAATATCGAGTACCAGATCTGCACCGCCGATCTTCTCTTCGATGCCTTCAGGAACAAAGCCGGTCTCAACGGAATCCGTGAGCACGCCTCTGAACATCCTTGTGAACATCCTTCTGAGCTTGGCATATGTATCCATCTCGAAAACCTTGTCTGCCGGATTACCTTCCTTATCGACAGAACCGAACACGGCTCTCTCGGAAGACGCTCTTCTTAAACATATATCGGCGAACTCATTATATTTGTCTTCGTTATCGAGCAGCAGATTTGCTATATTCTTAAACTTCTCCGGATTCCTGTCACTCGCATCCCTAAGCGCCCTGTAAGCTTCTTCAAACATGCCGTGGATAAGGCTTCCGAAGGAATTAGCCTGGATCTTTGTGTTATCTTCTCTGGGGCCTATCCTGAGCTGGTTCTTGAGCATGTACTGGAAAGCACATTCCCTGAAGCTCTCAATGGATGAAACGCTTGCATAGATTGCTTTTCCTGAAGACCCGTCCTCTCTTCTTACAGTAAGGAGCCTGCTCATTACATCCTGAGGGATCTGGTCCTTCTCGGGATCGTGTCTGAACTTTACTGCTTCACCTGCGATCGGATTTTTGAATGTATTTACGATGTGATACTCACCAGCAAAGTTTTCCAGATATTCGAAAACGCGGCTCTTCGGCTTGCCGTATTCATGGACCATATAGAGCCTGTCTGTTGCAGAGCCTAAAAGAAGGCAGCATGTAACGAATTCTTCCCTCATCTTGTTCTGTGCCTTATCAGGAAGCTCGATACTCTCCGTGGCAGATGACAGGTTCTTAAGTTCGATACCGCTGAGCAAACCTTCCCTCATACGGACATAGGGGAAATTATCTTTCTGTGCGCCTACGATAAAAAGGATCTTGCAGGGCGTAACAAAAGCATGCTCGGGCGTTGTTATCTCCAACGAGTCGACCTTCAAAGGAATGGTTCCTTCTGTCCTGTTCCTCATGTCAGTCCTGATCATGGAAAGGAAATCCTTCTGGCTTATCTCACAGTCATTCATCTCATGTGTGGAACACATAAGAAGGCCGATAAGCTCATCGTAGCCTCTTACGAGAGCTACCGCTGCTGCATCATCGCCTCTTGCTATAAACTCATCGCGCAAAGGCTCGATAAAGCCTCTCATGCCATTGAAGAATTCCAGGCTCTTTCTTGCCTTGCCGGACAGAGTCTTCTCACCATAAATGGATTCGCAGGCTTTCTTAAGAGGGATCAGCGACCTTTTGACGACATATTCATAGAAGAACCTGCCGCTGTCGACAAAACCTTCCTTTACTCCCGGAACGGTGCCTTCCATTACCCAGAAGCCGTTCTTTCTCCTGTGTCCGTCGTCAACAGGATCGATATATGCATTCTCATCAAAGAGCCTAACACTGTCGGTGATATTCTTCGCAAAACAGTAATTCTCAAAACCGTCAGCTATATAAGGCGGGATCCTGAGCATTCCGGAGCGTATCGCCTTCATGATAAGTTCAAGCGTAAATCCTGCTCTCGGGAGCTCTAAGATTATCTGCATCATGTATGGAACAACGGTACCGCCCAAAGCGATCTTACGGTCGATAAAGACATCTAATCCGTATAGCTCAGCCGTACTCCTCATCCTGTTCATTATGTCCTCGTTGCAGCAGACGATCCTGATATCACGGTATCTGTATCCCTGCTCCCTGGTGAGACTGATGACTTCGTTGAAGATATAGCCGACCCTGTCATCAAGCCCTGCAAGTTCAGCCAGCCTTACCTTGCCGTCACAGCTTATTCCTTCAGGCTTCGAATCCGATGCAAAGCCCTTAACGATGAGGCTTAACACGTCTCCCTGATCCCTGATCTTAAGTTCTGAACCTGCCGCGCCAAGCGCTTCCAGCATGCCTGCAAAATCTTCACCGGCCTTATATACAGATGAGAACGATGAGCCCGAATCACCGGAAATAACATTGAATTCGATATCGCAGCCCAAGTCGGATAAAAGCGTTATGAGCCTTATCTCCTTAGGCGTAAGCATACGCGTAGCACCAAAGCCGATGAATACGACCTTGGACTTCAGAAGAGCGGTAAGGCCGCTTGCCCTTCTTGATGACAGCATTGAAGGATCAACGGAAGACAGCTTCTCACAGGCAAGTGCAATAGGCTCCCTCAAAAGGTTCAAGCCGTATCTGTCATTCATCTGCTCGAGTTCACTCATTATCAGATGAAGATCCTTGAGCTTGTTAACGAAGGCCACCGTAGACGAAGCATTGTCAACCGCCTTGATCGCTTCGCCGATATCGTCTATACCGACGCCATAGCGCGAGAAGTCGCCCAAAAGAGCGATCATCATGTTGATATAGTCTATCCTGGATGAGAGTGTGCCGAATGCCTTGAGCCTGGTCTTGTTATTGGCAAGAATGTTATAGATTGCATTGCGGAGCATGATCTCCCCGCCTTCGGCGACATAATTGGTGCCGAGGTCGTCTAATATATTGCCTGCAAGCTTCCTGAAGCTTATTACGTCGCCTGATACGAGCGATGAAGACAGATTGATAATGCCGTCTCCCGTGTCGATACAGCCTTCGCCTCCGGAGCGTGTCTCCTTAAACGCAAGGACCTCGCGTTCGATCTGCGCCTTGGCAAATTCAGGCGCGACAAAGATGATATCCCTGCCGTTAAGTCCTGTGAATGCATCCTCTATTACTTCGCGTGAGACCGGCCTTATTACACTGTATGTCTTAAACCTGATCATGCTCATACCTCGAAAACTTTATGCTCTAATTTTACGGTTTTACGAGGCAAATTCAAAGCGATTAATGGGACAGTTTAAGGATTCCGGTGGTCAGAAATTCAGAAATTCTTCTCCGCGTTTTCAGTCGTCAGGCGCCTTTTTTCGAGGGTCTTCGCGAAAAGAAGGTCAGCCGTCTCAGGGAATCCCTCATATACGACTTTTGTACCCTCTTCAGTAATACCGCCCTTAGTAGCGACTCTTGTTACAACGTCTTCAAACGACATTTCCTTCTGCAGCATGAGGTCTCCCGTGGCGCTCATGGTCGAGAGAACCATCTTGACGATCTGTTCCTTGGGAATCGATGTATGGCCTTCTGCGGACTTGCAGATGACATCGAAGATCGATGCGATGAAGCCGGGCATGCAGCTTACGAGCTCGGAACCCATGCCCATCTCATTTTCGGGCAGTTCGATGACGTCGCCGATACAGCTCAAAAGGTCCTTGAGCGCAGTCTTGTCGCTGACTTTCTCATCGAAGCATACAAGAGTCTGAGATCTACCGATCTCTGCCGTAAGACTCGGGATGACCTTTGCGGTCCTGATATCTATTACTTTGCGGATGGACTCAAAGGAGACGCTTCCGTTAAGGGATACGAGCATAGCGTCAGGGTTAATGGAATCCCTGATCTCTTCAAGCACTGTTTTAAGATCTGAAGGACGGACGCATACGAATACGATATCTGAAGATGACGCCAATTCTTTATTGCTTACAACCTGCGCGATATCCTTTGCGTCTTCGAGCTTGGACTCTGTCCTGTTGGACACAAAAAGGTCCTGTTTTGCTATCTTTGCAGCTTCGGAAAACTTCCAGAGCAGCATCTTTCCCATACTTCCGTAACCGATGATACCTACACGCATAAAAAAGCATCTCCTCAATTGATTTCAAACATTATATCAAAGAGGAGATGCCTGATTTACTTTGTTCTATTCCTATTAGCCTTATACTACTTTCCAGTGCTTAAGTTCAGAGAGCCATCCGTCGTATTGGGCACGTCTGTCGCTGTCTGATAAGTTCTCCGGATTCGGCATGTGCTCTACCAGGAAATCCAAAAGGTCATCCTTGCTCTCATAGACGAAGTCGCCTTCTGAGTAGCACCATTTGCAGTAATCTTCGTTGAAGTCTCCGTTAGGCTCCCTGCTGATATTGAGGTCTTCGTTAAGCGGCATTCCGCAGCACTGGCAGTAAAGCTGTCTTGGGCTTCCGAGAAGCGTATTGATCGATACGTTGAACTCTCTTGATAAGATCTTCAGCGTCTCAGTGTTAGGCTGTGTCTCGCCTGTTTCCCAGCGGCTTACGGCCTGTCTTGTAACCAATACTCTTTCTGCAAATTCTTCCTGTGTGAGATTGTTATCTTCACGGATCTTTTTCAAAACATCTTTGGTATCCATAAGTCTGTCTCCTTTGTTCTGTTTGATAGCTCCATTATGTCCGTGGGGCTGCGCGAAAACAAGAAACGCGCTGTTGCGCTGCTTTATCAGAACTTATCCGTAGGCTTTCCGTGACCGTAGTAGTACGTGCGTTTACCGAATGAACGTATCTTTTCAACCGTCTTTTTCTCTGCTTCAAGATCTGTGTAAAGATGTCCCATTCCGGGCTTTATCCAGTTATCGAGAGCGTCTCCCACAAGGAACGCATCATCAGCAACCAGAAGACCTATAGAACCCTTTGAATGACCTGGCAGTTCAACGACCTTGATATCAGGAAAACCGTATTCTGCAAGCGTATCGCCTTCCTTAACAAAGAAACGGTTTTGAGGCCTTATGACCTTAGTCCGGCTCAGTACTTTAAGCGAAGCCTTCAGCACCACAAAACCGACAAGTCCGTATGAATGCAAAGGCTGTGAATCATAGTCGTCGAATATTCCGTCATCTTTCTCGTTATAAGCCACCGGGACATTGAACTTCTTTGACAGTGCGTCGGCGTTTTCCGCGTGATCGAAATGAGGATGCGATAAGACGATCAGCTTAAGATCGTATTTGCTGCATTCATCTTCCACCATCTGGAGGTTTTCTTTGCTTGCCGTATCGAAAAGTATGGCTTTGCTTCCGTCCGACACTATATAGCAGTTGTCTGTTCCGCCTTTGATATGTGTAATACTGTATTTCATTATATTTCCTTACCACGAACCCTTATATCCGACACCGTATTCGGTCGTATAGTAATCAATACGCTTCGAGTCGTTGAATTCAGGTTCGTAAATATTTTTATCGGGATCGATTCCTACAAGCGCGCAAACGGCTTTGTTTGCACGTATCGTGAGATCTTTTTCGCGATCTTTAGGCTTCAAAGTTTTATCCGGGAATATTGGTTCTCCGATATGGAGCGTGAAGCATGCGATCTGCTTGAAGATATGCTTTCTTATCCAGCCCGGTTCACGGTATGAATAACCCAACGGAATTATCGGCTTATCGTTGCTGACCGCAATAAGCGAAGCACCGCGCTTGAAAGGCCTTATCGGCCTGTAGTATTCCCACATGCTGCCTTCCGCATAGATGTGAAGCCAGCCGTGTTCATTAAGGAGTCCGCCGACAGCCTTAAGAAAAGCTTTCTGCCCTGCGACAGTGTTTTCCGGGATCGGAATGCCGCCTACCATACGGATCAGGGTTCCGTTCTCACCGTTTATGTTCGGCGCCCATGCAAGAAGGCCGGATCTTCTGGGGCGTATCCCTTTCATTACTCCAATGTAATCCCACATGTGCACGTGATTGCAGACGGAGACAACGCCGCCGTCAATAACGTCCTTGTGCTTCTTGAGATTCTCTCTTCCTTCGATCTTAAGGCCAAGACGTATTGTTGCCACCGGGAATACGATCACATTAAGGAAGATGCGGGTCATGTTCTGCTTGAACTTAAACCAGCCTGATTTATCGATATATGGATAGTTTGCGTCAAAGACAAGACCTCTGTCCTTATGGATCTCAAGGTAATGACTGTCTGTCTCTAACGGATACGGATACTTATTCGTCTTCGGATCAAACATAACCAAACTCTGCTTTTCTTTCCTAGTCTGGTCCTATTATAACCCAACAGTTTTATTTCTTTGTTATCACCGCAATGGCGCAGGGCATCCTGCCGTCAACGACATAGTATTCAACGTCTTTGAAGCCCTTTTTCTCAAAGAATTCCTTATAAGAATCAAGATCAAACTGGCGCTTAAAATCAGCTCCAAGCTTCTCTATGAACTTCACTGCAAATCCGGACGAATCCCTGGCCATGTTTATATATGTCGGGATGATCACTTTGCCGCCCGTTCTTACGACTCTTAGGAGCTCGTTTAAGGCCTTCTCCGGCTCAGGCAGAAGGTGGATTACATTGCCTGCAACAGCCTTGTCAAAGCTGTTGTCACCGCTCTTGATATCGGTTATGTCTTCCTGTCTGAAAGAAACATTGCTATATTTCCTGCACTTTTTCGAAGCGCGCTTTAACATTCCTTCTGCAAAGTCCGTAGCCAGTACCTTCTGGGCCTTTTTGGCTATCTCTTCAGTTATCGCGCCCGTTCCGCATGCGCATTCGAGAACGCTGTCGGTATTACTGATGAATTCCGCAACCTTTATTCCCGTGCCCTTATAGACTTTCCGGTTGTATACGTTTTCAAAAAGGTCATATACTGGCGATATCTTATTCCAGAACATACTTATTCCCTGTTAAGCCTTCTCATGCAGCGCATGGCATTGAGGATCGCGATGATGAGCACTCCTACGTCGCCGAATACTGCAAGCCACATATTTGCGATACCGAGTGCGCCGAGCACTAAGATTATTGCCTTTACGCCGAGCGCGAAAATGATATTCTCCCAGACGATCCTCATTGTCTTTCTTGCGATCTTGATGCTGTCGGCGATCTTCGACGGCTTGTCATCCATCAAGACGACATCAGCTGATTCAATCGCAGCATCAGAACCCATTGCGCCCATTGCGATTCCGCAGTCTGCACGCATCAGTACGGGAGCATCGTTTATACCGTCTCCGACAAATGCCAGTTTGCCCTTGCCGTTCTTTAACAGTTCTTCGACTTTACTTACCTTATCGGCAGGCAGGAGTTCAGCGAAGAAGCCTGTCAGACCGAGCTTACCCGCTACATTCTCCGCAACGCTCTTCTTGTCGCCCGTAAGCATTACGAGGCGTTTAACGCCAACGCTCTTAAGGCTCTTAATAGCTTCTTCGGAATCTTCCTTGATCTGGTCGTTGATTACGATATGACCTAAATACTCGCAGCCGCCAACCTCTTCACGTGCGATGTGGATGATCGTACCAGTCAGGTGGCAGTCGTGCCAGTCGGCGCCGCACATCTCCATGAGCTGTCCGTTGCCGCAATAGTATGTTTTGCCCTCTACAACTGCCTTTACGCCTTTTCCCGCGATCTCTGTAACTTCACCTATCAGGGACTTGTCGATATGGCCTTCGTGCGCCCTTACGATCGACTGTGCTACCGGGTGGCTCGAGAAACTCTCGCAGCATGCCGCGATATCCAGGAGCTCGGCCTTGCTGACCAGGTTAGGATGTACGTCATCTACTGCAAATACGCCTTTTGTAAGCGTTCCCGTCTTATCGAAGACAACAGTATCGATCTTGGCCAGTACTTCCATATATCCGGCGCCCTTGATGAGGATACCGTCCTTCGAAGCACCGCCGATACCGCCGAAGAAAGACAGCGGAACCGATACGACAAGTGCACAGGGGCAGGATACTACAAGGAATACACAGGCTCTTATAAGCCATTCCTTCCAGATATCCCAGCTTCCGATGCCGAGGAATAACGGAGGAACTACACCGAGCAGCAATGCTGCAATAACAACAGCAGGCGTATAGAATCTTGCAAATTTGGTAATGAAATTCTCAACCTTTGCCTTCTTATCCGATGCATTCTCAACGAGCTCCAATATCTTGGATACAGTGCTCTGCCCGAATGTCGATGTTGTCCTGATCTTGATAACACCTGTAAGGTTCAGCGTTCCGGAAATGACATTGTCGCTCAATGCCTTATCAACAGGTGCCGATTCACCCGTAAGAGCTGCCTGGTTAACGGAGCTCTCGCCTTCAATGATGACACCATCCAAGGGGATCTTCTCACCGGGCTTAACGATGATCATCTCGCCTACTTCAACCTCATCAGGCGATACTTCGATCTCAGCACCGTCACGTATTACAGTCGCGCTGTCAGGTCTTATATCCATAAGCTTTGCAATGGATTTTCTGGATCTTCCGACTGCGATGCTCTGGAAAAGCTCACCTATCTGATAGAAAAGCATTACAAATGTCGCTTCAGGATACTCTCCTGTCGCAATAGCGCCTGCCGTGGCAACCATCATGAGGAACTTCTCATCAAAGATCTGTCCGTGAATAAGATTGATAAACGCTGTCTTAAGGACATCGTAACCTGCAATTGCATAAGGGATCATATAAAGCACAAGCTCAGCCCACCACGGGACTTCAACAAAATGAAGCGTCACAGCGGTCACTGCAAGCAAAGCAATTGCAATTATTATCCTGTTACGCATTTTCTTTTGTTTTTTTGTCAGCTTGTACTTCATACTATTTTCCTCTTAAAAAAGCCGCAGTTTTCAGGCTGCGGCGCATTTGATTAAAGCAATACCGTGCAGTCGGGTTCAACCTTTGCGATTGCCTTGACTGCAAGCTTTACGATCTTATCGAAGTCGGCATCATCAGCTTCCAATGTCATCTTCTGCTTCATGAAGCTTACTTCGCAGTCCTTAACACCCGGAATCTTCTTGACAGCTTCCTGCATCTTCATGGCGCAGTTAGCGCAATCAAGATCTTCCAATTCAAATGTCTTTTTCATAGGTATATCTCCTTCTAATTAGATTACTCTGTTATGTGCTCATATCCCTGAGCGATTATGGATTTTACGTGTTCATCTGCCAGGCGGTAATAGATCGTCTTGCCTTCTCTCCTGGAAGCTACGAGATTTGCAGCCTTAAGGACCTTTAACTGATGTGAGATGGCTGACTGCGTCATATTCAAAAGATCAGCGATCGCGCATACGCACATCTCATCTTCGTGAAGCGCATACATGATCTTGATCCTGGTGGTATCACCGAAAACCTTAAAAAGGTCACCCAGATCCTGCAAAAGCTCGTCAGCAGGCATTTCTGAAGAAACGTGCTTTAAAAGTTCCTCGTGATTGTGCGGCATCTTATGTCTCTCCTTCCGTTTAACATATGAACGATTGCTCATATGTTCATTTGTTCATTATACTATCACACGATTTTAGGGCCGTCAACCCCTTATAAACAGGGTGTAATAATGTTACAAATCCCTAAAAATAAGGCTTTTTCGCAAAATTTCTTCCCAAAAAGCCTCAAATTCTCTTGTTTTTAATGTCAAAGAACTTTATAATATCGGCATTGTCGGTGCCGAAAGGCCCTCCGGCAAAGTAATTAACCCATATTCCAAGGGAGGAATTAATAATGAACAGAACAGAATTAGTTGATGCAATCGCTGTTAAGGCTGACATCTCCAAGAAGGATGCTGATGCTGCAGTTAAGGCTTTCATCGAAGTAGTTTCTGATGAGCTCCAGAACAAGGGTAAGGTTCAGCTCGTTGGTTTCGGTACATTCGAGACATCCGAGAGAGCTGCTAGAACTGGCCGCAATCCTCAGACAGGCGCTGCTACAAAGATCAAGGCTTGCACAGCTCCTAAGTTCAAGGCTGGTAAGGCACTCAAGGATAAGGTTAACACAAAGCCTTCTAAGAAGTGCAAGAAGTAATTCTTATCAACTGATTTGCTAATAGAAGAGGTTGTCCAAACGGGCAACCTCTTTTAATTTTATTGAAATCTCAGTAAACGCTTATTTCAATCATCATCGCAACGTTCCAGTTCTCTTACGCGGTCTGCGGCCTTCACTTTAAATATGATGAAAAAGACAAGCGAAAAAATAATAAGACAGATTACAAGGGTCAATATAAGACCGGAAAGGTCAAAACTGATCCACTCTGACCCTGATACAGGATGATCAGGAGTCGACATAGGATATGTACGGTTAAGAAGCAGCCCGAAGCCTGATTGTCCAATCCATTCGCCGCCCTGTATCGTCATGGCCAGCAGAAAATTACCGGAAACCGCATAAGATATAAGATTGACTATTACGCCTGTAATCTCAACTGCCAGCGTCGCTATTAGTGTGCTGATACATACTTTCTTCATCATAACCGTTCTCCCCCCCCCTTGTAATCCCCGTATGCAACCAGTCATCTGATTGCTTTGCTCCTTGTCTGATAAATCTATTATAGCAGTGGATTTGGTGTATTTTTCGCGGTTTTATACACCAAAAGCGGATTTTTTATGGTCAGTTGGTGTATTTTTCCGTGGCACGGTATTCACCTAAATATAAACGGGGCAGCCCGATCAGGACCGCCCCGCCGACAAACTAATTCAATTGTCCGTTACTTAACGGAAAAACATCGCAAGTATATCAGGCAGATACGTATTCACGAACAGGAGCAGCGCGAGAGCGAAGAATACCCACATCGTTACGTTGTGCGTCATGATATGAAGGATCTGCTTTCTCGGGAGCTCCCCTACTATCGGCATGAGCTTGAACTTCTTTCGCTTTACGATGACGAGGACAAAGCCTGCGATCTGGAAGCCGAGAAGTATGATGAGCCAGAGCAGGATCAAGAGAATGATTGGCATTACGTCCGTGATAAGAGCATTGTAATCAATATCCGGATCCATTGTTCCGCTGTTCATGTCCATTCCCATACGCTTGAGGAGCTCTGCGAGCAGTTCGACAGTAACGGTAGACGTTACGAGATTGAGGCTCGCGTGAAGGATCATGGTATAGATGATCCTGCCTGTACGGATATATACGAATGCGAACAATACGCCGAGGAAGAATGCGAAAAAGAACTGCTGGAAATTGCCGTGCCAGAGGCCGAACATGATTCCCGACATCGCGCAGCTAACGAATTCGCCGTGGCGGAGCGTGCGGTCGATCATGAACTTTCTGAATAAGAGTTCCTCGAAAATTGCCGGCAGGATGCCGACTGTGATGATCCTGACCCATGTATCGGAACCGATTATCAGGCTGCTCTTAAGGTCAGCCAGTGCATCATCGGTGGAATTATCGCCAATTAAAGGAATCGATGTCAGTCCGGTATGGATCGGCATACCCATAAGTGATCCGACCTGGGAAAGGCCGTAGACCATAAGTATAAGGATCAGTATCTGTCCGATGGTAAGACTTCTCTTCTCGATCTTTACGGAAGGAAGCGTTTTGAGGGAAAGTCCCAGTACAAGGCAGCCGACTACGCTTACATTGAACGAATTCATAAGAAGATAGATCGTTGTAAAATGAGCTTCGTAGAACTCAGGGCAGATAATGTCCAGAGCAGCCGAAGCGAACCTGATGAGGAATATGAAGCACCATCCCCATATGGCATATCTTGTTGCTATGGCTCCCATCATTTCTTCAATGGTATCAGTGCTGTTGAACTGCCTTGCGAGCACTATGAGCACTGCCAAAAGAGGGATGGCAAATGCGGCAATAAAGGGCATGCCGTATAATGTAACTCCATCACCGTAAGCAATACCGTTTGCACTGTTAAAACTTATGAGCAGCGCAAGGATCGCGATTAGTATTATCGCTGTGACCGATAAGCCCTTGCGTAAAGCTTTATCTTCCATATATTCCTCCTGACTACCCCTTCCGCCAATCAACACCGAAGCTAATTATACTTAAATAATACTTTCATTTCATTAATAGCAACCAAACCGTACCTTAACGCTTCCTTAATTATTTTATTCTTTGACATATGTATATTTCAGGCAAAATGCGTGTATACTGTCGTAGTTAACTTAATGAAAAGAGGGAAAATTCTATGTCAGAATCAAAAGTTTTCAGGATATTCGTAGTAAATCCTGGCAGTACATCAACCAAAGTCGAGTTTTTCGAGAATGAGAAAAGCATTGTTGAAGGCAATGTATTCCACGATTCAGCAATCCTAAAGAATTTTCCCACAATTAACGATCAGCTGGATTACCGTATGGAATACGTAAAGAAATGGCTAAAGGATAACAACATCGATCTGACTGGTGTTGACGCCATCGTCGGAAGAGGCGGCGCCTGCTACCCCATCGAAGGCGGCACATACGAAGTAGACGACAGACTTGTAAATGATATCCGTGAGGCAAAGGGCGGTGTTTACCACTCCAGTATGCTCGGCGTACAGATGGCAAAGCAGCTCCACGACGAGTTCGGCGGAAGACTTCTCATGGTCGACCCCATCGTTGTTGATGAGTATCAGGACGTTGCAAGGATCACAGGCGTTAAGGGCATATACAGAACATCTGCAACACACGCCCTCAACCTCCGTGCCACAGCTCACAAGTATGCAAAGAGCGTAGGCAGGAAATATAACGAGATGAACCTTATCGTCTGCCACATCGACGGCGGTATCACTATCACGGCTCACCAGCACGGAAGAATGATCGATGCCAACGACGGAAGCGGCGGTGACGGCCCGATGACTCCCACAAGAATGGGCACAATGGCTATCACAGATGTCCTTACCAAGTTATATGACAGCAGAACGAAGGAAGAACTCAGGAGCCTCTGCATGGCAACAGGCGGCCTCTCTTCATGGTTCGGCACATCCAATTCCGATACGATCCATGATCTCGTTGAGGCAGGCGACGCTAAGGCAACTCTCATCTGGAATGCAATGATCTATCAGATCACAAAGTGGATCGGCTCCATGGCATGCGTTCTCCACGGCGAAGTTGACGGCATCGTTCTTACAGGCGGACTCATGCGTTTCCAGGACGTTTATGACGGAATCAAGGAAGCTTGCGGCTGGATAGCACCTGTAGCATCCTATCCGGGCGAGCTCGAGCACGAAGCTATGAGAGCTGCAGCGCTCAGAGTATTAAGAGGCGAAGAACAGGCCAAGACATATCCCGGCAAGCCGAGATTTGAAGGATTCGATTATCTTTAAGGAGAAAGTATATGAGCTTTATCGAGACAATCAAGCAGAGAGCAAGAAGCGACGTTAAGACTATCGTTCTTCCCGAATCAGAAGACGACAGAACTATACTTGCGGCAGCAAAGGTTTTAGCTGAGAAGACAGCTCAGCCGATCATCATCGGTACTGAAGAGGAAGTCATGGGCGCGGCAGCAAGACTTAACGCTGACCTTACAGGCGTACAGATCCTTGACCACACCAAGTCCACAGAGATTGATAAGTATGCAACACTTCTTGCAGAGATCAGAGCCAAGAAAGGCATGACCTTCGATATGGCAAAGGAGCTCATCTCAGGAGACAAGCTCACATTCGGAATCATGATGGTAAAGTCAGGCGATGCTGACGGTCTTGTATCCGGCGCATGCCACACATCTGCAGATATGTTAAGACCCGCTCTCCAGATCATCAAGACAGCTCCCGAGAGAAAGATCGCATCTATCGCTTTCATGTTCGATATTCCCGACAAGTCCATCGGCGAAGACGGTATCATCCTCTGCGCTGACTGCGCTCTTATGCAGGATCCCAATCCTGAGGAATTAGCTGAGATCGGCGCTGAATCCGCAGCATCTTTCGAAGCTCTCATCGGCAAGAAGGCAAAGGTCGCATTCCTCTGCCACTCCACAAAGGGTTCTGCTAACCACCCCTTCGTTGATAAGGTTGTTGAAGCAGTTAAGATCGCCAAGGAAAAGTATCCTGACGTTCTCTTGGACGGCGAATTGCAGCTTGATGCTGCGATCATCCCTGAGATCGGCGCTTCCAAGGCACCCGGTTCTCCCGTTGCAGGTCAGGCTAATGTCCTCATCTTCCCTAACCTCGAAGCAGGAAACATCGGTTATAAGCTCATCCAGCGTATCGGCAAGGCTGAAGCTTACAGCTTCCTCCAGGGTCTCGCAGCTCCTGTTAATGACCTCTCGAGAGGATGCAGCGTAGACGAGCTTGCAGGCGTTATCTGCATCACCGCCGTTCAGGCACAGCAGATGGCATCTTCAAAGTAATTGTTTTCGAAGAATCTAATGTAAAATAAAAGAAGCGTTGATGGTCAGCGCTTCTTTTTTAATTCAGACTCTAGAGGGCTATGTCGTTATGTGGAACGGACTTAAGATATCAGAAGTATTTTTCGAAGAGTACGGTCTTCCCATGCTCGAAAAGGATTTCCCCCAGTATATCGATCAGATCGCAGCAGGCCTTGCCGGCCAGACATCGGAAGCTTTTGGCTACGATGACTATATCTCGAGAGATCACGACTATGCGCCCGGCTTCTGCCTGTGGCTTCCCGAAGAATTAAAAAAGCAGATCGGTGACGATCTTCAGAATGCATATGAGAACCTTCCCGTGGAAGAATTCATTTTAAATCACAGAAGCGATGTCGGAATGGCAGAACCCAGCAACATCATGACCGGCGCAAGACGCCACAGAGTAGGCGTTCACAGCATTGAGGAATTCTATTATGAACATACCGGAATGACACATGCGCCTGTTACCACGCAGGACTGGCTTGCTACGCCCCAAATGCACTTAGCCGAAGCAGTCAACGGAAAAGTATTCCGTGACCCTTCGGCTGAGTTTAGTGCTATTCGAAATGTTTGGGCTGGTTATTATCCTGAAAACATATTAAAGAAGAAAGTCGCTGCAGACCTTGCCATGGCGGGTAAAACCGGGCAATTCAACTATGTTCGCTCAATAAAACGTGGTGACGTAGGGGCCGCTTATTTCTGCGTTACAGAATTCATATACAAGATTACTGCGGCATTGTTCCTTCTTAACGGCCGCTATATGCCATATTACAAATGGCGTTTCAGAGCGATGAAAGAGTTTACCGTCTTGAGCTGCGTGATAGAACCGCTTATAAAGCTTTCTCAAATGAGCGAAGAAGAAAGTTTGGGTAAGGTCAATCTTATAGAGAGTATAAGCGGTGAGATTGTCAAGGAACTGGTTAAACGCGGTTGGTCTTCGGGCTACAGCGACTATCTTCTCGACAATGCAAAACTCATTATGAAGACCATAAGTGATACAGAGATTGCATCCTGGAATGTTTTCGTCGGTGAAGATTGATTTTCTTAATCTGCTTCAGGGATTACTACCGTAACATATCCTGAATCGTTTATTGTTGTTTCTATCCTGGGTTTGTCCTCTGTCATGCTGAAGGAAGCATTATTTTTTTCTCCGTTCCAGCGTGCGAACACAATGACAAACACCATAGTGATTGCGAGCAGGAAGCCCGCAATCACTACGAATCCGCTCCCCATATTTGCGGCGTAACTTTTTACTCTTATAGCTAAATCCGGAAACATGCTATTTCCTCCTTTGCTTAACTTCTGAGCTTATTATGGCAAAGGAAAAAATCAAAAAAGTACTAAATCGGCATCAAAATGGCATCAATTACATAAAATCAAGATGTCGAGATCATACCATACATATAATTAACATCTACTGTTACCTGGAACGTATAGTTCTTGCCGTCCCTGAATACAAGGCGGTATGCAACTTCCATTTCCATAGGGGATTCAGACAACATATGGTATGTAACAAGCTTTGCGGAAAGCTGTCTCTGATAATGATTATATAAAGCATTACTGTATCTCTCGGCAATTGATTTTGCAGGATCGGAATACTGGTTAACGCCGTCTACGAGTTCAGGCCAGTGCTCCTGTGTTGAATAGAGACTGCTGCTTAATATCGCACCGGTCCTGTCATCAATAAAGCAGTAGAAATTCCAATTATCATTTATCTTGCAGTCTACGACCCAGATTACGATCGTACCTTTGTTGTTGGCAAGATTTGCAAGCATCGGCTTTGCATAAGTAGCGTAATCCGTCTGGAATTTGAAGCCGGAGAAGTCTGTCATGAACTCATTCAAAATGCGTTGAATGTCAGCCTTCTGATTAACGACACCTTTATCAAGTTCGATATATGTCGTGATCATGGACTCATAATTAACCATATTGATCTTCTGGTTCATCGCAAGGTCATCTCTGTAGGAAAGGTTGACCTGCTCGATGTTAAGGCTCTCCTGCTTTCCTTCTGATAATCTGTCTTCGAAATTATACACGGCCAAAGGAAGGAACCAGCCAAGAGCTGCCGCCATAAGGAAGAAAACCGCTGTAATGATTATGCCTCCCTTTTTCATAACGTCATCTCCTTGATCGTAACCGTAACACAGGTTCCGTTTCCTTCTCGTGAAGCAAATGCGATCGTACCGCCGTGAAGCTGGATAACCTCTTTACATAGTGTAAGACCAAGTCCGGCACCGCCCTGCGCTCTCGAACGCGATTTGTCTACACGGTAGAACGCCTCGGTAATATGCTTGATAGCTTCTTCAGGCATACCTCTTCCGTTATCGTAGACACGGATACGGTAATATCCCTGAATGCTCTCACCGACGATCATGATATTACCGCCGTTATCGATGGCTTTTCGAGCGTTATCCAAAAGGTTGGTAAGGACAGAACTGAACAAGTCAGGCTCGACAAGACATATGCCGTGATCGCAGCGGCTCTGAAGCATGATGCCTTTCTTTGTATAAACAGGCTGCAGATGCATCGAAAGATTATCTATCATCTGCTTCATATCTGTAGGAATAAGCTTGATGCTCTCTTTCTTCATCATGAGAAGGTCAAGGAGCTTTAACGAGAGAGACTCCAGACGCTTACCTTCCGAGAAGATATAGTTTGCGGCTTCCTGCGCTTCCTCATAAGTCAGTGACTGGCTTCTTAAGAGATCGGCATAACCGATGATGGATGTCATAGGAGTCTTCAATTCATGCGCAAAGCTTCCCATGAACTGGTCCTGGTGTTCCATCGTGAGCTTAAGCTCGTTGATGTTATCGGAAAGCCTGTCTGCCATGTTATCGAAATCAGATCCGATCTGACCGATCTCATCCAATACCTTCGGTTTGACTCTCGCATCGAGATCTCCCGAAGCCAGGGCTCTTGCCGTTCTCGATACCTTAGCCAAAGGCTTTGTCATGAGATAAGTCGCTATCCACGCGGTAAAGCCTCCGATAATGATAAGCAAAAGGAAGATCTGGTGATAAGTACGCACCTGCTCGTCTCTTGCCGCATAAACAGGTGTTATATCGTACAAGATTACCAGCTGCAGCGGTTTGTTATCGGTATTAACGCTTCCGCAGATCTGGTAGAAATTCTTACCGTCCCTTGTAAACATCATTGATTCGAAATCAGAACGGCTCTCATATTCCGTGATCGTCTCACCGGTCTGATATAAGACAGTATCACCCTTCAGGAGTTTGATCCCGACAATACTCTCGGAAGTTTTCATCTTTTCAAGGGTAGTACTGATACTCGAAAAGTCCTGCTGGATATCGACGAAGTTAACCAGCTGGACGGACTGCAGGATCATCTCGTAGGATTCATTAATGTTTTTCTTTATCTGGCTTAAGGAACTCTTAAAATTCTGCCTGATCAAAAGTACGCCTCCCACACCATAACTCAATGTGAGAAGCCATACCATTACGAGAAGCATCTTCTGCCTGAATCGCATTAATCAGCCTCCAGCCTGTATCCTACCTTCGGCACAGCATGAATAACGTCTTCCCATCCGAGTTTCTTTCGAAGTCTCTGAATGTGAAGATCGACCGTCTTACTTCCATAAGGGAACGGTTCGTTCCAGACACGCTCGTAGATCGTCTCTCTGTACATGGCGATACCGGGATTCCTTGCAAACAAAAGAAGCAGTTCATACTCCTTCGGTGTCAGCGGGATCTGGTAACCATCCTTATAAACGATCATTGCCTTCGTATCTATAGTAAGACCGGCAATGGTAATTTCCGTATCTGTCTTGTTATAACGGCGCAAAACAACATTTACCCTGGCAAGAAGCTCGATTATCTCAAAAGGCTTAGCCAGATAGTCCTCAGCGCCAAGTTCAAGGCCTCTTACTCTGTCCTCGACCATATTCTTCGCTGTAAGGAAGATGACCGGGAGCTTCATAGGCCTGATATATTGCATCAAAGAGAATCCGTCTATCTTCGGGATCATTACGTCAAGCAGAATAAGGTCATAAACATTATTCTTGATCATATCTAGAGCCTGCTCGCCGTCATAAGCGCACATGCATGAATAGCCTGCTTTTGTAAGGCTCATTCTGATAAGGTTAGATATCGGTTTCTCGTCTTCAACAATTAAAATATGTATCATAGTCCCCACCTCGCGTATGTAATATTATACAATACGCGCAGTACTATTGACGCATAATTCTTTTTGAGGATTAGCAGATGCCCGTAACCTTAAAATCCTTGTCCTCTACAGCCTTTGTGAGAACGTCGTCTGCAACGTCCTTTTCGAGCGCTACAACAGCCGTTCCCTTGTCGTGAGATACATCAGCTGAGATAACGCCGTCTAAGGCCTCCAGAGCCTTCTTAACGGATGCTTCGCAGTGTCCGCACATCATGCCTTCGATCTTGATAGTCTTTTCCATAGTGTTTATCTCCTTTTCATTTTTGATCTCTAATTCTTTAAGTCTGTTCCTGATATCGCTCTTGGCCTTGTCACGCTTTCTGTCGTATGGCTTAACAAGATTTAACCTTAACGCGTTCATGCACACCGTAAAGCTCGACAGGCTCATTGCGGCAGCGCCGAACATCGGAGTCATGGTAATGCCCAAAGCCGCATACGCTCCTGCTGCGACAGGGATCAGCGCGACGTTGTAGACGAATGCCCAGAAGAGATTTTCATGGATATTCGTAATCGTTCTTCTGGATATCCTTATGGCGGCAGCAGCATCTTTAAGACTTGATTTCATGAGCACAACATCTGCTGCATCAATAGCGATATCGGTTCCTGCTCCGATCGCGATTCCGATATCTGCTGAAGTTAATGCAGGCGCATCATTTATGCCGTCACCGACCATTATCACCTTGCCGTATTCTTTAAGCTTTTTGACGATATTTTCCTTGTCTCCCGGAAGAACGTCAGCTACTGTCATATCAACGCCGGACAGCTTTCCGATGCTGTCTGCGGTCCTTTTGTTATCGCCCGTCAGCATGACAGTATAAAGGCCGAGAGCCTTCAATTCGCTTATTGCTTCAGAAGAGTCTTTCCTTATCGTATCCGCAACGGCGATGATGCCTGTGAGCCTGCCGTCAATTTCAAAGAAAAGCGGTGTCTTTCCTTCTGTTGCAAGTGCCTTTGCCTTGTCTTCAAAAACCTTATCGGCACTTGTTATGAACTTGAGATTTCCTCCTCTTAAGAGCCTGCCTTCAAGTGTTCCTTCGAGACCGTTTCCGGCATGGACTTTAAAGTTTTCTATCTTCTGAAGTTCGATACCATGCTCTTTGCAATATTCTGTTACTGCCTTGCCGAGAGGATGCTCGCTGGCATTCTCCAGTGCAAAGGCAGCTTTAAGAAGCTCTGCCTCGTCAGTTACGGGAATAACATCAGTTACTACGGGCACACCGCTTGTAATGGTTCCGGTCTTATCAAGAACGATTATCTCCGCTTTACCGGTCTGCTCGAGAGAAGTGGATGTCTTAAAGAGTATTCCGTTCTTTGCGGCAACGCCGTTTCCAACCATTATCGCAACAGGCGTTGCAAGGCCTAAAGCGCAGGGGCAGCTTACGACGAGTACTGATATTGCTCTCGTAAGCGAATATCCGATATCAGCGCCCGTGATGAGCCAGATTACAAATACTATTGCGGCGATGATAAGCACCGCGGGAACGAATATGCCTGATACCTTGTCTGCGATCCTTGCGATCGGCGCTTTTGAGCCTGAAGATTCGCTCACCATCTTTATGATCTGCGCAAGCGTCGTATCTTCGCCGACTTTCTCGGCTCTGCATGTAATAAAGCCTGAACGGTTTATGGTTCCGGCTGAGACCTTATCTCCTGATGCTTTATCAACAGGAACCGATTCTCCGGTAAGAGCAGATTCATCAATGGCACATTCGCCTTCTTTGATGATGCCGTCAACAGGGATAGCGCCGCCCGGTCTTACCACGAATATATCTCCCGCCATGACTTCTTCAACAGGAACCGTGACTTCTTTTGAATCTCTGATAAGAACGGCAGTCTTCGGCTGGAGGTTCAGAAGTCCCTTGAGAGCATTAGTTGTGCGTCCCTTCGATATTGCCTCAAGGAGTTTTCCAATTGTTATCAAGGTCACGATCATGGCCGCGGACTCGAAATACAGATCATTCATCATCTCCATCTGAGCCTCGTGAGAGCCCTCCGTTGTCATGTGTAACAATGTTACAAAGCTGTAAATGAACGAAATACCCGACCCCATGGCGACCAGAGTATCCATATTCGTGCTCTTATGGATGAGCGCCTTAAATCCGTTTACAAAAAACTTCTTATTGATCATCATTATGATGCCCGACAAGAGCATCTCAATGATCCCTATCCCCACCATGTTATGTTCAAGGAATCCCGGAGCAGGCCAACCCCACATCGAGACCCCCATCGAGAAATACATCAATACGAGCAGGAATATAACCGAACTGATAAGCCTGTTCCTGAGGACAGGTATCTCTTTATTTTCCAGCTGTTCTTCCATGCTCGCGAAAAGCTGTCCTTTGGCTTTGCCACCTGCCCTTTCAGGCGAAGCTCCATAGCCGGCATCTTCGACAGCCTTGATTATCGCAGCTTCATTGGCAGTTCCGGTAACGTTCATGGAATTCGTAAGCAGTGATACGCTGCAGGATTCCACGCCCTCAACGCCGTTTACTGCCTTCTCGACATGCGCCTGGCATGCGGCACAGCTCATACCGGTAACTAAGTATTTCTCGGTTTTTACATTACTTTTTTCCATACAGGAATACGCATTCTAAGGTTGATAATTATTTCATCAGTTTCTGTAAGAGCTCAACCAACTCTTCAGTCTTCTCATCTGAGCCGTTTCTGATATCTTCGGCAACACAAGTTCTTATATGGCTTCCGAGGAGAACCTTGGAGAAGCTGTTCAGAGAGCATTTTGCAGCGCTTACCTGGGTAAGAACGTCAACACAATATGCATCTTCCTCGACCATCTTCCTGATGCCCCTTATCTGGCCTTCGATACGGTTCAATCTGGTGATAAGATCCTTTATCTCTTCTTCGGATCTGTCCTTTGTTCTGCAATGCGGACATTTCTTCTCAGCCATGGTGTTACCTCCTGAAGCATACCCCCACAGGGTATATTTTCATTCATAAGGATATACCCCCGTAGGGTATAAGTCAAGTTGCCGTGCAATATAAGAAAACATACATGCTATAATTGGCTTATGCTGAACTCCAAAAAGCCCACATCCGTATTAGAGACAGTCGCATTAGGATATCTTTTTATCCCGATCGTTATTTTCATGCTGTCATGGATAAAGCTTTGGTTCGCGATCCCGGTAGTAATACTGATCGTCATTGCACTCTGTAAAGTGCTTTTTGACAAAGGCACAGATGACGGCAGTTCAAAAATAATGATATCGCCTTCATTCATTGTATGTTCGGCGATCTGCTTTGTCCTGATATTGCTGTTATCGTATTTTCTTGGCGCGGGCGGATTTACGGCACAGCCCTTCGACTCGATAAAACACAATTTCATTCTAAAAGACCTTATCGAACAGCCCTGGCCTGTCCGTTATGAAATGAACGGAGATAAAGGCGTTTTGTGTTATTACATCGCCGGTTATCTGGTCCCTGCCCTTGCCGGAAAGCTCACTTCAAGTTTTGATTTTGCATCTGCTTTCTCTGCCATCTGGCACGCAATAGGGATCTTCATTGCCATTCTCGTTTTCTACAGATCATTGAGCAAAAGAAAACCCTCTTATCTGCTTATCATATTTGCAGTCATTATGCTTTTCGCGCCGTTCAACGCACTGATGCAGTTCGTATACATGATCATCTATCCTGACCGCACAGTAACCGCATTCCATTTCCAGTGGATAAGTGAAGATATAAATGTGCAGCTTTCTTCGAACCTGACACTGCTCAGATATGTATTCCCTCAGTTCGTACCATCACTGATAGTTATTGCGCTGATGTTCAGGCTGCGCAAAAGATATGATAAGTGGGCTCTCATAGCATCACCGCTCTTATCATTCTCAGTCTTTGCATTCCTGGGGATCGTGGAGCTTATGCTGATGCTTTTCCTGTTCGACATGATCAAAGATAAGAACGTTAAGAAGTCTCTTAAGAGCATACTGAGCCTCGAAAACATTGCCGGCATAATATCCGCTTCTATGTTCCTGCTTTATCTTGCCGGAAACATCATGCAGACAAAGCCTGCCGGCGCAGAGAACGCATTTAAGCTCGTTGATTACAGTGAATTGCCGCTGGTCCTCCTGCTGCACGAGATCTCTTGGGGATTATGGCTTGTATTCCTTTTCAAGACAAACAAAAAAGAACCGCTTCTTTGGACAGTCTCCATATGCCTGTTCCTATTCCCGTTCTTTGAATTCGGTCACTACAACGACCTCTGCATAAGAGGAAGCATGCCTGCTCTGATCTGTCTTTGTTTTATCCTTGCAAAAGAACTTATCGACGCTTTGGGATCTGTAAATAAGCGTCTGCTCCCTATCGCCGGAATCATTATCGCGCTTCTTTTATCAGGCGGCTTTTCCGTTCTTGAAGAGATGCATCTTCCCGAGAATAAGAGCGCACTGTCGCAAGTTTACTACTGGGATGAATATAACAGTTCATTAGAGTTTTATACCGAGTACGACTGGACCAGATATCAGTACATAGACTGGGAAGAAAACGCGCTCAGCAATTTCATCTTAAGATAATTCCGCATTGAATTCCTTGCAAAACCTATTCCTTTAATATATATTTCTTTTGCTTAAAGAAAGGAATATCAATGCGCCGCACCAAACCACAGGGAGTCATATTACTTCTCATTACAGCCATCATCTGGGGTTCATCTTTTGTTGCCCAGTCGATCGGCATGCAGAGCATCGACGCATTCACATTCACGGGTATAAGAACTGCTCTCGGAATGCTCTTCCTTCTGCCCTTCACACTCATTATCAACAAGGGTTTTGACTTCAGCAAAGAGACTCTCAAAAAGGGATTGATCTTAGGCGTGGTCTTCTCGATCGCCCAGAACTTCCAGCAGTTCGCATTCTACTATTCGACATCAGGTAAGATCGCGTTTATCACCGCGTTCTATATGTTCTTCGTTCCGCTCATTTCAGTCATGTTCCTCAGGAAGAAGATCGCAGTGCTCACATGGGTATCGATCTTCATCGGACTTTTAGGTCTTTTCCTGCTCTGCATAGATCCTAAAGATCTCACGAACATTAACATGGGCGATATCTTAGCTCTCATATGCGCCGTCTTCTACGCTGTCCAGATAATACTGATAGACAAGTTCTTGGAAGACGGAACGAGTGGCGTTCAGCTGTCGTTCATGCAGTTCTTTGTTGCAGCGATCATCTCCATTGTCGCGATGTTCATTTTCGAGAAGCCCGTATTATCAGACATAAAAACCGCAGCTCCTTCCCTTTTGTATTCGGGAATAATGAGCTGCGGCATTGCATATACTCTTCAGATCGTGGGACAAAAACATGCAAGTCCCGTTGTTGCCTCTCTTTTAATGTGTCTCGAGTCAGTCTTTGCAGTTATTACTGCTGCGATCGTACTTCACGAGAACATGCTGCCCAGAGAGCTGGCAGGGTGCCTTATAATGTTTGGCGCGATCATTCTGTCTCAGGTGTCTGAGTCTCTTTCTGCGAAGCATCAGCAGTCGAAGGAGTCTTCAGGATCCATCTGAGGAAGAAGATGATACCGATCATCATACCGATTCCAACGAAAAGCGATACTGCTGCATTCAGGGCAAAACCTGCAACAAGATATGTCAGGAATGATATGCCTGCTGCCGTAAGCGCGTAAGGCAGCTGCGTGGATACGTGAGCAATATGGTTGCACTGTGCACCTGCAGAACTCATGATTGTCGTATCTGATATCGGTGAGCAGTGGTCTCCGCAAACAGCACCGGCCATACAAGCGGATACGCAGATGATAGCGAGAGTAGCCTTTGAAGGATCAGGATCTGTAAGAGAGAAAGCTCTTAATGTGATCGGGATAAGGATACCGAATGTACCCCAGGATGTTCCTGTTGCGAAAGACAAAGCACACGCAATAAGGAAGATAACTGCCGGCATGATACCGATGAATGAACCCTTTGATCTGTCAACGATCTCAGCAACATATTCAGCTGCGCCCAAAGAATCCGTCATAGCCTTCAAAGACCATGCAAGCGTAAGGATAAGGATCGGAGGAACCATAGCCTTGAAGCCTTCCTCGATGCTTGACATACACTCCTTGAACTTCAGGATCCTTCTTGCAAGATATAAGATAACCGTGAATACGATACCGCCGAAGGAACCAACTGCGAGACCAACTGATGCATCGCTTTCAGAGAAAGCTGTAACGAACTGCTGGAAGAAGTTGCCTTCCAATTCTCCGCCGAAGAAACCGCCTGTATAGAGCATTCCGACAACACAGCAGATGATGAGTACAACTACAGGAAGTACAAGGTCTAATACCTTACCCTTTGTGCTGACATTCTTTTCCTCTGTCTTAACAGGAGGGTCAACCGTAAAGATATCACCCTTTTTGGCATTTGCCTCATGGCGGGCCATAGGGCCATATTCGATCTTAAGTACGACCATCGTGATCATCATGACGATGGTAAGGATAGCATAATAGTTATAAGGGATAGCACGGACAAAGAGCATAAGTCCGTTAGTTCCTTCAGGAGCAAATCCCGAAACAGCTGCAGCCCATGAAGAAATAGGAGCAATAATGCAGACAGGAGCTGCAGTAGCATCGATTAGGTATGCTAGCTTTGCTCTTGAGATCTTCTGTCTGTCAGTAACAGGTCTCATAACAGAGCCTACTGTTAAGCAGTTGAAATAGTCATCGATAAAGATCAGCACGCCCAATCCGATAGTTGCAAGCTGTGAGCCGACTCTTGAATGAACGTGTTCTGAAGCCCAGTTACCGAACGCGGCAGAGCCTCCGGCCTTGTTCATCAAGGCAACGATAATTCCAAGGAAAACAAGGAAAACGAGGATTCCGACATTATAGGGCTCAGCAAGTGAAGCTATGATACCCTTATTGAAAACATGATCTAACGCACCGACCGGATTACCATTGGCATAGATCAAGCCTCCGACAAGGATACCCACAAACAGTGAGCTGTACACTTCTTTAGTAATGAGCGCCAGCACGATAGCAACTATGGCAGGCAGGAGCGCCCATAAGGCAAGCTTTATCAGCTCAGAAGTTAACAATGCATCCAATGCTTCCATAACAAACCTCCGAATAGTAAGATGCCTTAATCTTAACACTGCGTCTATACCGCCTCAAATTGCAAAAGCAATAAAATAAGGCCTCATAAAAAGGCATTCTGACATTTGACGGCCTCGAAAAGAAAAAGCCCCCGGAGAAAACTCCGGGGGCAATATCATTAAATGATTATTCAGTCAGATCAGAACTTGCCTGCCTTAGCAGCTTCCTCAACGGATACTGCTGTGGAAACAGTCATACCAACCATCGGGTTGTTACCTGCACCGATAAGACCCATCATCTCAACGTGAGCAGGAACGGAAGAAGAACCTGCGAACTGAGCGTCAGAGTGCATACGGCCCATAGTATCTGTCATACCGTAGGAAGCAGGACCTGCAGCCATGTTATCAGGGTGAAGTGTACGGCCTGTACCACCGCCGGAAGCAACGGAGAAGTACTTCTTGCCTGCCTCGAGGCGCTCCTTCTTGTATGTACCTGCAACAGGGTGCTGGAATCTTGTAGGATTGGTGGAGTTACCTGTGATGGAAACGTCAACGTTCTCCTTCCAGAGGATAGCAACGCCTTCCTGAACGTCATCTGCACCATAGCAGTTAACCTTTGCTCTCGGAGAATCAGGATTCTTGGAGTAGCATGTTCTGGAGAGCTCCTTGAGCTCGCCTGTCTTGTAGTCATACTCTGTCTCAACATATGTGAAGCCGTTGATTCTGGAGATGATCTTTGCAGCGTCCTTTCCGAGACCGTCAAGGATAACTCTGAGAGGCTTCTGACGAACACGGTTAGCCTTCTCAGCGATACCGATAGCGCCCTCAGCTGCTGCGAATGACTCGTGACCAGCCAGGAATGCGAAGCACTCTGTGTCCTCTTCGAGGAGCATCTTACCGAGGTTACCGTGACCAAGACCTACCTTACGTCTGTCAGCAACGGAACCGGGAATGCAGAAAGCCTGGAGGCCTTCACCGATAGCTGCAGCAGCATCGGAAGCCTTGCGGCAGTTCTTCTTGATTGCGATAGCAGCGCCTACTGTGTAAGCCCACTTAGCATTCTCGAAGCAGATAGGCTGAATGCCTTCGATGAGGTGATAAACATCAAGACCTGCATCTTTTGTGATCTTCTCAGCTTCTTCGATGGAAGCGATTCCATATTCAGCAAGCTTTGCGTTGATCTGGGGGAGTCTTCTCTCGTATGATTCAAATAAATCTGCCATTTGTCATTCCTCCTTATTCCTTACGCGGGTCGATGAACTTAACAGCATCATCTACACGTCCATACTTGCCGGAAGCCTTCTGAAGAGCTGTAGCGGCATCGTCACCCTTCTTGATGAAGTCCATCATCTTACCGAAGTTAACGAACTTGTAGCCGATGATCTCGTCATTCTCGTCGATAGCGAGGTCTGTGATATAACCGTCTGTGAGCTCAAGGTAACGGGGACCCTTAGCGAGTGTACCGTATGTTGTACCTACCATTGAACGAGCGCCCTTACCGAGGTCCTCAAGGCCGGCACCGATCTGGAGACCGTCCTCAGAGAAAGCACTCTGTGTTCTGCCGTAAACGATCTGAAGGAAGAGCTCTCTCATTGCTGTGTTGATAGCATCGCAAACGAGGTCTGTGTTAAGAGCCTCAAGGATTGTGAGTCCGGGAAGGATCTCAGATGCCATAGCAGCGGAGTGTGTCATACCGGAGCAGCCGATTGTCTCAACCAATGCTTCCTGGATGATACCGTCCTTAACGTTGAGTGAGAGCTTGCAAGCGCCCTGCTGAGGTGCACACCAGCCGATACCGTGTGTGTAACCGGAGATGTCCTTGATCTCCTTGGAGCTTACCCACTTTGCTTCCTCAGGGATCGGTGCAGCACCGTGATGAACACCCTGATGAACAGAGCACATGTTCTTGATCTCTGTTGAATAAATCATGTCTATTTCTCCTTTCCTTTCAAGGAATTTGTTGGTGGAATGAAATAAAGTTTCCGAGTTGTTATTATATATAAATAAAGGGGGCTTTTCAATCAAAAAGCGCCCCCGTCAAAGCCAAAATTCACATTTGCAGAAAACGATAAAAAAACTCCTCAAAAATCAGGCAAAACCAACGGCGGCGCCGTTCATTCAGCCGTTCAAAACACCAATTTTACCCCAAACCAACGGTAAAACATGCGGCAACGCCGTTCATTTAGCCGTTCAAAACCAAGTTCGAACTGTTCTATATGAAAATCAGATGAAGTGATCCACCAGCGCAACTGCCAGTTCCAGAGAGATAAATACAACAATGATAACAGCGATTACTTTGCCTTCTGATTTCTTGCTGATCTTTCCGGTCAGCTGAAGGAATTCGAAGAAATTGCACACCTCATAGGTGATGCCCAGTGTAAAACAAAGTTCAGCAGCTCTACGCCACCACAGGTTGCTGCCGAGATTGAAGAGAATTATTGCAGCCAGCACCAGGAATGCCGCTGCGCACACGCAGATCTTACCCAGAAGGGATTTTGCAATTCTTTTCTTCTCTTCTTTGTTGTAATCGGCCACCATTTCCAGTGTTTCTTTCATGTCCTCATTCATGTTGACAGCCTTCCTTTCGCCTTTTAATATCTCGCGAAGGTCAACGTCATAGAAGTCGGCAAGCTCGATCAGAATACTGATGTCGGGCATCGTGTTACCGTTTTCCCATCGCGATACAGATCTTTGAGATACACCGAACTTGTCGGCGATCTGTTCCTGAGTAAGATTGCGTTCTTTCCTTAAGTCCTTAAGCAAAGCTCCGATCTTTATCTGGTCCATTTCCTGCACCTCCTTACGATGGGATGGTACTATCTTACACCATCACCGAACAGGTCACAGACTGGGTAAACGCAAAAAACAACAGGAGGACAGCCCTGTCCTCCTGCTTTTATCAGTTAATTCGTGTATTTAGCGCTTGAAATTACTTAATAGCGTCGACCATCGACTTTACATATGCCCCTACCTGCTCCGGAGCATCTTTTCCGTACTGTGCGACGATCTTTACAATCGCAGAGCCTACGATTACGCCGTCAGCGCTCTTGGACATTGCAGCTGCCTGCTCGGGAGTGGAGATTCCGAATCCGATGGCGCAGGGAACATCCGTTGCGGCCTTAACGGCAGCGCAGAGAGACGGAATATCTGTCGTGATATTGCTCCTGACACCCGTGACGCCGAGGCTGGATACGATGTAGATGAAGCCCGATGCCTCTTTCGCGATCATGGAGATACGCTCATCTGATGTGGGCGCGATAAGAGAGATAAGATCTATGCCGTACTGCTTGCATACAGAATCAAATTCATTTTTCTCCTCATAAGGCACATCAGGAAGGATGAAGCCGTCAATGCCGACCTCCGAAGCCTTTTTGCAGAAACGCTCGATGCCATATGAGAATACGACATTCGCATATGTCATGAAGACCATGGGGATGGTTACGCCCATCTCGCCTCTTAACTTTGCCACCATCTCGAAAACCTTATCCGTGGTGCATCCGCCTTCAAGGGCTCTTAAGCTGGCCTCCATGATGACCGGACCTTCAGCGGTGGGATCGGAGAAAGGGATTCCGAGTTCGACTAAAGATGCTCCTGCCTTCTGCATTTCCACAACGCACTTGGCAGTCGTATCAAGATCAGGGTCGCCGCATGTGATAAAAGGAATGAACGCTTTGCCGTTCTCAAATGCTTTAGCTATATTACTCATTGATGTTCTCCCCTCTGTAACGTGCGATAGCAGCGCAGTCCTTGTCGCCTCTGCCGGAGATCGTGATGACCATGATCTTGTCCTTGGGAAGCGTAGGAGCGAGCTTCATTGCGTATGCGACAGCGTGTGCCGATTCGATCGCAGGGATGATGCCTTCTGTTCTGGACAGATACTCGAATGCGTTTACTGCCTCGTCGTCAGTGATCGCAACATACTGAGCCCTGCCAGTGTCGTGAAGCATGGCATGCTCAGGTCCGATACCCGGATAGTCAAGGCCTGCGGAGATCGAATATACGGGAGCGATCTGGCCGTACTCGTCCTGGCAGAAGTAAGACTTCATGCCGTGGAAGATTCCGAGCTTGCCCGTGTTGATCGTTGCAGCCGTCTCAAAGGTATCGATGCCTCTTCCTGCAGCTTCGCAGCCGATGAGGTTTACGCCCTCATTTTCGATATAGTGATAGAAAGATCCGATGGCATTGGAACCGCCGCCGCAGCATGCGAGAACGTAATCAGGAAGGCGTCCTTCCTTCTCGAATACCTGTGCCTTGGACTCACGCGAGATAACAGCCTGGAAATCTCTTACGATCGTCGGGAACGGATGAGGACCCATTACGGAACCTAAACAGTAGTGGGTATCGTCGATCCTTGTTGTCCATTCGCGCATGCACTCGGATACGGCATCCTTCAGAGTAGCCGTACCGGATGTTACCGGAACGACATCAGCGCCCAGAAGCTTCATTCTGTAGACGTTAAGAGCCTGACGCTCACAGTCGACCTTGCCCATGAAGATAACACATTCCATACCGAAGAGCGCTGCAGCCGTAGCTGTGGCAACGCCGTGCTGGCCTGCGCCGGTCTCTGCGATGAGTCTTGTCTTGCCCATCTTCTTTGCAAGAAGTGCCTGGCCCAATACGTTATTGATCTTGTGGGAACCTGTGTGGTTCAGATCTTCCCTCTTGAGATAGATCTTTGCGCCACCCAAGTCCTTAGTCATTTTCTCAGCATAGTAGAGATTTGACGGACGTCCCGCATATTCATTCAGTAACTCCGTGAGTTCCTTATTGAACTCAGGATCGTTCTTATAATGGTTGTAAGCCTCTTCAAGCTCGATTACAGCATTCATCAGAGTCTCGGGGATATACTGTCCACCGTGTATTCCGAATCTTCCTTTTGAATCAGGCATATTTACCTCCATGCTTAACTGCTTTTATAAACTTTTCTATTTTTTCTATATCTTTGATTCCGTCTGTCTCGACGCCTGAGCTGACATCTACCGCGAACGGTTCAAGCATTCTGATCGCTTCTCCGACAGATTCGGGATCAAGTCCTCCTGCGAGGAAATATTCCCTCTTAAAATCCTTTAAGATGCTCCAGTCGAACTTCTTTCCCGTTCCGGCACCCGAGTCGATCATGACATAATCAGCGTTGCTTTGTGCCGCCTTCCCGAGCGCACCTTCTTCAGATGCCTTGTAAGCCTTGATAACAGGGCGTCCCAGAGTCCTTTTGACGTACTCGACGTATTCATCAGACTCGTGACCGTGAAGCTGGATCATCTCGACTCCGCTTATCCTGGCCGTTGAGATAACGCTGTCAATCGGCTCATCTAAGAAAACACCAACAGACTTTATATCAGACCTTAAGAGTTCTATCAACTCACCGGCTTTGTAGGAATCTACGTAACGCTTCGATTTTTTGTAGAAAACAAAGCCTGCATAATCCGCACCGAACCTGTTGACGGCGATTACGTCTTCGAGTCTTGTAAGACCGCAGATCTTTATCTCAGTGCTAAACATCACGATATTCCTTTCAAAGAATTCAAGAACGCCTTCTTGTCCTCAGCTCTCATCATAGATTCGCCGATAAGGACCGCATCAACTCCGGAGCGCTCTAATTCCGCTACATCTTCCCTGCACTTTACGCCGCTCTCGGCAACGAAAAGAGCCTTGTCTCCGACATAATCCCTGAGCCTTAAACAGTTCGTGGGATCCACCGTGAAGTCTCTCAGGTTGCGGTTATTAACTCCGATAACTCTCGTGCCTTCACCCAATGCCATGTCGCACTCGTTCTTATCATGTGCTTCGACCAGAGCCGTAAGCTCAAGTTCGTCGCAGAGCCTTATGTATTTTCCAAGCGTCTTTGAATCAAGTATCGAGCAGATGAGAAGGACTGCGGATGCCTTTCTTGCCCTTGCCTCATAGATCATGTATTCATCGATCGTGAAGTCCTTTCTGAGAACCGGGATCTGAACCTCCGAAGCTATCTCTTCCAGATAATCAAGAGAGCCCATGAACCACTTGGGTTCTGTGAGGACCGAGATACAGGAAGCGCCTGCCTGCTCATAGCTTTTCGCGATATCAAGATATGGAAAATCAGGAGCGATGATGCCCTTGGAAGGCGACGCCTTCTTGCACTCGCAGATAAAGCTCATGCCGTCTTCTTTAAGCTTCTTCTCGAATGCAAAACCGGTGCCGGATGCGGCATATGCCATATCCATCATTTTCGAGAGCGATACATCAAGCTTCCTTTCAAGATATATCATTCTGTTATGTTCAGCGATCTGTTCGAGAATGTCTGACATGGGTTATCCTTCCGAAAATTACTTATTTGAAGCTTCAACGAACTGGTTGAGCTTTTCCAATGCGGCGCCGCTCTCGATGAGGTGCTTAGCCTGGCCGACACCTTCTTCGATCGTCTTAGCCTTGCCTGCCACGTAGATCGCAGCGCCTGCGTTCATGCATACAACGCTCTTTCTTACGTCAGTGATCTTGCCTTCGAGAATGCCTCTTGTAACTTCAGCGTTCTCTGCAGGTGTACCGCCGACGATGTCTTCCTTTGTGCCTCTTGCGAAGCCGAAATCCTCAGGCTTGATCTCATATGTCGAGATCGTTCCGTCAGCCTTGAGTTCAGCTACGAATGTTTCTGAAGATACGGAGATCTCATCTAACTTATCTTCACCGTATACGACCAGAGCGCGCTTTGCACCCAGAGACTTTAATACATGAGCGATGGGTTCTGCAAGATACTGGTCGTAAACTCCTAAGAGATAGAAATCCGGTGTTGCAGGGTTTGTCAAAGGTCCTAAGATATTAAATACTGTTCTGAATCCAAGTTCCTTACGGATAGGTCCGACATACTTCATTGATGTGTGATACTTCTGCGCGAAAAAGAAGCAGAAGCCGACTTCCTTAAGAAGCTCAACACACTTCTCGGGTTCAAGATTGATATTTGCTCCGAGAGCTTCGAGACAGTCAGCAGTGCCTGACTTGGAAGATGCAGCGCGGTTGCCGTGCTTTGCGATCTTGATACCTGCGGATGCTGCAACAAATGCTGATGTTGTGGAGATGTTAAAGCTTCCCGCCCTGTCTCCGCCTGTTCCTACGATCTCAAGGACTTCCATGCCGCCCTTGTCGACCTTAAGAGCATGTTCACGCATTGCTGCAGCGCATCCTGTGATCTCATCGATAGTCTCGAATCTTGCGCTCTTTGTGGACAATGCTGCGAGGAATGCCGCGTTCTGGGTGGATGTGGACATGCCGCCCATGATCTCATTCATTGTCTCGTAAGCCTCATCGTATGTGAGGTCTTCCTTGTTTACGATCTTCTCGATTGCCGCCTTAATCATGTTTTTTCTCCTTCCGGTTGGTTCTGCCGGAAATAAAAAATCCCCGGCAGGAATATAAGTGTTCCTGCCGGGGACGAATTAAACATAATCCGCGGTGCCACCCTGGCTTTGCGTTTGTGAGACGCACACTCTAAGGATACCAACATATCCCGGACTGCTTACGCGAGTCTGACGTTGCACATTTAATGCACCCTCCGCGGTCCATTTGATAATCCGGTTCCAGCTTCACTCTCAGCAACGGAAGCTCTCTGTATGGCCTGCTACTATCTTTATCTCCGCTTCAACGGTTTGATTGTTACGACAAAAATAATACTTGTTGCCCAAAATGTCAACAGTTTTTTGCCAAGGAACGCATTTAACCTCTCTCGTTTAAATAAGTTTTAGCACGGTCATTTATTATCTTAATAACTTCGTCCAATGATTTCTGACCTGCAAAATATGCCGGTATCTCTTCCTTTACGATCATGTCGAGAGCCGAATCTGAAGTCAATATCGAATCGCAGTATCCGATCATGGTCTCATAATCTGATACGACTGACCGGTCAAGTGTATGCATAGGATAACCATATTCCTTCAGCTCTTCCGGCTCATAAAACTCCTTATATCTCTCATACGTCTTATTTACTTCATCAACAGTATCATACCCGTATTTCTCAAATGCAGTTTTACGGACAGGTGTATATCCTTCACCGTAGGCATAATCATACTGGATATTTTCAGAGAGCAGTACGTTTACAAATGTGATGCAGGCATCTTTCTCTTTGGTATGAGCCGAGATTGCAACAGAACTGTCGACTGAGAGTGTCGGTCCCTTTCCTTCCCTTGTCGGAACGCCTAATACCCTTAAGTCAGAAATGTAATCCGCATAACAATATATGAGATAAGGAAATCCGAAGAACTCATTATAGGTTGGAGCAAAGCTTTTACTGTCGACAGGTTCAACCCATATCACTTCATTATTAGGTGCAGGATCGATGATATTCTGCGCGGTATATTCTGCGAGATCGCGAAAATCCTCATTATCAAAATTCGCGTTCTTGCCATCCGTCATTCCTGATTGAACACTGCGCATGCAGGTCTCCAGGAATATCAGTTGCGTCGTATCAAGCGGATCCTTACCGTTACAAGGTCCCTTCACAAATTCCTTATATTGCTTGAATGTAAAGCCATACTGATCAGCTCCGACATCACTCTTTCTGGCTATTATTCCAATCGCTTTTACCGCCAGAGGGAACTGGTAGATCTTACCGTCTGTTTCTGATGCAGCAAGAACATTAGCGAAAAGATCATCACTGCTGATCTCGTTCTTCAGATCGATGAAGCATTCACCGCTGTTCAGATTCGAGTATTTAGCGGCATTCATGATTATGTCAGGACCGGAGCCGACAGTAATATCAGCATACAGCTGATACGTGGCTTCTGACATAAGCTTTGCTTTTTTCGCCTCAAAATCCGGATCATTGTAATTGATGCCGCTCTCAGTGATCCTGGTGTCGATCGAATAGCTGTCGTCGATCCGGATGAAGTAATCTTTGTTTGTCTCATTAAACTCACAAATGGCTTCATTTGCGGAATACGAGAGATAATCCACATAAGCCAGATTCAACACCTTTTTTCCGGCATTCGGATTGGTGTCTTCTTTTGACAGGATATACAGTTTTCTCGGTTCTTTGCCGCTTGACGGATAAAAACTTGCCCTCTGTTCAGACTCAGAGAGCATATATATCTTTTTATCATTCATGGACAAAAAATTAAGGTTCTGGACTATGGCGCGATTGATATTACAGCAGTCAAAAGATAACACTTCAGTTTCCTTGTTCTCCCTGACGTCGATCTTCTGAATGCCGTCTGCATTCGGTACTACGTTTCCCACGCCGTCAACATAACCCGCATTATAAAGATCGTACTTTATGTTAGAGACATCCTGCAGGTACGGCTTGATCGAGCCGTTGTTAAGATCGAACTCATAGTATCTCTGGACGTTGTAAACGTCTGTACCCGCTTCAAAAAAGACCTTGCCTTCTCCCAAATAGAGCATTCCGGGCACATAAGTTACTTTGGCATCAGGAATCAGCTCAGACATGGGATATGAGGTTACATTACCGTCGGGTGTAGTAACTTTTAATGCAAGGGTTTCTCCATCTTCTGCATACGACCAGAAAGTTTTAACGTTATATCCTTCAAAGTTAAATTCTTTCGCGACATAAGAAGTATAATCATCTGATTCAAAATATTCTGCGGCTTCCTTTTTCTTAACGGAGACCAGTTCACCGCTTGTCAGGTCGAAAACAAATTTGTATATTCTGGCCTCCATGCCCTTGTAATCATAGTCCGGGTAATAAGATTCCACAGTAACAGTTATATTCTTGTCCGTAATATCAAACCTGTTCGTAATATCCCATTCTATAGTCGGCTCAACAAACTTATCCTTATATTTCGGATACGCCCTTTCCCACCCTTCACGGAACTTTTCCATCTCTTCATCAGGTATAGTTACAATGCCTGATTTTAAGACTGTATCTTTAAGGTCTATCAGATTAATGATATCGCCGTTGCTATCCAGGATCTCAAGTGAATACTCAATGTAATCAGCGACGGCTTTTCCTTCAGGTATATTTTTCGGCATCATACGTGTCGCGTTGACAAAGAAGATCAGATTGTCATTTGAATACCCTACAAACTCTGAATGCGACATATCAATATCAGGAGCTTCTGAATACTTCTCGCCGATATTTACCTGCTTCAGCGAATACCATGTATCCTTGGCAGAAATAGTTTTCTTGCTTTTGTTTTGTTTGCCGCACCCTGCTGCCAGTATCGAAGTAATGCAAACAACCGCTGCCAATGCAGCAGAGACCAGTCTCTTCATTTTCATGATTAACTCCTATCGTATTATTCCCCAATAGCACGGTCCCCATATCACCGTACTGATACCAGCATTATATCAAAACATTTTGATAATGGAACACCCCCTGAATTCTAAGAAAACAGGGGGCATTTTCTACTTATTTGCCTTCACGTTCATTCACGTAAGTCTGGGCACGGTCATTGATGATCTTAATAACATCATCCAAAGATTTCTGTCCCGTGAAATACGCAGGCATCTCTTCAGTTACGATAATAGTGATAGCCGGATCCGCTTCGGAAATGACAGAACAGGAATTCAGCATTTCCTCATAATCTTTTACCACCTTATTGTCGATCTTGCAGAAAGGAATACCAAGATCCACAAGAGTATCTTTTAAGTAAACATCCTTGTATCTATCGTATACTGAATTATTCTTCTCAATTGCCTGCAGTGCTGTTGCTTCATATGCAGTCTTTCTGACAGGTGTGCTCTCCTGATAAAGGCCAATACACTCCTGCAGTTCTTCTGAAAGAAGAAGCTTTAAGAAATCAACACACGCCTTTTTCTCATTTGTTGTCGCAGATATGCCCATAGATGTCATAACAGTCATAGACGGACCTCTTCCGTCATATGACGGGAGACCCAGGATCTTTATATCAGATATGCTGTCGGGCAAGTATCTTACGAGCTGGGGCATTGATATGCCGACCTCATACATGACTTTACGTCTGCTGTTCTGAATTGTCTTCAAAAAGAATTCATCTGCTCCGGGCTGCTTTTTAACTGAAACATTTTCCTGGGTATACTCTGCCAGCGCACGGAACTCCGGTGTATCAAAATTTACCTTACCGTCTTTATAGTATGAATCCTTCACGGTGATCAGACATCTCCTGAAATAATCAGTCTGTTCAGCATATAAACTGATAGGATCCTTTCCGTTGCACGGGCCGGAAACAAGTTCCTTGTACTGATCAAAGGTGAAGCCGTACTGATCAGCAGCCACATCCTTTTTCGATACAGCTATACCGGTTATCGAGACGCTCAGAGGGAACTGATACAGCTTTCCGTCACTCTCGCTTGCTTTAATAATGTTCTCGAAAAGGCCGTCGGTCTTGATCTCTTTTTTCAGATCCATAAGATAATTGCCATTATTAAGATGAGTAATATCTGCTGCATCCAGGATAATATCCGGGCCCTCGCCGTTCATCAGATCTATCGCAAGCTGATACGACATTTCTGCCGACAATTTGTCATACTGCTCACTATAATCATCATCGAGGAAACTCAGTTCCCCGCTAAACACTTTCTGCAGAGGTGAATAGTTGTTATCCAGTTTTATGAAATATCCGTTATTACTGTCATTGAAAATAGATACTGCTTCGCATATGGGATAATCATAGAAAGTAAGCATCGTTGCATGAAGGACAGTCTTTCCGGAATGAGGGTTTACTCTTTCTTTTGTCAGGATATATAGATTTTGGCTTTCAAGGGAAGGAGAGTATAAAGTCTGAAGGGGAACCGAAGTCAACCCGGACAGATAGATCGCATTATCCGTCATCGCCAGAAACTTCATGTTAAAAGCTTCGCTGCGGTTGATATTACAGCAATCAAAAGAAAAAATCTCTTCCTTCTTTTTATTTTTGAAATCGATCTTTTTGAGACCTTCCATATCACATATTACATATCCGGTGCCTTTAACATATGTGGCATTATAAAGGTCATCAGCTATCCATGAATAATCATTCGCAGCCTGTGTGACCTGTCCGGTTTCCAGATTGATCTCGTAATACTTTAAAACATAATCTCCTGTGGTGAACAGAGCTTTCCCTTCACCCAGATAGATTAAAGAAGTTGCAGCAGCATCGTTGTCATCATTTCCCAGGACCTCGTCTCCTCTGTATGTGATAGCTCTGCCGTCGGGAGTTGTTATACTGAAACATCTACTGCCTTTTCCGGCTTCGTTTCTGCTTGTATAAGCTATTTCATATCCTTCAAATTCATATCTGACATCTGTTAAGATCTCAGATCTTTCTTTTTGCTTGTTATAATGAGATATCTCACCGGTACCGATATCGAAAACTACCTCTACCGATCTCACATCGATCATATTTAAGTCATTTGACGGATAACATGCATTAAGCGTTAATGACACAAAACCGTTCTTTACATTAAAATTGTCATTAACAAACCAGGATACCGAGATATTGCTTTCTTCAAAGATCTGCTTATCTGTCTTATCCTTTGTTGTCTCATCTTTTCTCAGCCTCTCGATGATATTCGGATAATCATCAGGATCAAGTTTGAACATGCCGGAATCTGTTATCTTTTGCCTGATATCGATCGTCCTTTCAAGACTTCCGTCCTGCCCATAGATCTCAAAATAAGACAACATCAGATCATCATCAGTTGAAGACGGATACATTCCCTCCGGTGCCAGTTTTATGATCTGAGCATAATACACCACTTTGCCTTCAGTCTCACCGACGAAAAGAATGCTTGAACTATCAACGTTCTTATCAAGCTGGAATTGCTTTCCTACCTCAGTCTTCTTAACTGAATACCATACTTCATCTTCTGAGATCTTTTCTTCGTTACCCTTTTTCTTATTACAACCGGTAAACATCAGGGTTGAAACCAAAAGGGTAGCCGCCATAATAGCGGCAAGAACCTTCTTTGCCGTAATCATAGTCTTCTACTCCTATTCTTTTGTATTCTTCCCCAATAAGTACGATCCCCAAATGACGTACTTGCCGTGATTATAAGCAAAAAACACCCCCGGTTCTATCGTTTGCCGGGGGTGTGATTCACTAAATTTTCGAGTGCTTGTTAGTTGAATTTGTAAGTGCTCTTTACCATCTCATAAGAAGCCTTATCGGAATCAAAGTACTCTACTGTTATGTAGTGGAACTTGTTGTTCTCGTCCAGGAACAGCCAGATATTTACGTTCATTCCGTCCTTATACTTACCGTAGACCTCATATGCACCGTATCCACCGATCGTTGTTGTTGAAAGCTCTACATCAGTATAATCTTTGGATTCCATATTAGTCTTGAGAGCATCGGCAAATTTCTTGATCGTTGCATTGTCATAAGTATTCTTGTATACGCAGATATTGATTATCGTACTCGTATCACGGTTTCTTCTGCCGTCTGCAGCATCGAAGTTGGAACCTGAAAGAGCAGCATCAGTCCAGTGGTCCCATTTTCCCTGAGTCAGAGTAACAGTACCTGTAACGCTGTCGCCCATTGTCTCAGCTGAAGGATCAGCCTCTGTAGTTGCTTCAGTTGCTTCAGTAGCTTCTGTGGCTTCCGTTGTTGCCGTTGTCGTTGCAGTGCTGATCTTCTCGTAATCATCAGATTTGATGAATGAGAAATATGTATCAGTGACCGCATTGATCAGAAGAAGACTTGTATCAGGATTGCTGACGAGGAAACCGTAATAAACAGAATCCCACTCTTCATCCTTGGTGTTCTCACCGTCGATCCACATGCCATCATTCTCAAGAACAAGGAGGATAAAATTATCTTCGCTGAAAGCCTTGTTATTGTTTATCAGGCTCTTAACATCGGTCCTTGTTATACCGTAGTCCTTATAAGTCTTTGTTAACTGTTCAAGAGCGTCGCTGCCGGAATACATCCTGTACTTGCCTGTGTAATAGTTGTCGGACGTATCGTAATAGCTCTTGTAATACTTAAATGTCTGCTGCTTTCCGAATTCAAGATAGGATCCGTCTTCCATTGCGACCCAGTTGTTCTTGGTGATCTTCTTGATATTCTTATCGTTGAAGTTCGTCTGTCTGTCATTTGCTTCATCAATAGCATCAATGAACTCAATGGGATTATTGACTTCACCGTTATCGATAGCTTCCTGGACATCAGACCAGATAGTCGGAATCGATAGAGCCAGGCCGAAGATAAGCACGCCGGAAACGATCAAGCCTGCGATAGCCTTGCCCTTGCCGGGCTCTCTCTTCTTGGAGACCACGATAAGTCCGATAAGTGAGAACAGGAAACCAAAGATACTTGTAAGACCTAAGGTAAACCAGCCGATTATCGACAATACCAGACCTGCCGTGCAAAGTCCGTTCGACTTGGGCTTGTTGGCTTTGTTCTGAACAGGCTGCGTGATAGGCTGCGCATATACAGGCTGAGCAGGAACGATCGGTACCGCCTGCGGTTGCTGTACAGGTACTGCCTGAGGCTGCGCGGGCTGCTGCCAGTACTGGTTCTGAGGATTCGGGATCTCAACAGATGCCTGGGGCGCAGGCTGGGGTGCGGGCTGTGCTACAGGAAGAGGACCTCCGCAGCTGGTACAGAATTTTGAGCCGTCATTATTGAGAGCTCCGCAATTAGGACATAATGCCATTTTCTTAATCTCCTTATTCTAATATTCCAAACGACCCGCCATAAGGCGGATCGCTTTATTCACCATCAATTTTGTTGTTTTCTCTGGCCTTGATCTTATTTCTTGCCTTAGCCTGTTCCCTTGCCTCATCTTCATCCTTGGTCTTCTTGCGCAATGTGAGCCACGGAACAGCTATCTCCCTGTAGATATAAGAGAGGATTGCTGCGAGAGGGATAGCCAGAAGCACTCCCGGAACACCCCAGAGCTTTCCTCCTACGACGAGGAAGACAAGGATAAGGAATGAAGGTACCTTGAGCGCTGAACCGAAGAGCTTCGGCTTGATGACGTATCCGTCGATGAGCTGCAGAGCGAGTGTGAATATCAGGAACGGAATGACAAATTCCGGCTGGGCAAGCAAGAGGATGACACCACATATGAATGCGCCGACAAAAGGTCCGAATGTCGGAGCGAGATTGGTAAGCGCTACGACTACCGAGCAGAATACCGCATAGGGCATTCCCATAGCGAACATGAATACTCCGTTAACGATACCGACTATGAGGGAATCAACGATCTCACATACTATGAATCTTGAGAATATCGCATTGAACCTGTTCCATACATTCTTGCAGTTATCGTAATGCTTTGTGGGAATTACGAGAGTAAAGAATTCAGAGAGAAGTTCAACGAGATTCTTTTTTCCGATGAGGAAATAGAATGCAAGGATGATGCCGATGAGGAAATTAAACGCACCGGAGCCGAGGCTTGCCGAGAACTTGATAACGCCGGAAGCGCTGATATCGTTTCCAAGGACAAACTTCCTTATGACTGCCGTGATGCTGGACTGATCTCTTATGAAATCAAGCAATGCCGTCTTAAAGTCTTCATCTAAGGCAGACTCGAGCACGAGCGTCTTGAGACTGTTCATATACCCTGAAAGTCCCATCGCGAAGTTCGTGATGTTCTCGACGAGCATAGGGGTTATTACGACCAGAAGGGCAACAACAAGCGCCAGCACAAAGACCAGCGAGACCACTGCCGAGATTATCCATGCGGCATTCTCATTCTTCTTAAAGGCTTTCTTCAGTCTCTTGTAAATGAAAACTGCGAGCGGATTTACCGTATATGCGATAACCGCACCGATGATTACCGTGGAAGTAATAGCCAGGAATGAATTGAAGAAACCTTTTATGCTGCCGATATGCGACAAAAGCATGTAAAAAACGACAACGACACAAAGAGATATCGTAAGTCCTGACCATCTGTTCTTCTCTGTCTTATTGAAACGCTGTTTATAATTGACCATGCGTTTATTATAACAACATCGTCTTAATAAATCACTTTAAAAGTAATTAAGAAATCTTAATCTTTCGACTTTTTATTTATTAAGAGACATGTCAGCGCGGTTATCGCCCCTGCTGCTAAGATAATGATGATGTCTATAGGAGCAAGCACCATTTTCGAGAGTCCCCGGAAGAACAATCCGCTGCCCAACCTGTAAAGATGCCCGTTAAGCAGGACCATCTCGCCTATATACATCAGCACCGTGACAAGGACCGAAGTAACAGCGGGCAGGACCGTAGCGAGGAACCTCTTTTTCCCGATCGTAAGAGATCCCGTGAACATTCCCGCAGTTACTCCCAGGAGCGCGAAAAAGATCCCCATCAGGACCGCCGACACAGGCTTCACGATAAGTTCGCCCGTGCGGTAGAAAGCCGTAAAGCAAGCCCAGATGCACATTCCGAGGAATATCACGCTTGTTACGGCCTGGACAGCCAGTGCCTTCTTCCTTTTGTAATCACCGGTCTTTATCATCTTCGCAAACCCGTAGAAGCTGTTCAGAAGCGCGATTATTATGACTACGGAGATCAGATAGAAATGGATCTTAAAGAACGGACTGTAGCCTCCGAGGAGCACGTCCACGGCTTTCCAGGGCCTGCTCTCGTACATATCCGGCGGCACATAGCAAAGGGACATCTGCCAGCTGCCGAGCACGACGGCACGTTCAGCCATGACAAGTATCTTCGTCTCCATGAGATGCTCCGTCACAAAGAATACGGCAAGAGCTATGGCAGATCCCGCCAGAACATCCAACCTCCTGAAGAGCCTTTGTATAAGCGGCATGAGGATAACACCTGCGATCAGGGAGACCGCGATCGGCGTGTACGGGATGATGTATTTGGGATATTCCTTATAGGGCACGGCGCCTGATGAGATCACCAGAAGGATAACCTTTATACCCATATAGATGGGATAGGCGCATGCTGCCGCAAGACCTGCCAACGAGAGCAGATAATACTTAAGATATCTTTTGTTGTTCATGATCAGGCTCCCTTCCAGCCTTTGAATTCCTCGTAAACGGAACAATGCCTGATAAATTCCGGAGAGGAAGAATCTAACATGCTCTTCTCAATGTCTTCCCACGTAAGTTCAGGATCGTCTGCAAGCACGTATCTTACATAAGAAGCGTAAAGAGCAGTCTCCGGCGCATCGCCGGTCAGACGGAGCAGGCACTTATATGACTCCTGCGATTCTATGGAAGTCTCATCACTCTTTCTGATCTTCACATTAAAACTGTTTCCGTCAAAATCGATCAGATAGAAATAAAGCAGCGGATATTTATCCTTATCTTCCTCATAAAGTTCTTCACTTACATGCTCTTTATCAAGCGTATAGTATTCCGCACAAAGAACCGATGCAGGCTTGCCGTCCTTTACTCTCGCATAGAACTTATCCCAGACTTCGCTTCCTGATGTGCAGCCCGCAAATTCCATTACCACCGTATCAGCCTGCTTTGCATTTTCCAAAGCCTCTTCAGCCGTACATACGTTATTAAAAAGTGATGTGTCGTTAATAAGATTTCCCTCTGCGCCCTTTTCCTTCTTCATGCATGAAGCGCAAAACAATACCAATGTCATCATGAGGATGACACCCAAAAACTTTCTCATATTAATCCCCTTTCTAACCTGCGTTAGTCAATAATGTGAAAATGATTACGATTACCAGTATCGAGAAGCCTATAGCCGAGAACACCGTCATCCGCTTATAAGACAATACATTCTCGATCCTTGTTCTTATCTTTGCCCCGCCGAATGCCGAGACCAGCATACTCCTGCTGCCCGTACACTTAAGGAGCGTTCTTGCATAATCCTTGCGTTCATCAATGTCGTATCCTGCAACTGCCATCTCATCACAGGCAAGCTCGAGATCTGAAAGGAATATCTTAAGGAACACCCAAGAGAGCGGGTTGAACCAGTGGATCGCAGCTGCAATAAATCCTAATATCCTCCAAACATTATCAAGCCTTCTGATATGAGTTTTCTCGTGCCTTACGATGAATTCAAGATCCTTATCGTCATAAGATACGGGCAGTACGATCCTCGGCCTGAAGATACCGTATGTTGCAGGGCTCGTGACCTTCTCCGACAAATAAATATTATCGCGAAGGGCCTTTGCATCCTTTATCTCGCGCTTTGTGGTGATATAAAGCACCGTAAGCGTGATCAGTATCGCGAGGGCCACGACGGCCCATACCATTCCCGCGACCGCAAACACCTTTTCCAGGATATTGACCTTATACGTAATCGGGTCGTAGCTATTTGCTGCCATCATGGAATTGGTGAACGAGAACGCGAGATCATCTGCCGGCTGGAAGACGGTAACTGTCCTCGTCGTGAACTTTGATATCAGTGACATAAGGCTGTACGGACTGTTGATACCTACTGGAACAGTCATTCTGATAAAAGGTATCAGCCACAGTAACACTGTTACTCTGTGAGGAATGAACTTTATCTTTCTTATGAGCAGTATTATCAGCCCCATGAATGAGGCGATTATGCTCATATTGAAGATCCAGTAACAAATCTCACCCAGCATCTTATCTCACCACTTATCAATAAGTCTCTGAAGTTCTTCCGCCTGCTCGTCCGTGAGATCTTCTTTGTCGATCAGCGCAGAGAACAGAGCCTTTTTGGAACCTCCGAAAAACCTGTTTATGAGCGATTCAGTCTCCTGCTTCTGCACCTCTTCACGCGTGACCAGAGGTGTGCAGATGAAGCCCGGTTCATCACGTCTGATGAAGCCCTTGGCTTCGAGTTTTTTAATGACCGTATAGGTCGTGTTCTTATTCCATCCGATGGATTCGGCGGCGATCAGGCTGATCTCCTTGGCAGAAAGCGGACCCTTCTCCCAAATGATATCCATGACCTTTGCTTCACTGTCAAACAGTTTTTCGCTCATGTTAAGCCCTCCAGACTATTCCTATAGTCCATACTACTGCGATAGTCTGAGATTGTCAAGCGGCCTGTTTTGTCGCTAACTTAAAAATCGTTATTTGCCTTTGAATAATAGGACAAAAACATAGCTGAAAAGCTGACTTTTCGCAAAAGTCAGCTTTTTGGACAGTATGTTGTCCGCAAAATCAAAGATAAAATCCGGCCGGCATTTTTATATTGCCAAAAAGAAAAACTCCCGCAGTTTGATGCGGGAGTGGGTTAACTGTTACATAAAATATTCAGCTGTAATTCCAAGTTCCGATTGATCTCTTGATTCATCTTTTGAGGATAACTCAATATTAAGTAAAAAAAACTTACTTGGAGGAAACTACTGAATCAAGCAAGACCAATCGTCTGCTTGTTTGTGTTTCACTTCCCATTGGTCTCACCTCCCTAGAACTAATTGAGTTCCATTTCTTTGTTGGCTTAACTATATCACAACCGATATCAGAATATGTTACAGAAAAGTTAACGTTTTCTGACATATGGACACACACGAACAACTGCCGGGTAAACTGTCTGAAATGGATCTGAACTTAATTCGGAGCCGGAATTCCGAAGTCCTTGTCGCCGTCACGGGACAGGAAAGTCATAGGCGGAAGATCGGCAGGAGAGCCGTCAACGGATGATACGGCCTTCATATAGAATGTCATCTCGGGATGCGGGCAGGAATCTATAGGATTCATCTTTCCGTCGTAGAGCTCAGATACAACCACCGGCGCCACATAGCCCTCCGGCATGAGCACGTTAAGCGTATCGCCCTTGTAGAGCTTATTCTTCTGTGTGACCTTGATGAGCCCTGTGTCACTGTCAGAACCTTCTGTTACGCCGACAACGAAAGCAGGCTTGTTATAGGACTTGTCAGGATCGATCTTGGCATCGTCTGCGGGGCTGTCGAAAAAGAACCCCGTGTCATAATCCCTGTGGACAACCTTGTCGAGGATGACCTTCCACCTGGGATCGACCTTATAGTTATCAGGATCCTTGCAGCAGAGATCTACAGCTTCCCTGTAGACCTTGGTAACAGCTGCGGCATAGTATGCGCCCTTGATCCTTCCTTCGATCTTAAATGAATTGATGCCGGCATCAAGGAGCTCCGGGATATGGTCGATCATGCAGATATCGCGGCTGCCGAAGATATATGTGCCGCGTCTGTCCTCTTCAACAGGAAGCGGAATGTCGGGACGCTTTTCCTCAACGACGTAATAACCCCATCTGCAGGGCTGAGCGCATGCTCCACCGTTGGATCTTCTTCCCGTGAAATAGTTGGACAGAAGGCATCTTCCGGAATATGAGACGCACATGGCTCCGTGAACGAAGCACTCGAGTTCGACGTCAGAAGGAATTGCAGCGCGGATCTTCTTTATCTGTTCAAGAGAGACCTCACGTGCGAGGACTATTCTTTTCGCGCCCTGCTTGGCCCAGAAATTGCATGCGGCGCTGTTGGTGACACTTGCCTGGGTCGAGATATGGATCTCAAGATCAGGGCACAATGTGCGCGCCATGGTAAATACACCGGGATCAGAGATGAGGACAGCATCGGCGCCGCTCTCGTTTCCGACGAACTTTATGGCGTGCTCAAGGCCGCCCAGGTCCTCTTCGGTGGGCATTACATTCAATGTGACATAGCACTTGACGCCATGCTCGTGAGCATAGGCTATCCCTGCCTTCATCTCATCTTCATTGAAGTTATCGGAGAAAGCCCTGAGGCCGTAACTCTGGCCTGAGAGGTAAACTGCGTCGGCACCGTAAGCTACTGCGGCACGGAGCTTATCCGGATTGCCGGCAGGGCTTAATATCTCAAAACGTGAACGGTCGTAACCCATATGGGTATCCTCAGAAAGACGGCTAGTTATCGAGCACTACAAGGCCGGAACTCTCAGTAGGTTCAGTAGTCTCAGATGTCTCGTCAGGCTCGTTGACCTTTGTCCAGTTATCCTTGTACTTGTCGATATTCTTCTGGTGATCCTTAAGATTCGTTGCAAATGCCGTGCCGCCGTCGATACCGGTAGCGCAGAAATAGAGATAATTGCAGTTCGGCTCAGGATAAAGCGCTGCTGCGATAGCATGACTGCCGGGCATACAGACAGGTCCGGGCGGAAGTCCGGGATTCGTATAAGTGTTGTAAGGGCTGTTTATGCTGAGCTCATCGTCAGAATGAAGGATAGATGCCTTGCCGCCTCTCATCTCGATGAGATAGTTGATCGTGGCAGATGAACCGAGATAATGCATGGATTCATCCTTATGCTTCAGTCTGTTATGGAAAACAGCGGATACGAGCATCATGTCGTGTGGCTTACCTGTCTCCATCTGGATAACGGAAGCAAGTGTGATGACCTCATCCATTGTCATGCCGAGCTTCTTTGCTCTAGCATAGTATTCCTCATAGAGATTGTTCTGCATGTTGTTGAGGAATCTTTTGATAATGGATTCAGGGCTCGCATTGATGTCGAAATAATATGTATCGGGATAGAGATATCCTGCGAGGATGAAGTCTCTGCCTTCCTTGATCTCGATCTGCGATACGAATTCGTAGTCGACGAAAAGGTTCGGCGAATTCATGCACTTGTCGAATTCGGCGTCATCGAAATTGAGGCCTGCCTCGTGCAGGATCTGCTTGATCTCGTAATACGTGGAGCCTTCGGGAATGGTTACCTTAACGGCATCAGGTGCCAGTGTAAGGAAATACATGAGCTCGTCATAAGTAAAACCCTTCAGGAGGTAATGGGTACCGGCTACATATGCGCCGTCAAAACCGTTGAGCTTACTTATGATCGAGAAAAGAGTCTTGTTTGTGATAAGACCTGCATCATATAATTTATCCGCAATATCCGACGTGGAATCACCGCTCTTGATGACTATGGTGACAGCACCTTCGGTATCGGCCTTGATGTCGTATTTTCCCTCTTTGATGTCTTCTTTCAGGTTATTGAATCTCTTGTCCTGGGAGATGACATAGTTATAGCCGACGTATACGCCTGATACTGCGAATCCGAATAAAAGTACAATTACTATCAATACTCTGAGAGCGACTCTGACTTTGTTAGATAACATCAGTTAAAGACTACCCCCTGGTAAGTTTTATTCTCAAACGTCCCTCTTTGCCTTTGCAAGTGTCTTGGCACGCAAGTCATTATTCAATATCTTCTTGCGAAGTCTGATGCTCTGAGGAGTTACCTCGCAAAGCTCATCATCTTCGACGAATTCCAAGCACTGTTCAAGGGAGTAAACAAGGGGCGGAGTAAGACGCATTGCATCGTCCGCACCTGCAGAACGCATGTTGGTTACATGCTTCTTCTTGCAGACATTAACGGTAATGTCGTCAGGCTTAGGGTTGATACCAACGATCATGCCTTCGTATACCGGTGTGCCTGCTCCGATGAAGAGTGCACCTCTGTCCTGAGCATTGTACAATCCGTAGGTGACGGCAGTGCCTGTCTCGAATGCTACGAGAACGCCCTGTCCTCTAGTCTCGATCTCACCTGCGAAGGGTTCAAAGCCCGAGATAATGCTGTTCATTATACCATTGCCCTTAGTGTCGGTCAAAAACTCGGTACGGTATCCGAGGAGGCCTCTGGACGGGATCTTGAACTCAAGACGTGTATATCCCTTGGTCGGAGGAAGCATGTTCAAGAGCTCACCCTTACGCTTACCGATCTTCTCCATGACAGGACCTACGAATTCCTCAGGAACGTCTATTACGAGCTCCTCGACAGGTTCTGAGAGAACGCCGTCGATCTCCTTCATGATGACCTTCGGCTTACTTACCTGGAACTCATATCCTTCACGGCGCATTGTCTCGATGAGGACTGAGAGATGGAGCTCTCCTCTTCCCTTTACGATGAATGCCTCTGTTGTATCTGTCTCTTCGACTCTCATGGAAACGTTTGTCTCGATCTCCTTGAAGAGTCTGTCTCTTAAGTGACGTGATGTAACGTACTTACCTTCCTGGCCTGCGAAAGGGCTGTCGTTTACGGAGAATGTCATTGCGATCGTAGGCTCGTCGATCTTAACGAACGGGAGCGGCTCGGGATTGAGTGCATCGCAGAGTGTGTCGCCGATGTTGATATCAGCGATACCTGCAACGCATACGATCTCACCGATCGATGCGGACTGTACTTCCTCACGGCCCAAGTTATGGAATCTCATGAGCTTAACTACTCTTGCATTACGCTTGCCGTCTTCACCGTATGTAACGAGTGCAACGTTCTCGCCCTGCTTGATGGTACCTCTCTCGACTCTTCCTACGCCGATCCTTCCGATATAAGGATCTGAATCGATGTTGGATACGAGGAGCTGCATGGGACCCTCAGGATCGCCTACAGGGCAGGGTGTGTACTTAACTACTGTATCAAGGAGAGGTGTGAAATCGAGTTCCTTGCCTTCCTCATATTCCTTGAGGTCGAGTGTAGCGATGCATGTCTTACCGGATGTATAAACAACGGGGAATTCGAGCTGTTCGTCATCAGCGCCGAGCTCGATAAAGAGATCGAGAACCATGTCTACAACTTCGAGAGGTCTTGCGTCAGGACGGTCGATCTTGTTGATGCAGACGATAGGCTTAAGACCTAACTCGAGAGCCTTGTGAAGAACGAATCTTGTCTGGGGCATAGGTCCGTCAAATGCGTCTACAACGAGGAGAACGGAGTCAACCATCTTGAGTACACGCTCTACCTCACCGCCGAAGTCAGCGTGGCCGGGAGTGTCTACTACGTTGATCCTGATGCCCTTGTAATCGATTGCAGTATTCTTTGCAAGGATCGTGATACCTCTCTCACGCTCAAGATCGTTAGAGTCCATAACCTGCTCTACTACTGTCTCGTTCTCACGGTAAACGCCTGCCTGCTTGAGCATGGAGTCTACGATAGTTGTCTTACCGTGGTCAACGTGAGCGATGATCGCAATATTTCTTAAGTTCTCGATAGTTGTTTCTGCCATAAACGATTTCTCCCAAGTTAATAGATCGGGCACCTGGCCCAAAGCCGATACTTCTAATAATTATTAATTTAAACCGAGTAATATTTTGCTACTGAAAAGGCGTTATTTGTGACTGTGATATTTCACAAAATATCAGTCTTCTTCGCCACTCTTATTACGCAAAAGGAGACGTATTGGAACGCCCTCAAAGCCGAAGTTTCTTCGAAGCTGGTTTTCGAGATATCTCTCATAAGAGAAATGCGACAATTCCTTGTCGTTTACAAAGAGCACGAACGTAGGCGGCTGCACGGAAACCTGTGTGCCGTAATAGATCCTTAAATGTCTGCCCTTGTCCTGAGGTGTCGGAACCTGTGTTACCGCCTCAGAGATCATCTTATTGAGAACGCTTGTGGTAAGGCGCTTTCTGGAATTCTCATATACAGTTTTTATCAGCGCGAAAAGCTTATCCGTGCGCTGTCCGGTCTTGGCGGAGATAAAGAGCACGGGGGCATAATCCATGAAAGGAAGACGGTCTTTTACGATCTTCGTCATGCCTTCCAGAGTGCCTGTCTGCTTATCGATAAGATCCCACTTGTTAATAACGATCACTGAAGCCTTGCCGTTATCGTGAGCAAGTCCCGCGATCCTTGCATCCTGCTCTGTTACGCCCGCTTCGGCATCGATCAGGATAACGCAGACATCTGCCCTGTCTACCGCTGCAAGGGCTCTTACCATCGAATAACGCTCGATGACGTCTTCGATCTTGCCCTTCTTGCGCATTCCGGCAGTATCTACGATGGTGAATGAACCGTATTCATTCTCGATCAGAGAGTCTATAGTGTCTCTCGTGGTTCCGGCAATATCAGATACGATGCTTCGCTCTGTACCGGTAAGTCTGTTGGATAATGAGGACTTTCCTGCATTAGGTCTGCCGATTATGGCGACTCTGATCGTGTCGTCCTTGCCTTCGCCCTCTTCTGCCGGAGGGAATTTGGATACGACCATGTCGAGCATCTCGCCCAAGCCGAGCTTGTGCGCTGCCGAGATGGCACAGACATCCTCCAATCCCAAGTTATAGAACTCATAAAATTCCGGCGGCGGGTCGCCTACATAGTCTGATTTGTTGACGCAGACAACAACGGGACGTCCTGCTTTCCTGAGCATGACGGCGATCTCCTCGTCAGCTGCCGTAAGGCCGCTCTTGAGGTCGCACATGAAAAGGATGACATCAGCAGTCTCGATCGCGATCTCAGCCTGGACGCGCATCTGCTGCAAAATAATGTCATCTCCCGTGTCGGGCTCAATACCGCCCGTATCGATCATAATGAAGTCTCTGCCGCACCAGGAAGTCTCGGCATAGATACGGTCTCTCGTGACACCGGGGGTGTCATGAACGATGGAAATGCGTTCACCGTAGATTGTGTTAAAAAGCGAGGATTTGCCTACATTAGGCCTTCCCACTATTGCCACGACCGGTTTGCTCATGCCTTAACTCCTTTCTTTGCAAAAATAAGAGGCAGTGCCTTAATTCCATAACACTGCCTCGTTAAAAATACTTCGTTAAATTGATCAAATGTCTTCGTCGACCTTGATAACCTGTTTTCCATCCAGGTAACCGCAGTTCTTGCAGACCGTGCGGCGAAGCATCTTAGCATGACACTGGGGACATTCAACGAGACCCGGCATGTTAAGTTTCCATGCGCTTCTGTGACGAGCTGTCCTTGCCTTCGACCATTTACGCTTCGGATGTGCCATTCATCTTCACCTCTTTCTTTTCACAAATGCTTGAAGATAATACCTTATATTTCTTCGTTTTGCAAGAGCCTTTTTATGGAAAATATATTCCTTATCGGTTCTCCGCTGTCCGGATCGAGCGTATAACTGATCTCAGCGCCGTCAATTAAGCCTCCCGGGAAGTTGATATAATCAGTATCTATAACGACTTCAATAGGCCCGAAAGCCGTATTCATAGTGCTTGTTGTCTTATTTCCGGCCTCGAACACCATTCTCGAAGTAACGTCGCCGTTTCTTATGACAATGGCCTTTGATTCTTCTTTAATAAGAGTCATTACAAAATGAGTTTCTTTTTCCTGCTCATTATGTTTCTCGGTCCAGTTATAGACAGTTCTCGTTCCTTCAATGGTCTTGGTGCCCTTTGTCGTCAGGGGTTCGCCGTACATTCCGGACTTGATCACGAACAGGCACTGCTCTTCTTTATTTGCCATCAGACGGTCACCTCATATTTATCTGTCGTAAAATGCTTTGTGCCTGAAGGCAGGCCCTCGCCCAGGAACGGCGCTGCTACCTGCTCAAAGAGCTCAGGCTCGTCGCTCGTATAGAATTCCCTTACAGGACTCTTATTTCCTTCAGAAGCCGTTCCCTCGCTTCCCAGGAGCTCTTTTACGACCTGTGCCGTAGCTTCTCCGGTATTAACGAGGACAACACCGTCTCCCATTACTTCTTTAATAACCTTAGAAAGCAGAGGATAGTGCGTGCATGCCATAACGAGCGTATCGATGCCCGCTTCCTTTAAAGGCTTTAAGTATTCTTCAGCCGTAAGCCTCGTAACCTCGGTATCCCACCAGCCTTCTTCGGCAAGGGATACGAACAGCGGGCATGCCTGCTGGAAGATCTCTATATCTTTAAGTCCCAACTCTTCGGCTCTCTTCTCAACGGCTGCCTTGTAAACACCGGTGGAGATGGTTCCCTTGGTGGCAATAATGCCTATCTTGCCGTTCTTTGTGGCATGGCAGGCTACGTCAGCGCCCGGTGTAACCACTTCAACGACAGGAACCTTTGCCCTTGCCTTGAGCTCTGCATACGCATAAGCGCTCGCAGTATTGCAGGCAACGACGATCATCTTAACGTCCTTGCTCTCAAGGAACTTCATGTTCTGCAGAGAGTAACGGATTATCGTGCTTCTGGACTTTGTGCCGTAAGGAGATCTCGAGTTGTCACCGAAATAGATGGTGCTCTCTTCGGGCACCGCTTCCCATATCTCGCGGAGGACCGTAAGTCCTCCTATACCTGAATCGAAAACTCCGATCGGTCTGTTATCAGTCATTTATATCCTTCTTCCCCTTATTAAGGCGAACATTATAATCTGGTCCTATTTTAAAGGTTTTACCCGACACGTCAACGTGCATGTTGTTCTTCGGGATCCTGCCGAAGAGTATCTGGCATGAGAAAAGCTGCTGGTATCTTACCTTCTTGCCGTCTGCCGTCTCAAAGTGCATGTTGACCTTATTGCGGCCGTAATTGCCGTCGCCGATTACCGGATGGCCAAGGTGCGCGAACTGTGCCCTGATCTGGTGAGTTCTGCCCGTTACGAGCTCCAATTCAAGATCAGATACGCTCTCACCGTCAGGTCCCACGTCTTCGAAAACCTTTAATATCCTGTACTTTGTGGCAATATCGAGATCGCCCGGGTGCTTGTCGTCATGGATATAGACCTTGCCTGCCTTGGTCTTCTCGAGATACCCCTTAACTTCTTTATAGAGAGTTCCGTCCTCGCCTACCGCAGGCTCGCCTTCATCAGGCTCACCGAGCACGAGCGCCCTGTATCTTTTGGTTACGAGATCATTCTTAAAGAGCTCGACACAGTCAGACAGAGCCGCCTTGTTCTTTGCGATAAGGACAAGACCGCCGGTATTCATATCGATCCTGTGGCAGAGCTCGGCATCCTTGAACTTGGTATTGTTCCTGATCTGGTCGATCAGGGTGTCGTCGATGTCGCTCTTGCCGGAATGGACCGCGATGCCCTGGAATTTATTGACGATGAGAAGGCCCTTTGTCTCGGCGACGATCTCATACATCTTCTCCTGCGTTTTTGCAGGTGCCTTTTTCGAGGCATCGAAAAGCTCGTCCGGAAGCCATATCTCTACTACGTTTCCGGCCTTTACCGCCATATCTTTATTGATCTTCTTGCCGTCGATCCTTATGTCGCGCCTTTTGAGTGCGTGGAAAAGGTCGGCGGATTTGAGCTGCGGGAATGCCTCAAGAGATGCCTTTACGACATGTAGGCCGTCCTGCGACTTGGTTACTGTAAAATCACGCATCTGTTGCCTCTTTTGCTTTTTTCCTGCCTCTGTATTCTTTCGCGAAGATAAAGAGACCAAAGAAGATAAAGTCTAACACAAATACCTCGATGAGATACAGCCATTCGATATGCTGGTTCTGGAGGACATCACCGGAGAACGATCCTGTAATGATCGGAATAAGATTATTATTCAGGAAGTGCATTGCCACGGGGACCCAGATATTATTGGTCTTGAGATATGCATATCCGAAGAAGATGCCGAGGAATATGCACGTGATTATCTGGCCCGTGATCATCTGCGGAACTGAATCTTCCGTATAGAAGAACGTATCAACGGGTATATGCCACAAGCCCCAGACAATTCCGAGAAGGATAACGCCAAGCTTTAAGCCGAACTTCTTTTGCATGATGGGCATAAGGAAATATCTCCAGCCGTACTCTTCGCCCAGGAAAGCGATTATGGTCAGGGGATAATTTATCAACAGACTGAAAAGCGCCGGGATAAACAACGGGTTCTTAACAAGTTCAGAGTACTGTGCCTGATATATCGGCATTGTCTTGTTTATAAGTCCGTCTAAAAGGAGCGGTCCGATGTTTCTTACTATGAACAGGACTGCGAACAAAAAGACCAGGAAGAGGCCCTTGCCCTCATTGTTTCTCGAGAGCCCTGCATACTTGCGCCCCTCTTTGCCTGCAACAAAATAAGCTATCCAGAGGAGCACCGAGCATATCACAAGCACGGACGAACCAGTGGCGGCCCAGAAAGATGTGCCGCCCGGCAAGAATTTCAGCACTGCACCGGCCGGAGTGAAGATAACGCTTGCTATTCCCAATATAAGCTGGATCACATAATTGATCACGAGAACGGTCATGAAGAACTTTGGAACACGCTTCTCGCCCTTATAGAAAAGCAGCAGTCCCAAAGCAACTGCCGCAGCAGGAGAGCACATCTGGGCATTTACGATCTGGGTAAGATCCACGCCGTTCTTCTTTCCGATATACATCGGGATCATCATCAAAAATGAGATGCAGTATGCGACTGCGATGTATACGATCAAACGCTTTTTGCCTAAGGTTCTGGTATCTGCCGTATCCATTTCTGCCTCCCCCGGAATGATCATCTCAATATGCCTGCTGCCCTGTTATTCTGTTATTTTACCATAATTAAAGGGCGGCCTTTCCCCGCCGATTCGTTCATTAAGACATGACCGGTCTCAATAAATCGTGATATTATTGCTCTTATGAAAAAGATCGATAACAGGAACATTATCTTCAAAAAAGCTGTAAGCGCACTTCTTACAGTCTGCTTATGCGCATCAATGGCTTCCTGCCATACTGATCCCACGGAGAGTTCCGAACCGGAAACTTCCACCACCGTCACGACCACATCGGAAACGACTACTGTCACTACAACTTCCGAGACGACGACAGAGACAACCGAGACTGAACCTGCAGGTCCCGACTTCTCAAAAGAGACTGCATACTGGATCTTCAGCGGAACCAACGATTCCATGACGATCTATATGAACGTTAATATCGACGATTATATAACCACTGATGAAGACGGTCAGGAAGTTTTCGAATTATACCGTCTTGCTTCCGATCTCGGCTGGCTTGAGAAGGGCGTATATTCATACGACGATTACAAAGCCGCAATGGAAGCAAATCCCGATCAGACCAAGATCGGCCATTCCAACTGGTTCGAATATAAATATGGTGATCACAGAGCCGTATTTACGATCAGCGAATATATCGAAGATATCGAGAAGTTCAAGTCACGCCAGGTTTCCTGGATATCTTTCGAATACCTGAAGAATGATTTCGGCATCGCGTATTTCGACGATGCATCAAGCAATTACGGCCACGGCAAAGTCTTATTCGGATTTAAGAAGCACTACGATAAGCTCCGCTACCGTGTAAGCGGCCAGAACTGCGTATGTTCAAGAGATGACGCCATAATCATCGCTTACGGCTTATGGTTCTTCACTGTCAATCCCGATGACTGCACAGCTTACAGAGAAGCTTTCTCAAAGTTCAATACCAAGAAGGGAATCCAGATCTCTTAAGATACCTGTTTTTTGGGTATCGGCAAAAGGTTCCTTGTAGATGCTCTATACTCGGCATATCCGGGCTTTTGTGACTGTCTCTTGTCTGCCAATGGAATGCTTACCGTAAAGAACATTACTGTGTTGGCTGCAGCTCCTGCCAGGAGCCACCAGTATTCGGGCTTAACTGATACGGCCTGAATGCCTACTCCCCACCACATCAGGATCTCGCCCAGGTAATTCGGGTGTCTTGCATATTTCCAAAGGCCGGTGCGTATAAGTCCGTGAGCGCCGCTCTTTCTGTATCTGTGCATCTCGGTATCTGATACAAGCTGGAGCGTTGCCGCGCATATGCAAAGGGCAGCTCCTAAATAGCTTCCTATGTTTGCATGGAATTCTTTTCTGATCGTGAAAACAGCAGGCAGAGTACAGAGAAAGACAATAAGCGTAGGCATCATGTGAATGCCGGTAAAGCTGATGAAGGGATAAAGTCTGCCGTTCTCTTTCTCGAATTTTGTGTAGCGCCAGTCCTGACAGTTAAGGCCTCCGAATGTATAAGCCCAGTTTCCCGTAAGCCTGATACCCCAGTAAAAGACCGATATGATCAGAAGGACCGTTGCCATCGTCATCTTGTAACAGCATGCAAAGCACAGGACTATCACCATCGGCTGAACGCTCCAGTAAGGATCGTATACGGATGCGTTCCTGAATATGACGCTGAATATAAACACAAATACGGTTGCCGCTATGTCAGCTATAAGCAGATTCAGCCAGAAGGAGAACGGAAGCAGCAGATATGTGCACAGCGCAATGACCGCCGCTATAAGATAGATGCATGAGATAATGAGTATGCTGAATGGCTTGCTGTCCTTGATGGAATCCATATAGCTCAGCTGAAATTCTTAACCTTGCCGACAGCAATGTAGTTGTCGATAACGGCTCTTAAGTCTGTACCTTCCTCGGCGTCCCAGACAGGCACATAATCGAACATATAAGTACGCTTTGCACCTTCGCTCTTGACCTCTTTATATCTGCCTGAGAAGAACGGTCTCTGAGATACGGAACAGTCGTATTTAATGCCCTTGCACTCTTCAAGAGTACAGCCCGGGAAATTGATATTCCAGATCTCGTTAACGCCGAGAGGCTTATCTATCAATACGGAAGTGATCTCCTCAATATACTTGTCAGCGACGTCATGAGGTCCTTCGTGATATTCGGAAAAAGCTATTGTGTGGAAGCCTTCGTTCGCCGCCTCGAAAGCAGCTCCGCATGTGCCGGAATACTGGATCGAAGATGCGATGTTATATCCTGAGTTAATGCCGCAGAAAACGTTGTCGGGCTTATCAGGGAGAACAGCATTTAAAGCGACACAGACACAGTCAGACGGGGTTCCTGAAGTCGCATAAGCATGCACGCCTTCAACCGGGAAATCAACGGGCCATACATCTATGGGATCCCAGAAAGTTGCGGAATGGGACTTTGCACTGAACTGCCTGCACGGCGCAACTACCCATACTTCTCCGAACTTCACGGCAACTTCCGCAAGTCTTTTTATTCCTTCGGAATCTATTCCGTCATCATTTGTGATCAGTATCTTTCTCATCAGTAACCTTTCAAAACATAGCGTAGGACTATGTTTATATTAAACTAAAACGCAAGGATTACAATGCTTTGCAGGCTTCGATGAACTCGCCGATCTTCTTTTCGACATCATCAGAAGGTCTGTCCTTGGGATCTGTAAGACTGAGCGTTGCAGCCAAAGCGTCGGTCTTAGTTGCTTCCTTTACGGCCTGAATACACTTGGACGAATCGCCGCCTGCGCTTGTTGCGATAACTGCGATCTTCTTTCCTGTCAGATCATTATCCTCGAAAAATGTACGGAGCGGAGGCGTGAAATTGCTTGCCCATACCGGAGTTCCGATGATGACCAGATCATAATCGGAAGCATTGAAACTGTAGGGTTCAAGATCAGGCTTCTTCTTAAAAGTTACTGCCGAACCGCCCCAGATAAACTGCATCGCGCCCTTGTCGGGATATGCCTTAACGGGCTTAAGTTCAATAAGATCTGCGCCCAGTTCCTTTGCAACTTTCTCCGCAACATAACGGACGTTTCCGTGCATTGAATAATAAACGATCGCTGTCTTCATTTTAATTCCTTCTTTAACCTTTCAATTTGTATACGGCATTGAGATTAAGCCTTTGGAAGTTGCCGTCATCAGGCGTCAGTTCACGCTCGAAAGATATCCCCTTATGCTCAAGACAGATATCCATGAAGAGCATGAAGATACCGATGTCGATGCTTCCGAAATAAGCAAGCCTGAACGGCGGTATGATGCCGTGCTTGCCGGGCCTTCTGTAACGGTACACATCAAGCGTTCCGTCACCCTTGTTAACCACCTTCCAAGGCTGGATATTGCATGCGGTCGGAGTAAGTCTTACGACTTCCGTAACGCCTTCGATAGCATGGCCTTCCCAGAACTCTTCAACGGGTACGCGGATAAATGTGGAAAGGTCACCGGGTTTTCTGAATTTGGAATCATCATCGATCTTTCTTATTGCCATCATGATGACGTATTCCAGACCTTCGAACTTACGCTCCTTGGTCCTTCCCACGCCGAACCAGAGAGGTCCTATGCCTTTGCCCGTAAGATAGAGGTCGAGCTGTTCTCCGATATAACCGATATTCTGAAGATATCCCGGCTTCTTCTCGCTGTAGATGAGAATGCAGTATTCCTCTCCCCTGTTGCAGCTCGTCTGACCGCCCGGAACGATCTTTATCTTTGTTTTTATCCCTTCGAAAAGAGGCGTGAACTTATACCACATCTCCGAGATCTCATTCAGTTCTTCCTGAGTGATCGTCTTGCCGTCCGGCTCACCATATCTGTGGAACGATTTGCGCTTAAAGATCAAGTCATAATATGAGCTGTCCATCAGAGGGCCCCCTGAATAGTTTTTCTAACAGCTATTTTAACATAATAAAAACAGGGCCTGTCCGTATTGATCAGACAGGCCCTGAAAGATTAACTTAAAAGATTATCAGCCTTTGCTCTTAACGTAAGCGAAGAGGAATACTACAGGTGAATTCCAGTAGATCGTTACTTCGTTCAGAGAGTAAGCCTGATCGCTGTCTGCATAGCACAGAGCCGGTGCAGTATCCTTAAGAACATTCTGTGCATAAGGGTCTTCCAGGTTCTGGTTAGGGCCTCCTGCAACCATTCCGGGAACAGCGCTCTTCTTAGCCTGAGAAGGTCTGTGGTGAGGAGACGCAGGCGAGAGCGTTCCGAATCCTGTAAGGAAGCAGTAGCCTGTACCGTTTGTTCCGAGGATGTAGTTGAGCTGCTGTCTTGCAACTTCATCGCTGTTCTTATCACCTGAGATCTTGTCATAGAGGAGCACGTACATACCGTTGTTTGCAATGGTCATGTTGCTGCCCCAAGGATATTCCTTGAGAGAAGAATAGTAGCTGTCTGTGGAAGCTGTTGCTTCTACGTCTGCGATACCGCTCATGAAGCTTGCGAGGACTGCATCGTAGAACTTGCCCTTAACAGGAGCGGAAAGATATGCATATCCGGCATAAGCACTTACGCCCTGCCAGCCGAAGTCTGTAGCGCAGGATCCGCCTGCCTGCATAAGCTTTGTGAATTCCTCATCATAGACAGATTCGCTTGTTGCCTTATAGAGTTCTGCATAAGCCCAGAGTCTCTCGTCGGTATCCTTATCGTCAGGATATTCACCGGTTACGATGCCGTCAGGATTCTTTGTACCTTCAACACTCTTATGCTTTTCGAGATAATTCGTAGCTCTTGTAGCAGCGTCAAGACATCTCTGTGAGTAAGGCATGTCGAATTCAGCATAGATCGTGGATGCCATTGCCATGACAGCTGCAAAGTCTGCAGTAGCAGTTGTGGATACGGGTGTAACGATGAGTTCTTCTGTCTCTTCTTCAGGCATTACGAATCCCGGGAAGTTAGCGCATGTAACCTTGTGATATACACCGCCTTCGGAATTCTGCATCTTGAAGAGCCAGTCGAGCTCATATCTTACTTCATCAAGGACATCGGGTACGCCGTTGCCTGATTCAGGGATATTGAGATTATCATCAAATGCCTCAGGATAGAGCTTATAAGCGAGCATAAGGTCAGCTGCTGCCTTAGCGCCCGATACGACATATCTGCCGTAGTCGCCTGCATCGTGCCAGCCGCCGGATACATCGATCTTCTCGCTTGTTCCGAAGATTGTTGCCTTCTCAGTGTGGCATGCAGGGTGAGCATAGTCGCCTGCAAGGTCTGCCGTAAGTTCCATGCCGCATCTCTGCAGATAGAACATGCGGAGCGTAGCCTTGAATGCTTCATCGTAAACGTCAGCGCCGATCTTGAATTCGAACGACTCCTGACCGTTTGCTACGACCTTATAAGTACCGGGTGCAGTAACACTTGAGAAATCGAATCTTGCTTCGTTTCTGCCGGTTGACTTGTTCATTGTTGCTGTAGTGACATCGCCCTCGAAAACAGAGTTGCCTGAAGCGCAGTCAACAACGGAAGCCTTAGCAGTGATGGCATCACCGTTCAATACGGCAACCTTGGTTGCGTTGGGAAGATATCCAACCTGGTTAAGATTGATGAGGCTTGCGACAGGACCGTCGGAAGTATCGCCTTCAACATAACCTGTATCATCGATACATCTTAAGTCAAAATTATCGAAGCAGACCGTGTGTTCCTTGAAGCCTGAATTGTTTGCGAATTTACCCATATTGAAGCAAAGTCTCGGAGCCGGATCCGTAGGTTCCTCCATCGTGAAGACTATGTCGAAATGCTGTACTTCAGGTCCGACGTGGATAGTCTCTTCACTGTAAGCGTGATAGTCGCCTCCGTTGACCTGGATCCTGTAGCCCAAGTCACGCTCAACATTGGAATAGCAGTCGAACTGGATCTCATACTTGCAGTTCTTATAAAGAGCGAAACCGTCATAATAGAACTGGTTGGACCATTCCTTGATTCCGACCATCTTGCAGTCGAACTGGAGCTCGCCCTTATCATTGATGGTCATCAGGCCGTCGCCGCCTTCAAAGTATGTATGCCACTCATGATCCTTGCTGGAGAAATCTCCGTTGTTGATCATGTTGAAGCCCATGATTGACGGTTCGGTCTCAGAGGGTTCAGTTGCCTCTGTCTCGGTCTCAGTCTGTGATTCCGTCTGCTCTGAATTGTTCGTATTGCAGGCAGCCAGACTTAAGAGCATGGAACCTGCGAGTATTGCACTTACAATCCTCTTTTTCATAACAAGCCTCCCTGTCGGATTCTTTACATTTGACGATTATATCATCACTAAATGTCAAATCCTATCAGATAAATATATATAAGTATCGTTATTCTCTCGAATAATGCATGTGTTACAATTTACGGGTAAAGAATCCTTGCGATTTACACTCAAGGGACCGGAAGGAACGGGTAAATGAACAGGAAGAATCAGATAATTAAAAGACAGGAATTAATGCCCTATCTGCTGATATCAGGCATCTCTTTTTTGTCGGTCATGATCATCGTTCTCATCGTTTTCGCGGTCTTCGGAATGGCTCCGTTCGGAAACAACGGACTCCTTTACAGAGACGGCGAGATACAGATGGTCGATCTCTTCTGCTGGTACAAAGACGTCCTTACCGGCAAGTCTTCCATCAGCTATACATTTACCAAATCACTGGGCGGAAGCAACTTCTCGGTCTTCACCTATTACCTGGCTTCACCCCTGTCCCTTCTCGTTGTATTGTTCAGCAAATCGGACGTTCCGGTCTTTATAAATGTCCTCTTCCTTCTGAAGTCTGCTCTCGCGGCGCTCTTCATGGGAATATATCTTACAAACAGATTTGAACCTGATACGAAGTCCAAATACTTTGTATCCGTTATCCTCTCCGTATCCTATGCATTGAATCCTTTCTTCATCTCGCAGAGCAGCAACACCATGTGGCTTGACGGAGCTTATATGCTCCCGCTTCTCCTCATGGGCGCGGAGAAGATCGCACAGGGAAAGAAGAACTATCTGCTTCTGATCTCGGCAGCTCTCGCAATATGCTTTAACTGGTACAGCGGAATAATCGACCTGATGTTCTGCTGCTTCTGGTTCCTCTTTGAATTCATAAGGATAAGAGTCGCCGGAAAAGGCGAGAAGAGGCCTCTCATAAAGCATCTAATAGTTTCCGCCGCACACTTCGCGGTCTCATGTATATGCGCCGTTATGATTGCTTCAGCGGTCCTTCTTCCGACGCTTCTTAAGCTCTCCGAAAGAACGCACGGCAAAGGCGGTCTGTCGATGCTCGCAGATCTCAGCTTCATAGGAAATCCCAAAGACACACTGCTGAGCTACTCTTTCGGAATGATAAGCCTTAAAGGCAGCGTAAGCCTTTTTGCGGGAAGTTTTGTCTTGCTTGGAATTTGCCTTCTCTTTATCGCTTCCGCAAAGCCTCTTAAGGAAAAGATCTTATACGGAGTCATCTTACTGTTTACAGTACTCATGTATATCTGGCAGCCTTTGGTTGCCCTGTTCTCAATGCTCCGCGTCGTCGAATCATTCTGGTACAGATATTCTTATCTCGGCATCTTCGCACTGGTCTTCCTCGCATCCGCATTCTATCTTGATACGGATAAGGGCAGGATAAGATCCTGGATGCCCGTTGCCGCGGCAGCAGTATTCTCGGTTTTGGTTACGGTTCTTCTTCTGGTCTTCCCCATAAGATATGAAGATCAGACATTCGCTTTGGCAATGGCAAAGCTCACATCGACAGGTGCTTCTTTCAAGCTGGTTCCATTAATCTCCAAGATAATATTCCCGCTCCTTATATCTCTTATCATGTGCATGATAATCACCAACGGAAATACGCACACATTACTTAAGAAGGTTTATGCGGGCTTCATGGGTATACTTATCGTACTGGAAGTTTCCATGGGACAGCTGCTCCTTGCAGACAACTACTCGACCTCCAACGCAGACACTCTTTCAGACTACATAAAGAATGAAGAGACACTGCTCGGTACGATCAGCGATGATTCATTCTTCCGTGCGGTCCAGACTTCATATCACAGCATTCATTTCGGAAGATTTCCGGCTTCTTATAATGAGCCCATGGCATTCGGATTTAACTCCGTCACATCATTCGTCTCAGATCCTGACGAGAACACCATCGTCTTCATGGACAAGGCAGGCTATGCAGCGCACAGTGCCACGATCACTGCTACGGCTTCAGAGAATCTTGCCACGGACAGTCTTATGGGTGTCAAGTATGTTATCCTGCCGAGCAATGCCGAAGACAATTCAGGTCTTGTAAAACTTAACGGAATCGACGGCTTCAAAGATGTCTATCTTAATCCGTATGCATTCCCTACAGCCTTCGTTTACAGCGGTTCCGGCGATTACGACAGTTTCTCATCCTGCCCTGCTCTTTACATCAATGACATGGCAAAGAGACTTACGGATGTTGATAAAGATCTGTTTGTTCCTGCAGCCATTACCACCATCAAAGCAAATGATTCCACTGTCAGCTACACATTAGACTTAGGCGAGGATTACGATCCGGATAAATATATCTTATATGCCAATATCCTGACCGGTACTGAAGACGGTGCGTTCCTCATGGTCAACGGCGAGAACTACATGACTTATTCGCAGTTCCTTTCACCTTCAATGGTAAGGATAGTCTCAGATGAGAAGGAAGTAACTGTCGGCATATGTTTCAATTCAGATGATGCCTTAAGCCTTGTAAAAGACGCGCAGTTCTATCTTCTCGATCTGTCAGTCTTAAAGGAATCCTCGGAATCTGCAAATAAGAATGCAGTAAGTGACTTTGTCCTGAAGGACGGTTACGGAAGATTTACCGTTAATGACGCCAAAGAAGGCGACAGTCTTTTCTTATCTGTCCCTCTCGAAAAAGGCTGGACAATAACGCTCAACGGTCAGGCCGTAACTCCCGACATTATAGGAAATACTCTTATGTCAATACCTTTGGAAAACGGCAGAAATGAGATCGAGATGAAATATAAGGTTCCTTATATTGATACCGGTCTTTGGGTCACCGCATTGGGATTACTGATCTTTGCGGCAATAATCATTTACGAGAATCTCAATATACGTAAACCCAGTAAAACTCATCCCGCTTGCAAAAAGCATAATTGAATTCGCTGTTGCCGTCGAAGTTGGCACCGCCGTTATTCTGGGTATCGAACTTGTCGATCGCCTTCTGCTTCATAAGGACTTCTTCGTCAGTTAACGTGATCTTCGTAACCTTATCCCAGTCACGGTCAACGCCGCCTGAAGGGAACGGATTCGTGAATTCAACTATCTTGATATTGCCGTTATCATCCTGCTCAAGCTTATCAGGCCACGTGAGTTCCTCGCCGTGGATGACGCTCTCACAAAGCGTTGTGTGATAGCCCTTATCCTTATTAAGCGACTCAATGATCTCTTTTACGATGATGAATCCGAACTTGTGATCGGGATGCCACTCAGCTTCGGAAGTCGTATAGACGGTGTCAGGCCTTACAGTATCGATGATGTTGTAAAGGTCGCTTCTGAAATCCGTATAACAATACTTGGCGGAAGCTCCCGTATCAAGCGTGTGATAGTCGTAGAGATTGGATTCCGGATCTCCGTATGTCGAATCATATCCGCTCGGCGCATCGAAAACTATACCCGGGTCAGAACACTCATAAAGGCTCTGTATGATGATATCCCCGTAACCCATGACATAGATGTTGCTCTTATCAACACCGAGCACTTCCAGTGCGTTCATGGTCTCCCTGATGCGGACAGGTCCTAAGTCCTTATCGAAATAATCGCCGTTCGTAAGGAGCACGACCTTAACTATATCGCCGTTTGCGACTGTCTTTTGGATGGAGCCTGCAAAGGCCAGGATCTCATCGTCTTCATGGGGTGCTACGACCATCGATATCTTCTTACTGCTCTTATCAAGCTTAAAGCAGTCGAGCGTTATATCAGAATCGCCCGGAAGATGACGGAAAGATATATTTCCTGCGCCTTCTTTAAGCGTAACGGTCTCAGTTACAGTACCGCTTCCTTTTGGGAAACTGACCTTTGCATAGAAGTGACCGTCAACGAACAGTCCCAGCGTTCCTTCTTCTCCCTGATTGCCGTAGGAGATGCTTATATCGTAGTGTGCATCAGATGAGATATCGTAAGCAAAGCTCACCATCGAGCCTTCTTTGGAGCTGATCTCCACGCCCTTGCCGCCGCTTAATTCCTTGTTATTAATCCTTTTCGAAGACTTGATAAGACAAGCTTCAGCTTCGATCGTGCCGGAACTTATGTCAAATACAGGAGCATTCTTCCCTGCACATCCCGCAACAGGCAGAATGAGCGCTATGGACAGGACCAGAGCCTTCCATCTGTTGTCACGGAAGCAGGTCGACATCATATTCAAATACCTCATTTGACGTGAAGTCATCGCTGTTGCTCCACCAGTACTCTATGCGCTCCATACGTTCGCCGATATAAGCGTCACAATATGCTCTTCTGTCGTCGTTATCTTCAAAGAAAGTTATCTTGCCGGTGACGTGATTTCCGCCGATCTCGGCATCGTGCTCCGTGCCCTTGGGATAGAACTGGAACAATCCGACAAGTCCGCCGTTATGGACATAGCCGTGATCCGAATCATAGCCGTCGATATTGATCTTACAGCCGACCATATCAGGATAGCCTGCAGCACATACGCCGCCCATGAACTGCTCGTCCTTCGTATCGCGGTCCGTGTCGATGCAGATAAGAGTAATGCCGGCATTTATGTTCTCGATCCTGCCGTAGCCGTAACCTATAACGCCTCCGACACCGAACATCCTGTCATGAGCCGTAAGCTTTAATGTGCCGTCCACGCTGCAGTTAAGGATCTTGGAGTTGCCCATGTAGCCTGCGACAGATCCGATGAAGCACGGAACGTCGGAAGAAACATCGATATCCACACCTGACAGCGTGAGGTTCCTTACCTCTGCATCCTCCATAACATCGAAAAGGCCGGCAAACGATGTGCCGTATTCTTTCATGTTGCCGTCGTAAGTCGTGCGCTCAGACGAGCCGGTACTGGTGATCTTAAGATTAGAGATCTTATGGCCGTTGCCTTCGAGTATGCCGTTAAAGCTGAAAGGCACCCATTCAATACCTTCAAGATCGATATCTTTTGCAAGGATATATTTTCCTTGGGGCGCGTCCTTTATCGAGATGAGATCTTCTGAGGTCGAGATCCGCTTGTAGGTCATGAGCTCAAGCTTATGGCCAAGATCAAATTCAGAGAAGGCAAAATACAAAGCAGCGCCCAGGACCACAAGGATCAACGCCGCTATGAGAATTCCGGATTTACTGTTTTTTCTGCCCTCATTTACCATAGGCGCATTATAACATATAAAAAAAGGTTGCCTCACAATGAGACAACCTTCTTATATTTGGCTGCCGAACAAGGATTCGAACCTTGACAAACGGTGTCAGAGACCGGTGTGCTACCGTTACACAATTCGGCAATGAGTTTTACAACTCGACGATTATAGCAAAGCAATTTCTGAAAATCAATACAGAAAAATCACTCTTTTACAGGTTCAAGGGGTGGCATGGCCCCGATCTCGGTCAATTTCTCCCTAACTTTGCCCATATCTTCGTATATAGGCATCTTATTTGCGGGGTTTCTCAAGGCGTATGCCGGGTGGTAAGTCGTCATGATGAAATATCCGTTTTTCTCGATAAAACGCCCCCTGACGTCGTGCATGACCGGCTTGGTGCCGAAGAATCCCTCATAAGCAGTCGAACCGCAAAGCAGGATCACCTTGGGCCTTACGAGCATGAACTGCTCGGCAAGAAGAGGCTTGCAGCAGTGGATCTCATCGGGTGTGGGGCGCCTGTTCTGGGGCGGCCTGCATTTCGCGATATTGCAGATATGGTAATCGTTGCTGGTAAAACCGTAGCTGCCCAGGAGATTCTGGAGGAGCTGGCCGGACCTGCCGACAAAGGGCAGTCCCTGGATATCCTCGTTCTCGCCCGGCGCTTCGCCGATTATCATCAAAGGAGCCTTCCTGCTGCCTCTGTAGATGACCACGTTGGTAGCGCCGCTTCGAAGGCCGCAGTTGCTGCATGCCTTGCATCTGGCTTCGAATGCCTCCCACTTCTTATCAAAATCGTCTGCCATATAAACCTCTTACTTGAACATGATCACGGTAATGCCGTCATTTGAAAGTCCCCAGTCCCTGTCGCGTGACACCGCGGGGTGCTTCGCGCTCATCTCGCGCCCTGCCGCCGAGAAAGGTCCGAAATCCTCGCCCGGGCAGTATGACTTTATCATTCCGCGCGAAATATATTTACGGAGCTCTAATCCTATCGCCTGCTTGATCGCGCCGCCCGTGCCCGAAGACCCGTAGCCGTGAACGATCTTCGCCATGGGCTGTCCTGTCGCCCTGGCGCGGTATATCCCGTTCTGGAGCTTGACCATAGCCTGCTGCACCGTCGGGTGACCCTGTTCGATATTGATTATCTCCATTTGAAAACCTCTCGAAAACAATTATACGCTAATAAGCTATAATATTCTCATGAGACTAGACAGGTTGATCGCAAACAGCGGCATAGGCACCAGATCTGCCGTCCGCAGCATAATATCCCACGGCAGCGTCCAGGTTAACGGCGCTGTTGTTACTGACGCAGCATTCCATGTAAAGGAGACTGATTCGATCACCATAGACGGCCAGGAGATCAATCTCCAGACCAAGCTCTATTTCCTTCTGGATAAGCCTGACGGCGTCCTTACGGCCATGGAGGACAAGCGTCTTCCCTGCGTAGCGGATTACATTCCTTCAGAGCTTAAGTCAAAGAAGCTCTCTCCTGTCGGAAGGCTCGATTTCCACACGTCAGGACTTCTCATAATCACCAACGACGGCGAACTCTCGCACCGCCTGCAGTCGCCCAAATATGAGGTTCCCAAGATCTATATGGCAACCTTCAGGGGCCTTGCCTGGACAGATGAGGAGATCAATACTGTCGCTTCAGGCTTTGCTATCCGTGACAAGGGCTACAGCGAGCAGATAGCTCCCGCAGAGCTTAAAGTCATTGAGCCCGCAGAAGACGGAAACAGCAGGGCCCTTCTGACCCTTCACGAAGGCAAGACACACGAAGTCAGAAGGATATTTGCTCACTTCAACAAGGAAGTATTGGAACTTCGAAGGCTTGAACTTGCCGGCGTCAAAATAGAAGAAGGCCTTGATTCCTGCGGAACCTTCAGGCCTCTTACTGAAAACGAATTAGATCTGCTTTTCGAAGCAACCGGACTTAAGTAGACTCCGGCAATTCCTTTGCATAAGCCGCATTTATTATCGACGTAATGATCTTTACGGTCATCTCGTCATTGGTGCTGTTTATGCACTGGCCAAGCATAAGCGTGGTCTGACGTGACTTCCACTTAGCTTCAACACCGAAATTGGTTACAACGTCCTGATTGGAGATCTCAAATCCGATAAGGACAGGCTCATCTGAAAACTCAGCAGGATTCTTAATGTCCTCTTCACCAAGTCCGTATTCCTGATACATGTCATTCTTAAATCTCACTGACTCACGCTCAGACATGTATATGGGAGTAACATTGGCCTTTGCCTCATCGGAAAGCCCTGCCATGATCTGATCGTAAAGGGGACCTATATCCTTAAAGACATTGAAATAGTATTTATAAGCCTTGCTGTCGGATATAAGTACATCAGGATTTGTATAGAACTGGGCATTAAAGGACTCGTTGCCCATCTCATCCATGGGGATACTCTCGTCATTCGGAACGACAACATCGGCAATGCCCACGTAAGGGTTCTTTAAGCCCTGGTCCATCAGCGCTTCTCTCATATAGGTGTTATCAAGATACATATGTCCGAAGACAAGAACGGAACAGTCATTTTGGGCATTGAGGAAATATCCGACCGCTATAACGATGATCGAGATTCCGACAACGGCGCCGAGCAGCCAGTTCTTCCAGTTGTAGTGGATTATCGTCTGCCAGTCGCTCTTATATCTGCCGAAATATTTGGGCTCATTCTCCCTCTGCTGCTCTTCCTTCATCCTGACATCACGTCTGCCGGATGCGATGTCGTAGACTGCGGATATCTCGTCTTCCATCGCCTGGGATTCCGGATCTTCCTTGCCTCTGTACTTCTTGGACATCTGCCAGAAGCGGTCGTCAATCTCCTTGATATCGGCATTGCTGCCAAGACCCATGTACTCGAGAGCCTGCTCGCGGGTCATGGAAGAATACTTACTGCTGACATCAGCGCCGGAGGCATCAGTCCTTGCCTTGACCTCCTCATAGCTCTTGCAGACTATCGTTCTGAATTTGTTGCCGCAGAATACCCTTATGCCCTGGACGATCTGAAGATCGTTGTCATCGATGAGAGCCAGTGTCTCGAGGCCGCTCTTTTTGAGATTTGTGAAAAGGACTTTCTTGCTCCAGTAAAGGTCTTTCTCCGACAGTTCCGGATTGGCCTTAAAGTCCACCGCCATTACCTTACACTGATGACGCAGTACCATGTCTGCCGCATGCATCATGGGCGTCCTGTAATTATCCCTGATAGCTTTGCCCTTCAATACAACAAGGACGATGTTATCGTCCTTCTTGTACTCTACACTGAATTGTTCTGAATCAAATACTTCGTTCATTTAACTCCTGTTTTACAAGCATTTGATCGCGAGACGCACCACATTCATGGCTGCGGACTGGACATCTGCAAGCGTAAGCCTGCCGTGGTTAACTGCCGTAACGATATCCTGTGCATTCTTGGCGCAGCCGGGCATCTGCATGTCGCAGCCTGCGTAAACGCAGAGTCTTGAGAATGCCGGCGGGTACTTGAGTTTCTTCTCGTCATAGCCCAGGAATTCGACATCTTCAAATGAGGAGAACCAGTCTGTCATGACAGCGCCTTCATAGTCCCACTCATCTCTGAGTACGTTCTGGATCAGCTCGTAATTGTTTGCTGTATGGATTCCGTTGAGGAGATTATACGAAGTCATTACGCAGAAAGGCTGCGCAAGCTTGACCGCAATCTCAAATCCTCTCAGGTATATGTCACGCAGAGCTCTTACTGAGACGTGAGAGTTGCTGAACATTCTGTTATCTTCCTGGTTGTTGCAGGCAAAGTGCTTGATCGTAACGCCCTTGCCGTCAACAGACTGTACGCCCTTTGTATCAGCTGCAGCGCAAAGTCCTGTTACCAGCGGATCTTCCGAGTAATACTCGAAGTTTCTGCCGCACAAAGGATTCCTGTGGATATTCATTCCCGGTGCGAGCCAGAGATGTACACCGAATTCTTCCATCTCTTCACCGACAAGACGTCCGAGCTTCTCGATGAGATTGAGGTTCCAGGTGGAAGCAAGGGAGATCGCCGTAGGGATCATGGTGCAATACTGGTAGTAATCGATTGCATCTTCAGGTGTATCTTCAGGGAACGGATTGTTGATAAGGCCGAACATCTCGCCGCCTCTTAAGAGGTCGCCGTTCCTTGTTGCCTTGAAATGAGGCTGGAGTCTTAAGCCTGCAGGACCGTCAGCCATGACGAGGACAGGGAATCTTCTCTTTCCTTCGAAGCGTCCTGTAGTCTCTGCTGCAGCGCCGGGTACATGCATGGCAGATGAGAATACGACATCCTCGAATCCGTCCTTGATGTAGTTTCCGACGATAAGCTCTGAAAGCTCTTCCAGTGAGAACTGTGCAACGAATTCAGCAACACCGGCATTACGTCCGATAACTGAACCCAATGTGAGGACTTCGTCTCTTCTCTCGTCCATGTGGGTCTCACAGACACCTCTGTATCTGATGATGCTCCTTCTGACACGGAACAGGTTGAGAGTGAACTTCCTCTCGCAGGTTAAGAGCTGTGCATAATCAATAGCCTGATGAGCTTCCTTGCCCTTTCCGGGATTCTTCATGTCCTCGAAAAGATATCTTGCGTCATCTTCCAATATCCTGTCGTACTTCTCCTGGACAATAAACTCAGGAATGTTAAGAACTGCTTCGATGTTTGTCTCACGTGAGCTCGTACCGACTCTGATGATGTAGTCACCGTCAGGAATGACTCTTGCAGGATATCTGTCGTCGAAGCATGCGAAATTATCGATCGGGAATGTGATCTCCACATTCATGCTCTCACCGGGATAGATGAGATCTGTCTTAGCAAAGCCTGCAAGCTCCTGATAAGGTCTGTCAACAGGTCCTTCAGGTGCAGAGAAATATACCTGTACGACTTCCTTGCCCGGGAAATCTCCGGTATTAAAGACCTTGACCCATATGCTGATGTCATTGCCTTCCTGGGTTACGCTCAATACCTCTGTGGTGAATGTCGTATAGGATCTGCCGAATCCGAAGCAGTATGCAGGTGTGATACCGAATGAATCGAAGTATCTGTATCCTACGTAGATGCCTTCCTTGTAGAACTCATCATCAGTATCGCCGTCAAGGCTTGAGAACTCATTAGCACAGGGATAATCCTCATAGTGGCTTGCCCATGTATCGACGAGCTTTCCCGAAGGATTTGTCTTGCCCGTAATGGCATCAGCAACGATATCGCCGGTCTGGTTGCCGACCTGTCCTACAAAGAGGATCGAGCTGACACCGGGACGGTGCTTGAGACGTGTCATATCGATAACGCCTCCGATGTTAAGGAGAACGATTACCTTGTCGAAATTGTCAGTGATGTAATTGAGATTGTATTCCTCTTCGTCAGTCAGATAATAGTCGCCCTTCTCAGGCTTTCTGTCTCTTCCTTCCGTGGAATCACGTGAGATAACGAAGATGGCGGTGTCGCATGCAGCTTCAGCAACGTCTTCTTCGGTGATCCGGGGCATTACGGGTGCTTCGAATGCCATCTCGAAATATACGCTTGTTGCGGGAACGCCGCGCTCGGCTGCTATAGACTCTACCTTGTCCATGTAAGCTTTGATGGAGGAATCGTAGATCTCGTCATATCTGTCGAGCCATCCTGTTGATGCTATATCAAAACCTGCATTGGCAAGGCCTTCGCAGATGGATACGTTATATCTGGTGTTAACCTCGCCGGATCCGCCGCCGCCCCTTACGGTATGTCTGGCGCCGTTTCCGTAAACAGCTATTCTGCCGGGAGTTGTTATCGGTAATGCCCCGTTATTCTCAAGCAGGACAAGGCATTCACCCGCAAGTTCTCTAACGGTATTCGCATGCCTCATTTCCGATTCGGTGACTGCATCAGTAGTCTTCGCGAGAAAATCCATATAACACCCCTTCCGTAAAGCCGCCGAGAAACCGCGACTATACTATTCAGCTAAACACTAGATAATTATATTATAAATTTTCGCAAGGTCAAAATTACAAATAAATGAAAAAGGCACCCCGGAGAATATCCTCCGGAGTGCCCTCACTGATCATCTGTAATCCGATATCAGGATAAACCGTCCGCCCGACCGGTAATTGTAATCATAGATCGTCTGGCTGTCGTAATACCTGATGTCTTTGGCCCCGTAGACCGAATATTTTAGGGTGCCGACTTTATTATCATCCGGGGTTATCTTTATCTTCAGCATGTAGACCGTCTGGTCCGCGCCCGCCAGTTCGGCATTGCCGATCTTAAATGGCGACATATCACGCCGGACATAGATGGTCTTCTCATAAGCCGTCTTGTCACCGTTCGGGTATATTGCTATGTTTTCCAAAGAAGCCTGCTCCTTCAAAGTGCAGTTACTGGAGATCCTTCCTAAATACTGGCGGCAGTTCTCATCCTTGTAGAGAGAATAGGAGAACTCACGAAGTTTGCTTCCGTTATCGGCACAAAGTCCCACCTTCGCCGGAGCATCCGTCATAGGAACAACACAGGCGAGCTTAAGATACTTGGTTTCTTCGGTCATCTCCGCCATTATCTGCTTCATACAGATTCCCCAAACTGCAGATGCATGCCATATTACAGCCTTGCCGTTCTCTATACCGGCATAAATACCTATATGGGTCCAGTAAGTCTTATTGTAATCGTTATCCCATAGGATCAGGTCGCCGGGCTGGGCTCCTATGCTCTCCAAATAATTGACCCAGTCTTTATTTGTCCAGCCCTCGACTTTCTTTCTGCTGGATCCTCTGGCATTTACGAGCTTGCCTACATAGTTATTGTAGATCCAGGTTACCGAGGTTCCGCCCGGTCTGTAGATCTCATACTTGTCAACATAGCTGTCACCTATTTTGTGCTCTTCTTTGGTGTTGAATTTATACGAGATATATCTCTTCTTTTTCTTGTAATCGTATTTGACCTTGACCTCATGAACAGTTCCGAATGTAAGCCTCAATACCATGCTAACAAAACCGTCACAGGCCAAAGAATCCACCTGCGCGCCTGAAGTATAACAAACGGTATTGAGCTTTTTGCAGTTTGCCAGGATCGCATTACGGAATTCTTCCTGGCCCATAAAAGAGTCCGGATCTCCGCTCCTGTCCCTGAAAACGTCATAGAGAGTCTGGTATTTGGCATCGGCAACAACATCAACAGGATCCATATATGACCCTGCGATGCCCGCAACTATTGCGGTCATCAAAAATAGTGCAACTGCCTTTAAGGCAATCTTCCTGATGCCTTTTACTTCCATTCAACCTCGCTCTTTCCCCACGGTCATTTTAGCAAGGCAAAAGTGACAAGTAAATCAAGATTATGATGTCAAGTAAGACCGTTTCGTGACAAAGACATAACGAAGGAACCGGGCCCGGCTCCTATATAAATATCAAGAAAAAACCGCCGGATCTCAATAACAGAGACGCCGGCGGGCTTTTTAAGGGCTCAGATAGGGCCCGTAAAAATTACCATTTCCACTCTTCGAAGAATCTCTTTTTCTTTCCGTCCTTGTTATGTCTCTTGCCCCACTCATTGACGGATGCCATGACAATAAGGATGCTTCCCGAGACGAGCAGGTAAACGAGCCATACAAGAGTCGACCAGAAGGCCACAGACAGGTAGATCGCAATGGATATCATCGATACGATACCCAGGATGAACCACAATCTTGTACGCTTGATAAAGGCGAAAATGAATATGCCGATAGAAGCCGTTCCTACGATGATCAGGTCTAATGCCTCGCCTGTAGCCGCAGCAGATATACCTTCTGCCACAAGTGCGATTGCTACGCCCGTGAACCAGATATACTTTGCCGCATTGGCCGGGAAGGGCTTTATGACCTTGCAGATCAGGAGCAGTGTTCCGAGGATCAAGATCAGATTTATCTCAAGCTTTATCAACTCAGGGTATTCAATGAACGGCTGTGCGATCACTGCCATGCAAATGAACGCTGCTACAATACTGAAAATGACTCTTAAAGGTATCTTCACCCTGCCTGCAAGATTGATGATCAGGACTGCCAGAGTAATGAATACCAGCATCGCCGTATAATCCGTACCGGGAAGGCCGAAGAGCAGTATGAATGATGTAAGCGACAGATAGTCGACAGCTTTCTTTGAAACTATGTATTTGCGGAATAAGAGCCTTCCGATGCCCGCAACAGCGATGCATGCTGCGGCAAGCAATATGCTGCGGATGTCAACGTTTTCGATACTCTTGAATTCGGAGATAACGGACACTTCCGCTGCGATAACGGGAAGGGCCGCGAAGAATCCGGCATTAAATACATAAAGGAGAATGGCGAAGATCACCGAGATAATGATCATCTGCCAGTTGGATCCTATAAGGGCCCATGAGAGCACGAACCAATGGCATGCCACGACGATCAGGAAATACCTGATGCCCGAAGCAAGATCTGCCGCAAAGCCTTTTTTCGCGCGCTTTACGAAGAATGCCACTGCCAGAGCTGCCATATTAAGCGCCAGGAAGAATACCGGTACGATCTGCCTTATAAGAGTAAACGTAATACCGTTGTCTTCAAAGAAATCTAACGATAATCCTTCGAAATACTCGATCAGAACATATACGGCCAATGCGGGTGCGTTGATGAATACCGTTGACCAGAAAGCCGTACTGAAGCTGAAGCGCTTTTCCTTGAAAGACTTAAGCATGAAGAATATGCACATCACCATGACAGACAAGGATAAAAGGCCCGCACAGATGTCGTCGCGGTGATACATTCCGACACCTGAAGATAACGAGAAACAGGAGATAAAAGCCGCAACAGGTGCAATGACTGTCATTACCAAGCCTGCCGTCATGATCCTGATGTCGTCTTTGAAGATCCTGATAACAGTTGCCGCGATCGCAGGGAGCAGTGCTGCCATCGTAAAGTAAAGGTGTCCCTGGAACGGGAGCTTCTCAAATACGAAGAACAGCAGGATGATACCTGTGTAATAAGTTATAGCCGAGAGAATGGATAACGTGATCTTCATTGCCAAAGATACGGCGCCCATAAAGACCCCTTCCCTGACGTTCTCTTTTACGGAGAACAGCGGTTCTACCAACAGCTGGAAAAGGAATACCGCCAGCGTGACAAAGAATGAGACCGCGCTGAGCAACGGTGATTCTTCGAATGCAATGAACGCTGTTACGATGCAAAGAGCTAAAGGCAGACCGATCTCTGATTCGACCGATGCAAGCCCCAAGATCTTGTGTAACACATAAAGTGCGAATATTATCGCCATCGTAACCGCCGCCATGATGACTGCGCTGTCTAACATTTCAAGAACGATCCATGAAATGACAATGAACATTCCAGCAACGGGTGTCAGATACTTGACCCACTCTCTGTTCTCTGTAAGTTTTGCAAGCAATACCAGCGCTGCAAATTCAACGATGGTTGCCGCAAAGATCGTACCGTCGGCAAACGCGATCGAAAAAAGGAGCAATGCCGCAGTAGTGTAAGTGATGATCTCTGAATAAACTGTGAAGAAAAGATCGTCTTTTGTAAGCGGTGTTGCCGCAACGATCCTCAGCATGAGCGTAAGTGTTGCAAGTCCAAGACAGATCATGCCCCAGATCTTAACGTCACATGCATCGCCGATCTGTGCCGATAAGAATATTACGAGCCATGTAAGCGCGATGTATACAGTGGTTCTATAGATATTGCATTTTACTCTGTCCCTGAAAAGGAATCTTCCCAGTACGGACGTTGCCAGGAGCACGGCTGAAGCAACAGTCGCGACAAGCCAACCTGTTCCTTGCTTAAAAGAGAAGCCTGAACCGAACAGTTCGTATGCTCCGATTCCGACTACGACTATAGGTCCCAAAAGGCTTGCCAGTGAATATAATGCAAATCCGGTCTGCTCGAGCTTTAGGGCCTTTCCGGCAAAGAACGACATTCCGTAGATCATGATAACTATCGCTATAAGACCGATAACTCTTACTGTATCAGACATCCATTCCCATGAACCTGTCATGAATGTGGCACCGACCATCGTAAGAAGCAGAACGCCGATACCGAATGTGATATTGATGCTGCTGAAGAACTTCTCACGCTTGGGCTTTGCAGCTGTATTAGCAACAGGTGCCTGAGCAGGTCTGTTTTCTGCAGGTGCAGATACAGGCGCGGGTGCAGCGACGGGAGCCTGAACAACAGGCTGCTGAACATACGTATATGCGACAGGCTGCTGTACCGGCTGTTGAACAGGCCTCTGCACAGGCTGATATACCGGTTGCTGCACCGGCTGTTGTACCTGCGGCTGAACGGGTTGCTGTACCGGTTGCTGAACGACCTGCTGAACAGGCGTCTGTACCGGAACCGGATTGACAGGCCTTTGCATCTGCGGTTCAACCTGATTTGGAAGAACTGCATACGGATGCAGTTCGCGATACAACTCAGGATCGCGCTCCTTAATGCGTCTCTCTAATTCCGTTATCTGATTTCCGCGTTTAATGTACTTTACAAGGAAAATGACGAACAACACGCCAAATACAACAGCGAAGAACGCAAATGGCGTTGAGTTCAAAAAACTCCTGTAACCAAAAAGATCTCCCATAATTCCAGCCTCCTTTGTTAAGAAGTCTTGATACCGGGATATTAGCATTCAAAAAGGTTTGTTGTAAATAGCTTTGATAGTCAAAGTAATTTTTTGCAACAATTTTGCCACAGCTTTTTGAGGTTTGGCTTTTCGCGTGATTAACGCAGGACTCTGCCTGATCCGTCACCCTTCGCGAGCTTCATTACTTCATCGATAGTGACGCGGTTGAAATCGCCGTCGATCGTGTGCTTGAGGCAGCTTGCAGCGACTGCAAATTCAAGTGCTTCCCTGTCATCAGCAAGCTCATTCAGACCGTAGATAAGACCGCCTGCAAAGGAGTCTCCGCCGCCTACTCTGTCAACGATGTCATACATCTCATATTTGCGGCTTACGATAAACTCAGAGCCGTTATTAAGTGCAGCCGCCCAGAAGTTAATATCTGCACTCTTGCTCTCTCTTAAAGTAATAGCAACCTTCTTAACGTTAGGGAACTTCTCAAGAAGCGAACTGCTGAGTTTCTTATAGTCTTCCTGATCGAGCTTGCCGCCCTCAACATTGCTCTCACACTTAAGTCCCAATGACTTCTGGCAGTCCTCTTCGTTAGCGATTATGATGTCTGCATATTTAGTCATCTCAGTCATGACTTCCTTTGCATCGACACCGTACTTCCAGAGATTCTTGCGGTAGTTCAGATCGATGGAGACTGTGACGCCTCTCTTTTTTGCTTCCTTGACAGCAAGGATAGAAGCGTCCTTTGTCTCTTCGGAGATCGCAGGTGTGATGCCTGAGATATGAAGCCACTTTACGTCTTCATAGACCTTATCCCAGTCATATCCTTCAGGCGCGAAAAGCGATATCGCGGAATATGCCCTGTCGTAGATTACCTTGCTCGCACGCTGGTTTGCGCCCGTCTCAAGATAATAAATGCCCATTCTTCCTGAGGTTCTGATGACTTTGGAAGTATCGACATTGAATCTTCTGAGTTCGCCTATTGCAGCGTCACCGATCGCGTTGTCGGGAATAACGGATAAGAACTGTGCATCAAGTCCGTAATTTGCAAGAGATACGGCAACATTAGCTTCACCGCCGCCGAATGTAGCTTCAAGCGAAGGAGACTGCAGGAAACGCTCCCTGCCGGGGCTCTTAAGTCTTAACATCAGTTCACCGAAAGTAAGATATTTGCTCATGCTCTTGTCTCCTTAATGATCTTAACTGCTTCAGCCGATAATGCTGTTATTTTATCCCAGTCGTGGTTTGCAATGTCATCCTTTTTGCAGACCCAGCTTCCACCGACGGCTGCAATGGATTTATTGGCAACAAATTCAGGAAGATTAGCTGCCGAGACGCCTCCCGTGGGAAGGAACTTTACCTGTCCGAACGGAGCCGACAATGCCTTAATAGCTTTGATCCCGCCGAAAACATCAGCCGGGAAGAATTTAACGACATTAAGGCCCAGGCTTATCGCCTTCATGATCTCAGTCGGAGTAACACATCCCGGAATAACGGGGATGTTGTTGCCCTTTGCCCAGATGACGACACCGTCATCAAGACCGGGTGACACGATGAACTTCGCGCCGTTCTTTACTGCCAGGGCAGCCTGCTCGACGTTGATCACAGTGCCTGCACCTACAGTCATCTCAGGTACTTCTTTCGTGATCAGAGCGATGGATTCAGCTGCACATTCTGTCCTGAAAGTTATCTCCATGAAGTCGATCCCGCCCTTGAGCAAAGCCTTTGCGAGCGGCACCGCATCATCAGCGTTATTTAAGACTACGACCGGTACTATTCCGGTGTTATAAACCTTTTCGAAAAATGTCATTATTATCACCTCTCAAACAACTGGTATTCTAGCATATTTTCATTTGCGATTATACCAAAAATAAGTTATTTTATAAGTGCTAAGCAATAAAAAGAGGTACATCATGAAAGCTCTTATAAATGACAATTTCCTTCTGGAAAATAACACGGCATTAAATCTCTATAACGAATATGCAAAAGATCTCCCGATCGTTGACTACCACTGTCACATCGAATCAAAAGAGATCGCCGAAGATATCAACTATGAGAACATCACAAAGCTCTGGCTCGGCGGCGATCACTACAAGTGGCGCCTCATGAGAACTGCAGGGATCGACGAGAGATTCATCACGGGTGATGCTTCCGACAAAGAGAAATTCATGATGTGGGCAAAGGCCGTCGAATCCGCTTTCGGTAATCCTTTGTACCACTGGACCTGCCTGGAGCTCACAAGGTATTTCGGCATCGAAGAACCTCTTACGGTTTTAAATTCGGAAAACGTCTGGAATAAGGCCAACGAGATGCTGGCTTCAGGTGAGCTGTCAGCAAAGAAGATCATGCAGAAGTCCAACGTTGAGCTTATCTGCACGACTGACGATCCCGTTGATTCTCTTGTTTATCACGAGCAGATAAAGGATTCAGGCTTCGGATCAAAAGTCCTCCCTGCATTCAGACCTGACAATATCGTCGATATCGAGAAAGACAGTTTCAATTCCTATGTCGCGAAATTAGAAGCGGCATCAGGCATAAAGATCACTTCGATGGATGACCTCAAAAAGGCCCTTATCTCAAGGCTCGATCATTTCGAAGCACACGGATGCAAACTCTCGGATCACGGAACAGAATATATCTGGTACGGCAAGAACTTAAGCGTTACTTCCGCTGATGTTCTCGCGAAAAAGTTATCTTCTCCGGACTGCACGCTCAGCAATGAAGAACTTACGGCATATAAGACTGACCTCATGCTCTTCTTTGCGCGCGAATACGCAAAGCGCGGCTGGACGATGCAGCTTCATTTCGGCTGCAAGAGAAACGTCAATTCGGTAATGCTGAATAAAGCCGGCATCAACTGCGGCTGCGATATCATCACGGGCTCATTCGACTTCGTGACGCCTCTTACGGGATATATGGATGAGCTTAACAGCGAAGGTCTCCTTCCCAAGATGATCATCTATTCTCTTAATCCCACGGACAACACCGTGATCGACACACTGTGCGGCGCCTATAACGATGGCAGTGTGCCGGGCAAGATCTCACACGGAGCAGCCTGGTGGTTTAACGATAATCTCTTAGGCATGGAAGATCATCTAAAGTCACTCTGCGCCCAGAGCTCACTTCCCTGCTTCATGGGAATGCTCACCGACTCCAGATGCTTCCTGTCCTACACGAGGCACGAATACTTCAGAAGGATCTTCTGCAATTTCCTTGGCACAGAGGTCGAGCGAGGCAGGTTTCCCAACGATAAACGCATCCTGAAAGACATCATCGAGCGCGTCTGCTACAAGAATTCCAGGAATATGTTCGAGGCATAAACAGCCCGCCGTTAACGGATGTAACATTGTTACACAGGCCCTTAAGGGGCCTGTTTTTATTGAACATGGATACACAGCAGCAACACACCCTCATGCATCACATAAAAAAAGGAGTTGCCCCGAAATGAGGCAACTCCCTTTGTAAGTGTGATTGTTTAAGGAGATTTTCCTTATTTGTAGAGCTGAGCGTAGATATCAACGAGACCCTTATAGTTAAGATCTTCGCAGGACTTAACATACTCATCCCACTGAGCGTCGATCTTTGCCTGGCCTGTAACGAACTTCAGTGTCCAGGAATTGACGTTACTGATGAGAGGTGTAGCGATGAGGTTGATCTCTTCGTTCTGATCAGGTGTAGGAGCGAGACCCGGAGCAAGAGGCGGAGTGTCTCTGTCGGATGCGTCACGTGCTACGTAATCAGCAACTGCGCCTGTAAGGTTGTCGGACATTTCTGCTACAGTACCGCCGTACCAGAAGTTACCGCCTGCATAACCCCACTTAAGTCTGATGTCTGTCATAGACTCTGCTTCGTCATTACCGAAACCGAGACCTGAGCAGCAGTAACCAGCCTTGAGCTTCTTCTGACCGTCAACTACTTCATAGTGCTCGCCTTCAACGCCCCACTTTGTAAGTTCATATGCCTCGTGAGAATAGAAGAGCCAGTCTACGAATCTGAGCATCTGGATGAATCCGTCTTCGCCGAGCTCATCAAGAGCCTTCTTGGAGATCATAACGCCGTTCTCAAGTCTCTCAGGAGATACTGTGGAGTTTCTTGTAGAACCGATAGGAATTGTGATTACATAGTTCTCATAGTTGCCTGCACCGAGCTGAGCTGTCATGTTCTGCTCATAGTTAGCCCACTGGCCCTGGTTGATGGACATGATAGCTGTCTTGCCGTTGTAGTACTTAGCTGTAGCTGTAGCGTCATCCTGTGTGAATGTTTCAGGATCGAGGATACCTGCTTCAACGAAGCTGTTAGCTGTCTTAAGGAATTCCTTGTAGTTGTCAGATACAGGTGAGAAGAGGAACTTGTCCTGATCCTTGTTGTATCTCATACCGTTGCCGATATTCCAGCCTGCATTTACATCATATGTAGCTGCCATAACACCGAGGAGGTTTCCGCCGGAACCCTGACCGGATTCGTTACCGCACCAGAGGTCAGACCAGATGTAGTCGGACTCTTTGCACATACCCTGGGATACCATGTAAGCCTTAACCTTCTTCAAAGCTTCGAGGAAGTCTGCCCATGTCCAGTCCTTCTGGAGAGCAACAACGTCAACGCCTGCCTTGTCCCAGATATCCTTTCTGATAACGAAAGAATAGTTGATGAGGTTGGATTCCTTCATACCGGGGAGCTTATAGTACTTACCATTGGATCTTGTGATCGTCTGGATATCCTTAGAGAGATCATACTTGTTGTAGAAATCTGTGTAGTAAGGCATGTACTTAACATAGTCAGAGATAGGAACGATAGCTCCACCGTCTACGAACTTTGAATCATCATAGATCTTAGGGATGATGTAAGCTGCGTTACCTGCCTGGATATCGAGTGTGATCTGATCCATGTAGTCGCCGCTGTCGTAAGACTTAATGTCGAGTGTAACATTTGTCAGTTCCTCGATCTTCTTGAAAACACCCTCCGTCTTCCAAGTATCGACCATCGGATACCATGATGCATCACTGAAGAACATCGTGTATGTTACGGGCTGGTCTGCGTGGAATGTCTTTCCTACTCCGTATGTGTAGGGAACATTCTCTTCTGTCTCAGTAGGCTCAGTTTCGATCTGACTGGGAATTGTAGTCATCTCAGAACTCTCGTTTGTGCCTGTGCACGCAGCTAAACCGGAGAGCATTGAAACTGCAAGACCTACACACATTACTTTTGCAAGTTTTGTTGTCTTCATAACTGTTTCCTTTCTTTACATTTTTCTATTGCCGTGGGTAAGTCCCATTTAGCACAAAGTGATTATTCTTTTACGCCGCCGAGCATCATGCCCTGGACGTAATATTTCTGAATGAACGGATATATGCAGATGATAGGAAGTACGGTAAGTACCATCGCGCAGGACTTGATGTTCGCGGACATGTTCTGCGCGTCAGGATCGGATGCGCCGGCACCTCTGATGATCGTCTGGAGGAAGTAAGCAACAGGCCACTTTGTCTTATCCTGCAAGTAGAGCTTTGCATTGAACCAGTTGTTCCAGTACATGACCGCATAGAACAAAGTCATCGTTGCAATGATAGGTGTCGACAAAGGTCTTGCGATGTGCCAGAAAACACCGAACTTATTTAAGCCGTCGATCTCTCCTGCTTCTTCCAGATCTTTAGGAATGCTCATGAAGAAAGATCTCATGAGGATTACGTAATATGTACTGATGAGCATCGGGAGAATGAATCCCCACATGGAGTTCTTAAGACCGAGCTTTAACATCAAAACGTAGTTCGCCATAAGTCCGCCGCCGAAATACATCGTGAAGATGATAAAAGGTGATAAGATCTTGTTCACACTAAGCTTCGGCTTGGACAGAGGATATGCGAGGATCGATGAGAAGAACAAAGATAAGACAGTTCCGATAACCGTATAGATGATCGTGTTGCCGTAGTATCTTAAGAACTCATGATCGTTTCTTGTGATCACATAGATATATGTGTTGATACTGAAGTCTTCGAAAGTAAGCTGTCCGTTAAGGAATGACTGGATGCTGAGTTCTCCCGCGATGATCGCATGGTCGGATGTAAATGACTGGACGATCAGATAAAGGAACGGGAAAAGCGTTACAAGAGAGACGATGATCATCAGTATCGTATTGCATACGGTAAACGTCCTGTATGCAAATGAATCCTTGATCTTATTCTTGGGATTGTGGATATGGATCTCGCCCTTTAACTCGGGAGCAGTCTTAGTAATATCACTCATACTCTTACCCCCTTACCAAAGACTTGTATTTGCGACTTTGCGTGATACGAAGTTCGCACATGTGAGAAGGACAAGATTGATGAGTCCTTCGAACAAACCTACTGCCGTTGCGAAGTTGATCGATCCGGATTCGATACCCATACGGAATACGTAAGTTGATACGATATCGGATGTCTCATATGTAAGAGGGCTGTACAGGAGATATACCTTCTCGAAAGCTCCGCCTGAACCTACAAGTCCGCCAATATCAAGGATAAGGAGCGTTGCGATCGTAGGAAGGATGCAGGGGATCGTTACATGAATGACCTGCTGGAAGTGATTGGCGCCGTCAACCGTTGCCGCTTCATAAAGAGAAGGATTGATTCCTGACATTGCTGCGAGATAGAGTATCGTTCCCCAGCCTAAGCTCTGCCATACGCCTGATGCTACGAAGATCGTTCTGAACCATTCAGCAAGAGCTATGAAGTTGATCTTCTCTCCGCCGAACTGCTGGATGATATCGTTAACAGGACCGCTTGTTGAAAGCAATTCCTTGATCATGCCGCAGACGATAACCATGGAGATAAAGTGCGGGAGATAAGATACTGTCTGAACGAATTTCTTCCAGTTAAGATTTCTGATCTCGTTTAAGAGCAGCGCGAAAATAAGAGTCAACGGGAATCTGAAGAGCAGATAAAGACCGTTAAGGATGAGCGTGTTCTTAAACGCATCCCAGAACGGCTTAGCTGTAATGAACTGTTTGAAATACTTAAGTGTAAGAGGACCCTCACCGAAGATATTGCCGCCGGCATAGTACTTACGGAATGCGAGGATGTTACCGAACATCGGGATATATCTGAAGATGATGTAATAGATTACAGGGAAAATGAACATGGCGTAGAGCTGCCAATTGATGCGGAAATCTTTTCCCATTCTTGCTCCGAGTGTTAACTGCCTTGGTGTCCACTCTGCCGGCTGCCCTTGCTGTATCTGCTCTTGTTTTCTCATCTTCGTTAAACCCCTAGGACTGGTCTAATATTAAAATGCTAACTCGTTTGCCTTCTTGTATGCTTGTATGGAAGTTGGTTAGCTTGGTATGAGATTATCACCGTATCGGCGATATGTCAATACTCTAATCGAGTAGAATGCTAGGATTTGTGCAACACGAATAACGCCCGGGATCTCTTCCCGGGCGTCTCAAAAGGACTCTAAATGCCTTTATTTACTTAATTCTATGGATGCTTTTGCTACATCTGCTCCCAAACCGCTCTTGTTCTGGGGGTGGAGCTCGTAGACCGGATCGGGGCACGGAGCAACAACGGTCTTTACGTTGCTGATGAATTCCGGAGCTCTCTCCTGAAGTTCCTGGATCTTCTTCCAGCCTTCCGGCACTTCGCTCTCGAATGTCAGAGGATTGATGTAGTCAGCCATCTTAACCATTACGACCGGCACTTCACCGAAGAACTCTCTGAACTTCTTGAAAGTCCTGATCATCTTCTGATCGTAACCGTAAGGATTTGTTCCGCCCTGCTCGATTATCTTCTGTGCCAGTTCCGAATTCTTCATGGTAAGTCCGTCAGGATCACCGGCATTGGACTCGCCCTGGTACCACCAGATCTGGGAGATCGCAATATTCTTAATCGGTAAGATGCATCCGTAATACAAAGCTGCAGGGAGCATTACCGCCATCGGAATGGGATTGAACTTCGGCATCTTCTTCTCAACAACTGTTTTCCACTCACCCATGATGTCCGTCATGCCTGAAGGTGTCTTCAGATAGTAAGGGTGGCCTTCAACAAATCCGCCGAACTCCTGCTCGACAATGAGTCTTGTCATTATCGTGTTCTTACCTTTATTTAATATTGAGCCGTCGAAATGATACATTCTCGGCGGATACTGGTATTCGGTCCTGCCTACTTCAATGCCGTTAATGTATGTGATATCGGCATCGATCAGATCACCGAGTCTTAAGAGGCAGTCACCTTCGCAGACACCGTCATAATCAAATTCCTTAATGAACCAGACGATGCCGGAGAAATCTTTAATAACGATTCCGGGAAGTGTTACGGGCTTTGCGTCTTTGATCCCTTCCTCGATCTTGAAATCGTTATCGTCAGCTTCTGATCTCCAGTCGATCGTAAGCTGCTGCCAATGCTCAGTATATTTCTTGAGAGCGTCTTTGCCTCTTAAAGGAGCCAACTCATCCTCGCTTATTCCAGAAGCATAGAGGTCTTCGTCGCACATCCATGCTTCGATGGTCGAACCGCCCTGAGCGTTAAGGATCAGTCCGATAGGAACATTCTTTTCTTCGAATATCCTTTTTGCAGCATAAAAACCAATGGCACTGAAAACATTCTTCGAATTGCCCACAGCCTTTATCCAGTCGTGCTCAGGCAAAACGCAGTTGCTCTTACCGCCGATCTCAGGGATCTCAAGGTCCGGAGTTAAGAGATACTGTCTTAAGTAGGGATAATCCTTTGCTTCGACTTCTTCTTTATTAAGTTCCAATGTTCTTACAACGGGAAGCTCCATGTTGGACTGGCCTGCGAGCATGTAGACATCACCGATGCAGACATCTTTTATTTCAATAGTATCTGTACCATCAACCTTAAGTACGGTATCAAAGACAACATCCATCGGCGGAAGTACTGCTTTGAATCTGCCTTCAGTAACGGACGCGGTGACGACACTGTCTGCAAGAGTTACAACAACTTCAGACTTCGCACTCTCAAAGCCTTCGATTATTATTTCTTTATCTCTTTGGAGGACCATTCCGTTGGAATAAATGCCGGTAAGTTTTGTTGATTCCATATTATTCACCATCCTTTGAAGGTATTGTAACTTGAGTGCAGTTTCTTGTCTACCATTCTAGTCTGCAAGTAATTGATTTTTGGCGGATTCACTTTTATACTGACTCCAAAAGGAAGGATAACAGATGAAGAAGTCATTTGACCACATCCAGAACAGCTGGCTTTACAGATTAAGTAAATCTATAGGAGATGTAGTTATCATCTCCGCTCTGTTCCTGCTGTTTTGCCTTCCCATAGTTACAATAGGCGCTTCCGTCACAGCTTTATATTATACAGTTTATCGTAAATACCATAAGCATATCGATGAGGTCTCCAAAGATTTCATGAGATCGCTTAAGGACAATCTTAAGAACGCGACGATCATTCATATTATCTATCTTCTTTACAGCGCCCTTGTCGGATTCAATATCTACTTTGCCCTTAACGGATTTGGCGGAGTAAAGCTTCCCGACTGGTATATCGTCGTTTCCTTTATACCGGTCCTTCCGGTTATCTTTACACTGCCTTTTGTTTATCCTCTTCTTGCAAGGTTCAGCAACGGGCTTAAGGGCACGGTTACAAACAGTTATACTCTCTGCATGATCAACTTTCCTAAGTTCCTTCTTATATGGCTTATCTTTATCGTTGCTCTCGCGATCAGCGTCTGCTTCCCTCCTGCAGCACTCTTAACTCCTGCCGGAGCCATGTATCTGACACAGATGATCACCGAGAAAGCATTTGCGAAGGCGATCGCAGTAGAGAAGTCACGCGGGGAAAAAGCTGACGGAACAGAGGTGGCTGCAGATGGCTGAATATCTTAACCTCATTCAGATCGTATCGGGTGTTATAGCTGCAGCACTTGTCTTTACCGGCCTTCTCTTAAGCGCGAAAAAGCTTAACCCTGAGAAGTATGAGACGATCCCTGTTAAGACTACGGTGATCTCGACTTTGCTGGTCATCTTAGGACTTCTCTCATATGCTGTTACGAAGACATGCACCAACATGACCGTAGTTACCGAAGAGCACTATGAACTCTGGGCTCTTTATTTCGCGTCTCTGGAAGAAGTAATAAAGTATTTCGGTTTTGCCGTATTCATTCCCGTTCTCTTCAGATTATTCAAGCCGAAGTCACGCAAGGAAACGCCTGCTGAAGAAGAGGCTTACGAAGAGGAAGAAGATAACTGATCTTTGTTTTTCCGCATTTCGAAAAAATGATGCTCAAAAGTGCCTCCTTTATCCTGATAAAACCATAACTTATCCCCTATTTTGCAATAATTTGGAGGGTATTACTGACACACAAGTTGGGTTAGTATTTTCACATGTCATATTCTATTGACAAACATCAAGACTACTAGTATGCTAGTAAGCAGAATGAAACTTGAGTATTGTCACATGACTCTCTTTTCAGTACAAATTCGGGGTGAAATATCTTATGAAATTGGTTTTGCGGTGGTTTCCGTATGGTGATGACAGTGTCACACTGAAGCAGATTAAGCAGATTCCGGGCGTTAGCGGCGTAGCTACACATCTTACAAAGATCCCCGTCGGCGATATCTGGACTATGGACGAGATCAATCTTGTTAAGGACGAGATCAACTCTTATGGTCTTGAGATGGAAGTCATCGAGAGCCTTAATATCCACGAAGACATCAAGAAGGGCCTCCCTTCAAGAGACCAGCTTATCGATAACTACATCGTCTCGATGAGAAATCTTGCGAAGGCCGGCGTTAAGTGCATCTGCTATAACTTCATGCCCGTTATGGACTGGTACAGGAGCAATCTTGCAAAAGAGCTTTCTGACGGCAGCACTGCAATGGCATACAGCCACAAGGAAGCAGTCCAGCTCACACTTGAAAAGATCACTTCCTCCATGATCGACGGATCACATAATTTCAGCCTTCCGGGATGGGAGCCTGAGAGATTCGGCCAGATGGCAGAAGACATCAAGTTCTATCAGAGCATGACTTCCGAGCAGTACTTCAAGAACATCAAGTATTTCCTCGATGCGGTTATACCTGTTGCAGAAGAGATCGACATTAATTTCGCAGTTCATCCGGACGATCCTCCGATGCCTTTGTTCAACCTCCCTAAGGTAGTAAACAGCAAGGAGTCGATCGACACATATCTTAATCTCAACGAATCTAATAGAAACGGTCTCACACTTTGCACCGGCAGTCTTGGCGCAGGCATCCACAACGATGTTGAGGATATCGCAAAGACATTTACTGCAAAGGGCAAAGTTCATTTCGTACACTTAAGAAATGTTAAGCACGAATCCGAGACTGATTTCCACGAGTCAGCACACCTCTCCTCATGCGGCGATCTCGACATGTTCGCGATCGTTAAGGCTCTTTATGAGAACGGCTTCGACGGTTATATCCGTCCTGACCACGGCCGCATGATCTGGGGCGAAGTCGGAAGACCCGGTTATGGTCTTTATGACAGAGCTTTGGGTGCTGCATACATCAACGGTTTATGGGAAGCCGTCAGCAAACTTTGTTAAATCTTAACATTGGCAATAAACTCCTCCCTTGCCCGCAAAACCGATGATCTTATAATCACTTATAAGGTTATCGGTTTTGTTTGAGGAACCGGAAGATGAAAGGACTTTTACATCTATGAATCTCTCAAAAGAAAATCTGAAAAATACCGAATTCTGGAACAGCATCAACGTTGTTCTTCCCAAGTACGATATCGATACAGTTAAAGATGCCACCACAAAGAATCCCACATGGCTTCATGTAGGCGGCGGCAATATCTTCAGAGCTTTTATCGCAAGAGTCAACCAGAGACTTTTGAACCAGGGTCTTGCCGATACCGGCATCATCGTATGCGGCACGATGGACTATGAGAATTTCGAGCGCGTATATAAGCCCTTCGATAACCTCTCGATCATCTGCGATCTTAAGCCCGACGGCAACACAGGTTATGAGATCATCGGAAATATCACTGAAGCTGTCGCGGCAAATTACGATATCGCTGATAACATCGCAAGGCTTAATGAGATCGCATCCAATCCTTCACTTCAGATAATTTCTTTCACTATAACTGAGAAAGGCTATGCTTTAAGAGATGCCGACGGAAAGTTATATCCCGACGCAGCCAAAGACATGGAGAACGGCCCTTCTCACCCGCTCACTTGCATGGGCTTCATCGCTTCACTTCTTTATGAGAGGTTTAAGGCAGGCGCTTATCCTTTGGCTCTTGTCAGCATGGATAACTGCAGTCACAACGGCGATAAGCTCAGATCATCAGTATTGGAGATAATCGATGCCTGGGCAGCTAAGGGGTTTGTGGATAATTCTTTTCGAAATTATGTAGATGATCCATCCCGAATTGCATACCCCTGGAGCATGATCGATAAGATTACGCCAAGACCTTCAGACGAGATCCTGAACAAACTTACCTGCCTTGGCATCGATAATCTTAAGAGCGTTAAGACGACTACGGGAGTTTTCGCGGCACCGTTCGTAAATGCCGAAGTTCCTGAGTATCTTGTCATCGAAGACCTCTTCCCTAACGGCCGTCCCGCACTTGAGAAAGGCGGCGTCATCATCACCGACAGAGATACGGTTGATAAGTGCGAGAGGATGAAGGTAACTGCATGTCTTAACCCGCTCCACACTTCACTTGCAATATACGGATGCCTTTTGGGCTTTACGAAGATCTCTGATGAGATGAACGATGAAGACTTGAGATCACTCGTAACCAAGATGGGTTATAACGAATGCCTTCCTGTCGTTTGTGATCCTAAGATCTTAAATCCCGAAGAGTTCCTTAAGGAAGTTCTTAATGAGAGATTCCCTAATCCCTTCCTTCCCGACACGCCTCAGAGGATCGCTACAGATACGAGCCAAAAGCTTCCGATAAGATTTGGTATTACTTTGAATTCTTATTTTTCCGATGCGCCCGAAAAGCTCTCATCTTTAAAGCTCATTCCTCTCGTCATCGCTGGATGGCTCCGCTATCTCTTAGCTGTTGACGATAACGGAAATGCGTTTGAGATAAGCTCAGATCCCATGGCTGGATTCTTCCAGAATGAACTCCGCGCGCAGGGCATCAGCTTCGGCATGACAGAGAGCGTTAAGGGCAGACTTAACGGTATCCTTGCGAACGAGACTGTCTTCGGAATCGACATAAACAAGACAGGATTAACACCTGTTATCGAGGATTATCTTGATAAGTTACTTAGTGGAAACGGAGCTGTCAGAAAGACTCTTCACGAAGCCGTTGCTAATTAGTATGTAAGCAGTAGACATAAAAATCTTTTTATGTTAGTTTCTTTATAGTTATTCGTTGATTAAAGGGGATTTCTATAATGATCATCACTCCAAAAAATACTTTTGAGCCTAACCGTGAGTATGCTCTCCGCATCGTTAAAGACAATATCATCAACATGGAGATCAAGCCCGGTTCTCTGATCGGCGAGCAGGAGATCGCAACCCAGCTCGGAATCTCAAGAACACCTGTTCACGAAGCATTCCTGGAGCTGTCCAAGTCCAAGATCGTAAACATCCTTCCGCAGAAGGGCTGCAGCGTTTCACTTATCGACTATGAACTCATTAAGGAATCCAGATTTCTGCGTATCGCAGTTGAGACTGCACTTCTTAAGGAAGCGTGCGATGTTGCAACTGAGGAAGACATCCAGAAGCTTTATGCAAACATCAAGCTCCAGCAGTTCTATATCGAGAACGATCCTCCGAAGTTCTTGGATCTAGATAACGAATTCCATAAGAATATCTATGTTGCCTGCAACAAGCTCAACTGCTTCTACATGGTATCTCTCATGAGCCTTCACTTCGACCGTGTAAGATCACTCTCACTTAAGACGATCAAGGACCAGAAGCTCGTATCCGACCACAAGGCTATCGCTGATGCCATCGCAGCTCACGATAAGGATGCCGTTGAAGCTGCTTTCGCAAAGCACATGTCCAGATTCGATCTCGACTGGGACATCATCAAGAAAGCTTACAGCGAATACATCACAGAGTAAGTTTTTGAATTTACATGCACAATGATCAGCCCCTGCACCGCTATGGTACAGGGGCTGTTTTCGGGAGTCTGTATGAGGAGTAATTAACCCACGGTTAATTCAATATCTGTTGTTTCAGTGATCTCGCAGTTGCCCTGGAGGTCTTCGTAGACATATACGAGAACGTAAGTTGTAGCGCCGTTAAGTTCAGCTACTGAAGGTGTGCTCTTGCAGAGGATCGCATGATTTGTTCCTGCAACTACCTGTGAACCAATGTATGCAACGGGCTCATATACAGCGCCTGTAAGAGTCTCAGTGGCCTTCTCCATAATCTTCTTGATATCAGCCGTGATCTCTGTGGATTCAGCATATGCCCATCCGCCTACCTTGTCGCCGCCTTCACCGACGCCGGGAAGCTTTAAGATATCATCCTTAAGGAATGTTGCACTGCCGGAAGGATCGACATTGATATATGAAAGTCTCATTTCCTTTGCGGCACTGTGAGCCTGGATCGTGGATACTGTAAGGAAGCAGTAATTTGTTCCTGCAACTACCTGTGTTCCGAGAAGTAAAACAGGTTCATGTGAATAACCGTCTATCTTACTTATTGCTTCATCGAAATACTTCTGAAGTTCATCTGTCACAGTCATTGATTCAGCTGCCTGCCACGAACCTGCACCGAGAGCTATCTCAGTGTTGATAACTTCTTCACCGTTGACATTAACTTTAGCATTGATCTTGCTGTTATTGGTAACTTTGCATGCCGTAAGGCAACCTGTACAAAGCACTGCAGTAAGTCCGATAGTTAAGATCTTTGTTGTAATGTTCTTCATTTTGAATCATCTCCGTTTTGTTTTGGTTTATGCCATTAATACAGATGTTATATCAGAATTGTTGCACTAATCGAAAAACAAAAAGGAAAAAGGTTGCCCAATAATATGGGCAACCTCTTTATTATTTTTGTAATTGTTCCTTGAATAGCCTTATCCCTCAATGGCTATGGTGTTGTTGCCGGGCAGAGCCTTAAGTTCTTTCTTCGGGATAAAGAGCTTTAAGACGCCGTCTTCGTACTTGGCCTTAACATCTTCAACCTTTACGGCATCACCGACATAAAAGCTCCTCTGCAGGGAACCGGCATAACGCTCCTGACGGATGATCTTGCCGTGCTTATCCTTCTTCTCCTGATCGTGGCCCTTGGATGCGCTGATGGTCATGTAACCGTCTTCGAGCTTAACGTTGATCTGGTCTTTCTTGAATCCCGGAAGATTCATCTCGAGCTCGTAATCGGTCTCAGTCTCGTTAACATCAGTTGCCATCATGGTGCGCGCATTCTTGCCGTACAGGTGCTTATCGATGTTAGCCAATTCGTGTGTAGGGAATCCCCAAAAGTCGTCAAACAAATCTTCTCCAAATAATCCGGACATCAACATAATAATCATCTCCTTTGAATGTTGTTATCCGAGCATTAGAGCGGAGGTCTGATCTATCGATCTTCGTTCCTTTGTTCCAACTCCTATTATAGTATGCGAATTAGCACTGTCAACGCGAGAGTGCTAATTCGTTTTCACAATTCCCGGAGTTCTTTTTGTGCAGTTTTTAATGCGCCGGTTTTTCGCAGCGGAACTATAATGATGGGGGCTTGCAAACAAAAGAGGTTTTCCAAAATCGGAAAACCTCTTTTTATTTCAGTTGTTAAACTAATCTCAGAGAAGTGCGATTGCTTCTTCTACCGTACTTGCCTTGTCTTCACTCAAAACTTCGATGATCTGAGTTACCTTCTGGCTCGTCTGGTATTCTTCAGGAACGAGATCTTCATATCTGCGCATGCTAGCGAGGTTGTCCTGATAGATATCTATCATTCTCTCGTTCTTTAAGCCCATCTGATATCTCTCTGAAGCAATGCGGTTCATCATATCAGCATTGCTGTTGATGTCATCCCTCTTCTTTCTGGAGATCTTCAAACCGATAAAGATGATGGCAAGCGCTACGATTACCGCAACAAAGAATCCGCCGTAAATGTCACCCAATGCATGCGTTGCATATGTCTGTGTCTGCTGCTGTGTGAGCGTCGGAGATGTGCTTACATTCATGACCGTGGAGAACATGATCAATACCGAGATGAAATAGACCAGGAAACCTGCACCGATTCCACCGACCAGGAACGGCCAGAAGAACTTCATGAGAGATCTCTTCTTATAGATCTGCTCATCAGATGAAGGGAATTCACTCTGAGGCTTGATCATCCTCTTAAGTTCCTCATTCTCAGCCAAAAGATCTCTGAACTTTGTAAGGTTCATGATCAAAATGTGCTTATCCGAATTGAATGTTTTTGCAGAACCTCCCGCAGCTGCAAAAGGTGACGGCCCCTGCGGCGCACCATCCGGTGCAAACCCGCACTTCGGGCATTTCATCCCGCTGAACGGAAGAATCGTTCCACATGCTTTACAAGTATCCATTGTGACCTCCTTATAGATCTACCCTTATTTCTTCGAAAAAACCTGCGCTTTTTTAAGCACAGGTTTCTCGTCATGACTAAATAATACAGTAATAAAATATGTTTTACAACAATTATTCCCAGCAGACCTTGTTCCTTCCCGTTTCCTTTGCGGTATAGAGTCTCTCGTCTGCATTGCTGATGTTTTCCTCAATGGATTTGGTTGGCTCGAAAAGGCTGCATCCGAAGCTCATCGTACAGTTGAGGGTATTGCCGTCAGCAATGATCTCAGAGCTCTGGAGCTTGAGTCTTATCTCTTCGGCTTTCTTTACGATGCCGTCAAGATCCGTATCTCGCATTACCATGACGAACTCTTCACCGCCCCATCTGTAAACGCTGTCCTTCTCGCTGCAGAAAGATTCCAGAAGCTCTGCTGTGAATATGAGGACATCGTCTCCTGCGTTGTGACCATATGTATCGTTTACGCGCTTGAACTTATCGATATCGCAGATGAAGACGGACATTGTCTTGCCTGCTTCCGGAATCATATATTCCCTGAAGTGCTTACCGAAGTCATAGTAGAACCCCATTCTGTTCTTAAGGCCTGTAAGCCTGTCGTGGTGGGAATCTTCGAGGAATGTCTCAGACTCAAGAGCAATGCCGCATACGAGTGCCGCAAGAGAAAGTTTCTTGGGATCAGACTCCTCATCAAAACCGTTCTCGGCATTCTTATTGATCAGCTGCAGAGCACCTATGAAGTCTCCGTTAACATCAGCTACCGGAAGAACAAGAACAGACTTTGTATGATAGCCTGTCTGGATATCGACCTCATTATTGAAATCAGGATCATTATATGGATCGTTTGTAATTAACGGCTTCTTGAGTCTTAATGCTTTCCCGACAAGGCCCTTGTCGTCAGGGATCACGATCTTATCAACACCTGTTGCAGACATTGTCCAGATCTGGTTCTTTCTCTTATCCCACTTCCAGAAGCTTGCCCTGTCAGCATCGACGATCGTCTTGCCGAGCTCTGTAAGATATGAGAACAACAGCTGGTGATCCGTGTTGTTATTCATGCACATATCCTTGTAGAGGCTGTCCGTGATCGTAAAGATACCGTCGAGCAGTCTGGGAGTATCCTGGATCGTGAATGCGTTCTTCTCGAGAGGCGCAAACTCGGCACCTGTATCCTGCATTACCTCGCCGATCCTCTTCTCGTCATCCATGTGCATGAGATATACATGAACTCCTCTGTCAACGAGTTCCTTTATCTTGTCCTTCATGTCGACGCAGTAAAGATGAACAGGTGACTTATAAGCAGACATCTCGACAAAGAGATAGGAACCGTCGGAAACATATTTCTCGTAAGGAATAAAAGTATTCGTATCACCCGTGTAGACAACTCTCTGGCCGTCTACCGTAAGGCAGTAACCGAAGCACTTGCCTGCAAGTTCTTCAGTGTGTGATGTCTGGATCGAACAGACGAGCCAGTCCACATCGATATCTTCCGTATTGGTCAGCTCATACCATGAATCGTTGCAGCCTTCGATCCTTGAGAGAAGGTAAAAGAGGTCTCCTTCCACTTCCTTGGAAGGAGCAACGATCGTGATCGGAGTCTTTACGGAAAACTGAAGAAGATCAACAAGCATCCCGATACCGCTCACATGATCCCCATGCGTATGTGTAACCAAAAGATAGATGTGGTCAAACAAGGTCAGGTTCATGTCATTGAGTTTCTCGAAAGAACTCATCGGGCAATCGATCAGGATCAGATCGCTTTCATTGACAAAAAATGCGCTGTTGTGTTCGTCCGCAAATGCGGAACCTCTGCCCAAAAAAGTAAGCATCTTTATTCCTCCGGTCCTAAAAGGCGCAGGATCTCAAATCCATCCGCCTTACCTTTAAGTTTGATTGGCTTTTCGAGCGGCTCGTACTTCATACGGCCATTCAATCTGTCGATTACCGAACGGCTGACATATACCATGCCGCCCGGAGCATTCGCTTCAAGTCTTGCTGAAGTATTAACGGTATCACCGATAGCCGTATAGTCCATACGTCTCTCGGAACCCATGTTGCCGACAACGGCAGGTCCGAAGTTAACACCGACACCGACATGGATCTCTTCATTGATCTCAGCTTTGAGTTTAGCGGAAAGTTCGTCTGCGCCCTTAACGATATCAAGCGCCGCCATGCATGCGTGATATACAGCGTCATCGTCAGCGATCGGCGCGCCCCAGAATGCCATCGTAGCGTCACCGATGAACTTGTCCAATGTGCCGTGATATCTGTCGACACAGGCACTCGTCATTGAAAGATACTGGTTAAGGATAAATACGACTTCCTCAGGAGATAATCTCTCAGACATCGTAGTAAAGCCTCTGATATCTACGAAGAGAACTGCGATGTCAACGGTCTTGCCGCCGAGCTTTAAGCTGTCAGTTCCTTCCTTCAATATCTCACTTACGACATTAGGAGCAACATAACGCTCGAACGTCTTGGTTACATTCTGTCTTTCTATGGCAGCACGGATATAGTGGCCGCCGAGACTGAATATGAATAATACGAACAGTCCGAAAGGAATCCAGAACGCATGCGTAATATAACCCAGAGAACTGAGTGCCAGGCTTATTCCGAGTGATGCCAGAACACCGATAAAGAATGCCGGGATCGTATAACGTAATTTTTTCGCATTGAGGAATACAAAATACGCAAGACATACGATCCACAAAATGCCCAGCTGGATATAGTCGGATACTTCGGTCTTATAGTTGCCGTCCAGGATCATCTGGATGACATTCGCCTGATACTCTATGCCATACATCATGTCGGACTTCTCAATAGGCGTAACGAACGAATCCTGAAGACCCGGCGTGTAAGGTCCGATCAATACGAGCTTGCCGGCATAGTAACCCGGATCTATCTCTCCGTTGATAAGATCACAAAGTGATAAGTCATCAGAGTATCCGCCGGGTTTTGCAGAATAGGAAACGTAATAATGTCCTCTCGCATCCGTCGGAGGCTCTTCTATCGAGAAGCCCTTACTCTCGGCATAGAGCTTGGCTGCCTGATACTGCATCGAATAAACACGGCCGCCGTCAGGCTCAACATAAAGAAGCGCATGTCTCAAGACACCGTCATCATCGTACATAGTGTTGATGCTGCCCTGTGTTGTCACCTTCTTAAGTTCTTCATAAGGCTCTTCATAAGACAGGACAGAGAAATAATCGATCACGACTTTTCCGCTTCCGAATGTAGTCTTTGCACCATACGTAGCGGTAGTGGCAGTAATAACATTGCCGAGCTTTTCCGCTGCGTTTGCAAGTCTCATATCGCCTTCTTCATCTAAATGACTTGAATACTGGATATCGATAGCGACTACAGAAGGAGCATTCTCGGGATTAGAACCGAGCACTTCGAGAGCTCTTGCCATGACCGTTCGGTCCCAGCTGCCGTAAGGTCCGAATTGATCGATATCTCTGTCGGTAATACCGATGATCACGATATCACCCGGCACGGATCTGTCCTGCTGATAAAGAGCATCGTCAAGCCACAGATCAGGGATCTTGGTCAGTTTGCTAAAGCATACCAAGGTTATTGCCGTCGCCAGCAATAAGCCGTAGATCAGATGGCGCGTTCTGTTGTTTTTGATCATATCAGCCTACGTAACCGGTATTGTCATTCTCATTTACCGGAGGGTTTTCTGCCGGCCAGGCTACAGTCTCCTGGTAGTAGAGCTCTCCGGAGGCATCATAATACATAGTGGTTATTGAGTCACCACTCTCCCGTACCTCCTGGTCAAGGGCTTGCCACTCGCCATCGATCCAGCCAAGGAATTCCTCATTATCGATATCGACAATATAGACGCCGTCTTTCCAAACGGTCTTCGAATAACCATCAGGAACAGTCGGAACCTTGGACTGGGAGTTCTCTGTCGAAGGATCAGTTGATCCCTCTGTCGAATCATTAGTTGAAGGATCTGTTGTAGGAACAGATGTAGGCGTTGCCGTCGGAGCCTTTGTAGGCGTCTTAGGCTTAGGCGTATTCGTCGGCGGTTTAGGTGAAGGTGTGGCCGTGTTCGTTGGCTCCGGAGTCGGTGTTGCCTCAGGTGTAGGTGTCATCGGCGGAGTAGGAGTCTCCTCTGTTTCCTCCACAGGTGTAGGTGTAGGAGTATCAGTCGGAGCAATTGCATCTCCAAGGCCTCTTAATACCCTCTTGAGCTTATCTTCATCCCAGCCTGTATGTGTGCTGATCCTCTTCATGAGTTCTTCATCATCAGCAAGCGAGGACAACTTGAATCTGCCGAGTTCATCGACTTCAATATCCTTGAGCTCGAACATTACACTGTCTTCGGGATCCTTATCATCGAAAAGGTATACCGTTACCTTCTCACCTGACGTAACTTTTGCAGTCTTAGTTACGCCTGTCTTTTTATTTGTAGCAGATACAACGACTTCACCGTCGGTTACCACCAGGGTTTCCCTGTTCTCATTGGTCTCATCGTAATAATAGATGCCTGATGTACCGCGGATACCGGCAGTCATTGTAGATGTCTTGATCTCAAAAGTCTCATCCGCTTTGAGCTTCTCGGTAACATTGAAGAATACCGCACCCTTTGTAAGCTTAAGTTCCAGCTGCTTGCCTTTCTTAAGGAACTCTGCACGGCTGTCATTCTGAAGCGTTATGATCTTGGTGTCATCGAGTCCGACGGAAGCAAGACCGTCAGCACCAGTATTCAGAGCATCTCCGGACTGGAAACGCATATTGTTGGTTACTGATCTTGTTCCGCCTTTGGAATCTTCGATATTTACCGTTCCTTCAACACGAAGGAGTCTCATTGTCGTGGCAAGATACTTATTGTTCGAAATGACTATGCAGACAATGACGATGGCTGCCACCACCAAGACCGCGCCAACTGCAGCAATAATCTTCTTTTCGCGTGTGAGATTCTTAAACTTATCAACGATATTCATAAGCATTACCTCCCCGCAAAGCGGTTAACAAAATAATTATATCATAGGAGCAAAGGGCTTTTAAACAACACGGCACGCTCTATAAATGCAAACGGCTGAACAATCGATCTTGATCAGCCGTTTTGTTTATTCATTGTTATGGCCACCGGTCTCTTGGCACACGGTACATGGATCCATCATCTAAATTGTAATAGTAATATGCGTGATCGCATTCCAGCTCTGTCTGACCGTTGGGATTATCACCGTCCACCCAATAATCATTTTGCCTGAAGCAAACATTACCGTACTTATCGGCTGTTTTGGTGAATCCGCAAGTACATCCGCGACCTTCAGAATCCGTGCCTTGGAAATCAAGCTTGTCCGGGTCATCCTGATACACATATATCAGGCTGCCATCCGTATATTCAGGCGTTCCTTCGTATACAGGACCAGGCACTGGCGTAGGCGTATTGGTCGGAGTTGATGTCGGTGTATTTGTAGGTGTCGACGTTGGTGTATTGGTCGGAGTCGTTGTAGGCGGCGTTTCCGTAGGCGGCTTCGGCGAAGGCGAGTTCGTCGGAGGCACCGGTGTATTCGTCGGAGGCTTCGGCCTGGGCGAAGGCGTAGGCGTAGGCGGAGTTTCCGTAGGTGGCGCTACCGTAGGAGGCGGCGGTGGCGTAACCGAATCAGTCGGCGAGGTTACCGGTGTCGGCGTTGGAGAATTCACTTCCTCGGTCGTCTCCTCGGCCGGCACCGGTGTAGGTGTCTCGGACGGATCCTGAGTATTCTCTGCTTCAAGATCCTTGATGGCTTTTTTAAGTTTGTCTTTGTCCCAGCCTGTATATGCAGCAACTCTGGTTAAGAGCTCATCATTCTCTGCAATATTCTTAAGGACAAAGTCATCGATATTTTCTTCAGTGACAGCTTCCTCTTCGAAAGCTACACTGTCTTCTGATTTGTCGTTGTACAAATAGACCTTGATCTTCTTGCCGCCTTCAACTCTGGCGGTCTTTGTCTCACCGGTAACAGGGTTTGTAGCAGAGATCTCTACTACGCCGTCAGTTACGACAATGGATTCCCTACCGCCGTCGGCAGTATCGAAGTAGATCATTCCTGATGTACCACGAATGCCGGCGGTCATCGTAGAGGTCTTTATCTCAAAGGTCTCATCTGCCTTGAGTTTCTCTGTAACATTGAAAAACACTGCGCCGCTAGTGAGCTTGAGTTCCAGACGCTTTCCTGACTTCTGGAACTCAGCTCTACTATCGTTCTGGAGTGTGACTATTTTCGTATCATCAAGACCGACAGACGCAATGCCGTCTGAACCGGTACTTAAAGCATCACCTGACTGGAAACGGATATTATTAGTAACAGGCTTTGCTTCACCCCTGCCATCTTCGATATTGACAGATCCTTCAAAGTGAAGCAGCCTCATGGTCTTAGCCAGATAACCCTTGCGCGCAGACATAGCAATGCAAACAATTGCAGCGATCAATAAAACTGCAGCGCAAACTATTATGACTTTGACCTTGGGAGTTAAGGATTTAATGTGATTTATTAAACCCATATGAATCCGCCTTTCCGAAATGGTTATTTTGGAGCGGTATTATTCATACCATAGTAGAATATCGAAAAGGCCTAAAACATGCTACCCAAATTCAACACGACTTTTTTGTGCATATTGCTACAAAATCGGAGTTCTCTATTTATTATTTAGAAATTGATTACCGCAGACATAAAAAGGCTGCCTCGTGTGAGACAGCCTTTTTAAACAATAAAGATATACAACTTAATCTATTATCTGTGGTTTAACCATCACTGTTATCATCGCCATTATTAGATTCAGTCGGTTGAGGTTGAGTCTTAGAAGGCTCAGGTGGTACTGGTGTATTGGTAGGTGTATTTACATGAGGCACATCTGTCGATGTGGGCACAGGTGTATTGGTAGGTGTATTTACAGGAGGCACCTCTGTAGGGGTATTTGTGGGCGCTTGAGTCACTGTAGGTACAGGTGTATTTGTAGCCTTAGGCTTTGTAGTATTTGTTGCCTTAGGCTTATTTGTAGCTGTGGCCTTAGGCTTTGTAGTATTTGTAGCCTTCGGTTTAGGTGTAGCTGTAGCTTCAGACTTATCGGTCTCTTTTGTCTTAGGTGTGGGCGTAGGTGTGTTATCCGCATCGCCCTGTGTTTCTGTATCCTCCGGAGATGTTTCCGGTTCAGTTGTATCTTCGGAAGAAGGTACTGTCTCGCCGCTGCTGAGATTTGCAACTAAGAGTGCATTGATAAGCTCTCTGAGCTTCATTCTGTCCCAGCCTGTGTATTCACAGACTCTGGTAAGGAGACGCTCATTATCGCCGAGCATCTTGAGAACGAAGTCTTCGAGATCTTCTTCAGCAAGATCCTGGATATCAAGTTCAATGGTGTCATGGTCATCATCAGATTCAGAATACAGATGAACGACAACCCTCTGTCCGCCGCTGATCTCGGCATATTTTCTCTCGCCGGTCTCAGGATTTACTGCGGAGATAAGGACCTTACCGTCCGTAATGGTCATTGTATCTCTGCCTTCTTCATCAACATAGAAAAAACCGGAAGTGCCTTTAATGCCTGCGGTTATCGTTGATGTCCTAATCTCAAATGACTCATCATCATTAAGCTTCTGGGTTACTTCGAAGAAAAGCGCACCCTTTGTGAGCTTCAAAGCGAGCTGCTTATTCATCTTTGTGAATTCAGCTCTGCTGTCAGCCTGAAGAGTAACTATCTTGGTGTCATCGAGGCTTACTGATGCAAGGCTTCCCGCACCTGTGATCAAGGCTTCACCGGATTCGAATCTGGCATTTTTCCTGATCGGCTTAAGCTTTCCGCCTTCCTGTTCGATCTTAACTGTTCCCTCTGCCCTTACAAGCTTCATGGTCTTTGCAAGGTAAGTACTGCGGCCAAAGATAATGGCGCAAACAATAGCTATTACAATGCTGACTGCAAGAAGGCCGTAAAGGAGTTTCATTCCGAAAGTGAGATTCTTCGGTAAGTTGATAGAAATCATACGTCATCCCTTCCTTGTACAATTCCAAAATAATCTATCACTATATTTAATTATATCAACTATCTTTATCGAAAACTATTAGTTAAAAGCGTTCTTTATAGCCTTTTTGTCTTTTCAATGCCGTAAAACAAAGGCTCAGAAGAAGTTTTCGCATTAAAGACCGGAAACACCGGATCTCAGCTCATATAGCCTATAGATCTTCTTGTAAGTCTTTCCGGTGAAAAGCAGCTTGAAGAACAGCTTTTCAAAAGGCTTTAATTCGCCGACCAGCTCCGCAGGTGTAAACGTATGCTCAGCTGTCTTCTTTACTCCGGTCCCTTCCAGAATGCCGTCGACATCATCCACGCCATATACTTTGGTAACACCGACATCATTTATCGGATTCTTCTTTTCCGAAGCCTTCGCACCGAATACGGTATAAACATCCATAAGGACACTGATCTGCTGATACTTGGCTTGCAAAGCCGCAATAAGAGCTTTGAGCTCAACGTTTGTAAGGTACATGGATAGTCCTTCGAGCACGATTACCGCCGCACTTCCGTCCGGAAGCTCCCTGATCTTCTCCGTATCCGTGGCATTAAGAGCCATCATGCGGTATGATCCGGACTCATTGTAGTATTGTCTACGGATATCAAGAACATCCGGGAAATCACAGTCCACCCAAAGCTTATATTCCTGCCGGACTCTAAGGCATCTGCTGTCCAAGCCGCATCCGATATGAATGACAACGGCTTCAGGGTTTTCTTTAAGGCACTTCTCTGTCCAGTCATCGAAAACCTTAGCCCTCATTGCCATGTTATATGCAAGCCATTTGGACTTTGATCTGCCTTTCAGTTCAAAGCCTTCTTTACTCCAGATCTCTTCTGCTTTTGTATCACGAAGGATTATCCCCTTTTTGCTTACAAGGGATTTTCCGTAAAGCGGTATATACAGCGTCCTGTTTACTTCATTCATGAATTCTCAGTATACTGGTACTTTCTCGCATCGAATACGCTTATAGCCTTATCGCCGCACATTACGATATAGAAAGATTTGCCTTTTGAGCCGTATTGATATTCTTTCTCGGGGACCTTTATGGCAGCACCGTTATCAAAGTACAGTTCATATTTGTCTCCGCCATACTGCGAATACTGGAAATCCGCATCGACAAGCTTGGCCTTCTCGACACGCGGTTTCTGGAAATAAGGGATCGCAGCTGTAAAGAAGAATCCGAAGATCAGAAGGTCGCCTGCAATAATACAAAGGGAAACGATCTTGTTTCCGATGAACAGTGTCAGGATACATGTTACTATCATGAGCACCGCCAACACCGACAGGCACTGCGAGATCGTATTGCATAGATAGTAAGATCTTAATGATTCAAGATATGACGGAATAAGATATGTTCCCGTCGGCAATGATGCCACGTTTCCAAGGATGCCTGCAGCAGCTCCCAACAGAATGGTTACTGCAAAAATGATCTTAAAGAATGCTGTTGAAGCGTTCGCACGTATGCGGTCTTTCATGGGGTTATACCTCCAAATTAATCTTTCCCTTATGAGTTAGGATACCGCATCAGAGAACAATTCTCAAACAGATTTTATATTAGTCTCCGAAAAGCAACAGGGCCGCCCCATAGAGGGACAGCCCTGTCAGGTAATATATGTTCAGTAAGCTTACGACACGATCTTATAGTATGCGTTCGAAGTGAGCTTATAGATGAAAGCATAGAAGATTCCGCATACGAGCACACAGATTCCTGCACTTAAAAGGAGCAAAGGCATATTGTTGTGGCCAAAGAGCTTTAAGAGCTTATGGATGATCGGCAGCACGGCAGCTAAGTGGACGCACGCAAATATGATAGGAATAAGGAATACCGTGAGCATCTGTGAATTGATGCTCTTCTTGATGTTTTCCTTTGTCATTCCGATCTTCTGCATGATGCCGAATCTTCCCTGGTCTTCGAATCCTTCAGAGATCTGCTTATAGTAGATGATAAGCACGCAGGATACAAGGAATATGATGCTTAACAGGATGCCCAGGTAGAACAATCCTCCGAATGTCCTGACAAAATCGCTGCGCTGTTCAACTCTGCTCTCGCAGACGACTCTGAAATAATCCTGCTCCTTCGGATAAAGATCATCTCTGATATGTTTTGCGAGGATTTTTCCGAGTTCTGCCTGTTTATCTTCATCAAGGTTGGTATCGAAAGCGAAGTTCCACTGCCACATAAGCATTGTATCGCCTCTTGAATCTTTAAGACCGGAATAGCGTGAAGCTGTCTCACCGAGATCATCGACAACAAGCGTGATCGTAGATACGATTTCGTTTAATCCGATGTACTTCAGATCATCTGCTCTGGCATCGATCCTCTTTGCGACCTTGAATGTCTCATCACCGATACCGATGCTGTCTTCAACCGGAATATTGCCGCTGACACCTGCGAGGACTTCTCCCTTGCCAAGTACAACATTCTTTCCGGTTATCCTGTTGTAATCCTCAAGATCAATGAAATAAACAGTAGCAACATTATCAAAATTGATGCTTGTTCCCATTGTAAACGGATCAAAATCGACACGGAGTCTGCCGTTTTCCATATAACCTGAAAAACTGCAGCAGGAAAGAGAGATGTCATTCGTAGTCTCTGCGCCGAATTCATGAGCCTTCTCAATGACCTCTTTCTCAAGTCTTTTAGCTGTTTCCGTATAGCTTTCCGAATAACCGTAATTGCTGGCAGAAGCATTAAGCTGTCTCGGGTAATGATTCTGAAGAACATCTTCCCTGTTAAGATACAAAGATGATGTAGATGACATCATTACGAGGACCATGGTAAGCAGGATGCAGATGGATGCAAGACCCGCACCGTTTCTCTTCATTCTGTATGCCATTGAGGATACTGATACGAAGTGGTTTGTCTTGTAGTAGTATCTCTTGTTCTTCTGAAGGATCCTGCAGAGCAGAACAGAACCTGCTATGAGCACAAGGTATGTTCCGATAATGATGAGGATCACGGCAACAAAGAACATCGCAAGTGCCTGCAGAGGAGTCTTGATCATGAGCACGATTCCATAACCTGTCAGAAGGATAAAGAGGCCCAGGATACCTACGAACCAGTTTGCCTTCGGGGGCTTCTCGCCTGCCTTATCGGAATTGATAAGATTAATGGTTCGAGAGAACCTTACGAGTCTTGCTGCATTGAGGAAGATCAGGACGAAGACAATGCTGTATATGAGAACAGTGAAGCTAATCGACTGTCCGCTGATAACAAACTTATAGCTGGATTCAAGGCCGAGCATCTTTCCAAAGCCCAGCTCGGCAAGCTTGGACAAGCCGATACCGATCGCAAGACCTGCAGTAACAGATACGAACCATGTGATCAATGTCTCGAATAATATGATCTTCCCGAGATTCTTCCTGTTCATTCCGAGCACGCTGTAAAGACCGAATTCCTTAAGTCTGCCCTTGATAAGCGTGGACTGTGTATAGAACAGGAAAATAGTTCCGAAGACCGCTATTACGGCTGATCCGAGCTTTAATATATCTCTTGCTGTTCCGGCGCCTGAGAAGCCTTCGAGCATATCTGAAAAGCCTAAAAGGTGCATGATATAATAAATAGCAACCATCAGGATGCATGCCGCTATATACGGCACATAAAGCCGGCCGTTCTTGCGCATTCCGCTGACGGCCATCTTGGGATAGAAACCGGCCTTCATCAGTTGTCACCTCCCTGAGCGAGAAGTGTCAACGTATCGCTTATGGACTGATACATCTGCTGATCGGTAGCCTGTCCCTTATAGATCTGGTGGAAGATAGTTCCGTCCTTGATGAAGAGGACACGTGAAGCATTGGATGCAGCCTTTGTGGAGTGTGTAACCATAAGTACTGTCTGGCCCATCTGGTTGACCTTCTTGAAGAGCGCTAAAAGTTCGTCAGATGACTTTGAATCAAGTGCTCCCGTAGGCTCGTCAGCAAGGATCATCTTGGGGTTTGTGATAAGAGCTCTTGCAACAGCTGCTCTCTGCTTCTGGCCGCCTGATACCTCATAAGGATATTTCTTTAAGAGATCGGCAATGCCCAGTGTGCCTGCGATGTTATCTAATCTTTCTTTCATCTCGGCATGCTTCTTTCCTGCCAGTACCAAAGGAAGATAGATATTATCTTCAAGTGAGAATGTATCAAGGAGATTGAACTCCTGGAAAACGTATCCTAAATTATCTCTTCTGAATTTTGCAACGTCCTTGTCCTTAACTCTGGAAAGATCCATGCCGTCAAGGATAACCGTTCCTTCAGTTGCTTTGTCAAGGGCTGCGATGATGTTGAGGAGTGTTGTCTTTCCTGAACCGGACTCACCCATGATGGCGACATACTCGCCCTTCTCCACCGTAAAACTGACATTCTTAAGCGCCTCGACAGAAGCACCTCCGAATCTTGTCTTATATACTTTTCTGATATTCTTTGCTTCAAGCAGACTCATTATTCATAATTCCTTTCCTTGGTTTGATGGCCACAGTATAGGATTACCTTCCAAACCATTCCTTAACTTCTGCTTACGCAAATCTAACAAGTCTGTCACATTTTCGTATATGCCGGAAAAGAAGTCAAATATGAAGGGCTGCACAAATGAAGACTCCCGGTTAATACCGGGAGCCTTAAGATCAGCAGTGTTCTAATATAATGATGTATACATGTCCGAATTTATCAGAGTTCAAGATCTCGTTTCTGGAGGTTGCCGTAAAACCTCCGCCTGTGTGGTTGTATCCCAGACCCTTGCCGTCCATCAGGCCGCAGCAGTAGCCTTTATCGTTGTGAAGCAATATCTTCATGGATTCCTCATTCAGGAGCTTACCATTGAAAAGCGCGCGGTCAAATGCCAGAAAATCAGTAAGACAAGTGCAGACTCCGCCGTCTCCCCGTTCGCTGTTAGGTGACATCGAATAGCCGTGTTCATCAACTGCTCCGAATTCCAGCTGTTCTTTATAATCGATCGGAACGTATGTGTATTTATCTACTCTCATGGCATAGGAATTAGTCATGCCGCAAGGCTTGAAGATATATTTCTTCAGATAATCACAATACTTCATCTTGGATACTTTTTCAATTATGTAGGCAAGCAGCTTGTAATTGGTATTGCTGTAAGTCATCGCAGATCCCGGTTCATAAAGGAGAGGCGCCTTATACATCGTATTCAGCAATTCCTCATCAGAGATTCTGTCGCTGTAAAGGTCGCGAAGGCGGTCATCCAGGGCATCGCCTTCCATTCCGAAGAAGAGAGCAGGCTCATTAAGATAATCCGGGATCCCGGAGTTCATGTGAAGGAGATTATAGATCTTTATTCTTTTACCTTCAGGATAGTCAGGAAAATACTTGTCGATCGTATCATTGATATCAAGCTTTCCTTTTTCCTGAAGCTGAAGGATCGATACCGCGGTAAAGACCTTGCTGCAGGAAGCTATATCATAAACCGTATTCTGGGATTCGAGAGTCTTCCCGTCCTTTTCCGCTGCATTCTCGGCGTACAGACAAACAATATCATCATCTGTTGCAACAACAAAAGTGCCTTTGCATTTCTTTTTACCGTAGACCAGAAGAAGGTCTTCATATTTTTCATCAGGATTGACCCATTTCCTCTCTTCTTCCGTAAGTTGAATATTCTTAAGCGAGTTCCCTGACTCCTCCTCTTTCGCGCATCCGGCAAAGGATATAAGGATCGAGAATATAAGAAGTGCCGAAGATATTTTGGTTATGTGTTTTAAGACCTGTTCTTTCATTTTATCCCACCTCTTTAACACTATCAGCAAGCTTGATCCAAACAACAGGGCGCACGCAATTAGATTCGGCAAAGACCATATCGCCGTCAACGCCGTCCGCATTTTTCACGGTATCAATGTTGCCGTAGCAGTCTGCATCTGCAGCCCTGTTGGAAGACGAGGCAGGAGAACGGAGCCACCACCAGCCTGTCTTCATGCCGTTTGCGAGCTTGCAGTCATCACTTACCGCCGCACCTTTCATTAACGCATAATCTGTCGGAGCAGCCTTGCGGTCATCGGCATCTTTGAAATACGTCTGTGCTTCCTCAAGACTTAAGCAAAACACATTATCTTCGGTGTCATTGCCGCCCGGTGTTCCGTATAACGGGTTGTCCTTGTTTTGGATCTTCGTTGTCACGATAAGGCTCTTCTCGCTCTCTGAAAACGCCGCATCGTAAAACTTGCTGTTCAGCCATTTCCGCAAAGAACTGGTCTCCCACGTGACATCTGCCATGTCATAGTAGTAAGCTGTCGTATCGAGCAGATATTCCGAGATAATAAGCGCATTGCCGTCACGGATCTCAAGCACGCGCCATTCAACAGGTTCAGTGTCGTAAGTATCTGTTTCCGGATTTTTCTTTTGCGGATAATTGCCAAACACGATGTGGTCGCCGGCAGAAATACCGTCATCTTCCTGAGAAGTCTCGGACTCAAAAGACACCGTCGTCTCCTCTGCCGCCATTTTCTGACACGAAGCCATAAACGCACAACTCATAAGAACCGCCAGCAAAGTAACACAAGCTTTTTTCATTCCTTTCCCCCTTTATGCAATTATGATTATTCAGCCCTCTTCAGGGCTCTCTGGAATGAATCTAACAAAGCAAGTTGAATCCTTCTTGTATGCTTTATGAATTTAATGTGGAGACAGGGAGAATAATATGTGCGGCAACATCATCGCCGTCATTTACAAGATCAACAGTACCATTCTGGCGCTCGATTATAAGTTTGCCCAAATATAATCCCAAGCCCGAACCGCCGCTTCTTCTGCTCCTTGAACTGTCAGATCTGTAGAATGCTTCGAAAAGATGCGGGAGATCCTCTTCGCTGATATGTGAACCGGTATTGCGTATCTCCGTGACTATCATCCCGTCTTTCTTTCCTGCAGTGGCCTTTACGGACGAACCTTCAGAACAGTAGAAGACTGCGTTTGAGAGGAAAGAACCCAGAGCCATTGATGTAAGTTCCGGATTTCCTTCGAAGATCAGGCCATCGCCGATATCCGTTTCAAGAGTGATTCCTCTTATGTCCAGAAGTTCCTTCATTTCTTCAAGACGTTTTCTTAACAGCGAGCCGAGATCGACCTGCTGGAATACGATCTCGTTGCCCGCCTGCATCCTGGATGCTGTCAGGATCTCGTTTATAAGGGATTCCATACGCTTCAGAGATGACAGAGTCTTGGGAAGATACGTTTCAAAATCGTTATAAGGCTCAATGCCGTCCATCATGCCACGTACCTGTCCCTGTGCGATGGTTATAGGAGTCTTAAGTTCATGTGATGCGGCAGCGAAAAAGACATCCTTCTGCCTCTCAAGTTCATTAACGCGTTCGATCTCGCGCTCGAGTTCCTCAGTTCTTTTATTGAGGCTCGTTATCGTCTCATTAAGATTGGTTGAGAGTTCATCAAGGTCACGACCGAGATCGCCGATCTCATCACGCCTTTTAGATCCGCTCTTCACATCAAAATCCATTTTCGCGATCCTGCCTGATACCTCGGAAAGCTTTTGAACAGGCCTTGCAAAAAGATGAGTATAGATAAAAGAGCAGATAACAGATACCAGGATTATCGCTGCAATGATCAGCGGTAATGTCTTCTTAAGAGCTTCCCAAAGAACATTCTCGGCTTTTTGAGACCATATGCAGACTACTGTATATTCACGGGACTTTTCCTGATTGAAATTGACGTTCCTTGATGTATACAGATTCATCACGACACCGTCTTTGATGTTAATGAGGTTATATACATCATATCTGGTCATAACAGCATATTCTGAAGACGGAACCACCGCAGGGAGAGCATTCCAGTTCAACCTGGGTCCTTTATAGAAAACAATATTGCAATTGTTTGTAAGTATAAAATCATCGACCAGCGGTCCACATTCCTTGAATTCAACTTGACGGAGTTCTTCCGATAACTTCGCAAACTTCGTCTCCATCTCATTCTTCTGGGCAATATCCCAGCTTAACGGAGCAGCATTATAGAGCAACAGATAGATCAAACCGCCGAACAGTATTTGCACGGTGAAAGTGATCACAAAGACCTTGAATGATAATCTGTCAGTTATCTTTTTGTGCGACACGGTATCCGCGGCCTCTTACTGTCTCTATTACGCCCTCGCCGATCTTGTGGCGCAGGTTCTTGATGTGGCTGTCGACAATGCGCTCATCAACGAGCGAATCGTAATCCCAGAGCATTTCCAGAAGGAGCTCTCTTGTATAAATGCGGCCCGGATTCTTTATGAGCGTAAGAAGGATATCGAATTCCTTAGATGTGAGTTCAACGTCCTTGCCGCTGACAGTGACCTTCATCATGTCAGGGATCATTACTATGTCTTTATAAATGAATTTGGAATGTTCTTCAGCAGGAGCCGACGGGTCACGTCTTAAGACCGCTTTAACCTTACGTAAGAATATGGGCATCGAGAAAGGCTTGGTGACATAATCGTCTGCAAGGGAATCGTAGCCTTTGACCATGGACTTCTCGTCACCAAGAGCGGAAAGGAATATTACCGGCACATTCGACTGCTTCTTTACGAACTCACAGACGCCGTAGCCGTCTATCTTGGGGATCATTATGTCCAGTATCAGAAGATCGAACTTCTCCTTGGAGAAAAGCTCGATGGCAGCTACTCCGTCCTCTGCTTCCGAGACGGAATACCCTTCATTTATAAGATAACTTGCAAGAAGCTGCCTTATCTCGGGTTCATCTTCGACGATCAAAATCTTTTTCATAATGAGATTATAGAATACTTTTATGGATTTAATGTGCAGAGCGCGAAAAAGATCCGCGCACCGGGTTTACTCTATTCCGATGTCACGTTTGTTCAGGTCGATCCTGATCCTGGTTCCGGCGCCCTGCTCAGACTCGGCAGAGATCTTATGGCCGAGATTATCACAGATGCGCTTGCAGAGATAAAGGCCGATGCCGCTGGCACGCTTGTCCTCGCGTCCGTTAAATCCCGTATAGCCGTTCTCAAATATTCTCGGCAGATCCGCAGCACTTATTCCTATTCCGGTATCCTCGATGCAGAGTATGCCGGGCTCATCCATATAGACCTTGATCCCGCCTTCATTCGTATATTTGACCGCATTTGAAAGAACCTGCTCTATTACGAATGAGAGCCACTTCTCATCTGAGAGCACTTTTGTCTCAGTCGGCTTGAAATCCATCGTAAGCTTTTTGGAGATGAAGTCTCTGGCAAATTTCCTTATCGCGGGCTTAATGACCGCATCAAGATCTATCTCCTTTATCACATAGTCAGTGCTGTCCGAATCAAGTCTTAAGAATGTAAGTACCATCTCAACGTATGCTTCGATCCTGTTAAGGTCTCCGTCAAGGCGGCGGGCCAGGTCAGAATCCTCAGACTGGATACGCAGGCGCATGGAAGCTATCGGAGTCTTTATCTGATGAGCCCAGATGGTATAGTATTCAACCATATTGTTGTAGTCGGAAGTCGTTTTCTGGCGGTAAAAATCCTGCTCTTCCTTAAGCTTGCTGATCACTTCCTGATAATCTTTTTCGAGCAATCCTGAGGGCTCGGGAAGGTCATTTCTTTGAATCTTTCTGTGCTTGTTTAATACCAGCAGGAAGTCTATGATGCCGACAGTCAGAATGAGCACAAGGCTTAGAATTAAAGGATATAACACTGTTACAACGGGCAGTTCGAACAGAAAATACACCGATGCGAAGACCGCTGCCACGCCCAGGAGCAGCATCAGGATCTTAACACGCGATTTGAGATATTCACCGAACATTAATCCTCCAAAATATATCCCACGCCGAACTTGGTCTTGATAAGATCTTTAAGACCTATCCCCTCAAGAGTCTTTCTTAAACGTCCGACATTAACGGTCAGGGTGTTCTCGTCGACATAGCAGTCTGTCTCCCACAGGGCTTCCATGAGCTTCTCGCGGCTGACAACCTTATTCTTGTTCTGAACGAGCGTTAAGAGGATCTTATACTCGTTTCTTGCAAGATCGATCTCAGTTCCGTTATAAGTCAGAGTGTTGTTGTTCGTATTGAGGATTGCGCCTGCTACCTCCAAAGTGGCTGAAGCCTGGCTGAAGTCGTAGGTCCTTCGAAGGAGCGCAGTGACCTTTGCGATAAGAACGCTCTGGTCGAAGGGCTTGGCGATAAAGTCATCTGCGCCCATATTGATCGCCATGATGATGTTCATATTATCCGTCGCGGAAGAAATGAAGATGATCGGCACGGAACTCGTCTTTCTGATCTCCTGGCACCAGTGATATCCGCCCATGTAAGGCAAAGTTATATCCATGATGATCAGGTGAGGTTCGTACTCATCAACCTCTTCCATGACCTTCATGAAATCAGATACCACGCGGCCTTCCATGCCCCAGTTGCCGAGGCAGGTCACTATGCCGTCCGCGATTCCCTTATCATCTTCAACAATATATATCTTGTACATTTGTTATTCCCGTCACAGTTTCTTATTCATTTTCACGCAGTCGAAATTTCCACTCTTTATCACGTCATCTCCTGCATGTTCATATCCGAGCTTCGAATAAAAATCGACCGCTTCAAGCCTGCTGTCGATATTGATCATCTTATAGCCCAGTTCTTTTATCCAGTTCTCAGCTTCCGTTACGACCTTGCGCCCCAGTTCCTGACCTCTGTATTCGGGAAGAACGACCACTCTTCCCAAAGTGACTGACATATCTCCGTCTTCATAGAAACGGCAGGTCGCGACCGGATATCCGTCATCTAAAAGCACTATGTATCTTGTGCCGTCGCAGTCGTGCTCATCGAATTCCTCACGGAGCGTTATGTGATGCTGACGGTTCATACCCTGTATGCGTACCGAGTATGCTCCCGCTCTCTGCCATTCTGCTTCTGCTCTTAATACTTCCATAGCGAGATTATAACATCAGTCTCCAAAGTGATTGAAGCGGACACGCTCATCGAAGGTCTTTTTCGAAGGCGCATGGAAATCGTCCAGAGCCTTTCCTACGGGCAGGATGCAGACAACATCGTAGCCTTCGGGAACGCCAAGGACTTCAGCGATCTTGTCGCAGATCCTGTCATCATCGGTGATATGGCCTTCGTACCAGCAGCTCTGGTAACCGAGCTCAACGATCGCAAGAAGCATGTTCTCTATCGCAGCTGAATAATCCTGAGTCGCAAAGCACTTGTCGCGGTATGCGTTGATCCTGTGCGCGAGGACTACGATCATTGCAGGTGCCGTTTGTGCAACAGGCGGATCGATAAGGCCCTTGATCTTATCCAGGATCTCTTTATCATCAACGACGATGAGATCCGTCGTCTGCTTGTTGCATCCTGAAGGTGCGTCAATACCGCAGCGTGCGATGGTCTCAAGGTCTTCCCTCGGAACGGGCTCATCAGAGAACTTGCCTCTGTAGCTGTGTCTTGTCGCAATCGTATTGATCGCGCTCTTAAGGTTCATGACGTAGATCTGGCAAGGGTTAGCCTCATCCCAGTAATCTGCAAGAACTTCCAACTCCTTAAAGCCGACGCTCTTATAGAACTCATTTGTGATGTCGTAATCTTCATACATGCCGGAACGCACGGTCTTTACCTGCATGAACGAATAGCCTTCCCTTACCGCATAATCCTTTGCGGCAGCGAAAAGCCTTCTTCCGTAACCGTTCCTGTGGAAATCCTTCTTAACGCCCATTACAGCGAGCTCCACCGTAGCATCGCCTGTCTGCTTAAGGCATAAGAAACCTGCGGGAACATCATTCTCGAATGCTGCCCAGAAAGGCTGGTCTGCTGATTCCCTGATATACTGCTCCCTGCTCTCTTTGACCTCAAACCATTCTGTCAGAGCCTCAAGAACTTCTCTGGAGATCTTCATCTTCTCTTGCTTATCTTCGATAAATCTGATCATAAATACTCCTGATTGCTTTATTTATCACTAATTTATTTTCAAGTCATATTGTACCATTTTCGTGAAACATGATTCTCCGCCAATTGAGATATAATCGAGGAAAATGAATACCACAAGCAGGAGCTTACCCTATGATAGACAAGAAACTGACTTCCGTGATCCTTGCCGCAGCAATATTGCTGCCCCAGATCTGCGCGTGCGATCTCATTCCCGACCGCACCGTGGAAACAAGCCTTCCCACTGTGCCCGAGGAATCGAGCTCAGAACTCACGACCACGTCAGAGACCACTGAAGAGACCACCGAGCCTTCAGCTGAGGAACGCATCATACTTAAGACTTCTGACGGCAAGACTGTTATAGATACAACATATGTCCGCACGATTGCGGATGTCACTCCCGAGATGATGACTGCCGATTACTGGATCGGCGAAGACGACAACGAAGTCCTCATGACTCCTGACGAGATCTCTGAATTTAACTACAACAACAGAGCCATCATCAAAGCCGCCGACAACAAGACGATAATGCCTCACCTGGAAGACTTCGGTGATACATTCGACGGCAATATCTTAAAGATTTTCCTCAACGACAACGCGAATTCGATCCCGAAGGATCCTTCCAAATACTATCTGAACGGCAAGCCGACCACAGCAGAATACTGGCAGGATCTTATAGCTCTTTCTAACATCGAAAATGTTCCGGAAAAGATCACCGTAAAGTACGGTTTCTCCACCAAGCGAATGACAGTAAGGATGTTCCCTACGGAAGACCGTGTTTTCGAGAGCGCATCAGACCAGTACTTCGATTCGATCCTTTACTCGGAGTGCATGCCTTATATGCCCGTCGTAGTGCTTCACGAGAGCACTGACGGAGAGTATCTCTATGTTGTTTTCGACAGCTTCTCAGCATGGGTAAGAAAGGACGCGATAGCGCTCTGCAAAGACAGGAAAGACTGGGAAGCAAGACAGGATCACGGACAGTGGCTCGTTGTAACGGCAAGAGAGATAAGGCTCGGCAACGACCCTTACAGCCCTCTTACAACTGACCTCGTCCTTCCGATGGGAACACGCATGGAACTCATTCCCGCAAAGAGCGCTCCGAAGACGATCAACCAGCGCTCGACTTACGGCAACTACGTTGTGAAGGTTCCCACGAGAGGCACCGACGGTTATATCAAGGATGAGCTCGTTCTTATCCCGGTATCAGATGATGTCAACGCAGGATATCTTCCTCTCACGCCCGCTAATATCGTAAGACAGGCATTTAAGCTCTTAGGCGACAGATACGGCTGGGGCGGCGACCTTCAGGCCAATGACTGCACGGGTATCACAAGAGAGATCTACCGTTGCTTTGGCGTACTCCTGCCGCGCGTAGGCCAGTCAAGCTCCAAGGGCGTATACAAAGTCGATCTGACCGACATGAAAGAGAAAGAAAAGCTCGCAGTGATCAATGAACTCAAGCCCGGAAGCCTCATATCCTTCCCCGGCCACATGACGATCTATGTCGGCACCAAGGACGGAAAGCCTTACGTAATAAGCGCCTGCGGCACATTCGTCGCACCGGCTCCGGGATCGACAGAAGCAATTCATCCGGAGAGCGTTATCCTCAACAGCCTTTATGTCAGGAACAGGAGCCTTGTGACCTGGCTCGATAAGTCCACGACGGCATTAACGCTCAAGAAAGCTGAGCCTGAAAATATTGAAGGCTGATAACCTCTTACGCAACCAGTTCGATATTGCTGACACTCTTATGTGACCAGTCATTTGAAAGGTCCATATTCTGCCAGTCGGATCTGTGCGCGCTGAAGCTTATGGTCAGAGTATCACCCTTTCCGAGAGACCCGCTTCCGACAGTTATGGTAAGACATGTATCGCGGTCTTCACCGGTAGCTGCAGAATATGTTCCCTTAACTTTGTCCGTGAGCGCAGTATACTTGCCCGAAGCGGAATTTGTCGCTGCGTGATAGCAGTCGAAAACCATCTCTCCGCCGTCTTTCGTGAAGTAGTAATTGATCTCTATCTTCGACAGATCGACTGTGGACTTGCCGTTATTGGTTATCTCGATCGTGCCCGCTATTGCATTTGCTGAGGAACCGTTATTGTCGTAGTTCATCTTGATGCTCAGGTCACCTGCAGAAGCACTTCCGGAACAGCCGGAAGACTGAGGCTGAGTCGTATTTTCAGTGCCCTGTGTTGCAGCCGTACCGCCTGCGGATTCACCTGAACCGGTTCCTTCTTCATCAGGCAGAGTTCCGTATACGAGCTTGCCGTCATCAAGAAGGACTGCGCCCTTGCTGAATGAATAGTCATTATTGTTATCCCATGCGCCGTTAGGACTTGTCATCCTTACCTGGATCTCGGATTTATACTGTGACTGTCCGCCCGGTCTTAAGTTACCGTCATCGAAAACAACGGAAAGATAGTAGATATGGTTCTCTTCATTCCAGACCTTAAGTCCGTCGACTCTTCCCGACTGCATGTAGTTTGTTGTGATCTTTATTCCCGATGCGTCTCCGCCTGCTTTGTAGATCTCACTTAAGTCAACATAGTATCTGAATTCGAGCTTGTCTGCCGCCCTTGCAGGCCATGCTGTCTTGTTATAGATCAGAGCCTTGATCTCGGCAAAATCCTTGCCCTGTACATTAAGGCTGCACTCTGCAGAATATTCGTCATTCGGAACCTCTTCCACAGCACCGAAATCTATTAACGTCTTGCCGTGATATTTCGAATACATCGCAGCCATAAGGCCCGTAAATCCGGCGTTATAGTCGCATGCAACTTCATTCTTGTTGTAGTCGCTTACTGTATCGCTGTAACCATCGTTTGCATCAGGACCTCCGACCAGCGCGCCGTATAAAGTGTGCCTGAATTCGGAAGGTTCGTTCATGTTGTCACAGTAAGAACCCTGGCTCGTCCTGTGATGGGGATGCGTAGGCGGATTCTCACCGAAGCCTACAACATAAGATCTTCCCGAAGAACCCAAAGCATAATTTGCTTGGGATACGGCGAAGTCCCAATAAACAGTTGCTTTATCCTTGGGGCATCCGTCCCATCTGCTGTATACGGTCGCAACAAAAGCCGTTGTCGTCGCATATCTTAATGAACCCCACTGGTCGAGCCATGCAAGGCCTTTGGGTGAATATGTGATCTTCTTTCCGTCAGATGTTCCGCAGGACCAGAAATCAAGGTGCTTTTGGATCTCGTCCTTATATGTCTTATCGCCTGTTATCTTTGCGAGCATAAGTGCCGCGCCGATATGAACGTCATCCCAGCAGAGTGCCCAGTCAAAATCGTGGCCGGCTTTTGTGAAACAGCTTTTCGCGTTGTCCAGATATTTGCTGTCATCAGTTGCGGTATAAAGCCAACAGCCTGCCCATGCGAGCTCATCGTAGAAACCGCTCCAAGAATTATAGAAACCGTTGGCGGCAGTATAACCAGAATCGCTCCTCGTCGAATCAGCAAAAGCATAAAGGCTCTTCGCGTGATCCAGGCAGAGCTTTGAGTAGTCTTTGTCGGTATCCTTGAAAACTATCGAAGCGATTGCCAGAGCAGCCGCAGCTTCACCGACTACTGCAGAACCGGGATTGTCCTTTGTGACCTTATATGAAGGCCTGTTCATTGTCATGACTTCGCAAGGTCCCCACCATGAGTGATCGGCATTACCGTCGCCGACCTGATAGTAGAAAACCTCGTCTTCAGGATGACACTTGATGAGGTAATCACAGACCCACTTGATGTCGCCTAAGATATATTCATACTGGCCACTCTCTTCGTAGGACTTCTTGTCTTCTATTACAGACCATCCGAGCATTGCTGCGGAATATGCCATCGGCAGATTGAACTTAACGTTATCGCCTGCATCGTACCATCCGCCAGTAAGATCAATATTGTTGTCAGCGCCGTCAGTAAGGGCGGAATCGCCTCTCCAGTTGCATCTTGTATTCTCAGGGAGCTTGCCGCTTCTCTGCAGTTCGTAAAAGAGAACGGACTTCTGCAAAGCCTCGCCGTAGTTATAATCTCCGGTCCCTTCTATTCCCTCATAGCCTTTGCCCTTCTCGGTCAGATCCTTAACAGAATGGCTGCCGCCCGATACACCGTTAAAACCGCCGCCGGCGGAAGTCTCCGCACTCTCTGATACGGATGACGTAACGTCCTCTGACGTGTTATCTGACTCTGTTTCAGCGCCTTTGCTGCACGCGGTCAGAGCGATCGCGCCGGCAAGGATCAGCGCTATGGATCTTTGCACTTTCTTCATATGCCCCTCCGAAAAGTGATAGCCACATTATAGTACAGACCGTGGTCAGTTGCCTTTAAGACAGCGCTTTCGAACGCTTTCGTAAAATATTGTTTATCTTTTGTCAGTACGTTATACTTGCAATTATATAAGGGGGATAGGTTTTTCTTTATTCTCCAACGTAACCAGACAGCCTGGAAACATTACAAAAGTGAGGAATAGGTATGATTTGCTCCAATTGTGGAAAAGAGATCGAAGGCGGTAAGTTCTGTCCTTTCTGCGGAACTGCCGTAACAGCACCCGAAGCTCCTGCAACAGATACACCTGCTGAAGAAGCAACACCCGAAGTTCCGGCTGAAGAGCCTGCCGCAGAAGCAGTTACAGCAGAAGCTCCCGCAGCCGAAGAAGCAACAACAGAAACTCCCGTTGCAGAAGAAGTAACTGAGGCACCCGCAGCTGAAGAAAAGCCCGCAGAGGATACTCCTGCCGAAGCACCTGCAGAGGAAGCAAAGGCTGAAGAAGCACCCGCTGCTGATGCTCCCGTAATCGAAGAGACACCGGCATCCGAAGAGCCTGTCGCAGAAGCAGCTCCTGAAGAGCCTTCCGTTTTAGAACCCGTTGAAGCGATCTCATCTGAAGTTACCGAAGTAGCTCCCATCGAGAATCCGACAGTTCAGTCTCCCATCGAGGCAGCACCTGAACCTGCACCTGCTCCCGCACCCGCTGAAGCAGCACCCGCACCTGCTCCCGCTGAGGCACCTGCAGCTGAACCGGCAGTTGAAGCAACACCCGTAGCAGCTGCACCTGTTGCCGCAAAGCCTAAGAAGTCTAAGAAGCCTTTGATCATAGTTCTCAGCATCATCGGTGCCGTTATCATCCTTGCAGGCGCCGGCGTAGGCATCTTCTATTATCTGCTCGTGCAGAAGTACAACAAGGCAACTGATGCTTTCGAGAACGGCGATTATGAGCAGTCTTTGGAACTCTATACACAGCTCAAGACATTTAAGGATTCCGAGTACTGGGCTGAGTGCTCACAGGTCGAGCTCGACTACCAGAAGGTCGACGGACTTATCGAGCAGGACGATCTTGACGGCGCCATCACCATCCTCAAGGAAGTTGTTGATTTCTACGGCACTGATTCCAGGAGCGACGACGCACTTGCACTTATGAAAGAGTGCGAGACAGTCAAGGAAGCTTTCTCGGATAAGAACGCAAAGAACTATTTCGAAGCAAAGAACAAGTTCACATCACTTAATACACTCAAAGAAAAGTATGCAGTCCAGGTAAATCTCTGCGACGCACACCTTGCTGAGACAAACAGAGCTTGGATGACTGTTATCGCAAATCTTTACGGCATCCAGACAAATGATCTCGGTCTTGCATTCCTCAATAGCCCCAAGACTGATGACGACAAGTTCATCAGCACAGCTTATACAGACGGAACAACTGACTACGATAAGATCACAAGTATCGTAAAGCCCGCTGACGATGAGCAGAAGGCATTGCTCGAGAATGCGATCAAGGGTCTCAAGTACGACAACGCATTGAAGCTTGTTGAGAACCTGAAGTTTGATGAAGCAATGGCTATCTTCTCAGATCTCGGTGACTTCCTCGATTCCAAGACACAGTACGACGCAGCTAAGAAGAAGCTCGACGATTACAACAAGAAGTACGAAGATGCTCAGGCACTCTACGATAACGGCGAATTCTACAAGGCAATGGCAGCCTGGAACGAGATCTCCGAATGGAAGGATTCCGCAGAGAAGGCTAAGACATGTAAGCAGACAATGCCTGAAAACGGCTCCATGAAGAAGGGCAGCGGCAACATCTCCATGAAGGTCAACGCTCCTTCAAGCATCAATGCTCTCATGAGAGTTTATAATTCCAAGGGCGAAGTAGTAGCTCAGGTATTCATCGCAGCAGGCAAGAATGCGACCATCAAGCTCGGCGCCGGCACATACACGATCAAGGTTGCTTACGGTACCGAATGGTATGGTGAGAAGGACCTCTTCGGCGCTAAGGGTGCTTACCTCCAGCTGAAGAATGGTACGAGCGAATCCTTCACACTTAAGAAGAACTACTCCTACACTCTGACACTCCAGTCAGGCACAAGCGGCAATGTCGGATCCAAGACAGTTTCCGGCGGTGCTGAAGGAATGTAACAGTTCTTTTGAATTAAATCTTACGAGGCTGTCTCATATGAGGCAGCCTCTTTTTTCGCCTCCATGAAATAATGTAAAAACTGTATAATCGATCTAGAACTTTTAAAGGAGTCTACTCATGACAGGACCTTCTCCCATTGACGATCACAGACTGAGATTTGATGATTTCGATAATGCCGACATATTCGCGAAAAAGCCCCGCCTCCCTGCGATGGGCTGGAACAGCTGGAATGCTTTCGGCAGCGGCAATACGGAAGAACTGACAAAAGCAATGGTTCAAAAGATCAAGGAACTGGAGTTGGATAGACACGGTTACGAATACGTCGTGTTGGACGACGGGTGCTACCACCCTGAACGTGTTAACGGACATCTCATATCAGATGAGGTCAAGTTCCCTTCCGGCTTCAAGGCGATGGCTGACTTTGTGCATGCGAATGGCCTTAAATTCGGCATGTATAACGACATCGGAGACAGGCTCTGTTCGGGCGCAAAGGTCGGCATATACGGATATGAAAAGACCGACTGCGAAGACTACATCAAATGGGATATAGATTTCATCAAGGTCGATAACTGTTATTACATGTGGGACAATGCGACTTTCGCAGATCCGGAGAACGCGAAATATTCATATGCGCCGAACATTAAGTGCATTGAAGTAGGCGGCGTTAAATACAATGCAGCGGCTGCTGAGATCACCGGCACCAGAGCCGGGATAAAAGACGGCTATGTATCTTTTATCGGCACCTTTGACGGAACGGCTCCAGACCACTCACCTGTGGGCTCAAGATCAAGCGAACTCATATTCGAAGTCGAAGCTTCCGAAGACGGGATCAAGGATCTCTTCGTCACATACGCTTCAGACGCCGTAGAAGGCACCGGGCAGTGGCTCCAGGTTGCCGTCGGGGAAAAGATGTATTTCGACGCGCTCCTGGCTCCTACGCAAAGCCAGGAGGCATTTACGGTATCCCCTGTCATTCAGGTCGGACTTAAGAAAGGCATAAACAAGATCCGCATAATGAACCACAGAAGACAGGAAAACACGCTTAATTCATATGCAGAGATCAGGCGCGAACTGGAAAACGCAGGTGACCGCGATATCGTCTTCTCCATCTGCGAATGGGGAAAGACACAGCCCCAGAACTGGGGACACAAAGTCGGCGACTCCTGGCGCATATTAAATGACATAACCTTCCAGGTTGGTTCTGACGGCAACAACGGAACTGCAGCATGGGAAGGCGATTATACGACAGCAATAACTTCGCAGTACAACAAGGCAGTAATTATGGATGAGTTCGCAGGCCTTGGAAGAGGCTGGAACGATCCTGACATGCTGGTCATCGGAATGGACGGCATCGACAACATCATGTGCCGCTCGCACATGGCAATGTGGTGCATGATGAACTCTCCCCTCATGCTTGGACTTGATCTCCGCAGAGTCACTAAGGGAGATGAGTTATATAACATCTTCACAAACGAGGATCTGATCGCGCTTGACCAGGACCCTCTGGGCATTCAGGCAAAGCGCATCTTCACGACTTATGAATGCGATGAACCCGATAAGGAATACATCAGGGACAACAACAGGATCGATATCCTTGCAAAGCCTCTTGCAAACGGTGATATCGCGCTCGGTTTCTTTAACTTAAGTCAGGAAAAAAAGACTGATGATCCTTCTGTCAGTGTTGATCAGATATTAAGTAAGATCGGCAGCAAGGCAGCGGGAAAGGATCTTTTCGCGAACGCAAAGAAATACGTCATAAAAGACCTCTATACAGGTGAAGCAAAAGAGAATGAGAGCCAAGTCTTCAGCGCAGGAACACTTGATGCGTGCGACAGCAGAGTAATAAGGATCACGCCTCTCTCATGACCACCGAAGCATTCGTAAAAGAGCTCTGTATTAAAGCAGAAATGGAGCAGGAAGGCATTTTCGCGCGCGGGCGCGAAGAAGGCTGGCTTGAAGCTGAGGATGAAGTCTTCAAAGACCGTTCCATAACAAGAAAGAACGTTGCAAGGATCTGCCACATGTATCTTCGCAAAGTGATGAACGTCGCTGATCTCGACATGAACGGTGCTAACAAACTCAAGGATCTTTACGACTGCAGAACATGCGCAAATCACATCGCGCAGGTCTATATGCGCGGCATAATGGACGCGAAGAATATCAGGCGCGAAGGTGAATTCCTGTGGTTCGATTTAGATGGCGAAGATGACGATGCTTATAACAGCGCTGTCATTGACCGCCTGTTACTTGTCCATATTGGCGATCATGTGCATCAGGATATGAGCGGTTCTTGAGAGGCCCCCTGAATAATCCGCTTTATCGAGAGCATTATTGATCAGCATCGGGTTATCAGTTCCGATAACATCGACATCGCAGCTTACGAGGTACTGCACAGTATCATCAAGATCGACGGTCCAGCAGAATACCTTTATTCCCTTCTCATGCATCGCGCGGACAAGCTCCGGAGTGACATAAGATTCTTCGATCGTGATGTTGTCGGTATATTCGATGTCATAAAGATCGCCTACGGCAATTACCATGCAGTAGCCCTTTGTTATCGTAGGGTCGATCTCCATGACGCGCTGGAGTCTTGATGCGTCCTGCGCGATTATCATGACGTAGTCGTGCATGCCTGTCTCATTGATGACTGCGATAACATTCTCTTCGAAGTTCTTATCGCTCGCATGGCCTTTAAGCTCGACCTGGACGTTCATGTCGTTCTCTTTCGCGAGCTCTAACGCTTCTCTTAACGTGCAGATGTGAACGTGCTCATATTCACCCGGCATCCAGGGCCCGAGCTCGATCCTGGAGAGTTCATCATATGTTGCATCGTGGATCGCGATATTCCTTCCGGTGACTCTCTTGATCGTAGAATCGTGATTGCATACGATGACACCGTCTTTAGTCTGATGGACATCAAGCTCGATCCATTTAAGGTTCTCGCTTGCGGCAAGCTCGAATGCCGGCATCGTGTTCTCGGGCGCGTTGACGTTATCTCCTCTGTGAGCGCATACCAGAGGTCTGTCGACGCTCTCGAAAAGATAAGAATATCTGTACGTCATGAAGCCGATAATGCCCAATGAGACGACTGCGAGTGAGACTACAAAAGCAACCGTCCTCTTCATGGAATATTCCTTAAGCTTATGGACTTCGCCGGATACTGTCTCTTTCTTTGTCTTGTCATCCAGGAATTTATAGAACAAAACCGTCAGTGCCGCATTGTTTATGGCGGGTGACAAGAAGCTCTTTAAGATCTGTCTTAACGCATAGGTATATGTTCCGACTGCTTCTGATTTGGCAACGACGTTTCCCGTTCTTCTCATGAATGACATCAGTTCCTCGCCGTTTACGACAAGGATCGAAGAGACTGAATTTATCGCAAAGTTCAGGATAACCGTCAAAAGGAACATGTTGAGCAGGACTTCGATAACGTGGCCCTTGCAGAGCTTTCTTGATTTGGAGCAGCTCTTGAAGAATGATTCCTTCTGCAGTACGAACCCGTTGACCGAGAAGATATAGACAGCAAGGAACAGGATCAATACCCAATATAAGACGATATAAAGTACGTTGAGCCACTTGGTGTAGTCGATAGTCTGGTTAACGAATCCCGGCAGGATGAGCTTAAATGTCGAGCCTGACAGAGGCAGGAGCTTTGTCAGAGGGAACAGTACCAGAATGAATATCATTATCGGCCAGTTTCTCGGATTAAGCGCCTTCCAGCATGCGCGGAAGCCGGCCATGAACATGCAGGTAAGATTTGTCTCGCGCCCTGCCTGGGCAACCGAGAATGTATGAAGGAGTCCTGCGATCTCGAACAGGGACATGAGCGTTACGATGACCGCGAAGATCAGTATCATGATTATCGACAGCGGGTTTAGGAGAACCTGCCTGAGATTTACGGGAGCTATATAAGTGACCCCGCTTACCCACATCATTGCCTTTACAAGGAGCTTTTTGAGAAGCGATGTTAAAGCGGCCGTGATTATCGTGCAGAAAAGGAGGAAGAGCGCAGTCTCGACATAGTCCTGCGTAAACAGAAGCAGAACGCGCTTAAAGAAGTGTCCAAAGCCTTGAAAATACTCTGCGACACGTCTTTTGAGCATCATGAACACTTTATCGATCTTTTCCACCCTTATAAGCCCTCAGCGCATATCAATCTATAAGAATGAATATACGCCTTTTCATCAACAAATGAAATCTTTTGGTATAATTTCAAAATCAAGTGAAAAAGGGTTCTGAAGAAATAATGAAATTTGCCAGGATAATAGCTTGCACTACAGCAACAGCTTTGCTTTTAGGCTTTTCGGGCTGTCAGGAAAAGCCGGCCGCAACCACCGGACAGGTAACTTCCGAATCGGCATCTGACACGGTAAATCCGCTTACAGACAACATGTGCGGCGGATACCTTGACGGATATGAGACTTTCAAAGTCACTTCGACGAATCTTTCAGACGGTGTCTGGGACGACATAATCTCCAATACCGATATCGGTGAGAACAGATCCCCGCAATTGTCCTGGGAACCCGTAGAAGGCGCCAAAGTTTACGCTGTCTACATGTTCGACACCAATACGAACGGTTATCTTCACTGGAGATCAGGCGGTATCACCGAGACAAACCTTCCCGAGGGCTGGGCATCGCCACTCGATTATAACGGTCCTCATATCGGCCACGGCTATACGCATAATTTCGACATTTACGTAATAGCTCTTAAAGCTCCCGTCGAGAGGGTCAGGGGCACGGTAAACGGCCAGAATAAAAAGCTCGGCGAATTCATTAAAGAGCTCGATACCGACGCCGAAGGCAATACCGGCAACATAATCTCTTACGGCAAGATCTCAGGTCTTTACACCGACTCCAGATTCAGGGATGGCAAGACTCCGGAATCCACACCGGTCATGTAAGGATCAGACTATATTCTTTATTCCTTCGCAGATCCTTCTTGCAACAAGAGGGTTGTTCATCGTGTAAAGATGGATGCCGCTGATGTCACTTACAAGAAGGTCGATTATCTGGCTTAAGCAATAGGATATTCCCGCGTCGAAAAGCGCTTCCTTGTTATCCTCATAGCGCGAGATTATCTTCTGGAACCTCGTCGGGAAAGATGCGTGGCACAAAGATACCATTCTCTTGATCTGCGCCGCATTGATAACCGGCATTACACCCGGAATGACCGGAACGTCGATGTCTGCGATCTTGCACTCTTCGTGGAATCTGTAGAATATCTCATTATCGAAGAACAACTGGGAAAGCAGAACTTCGGCTCCCGCATCGACCTTTTTCTTAAGGCTCTTTATCTCGCTTACGACACCTGAAGACTCAGGATGGCACTCGGGATAACATGCGCCAAGGAAGCAGAAGTCGTCACTGCCTTTAAGATATGAGATAAGATCAGACGAGTGCCTGAAATCACTCTTGGCCGGAATATTAGGGTTCGGGTCCCCCCTAAGGGCAAGTATATTCTCGATGCCTTCGCCTTTTAAGACTCTGGCAAACTCGTCGATCTCATCCCTGTCATAATGCAGGCATGTCAGGTGGACCACAGGTTCGATCTTGTAGTCGTACTTGATCTTCTTTGCAAGCTCTATCGTACGGTTGCAGTTGGAAGATCCGCCGGCGCCGAACGTAACGCTTATGAAGTCAGGCTTAAGCTCAGCCAGCACTTCGAGCGTCTCGTCGATATTGTCGAGCTCGGCATCCTTCTTGGGCGGAAAGATCTCAAAAGAGAGACTTCTTTTCTTCTCGTAAACCTGTGATACTTTCATGATTTATCCTCTTATCTGCTTTGCAGCCGCAACGAGGTTCTTAAGACTCTTAACGGTCTCCTCATTGCCTCTTGTCTTAAGGCCGCAGTCGGGGTTAACCCAGAGCTTGTTGTCTTCGATCTTTGCTCTCATCTTTGTGAGCGCTGTAACTATCTCCTCAACAGAAGGAACACGGGGGCTGTGGATGTCATAAACACCCGGACCTACTTCAGTCTTGAAGTTATTCTCTTTCAGTGAATCAAGTATCTGGAGATCTGATCTTGATGCCTCGAAAGTAATGACATCTGCATCCATTGCATCGATAGCGGGAATGATGTCAGTAAATTCGCTGTAGCACATATGTGTGTGGATCTGTGTTTCAGGCTTAACCTTGCTGTGAACGAGTCTGAATGCAGGGATAGCAAAATCAAGATACTCGCTGTACCAGTCAGACTTTCTCAAAGGGAGCTTCTCTCTTAAAGCTGCCTCGTCGATCTGGATGATGTTGATGCCGTTAGCTTCAAGGTCTAAAACCTCATCTCTGATTGCAAGAGCGATCTGGAGGATGCTCTCCTTGATGGAGATATCTTCTCTCGGGAATGACCAGTTAAGGATAGTTACAGGACCTGTGAGCATGCCCTTTACAGGCTTATCTGTGCAGGACTTTGCGAACTTGGACCACTCAACTGTGATGGGTGCCTTTCTTGATACGTCGCCCCAAATGATCGGCGGCTTAACATTACGTGTACCGTAGGACTGTACCCAAGCCTTCTCTGTAAACACATAACCATTCAGGTTCTCGCCGAAATACTCGACCATGTCGTTTCTCTCGAACTCGCCGTGAACAAGAACATCAAGGCCGATCTCTTCCTGGAGCTTGATGCACTCAGCGATCTTCTGATTGTTGAACTCGACATATTCTTCCTTGGACTTTAATCCCTTCTTGAATTCCTGTCTGTTCTTTCTTACGTCAGATGTCTGAGGGAAGGAACCGATAGTTGTTGTCGGGAACAAAGGCAGGTTAAGAATGCTCTTCTGGATCTTTTCGCGCTCTTCGAAAACAGGAAGCCTTACATAGTCAGCATCTGTGATCGCTGCGACCTTAGCCTGGACATCCTTATCTTCGCTGTCTACCCTTCCTTCGAAAAGTGCCTGGTTCTTCTTGAAGATCTCATTGTTTTCGAAGTCTCCGCCAAAGAGTGATGCGATCTCGTTAAGCTCTGTGAGCTTCTCTTCTGCAAATGCGAAATGCTTCTTGTAATCTTCAGAGAGCTTGGTCTCATTTGCAAGTGTGTAAGGAACGTGGAGAAGTGAGCATGAAGTGCCGAGAACGACATTTGCTGCGCCGATCTCATTAAGAACAGAAAGCGTCTTCTTATAGTCGTTTCTCCAGATGTTCTTACCGTTTACAAGGCCTGCAACGAGGATCTTGTCAGCAGGAAAACCGTTTGTCTTAACGAGCTCTAAAGTCTTTCTTCCTTCAACAAAATCAAGACCGATGAGATCGAAATCAAGAGCTACTACTTCGTTATAGATATCTCTGATATCACCGAAATATGTCTGGAGTAAGATCTTTGCACCGTTCTTGTTTGAAAGGATCAGAGAATAGATCTCCTTAAAAAGATCTATGTCTTCTCCACTAAGGTCTCTTACGAGATAAGGCTCGTCGAACTCGATAGTCTTTGCACCGACTGATGTAAGAAGTGATACGAGCTTGATGTATTCAGCTGTAAGTACTGCGTAAACATCAGATATCTTCTTTGAGCCTGTGAACTTTGCAAGCTTCAAGAATGTGAAAGGTCCTACTAAAGCAACCTTTGTATCAACACCGAATTCCTTTGCTTCAACGAATTCATCGACGGGCTTTGAACCTGTAAGTTCAATCTTTGTATCGTCGTCGATCTCAGGCACGAGATAGTGGTAATTTGTATTGAACCACTTCTTCATTGCAAGAGCCTTAACATTGCCCTTATCACCCTGATAACCTCTTGCTAATGCAAAGTATGTCTCGAGTTCTGAAAGGCCAAGATCCTTATATCTCTGCGGAATAACATTGAAAAGGAATGCTGTGTCGAGGACGTTATCGTAGAAAGAAAAATCGTTGCTGGAAATATATGTAATTCCTGCTTCCTTCTGCTTAAGAAGGTCTTCCTTCCTGATCGCCTTTGCTGCTTCCAAAAGTCCTGCTTCATCAAGTTCACCTTTGAAGAACTTCTCTGAAGCAAACTTTAATTCTCTGTCTTTACCGATTCTCGGATAACCGATTACTGATGTGTTCATTTGTATTTCCTCCATATTCGCGGCTGATTTATTGATTGCGAGTATATGCCCACCAATTCAATAGGTAAAATACATATAATTGCCGTTTGGTTATAGATAAAATCTATGGTTGGTGTTAAAATCGAGAAAATACCTATTCACAAAGGAGACGTTCCATGACACTTAAGCAGCTCCAATACATAGTAACCGTCGCAGAAGAAGGAAATATAACAAATGCCGCAAAGAAGCTCTTCATAGCCCAGCCGAGCCTCACCGCTGCGATCCGTGAATTGGAGAACGAATACAACATCACGATCTTCTCAAGATCCAATAAAGGCATAAAACTCACACCTGAAGGTGAGGAATTCTTAGGATATGCCCGCCAGGTATTAGATCAGACAGAGCTCATCGAAGAACGCTATGCGGGCAAGGAATCCGGCAAGCTCAAGTTTTTCGTATCTTCGCAGCACTATTCATTTGCAGTCGAAGCATTCGTGGAACTCCTTAAAAGGAGCGGGGCCGACAAATACGAATTCCATATGAGAGAAACTCAGACGTTTAACATCATCGACGATGTCGCGCACTTAAGATCAGAGATAGGAATTCTTTATCTTAATAAGTTCAATGAAGAAGTTATCAGAAAGACTTTGAAAGATAACAACTTATCCTTCACTCCCCTCTTTAAGGCTGAGCCGCACGTATTCATCGGCAAGAACTCGCCTCTTGCAAAGAAGAAATCGCTTACATTGGAAGACTTAAAGCCCTATCCGAGGCTCTCATACGAGCAGGGCAGTCACAACTCTTTCTATTTCTCGGAAGAGATCCTGAGCACAGTAGACTGCGACAAGGAACTTGTCGTGCTCGACCGTGCCACGCTCTTTAACATGCTCATAGGTCTTAACGGCTATACGATCTGCAGCGGCGTGATCAACGAAGAATTAAACGGTCCGAACATCATTGCCAAGAAGCTCAAGGTCGATGACTATATGGAGATCGGATACATACTTCCGATGTCGATCAGGCCGTCACACATGACGCTCGAATATATAGATATCCTGAAGTCGCTGACCAAGTGAGCTGTCAGCACCAACCCATCTTCTCTTCGATAAGCCTTACTGCAGTCTCAACACCATGCTCCGTGCTTATCTTCTCTGATATGGATTCAGCATTTCTCTTCTTTACTGCATAAGTGCTGTTGAGTTCTTCTATAGCATTGATTATTGTCTGCTCTGAAAGATCTTTTGCCTTTATGAGCTTTGTTGCAACTTGCCTCTTTTCCAGTTGCATCGCAAAGCTCAGCTGGTCAAGAACATGCGGCACCGGAATAGACGGAACACCATAGATCATTGAAGCTGCAGTGGTACCGAATCCGCAGTGATGGATCACGCATTTTGCATTGCGGAAAAGCCAGCTGTGAGGAATACTTCCGACTGCGATCATGGAATCAGGAAGATCATAATCCTCAAGAGATTTTCTGAATCCCTGGATGACCGCCCTCTGCCCTGTTTTCTTAAATGCATTAACGAACATATCGAGCTTTGCTTTATCAGATTCAGTTTCAAATGACATCGCTCCTAAAGCAAGGACTATGGGCTTTTCGCCGCTTTCTATAAATGATTTCAGCTTCTCATCGGGAGTGTATTCTTCCGCTTCGTCATACCAGTATCCTGTGATGACATTCTTCGCTTCCCAATAAGGATTCCTGTCGATCACATACTTACTTATCGGAATGAGATTGAGCTTATCTGACATCTCTTCATCGGCAGATTTAACGGGCTTTAATCCGTATATCTTACGGATCTTATTTGTGGGTTTTGCTGCCTGCTTTGCGATGAATCCTCCGATGAGCCTTTCTCCAAATTTCTGCTTTCTTAATTTCTCTCCGATCATCTCTGTCTGGAGTGTTACGTTAACTTTGGGAATGCCGAGAACTCCTGCTTCGACAGCACCCATCTGGCTGTGAGTGACGATAATAAGGTCCTTGCCTTTGCAGATCTCGTACACTTCCTTGGATGAGCCTTCGATTATCTTCATTATGAAGTTCATCGTCTTCAGGATACTCATTACCGCGTTCTTGGATTTGCCGCGGATGATGCTCGTTTCTTCTTCGATATCTATGTCAGGTCCCACGGGCTCGAAATTCACACCGAAGCTCTCGACAAGTTCTCTCCAGCACGGGTGCGTACCCAAGGTAACATCGTAGCCGGCCTTCATCAGGCCCTTCGAAAGATAGATATACGGCTGGACATCCCCTCTGGTGCCCATCGTAAACATCGCGATCTTCTTCATGCAATGAACCTTCTTGCCATAAAGTCGTGGACTTCCTTGTAATAAGCCTTCTTACGTTTCTCCGTAAGGTCGCCGTTAAGAAGATATTTGAAGGTCAGCATAGTCATGTATGAATGAGTTTCTTTTACGATCCACTCGACATCCTTCTCAGGTATCGCGCCCGCTTTGGCAAGCTTTCTGAACACATTCATCTGGATCTCATAAGGATCTGTAAAAAGCGTCTTCTCATAAAGCGCTCTTATCTCTTCGTTATGGAACTGCTCGATCATCATGAGCCTTAACATGAGATTGCAGAACGGATCGAAAAGATAACTGTCGATCATGTAGGAATCAACCATCTGAAGGCTGATATCGTCGCTCTTCTTTCCCTTCTTAGCAGGCTTTTCCGTGATCTCATCGACATGCAAGAGGAGTCCGTCTATGTGAGATCTGAACTTCTCTATAAGCGAATCTAAAATATCCTTCTTATTCTTGAAGTGATAATAAAGCGTGCTTTCCTTGATGCCTACTTCTCCGCATATGTCTCTGATGGAAACAGCTTCATATCCTCTTTCCGAGAACATATTGAGAGCAACGTCCATTATCTTATCTCTGGTACTCATAAAAAAGCCTCTCTAACGATTGTTAGGGAGATTCTATCTAACGACTGTTAGATTGTCAAGGCAGCAAAATTTAAAAGGTGCAGTCTATTTAACTGCACCCGGTTAATTATTTATTTGATAAGCGGTGATAATAGCCTTCTTTTACATGCCTTCCGTCATTGGCAAGTTCCATGCACGGAAGCGTACAAGGCCCTTTTCTTTTGTCCATGCGCAGTATCGTGATACCGGTAAATTCCATATGCAGCAATGCACAGACATAAGGGAACGGCAGGTTCATGATATGAGCAATCGCTGCGCTCGAAGAACCGCCGTGACTGAAGAAAGCTATCGTGCGGTGATGATCTTCTTCATTAACGTGATCGTAGTAAAGACCTTTGCGCTTATAGCCGAGATCGGAAAGCCATTCGTCTATGCCCTTCTCAACCGTGTCCACACATTCCGTGACTCTGTTATTTACAAAGAACGGATTAGAGCGCCAATCCGGATCGTTAAGATCCATGCCGCGCCTTGCCATCTCGTCAGCGATATCCCACGGATGGCCGCCCGCAAAGAGCTTCTCACCGTTTGTAGATCCCCATGATATCTCACGGATGAAGTCAGCCGTCTTAACAGGAAGCCCTAAAAGATCAGCCGTGAACTTCGCAGTATTTAATGCTCTTCCTTGTGTTGAAGACCAGATCTCTTCAATGCCTTCATCCTTAAGGCGTTGGGCGACCAGTTCAGCCTGTCTTAAGCCTGTCTCTGTAAGATCATCTTTCTCATAATCCGGCTCACCGTGCCTGATGAATAAGATCCTCATGTTGATCCTCCGTAAGAAAACTTTTCCTTACGCATTTTACTACAGATTCAGATGAAATCTCAGGCTTAAGATTCCTTTTGGGATTCGAGTTCCTTGATCTTCTTGGCCTTTGCCATAAGCTCCCTGTTAAGAGTCATGTTATAACGCTCGATATCCTCAACACGCTCCTGATGCTCAGTATCATCAGTTATCTCAAGCAGGAATCCTCTCTTCTGGTTTCCGTCGTAAAGATCACCGACGTGTACAAGATAGATGAACTTGTCCTTGTGTAATGTATGGTCGATGGACATCTTTTCCGTCGCATACTGCTCGATCCACTTATCGAAAGATTCACGGAGCGTATCGTCTTTTATCACATGGTCGGCAGGCGTTTTCGCGAGCTCGGGAAGAAAACGTTTTGCAACATCAGATGCGCTCAGATATTTCTTGTTGAAATCCAACGCGATATAACCGGTCTTGCCCTCGTTCTGGATGGAACTTAAGACGAGATCGTCAACGCGGTAAAGGCCGATGTGGTTCATGATAAGTAGGAATCCTATCTCATCGACAAGGTCAGCCAATGCCATCCATTCGATTTCCTTCATGACCATGCGTCCGATGAAGTAACAGAATATGGAGAAGATCTGCATGAATGCAGCGATCGCAAGATCTCTTTTGGAGATGTTGGGCTTTTTGAACCAGCCGTACGCAAGGACCACCAATGTAGCGATCAGGATTAGGCCGATAAGAAGATAGAACATTGAATGCAGAGGGCCGTACTCTTTAATCAGAACGGTTATGCCGTAACGCTGCTCTATCTCAACATTTTTATAGAAAATCGGACTGTATCCTGCCGTAAACGAGAGGCAGTAAACAGCAGATGCTAAGAGGATCAGGATGAAGTTGACGAACCTCGGGATCTTTATCTGACAGATCGAGAAAACTATCATCAATCCGACGAGCGGGAAAAAGCATCCGCCGACATATATGCCTTTGTTTATTATCAGTGCTTCCCTGACATCCTTTGAGACAGCCAGGAGCACGTAGCACACATGAGACACCAATGCCAGGAGATAGACCAGGGCATAGAGCACAGGATAATAGCTGCGCCTGTTCCAGAAGAAGAGCACACAGCACACCAAAGAAAGCACACATATGATTACGTAAAAACTCAGGACCATTGTGCGTTTAACCCTCCTTAGACAACTCGAAAAGACACCTACAAAAACTTAAGTAAAAGGATAAACAACAGTCAGATTTCTGCGATTATCGCAAATTATAACATAAGGAGATGCGTCATCACCTTTGATTATTTTCGTCAAATCACAGAGATTATTGGCGGTTTACAGATCAAAAATACTAATCTGCTTATCAGGCAGATCGTTAAGATACTTAAAGCACTCGTCGGGATCACAGATGATTCCGTTATCCCTGCATATCTTCCGGAATAAGTTCATGAGTCTTTTGCTGTTTGGAGAAGGAACGTTATAAGAATTACCGTAGGTATAGATATATCTGTCCTTAAGGCCCGGGAAATGCTTATCAAGAGCGGCATAGAAGTACTCCCTGTCACCGTCTCTTAAGGTCAGTCCCATATCAAAGCATATAATCCCCTTAACGCCCACACGGACGCACTCGTTAAGTATCGAAGTAATATTTTCTTCCGTGTCGTTGATAAACGGCAGGATAGGCGTAAGCCATACGACAGTCGGGATCCCTCTTCTCTGCATCTCTTCAAGGACTTCGATACGCCTCTTGGTATTGCAGACATTAGGTTCCAAAATCCTGCAAAGATCATCGTCATATGTGGTAAGTGTCATCTGCACAACGCATTTGGCATCCTTATTTATCGCATCTAAGAGATCTATGTCTTCAAGTATCCTGTCAGACTTCGTCTGGATAGCAAGTCCGAAACCATATTTATGGATTACCTCAAGACACTTTCTGGTCAGTCTCAGTTCCGTCTCGCAGTGCATGTAAGGATCAGACATCGAACCCGTGCCGATCATGCATCTGCTGCGCTTGGACTTTAGAGCCTGCTCCAGAAGTTCCGGAGCATTCTTCTTGACTTCGATGTCTTCGAACTGATGGGTGAACTGATAGCAAAGGCTCCTGCTGTCGCAATAGATGCACCCGTGAGTGCAGCCACGGTAGATATTCATACCATGGTATCCGTTCTTGTTCTGAAGGATCCCTTTTGCTTCAACAAAATGCATTTTATAACTGCTTTTTAAATATAGTCAGCGCGCGGTATTCACGCCTGTAAAGACCGTAATCGGCAATGTCAGTCTCATGGAATCTCTCGTAATCACCGAAATCCTTCATCGCTTCATCGAGATCTATCCATCTTCTCTCATAGCCTGCTTCCTTCTCACCGTCAGTAAGATGCTGAATCCCGGTATCTTCTATAAGCTCGCAGACAAAGTAATGGTTTATATGCTGCCAGTCTAAGAATAGTTCTTCGATCTCCAGATACTCTTCTGTTGCCTTGACCTTCATTCCGGTCTCTTCGAGTAGTTCTCTCTCGCAGCATGCTGCGTAATCCTCTCCTTCTTCCACGCCACCGCCAGGGATCATGTACTTGTTGTACTTAGACTCATAGCTTAAGAGGATCTTGCCGTCCTTAACGACAATCCCCCTGCATGCATGCCTTAAGCGTTTTACATAACCTAAATAGTCATCATTGATCAACTGTACCTTTTCCATATTATCCCCCTATACATTAAAACAACTGCAATATCTCAAAAGGTTCGGAAAGTATATATTCCGCGCCTGCATTTTGCAACTCTTCTTTTGAGCCGTATCCCCACAATACTCCTGCGCTCTTAAGATCATTTGCCTTGGCACCTTCTATATCGTGATATCTGTCACCGACCATTAATATCTCATCTTTGTTCTGCGCGCTCATCTCATTTAAGAGTGTTGAGATAACGTCTTCCTTCTTGCTGATCCTTCCGTCCATCGTGGCAGCACCGAAGAAATCGAAATACTTATAGAGATCAAAATGCTTCAGTATCTTAATCGAAAACTCGTAAGGCTTTGATGTCGCAAGTGCGATCTTAACGCCTTTCTCCTTGAGTTTTTTCAGCATCTCGGGAATGCCGTCGTAGACCTTATTCTCAAAAAGACCGGTCACGCTGAAATATTCTCTGTAGTACTTGATCGCCTGAACAGCCTGTTCATCTGAAAAGCCGTAGAAAGTCTTAAAAGAATAATCCAACGGCGGTCCGATAAAAGGATAGAGTTCGGATCTGTCTTCTACGTGGATGTCATACTTTTCGAGCGCATGCATAACCGAATTGGTAATTCCGATCGCAGGATCTGTCAGCGTTCCGTCAAGATCAAATAAACAATACTTAAAACCCATATTCTCACCCTATCGTGCAAAGCTTTCCGCGAAGGATATAACCGATCTTCTCATAACATGCATTAGAAGCGACATAATCCGCATCTGTATAAAGCATCGGCAGGTATCCTGCTTCCTGTGCGATCTTCGTTACCTGATAGACCAGGTGCTCGGCATAATGCCTTCTTCTGTATTCATCACGTGTATAGACAAGGCCGATAGAAGCCATGTCCTGAACAGGATGCCAGTTGCAGCTTGAAGCATATTTGCCGTCTTCCGTTTCCCATACATAAAGGGAGCCCTTACCTATGTCGTTTTCTGCATAGGTCCTGTATGTTTCTCTGCTCTCCTTGTCTATTCCGACAGCTTCATGGAACATATCGAAGAAGTCAACCATGATATCAAAATCTTCTTTGGTACACTGATGGATCTTACCGTCAACGACCGATGACGGAGCAATCGGAGATGGGCAGTCGTATGCAAAAAGATTTGTCGTGATCTTAAGATCCAGACCGTCTTTCTTTGCTCTGTCCATAAAATATTCAGCAAGCTCATACTTGATGTTGAAGCGGTGTTCTCCGTCCATCACATTAAGTTCTTTTGCAAGCTGATATGCGCGCTCGAATTCATCTTCTGACGCACCATCGGGAGTCCATATCCATACAGGATAAGGCTGGCCGGTAAAGCAGATGATCATGCGTTCGTGATCAGTCAGGCGGATCTCACATTCGCCCCTGATGATCCTCGACAAGACCGAGAATGTGTACTTGTCCTGTGCTAAGAGTTCGAAGTCTCTCTCATCAACGAAGTTATCCATCTTAACCTCCTGCGTTCCATTTATAAAGGCCTGCATAGATACCGTTCTTAGCCATGAGTTCATCATGGGTACCGCTCTCTTCAATACCGTTCTCAGTAAGAACAAGGATACGCTCAGCATTTCTTACCGTTGATAAGCGGTGAGCGATAACGATTGTAGTTCTGTTCTTAGCGAGCTTTTCCAAAGACTCTTTTACGATATTCTCACTCTCGTTATCAAGTGCGCTCGTAGCCTCATCGAAGATAAGGATCGGCGGGTTCTTCAAGAATACTCTCGCGATGGAAAGTCTCTGCTTCTGGCCGCCTGAGAGCTTTATTCCGCGCTGTCCGATATCAGTGTCGTAACCGTTAGGAAGCTCCATGATGAAGTCGTGTGCATTCGCAAGCTTAGCAGCTTCGATTATCTCTTCACGTGTTGAACCCGGCTTGCCGTAACTGATGTTCTCAAGCACCGTGCCTGCGAAAAGATATACGTCCTGCTGCACGATTCCGATGTGATCCCTGAGGCTCTTGAGCTTAATGTCGCGGATGTCTGTTCCGTCGATCTTAATGGAACCGTTAGTAACATCGTAGAATCTCGGAATAAGGCTGCAGAGCGTAGTCTTACCGCCGCCTGACGAACCGACCAGAGCGACATAAGATCCTGCTTCGATATCAAGATCGATGTGACGCAGAACCCTGTGAGCGCCGTCCTTATACTTGAACGATACGTCATCGAAAAGGATGTCGCCTTTTACATCAGTAAGATCAACAGCGTCTTCCCTGTCCTTGATGTCAGGTTCGATGTTAAGGATCTCGGTAAATCTCTCGAATCCCGTATAACCGTTCTGGAACTGCTCAGTAAAATCAACGATGACTCTGATAGGCTCAGTGAACGTATTGATATAAAGCAGGAACGCAATAAAATCAGGGATCTCGACTAAACCATCTGAGATAAGAACAGCACCCGTGATGATGACAACGATATTTACCAGAAGGATAAATGCAGTCATGCCGGACTGGAACAAACCGAGATAGAGATAGCTGTTTTTCTTGGTCTTCAGGAAAGCATCATTACCTTCCTTAAACTTGGCCATCTCGATATCTTCATTGGCAAATGACTTAACAACTCTGATACCGGAGAGATTGTCTTCTGTTCTCGAATTGATATCTGCAACTTTTTTTCTGTTTTCTTTGAAGGTCTTGCGCATCTTCTTGTTAAGGAAGAAAACATAGATGAACATAAACGGCAGGATAACGAACGATGCCGCAGTCAGATATTTGCTTATGCCGAACAGGATAATGAATGCACCGATGATCTTGATCAAAGATATTACGATATTTTCAGGTCCGTGATGCAGAAGCTCTGTAATATCAAAAAGGTCATTCGTGATCCTGCTCATCAACTGTCCGACTTTCTGGTCGTCAAAGAACGAGAACGACAGCTTCTGATAATGCTCGAAGATCTCGGCACGCATGTTATATTCCATCTTCGCGCCCATAACATGACCGATATTGGTTATGTAGAAATTTGATAAGAACTGGATCACCACAAGGATAATGAGCAATATTCCGAGCTGAATGATCCTCTCTTTCGCGCCTTCTTCAAGATATATAACTTCAGATGTTATATAACGGACTATAAGAGGAACGACGAGCGCTATAGCTGAAGCCACGACAGCAAAGAACATATCCAAAAGGAATGTTCCGATATAAGGCTTATAGTAACTTAAGAGCTTTTTCAGATTCTTTAACATTTAAGTATCCCCAAAAATGAATTTCCGAACATTATACTCTTATTTAATGATTCCGCCATGGAAATAACACTCGTAGATCTTATTTCCCTTAAGACTTATGGTCTCATAACCCTGAAACCATTCGAAAGTGCCTGTAACATCACACTTAAACGCATAATCACCGTTCGTATACGAATCAGGTCCTCTGAAAGGCTTATCGGCAGGGACATTGAGCAGTGCTTCCTTAAGGAAATCTCCGCTGAAGTTATCACCCGTTACTCTTCCGACGTAATTCATGCTCCAGTAAGGCTTGTCTGAGATCCAGAGCGCTTCTTCTCCGGCAAACTTGTCACCGCCAAGATAAGTATCGTAATACATCAGATCTTCTTCACGATATATGAGATCGTGAGACTCAGGCCTGGAAGATTCTGTCTCTGCTCCCTTACCTGCGTATGTAGCCTTCTTAGCTCTAATAAGAAAATCTATTATCCTGTTATCCATTCTTCTCCTCCAGCACGTATTTATCCTTTACCTCATACGGCTTATCCCATGAGCCGATCTCGATCAGATTTCCTTCAGGATCGGCAATATAACAGGTTCTCTGTCCCCAGGGCTCATTCTCAGGCTCCAACACGGATGTTGCACCGCCTTCCACAGCACGCTTATAAGCCTCATCGACTTCTTCAAACGTATCTACATAAAGCGCGATCTCAAAGTGACCGTTAAGGCCCTTAACATATTCATATCTGCGGCTGGTCATCTTCTCAAAATCGTTCCTGCCGTAGAGGAGGAACAGCGTGCCGTCCTTTACAAGATACACATTGCCGGTGTCTTCAGATTCCTTGATCTCAAATCCCAGAACATCCCTGTAGAACCTGATCATGGAACCCATGTCTTCAACAAATAATCCGAATCCGTCTAATCTCATTTCCTTATCCTCCAAAGATTATTGGATAATACTATCACAAGTGCCATCCCGTTAATGGGACAACTTATCGATAACGGAAATGTAGTCATCCCCAATCAGGACAACCTCTTCACCTGTTTCTTCGAACCCTCTTATATATTTCTGATTTTCTTCCTTTAACCATTCAGAATTTAAGTACGCGTCATCCAGTCTGTTCTCGATATCTGAGGCATGTTTCTTAATCACTGAGAAATTGGAATCTATGTATTCATCAGTCATCGCAAGGCAGATGAACCTGATATTGTTCAGATAATCCTCACCAAAATCTTTTCTCCAGCCGAAAGGAATATAGCAGCCTTCGACGATGAGATTCTGGTCATTCTCTATGGCGGTCTTTACCATCTCCCTGACAATGGGCCACAGATAGTCTGTAAGCTTGTCATCATCTTCAGGTGTGAGATCCGTATTGCCGCTTCTAATGAGGCCCATCTTCAAATGGTCGATCGAAATGTACGGATAGTGATATTTCTCGAGCAGTTTCTGCGCCAGTATCGTCTTCCCGGTATGGGATGCTCCGGTTATCAGGATTACCATCTTCGTTCCTCTCATAAGCATTTATTTATGGTCATTCTAACACAAGTGAAGCCCGTGTTTTTGAGCGTTTCTTACGGAACAAAAAGGCAGGAATGTGTGCTAACATAAAATCATTAAGGGGAAATGGGAAATATGAATATTAAGCAACTTGAGAAAGAGATCGAGTCTCTCGGCATTGATCCTGAGAACATTAACATTGGTGTGCGCGGTCGTTATGACGGCTGCTTTAATCTGCTCCACAGAAAGAATGGCAGATGGGAGATCTTCTATGGTGAGCAGGGAAAGAAAAAAGATGCCCAGACATTCAACACACAGAAAGAAGCCTGCGACGCTTTTGCACTGCTCCTGCGCAAATACCTGAACAGAAAAGAACTTGAGGATAAGCCCGCGTATTGGAAAGGTTACAGAAGAAATGCCACTCCTTTCTCGCGCAACTTCTTAACAGGCCTTTTTGTTTTCGGCGCGCTGATGGGTGTGGCAGGAGCAGGATATCAGATCTACCTTGGCGAGATCAACTATATGTTCTGGATCTTTATCGGCTGGGCTATAGTATTCGCACTGATTGCATACTTTACCCGTGATGACAGAAGAAATGAGATGTTCGAATATTACGGCATGATCCTTGTAATGTTATTCAACATACTGCTGCCCCTCGCTATCATGATCGCGCTGCCGGTATATCAGATACCTCGAATCATATCAGGAGAAGAAGAATGGTATTACATCTTTGTGATTATTCTCGTCGAAGGACTGGCCGCCCATTATATATATTGGTGCTGCGTGTCACTTAAACAAGATTATGGCGATGAGTTCATTGAATTCATTGAGGATAAAAAAGCCAAAGCCAAAGAACGCAAGAAAGCAAAAGAAGCTAAGCGTTCAGAAGATAATCCTTAACTTTCATTAAAACATCCTGGTTCTCGTCAGTATAAGGCTTGAATATTATACCTGTATGGCCGTCTTTTCCGTACTCAAAAAGACGGTGTTCAACGTTCTTTTCGGTCAGCACGCCATCGAAGTAATAAGTCATCTTCTTAAGCACATCTTTTGAATTAGTAAGAAGTGCCGCTTGTGGCAGCTTCGTTATGTATTCATTATTCTCTGCTGTCAGATACTTATATCTCTTGTCATTCTTGTAGCACTTTGGGAAGATCATCTTACGCATGCCCCAGTAAGCAAGACTGCTCTTATGAAAATGCATCAGGCCGCAATCGGTGATCAGGCCCTTGTACTTATAGTTGCGCTTCTCTAAGCCGAAATCAGCGAGCATCTCCGGCGAACTGCTGAGCATACACTCTGTAAACGCCAGAACGCCGCCTGATGAGTGTCCGGCAATATAAAGCAGGTCAGTATCACCTTCGTACTCTCCCACGCGTTCCAGCGCAAATCTGACGGCTTTATCGATATCTTCGATCTGGTCGAAAACAGTCCACTCGGGATATGCGAGTCTTACGTTAATCTCGAAAACGGTAAATCCCAGTTTTGCCATGTAATTTCCGAAGAGTCTGTTCATCGCTTTATCTTCGGAGATAAACCCGCCTCCGTGGATATCAATTAGGATGGGCTTTTTCGAGCCGTCCTTGCGAAGATAGATATCCATCTTGTGAGCGGGATCGTTATCGTCAATGTAACTGATGTCTTTTATCTCGGTTACTTCTTCGGGCAGGCGCGCAAGATCAAGCTTACCGACATCGGTCTTAAGTGCTATCTCTCCGGATTTCTTCATTATCCAGTTGATCATGCGCGGCGTGCTCCTTTAAGTCAGATTGGCTTTGAGAGGAAATACTTGCTGAGTTTGGGATCCTTGTTCTCTCTTATGAATTCGATCTTATATCCGAGTTTCTTATAAAATTCAGGTGCCTGGAAGCCGAATGTCGTAAGCGTGATTATGTCGTAGCACTTGCCGCTGTAATACTCTTCAACAGCTTTGACGAGCTTGCTTCCGAGGCCCGATCTTCTGCAGTCCTTACTTACGATCAGGTCGCCTATGTGAACTTCGTTATAGTATGCTCTTCCTGTTATCGCGCCTAATATCTTTCCGTCCTCTTCTTCCACAAAGCAGAACTCGTCATAACCTAATGTGACTTCGTTCTTCAGTGCGTAATCAGTGAACTCTTTATTTATGAACTCTCCGATCTTCGGATCGTCTTCTTCGACTCTTCTTATCATGATTCTTCCTTCTCAGATGATGTCTTACCCTTGGAAAGCTTATACAGTTCTTCAGCGGCAATCCTAGTCTTTGCTACTATATCACCTTCCTTAGGGAAACAGAAATAAAGACAGTCATTAGTGCCGATCGATACAATGTCACCGATCTCATACCAGAAGTAATCGGAGTTGACGCTGTATGAAGCGCTCGGTGACTGCTCGTAATGAAGTTTGCCGTCGCATCCGTCAAGCACAAAACCGTTTGCATCGTGGTGGAGCGTTCCCGTTCCTACCATATACAGAGCCTTGGAATCTTTCAGTATCGCTATGTCGCACGGAACATCAAGCTTATATGTTCCGCTTGCAAGTTCTTCCTTAAACTGTTCACGCTCCCAGGCAAACCAGTCAGGCACATGGGTAAACTTCGGTTCGACATTAACACCCTTAAGTCTGCCCAGTGTATCGAGCTCATATGTGGCTCCGCACTTTTTGCATTTTAAAGTGATGCCTGAACCTTCGGTCTCGCCTTCTGTCATGCAGTGCGGACACTTATAGAGGATCCTGTTAAGGCCGTCTGCCCTGAACGGTTCATCAATCTCGATCTTGTTATCCTGCTGCCACTTGAAGTAATCGAAAGTGAATGCTTTATCAAGCACTTCGTCTATCTGTCTTACCTTGGTGTTTGCAAGTTCTTCAGGAGTAAAAAGACACTTCATCTCACATGAAACTTTAACGTCTCTTTTCTGAAGATTGTTATAGAGCGGATCTCTTGTAAATGCGCCGTAAGTCGTGATCATGACGACGGGATATTTCAGTTTCTTAAGGAGCACGCCCATTCTTCTTGGGATCCTTGTACCGGTACCGTCAAGCGAATAACCTGCTTCAGGATACATAAGAACGCTTGCCTTATTTACGCTAAGCGCATAATCCATATCAGTAATGAGAGACATGTCTGATACAATCTTTCTTGTAGGAATGCATCCCAGAGATCTCATAAGACCTTCTTTGCCTACAAGCGCATCTGATGTGCAGACAATACTGAAAGGCCTGCCCTTAAGCACTTCGAAAGCAATGGCAAGATCCGTGAAGCTGCAGTGGTTCATGAGGATCATCCAGGGGCCGTCGCCTGCTTTCTCCATATCGATTTTCGTACATTTGAAATCAACCTGCTTGAGCTCGCCCTTAAGTCCGGTGCGCGCAACAAATGCAAGGAGCTTGGACGGTTTCTTAGGTTTTTTGTGTTCCCATGAAGGGAGCTTCATTACTTCGTCATAGGATAAGTTCTTGGTCTTGATCTTCATTTCTGATCCCCGCTGTCATCATGTTCTTCTGGCTGTTCAGTCTTTTTCTTCTCTTTCCGGAATGCCCAATACTTATTGAGCACAAAGTTCAAAGGAACCGTTATGAGCAGGCCGAGGAACGGTGCTACCGCCTTGGGAACGCCCATCAGGTCTACGAAAATATACAAAAGGATATTGGATAAAACGATACCCGTAGCAGCATAAGAAAGATATGTCTTCAAAAGACTCTTAAGGATATTTCTCTTCTCGGAGCCTTCCGTAAATACGAGTTTGTTATTCCAGTAGAAAGACCACAGAACGCTGATGATGAATCCAAGCACACTTCCCACAATGTAATCGTATGCAAAATTAAGCGGCGTCATGAGCCAGATAACGAGCATGTAAATGCCGTAGCTTAATAGAGTATTGGTCACACCGATAAGTCCGAACTTAACGAACTGCGTGAGCCACTCTATCTTGGCATCCGAGAGCTTTATATGGAATACACTTAAGACCTTTTCAATGAGCTTTTTCACTGCGGTTTCCACTCCAGATACTGACGGATCTGTTCATCCATTACTTTCAATGTCTCTCCGCCCTTAAGGTATTCCACTGTCCATTCGATGATCTTATCCATCTCTGTATCGATGTGCCATCTGTTGTGGATGTTGAGTTCGGCATATATTTTCGAACTGTCGAGCTTAAGGAAGCCTGCTTCGTGCGGACCGCCGTCAGACTTATTTACCCAGGATGCTTCAGAAAGTCCGTTTGCCTTTGCGGCCTCATTCCACTTGCTGCAGAAGAGGTCAACGAGCATTCCCGTTGTAACGCAGTCGCCGTCATCAGGACCGATGTTGTAACTGTCGGCTTTTGTGATGTTGTTATACTGTTCAGCGGCAACAGTGAGATAACTTACGACAGGCTCTAAGACATGCTGGTAAGGACGTGTCGAATCAGGGTTCCTGACGATTATCTGCTCGCCCTTCTGAACTGCACGGATGCAGTCAGGGATTATCCTGTCAGTTGCAAAATCACCGCCGCCAAGAACGTTGCCTGCGCGGCATGTTGATATGGCAACCTTTCTTCCGTCCTTCATGATGCCCGTCGCGCCGCCGAAGAAAGAATTCTTATAGCATCCCGTTACGAGTTCGGAACAGGACTTGGAATTGGAATAAGGATCGAAGCCGTCAATGATGTCGTCTTCCTTATAACCTCTCTCCCATTCGAAATTACGGTAGACCTTATCCGTCGTAACGTTCACAAATGACTTAACAGAATCAGTAATGCGCACACACTCAAGAACGTTAACGGTACCCATGACATTGACGTCATAGGTGTATACGGGATTCTTGTAGGATTCACGAACAAGGGGCTGTGCCGCCATATGGATTACGATCTCAGGCTGAACTTCCGCGAACACCTGCTTCAGATGCTCAAGATCTCTTACATCACCTTCATAAGAATGGATCCTCTCTGCCATTTTGCTTATCTCAAAAAGGCTCGGATCTGTCGGCGGATTCAGTGCGTAGCCGTAAACATCAGCACCGAGACTGACAAGGACTTCACACATCCATGTTCCTTTAAAACCTGTATGACCTGTGATGAGAACTTTTCTGTTGCGATAGAATTCTTTGATCATAAATTAGTATCCTTCACATACTGAATCGTTTTTTCTATGCCTTCTTCGAAATCGACTTCCGGCACAAAACCGGTGTCTTCCGTTAACTCTGAAATATCCGCGCAAAGATACATGACCTGCTTATCCGCATAAGGAACAGCACCGAGCACGGGATGAACTGCGGGGTTAACTTTCTGATCCATCACATTGATGTAATCCCTGAGTTTTCTTGTTCTGCCGCCGCCTATTACATATATCTTGCTGCCGATACCTTTTCGCGCGATCAGATACATAGCATTAGCTGCATCTGCGCTGTAAAGGTAATCCCATTCCTGTTCGCCTTTGGTAAAGCCGGACTGCTCTCCTCTGATCATCTTGCGGAGAGAAGAAATCACCATTGATCCTTCACCGTCATAAGGGCCGTATACGCTTAATATTCGCGTCCAGATATGCTTTATTCCGAGCTGCCCGCAAAGTATCCTTGTCAGCTGTCCTGCGCAGAGTTTTGCGATACCGTATCCGTTCTCGGGGAATGCCGGAGTGTCAGCTCTTAAGGAGCCCTCCACTCTTCCGTATTCAGCCTGGGAACCTGCGCCGATAAATGTCCTGCATCCGAAGAACGAAGCAAGTTTTACTGCGGATAATGCATACTGAACATTCTTACTCTGAAGATCAGTATCGTTTCTCGAAGCGCCTGTTGTTCCGTTCCAAGCAAAGTGATAGAAAACATCAAATGGAACTTCAGGCTTTGATGCACTGCTGATATATTCATCGTAATCACAAAGGCTCAGCTCAAGGACTGTCACTCCGGCATCTTTAGGAAGTGAAGCAATACGTGATGAACCTTTCCTGCAGACTGCAAGAACTTCATCTCCGTTACTGATGCACTTCTCGATCAATGCGTGGCCGATAGCGCCTGTGGGGCCCGTGATTACAACTCTCATTTCTCTTTTTCCTCGAAATTGATCCTCTCTTCTTCTACTACAAGAGGACGGTGAATGACACGCGTGTTGATGTTAAGGATATATTCTCCGACAAGACCTATGAAGAAGATCTGCAATCCGCCAAGGAGGAATACACCGATGACTACAGGAGCTGAACCTGCTTCAAATCCGTACCAGTCAACAAGTTTTAGGATAAGATATACAAGCGCGATTATGATGCTTACAAACGAGCAGAACAGGCCGAAGAATGTCGCAAGTCTTAATGCGATCTTCGTATAGGATGTGATAGACAACATCGCCGCATCGTAGAGGGTATAGAAATTGTTGTGTGTCTTTCCCGCTCTTCTCTTGGGCTGTTCGTACTCTACCTGGATCATGTTAAATCCTGCGCCGTATTCAGCAACGATTCCTCTTACGAACGGGATCGGATCATCAAGTTCTCTGAGCAGCGAAATGAATGTCTTATCATACAGACCGAAACCCGTAAAATGCTCAATCATCTTTACAGAGGACATTTTGCGGATCATGCGGTAATAAACGGTTCTTAAGAAACGGATGAATCCATTCTCTTTGCTCGTCGACTTAACAGCACTTACGATCCTGTGGCCTTCTTCCCACTTCTTTACAAATACCGGGATCATCTCGACAGGATCCTGGAAATCACAGCACATTGTGATAACACAGTCACCTGTGCACTGGCACATGCCGTGGAAAGGTGAATTGAACTGGCCGAAGTTGGTTACGTTAAAGATCGCCTTGATCTTTTTGTTCCCGGCACAGATCTGACGGAGCTTATCTCTCGTTCCGTCCGTGGATGCGTTATCAATAAAGACCAACTCGTAATCATATTCGCTAAGCTGGTTTTCGAGGACATCGACTACAGCTTCACTGATCGGAATAACATTTTCCGTCTCGTTGTAGCATGGGATCATTACGCTGATTTTCTTCATGGATGATTACCTCATTTATTCGGAACTGATTCTTTAACAGCATCGAATTCTTCTCGGTCGAGGAACGGGAACATATCGTCGATCGGAGGAGATACAATCTTGCCGTCAGGAAGGACCTTTGACGAGAGCTTAGGTGAGAAATTCTGCTTGTCTGACAATACGACCTCGCAAAGAACAGGGTCGTTGCCGCTTAAAGCTTCAATGGTTTTCTCTTCTATCTCGGATGAATCGCTGATCCTTACAAATCTGATACCGTAAGCTGCCGCGATCTTCTCAAGATCAGGGAAACTCAGACCGTTACCGTCACATACGCCTACCAGAGGCGGAGTAAACAGGTTTGTCTGTGTCTGCCTGATCGAATGATATCCGTTGTTGTTCATGATGAAGATCTTCAGGTTAAGCTTGTTATAAACAACAGTCTGAAGCTCCTGTATATTCATCTGGAATGAGCCGTCGCCGTCAATGCAGATCACTCTCTTTCCTTCCTCTGCCACACAGGCACCGAGAGCTGCAGGGAAACCATAACCCATTGCAGCACAGCCGGAATTGGTAAAGAGCCTCTGGTTGTTCCTGATATGGAAGCCTTGAAATGTTACGACACAGGCAGACCCGTTTCCGCAGATAACCTTCTCATCATCTGATAGAACATTACTGAATCTGTCGATGAATACATAAGGATTTACAGGGCTCTTGATGTCATCATAAGAAGGCAGACAGGCAGGATATTTAGCATCAATATCTCTTCCCCATTTGACCCATGCTGCATGGACCGGATTAGCTTCATATGAAGAAGCATTGATTGACTTGAGAACATCAGTAAGATCCGCATGAACCTTCATGTCAACTTTAACAGTCGGCTTGTTAAGTTCAGGCTCGTCGATATCAACTACGATCTTATATGCTTCCTTAGCCCATTCCTTGTAGTTGTAACTTATCATTCGAATGTTCATTCTGCATCCGATGACAAAGAGAACATCTGCATTCTGGACAACGAAGTTTCCGCCTCTTGTTCCGACCGTTCCAGGTCTTCCGCAATAATACGGATTATCATCCGCCATAAGATCATGAGCATTCCATGCAGTTACGACCGGGATCTGAAGTTTCTTTACAGCCTTAAGGAATTCACTCTTGGCGCCTGCGACATTGATGCCTGTACCTGCAAGGATAACAGGGCGCTTTGCGTTATAGAGTTTATCGAGGATAGCCTTGGTCTGATCTTCGCTGTAAGCCGGATTCTCTTTTCCCTGAAGAGCTTTTTCTTCTTCGCTTCCTTCAAAGCGGCGGAGTGTGTCCCTGTCAACTTTTGCAGCCTGAACATCAAGAGGTATGTCAAGCCATACAGGTCCTTTGCGGCCGTTGTTTGCAAGGAACCATGCCTTCTCCAGATGATAAAGGATATCATTTGGCTCGGTTACCATAACGGCATATTTGGTCATGTTCTGAACGGAACCGATTATAGGAAATTCCTGGTCACCAAGCTGGCGCAGAGGCACGTCGGTCGACCACAAAGTTGTCTCTCTTTTTACCTGGCCGGAAAGGACGAACATCGGGATCGAATCAAGATATCCTCCCATAACGCCTGTGATCGCGTTAGTGCCGCCTGGGCCGGAAGTAACACAGCATGCTGCGATCTTACCCGTGAGACGCGCATAACCTTCAGCTGCAATTGCAGATCCCTGCTCATGGTGGTTATAGATCGAAGTGAGGCCTTCCTTATGTCCCAGCGCATCATTTAAATGCATTGCGCCGCCGCCCGTGACGGTAAAGACATGCTTAACGCCCTTCTCAACCAAAAAGTCTGCAATCAGGTGAGCAATCTTGATCTCCATTTATTTCTCCTTCTGATCCGTGACAAAGTCATACAGATCAATGACTTTATCAACATAGATCACATGCTTATATTCAATGATATCATCTTGGACTCCAAATCCGAATCCGAAGGATACGCCCGCAAAATCCACTCCCAACGCTTCCGCACCGGTCGCATCGTGCTTCGAATCACCTACCATGAGGACTTCGTCTTTTCTCACTCCGAGATCCCTTATGCAAAGTTCGATGATGTCTGATTTTTTGAGTTTGCCTTCGTCATCAGAACCGTAGATGATATCGACCTGTTTATCGATACCGAAATGTTCAAGAAGCGTCATCGTATAACTCTGCCTCTTATATGTGGCAATGGCACTTCTTATTCCGCTGTCTCTGAGCTTTGCGAAAAGATCGAATATTCCGTCATAAGGCTTTGCACGGCAGAGATTTATCTTGCTGTAACGTTCTCTGAATAGCGAAGCAGCCTTCTTAAGATCATCTCCGTGAATACCGTATTTATCCTCAAATGACCATTCAACGGGAGGCCCTATGAATGTCCTTAACACTTCCGGTTCAAGTTCTTTTAGACCCATTATCTCAGCCGTTTCCTTAATGGACAAAAGTATTCCTTCTGAAGTATCAAGGATCGTACCGTCGAGATCGAATAAAACCGCCTTATATTTTCCCATCGTCACGTTTCCTTCGTGTTGTAGTAGGAGGACGTAAGGAAGTCGACCTTAAATTCGCCGGAGAGTTTTTCGAGCTCACCGATAACATATTTATTGAGTTCAGAAGCCTCAGCAGAAGTAAACTGATATTCCATATCAGGATTGATGTAGTTCGGCCTGTCATCTGTCGCGTAGCCGTCAAAGCCTGCAACAAACACTTCTTCCGCACCAATCTTCTTAAGGACTTTAAGAAGCATCAGGAACGAGTTGTCGATGATCTGCGCATTGTAGTCAAGAAGGCTCGAATACTTGATCGTATAATCGAACGTATAAGTAGAACTGGTTACATTCGAAGTAGCCATGACCTTTATGCCGGCAGCATTTCTTGCAATGCCCGAAGAGAGCTGTACAAATCTCTTTTTGTTGGTAACAAAGCATATATCCGGCTTTATCATTGACGGAATGTAATTGATCGATATGACAAGCGGCGCATTTTGTTCGACAAAATCATTAACCTTATCAGCTTCTGAAGTAACACTTGTACCGGGACCCAAAACGAGAAGCTTCCTGCCCGCCGTTTCCTTTTTCAGTCTTTCGAGATCTGCGCTGTCATCGACTTCGATCTCCTGATAATCACTGTAGAGCTTCTCGATAACTGATTCGTCGTACATCAGTTTCTTTTCGAGAGGTATACGTGCAAGGATCTTATTAACCTGCATAACCGACAGTGTTCTCTTCTTCATGAGGTAACTGACGTAATTCGGATGGCAGTCATTAGATGCAGCGATAAAGTAGAACATCGAATAACCCCAGGGTGTCTCTTTCTGGAAATTGATTATCTGTGAATCGCAGGCTTCCAGGATCTGGGAAACACTGTAGTTCTTTCCTCTTCTCTCGTTAAGATACATTGCAAGCAATTCCAGAGGACAGTTACCTGCGCTCTTTCCCATTCCGTAGATCGTACCGTCAACCAGAACGGGTCTTTCAGTCTTCATTAAGAGAAGCTCGATGCAGTTTGCATATCCCAACTGGAAATTGTTGTGCGAATGATAACCGAGCTCAATTGAAGGATCCAATCTGCTGTCCAGGATGCCTGCGTAATACATCAGGGTATCGCTGTGACAAAGTCCGTAAGTATCGACCATTGAAACAGCAAAAGGCTTTATATCATTTGCCATATCAATAAGGTCATAAAGCTCTTCATCCTCGTAACTCGTGATCGATACGAGCTGCGCAAAGACCTTATATCCGAGAGCCTTTATCTGCCTTACATACTCCATTGCTTCTTTGCGCTTGTGCTTCTTGAAGATAACTCTTATGGCGTCAATGCAGCTTTCTGACTGAGGGCAGACACGGCTTATATCAAGTGTTCCGAAATCGATCATTCCGACCGTCATCGAATCACCTTTATAGAGATCGCCGTATGTCTTGGTCATAGACTTTACATCCGGAAAGATCGAACGGTCAGGATCATATTCCCTGTTCTGGTTTATGAAGCCAAGCTCGATAAAATCAACTCTCGCGGCAACGAGCCTCTCAAAGATATTGACGATAGTGTTCTTGCCGAACTTCCAATCGTTCAGATATCCGCCGTCTCTTAATGTGCAATCGAGCAAACTGACCTTGTTCATCTTATTTGACTGCTTCCTTTATCGTTTCTGCCATGTAATCGATCATCTCATCAGTCATTCCGGGATATACACCTACCCAGAATGAATTCTCCATAATGTAATCCGTGTTTGTCAGGTCGCCGACAATGCGGTAACCCTTCTTCTCAGCACGCATCTGATCAAAGCAGGGATGCTTTGTCAGGTTGCCTGCGAAAAGCATTCTTGTCTGAACGCCCTTTGATTCAATGAACGGAACAACCTTCTTACGGTCGATGCCTTCCTTGCATGTAATGAGGAAACCGAACCAGCTCGGATCAGAGTTCTCACATGCTTCAGGAAGAATGATCCCTTCCGTTCCCTTAAGGCCTTCATATAATCTCTTGAAGTTTTGCTTTCTTCTCTCGACAAACGAAGGGAACTTCTTTATCTGCGCACAACCGATTGCAGCCTGCATATCGGTTGCTTTGAGGTTATATCCGAAATGCGAATAAACATATTTGTGATCGTAGCCAACAGGAAGCTCACCGAACTGTCCGTCAAAACGGTGTCCGCAGAGATTATCTCTTCCTGAAGGACATGCACAGTCTCTGCCCCAATCCCTGAAGGATCTGACGATCTTGTTGAGCAGCGGATTGTCTGTATAAACTGCACCGCCTTCGCCCATCGTCATGTGATGCGGAGGATAGAATGAAGATGTTCCGATATCGCCGACAGTACCTGTAAGATATTTCTTGCCGTCAAGAACATATTCGCTTCCAAGTGCGTCGCAGTTATCTTCAATAAGCCAGAGATTGTGCTTATCGCAGAAAGTCTTAACAGCATTAAGATCAAAAGGATTGCCCAATGTATGAGCGATCATAACGGCCTTGGTCTTATCTGAAAGTGCATCCTCAAGCTTAGTAACATCGATGTTGTACTGAGGGATCGTAACGTCAACAAATACCGGAACTGCACCATACTGGATGGCAGGAGCCACGGTCGTAGGGAAACCTGCAGCAACTGTGATCATCTCATCACCCGGCAGGATCTGTCTCTCCTTAAGGAGCGGCGATGTAAGCGCCATGAATGCGAGAAGATTTGCTGAAGATCCTGAGTTTACGAGACTTACAAAACGGATACCCAGATATTCCGCAAATGCTTTCTCGAACTGCTCTGTGTATCTTCCGCTCGTAAGCCAGAATTCCAGAGCGGAATCAACGAGATTGGTCATCTCTTCGCTGTCGTAAACACGCGATGCATAGTTGATGCGGTCGCCGGGTTTAAACTCTTTTCGAGGCTCCTTGAAATCGTGATAGTACTGTTCTACCAGACCCAGTATCTCTTCTCTTGCTTCTGCTTCGTTATTCCAGTGATTCATCTCTATTTCCTTCGGTTCTTAAATATTCTGTTTATCAGTCGTCCCAGCTCTTCCACTGAGCTTTTCCGTTTTCCCAGAGCTTCTCGAGGATATCCTTCTCTCTTGCATTGTCCATGCACTGCCAGAAACCTCTGTGCGTATAGGACATGAGCTGTCCTTCAGAAGCAAGCGCTTCCAGGGGTTCTTTCTCGAATACTGTGTCATCGCCGTCAATATACTTGAAGATCTCAGGCTGGAGCACCATGTATCCTGCATTGATCATGGCACCGTCAGATAAGCTCTTCTCACGGAATGAACGTACCGAATTGTTCTCGGCAATGTCTAAGATTCCTTTTTGCTGCTCGATGACAACTGATGTAAGAGTTGCGATCTTACCGTGTGACTTATGGAATTCAACGAGCTCTTTGATATTAACGTCGCAGACACCGTCACCGTATGTCAGCATGAACGGTTCGTCTCCGATATACTTCTCGACTCTCTTAACACGGCCGCCGGTCATCGTGCTGTAACCGGTATCACAGACCGTAACCTTCCAGGGTTCGATCGATGTCTCGTGAATGACCATGTTATTCCTGCCTTCTGAATAATCGAAGGTAACATCGCTGCAACGGAGAAAATAGTCGGCGAACCACTGCTTAATCATATGCTGCTTGTAGCCGGCACAGATAACGAAATCGTTGAATCCGTAATGGGAATATTCCTTCATGATGTGCCACAAAATAGGCTTTCCGCCGATCTCTATCATCGGCTTGGGACGGAACTGACTTTCTTCAGTTATGCGTGTTCCGTAACCACCGGCTAAGATTACTACTTTCATGCGTTTATCCTTTCTCTCTTGCGAAGTGTTTGAAGAAAACCGTCTCTTTGTAATTCAGAGATACAAAATTCTCCGGAGGCCAGTATTCTTCTTCATCGGGCACTGGATTATCATCACGGTTCAACGTGACAATGTAATCAGTGGAATAGTCGTTTATTCCGTTGTTATAAACCTGGACAGCTCCACGCACAAACTCAAAAACGGGAGTTACTGCTCCAATTATAAGGCAAAATACAAGGCATGCGTAAACCAGATTTGTTCTTTCGATGAACGCATCTGTCTTCGACTGCTTCTTTTTAGTCTTGGACTCCTGCGGCATTATCAGAGAATTTGATGTCAGGAACTTATAGCAGAACACATACATCAGGAAGATCGGCGGTATTGACGCCCTCATTCTCAGATCGGAATGAACGCCGACATCGATAAAAGGGTATATCAGGAGCTGCAAAACCGTGATGTAGAACAGAAAATTCTTCTTATTGGCTTTTGCTATCAGCAGAGCAAATAAAGCAAACTCGAGCAGGATAAAGATAACATACAGGATGTAATAACTGCTGTCCCAAGTAAGGAAATATGCAAATGCCTTTCTCGGAGTCTTATTGCTCATGAAGGTATTGGAAGTCAGGTATGTACCGATTACCGGGAAAACGATCAAGGCAGCGCAGATATTCGATACCGAGAATACTTCTCCAGCAAACTTAGCGCCTTCCTTAGCCTTTATCATCTCAATAAGGCGCTTAATACCGAGAGCTATACAGTAAGCCAGGTATCCGATGAACGGGAACGGTCCGCAGAACAGACACGCCATGCCGATAAACACATAATTCGATACTTTCTTCTCGTGGAGCAGAAGTGCCGTACAGATCCACGGAATGAGAGCCTGGTTAAAGACCCAGCCTACACAGGTAGTCAGCGAGGAATACTGGAATCCGGCCCACCATTCCAAATGCATATCGGCAAAATCCTCATATGTCTCCAAGAGCAAGACTCCCAGAACATCCATTCCCGAGAAGAAGATAAAACCGACAACGGTCATGATAACCTGCTTGGGCTTTGTTGCGTCTATGTGCATAAGGACCAGCAGGAACAAAATGACCATGCCGATGCCGAAATATAACAGGAAACACATATTGCCGGTAATGAATGCAGCTTCTGTGCTTCCGCTGATCAGATAGACAAGTTTTGCCGGAAGTGCTGCCGGCAGCCAGATTCCGATGTAGTAGCAAAGTGCGCCGTCATAGAAATCATAAAAGACAGGCCAGTCACGAACGATAATGTCTCTGAATATTGCATTTCTCCACAGGAGATCAGAACTCTGTGCCCAGAGCCTTCCGATTCCGCAGAAGATGATATAAACAAAAGTGATCACTATGACCGCTATGAGCAGTTTCTTTGAGATGACCAGCTTTTTCGCGCCCACCGGATCGGCATCCGCGATAATATCCTTCTTCCTGAAGATCAGTCTTTTAAGCCTTCCGTTGCCGTCAACAGTGAAAAGGCATAAGAAAAGCGCAATGCAGGATAAGATTATCCAATACCATTTAAGCCATCCGATAAAGAAAAAGAGCAGTGGCAAGGCAATGTAAATAAGGGAGATCATTCTAAGCCTTGAATAAGATATCGATACTTCCCCTTTATTCATCCTATTTGTCCCTTCCGTCCGCTCAGCGAAAACAATGTCGTAATGCCATATAAAGCATAATTGACATTATTATACCATTTTTCTTATTTTAAATAGAAACGAATAAGGCATCCCGCGGCGCAAAAGCCGTTTTAACGGGCAATTCGGCTTATTTTTTCGCGAAAACCTTGAAGAAAAGAGTGTTCTCGTAATCCAAGGCAACGAAATTCGTCGCAGGCCATATGTCTTCATGAGGCAGAGGGTTCGAATCCTGGTCGAGCGTGACAATGCAGTCAGAAAGATAGTCGTCTATTCCTCTTTCACGCACACGTGTTACACCTCTCCACAGCTCGATGCCCGGTGTTACGGCACCAAGGACCAGAAGCAGTACAAGGGTCACATAAAGGATATTGACCCTGGATACAAAACGCTTAAGGAATGATTGCTTCTCATCTTTGTTTTTCACGGATATCAGCGCGGTGTTATCGATCAGGTACTGATAGCAGAATACATACATCATGAAGATCCCCGGGATCGATGCTCTCATCGTAAAATCCGAGTGGATTCCCAATCCGAATAAAGGATAGACAGCAAGCTGAAGCATTGTTATGTAGAACAGGAAGTTACGCTTGTTATACAGCAATATCAGCAGAGCATAAATTCCGTATTCGAGCAGAAGGAACAGGATATATACGACATAGTTCTCATATTCCCAGGTCGGCGGCAGAAAGAACGTCTTTGAGTTCTGATTGCTCATCATGGTATTGGACGTGAAATACGAGCCTATGGCCGGGAAAATGAAAAGTATCGAGCAGATATTCGATATCGAGAACAACTCCGTAAGATACTGCTTCCCTTTCTTGGCTTTTATCAGATCAACAAGACGCTTTATGCCGAGCGCAACACAGTAGATGAAGAATCCGATAAAAGGAAACGGTCCTGCGAAAAGGCATGCCATTCCGATCAGGACGTAGTTGGATATGTTCTTCTCATGGAGCAGCAGCATGGTGCATATCCACGGGATAAGCGACTGGTTGAACACCCAGCACAGGCAGGTCGTAAGCGATGAATACTGGTAGGATTTTGCCCACCATTCAATGTGGTCATAGTCGACCTTGAATTCCTTACCGACGATATCCATGCCCGAGAAGAGCATAAAGCCGATGAAGATGAATAATACCTTCTTTGTATCTGCGGTCTTAAAGAACATCAGGAGCAGCAAAAACAGTACGCTCAATCCGAATGTGTAATAGATCAGGAACGAGATATTTCCTACCCTGAAACCGATCTCAGTGTCAGCAGACAAAAGGAATGCTATTTTGCCCGGAATCGCAGCAGGAAGCCAGGCACCTACGTAATATGAAAGAGCTCCGTTGTATCTGTCGTAATATACCGGCCAGTCATGCGTGATAAGATCCCTGAATATCGCATTTCTCCACAGATGGTCGTCACTTTGGGCCCAGAGCCTTCCGACTCCACAGAAGATCAGATAAGCACAGGATATCAATACGGTCAGGACTATCAGTTTTTTCGAAATCACGAGAGCGTCAGGCTCATCAGGATCTATCGAATTCGTTTTCTTCTTGAATACTCTGCTGAGCTTTCCGTTACCGTCAGCCATAAGAAGGCAAAAGACCAAAGCAATGCCGGTAATGGCTGCCCAATACCATTTAAGCCAGCCCAGGAAGAAGCAGAGCAATGGCAACAGCACGAATATAAGTGCACATCGCCTGAGAAAAGAGTATGAGACCGACAACTCTTTTTTGTTCATTGACCCGTTTCCTTCCGTCCGCTTTTGATCTTGAATCATTATAGCTTAATTCACGCAAAAACGATGCCGCAACCATAATGGGGCATCTCACGGCTAATAATTTTTGGGATATGTTACGGGCGGCCGCTGTAATCGTATGTGAAGTTCTCTGATCCCTTATCCGTGTATCTCCAGCATTCGATCTTCTTTTCAGTAGGATCAAAATATGTCATGTGATAATTCCAAAGAGCCTTGTACGTATCATCACTTGCCGTGAAATCAGGCGCAACCGCCGGGTCATAGTATGCAACGTACTGAAATTTATTGTCGTTGTACAGATCAGTAGATATGCGCTGCTCATCATTCATCATGAAGAAAGCGAGATTATCCCAATCCGACAAACCGAATGTAGGATCGATGTGATAGTACTTACCGTCAAGTTTTATGATCGACCATTCGTGCTTGCTGTTTATAACTGTTGCAGCATTGATACCTAGTTGCAAAAGCAGATAAGAATATGCTTCCGCTATCTCACAGCAAATACCGATCTTAGTGGTCATGAGACGGTACGAAGATACATAATTTACGATCTCGTCTTTCTCGATCTTCCAATAGGTATCGTAGTCGTAAGTATATGTGTGCGTAAAATAAATGTACAGTGCCAGAGCCTTCTCGAAATCAGTATATTCAGGCTTGATCACCTCGTTTATGATACCCTCTGTCAATTCCTTGAACTCGGCGATCTTCTGTGCTGCTTCCTCTTTGGAGACTTTGTATTCAAATTGAGCAGTTCCGTTTATGGTTGAGAGATCATACATATCTAAAGGTTTTATTATCTCGACCAAAACAGGAAAACAGTCTTTAGGAAATTCTGCGAACACCCAAAGATAAATGTGTCCGTTCGGACAGCTGAATGTATCCTCACCTGCCATTACCGCATCTACGAGGCTGTACCAAGCCTCGCACATTTCCTTGCCGAAAACAGCTTCGTGGAAGGATGAACATACCTTAGTCTGAAAGGTAAACCAATTTTCCGGTTCTGTTGTCTGTTCAGCAGCAGCAGTTGTCTCAGATTCCGTTGTCTCAACAGTGATTGTGGTAACGGCCGCAGTCTCCTGTACAGCTGTGTTTCCGCATCCCGTCACACAAGCGGCGGTAATAGCAAAACACAGTATAAGTGATGTAAATCCCTTGATGATCTTCATGCCTTCTTTTCCCGTTAATGTTCCTTTTCGCAATTAAACATACAACCCCGGAATATCAAAACGGCATCGAACAAATTACATTATCAAGGACATGATCTTTATTGGAATTTTGGGTTTTATTTTAATTCCTATTGACTTGGTAGGTTTCTAGTGTTATCTTCTGTGTATGCCATAAAACTTTCAGGTAAAGAACAGCTTCAATTTATCCTCTTTACCTCTTGATGCCTTTGTAGCAATTGACATCATAAAAGAACCCGGGGTCTGTCACCCCGGGTTTTTCTTTACTGTCTTCAGAAGTTTCTTATCATCAGCCTTTGAGCCTCTTTACACGCTCATCTACTGTTTTCATGAATTCTTCCTCTGTCAAAGACGGATCTCTTGTTTCAAGGATAAGATCACAAGGAAGCTTACTGCACTCCCCGCAGGACTTATATCCATTTTCGATCCTGCAGCAATAATAGATAGGGCACTCTTTTCCTTCCGGTGCGTGGAAGACCTTTCCGCACACGGCATTGCAGCCCTCGCACATCTTGCCGTAACAGTAACACTTACTGCAGTCAGAACCGCAGCAGCTGATCAGATCATTTTTGTCACTCATTTATAATTTTCTCCCTTGTTTATTCTTCGAAAATCATTCATCCGCAGTATGCCACTGCGTCTGCCTGGAACAGAAGACCTTCTTTACCGCCTACATGCGCGAACTCTGTCTGGATAGATTTACGAACGGGATACTTGCCGTTGAATCTCTCCCTGATGATCTTCTCCATTACCGGAATGTTCCATACGTCTCTGAACAGACAATCCATCTGGACAACTGATTCCAGAGTAAGTCCAACCATGGCAAGCCTTTGTTCCATGTTGTCAAAAGCTCCGTTTATCTGCTCTTCTATGGTTCCCCCGATGTTTCCGACGCAGTAACTTAAGAAACAAAAGTCACCTGCTTTGATGATCCCTGAATGCGCCCATTCTTCGCTAACATCGTATCTTTCAATTTCTGCCATTTTTCTTTCCTCCATACATCTTTATCATTGATTCTGCCATTGTTTTTAATCTCTCCCGCAGATCCTGCGGTTCAATAACTTCGACCTTGTCGCCAAAGGTAAGCATCCACATAGTCAGATTATCCATGTCGGCATAATCTCTTATCAGGAGAAGCCTTCCGTCTTCCTGTTTCTCATAACACCCGGGTCCGAATTCCTCAACAAGCCTCCACTTCATATCAGGCTCAAATAGCGCTTTGAGAATGATATTTCTAGGAAACTTCAGTTCAGAACTGAGGTCCGGTACAGGCACATTTCTGACGGAAAAACTTTCAGCCGTCTCCTTCACCTTGTCCATGCGGTTAAGCTTAAAAAGCCTGTAATCCTTACGTTTCAGGCACCATCCGTATACATACCAGCTTGTCCATTTGAAGACAATGTAATACGGTTCGATAGTACGTTTGCCTTCTCCTGACGGAGCGTAATAGTAAAACTCAAGCAAATGTCTGTTTTCTATCGCGTCCTGAATAGTCGATATCTTGGGTGCCAGCGTGTTCTTATACCAGGACGAAAGGTCTATCAGTATAGAATCTCTTCCGCTGATGAATTCGGATGATCCTGCCTGTATCTTCTCCATCAGCTGGCCGTAATAGCTGCTTCCGCTTACGCTGTCCAGACTTCTAAGGCCCGCAAGTATCATCTGCATATCTTTCGAAGTCAGAAGTGTTCTGTCTATCTTATAGCCATCAGCAATACTGATTCCGCCGCCTGTACCCTGAGCAGTACGGATCGGGATGCCTGCATATAACAGATCGTCTATGTCACGGTTTATAGTCCTCCTTGATACCTCAAATCTCTCGGCAAGTTCCGGCGCCGTCACTTTTTCCTCTTGCAGCAATACTGACAATATTCCGATAAGCCTGTCTATCTTCATATGTTTTCCGCTCCGATCCGATAGTAACAAAATAAACATGACAATAGTTTGTCATGTTTATTCTAACAGGTATATTTTTTTCGGGAACAACGGAAATATTATTCTACCGTCCACTCAGTCCATTCAATGTGATTGTATTTCATGACATCATCGGCACGCTTCATACCGAGCTTCTCATAGAACGGAACGGCTTCGTCATTCGCGATAAGATAAACGGCAATATCCTTCTCGCCGCCGGCAATATCGTGAGCCATTTTCATCAGGGCACGGCCTATGCCCTGCCTCTCATAATTCCTGTCCACACCGAGATCCGTTATATAAAGCCAGTAGCAGAAATCAGTTAATCCGAACAGGATGCCGACGATCATGCCATCCTGATTCCTTGCAATCAGACTGATTGAAACCGTCTTAACGAGCTTGTGGATACGCTCTTCAAAACGCTCCTTCGGATATTGGGAACCAAGATCAGTTCTCTTAAGGAATTCAATATATTCTTCCGGCGTAACCCGCTCTTCTGTAATCCTTATACCATCCATATTTTCCCCTCAATATTCATTGTGTCTTCGATTATATCATCCTGGTCTTGATTCAATTACAGGGCTGTCGTTTTGAAATAAAAAACCGCAAACTCAGTTGTTTGCGGTTTGATCATTTTGGCGGAGACGGAGGGATTCGAACCCTCGTGCCAGTTGCCCAGCAAACGCATTTCGAGTGCGCCCCGTTATGACCACTTCGATACGTCTCCAAACGCGCCTTATTGTAAATGATTAGTCCTGATTATTCAACTAAAAACGCTGTGTAACAATGTTACAATGCACCAAATCTGACGTTTTTCCTTAATTCTTCCTTAGCTTCCTCACCACAGAGGTAGCCTACGAGAGCGAGGCCGAAATCAACCGATGTGCCCATAGCCTGGCTGGTAATTATGTTGCCATTGACTACCACTTTGGAGTCTTCGATGACATTTGCGCCGCCTGCCCGAAATGCTTCCCAGAAACCGGGATTACATGTGGAATCCTTGCCTTTAAGAAGTCCAAGACCTGCAAAGACGGTGGGTGCTGCGCAGATAGCCGCAATTCCCTTACCCTGTTCGTTGAACTTTACGATCTGCTCTTTCAGAATTTCAGTTGCATTGAGGTTATTTGTTCCCTTAACGCCGCCCGGAAGGACTAGAAGATCGTACTCATCGAAGTTTATGTCGCCGATCAGCTTATCTGCCGTGATCTTAACGTTTCTCGAAGCGGTTATCTCGAGCGTATTCATGACAGATACGACATCAACATCAACCTTGGCTCTTCTCAAAAGGTCAACGGGCGTAATAGCCTCTACTTCTTCACTGCCGTCTGCGATAAATACTGCAACCTTTGCCATATCTGTCCTCCATTCTTTACAGGCCGAAAATGCCCTTAACAAATATCTCGATTCCGATGAATATCAGGATGCATCCACCGATAATAGTGGCGGTCCCCGATATCTTGCCGCCGATCTTCTTGCCGAAGATCAACCCAATTAAGCATATCACAAGCGTAACCACGCCGATTATCAAAGATGCGGCAAATGCCCTCTTAAGAGAATAATCCGCAATGGTAAAACCTACTGACAGCGCATCGATAGAAGTCGCTATGCCCTGAACGATAAGTGTCTTAAAGGTAAGTTTCATTACCTGCTCTTCATCAGTTTTCCTGCCGTTCTTCTTTTCGAGGATTGCCTCGACGATCATCTTGCCGCCGATAAAAAGGAGCAATATCAATGCGATCCACGGGATAAGAACACTGAATTTAGTGAAGATCTCTTCAAGGGTAGTTACCAGGAGCCAGCCTAACATCGGCATCATGAACTGGAACACAGCATAGACTCCGGCTATAAGGAGCATTCTGCGCTTTCTCATGCCGGGCTCAACAATGCCGTTGGCTATAGAGACCGAGAATGCGTCCATCGCAAGACCGATACCCAGAAGTAAGCTGTTAATAATGAGTTGGACCATCTATCTTCCTTCCTGCCCGGGCAAAAAAATAACCCAAGGCCCTAAATGCCTTGAGTCTCGCAATGGAAGATTAAGCCAGGTATTGACCAGTATGTTGACTTAAACAACGCTATTATCTGCGTCTGCTACTCCCTCAATGGAGCAAATACTAACAATCAGGGGTAGGGTTAGTCAACACTAACATTTTGGGGCACAGCGCGTTATCTGCCGGCATTTTGCCTCCGGAAGGGCAATTTTCGCTGTTCAGAGGCAAAATTTTCGAAATTTTAGCCCCAAACCAACTAAAAACAGGCTCTCAGGGGCAACATAAGATGGACAATTCGTTGATTCACAAATAGGATTAAAGTAGCGTAATATTATATAACTCGCACGCGCGAAAATAATGTTGTACAATAATCAATCGCTGATAAATTATCATCTGGAGGCCAATATGAACGAATACATTAAGCAGATATCCGACAGGATCAGAGAGCTTAGAGACATCCTTGACTTAACAGCCGAAGAAGTGGCACAGCAGATCGGCGTGAGCACGGAAGAGTATTTAGCATATGAGAACGGCGAGAAGGAGATTCCGATCAGCCTTCTTTACAAGGTGGCAAGCGTTTTCAAGGTAGATCCGACTGTCCTTATGACAGGCGACGTTCCGAGAATGGATGACTATACAGTGGTTAGAGGCGGCAACGGAATCAAGGTCGAGCGTTATCCCGGCTATTCATTCAGTGCCCTTGCATTCAACTACAAGAACAGACAGATGGATCCTATGATCGTTACCCTCTCCAAGTCCGAGACAGCTGAGCTCGTACGCCACGGCGGCCAGGAGTTCAACTATGTCATCGAAGGCGCTATCAAGGTAGTCGTAGGAGACAGAGAATTTACTTTAGAGGCAGGAGATTCCATTTACTTCAATCCTGAGAAGCCTCACGGACAGAGAGCCGTGACGGAGACTGCTAAGTTCCTCACGATTATCAACGAGTGATTTAGCAGTTCTACCCCAAGGCCTAAAAAATTGAAGTAGAAAAGGAATGTATACCCATGGACTTATTAAACAGATTTGTAAACAGAATTGATTTTGACAGTTATCAGGACTTTAAAGAGAATTTCAAGATAAATGTTCCGGAGGATTTCAACTTCGGATTTGACGTTGTTGACGTTTATGCCAAGGAGGATCCTGAGAAGGAAGCACTCATCTGGTGTGACGATGACGGCAACGAAAAGCATTTCACATTTAAGGATATCAGCGAGAAGAGCAACCGCGTTGCAAACATGTTCAAGGACTTAGGAATCAAGAAGGGCGACAGAGTCCTCATGATGCTCCGTCAGCGTCCTGAAGTTTGGTTCACGATGGTAGGTCTTCACAAGCTCGGCGCTCTGGTAATCCCTGCAACGTTCCAGCTCCTTTATCACGACATCGTATACCGCTGCAATGCCGCAGACGTTAAGATGATCGTATGTGCTGACGATCCGCAGATCATTGAGCACGTAAATAAGGCACGTCCCGACTGCAAGACAGTTCAGTACTGCAGCGTTATCGGCGAGGCACCTGAAGGCTGGAGATCTCTGACAGATGATATAGATAATGCATCTCCTGTTTTCGAGCGCCCCACAGGTGACGAAGCTACACATGCATACGATCCGATGCTGATCTACTTCTCATCCGGTACAACAGGTGAGCCTAAGATGATCCTTCACGACTACACCCTCCCTCTTGGCCACATCGTAACAGCCAAGTACTGGCAGCAGGTTTACGACGGATGCAGGCACTTAACACAGGCTGACTCAGGCTGGGCAAAGTTTGCATGGGGCAAGATCTACGGACAGTGGATCTGCGGTGCAGTTAACGTTACTTACGATACACAGAAGTTCAAGGCAGCAAGAATGCTCGAGATCATGGAAAAGCTCAAGCTCAACTCTTTCTGCGGACCTTCCACTATATACAGATATCTCATTCAGGAAGACCTTACAAAGTATGACTTCTCTTCCATCAAGCACTGCTCAATGGCAGGCGAGCCTTTGAATCCTGAAGTTTTCTACAAGTGGCAGAAATACACAGGCCTTGAGATCCGCGAAGGATTCGGCCAGACAGAAGGAAGCGTTCTTTTCGCAAACTTCCCCTGGATCGATGTAAAACCGGGTTCAACAGGTATGCCTACGCCTATCTACGACATCCAGCTTCTTGACGACAACGGTGTACCGGTAGAAGACGGTATCGTAGGCAATATCGTTATTAAGAACGCATCTGCAAAGCCTATCGGACTCTTCCGTGAGTACTACAAGAACCCTGAGGCTATGGCTGAACAGTGGCCCGGCGCAGACTACAGCACAGGCGACACGGCATGGAGAGATCCTGAGGGTTATATCTGGTTCGTAGGAAGAAACGACGACGTTATCAAGTGCTCCGGTTACCGTATCGGACCTTTCGAAGTTGAGAGTGCCCTCATGACTCACGATGCAGTCCTCGAGTGCGCTGTAACAGCTGTTCCCGATCCCATGAGAGGCCAGGTTGTTAAGGCAACAATAGTCCTCACAAAGGCTTACAAGGAGAAGGCTTCACCCGAGCTCGTTAAGGAACTCCAGAATCACGTAAAGAACGCTACAGCTCCTTACAAGTATCCGAGAGTTATCGAGTTCGTTGATGAGCTTCCCAAGACTACAAGCGGAAAGATCATGCGTACCGCGATCAGAAAGGCTGACGAAGCCAAGTACAAGGAAGCTCAGGCAGCTGCAGCACAGCAGCAGGGCTGATCAGAGGAAATCCTCAATAACAATATTTGCAATATCAAGACCGCTCCGTGTTAATCGGAGCGTTCTTTCTTTGCGCTCCAATAATCCCTTTTCGATATTGCTCTTTACGGCCTGCGCGAAAACATCTTCGAACTCTGCACCGAAGACTTTTTTGAATTCATCCAGAAGGATTCCTTCTGTCGTCCTGAGCCTTAAAAATGCAACTTCGCGCATCTTATCTTCCAACGAAAGTCTCTCTTCAACATAGAGTGACTTCGTGATGCTCTCATTGCCCTCCAAGAATGCTTTGTAAACGTCAGATGTAATCGTGTTCATTTCTTCAATGTAGGCTCTCACATCGTCTCTGTGACCGTATCTGAGATCACCCAGATACCCGTGCGCTCCCGCACCTATCGCAAAGTATTCGCAGGAGTTCCAGTAAGACGAATTATGTATGCTCTTATAGCCCGGCATTGCACTGTTGGATATCTCATAAGTCTCATATCCTGATTCATTCAGGAATGCACGCGTCCCGTGATACATCTCACGCTCTAATTCAGGTGAGATATATTCTTCGATCGTCTTGTTATAACTGTCGTAAAACGCTGTGCCTTCTTCAAGCATCAGAGAATATGTGCTTATGTGTTTTACGCCGTGATCGCGAAAAGCCTTTATGTCTCTTTTTATCCCTTCGGGAGTCTCTCCCGGAACACCTGTAATAAGGTCAGCGGAGATGTTCGTAAAGCCTGCTTCCCTTATCATATCTATCGCATCAAGAGCACCTTTTGAATCGTGAAGTCTTCCCAGAGTCTTCAGCACTTCATCGTCTAAAGACTGCACACCTAAAGATATGCGGTTAAAACCCGCCTGAAAGTACTCTGTAAGCTTCTCGGATGTTACGGAAGACGGATTTACTTCTATCGTTATCTCTGCGTCAGAAGCGATATTAAAGGCCTCTTTTATCGCCTTCAAAAGATCTGTTATAAACCTGCTGTCAGGCACAGACGGAGTGCCTCCTCCGAAATAAACAGTATCCCTGTTATCGATATCCGTAAGAGGATTTGTTCCGGTGGTCTCATCAATGACCGAAGCTAACAGCTGAACCTCTTTTACCGCAGCTTTATAGAACGCTTCAGTGCATGAGATATCGGTGACCGAATAGAAATCACAGTAAGGGCATTTTCTCGCGCAAAAAGGATTGTGGACGTAGATGTGTCTTGCCATCAGAACTCACGCCTGCGGTAGATCGGAACAGGATTCTTAAGCGCCGTTATGAGCGCCATCTTAAACGTGTTGAAGCTCGGTGATACATTCTTTTGCGGGAGCATGTATTTCGAGATATTCTCAGCCCACAAAGCCTTGTAGTGACCGATAGCGGGATAACCTATCTCGATAAGTTCCTCCGCATTCTCGCTTATTGCTCTGCATAGGATCTCCCATGTGCCGCAGACGGAATCCTGCTCATAAGAATCGAGGATCTCTGTATTGCAGTCAGGATAAGCATCGCAGATAGCCTGCTTATCACCTAATATCCATGCTTCTATTTCTTCTGTGCTTATTCCGACAACGCTTCTTATGTCAGGAGCAAACTTGGAAGCAACGGCATATATCTCCTGTCTTAATGCCTGAGGATCCTTGTCATCGGAGTCGATGGCGATTATAAGGATCAGGTCCTTGCCGCCATATACTTTGTTATAAGCACGCAGTTCTGACGGAAGGAGATCGAGCAGGGAATTTGCGAACTTCGGCGGCTTTGCGGTCATGTCCTTGGGAAGACTCCCGCAGCCTCTGTGCGGATGAACATTTACTTCGGCGTCCACCCCTTCGTTATCGATTATCCTTTTAACCAGACGTTCTACAACGACTGCTCCGGATTTATCTTCTGAAAGTATCTCTATCAACATAAATCAGCCTTATATCAGTCGTCTTCATTCTTGCTGTCAAGGTGTCCGCCATACCAGATGGAACCCATGCCAACACCCTGATGGAACAATTCCATTACCAGCGGATCTGCGCCTGCGCAACGTATCTGTACATCGCCGGATTCTTTCTCGAAAGTGCGTTCGAAGACCCATATCTCCTTAGGTGACAGAGTCTCTATTATGTACGGATTGTGAGTCGAGAACACGATCTGGCAATAGTGGTTCTTCATCGTGTAATCACGCATCTCGTCGCTTAAGACATCGACCATATCGTGGTAGAGGTCCTTATCGGGCGTCTCGATAAAGATAGTCGAGCGCGGCCTTGAATCGCGGAGGAGGAGCAGATATAAAAAGAGCTTATTGGGGCTCTCTTTAAGCGCAAGAGGAAGATTCTTCTTTTTCTTCATCGTAGGGATCTTCTCCTCGATCTCATTTACGATGCGCTCATATTCTTCTTCGCTCTCCATACGGATATATTCAAGCACGTTGCCGACATTTGAACCTGTGCTGTTAAGATGCTTATGTCCGCCCGGCGCACCGCCATCGTAGTAGTAAGAGCTGTGTTCTTCAGAAGAGAAACTGCAGAAGAACCAGTTATAGATCTCTTTATAGAGCAGAACATAATCCCTGTATCCGGTGATCTTTCCATAAAGGCTTAATGCGGTAAGGTGTTCATCTTCAACACCTATCGCATTCCCGGAAGTACCGTCCTCAAGATTTACGATCGTGCCTTTGCCCTGCTCTATATCCAATATCGTGAGCGGCTTTTTGGTGCCGTCGACATCAGCCAGGATTATTACCTTCTCGCTGTCTATGATAGGGCTCTTGAATCTGCTGGTAACGATGGAAAGTTCATACTGGATGAACTTCGGCTTGCCGGAATTCTTATCTTCAAGCTTAAAGAAGATCCTGAAGACCGAAGGCTTGGAAATATCAGGAGTCATGTTGGCAAAACCCGGCCTTCCGTAACTTATGGAAGCCACGGCACAGCCCTGGATAATGGTATCCCTTAAGAAAGCCATGCAGCCCATGAAAGAAGTCTTGCCGGTGTTATTACGACCGATCAGGGCATTAAGGCCTCTGAAAGCATCGTGAGACGTGCCGTTTTCCTTATCGGAAAGATAATCGTCTAACAGTATTCCTGCTCTGTCCTTATCGAAAACATCGAAGTTCTCAATCTCGATTCCCAATATCATGGCTGTCACCTCCTGTTATCCTGTTAGGACTATTATAAATCTTTTAGAAAATATATGTGCGTGAATAAAAAGGGCTGCCCTTTCGGACAGCCCTGTTAAGTTCTTTCTTAACCCTGATATTACTCGGTCTCGTCGAGAGTGGAGTTGATCTCAGTAAGATTTGTCTGGATCTTTGCGATGTTGTCTGTGAGAGTCTCGTTAACGTTCTCGAGAAGAGACTTAACGTAGATGTGGGCATTCTTTCTGAGTTCTTCTGCCTGAGCCTCTGCGTTAGCGATGATCTGTGCAGCTTCCTCACGTGCGCCTCTTGTGATCTCGTGATCGTTGACCTTCATGGCATACATGCGGTTAGCGTCGTCGATGATCTTCTTATTCTTCTCTCTTGCTGTGCTGATTATATCCTGGGCTCTTGCTACGATATCATTTGCCTGTGCAACTGAAGCAGGAAGATTGTTCTTAAGGATCTGGAGTGAATTGATCGTCTCTGTTCTCTCGATAGAGCACTTATCGGAGAAAGGAACGCTCGAAGCATCCTTGACCATGTCGATAAGATAGTCGATGTGCTTGATAGCGTCATAGCGCTGTCCGCCCTGATTGAAATTGCTGTTCTCCATTATTAATTCCTTCCTTTCAAAAGTTTTTCCTTAACTAAATCTAAGATCTCGGCAGGAACCATCTTAGAGAGGTCTCCGCCATATGAGCCTACTTCCTTTACCATCGAAGAACTGATAAGCGACAAGTCGTCTCTGCAGGGCAGGAGCACAGCATCGTAGCCTGAATAAAGCAGGCGGTTCGCGAGTGCGTGCTCTGATTCATATCTGAAGTCAGACTCTGATCTGATGCCTCTTACGGAAGCACAGCATCCGAGCTGCTGGTAAAGGTCAACCAGAAGGCCGCCCCATGCCATAACTTCGACATTGTCCAGGTTATCGTTCTTGAGCGAGAGCTTGATGAGCTCTACTCGTTCCTCAGGAGTAAATATCGGCTTCTTTGCAGCATTTTCCATGACTGCGATAACAAGTTTATCACAGAGCTTACTAGCTCTTCTAGCAATGTCTCTATGTCCTCTTGTGAAAGGATCGAACGTCCCCGGGAAGAGCATTACCTTCAAAACCATTATCCTCCGATATTAATATCCTTAAAAAATGTTAACACTTGAAGCCCATAACTACAAGAACGAACATGCTTCAAACCGTTAACTTCCTCAGGAATCTCACAGTCTTTGTCGTGTTCCACGATCAGCATCCCGTCTTTTTTGAGCATACCGAAGGTGTTGATGAGCTTTGTAGCCTCCTCAAGCCTTAAAGGCACGTCCTTATAGGGCGGGTCCATGAATATGATATCAAATTTCTCGCCCGCCTGTCCTAAGAGCTCCAATGCCTGGGCTACGCTCTTCTTGTGGAACCTTATCTCGTCAGAGCCTTCCATCCTTATCTTGCTTATATTCTTGGATATTATGGCTGCAGCCTGACCGCTCCTCTCAACGAGAGTTACACGCTTTGCGCCGCGGCTTAAGGCTTCTATTCCTATCTGTCCGGAGCCTGCGAAAAGGTCTAAGAACTCTGAATCAGGGACATATGCCTGTATTATCGAGAACAGGGCCTCTTTTACCTTATCGGTCGTGGGCCTTGTCTTATCTCCTTCAGGCGCCTGCAATATCGCGCCTCTGAATCTTCCCGTTACTACTCTAGGCATTATAACTGCTCCATCTTCCTTGCAAATCTTAATTCGAACATCTTCTTTATCGCTTCGTTCAAGCGCTCAGCTTCCTCGCCGCCTGCCTCGATGATCCTGTTCACGGCTTCGGTGGCTTCAGTAGCTATCTTCATATCAGTATAAAGGTTTGCGGCACGAAGTGTAGGGATACCGTGCTGTCTTGTGCCGTAGAAATCGCCCGGACCTCTTAATTCAAGGTCCTTTTCCGCGAGCTCGAATCCGTCTGATGATTCGCACATCATCTTCATTCTGGAGAGCGCCAGCTCAGATCTCGATTCAGATACCAGCAAACAATAAGACTTCTTGTCGCCTCTGCCGATACGGCCTCTTAACTGGTGCAGTGTCGAGAGTCCGAATCTGTCCGCATCCATGATTATCATGACATTGGCATTCGGGTTGTCGACACCGACTTCGATTACTGTAGTAGATATAAGGATCTTAATGTCGCCTGCGATGAAGCGTTCCATCGTCTCGAGCTTGTCCTTCTCCTTCATGGAACCGTAGAGGACTGCGCTCTTATACTGCGAGAGATTGCTCATCGAATCGACCTGTTTCTTCATGTCGAAAACGCTTGTTACGCTCTCATCTCCTCCGACAGGTTCTCCCACAAGATAATCTGAACCTGCTTCTGTCTCATCCTTATCGATCTTGGCGCAGACGATATATACCTGCTCGCCTGCCGCGAGCTTAACGCTCATCATCTCTTCTATAGCCTTGCTCTTTTTGGAGTTAACAAACCATGTAGTTATCTCCTGACGGCCCTTCGGCTTTTCTCTGATAACAGATGTTGCCATGTCGCCGTAGATAACCATTGCAAGGGTCCTCGGGATCGGTGTTGCGGTCATGACGAGGTTGTGGACACTCTTTATTGTGCCGTCTTCTCCTTCGTCCTTAAAGAGGAGCTTCTCCCTTTGCTTAACACCGAATCTGTGCTGCTCATCTGCTATTACAAGAGCAAGATCGTGGAAACTGATATCGTCTGTAAGAAGGGCATGTGTTCCGATTATGACCCTTGCTTCACCGCTTGCGATCTTATCCTTGATCTCGTTCTTCTCTGAAGCCTTTGTCTTACCGAGTAAGAGCACGGGTTCCATACCGCTGTTCTGCATGAGAGCTGACAAAGTCTTATAGTGCTGTGTCGCAAGGACAGATGTGGGCGCAAGAAGAACTGCCTGCTTGCCCATCAGCGCGGTGATAAGCATGGATAATGCCGCAACCATCGTCTTGCCTGAACCTACGTCACCCTGGATAAGTCTGTTCATCGGTGTCGTGGACATAAGATCTGTCTGGACATCCCTGAAAGCTGCCGTCTGGTCACCTGTCAGTGCAAAGCCGAGATTACTCTTTATCAGGTTCCATCTTGCTGCAAGATCGCGGCTTATGGCATTTGGACCTGAAGGTATTACCTGTTCTGCAACTTCCTTTATTCCGTGACCTGAGCTGTAGAGCTTCATGCCGATACCGAGAAGGATCAACTCCTCATATGCGAGCTGTTCCCTGGCTCTTCTCGCGTCTTCCAGCGAAGCCGGGAAATGCGCCATCATGTAAGCTTCCTTGGGTGATACGAATCCCTTCTGCTCTGCGATGCTTGCGGGAATGCAGGATAAGAGTTCATCGCCGCAGAGCTTTATAGCCGTTGCGACCCACTTGGATATATTGTTGGATGTAAGGCCTGCAGTTAAGTGATATACGGGCCTTACGAGTGCATCATCGGTGATCTTCTCGGCCTTCTCGATATAAGGATTAACCATCTGCATCTGGCCTTTAAAAATCGTGACCTGCCCATGGATAAAACACTCGTCGCCTAAAGAGAACTTTCCCGACAGATAAGGCGAATTGAAAAATGTCAGCTTGATCCTTCCTGTTCCGTCATTTACGAAAAAGGTCAAAGGTCTTTTTTTACTTGTGATGTTTACTGAAGGAGTTGTACATATGGTTCCTCTGAAAGACAGGTCATAACCGGTGTTATCGTCAAAGCGGTCAGACAAGTCAAAAGAACCGATCGAGCCTACATTGGACCAGTCATCGTATCGCCACGGGATAAAAGCTATGAGGTCGTAGATTGTGTAGATATCTAATTTAGCGAGCTTCTCTTCCGCAGAAGGACCGACACCGTAAAGATCAGTAACGGGATTAGACAGATGGATTGCTGTCATGTCTTATATCCTCCTCTTGCAGAAAGATGCGCACGGACATTCATCACACTTTGGTGACTGCGCCGTGCAATACTTTCGTCCGAGATCGACGGACAGATGTCCGATGCTGATCCACTGTTCTTCCGGAAATACCTTCATTATGTCCTTCTCAACCTTGGCAGGGTCACTGCTCTCAGTTATTCCTATTCTCTTCATTACACGCTTGCAGTGCGTATCAACGACTACTGCAGGCGTGCCGTAGACCTCACCGACAATGAGGTTCGCGATCTTCCTGCCGATGCCCGGAACCTCCATAAGGAGATCGACATCGTTAGGAACTTTGCCTTTCCATTCTCCGGTCATCTTCTTCGCAAAAGCCATTACAGACTTGGTCTTGGAAGCCGTAAGACCGCAGGGCTTGATGACCGCCGCGATCGCTTCCGGATCTTCATTTGCGATCGATTCCATGTCCGGATACTTAGTGAAAAGATCTGTTGCAGTTATATTAACCCTTTTGTCGGTGCATTGTGCGGACAATATGCCTCTTATGGCTAAGTTTTGGGGACAATCGTAGTCCAATGAACACATACTGTCCGGAAATTCCGTTGACAGCGCGTCATATATCTTTTTAGCGAGTGCTTTGTTTTTCGAGTTGTTGCCGGCCAAGATTACTGCTCCTGCTCCTCAGGCGGATAAGGGAATGAGAATACGAATCTCGCGCCGCCAAGTTCACGGCCTTCATCACAGATGATGGTCTGTCCGTGACCTGCAAGGATCTGCTTACATATGTAAAGTCCTAAGCCGAAGCCTTCGGATTTACGTGAGGAATCCGCCTGATAGAAACTCTCGAAGATCCTCTGTCTCTTTGACTCTTCAACGCCTGCGCCGGAGTCTTCGACGGAGATGAATATCTTTCTTGCTTTGGGATTGGTCTCTGTTGAGATCTTGATCTCGCCGTTCTGCGGCGTGAACTTAATGGCATTCGTAATGATGTTTATTATTACTCTGCAAAGCTGCTGCGCTTCGCCGTATGCCATGATGCCCGGGCCGGGATCCAATGATTTTATTACTCTTATCTGCTTGTCTGTAAGCTGCGCTTCAAGGTTATCGACGATGTCATTGATCATGTCGTTGATATTGAATTCTTCCATCATGTCAGGATCAGGATGCGACAAGGAAGAAGCTTCAGTCATCTGTGTTACGAGCGTTCTAATTCTGTCGGTCTGCTGCTTGATGAGCTCAAGATAATGATCCTGCTTGTCTTCAGGGATCGTGCCGTCAAGCATCGCCGTTACAAAGCCGTTTATTGATGTAAGAGGGGTTCTTATATCGTGAGCGATAGATGAGATGAACATCTCTCTGTCGTGCTCCTGGTTTTCGAGCGATTCGATCATCTTATTGACCGTGCTTCCCATCTCGGAGAATTCCGAAGAGACTGATAAAGTCGCATAGTCATCGGGATCAGAATATTTAGGATTAACTCTTACTGAATAATCGCCTTCGGCAACCCTGGAGATAGCGTGCGAGATGTCCTTGATCGGCATGAGGCTTAAGTAAACGAATACTGCATAAAGGACTATCGCTATGATCATCGCAACTACTGCAGGGATAAGAATGATCTTTACATATTCTGCCCTGGTCTGCTCAGTGCCTTCACTGTTGCAGACGATTACATAATAATCGGTTCCCGTGACCTGGGTGCAGCTTATGGAAACGACCCTGCCCGAACTGACAGGTGCGATCCTTGCGTATCCGTCAGCATCAGCGGTCTTGAGCATCTCCAGTACGTTTTCCTGGGTGATCCTCAAAGGACCGTCATCTGATGTCTCGATATTATCCATCGCATCGAAAACGAAATTATTGCGGCAACAGACCCTGCCGTCCTTATCCGTTACATAAACGGAGCCGCTAGAACGGTATGTCTGGGAATTTACGAACTTATCGATGATCCTGGAATTCTTGAAATTGTCTGAGCCGTCGTCATTAAGAGTGTATATGAATTTCTCATCCTGCAGCGACGTAATGGAGGTAATGTCGGACGCTAAGTCCCTGCACGCGCCGTCGGTACCTGCAGACACCTCAATAACGAGGTTGTTATACATATTCTCATACGAAAGGAACAACAAGACTGCGAAAACAATCAACGTCGTCAATACAAGGAAGGATATGAGAAAAACGGCAAATCCCGCCGATACCCGCTTACCGTCAGCTCTCGGCGTCATTAATTACTTACCTCGTCTCGAATTTATAACCCTTGCTCCAAACGGTCTTAATACTCCAGTTTTGCTCTCTGTCGGGATTCTCGATCTTCTCTCTGATACGCTTGATGTGGACATCGACCGTACGGGATTCTCCGTAGAAATCGTATCCCCAAACGTTCTCCAAGAGCTGCTCTCTCGTGAATACCCTGTTGGGATTGGATGCAAGGAAGAATAAGAGCTCAAGCTCCTTAGGCGGCATGTAGATCTCATTGCCGTCTACACTTACTACATAACGGATCTTATCGACAGAAAAACCGGGATAGGTAATGATGTCTGTAGATCCTTCATTCTTTTCAGCGGCTGCCGGAGCGGCATCACGCTTATCTGTACGTCTAAGTACTGCCTTAACTCTGGCAAGTACTTCCTTAGGTTCGAACGGCTTCGGGATGTAGTCATCAGCGCCTAACTCAAGACCGACGATCTTATCAAGAGTATCGGTTCTTGCAGTGAGCATGATGATCGGACATTCGGATGTCTTTCTGATCTCGCGGCAGATATCATTGCCGTCCATGCCGGGAAGCATAAGATCCAGGATAACAATATCAGGAACGAAGGCGTTAAAAGCAGCTATCGCTTTGTCACCCTGCATGCATGTGGATACCTGGTATCCCTCTTTCTCAAAGTAGAGCTTAAGTACTTCAATGATGCCCGGATCGTCGTCTACGAGCAAAACCTTGTTAGCTGCCATAAGATCACCCCTGGTCTACAACTTTCTTAGGTTTTCCCTATTTGTAACAATGTTACAATTCCTTACTCTCCGTCAGAAGCAGTGCTTCCCACGTCAAAATTGTTGATCTCGGCCGTATAAGAATCCAGGTCTGTGAAGTTCTTATATACCGATGCAAAGCGGACGTAAGATACGCGATCTATATCCATCAGCTTCGACATAATAAACTCGCCGATCTCGGACGAGGTTATCTCTTTATTGAATCTCTCTTCTACGAGATGCGTAATATCGGAAACGATATTCTCTTTGACCTGTTGAGATACTCCGCGCTTCTGGCAGGCAACGTCAAGACTTCTCAAGATCTTGTCGGGTTCATAAAGCTGCTTGGTTCCGTCCTTCTTGACGACCATCGGCTTTAAGCCTTCGATCTTCTCAATTGTCGAAAACCTCGCGCCGCAGACAAGACATACTCGTCTTCTTCTGACAGCGAAACCGTCATCGGTCGGTCTTGAATCCAGGACCTTGTCGTCATTCGCGCCGCATTTCGGACAGATCACGGAAGGACTCCCTTAAATTACTGTCCGTCCTTACCGAACATGAACCAGGGCTTAGCTGACTTCTGAGCCTTCTCATCAGCTGCAGGAGCTACGTTAGCCTGAGGTCTGCCGCCCATCTGTACCGGCTGCTGTGAAGGAGCGGGTGCGGGTGCGGGAGCTGCCTGCTGAGGCATAGGCTGAACAGGAACCTGCTGGATAGGAGCCTGCTGCATGGGAACCTGCTGAACTGCCTGAGGAGCAGGTGCAGGTGCAACGGACTCGTCACCGAATCTGAAGCCGGGCTGAGGTCTCTGTACCGGAACGGGTGCCGGAGCGGGCTCGGGCTGTCTGGGTGTGTAGTCTGTTCTCGGCTGAGGAGCAACAGGCTGTCTAGCTGAGATCAATGTAGGATTCTCTCTGGAGAGAACTGATGTGCTTGCTCTGTGTCCTGCAGAAGCATTGACTGTTCCGTCGAATCCGGAAGCGATTACTGTGATCATGAGCTCATCTTCGAGTGAGTCGTCTACGACTGCACCAACGATGATCTCTGCTTCAGGAGCTGCTGCCTGACGAACGATGGAAGAAGCAGCGTCGATCTCGGAAAGACGCATTCCTCTGCCGCCTGTGAAGTTAAGGATAACACCTGTAGCACCGTCGATAGTTGTATCGAGGAGAGGTGAATTGATAGCCTGCTTGATAGCAACGGAAGCTCTGTCCTCACCGGAAGCACGGCCGATACCCATGTGGCAAACACCAGCGTCCTTCATGACACGTGTAACGTCTGCCAAGTCGAGGTTGATGAGTCCGGGGATAGCAACGAGGTCTGAAATGCCGGCAACACCGAACTTCAATACCTGGTCTGCCATGTTGAATGCTTCTTCGAAGCTTGTATTGTCATCGACTACGTCGAGGAGCTTATCATTGGAAACGATGATGAGAGAGTCAACTGACTTCTGGAGCTCACGGATACCGCGCTCAGCGTTTGCAGCTCTCTTAGCGCCTTCAAATGTGAAAGGACTAGTAACAACAGCAACTGTAAGGATACCGAGATCTCTTGCGATCTGAGCAACTACCGGAGCAGCACCTGTTCCTGTACCGCCGCCCATGCCGGCTGTGATAAAGAGCATGTCTGTGTTAGCAATAGCTTCAGCGATCTCGTCTCTGGACTCCTCTGCTGCCTTCTCACCAACGCTGGGATCAGCACCGCAGCCTAAGCCTCTGGTAACCTTCTCACCGATCTGGATCTTGATCTCTGCCTTATTGCGGGCAAGTGCCTGATTATCTGTATTGATAGCGATGAACGTGACGCCCTGGACACCACTCTCGACCATGCGGTTTACGGCATTGCTTCCGCCGCCGCCTACGCCGATTACCTTAATGCTTGCAACATTAGATTCGTCCATTGAATAGCTGTGCTTGCTGTCAGACATCCTTTTGTTCCTCCGTACTCTTTATTGTTCCAAAAATAAATTAAAAGATTTCTTGATTAAATAAATATTATTAACCATTGAAAATTTTAACCCAAACCCAAGTTTCAATCAATACAAACAATAGTAAATACTGTGTGATTGTAAAGAAAACTTCACATTTATAATATCATTAAATGGCGGAAATCAAGCAAATATAATTAGTATTCCCTTAAAGTCGGGTCATCGCCGGTCATATCAAGGAATCCTTTGGTCTTGGTCTTGTCCAAAGCCTCTGAATTAAAGGCATAGAGGAGCCATGCCATTTTATCGCTTATCTTGTCCAGGTTGTTGAGTTTGATCTGGATCATCTTGCCGGACGGGGAATATACCGTAAGAAAAATGTAGCCGCTTGGCAGCATCCTTACTTCCAGGGTGTTCTCGAACATTGAATAATTGTCGCCGATGCTGGCATTATCGGCAGCAAGGATAGCACCGAGGACAATGATCGCTTTCTTGTAATCGTTCGCATTGCCTATGGTTACGGGCTTTCCGAGCTCCGCATACTTAACGTTAAGTCCGCAGATGACGGGCCTTACCCTCTTGCCTGTGTCGTTCGAAGAGAGCTCCAATACGATGCCGTCCTTATCGAGGGCAGCATAGCCGTCAGGCGTCCTGATATAGCATACTTTCTGGCGTTCCTTAACCGTAACGTCAACCGTCGAAGGGAGTTTTACCGATACCCTGATATCTTCGATATAGGGATTCTCCCTCTTGATGCGCTCTTCGGTCTTACCGTAATCAAGCCTTATGACATCAAGGATATTGCCGCTTACACCGCCCATCAGGTGGGCATTATATTCAAGCTTGAGCTGTCTTAAGATCTCCTGGTCAGTCTGGGAAACATTGCCCTCGACATGAACATTCCTTACGCGGAATGCCGGAAGGAACCAGATAAGCGCCGCAAGGCCGATTATGAGTACTAACAGGCATATTATCGTTATGCCTTTCTTGTTTAAGCGGCGTGCAGGCTTCTTTTTAGCCTTCTTCTTTGGTTTTTCCCTGGCAGGAACCTCTTCGCTCTCAGAGTCTTCTTCATCGTCTTCTCCGGACTCTTCCTCAGAATCTTCGTCAGACTCTTCGTCTTCCTCAGATCCTTCTCCGGATTCCTCATCTTCCTCTTCAGACTCTTCGGGATCTTCGTTCTCTTCAGTATCTTCCGAATCTTCAGACTCTTCCTTCTCTTCCTCATCAGACGGTTCTTCGTCTGATCCTTCTTCGTCATCTCCGGAAGATTCTTTATATTTGCTTACGATGAAACCGTTTTTCCTTAAGACTTCTTCGGCACGCTCGGAATCACTGACTTCCTTGCCGGAAGCCTCATTTTCCTTGTCTTTTGAAGGTTCTTTCTCCGGCTTAGATCCGGACTCTGATACCTCACCGAATAATCTGTCTAACTCGTTATCATCCATAATGCTATTTTATCAGTTTACGGATTATTCCCAAGCGCCGCCTTGATAGCTTCGGTTATTCTCTCCCCCGTGTCTTTGATTGCAAGATCCAGACCGGCCTTCCTTATCGCAGCCTGTCTTTCAGGGTCGTTAAGAAGACCGCTGAGGACATTTTCGAGCTTTCCGGCCTTTACGTCATCGTCACTTACCACGATTCCCGCACCCTTATCCGCAAGGGAATTCGCATTATATGTCTGATGGTCGTGAGCCGCATGCGGATAAGGCACCATGATGGCGCACGCACCGGTTGCGGTTATCTCCGCGCATGTAACAGCGCCTGCCCTGAGAATGGAACAGTCAGCCGCAGACATATAAAGATCGGGCCTGTCGATATAATTCCTGATCTCGAGATTGGGAAGATCCTTAACATCCTGAGTGATCTCGACGGAGTTATGCTTTCCTACCGAGATCACGAAATGAACATCACTGAATTCGGGCTTTTTCGCCGTCTCGAAAATAAAATTCGTAAGTGTCGCGGAACCCAGTGAGCCGCCCATCGTAAATACGAGTTTCTGATCAGGATCGATACCGAGTTCCTTCCTGGAATCCTCTTTGGTCCTGCCGAAGAAGCTGCTCCTTACGGGATTGCCTGTATGTACGACCTTTTTGGCCTTCCTGAAGATGCCTTCCTGACCGGGAAAACCGGTCATTACGAGAGCACCTTTTGCAAACAGTTTATTGGCTCTTCCGGGGAAAGCATTTGCCTCGTGGATCATTACGGGGATCTTCGCTTTCTTAGCTGCAAAGATGAGAGGAGCGCTTACATAGCCGCCCGTGCTGATGACACAGTCGGGCTTGAAATCATTTATGAGCGCAAGACACTGCTTCTTTCCGCGCCTGTTGGCGCTCATAGCCTTGAATACCCGGAATGAAGGTTTATAAGGCATCGGGAGCGATTCGACATCCCTGAAATCATAGCCGGCCTTGGGTACCAGCTCGCCTTCCAGACCTTGTTTCCTGCCCGTGAATATGATCTTGCAGGAATCTCCGTTCTTTGCAGCGTCTTCCTTAAGAAGTTCTGCTATTGCAAGCGCGGGATTTATATGGCCCGACGTTCCGCCGCCGGTTATTATGTACCGTCTTTCCATCAGATTCACGCTCCCTGCTTAAATAACTGTTTGGGAGACTTGTGGCTCTTCTTCTCAGGCTTGAGTGTTCCGCTTCTTGAGACGGAGAGGATAAGACCGTACGCGATAAGGAGCGTTACCTGCGCCGTACCGCCGTAACTGATAAAGGGAAGCGTAACGCCGGTAGCAGGAATGACCTGCAGCTCAACCGAGATATTCATCAGGACTTCAACGAATATCAGCGCCGTACATCCCGTCGCTATGGTCCTCGAGAACACGTCTTTGGCCCGCCAGCACACGGCCAGGCACATAAAGAACATCACAAGGTACATCAGCATCAGGATGACGCCTCCGACAAAGCCTGTCTCTTCGATATAGATCGAGAAGATATAGTCGTTCTGGGCCTCTGATACGTAGTTATATTTTGATCTGGAATTGCCGAGTCCTACGCCCCACATTCCTCCTGAACCCAAAGCATTATGGGCGTTATCTACCTGTCTTGTATCGTCTCGTGTAAGTCCCTCATCCTCATTGTCGAGTTCTTCATCGTCCGCGGTAAAGATCGCGATTCGCTTGAAAACGTGTGCGTAGTTCTTCATGAATCTCTCACGCTTTGCAGCAGGTGTTACCGCAAATACGATAGCGCCGCCGACAACTCCGACAACAACGAGAACAAGTATTCCGTAGAGCCATGATCTTACAGGGATCTCTGATACGATCGCACACATGAGGATTACCAAAGCAACGATAATGAAGCATGACAGGTGCGGCTGCAAGAGGATGACAACGTCGACGAGGATACATAAGCCGACGGGCACAAGGAATTCGAGCATTGTATGCGCAATGATCTTTCCTGTCTTCGTCTTTGGCTCTCTTATCCTGCCTTCCTTACGCAGATATGCGATTACCGAACGGTATCCGGCAAATGCAACGACCAGGGCGACCTTGATGATCTCCGAGCTCTGGAGCTGGATAGGACCGATATTGATCCAGCGTGCAGCACCGTGCTCACGTCCTACGCCGAGCGCGATCGTGGCAAGCGCGAGACCGAGGCTCAATACATAAGCTCCGAAGGCGACCCATTTCTGCTTGAAGAAATCGATCGGGATAAATGAGATGATGAACATTGCAATGAAGCCGGCAATAGTGAATCTTATCTGTCTTGTAAGGAACCATGAAGAATCCTTGAACTGTCCGTAAGCATCAGGACCGGATACCGAATAAAGGATAACAAGTCCGAATACAACTATGGCAAAGATCATAAGGATCATCGGGATATTTGATGACTTTACTGCCTGCTCGATCGTCGCAGCGCTGATAGGTTCCCTCTCGGGCTTCGGCGGCGGTTCGATAAGGCTGTCGATATCAGTTATCTTGCCTGTCTTGGGATCAGCAAAAGGCTTTCTCTGGACCTGTTTTTTGACAGGCGCATGAGCCTTTGAAGGGTTCTTTTTCGAAGGAGTCTGAGGCTTGGACGCATCTGAACCTGCCGCCTTGCCGGGAGTTCCGTACAGCGGTACATCAGGTATGATCGACTTTACCTTCTTCTCTGCCATTTATCAGGCATTTCCCTTCTCAATAAAATACTTTGCAACGCTCTCAAAACCGAAGCTGTGAGAAGCTTTAAAGAGGATCGCGTCATCGTCTCTGACGTAATCTTCAAGGCGTCTCTGGACGTCTTCAGTGTCTTTACATTTTACTATTTCGAGCTTCATATTAACCATATGGGCGCCCTTGATGAATTCGTCGGCATTCTCGCCCGTTACGAACACTCTGTCGAAGTCATATGAAGCGCAGTCCTTACCGGTCAGCTCGTGAAGACCGGGAGCGAATTTGCCGAGTTCCAGCATGCCTCCGAGAGCCAATACCTTGCGGTGTCCTTTTGCCTTCTTGGAGAAGTTCAGGAATGAATTTGCCATTGATTCCGGCGATGCGTTATAAGCATCGTTCATGATGAAATATCTCTTTGTCTCGGTGATCGCGCCTCTTCCGTCAACAGCACTCTTGGCACTGATAACGTCAGCGATCTTCTGTCTGCTCTCCGGTGTTTTGGTAATGCCCATCATGTAAGCGCAGAAGATAGCAAAGAGAGCATTTCTGATCGCAGGCTCACCATACATACCGACATGAAGCGGGATCTGGAATTCCGAATCAACGCCCATTCGCTTAAGTTTCGCGCCGAAGGCCATTCCGTCCTCTGTCTCTTTTACACCTGTCGCCGAAACGATCAGGGGACAAGGCAGATCATCATCTGAACTTACCTGGATGCCTGCAATGAAATTATTTATCGTAAGCACCTTAACGCAGTGGTCAAAGAGCTTTCTGTCATCGCTGTTGATCGCGATGATGCCGCCGTCCGTAAGACCTTCACAGATCTCCATCTTAGCGTTCATGATCGCATCTTTGCTCTCTAATATTCCGATATGCGAATATCCGATGTTTGTAATGATCGCGATATCAGGTCTTGCGATCTTTGTAAGATACGAGATCTGGCCTTCGCCTCTCATGCCCATCTCGACTACGATGACATCGGAGTCTTCGGGTGCGGAGAGAATTGTCTGCGCCATACCGATCTCGTTGTTGTTATTCTTCTCTGATGAATGGACCTTAAGTCCGGTCTTTAAGACTTCGGCGATCATGGTCCTTGTTGATGTCTTTCCGACAGAACCCGTTACTGCGATAACCTTGCAGCCAAGCTTGAATCTGTAATGATTTGCAAGAAGTCCCAGAGCCCTTACTGTATCTTCGACGATGATCGCATTTGCTCCTTCGGGAACTCTCTTCTCGTCGTTTGTGATAAGCGCACTTGCGCCCAGTTCCATTGCCTTGGCAAGGTAATCGTTGCCGTCGAAATTCTCACCCTTCAAGGCAATAAAAAGATTGCCTTCCTTTATCGTCCTCGTATCGGTGGATACTCCGGTTATTTCAATCGAAGTTGCGAAAACGATCTCATCCGTCTTAGAGACCAGTCTGCCGCCAACTGCTTTCTTTACTTCTTCAAGCGTAAACATCATGAATTTCCTTCCCGCTCGATCACAGCATTTCTGGCATGCTCGCAATCATCGAAATGTATCGTTTTATCTGCAAAGATCTGATAGTCTTCATGGCCCTTGCCTGCGATAAGAACAGTATCGCCTTTTTGAGCCATGTTTATCGAGAGCTTTATAGCCTTGCTCCTGTCAGGTTCAACTTCGTATTTGCCTGTTGTTTTCGAGATGCCCGTAATGATATCGGCAATGATCGCATCAGGCTCTTCATTGCGCGGATTATCAGACGTGATGACCGTATAATCGGAAAGATTACCGGAGACTTCACCCATCTCAAAACGTCTTGTTCTTGAACGATTTCCGCCGCATCCGAACACGGTGATTATCCTGCCTTCGGTATATTCCTTAAGCGTATCAAGAACGCTCTCAAGTGCAGCGGCATTATGTGCATAGTCAACGAGGATGTTTACGCCGAAGTTATTCTCAATCGGCTGCATTCTTCCCGGAACGCTGATGTTCTCGAGAGCCTGCTTAACACATTCTATATCGATGCCCTCAGACACTGCCGTGGCAATTGCGCAGAGAGCGTTATAGACATTGAACTTGCCCGGAAGCGCTACGAAGATATCGCAGTTATAGTATTTGCAGTCGAGCTCGAAAACAGTACCCGTTACATGTCCTCTTCTCTCAGGTCTTATATTCCTTGCGACAAAGTCAGCTTCGCCGTTTACAGAATACGTAAGAAGAGGGGCTTTGCCCTTGCAGTAATCAATGACTTTATCAGCAACGCTGCAGTCAAGATTCAAGATACCTGTCTCACAGTTATCGAAGATCTTAAGCTTGCAGGAAAGGTAGTCTTCCATATCGGGATGCTCGTTGGGAGCAATGTGGTCTTCGTAAAGATTCGTAAAAGCCGCTGTGCGGTATGTGATGCCTCTTACCCTGTCGAGCTTTAAAGCCTGTGATGAGACTTCCATTACGAGGCTTTCAGAATTATTTCTCGTAAGGACATCCATCATGTCGTAAAGCTCTCTTGATTCAGGTGTCGTATGAGCGGCATGTGTCTTGTGTCCTGCGATGATATTGCAGACTGTTCCGATGAGTCCCGTATCCCTTCCGCTCTGCTCCAAGATGGCTCTCAACATGAAAGCAGTAGTTGTCTTGCCCTTTGTTCCGGTAATTCCGTATACGGCAAGTTTCTTCTCGGGATGCTCGTAGAAATTGGCGCACAGATCGGCAAGATGCATATGCGTGTCATCTATCTCGATAACGCTTAAGAAATTCTCTTTTGCGAGGACGCCAAGCTCATCTTCATTAAGGCATGATCTGTTCTTATCGACAACGATTGCTGAAGCGCCTTTCTCTGCCGCCATGGAAGCATATGAATGTCCGTCAACGGTAAATCCCTGAACGCATACGAAAAGGGAACCAACGGCTACTTTCCTGGAGTCATATTCGACAGATGTGATCTCCTTGTTAAGATCACCTGCTATAAGCTTAAAATCTATGTTGTCAAGAACTTCCAGGAGCTTCATCTTCACTACCTCTGTCGCGTCTGTCTATGGCGATAATCCACCGACAAATATATTAAAACAAAAAGTTCAAACTCTTATGTGGCAAAAAGAATGAAATTAATGTAAAGGAGCCTCCCATGTTTGTGCGTGAGAGCACTATTCCTCTCTGCGTTTGTTAGTGTTTGCGTCTGTTCTTCCGTCTTCACTTGCAGTATCAACGACAGCTGATGACTTGGTCGTGTCGCTTCCCTGGTTGTATTCCACATTGGCGTTTCTGGACAGCTTAACATGGATGATATCGCCCGCATAAACAGTCTGGCCGGCAGCAACGTCCTGGCTGACACAAACGCCCTTGATGTCGCTTTGCTTGTCGATCTTACAGTTGAGGTTCATCTTAAGGCATGCTTCGATACACTCGATCGCAGACATTCCCGCCATGTTAGGAACTCTTGTCGTAAGCATCTCTTCTTTCGAGACATTCTCAGGATAGAGAACGACGACACCCGTCTTATAAAGCGTGTTGTAATAGTCAGGATATGTTCTTGCGACGATCGTCTCGGAATTCATGTCGAGCGTGCCGTAGAGTGTGGAAAGACCGTTTACGGAGATCTTGGAGGCAGCCTGTGAAGCAGGGAGTCCGTCGACCTTCTGGACGTACCATTCCTTGAGCATCTCGGTGTATTCCTCTTCCGTGAACTTTCTCTCTACGCCCATGTAGGAGAGCGTGCCTTCAACGATCTTTGCCGCAGTGGATGCCGCAGAAGAAGAACCAACGGTCTTATCTCTCGGTTTGTTTATAACGACGAGGACCGCAATCTTAGGGTCATAAGAAGGCGCGTAGCACGAGAATGAGAGCACGTGCAAACCCTTAAGTTCACCGACGTCGATGGTAGATGTTGACGTCTTACCTGCGACTGCATAACCTGCGACTTTACCGGCTGAACCAGTACCGTCGGATACAACGCCTTCCATGAGTTTTCTTACTCTCTTGCATGTATCTTCGGAGAACACCGTACGTACTACTTCAGGCTCGATCTCATCAACGATATTTCCTTCAGGATCCGTAATGTATTTTACGATGTGCGGAACAAGAAGATCGCCGCCGTTAACGATAGCGCAGTAAGACGTGAGGAGCTGGATAGGCGTAACCGTCGAAGACTCGCCGTAAGACAGAACCGACATATCGACCTTTGACGGATTCTTATGGAAGATTCCCTTACCTTCGGCAGGAAGATCGATTCCCGTTACATCGTAGAAACCGAGCATACGGACATATGAATAATACTTGGTTATTCCGATCTTCTGGGCGAGCTGCGCGAAGACAGGGTTGCATGAGTTCTCGAACGCTTTAGTGAGCGTCTCTTCACCATGGTTAAAGCCTGCTGTCTTCTGCATCCAGCAGGAGATCGTGTGCTGTTCGGAAAGCTTTAACGGAGCATCGTTGAAGGTCTGGTCTTCCCTTGCAAGGTTTTCCTCAAAAGCCATGCAGGTCGTAAGAGCCTTGAACGTTGAACCCGGCTCGTATGTATCGGATACACAGCGGTTGCGCCATGCATTTGCCATTACATATTTGACTCTTGTATCGGCATCCATGTAATTCCAGGCTTCTTCTCCAACACCATAGGGTCTTGCATAAGGATCGTTAAGATCGTAGTTAGGGATCGATACCATCGCATAAACGGCGCCGGTATAAGGATTCATAACGATCGCGCAGACACCGTCTATCGGGTCGAATTTGTCATAGGCTTCCTTCGCGGCTTCCTCAGCGATTCTCTGGATACTGATATCGATGTTGGTAACGATGCTGTTACCGTCGGAAACTGCAATTGAAGTCGCATCAGAATAAGGCAGAACGCCGCCCGTAATTTCATCCGTCTCAGAATATCTGTAACCGTCATCACCGGAAAGAACAGTGTTGTAATATGCTTCGAGTCCGTAAAGACCGTTAAGGCTTACACCGTCATTTTTAGCATAGCCGATGACCTGCGAAGCAAGACTTCCGTAATTGTAATATCTCTGAGGAACTGCGACGAAAGCAAAGCCTTTGACCTTGTTGTCTTTCGCCCACTTCGCGAACTCATCCTTCTTCTCTGCGGAGACATTCTTGATGACGTCGCATCCGGCAACATCATTTCGCTTATCGGTCTTATCCGTAGGATCCACCGGGATCATCTTGTCGAGCTTCTCGTAACTGACGCCCAGGATATCAACGACACCGTCCATGATCTGCTGTCTGTCCATAAGAGTGGATGTAACCATCTTAGGAGAGCAGATAAGAGTGTAGTCGTAAGTATTGGAAGCGAGCGGAACCATGTTCGCGTCGTAGATAACACCTCTGCTAGCGCTGTATGTTACGAGCGTCCACTGTTCATCAGCGGCAGCTCTTGCATACTTGTCGTAATCGGTTACGGTCGTGCGGTAAAGGTTAAAGAGCAGATAGAAAGTGTAGAGAACTACAACAACGGCAACAATGCCGATCCACATCTTTGCATAAACGCTTCTGTTTGAGTGTTGGGTTTTTGCCTGATTTTCCTGCTCGTTTTCCGGAGAACCGTTCACCGGTTCTTTGAACTGTTCCCTCTTGATCCCGGAAAGACTGCCGGCGGGACTGCTGCCATTACTTATCCGGATGCGCGGCATAGTAATCAGCCAATGCGTCCTTGGAATCCCTGAACGCATCCTCATTTATTCCATCAGAGTTATAGTTGATCCTGGTCTTCAGTGAATCGGTATTCGGGATCGGAAGACTTATTACCTGGTTCATGTTAGGATCCTGCATTCCGAGTGCGATGGCGCGTGCACGGATAACATCCATGTCGGCTACACCGTTCGCATTCTCTTCAGCGTTTACTATCTCTCTTTTTGCGGTATTGATCTGGTCTTTAAGATTGGAGTTGTCTCTTGCAAGTTCGGAGATCTCTGTCTGCGGATAGAGGAGCAGCATTACAAATACGCCGATCGCGATTACGAGGATAATCGATATGATGGTCTCGAAAAGCTTTCTCCTTGTAAGTCTTCTGCTCTTCTTTTTGTTCTCTAATCTTGTCTGCGGATCTTCGTGTTCTTTTGCATACTGAACAGATCTCTCGTGAACGTCTTCATAAGAAGCTACGCTCGCAGAGCCCTGTTCATGGTACGGTTCTTCGATGATAAGAGGTTCGTCGTCGATAAGAGTCGGATCGTAAGGAAGGACCTGGCCTTCGGAATACTTGAGGCTCGTCTTTCCGGCAGACAGCACTTCGTTAAGCACTTCATCCTGTGTGCCTACATCGAAGCTTTTGATTTTTCTTTTCGATGCTGTCTTAACTGCCATTACTGATTCTTACCTTTACTTAATTCTTAGTTGTATTGCTCGTTATCGTTCCTCTCAAATACCCTGAGCTTCGAGCTGCGAGATCTCGGATTGATCTCAACTTCCTCATCCGTCGGTTCGATCGGTTTCTTCGTTATCACCGTACCGAGCGACTTCTTTCCGCAAACGCAGACGGGGAAGTCACGAGGACACGTGCAGGGATTCTCTGCCCTTCTGAACGCTTCTTTTACGATACGGTCCTCCAAAGAATGGAAGGAGATCACCGCGAATCTTCCGCCCGGTTTGAGCTTTCTGATTCCGTCGTTCAAAAGTGACTCCAGACCGTCAAGTTCATGATTTACTTCGATCCTTATAGCCTGGAAGCATCTCTTTGCAGGATGCTGGTCTTCGCCTCTGCCGTGGCCCGGCATATAATCCTTAATAGCCTGTGCAAGTTCCGTAGTTCTTGTGAAAGGCTTTGTTCTTCTTCTCTCGACGATACCGTCAGCGATCCTTCCCGCATGATGCTCTTCGCCGTATTCCCTGAAGATCCTCTCGAGTTCGTCTCTTGAATATCTGTTTACGACTTCTGCGGCCGTAAGCCATTCATCGGGATCCATTCTCATGTCCAAAGGACCGTTCTTCATATAAGAGAAGCCTCTTTCTGCTGTATCAAGCTGATATGAAGAGACACCCAAATCTGCCATGATGCCGTCGACCTTGCCGATCTTAAGACTTCTTATAATGTCATCTATATCTTTATAGTCAGATTTAACGGGCATCCAGTCGATACCTGCAAAAGCATCCTTGCGCTCCATGCATGCGGCAAGAGCTGCTCCGTCCTTATCGATCGATACAAGGATCCCCTGTCCCTTCATTCTTCTTGCGATCTCGGCGCTGTGTGAACCGCCGCCTGCAGTACAGTCGACGTAGATACCGCCCGGTCTGACGTTAAGCGCGTCAACCGTCTGGTAAAGAAGAACAGGAATGTGATCAAAATCAGAGACCTTCAACATAATACTTCGTCTCCAATCCTTCTATGCCGCTGAGGTCGTGATCCTCATTGTCATAGAAATTCTTAGTGCAGATGTCTAACTTGCCGTCGTCATTAAAAACACAGATCTCGTCGCCGGGCTTGGCATTGATCCTGTCCCAAAGCTCACTGTTTACAGAGATCCTGCCCTGGGAATCGACACTCACTTCACAAGCCTCACCGATGATAGCTCTCTTGATCTTACGGACATTGGAATCCATGGAATTGAGCTTTGAGAGCTGAGCCTTCAATGCCTCAAAATGATCCTTCGAGTAAACGCACAAATAGCCGACATCGAGGCTGTTAGTTACCACAACCTCTGCGCCGAGCAATTCTTTTTGCTTTGAAGGGATAAAAAATCTCCCCTTAGCGTCTACTTTCTTAATGTCTCTCATCCTGAGTCTTTCGTTTTTACTTGATTTTGTGCTAAAGTGGGGGCTGTGGTCTCATTTTGAGCCACTTTCCTCCACCAGAATGGGAATTATCTCCCCGAATCACCACACATCTGTATTCTATTCGTAATCTTTTTTTAACGCAAGGGGGTTTTTGTAATTTTTTGGAAATTTGTTAAATATTTTTTCTACCCCTTTCCCGCTCATGCACAATCCCTCAACGGCAGGCGTTTTACGGGGTTTTATCTCTGAAAAACCATGCCTTTTATGGGCATTTCAAAACGAAATTGCCTTAAATTTCCCAAAGGCCTGCCACATTACATTTTCGAGGCCTTCGAAAACAAAAAAGACGGGCCTGAACCCGTCTTTTTATAATTAAATATATTGCTTATTATCCCGCGACAGTCGGCTCAACGATCTCCCACTTAAGGCTCATATCCGCCATGACGTTGAATTCCGCATAATAGATGTTGCTGCCGTCGCCGATATCACAGCACGCGATCCTGTAATGACCGGGATTAAGCTTGCCGCCATAAGGATAAAGACTGTATGTCTGTGTGTAAGCCTGCCCCGGCTGCAGTTCGTGCGCAAGATCATGGACCACATTCTCGGCAGTATAAGGCACGTAATACCAGACACCTTCGATAAACACCTGGATCGTATAGTACTCGCCGTAAGCGAACACTTTATCAGTATTATTCTTTATCTTTACGGTGATATCGTTACCCGCGTTATAGTCGACAACATATGCAAGGATGCTGTCATTGCCGGCATTATCATTTACGGGAACGAGATCCTTTTTGTTATAGCCGTTAACCTTGCCGCAGGAACAGAGCATGAGGCACACGGTCAGAAGAATAGTAATAATCGTTATTAAACGTCTCATAACATCAGCTCCTTTCTTAATTACTCATATGAAGCTTTGACAGGTCGATCCCGAACAAAGCATATACACTTTCAGTAGTATCCGAATTGCCATATTTATAATGCATTCCGTCAGAATTCCACACGGCACAGCTGTCGCAGGCAAGCGAGATAGTGATAACGGTTCCGTCTTTCTTTGTCATCTTAAGAGTTGCCCACGGACAGCCTGAAGCACCGTTCGGTTTGGCGTTTCTCAAAGTCTTTTCAAGATAATCAAGCTTTGTCTTATCATCTAATGTATAAGTCTTGCCTTTAACGGTTAATTCCGCAGAAGTGATATCAGTAATCTCCTCAGGTCCTATCGGGTTGATCCCGAAGAAGTCATACACCTGCCTCAGCAGCGCTACAAGTTCTTTAGCATCCTCAGGAGCAATATAGTGCTTGGAATACGGCACATCATTAGGCTCTCGCCTGCCCCAAAGCGATCCGTCTTTTGCCAGCTCCCAATAATCGGAACCTCCGTTATTATCCCAATACCCTTTATGGAACCAGCTTACGCTGATAGGCACCGAATCAGCAGCAGGAAGAGCTCCTTCTTTATCTTGAGCACGGCTTACTGCATCATCTATCGCTTTCTTCCACTCGTCCTGATTCTCGGGAGCATACCAGCCCATAAAACCGTTAAGATAAGCAGAGCTCGAAAGTCTTAAATATACGACAACAGTATCCTCAGGTATCTCTGTTCCCACAGCGTGGATCATGCTCATCTTATCAGTCGGATCCTTAAACGTTTCATTAGATGTTGAGACAGCACCTGTCGGATCGATCCCCACATTGGTAGGAACCAGCTGCGTTTCCACATCAGACATTTCGGTCACGGCGCTGTTGTTATTCATATACAGGGCAAGGCCAATGACTCCGGCAACCATAAGGAGCGAAGCCGCAATCCCTATATACGTCATTAACTTGCTGCTGATCTTAGGGGCCTTGTAGTTTTCCGCCTCGCTGATATAGTTATCGTCTATATTTTCGAGCGTTCTGAAAAAGTCTTCTTTTCTCATACATCGAACCCCCTTTCGATCAGATAGCCGCGGAGCTTAAGCCTGATGCGGCGGATCTCCACTGACACGTTATTCGCGCTCATCCCCATTCTTTTCGCGATCGCTCCTATATCGTCCGCATACCAGTAACGGCGCACGAACATGATCCTCTTTTCTGCCGGCAATCCTGCAAGGAATTCGTTGATCGCCTTTACCAGCTGCGTCTGTATTACTCTGTCATCAGGACCGGGCATATCTGAAGCTATCTCGCCGAGCTCATCAAGTATAAGTTCCATCTGATTGCCGCCGCGCTTTTGAGCAGTGATTTCCTTATATCTGTTAAGCGAGATATTCCTTACTATCTTCCCCAGGAATGCCGACAGGATAACAGGCCTTTGCGGAGGCATTGAATTCCAGGCAGCATTATAAGTGTCATTAACACACTCATCAGAATCCTCTTTGTTGGAGAGAATATTATATGAGATCGAGAAGCAGTACCTGCCATACTTCAGATCCGTCTCAGTTATGGCAGCTTCATTGCGGTCCCAATATAGATCTACGATACCTTCATCAGTCATGCTGATTGCCTCCTTCACTTATTATAGACAACTTTGGGAGGCAGATATGACAACAGGGATTATGGAAGGCTGTATTTTTCAACGAAACCGTTCAAAAAATCAGGCTTTCCGTTGTAATTTCCAGATTACAATTCCCCGAGCTCAGGATAAGACGGGATCGCGCCTTTTCTCTGTACGCTTATCGCGCAGAAACGGTTGGCGAAGTCGAGGCACTCCTTAATAACGGAAAGCGGACAGTCACCCAGTGATTCTTTTGTAATTCCTGATGATCTCAGTTTCCACAGGAACGAACCGATGAAGCCGTCGCCTGCACCGGTGGTATCAACAGCAGTAACAGAGGGGCTTACGGAAGATGCACAGCCTGAAGCACTGTAGCAGTCAGCGCCGTCCTTTCCTTTGGTCAGGATAACGAGCTTTACACTTCCGACGAACAAAAGCGGAAGCGCCTCGCCCATATCTGCAGTTCCGGTAATAAACTCAAGTTCTTCATCTGAGATCTTCAAGATGTCACAGTCAGGCAGGAATTCCCAGATAACTCTCTTAAGAGCATCCCTGTCATCCCAGAGCATGAATCGAAGATTAGGATCGAAGCTTACGATCGCGCCCTGTCTTCTCGCAATAGTGATCGCTGCACGGTGAGCATCCTTCATCGGAAAATCACCTAAAGACACGCTGCAGAAATGGAGCGCATAACAGTCATCGAGCATCTCGCCTGTTACTTCGGAGGGCTCGAAAAGCATATCCGCCGAAGGATTCCTGTAGAAAGAATAAGTGCTCTTCCCGTCTGTCGTGTGACTTACGAATGCGAGCGCGGTATTTGCTTCCGTCGTATATGAGATATAAGAAGTATCAACACCTGCTTCATTCAGCGTTCTGGTTATGACGTCGCCGAAAGGATCTTTACCCAGCTGGGTGATCATGCGGGCCTTGCCGCCTAATCTGGAATATGCACCGCAGACATTAGCGGGAGCGCCGCCTGTTGCAGGAGAGAAAGAACCCACTTCGTGGAATTCGCAGCCCTTCTTATCAGGAATGAAATCTATCAGAGCTTCACCGATCGCAACAAGCGTGTCGTTAAGCCTTAATGTGCTGACAGAAGCGGAAGCTCCGTTAACTGCGACTTTAACCTGGCGGTGCTCCGGATAGAATCTCGTACCCATTACATAGCGGCCGCCGTTGATATATATTTCCAGCGAAGATACATCAGCAATGATACGGAGCGATTCAAGAGAAGATAACCTGATCTTCCTCTCACTTCTGCCAAAGCCTTCGCCGTTTGTAAAATGCAGACTTAAAACTCCGCTTATACTATCCCATGTTATCTCAGCACCTGAAATGCTTACCGATACGTTATCTGCAAATTCAGATGCATTGACTTCGAAAGGCAATCCTTCCCAAGCCTCGCCTTCGACAGGCTTTGTTTTCCTCTTCAGAGAATCAAGTTCGCGAATGGGATTTTGCAGGATATTGCCGTCTTCTGATACAGTCAGTTCGCGCGGCAAAGTAAGACAATGCTGCCAGCCGAGATCTGTTGTCGGGTTGGTATAAGAACCGTCGCCGATCCCCATCCATCCTATGAGAAGTCTTCTGCCGTCAGGTATAGCGAACGTCTGCGGCGCATAGAAATCGAAGCCGTAATCGAACTCTTCAAAATCTGAAAGTTCATCACCTTCAAGAGTGAAGTATCCGCTCTGGAACAGGTTCTGATATTTGAATTCACCTTGCGGGATTCCCTGCGGACAAAATGCGAGGAACTTCTTCCCTTCTATCTCAAAGAGGTCAGGGCACTCCCACATATAACCCATGTCTGGAGCATAATAGCATTTCTTATATTTAAGCGATTCGATGCTCTTTCCTTCATAGAAAAGCACGCAACCTTTATCGTCCTTGGTGCGTGCACCCAGTACCATCTTATACATTCTGTCTTCGATCCACACCTTGGGATCTCTTACGTGACAGGAACAGAAATCAGGATAATCGATATTGCGGAGAAGGACCTTTTTCGAAGACATGGAATAACCGTCTGGAGAAGAGACATGAATGACATTCGCGCCTCTTCCTTCAAGCACATAATCGTGCTCGCCTTCTTCCATGACATTGCCTGTATAGAAGAAATCAATGTGATCATCCGAAGGCAGAGCGCAGCCGGAGAATACGCCGTCGCGGTCTTCGGGAATGTCGGCATCAAGAACAATGCCCTTGTATTTCCAAGAGAGAAGATCAGGGCTCACATAATGGCCCCAGCGGCGTACACTTTCGCCATTCGGGGTGCCCGGTGAATATTGGAAATATACGTGATAAAAGCCGTCAAAAAAGCACAATCCGTTAGGGTCGTTCATCCAGCCTTCGGGAGGTTCGATATGAAGATTCTGTCTCCATTTACCCTTCATGATGTGCCTCCGCTACTACATATTACGGTTGATCGAGATGTTTAGCATTACTCCGAACGCAATGAAGTTGATGAGCATCGCCGTGCCGCCCAAGCTCATGAAAGGCAGCGGGATTCCGGTGATAGGAAGAAGTCCTACCGCCATGCCCATGTTCTCTATGAAGTGGAACGCGAAGTATCCGGTAAATCCCGTCATCATGTAAGATGCGGATTTAGATTTAACCTTCGCGGCAACATAAAGACTTCGGCAGAGGAAGAAGAACGCCAGGATTATTACCGTGGTCGTTCCGATAAATCCCATGTGTTCGGATATGGCAGCGAAAATAAAGTCACTCTCCTTAACCGGAACCGGCGTAAGGATACCTGTGTGGTTCCCTGAAAGACCGCCTGAAGCAATAGCCAGTGTGGACTGCTGGAGATTGTACTCTGACTGCGGTGATGAACCCTGGAACAAGAGCGATAAGATCCTCTCCTTCTGATAAGGCTTCAGGTAGAAATACCATACCAGCGGGAAGACGATAACGACGCAGGATGAGAACGCGAGAAGGAAGTATCTGTATCTTACTCCCCACGCGAACAACATGCAGATAAACGTGAATACGATAACCATCGCGGTACCGAAGTCAGGCTGCGCGAGGATCAGAAGCATCGGCGGCGCATATACGGCGGCCATCTTACCGAAGCCCTTGAGCATGGTTACTTCCTTGTTATGCATCTGCTCAAAGATATCGGCCGCCAGCATGACAAGACCGATCTTGGCAAGCTCTGACGGCTGGAAGTTACCGATTACGGGGAGCTTCAGCCATGAGTCGGCGCCCCACGTACCGGCAAGTGAATAACCGTCGATAGGGACAAGAATCAGGAGGAATAATGCCGCAGCATAGATGATACGTCCTACAACCTTAAGAAGGTGTTCATCAAGCAAACTGATGATGAGTGCGCAGATAACACCGCCTACAGTAGCGACTATCTGTCTGTAGTAGTTTCCGGGATATGCGGCATAACCTTTGGATAATACTTTCTGAAGAACATAAAGGCCGATTATCGTCATGGTCAAAACAGGCACGACAAGATAATAGTCGACGGCCTTAAGACCATCTTTCCCGCGAAGTTTAACAACGCCGGAATCGAATTTGCCCATTAGCCCTTCTTTTCCTCGGTCAATTCGGCATAGAGCTTCTTAGGGAATCCCCTCTTTCCGATCTTCTTGGATCTTGCATATGCGATGTAAAGGAGCGCAGCAATGACCAGGATGAGTGACAGGAACTGTGAAGTTCTGATGCCCGTGTTGCCGATATAAAGTGAATCTGTTCTCAATCCTTCAATGAAGAATCTTGCAGTTCCGTAGAGTGCGAAATATGCGCATGATGTCTCGAAAGGTACCTTCGAATGCTTTCTTATGTAAAGCAGAATGAAGAAGATCGCGAGGTCAGCTAAAGACTCATAAAGGAATGTAGGATGAACCGGCATCGTTGATACGAGTGTGGTGCATTCGGGGCTGGTACGCAGATAAGACTCAACTGTGGCGCTTGTCATACCCCAGGGAAGAGTCGTATTAGTACCGAAGCACTCCTGGTTGAAGAAGTTGCCCCATCTGCCGATAGCCTGTCCCAAAGGAAGATATACTACACAGTAATCTGCGAGTTCCCTGAAAGGGATCTTTCTGATGCGGCACATTACAAGGCCGCCGATAAATACGAGGATGACGCCGCCGTAGATGGCAAGTCCGCCGTTCCTCAGGTTGAATATCTCTCCGGGATTCTTGGTGTAATATTCAAGATTGCATGCGACGAAATATAATCTGGCACCGATGATGGCACAGGGGATTATCATGAGGATCGTATCGTAAACAAGACCTTCCGGGAAATTAAGGCCCTTGGCATGCTTAACTGCAAGGATTACAGACAGCACCAACGCGAAAGCGATCAGGATGCCGTACCAGTAAACCTCGATATTGCCAATGGTAAAGGCAACAGGGTTAACATTCAGGTCGATTCCGAGACCCGGAAATTTAACTTCTACCAAATTCATCATGTTTACATATCCTCCCTGCCCCTTACGGGGTCAGTAAATCCCTGATATATTACCACAAAATAGATAATATGGCTTTTTAAGGTCTCAATTCACGGCCGAATTGAGGTTTTTAATATACTCCAAGGCCTGTTCCTTATTCAGGTTTACGGCATTTATAAGCTCTTCTTTGGACGTCATCTTCGATTCGGGCCTTAGGAAGTGCATGAGCTCGATCTCGAGCTTTGCTCCGTAGATATCCTCGTCGAAGTCGAAAATATAAGTCTCCACGACATCATTTACAGCATCTTCGACAGTAGGCCTTCTGCCGATATTTGTCACGCCGTATAAAGTCCTCTGCCCCAGACGGACGCGTGATACATATACGCCTCTTCTGACAACGAATTTGTCTTCAGGCACGATGACGTTCGCGGTAGGAAAGCCCAGCTGTCTTCCGAGCCTCTTTCCCTGAACGCATTTGCCGGAATAGATATAATTCCTTCCGCCGCAAAGGTCTCTTGCAAGATCGACATTGCCCTCCGAAAGAGCGTCTCTGAGCCATGTAGTGGAGATCTTTTTGTCAGTGCCTTCAAGAAGGTGATCCTTAACGACGATAACGTGGATGTCGTTTTCCTTCGCGAACTCTTTGATCATGGCAACGTCGCCCTTGGCGCCTTTACCGAATCTGTAGTCCTCTCCCATGATGAGCGTATCCGCGATACAGCGGTAAAGGAGAACGTTCCTGAGATAATCCTCAGGCTCCATATCCTTTACTTCATCGAAATCCAGTACCAGCAGTTCGTCTGCGCCGGTCCTGCTTACAAGATTCAATCTCTCTTCTGCTGTATAGAGCGTCTTGCTGTCCTGCTTAAAGAGATTCTTGAATGTCTGGACTGTCGAAGTGAGGCCGTCTCTTTCTGCAACTGATACGGCTTTTCTTATAATGTCCAGATGGCCCAGATGAAGGCCGTCGAACATTCCTAAAGCTATTACTCTTCCCTTTGTTCCCAAAGGCAGATCGTTAAGGCTGTATGTATTGCATACTTTAATCATGTGCGTAGAGCCTCTCGATCCTCATTACCAGACTGCCGTTCTCGATTGCAGGGAAAACAACTGCGATAAGCTTGTCTTCTGATGTTGCCCTGTAGTAGATGCGCTCTTCTCCTTCGATCTTCACATCAATGGGAAAAGCGATCTTTCTTCCGAATTTTATGTCCTTTGTCTGCTTGGGATCGAGCTTGATCTCAGGCAGGAAACTAATTGTCTCAGCTGCATCCCTGACAAATGAGAAATCGCCTGCTTCAGCCATCTTCTCAAGCTGTTCGGGTGTATATGCATCCTTTACATTGAACTGTCCGTTGACTGTTCTTCTCAAGGATTCCGCATAAGCGCCGAAGCCCGTGACATCGCCTAAGTCAGAGCAGATCGTTCTGATATATGTTCCCTTGGAACACATGCAGTCAAAATCAATCGCAATACCCTTTTCAGGCTTGCTTATATCTGTAATATCCAGCGAATAGATCGTGATCTTTGCAGGCTTTAAGTCAGGCATCTCGCCTTTTCTTGCAAGTTCATAAGCCTTAACGCCGTCGATCTTCTTTGCTGAATATGCGGGAGGCAGCTGCTCTTTTGTCTCCTTGACTTTCAATACCGCGCTGCGGATAAGTTCGTAGTCAGACTTTTCGAGCTGTTCTAAAACATCAGATGAAGGATAATTCTCGGATGTGATCTCACCCGTCTTATCCATCGTATCCGTTGTCGCGCCGAAGATGCATCTGCAGGAATAACCCTTGTCGAATCCTTCGCAGAATCTTAAGAACTTCAAGCCCTTTCCGACAAACACGGGAAGAAGACCCGTAGCGAACGGATCTAATGTTCCCAGGTGTCCTACTTTACGTGTGCCGAGGAGTTTGCCGACAAAGCGGTCAGTCTTAAAGGACGTCCATCCTTCAGGCTTATCTACAAGGATGAAACCGTCTTGGATCATAAGGTCGCCTGAACCCTCTTGATTACTTCTTCAGCGACTTCATAGATATCGCCGGAAGCATTAAAGCCGGCAGCTCTTACGTGTCCGCCGCCGCCGAAGCCTGCAGCGAAAGAACTGCAGTCGAAATATTCCTGTGATCTGACATTTCCCCTGATCTCGCCGTTCTCGATTTCTCTTAAGACGATCGCGAGTTCAACACCGTCGATGTCACGCATTGCAGATACAACATCGTCAACGCCGTCAGGTCCTGCGCCGAACATCTTGAACTGTTCATAAGGAACAACCGTAAGCGCGAACTTGTCATCACAATAGAACTGCACTTCGGATCTTGCCTTTGCGGATAACTGGAACTTTGCTTTTGCCTTGCGGTCGAAAAGGTTATAGCAGACCTGCGAGATATTGCCGCCCAGATCAATGAGCGCGCCTGCTGTCTCCAAGGTCTCCGGACGTGTGTTTGTGAAGGTGAATCTTCCGGTATCTGTTACGATTCCCGCAAGCACCGCTTTTGCAGCATTGGGAGCGAGAACTTCGCTTACGTCCCTGCCTGTAATGTCAGCTATCTGAAGAGCAACATAGTAGACCATCTCGCTTGCAGATGAGCTGTCCGGATCGATCCACATATTGTCGGATCTTGTAGTTACTGAAGCGTGGTGATCGATAACGATCTTTGTATCAACGGAATCGAAGATCTCACCGCTTATACCCATTCTCGAACTGTCCGAAATATCGGTCGCGATAACAGCGCCGACTTTCTTGCCGCCGATAGTCTTGTTGGTCTTGAATTCAGCAGCTTCATCAGTGTCACCGTCGGGACGGAAGAGATATTCGCTGATGCCTAAGAATTCCATGTTCTCAGGTAAAGCTTCAGGAATAGCTACATAAGCATCTACTCCCAAAGACCTGATAATACTGACGATGCCGGTGCTGGAACCAACGCAGTCACCGTCAACGCTTCTATGCGGGAAGACAAGGGCGAGCTCATTGCCCGCCTTGAGCTTCTCTATAACGCTTAAGATGTTTTGGGCAGTTCTTCTGCTGCCTTCCTTATAGCGTTCTCTCATTTTAAACTCCGTTCTAAACAGCCTTAGAGGCAGGAGATTACTCTTCTGCCTGACTGTCGTCACGCTTGCCTTCTCTTTCTTCTCTGGCAAGACGTCTTGCTTCATCTTCCTTGATCGTCTTATCGATCAAAGCTTCCATCTTAAGCGCTTCGTTAAGTGTGTTATCAAGCTTGAAGCTGAATTCGGGAGCAACTCTTAAGTTGATCTCCTGCACCGTCTCATAACGGATAAATCCCTTAGCGTGCTCGATGGCCTCCATCGCTTCCTTCTGTGTCTTCTCATCGCCGTAAACGGAGATGAAGATAGTGGCGTGCGACAGATCTCTGCTCATCTTAACGGACGTAACAGATGTCAGCAAAGGAACCCTGGGGTCCTTTAACTTTGTCGAGATAATCGTGGAGACGATCTTCTGGATCTCGTCTCCAACTATCTCAGGTCTTCTGTTTTTCATATCAGTCCCTCTTAACTTCGACGTTACCGAATGCTTCGATCACGTCGCCGATCTTAATGTCGTTATATTTCTCGACTGTAAGACCGCACTCGTGTCCGGATAATACTTCCTTAACGGAATCCTTCTCGTGCTGCAAAGAACCGAGTACGCCGGTGTAAACAACAACGTCGTCTCTGATGACTCTGACATTGGAAGATCTCTGGATCTTACCGTCAGTAACATAGCAGCCTCCGATAGTACCGATACCGCTGACCTTGAAGAGCTGTCTGACTTCCGCATGGCCCCAGACAACTTCCTCGATCTTAGGTGCGAGCATACCCTTCATGGCGTTCTCGACATCCTCGATAGCGTTATAGATGACACTGTAAAGTCTGATGTCTACGCCTGTCTCTTTTGCCTTGTCGATGATCATCTGTGAAGGTCTTACGTTGAAGCCGATGATGATAGCGTTGGATACGTCAGCAAGTACGATATCTGATTCGTTGATCGCACCGACTGCGCCGTGGATAACGTTGATCTTAACTTCCTCATTTGTGAGCTTCTCAAGGGACTGCTGAACTGCTTCGACAGAACCCTGAACGTCAGCCTTGATGATGATATTGAGATCCTTAACATCGCCTGCTGCCATCTGTGCTGCGAGCGTATCAAGGCTCATCTTGGATGATCTGTGGAGCTGCTCTTCTCTCTGCTTGATCTTACGCTTTTCAACGAGCTGTCTTGCTGTCTTATCGTCGGATACAGCGAAAAGGATCTCACCTGCCTGAGGAACCTCAGGAAGACCTAAGATCTCTACAGGGATGGAAGGACCTGCCTTCTTGATCGGAGCGCCCTTGTCATCGTACATAGCTCTTACGTTACCGAGGATAGGTCCGCATACGACTGTATCGCCCTGTCTCAAAGTACCGCGCTGGATGAGAACTGATGCAACGGCACCTCTGTTCTTATCGAGCTTAGCTTCGATAACGGCACCCTTTGCCTGACCCTTAGGATCGGCCTTGAGTTCCATGACGTCTGCTGTAAGGAGTACGTTTTCGAGAAGGTCATCAATACCTGTGCCCAGCTTTGCAGAGATAGGTACCATGATCGTCTGGCCGCCCCACTCTTCGCAGATGAGGCCGTACTGTGTAAGTTCCTGCTTAACTCTGTCAGGATTTGCGCCCGGCTTATCGATCTTGTTGATTGCAACGATGATCTCAGTATTAGCAGCCTTAGCGTGGTTGATAGCTTCGATCGTCTGAGGCATTACACCGTCGTCTGCAGCAACAACGAGGATAGCGATATCCGTGAACTGAGCACCTCTTGCTCTCATCGTTGTGAATGCTTCGTGACCGGGGGTGTCGAGGAATGTGATCTGACGTCCCTTAAGTCTTACTGTGTAAGCACCGATCTTCTGTGTGATACCGCCGGCTTCGCCTTCAGTAACGTTGGATGATCTGATCTTATCGAGGAGTGATGTCTTACCATGGTCAACGTGACCCATGACAACTACTACCGGAGGTCTTGTCTCGAGGTTCTCCGGATTATCCTCATCATTAAAGAGGATATCCTCTTCTGTCTTCTCCTCAAGGAGTTCTGCATTGATTCCAAAGCTGTCTGCAACGAGGCATGCCGTATCGAAGTCGAGTTCCTGGTTAATTGTAGCCATGACGCCGAGCTTCATGAGAGCCATGATGATGTCAGAGCTCTTCTTGCCGATACCTTCAGCAAACTCCTTGACCGTGATGAATGCAGGGATCTTGATCTCAGTGATTACCTGCTCAACAACAGACTGCTGAGACTCCTGCTTCTTTTTCTTCTTCTTGAATGAATAATCATCGTAATCGCCGTCGCTGTTAACACGTCCTGTGAACTGTGATGAACGTGACTGCTTTCTCTTATCGATGTTGGAGTTCTTCTCTCCGTCTCTTCTGTCGTTATTGTTATGCTTCTTCTCGAAAGCACTCTTCTCGGCATAAGAAGATCTGCTCTTCTTTGCATCCTCAATGGGAGTTTCCGTTCTCGGCTTGGGTGCTCTCTTGAACTGAGGACGCTGACCGTCATCGTCCTTGTCCTTATCGAAGCCGGCACCGCCGCCCTGCTTCTGGAAACCGCCTCTGTTGTTATTGTAGCCGCCCTGGCCGCCTGATCTTACCGGACTCTTCTTGTCTCTGCCGGAATATGTGATAACCGTAGAGCTTCTGATAGTCTCGCCTCTTGCGGGAACATCAGGAAGTGAGATTACAGCTGATGAGAGCCTCGGCTTAGGAGGTACCGGTGCTTCAGGCTTCTTCTCTTCCTTAACAGGCTCGGGCTTAACCTCAGGCTTTACCTCAGGCTTAGCTTCAGGCTTCTTCTCTTCCTTGACTTCCTTAACCTCGGGAGCCTTTGCAGCAGGCTCTTCAGCCTTCTTCTCGGGCTTTGCTTCAGCCTTGGGTGCCTTGGGAGCGGGCTTCTTTGCTGCCTTCTTATCTTCTGCGGGAGCTTCCTCAGTCTTAGCCTCGGTCTCCTTCTTCTCAGAAGTCTTCTTTGCTGCAGGCTTCTTAGCGGAAGCTTCAGTCTTTTCTGTCTTCTCTGTCTTTTCAGCCTTCTCAGTCTTAGGAGCAGCCTTCTTGGCAGGCTTCTTCTCTTCAGCGGGCTTTTCTTCAGCCTTCTCTTCTGCAGGCTTCTTTGCTGCGGGCTTCTTAACAGGCTTTACCTCTTCTGCGGGAGCAGGAGCAGGTGCCGGTGCGGGTGCCTCAGCCTTAACCTCAACAGCAGGAGCTGCCGCCTCGGGTGCGTCATCAGTCTTCTTCTTATGAACGCGTCCGAGTCTCATCTTCTTGCTGCCGGATACGCCTCCGACTGTCAGGTCTTTCTTCTTAATATCGTTATCTTCACTCATCAAATATTGTCCTCCTCGCCTAACTTTTCGAGTATGGCGGATATACCATCCGCAAAGCTTTTATCTGTAATAGCCGCAACTGTTCTGGCGGGTTTGCCAAGGGCATCTCCCAGTTCATCCGATCTTCCGAAACTGTAACAGGGTATCTCATCCGAACCGGTTATGTTCCGAAGGATCTTATCTAAAGAATTTTCCGAAATGTCTTTTGTGATGATCAGGAGTTTTACGTTACCCGAACGGATCGTTCCGATCACGGAATCACTTCCCGATACCGCCTTGCCTGCTCTCGCCGCAAGGCCGATCATTCCGTATGCTCTTTCCTTATCTGTCATTACTCTCCTTTTATGCTCTCCAGCAGGGATTTGGCGAGCGCTTTGATCTCTTCTTCGGTCAAAGGCTTCTTAAGTCCTTTGGAAAGCTTCGCTGCCTTCTTCAATTCAGCAGTTATGCATGCCTCGTTGCGGCAGAGATATGCACCTCTTCCGGCAAGCTTACCGGTCGGGTCATATACAACATCACCTTCAGGTGTTACCACAACGCGCAAGAGATCATTCTTGTCTCTTACCGTTCTGCAGGATACACAACTTCTTTGCGGCTTTTTCTTCATAACTTCAAATCGCTCTGCTTCTTACTCGTTCTTTCCTGCTTCATCATCAACAACAGTGAAGTCATCGATAAGTGCCTTAGATGCTTCTACGCTCTCATCGGATTCCTTCTTGATGTCGATCTTAAAACCTGTAAGTCTTGCAGCAAGACGAACGTTCTGTCCGCTCTTACCGATAGCAAGCGAGAACTGCTGGTCAGGTACGATAACCTTTGCGTATCTTTCAACTTCACCGTTCTCGTTTGTAGTGATCTCGGTATCAACTCTGGAAACCTTTGCAGGCTGCAAAGCTTCGCTGATGAAGAGTGCCGGATCTTCCTTCCAGTCAACGATGTCGATCTTCTCTTCTGCGAGCTCGTTCATGATCTGCTGAACTCTCTGGCCTCTCTGGCCTACGCATGAGCCCTTTGCATCGATATCGGGATCCTTGGAGTAAACAGCAACCTTAGTTCTGGAGCCTGCTTCTCTTGCAACGGATCTGATGATAACGTCGCCTGCCTTGATCTCAGGTACTTCGAGCTCGAAAAGCTTTGTAACGAGTCTTGCGTCTGTTCTTGAGAGAACAACGGAAGGTCTGCCGTTAGCTTCTTCAACGCCCATTACGAGGAACTTCATGATCCTGTCCTGATCGTAATGCTCGTTTCTGTTATTTCTGATCTGGCCGTCATGCTTAACGATAGCTTCAGCACGGCCGATGTTTACGTATACGTTTCTTGCATCCTTACGAACGATGGTACCGGATGTGATCTCACCGATCTTGCCGGAGAACTCCTTCTCGATCTTTAAGGACTCAGCATCTCTGAGCTTCTGGTTGATAGCGTTCTTTGCAGCGCTTGCAGCAAGACGTCCCAAATCTTCAACGTCGATACCGATCTCGATCTCGTCTCCGACTTCTACATCTTCATATCCAAGCTCTTTTGCATCTTCGATGGAAATCTCGTTTGCCTCGTCAACAACATCATCAACTACTTCAGCGAGCTTATAAACGTAGATCTCGCCTGTCTCTCTGTCGATCTCAGCGCTTACGGACTTGATGTCCTGCTTGTTGCCGCCGAACTCACGTCTGTATGCTGCAACAAGACCGCTCTCGATCGCCTGGAAAACTTCCTCTTCGTCGATGTCTCTTTCTTCAGCGAGGAGCTTAACAAGACTTACTATTGTATCCTTGGGTTCCTCTTCATTCTTCTTTCTGGGCATTTTTATTTCCTCCTAACATTAATAATCTTTGTTTAAAACTCTATATGACGAACGGCCTTCGCGATGTCCTCCAAAGAGAGCTCTATCTCTTCGCCGTTATCAAATACAAATGTTGCCTTGCCTTCTTCCGCACTCTTGATAGCAGCGGTAAAGCTCTTCTTGCCGTCACGGGGCTGGTAAAGTGATACGTCGACCTTCTCACCTGCGTATCTCACGTAATCCTTCAGAGTCTCCAGAGGTCTTGTAAGACCGGGTGAAGATACTTCGAAGAAATCGGGATCGATCGAAGATGATTCGTCGATGATCGGATCTACCGCACGGCTTACTGTCTCGCAGTCATCGATGCCGATACCGCCGCGCTTATCGATATAGAGCGTAAGCACCATGCCTCTGGCCTCTTTGACGTATGAGCAATCGACCAGGTCAAATCCCAATCCGGTTACGACAGGTTCAGCAAGTTCAAATGCTTCCTGTGCGATTTTCGATCTCTTAGCCAATGTCATTTCTCCTTCTACAACAAAAAACGGACACGCCATCCGGCTGCCCGTTCAGAAAAAACTCTTTTATGAACTGGCTAATTCTATCATATTTAAAAGAATAGTGCAAACCGAAAATTGTCCCTATTTTTTTACACTTTTATATTCATTTCGCGGTTCAAATACAGTAAAATAAGTCTATCCAGATACACATGGAAATATGATCCCAAAAGGAGACATTCTATGATTAAACTTATTGCAGGACCTAAGGGCACGGGCAAGACAGCTAAGCTCGTCGATGACATTAACGCAGTTGCAGCTACTGACAGCAACGTCGTATGCCTTGAGAGGGGAAACAGATTAGACCAGCTTCTTAAGCCCACTGTTCGTCTTGTAAATATGAAAGAATACCCTATCGAAGGTTTTGATCAGGTTCTCGCATTCATCTGCGGCATCTGCTCCAAAGATTACGATCTTACACATATCTATGTTGACGCAATCTGCAAAGTAGCTAATAACTACGATCCTGAAGGCCTCGGTGCTTTCCTTCTCAAGCTCGATACTTTCCTTAAGGACACTCCCGTTGTAGCAACGATCCTTTACAGCGGTGATGTTAACAGTCTTCCCGAAGAAGCAAGAAAGTTCGCTTGATACAATTTAATATCCGATAAAATTCCCGGGCCCTTAAGCAGGTCCGGGGTTTTTAATAACATTCCATCAGGAGGGAGAAACATATGGGTTTAATATCAGAATTCAAGGAATTCGCACTCAAGGGTAATGTAGTTGACATGGCAATCGGTGTCATCATCGGTGCTGCGTTCAAGGACATCGTTACATCATTCACAGACAGCTTCATCAATCCTTTGATCGCTTCTGTCGGCGGTGCTGAGATCGCAGGCGCTATCAGACTTCCGTGGGTAGACTATACAGGTCTCGACCCTGAGCAGATCGCAGCTCTTTCACTCAACTACGGTGCATTCATCACAGCAATCATCAACTTCCTTATCATGGCGTTGATCCTCTTCTTCATGCTCAAGGCAATCAACACTCTTAAGGGTGGCGTTGGCAAGCTCGCAAAGAAAAAGAAGGGCGCTAAGGAAGAAGAACCTGCACCTGCACCCGAGCCTTCTGATGAAGTTAAACTCCTCACAGAGATCAAGGATCTCCTCAAGGCACAGAACAGTAAATAACTGTAAGTTAAATTGTATTTGAAAAGAGGCTGCCAAATAGGCAGCCTCTTTTTTATCATCTGAATTCGATCATGTAACTGTAGTTCGGCCCGTCATCCATGTGACCGGGGGATTCAAGAGAAAACGGTGTTCCGTAAGTTCTTATGAGTGTTCCGTCACGCGTGGTTACTTCAACGCCTTCATTGCTTATGGAGCCTATCCTCATGACCCAGGCAACCTGATCGTCATCGCCAGCAACGGTGAAGTCCTCTCCCCAGAAGCCGCCGACGATCACATCGCCTTCCTTAATGTGCTTTACATCATATTCCCTGTAGCCGGAATAATCCTGTCCTGCAATTCCGTAACCGGTCCGGTACTCTTTTACCTTCATGGTCACTTTTGTTTTCCTGCACCCGCATAAGGGCAGGAGCATTGCAAATATGATGATCACAGCTGCCAGTCTTTTCATAAGAACTCTCTTTTTCCTGAAAACCCGAAAACCGACTGTTTATATCATTAATACAATTTAATCACGGAAAATGTTGCAAAAACAAGAGCCGCCCCAGAACTGTGAGACGGCCTTTTTGTCATAGCTTTTTCTTCTTTTTGTTCTTATCTTTTTTCTTCTTTTTCTTGCCCTTTTTGATCTTCTCGGCATCATCGGTTTCAGCGGCTTTAACCTTCGATGATTTTTTCGAGCCGGTCATAAGAGCAGTGATTCCGGAAGAAACAAGATCGATCGTTTCCCTGTTGATCGAATAGTAAGCAAATCTTCCTTTACGCTCAACGTTTACAAGGTTCGCCTCAACGAGGCAGGCCATGTGGTGGGACAATGTCGGCTGCGTGAAATCGAATTCAGCAAGGATATCCTTTGCGGTCATCTCACCTTTCGATGCGATAAGAGACAATATCTTGTATCTGACGCCTTCTGCAAGAACGCCCAACACTTCGATGAATTGTTCTTCTTTTGCAGCCATGGTTATCTGTTATCAGGCAATGAGCTGATCCTTAAGTGCTTCTTCGAATTCGCCGAGGTTAGCGCAAGCGATTACTTCTGCGTTGTCCTCCAGGAGGATCTCGTCCTCACCTCTTACGAGTACTGTCATCGGAACTCCCATCTTGCGGAGAAGGATGAGCTGATATTCCTTGGAAGCTTCAGCTGAGAGATACTTGCACAGAAGCCTTAATACCTGCTTTGCATCTTCAAGATAGATTCCGGAAAGCTTCATAAGGTGGTCTACTACATACATTCCGAAAACATCGTTGAAGTCCAGGAGATCCTTCATCGGGAAGATGGATGTGAAAGCGGTAATGGACATTCTTCCTACGATCTCGAGATCCTTGAAATCCTGCATGGGGATCTTGAAGCTCTCAACGTTAGCGGAGAAGAGCTCCTGCATCTGGTCTACGGAAAGCTCGCTCTTAAGATCCTTAATGCGTGCGATCCTGGCTGTGATCTTCTCTTCAGGGAAGAAAGTTGCCTGACCGATCTCTGTAGCCTTATGAATGAACCAACTCTCGGGAATCAGGCCCTGACGCTTCCAGCGGTAGAGTGTTCCGTAAGAGATTCCTTCTTTTGTGAGCAGGTCTTTTTTTGAGATAAGCTTGTCGTCCATAATTGCCAATTACCCTCTTTCATAACTTTGTTATCTCGATTGTAAAATAACAATGTTACAGACATAAGACATCAGGATAAAAAGAAGGCAACAAAAAGCCCCCGCCGCTTTGGCAGGGGCTTTGTAATTCACTGTGTCTGACGGGATCAGCTGAAGCTTACAGAGCTGAACATTGTCTTGATAGCCTCGATGACATTCTCTCTTACTCCTGAAGGGAGGAAGATCCCGATCACGATCAAAGCGATGAGGACGAGAACGATAGCGATGATGTAATAAGCGAGGATCGCTCTCTCGAAGTTCTTAACATTTCTGTTGCGTCCTGCAACGGAAAGGATCAGTGTTGCGATAAAACCGATAAAGGGAATTGCGCTTAAGAATGCGAGCCAGAAATACTTGGATGTGGAAACAGGTCTGTACTGCGGAGGGCATGCATCGACCAGAGCCTGCTCAGCTGCCTTCTTCTGCTTCTTCTTCTCGAGCTTGGCATCAGCCTTCTCCTTGGCGATCCTTGCCTTCTCAGCTTCCTTCTCAGCCTGTGCCTGCTTCTTTGCAGCTTCCTTTGCGGCCTGTTCTTCAGCCTTCTTAGCTGCCTTAGCTGCTGCCTCGGCTTCCTTTGTAGCGGCAGCCGTCACTGCAGTTGCTGCAGCTGCTGTTGCTGCTGCGGTCTCCTTCACTGCCTCTGCTGCCTTTTCTTCAACAGCGGAAGCTTCTTCCTTAATGATCTCTTCTGCCTTATCAGCTGCTTCGCTGATCTCGGGTTCCATCTTCTTCTCTAAATCGTCTGCCATGTGAAGGACCCTCCTTGTTCATAATAAAATATTATAGCACGCAATCGAGCAACTTGCTTGCAAGGGTGTGAGCATTATTTCACGTACCAGCGGTGTCTTATGCGGTATGCCTTTGCGACACGTATGAGTCCGTCGATGATCGCAAGGATACCGACGATTATCATGTATACGGAAAGTGTGTTTTCGGGCGCGAAAAGAATATATATTCCGCTGACTGCCCAGATCGCACTCATCATTATCAGCATTACAACAAACGGCTTGTTATGAGTCTTCTTCGCCCTCGCAAAACAGTTATATGCGCAGGCAAAAAGCAGTGCCGCGAATATACCGCTCGCCATTACAAAGAACGCACCTTCTTTAACGAATGTTATTACAGTCGTCGCAAGGAGCGCCGATGCCACCGTCGCATCCACAAGATGCGGCTGTAAGTTCCAGTTGTCTTTCTTCATCTTCTTCACGCAGAGGATGATCGATATTATCGTTGCGGCGCAGAGCAGGATCGATACGAACAGGAACAGGAATGATTCCGGGATAAGGAATATCACAAGGCCCGCTAGGATCATGGCAAGACCTTTCGCGAGGTCTGATTTTCTGAACTGCCTTACGATGCCTGTTTTTGCTACCTTCTTGCCTGCTCCGTCCAAAAGCAGCTGGTCAGGAAGCGATGCTGCGGCGATCCTGAATCCTTCGTCATCTCCCAATACAACGCTTAAGACTCTCTCCCAGGCTTTCGTTCCCTGCGCGGAGAACTGTTCTACAGTAAGGGTTCCGTTATCGCTCATCGCATCGAATAATGCGTTGATGAATCTTTTACGCTCATCGATATCAACTGAATATATCCACTTGTCAAAACCGCTGTTAATCTTCTCCGCAAGGGGATCTAAGCCTTTCGGCGCGAGCATAATATCACCGTGGTCAATGAGCCAGGAGCAGAGCTCGTGCTGGTCACCCATCTGCTTGTCGCTCTTGATCACATGGCTGTCATCGACTTGCGGTGCGAAGACATTTCCTACGACGGAGAACTGCGGAATGATCCTTGTCGTCTTGGGATTTGCTCTCTTGATGAGGTCTTCTTTAAGGACTTCAGGACAGAATCCCGGACCGTCATTTGTATAGATGTGTTCTACCCTGTCGAAAAGTTCATCCGGCAGGACCGCAGCAGAATATATAGCGAGGTTTCCGCCCTTGGAATGGCCGCCCGTCATGATGACATCAAAAGTCTCAAGGCTCTTTCTGACATAGGTTTCAGCCATCTTCTGTGAAGACGTGAGCATGAAGCTCATCATGAAATCTTCCTTCCATCCGGCTATGGTGCTGTCCGTTCCCCTGAAGCCGATAAAAGCCCATCCGCCTTTAGGATCAGGCGAGAATGTCATTGCAGCAAACTGAATGGAATCCTCTTCATCGAAGACATCTTCAAATGAAGATATATAAAGGTTTCCGAACCTCTTTGAGTTGGCACTTGCCTTTACGAGATTGGTAAATCTGATGCTGTCATCAGGTGCCATCTTACGTATGGAAATACCCTGATTCGTAAGATAATTCACGGCGTCTTTAAGCGTCATTGCGCCGTGTTCTTCATAGAGTTCGGGTATGTCTTTGAGGTCAAGATAAGATAACTGGCTGAGTACGATATTATCGACCCTTGTAAAGGGCCTGTCGTCAAAATCTAACGAGCCATACCAACGCACATAGTCAGTTATGTTATCCATATATGCGAACCTTATTACTTCTTTTCGATGGAGTAGTAAACCACGCCGGGCTCCAGACCGCCCTGCTTAAGAAGACCCATCTCCTCAACGGTTACGAGCTGGAATCCTGCCTTAACAAGCGCAGGAACGATCCTCTTCGTAGCTTCTGCAGTAGACTCATAGAGGTCATGCATAAGAACGATATCGCCGTCCTTTACCTTGCCGATAACACGGTTGCAGATCTTATTGGCATTTCTGCTCTTCCAGTCTTCTGTATCAACACTCCAAATGATGATCGGCATTCCGGCCGAATTCTTGACTTTGTCATTATAGCTGCCTCCCGGCGGTCTTAAACAGGTTGTCTTTCTGCCGGTCACTCTGAGAAGCTCGTCATCTGTTTTCTGGAGCTTCTCCTTGATCTGTTCCTCGGTTAATTTGGTAAGCGTGTTGTGGCTGTATGTGTGATTGCCGAGTTCGTAATTAAGTTCGCCTTCGCGCTTGGCAGGATCCTCATTCCAGTTGATCCTGTCGCCGACGATAAAGAATGTGCACTTGCCGCCATACTGTTCGAATACGTCAATGATCGTATTGGTATAGATAGACGGGCCGTCATCGTATGTAAGCGCGACCATCGGCTTGCTGCCGTCAACGTCACGTGTGACCTTTCCGTCGTCACCGAAATAATAGAGATGGTTATTGGCCATCGCTCTCTTGTTCCTGATCATCAGGCCGCCGATAAAGCCATATTGGTCGCCGTCTCTTTCGATGATACCGTCAAGACCTTCACCTGTGTCCTCGTTGAAGAAATATCTCTCGTCCTGATAGTCGACCCAGCCTGTCTTCATAAGGCCTGTATCTTCATCGAAGAAATACTGCTTGCCTTCGATTACCGTAAGGCCGGCAGCTATTATCGAAGTATCCGGATCTGCATAGTATTTGCCGTCTTCCAATTCGAGAAGGCCCTTTGCTGCCTTTCCGGTCTCAGGCTCGAAATAGAACTTCTTGCCGTCGATCTCCTGCCAGCTTGTTGCCATCTCGCCCGTGGTCTTATCGAAATAGTAGAGGTCGGTCTTGTCATTAAGCCAGCCGAGCTTCATGATACCTGTCTCAGGGCTGTAGTATCTTGTAACTTTGCCGTCTGACTGGAATCCGGTGAGCATTACGCCTTCGCCGTCGAAAAGATACTTGTTGCCTGAGATCACAGTCTCGCCCTTGGCCATTATGTGGGTTTCTTCATCAAAATATCTGGTAGTGCCATCTTCGGGCATTACCTTGAAGCCGACGTATTCATCGCCGAAATCATCGTAGTAATAGGTAGCGTCGCCGGAATATACCCATCCCCTGTTGGCTCCCGACCTGACATCACAAAAAGAAGCCGTAAAGCTTAAAGCGGCTGTAATGACAGCCATGACTAAAACAGAAAGCAACTGTTTTCCCATACTTTGCTCCTTTTCTGACACTCCTCAAATAAGTTTAACACGCAGAAAAGATCTTAGTAAAACAATTATGTTACAGAAATAACCCGGCTTATTCGCCGCGGACTCCTTTTAAAAGGCTCTTTAAGAGCAGATATCTGTTATATTTCTCTTCCTTCTTGAAGTGGACGGCACGAAGCTGCGGGTGCTTGTTGTCGTATATGAGGTCGTCTTTCTCATCACCGAACTGCTCGATCGTAAGGTCATACTGGTTGCCTCCGATCACGTTATAGCAGTGGAAATTACCGTCGGGTCTCTTGATTCCGTATACTTCGCCTCCGAAAATGTCCTGCACCAGAAATGCCGTGATGGAGCACTGACCCAATGTCTTGTTCTCATCATTCCATTTGCTCTGCATTCTCGGAGCGCAGGTGGCTTCGCGCCATACTCCGTCAGCCAGGACATTATAGAGATCCAGAAGTGAATCGATCTTATATCCGCAGTTTGCCAGCGGTTTTACATCCCCCGCTGTCTCATATCCCAAAAACTTATATTCCATTTACTTTCCCCTTAAATGTTGTCGGCAATTGTCTTGCTATATTATCCCCATGACCCAAGAATGAACTGCCAATAATCCTATGAAAGCATTTTAGACTTAATAATGTAAAAAATTCTCGTCAAATGATAGGCAAAAAAGAGGCTGCCCGAAGGCAGCCCCCGTTATATCAGTTGTAACAGATCAATATTCAGGTTCAAGGAGGCCGTAGCCGCCGTCATATCTCTTATAAACAACGCAGACAGAATTAGTGTCGCTGTCAAGGTATACGAAGAAGTCGTGACCGAGCATCTCGAGCTGGAGAATAGCATCCTCAGATGTCATGGGTCTTAATGCGAACTGCTTACGCTTTGTGATCTTCTCGTCCTTCTCGTCAACGAAGTCGAAATCAGCACCGCCGTCATCCTCGAGATAACTTACGATTCCCGGGAAATCCTTCTTTCTCTTAAGGAACTTGGTCTTTTGTCTTCTGATCTGAGATTCGAGCTTATCAACTGTTCTGTCAACTGCTGTCAGGATATCCTCATCAACTGCCTCAGCTCTTAAGATCCTGCCGTCGAACTTCATTGTGATCTCGACTACCATATCGGATCCTTCAGGTCTGATGCGGACATTGAGTGTTCCTTCATCACCGAAGTACTTGTCGAACTTCGACATCTTAGAAGCGATCTTTTCCTCAAGTCTCGTACCGATGCGAATTCCGTTACCCTGTGTAGTGATCTTCATAAAATCACTCCCTTCCGTTGAAAGTTTCAAAAGGCTTTGACCTTTGATTTTATTATAAACGAAGTAGGGAGTAATTTTGATTAAATTTGTATTAATTTGAGTAAATCAGTCTTCGTGTTCGGACCAGATATTCGTGCCGCCCCTGTCGAGCGCAACGATACCGGTACGGCACATTTCGATGATCTCGAATTTCTTCATGTATTCAATGAATGCGTCGATCTTCTGGCTGTCGCCCGTGGCTTCGATACTGATGGCTTCATCGGTAAAATCGATTATCTTCGTTCTGAAGATATTAGTCGCTTCGACGATGTCGGCATGCTGCTGTTCGGTATTCCTTACCTTGATAAGAAGGAGCTCACGCTTGATACAGTCTTCAGTAGAAAGGACGATGACTTTCTTAACGTTGTAGAGCTTACGGAGCTGCGAGACTACCTGATCCTTATCGTTCTTCTCGGCAGTAAGCGTGATCGTGATTCGTGAATACTCCGGAGATTCAGTCTCACCTACCGTAAGAGAGTCGATGTTGTAACCTCTTCTCGTGAACATCGCGGTTACACGTGAGAGGACACCATACTGGTTATCAACGTAGATCGCAATGATTATCTTATTTCTCGGCATCGCTGATATCCTCCCTTCTTAAGATCAGGTTATTGAATGTTCCGCCGGGTTTAAGCATTGGAAGAACAAGGCTGTCGGTCTTGATCGTAAGGTCGATTATAGCAGGACCTTTTACCTTATATGCTTTCTTAAATGCTTCCTCGAAAGACTCCTTATCCGTAGCCTTGAAACCCTTTGCGCCGAACGCCTGGGCGAGCTTTACAAAATCAGTCTTGCGGTCAAGCGTAGTGTTCGAAAATCTTCCGTCGAAGAAAACCTTCTGCCACTGTCTAACCATGCCGAGCGCATGGTTGTTAAAGATAACGATGGTAACAGGAACGTTGTATGTAACAGCCGTTGCAAGTTCGTTAAGGCACATGCCGAAGCTTCCGTCACCCGTGATGAGAACGCTTCTTGTATTTGTAGCGATCGAGCTTCCGATAGCAGCGCCCAAGCCAAATCCCATCGTGCCCAAGCCGCCTGATGTAATCCATGTGCGCTTATTCCTGAACTTGAGGAACTGTGCTGCCCAGCACTGATGCTGGCCGACATCGGTTACAAGTCTTGTGTCAGGCTTGATGTTATCCGAGATGATATTGATCGTATCTCTGGGAAGGAAAGGAAGGCCTTCATATGCGTCAGCTTCTCTTTGCTTGAGCTGCTCGACCTTCTTTATCCATTCCGTATTCTTGCGCTGCGGAACAGCCTTTATGAGGCGCTCCGTGAAGTCCTTGATATCACAGCAGATACCGAGATCAACGGGAACGTTCTTTCCGATCTCGGCACGGTCGCAGTCAACGTGGATCTTTGTAGCAGAGAGCGAGAATTTCTCTGTCTTTCCTGTCGCCCTGTCAGAGAATCTGACGCCCAAAGCGATTATGAGATCTGCCTTAGCAAGAGCAACAGAAGATGCATATCTTCCGTGCATTCCCTGCATGCCCAAAAATCTAGGTGAATCGGAAGGAATCTCGGATAAGCCCATCATAGAGCATCCGATGACTGCGTCGAGCTTATCTGCAAGCTTAATGATATCTTCGCCGATCGATGTCCTTACGGCGCCGCCTCCGAAATAGATATAAGGTCTCTTGGCTTCCTTGATGAGCTTAACTGCTTTCTTGATATCTTCATCATCACAGCAGGGGATCGGATCGGGCTTTTTGACAGGCTGTTTCTTGAAGTCGAAAACAGCTTCCTGAACGTCCTTCGGGATATCGATGAGGACAGGGCCCGGCCTTCCCGACTGTGCGAGTTCGAATGCTTTTCGAACCACATCGGCAAGCTTGGAAACCTTATGTACGAAGAAGTTATGCTTGGTGATGGGAAGAGTGATGCCGGTGATGTCGATCTCCTGGAACGAGTCTCTTCCGATCATGGAATTCCTAACGTTGCCCGTAATGGCAACGAGAGGTATCGAATCGAGGTAAGCCGTAGCGATACCTGTAACGAGATTTGTGGCGCCTGGGCCTGATGTGGCGATTACGACACCTGTCTTTCCGGTAGCCCTCGCGTAACCGTCGGCACAGTGTACAGCGCCTTCCTCGTGAGCGGTCAGGATGTGATTGATCTTATCCTGCTTGTCATAGAGCTTGTCGTAGATATCTACGACCATTCCGCCCGGAAAACCGAACACGGTATCAACACCTTGTTCGATCAAGGTCTCGACAAGTATCTGTGCTCCGGTCATCTTCATCTCGTTACACCTCGCTTACAGACTAATTCCAGGGCTCTCAGCTGACGACCTGACATGCGGTGATAGTCTGGGTCTTTCCGTCACTGTTAGTGATCTTAATGATGTAGTAACCCGGCTTGATCTCTCCGTCGTACTCGAAAGCGATAACGTATTTGTCGCCCACTTTCTTGACCTTTGCAGTGCCTGACTTTACGGCGCTGGAGAGCTCTTTTTGGGAGAACATATTATCATCGCTGTAGTAATAAGCATATGAGAGTTCCTGGTCTGAATCACCCGTCAAATAGAATTCCAGAGAGATGTTCTTGGTATCCTTGTAGTAAACGGAATCAGACTTGATCTTATTGTTGGAGGATACGAAATCGCATTCGGCACCCTTTAAGATCGAGTCGGAATCATAGAGAACGATCATACCAACCATCGTGGATGCATCAGTTGTACCCTTATCGTACTCGCTGTTCTTGCCTCTCTTAACGTCGATCTCAGAAGCAGGCTTGCCTTCTCTTAACTGTACTCTGTAATCGTTGTTGTAAACGTCATAGATATCGAATCCGACATAGCCCTTAACGTTGCTGTAATCGACATTGGAATATCTGTAGAGGCTTACTGCTTCAGAATAAGTTACGGCCTTGCCCTTTCCGAGGTTCTCGTAATTCATTGTCTTGGAAGCCGTGTCATAGTATTCGCGTACGAAAACGATCTTATCGGTATCTGTGAACTGACATCCCTGATTCTGATCGTAAGTATCCTCAAGGATATCAGCGAAGTAATATCCGATGATCTCGCCGTTAGGCTTTTCGGAGCTTGATGCGATGACAACATAACCAGGCTTGTCATTGATCAGGGCTTCTGCGCCGAGATACTTCTTCCAGGAACCGTCATCAGCCTTTTCGTATTTGAGGCATTCGCAGGTTACGAATCCGAAGTCAGTGAAGAATACCCACTTTGTCGGGTTCTCGAGAATGATGTAGTTATTCTCGTCGACATCATACTGATAGTCGGAACCGAGATAGTAGATCTTGCTCGTATCGTCAGGGAAAACATAAGCTAGCGTTACCTTAACGTCACGGATGATCTTCCAGTCATCTTCATTGAGAGCGATCGCTTCATATCCGCCCATGTTTACAACGTTATTGGAAATGTCATAGACATTACCAGACTTGATGTTGCCTGCGTCAGCCGGCTTGATATACCAGTCGCCTGCAGTATCTGTCATGCCAAGGATATAGAGTTCCTTACTTACGAACTTATCGTAGAAAAGGATCGTGGAATCGTGATAACCCAGTGTCTTGAATGTGATCCTTGCCTCATTGTAATACTGGGGATAGAGATAAGGTGAATATGTCGTCATGCCGTGAGCATATGTATAAGAGTTATTGCTCTCGGTGAATACGCAGTTACCTACCTCGTTTGTGAGCTTACTTGCTGCCTGCTCGATATCCTTATCGCCGCAGTTGATGTACTTGCTCGCAAGTGTCGTAAGGTCTACGGAGTCTGTGGATTCGAATGAACCGCATGCTTCTCTTAACTGGACATATTCTGCATAACCGTTACCGTCAGATACTCTCTTGTCGAGTGCGGCTATGAACTTCTCATAAGCTTCCAGTACTTCATTAATGTTATCGGTATCGATCGCAGACATACATGTATCGATACCGTAGTAACCGGTGGCATTCTGTGTAGCTTCGATATTTTTCATGTAATCTCTTACGATGAACTCGCTGTAATCTTTTGCACTGCCGGTAAAATCATCCTTGCCGATGTAATTAAGGAAGTTTGTATAGTTGATGCCTACATCGTAATAAGCGCTTCCCCATGTAGGGCTCTCTGCTGCAACGATGTACTCTGTGTAAGGATCGAGTGCCTTTGCAACTTCGAGTGAACCCATAAGGCATGCATTGAAGATGATGGACTCGAACTGGATATCAGCGCCTTTGATAGCATCTGCGATTTCGATCTCAGTGAGCTTACCGTCGTGGAGCTCGTCCTGGCCGAATCCCAAAGGAACTCCGCCGCCGTGATCCCACATTACGAGGATATAGTTCTCGGCAGGATAGTTCTCTTTCGCGAACTTTATGAAATCCTGCAAAGACTCCCTTTCAACCATGCTGACATCACCGAGATCTGCAAGCTCGTTGATATTGCCGTTCTTGATAACGAACCTCTGGCATGAGCCGTCCTTCATATATGAATTCTGGAAGTCCTTGCATCCGCCTGTCTGAAGAACGATGTTGACGTCCTTGCTGGGTGTTGCCGCAAGCATTTCCTTTACGTCAGCGGAAAGGTTGGAACCCTTTGATTCAAGGTCTGTACCGATCGCATAGACCATGATCGTTCTCTTTGGAAGGTCATTAACGACATCCGTGACTTCAGTCTCTGTTTCTGTAGTTTTCTTTGTATGAGTAGGATCAGGGATCGCGCTTCTGACAGCGAAAACAATACCTACGATGATGCATGCGAGAAGGACAAAGCCGCCGGCTGAAAGACCGATGATGAGTCCGAGCTTGCTCTTCTTTTTCTTCGGAGGCTCATTACCGCCGGCATTCTGAGCTGCGGGAGCAGGTGCCTCAGGCATGGGTGTTCCAATAGGACCGAATGCAGACTCTGTCTGTGCAGGAGCCGGTGCAGGCGCGGGTGCCGGTGCAGGTGCAGGTGCAACAGGTGCAGGAGCAGGTGCGGGTGCCGGAGCGGGCGCCGGTTCAACGGGTGCAGGTGCAGCCGGAACGGGAGCAGCAACAGGTGCGGGCTCAACAGGCGCAGGTGCAGCCGGAGCAGGCTCTGCGGGGGCAGGAGCAGGCTCAACAGGTGCAGGTGCTGCTTCAACAACAGGCTCTGCCGCTACGGGAACAGCCTGCTGCCAGAGGGATGAGACATCAGTGCCGCATCCGCCGCAAAATTTCTGATTAAGATTCAATTCTTTTCCGCAATTAGGACAATGCATTTAATTCCTCCCTTATCCATTAATTGTTTTCTATGTCTTCCTTGATAGCTTCGGCAAGCTCCGAAAGAGCCTGTATGGAAGCATCGTTACCTGACGATTTTAATGTTACCGTCTGGCCTGTCACCTTGCAGTTCTTAAGACCTTCGATGATAGCCAGAAGTCCCTTTGCGCTCGCAGGAGCCCATGTACCATTTTCTATAACAGAGAAGCTTCTCCCCGTCAACCCGTGGGCAGCGAGCTCCTTGACCGCATGCTCAACAGGCGAATAGATACCATTATTATACGTCGGAGCTGCTACCGCTATGTGGCTGTACTTGAATGCCAGGGCGATGATGTCCGATATATCGGCAGCAGAAGCATCGAGAATGCATGACTTGATGCCTCTTTTATCAAGCTCTGTCATGAGGACTTCAGCTGCGTTTGCAGTATGTCCGTAGATAGAACCCGTGAGGATGAATACGCCCTTTTCCTCAGGAGTGTAAGAACCCCATGTCTTGTAGCAGTCGATTATCCTGTCAATGTTTTCGCGCCATACATAAGAATGCAAAGGGCAGATCATGTTGATGGCAAGACCTGATACCTTGTTGAGCGCAGCAGTTGTCTGCATTCCGTATTTGCCGACGATGTTCGTGTAATAGCGGCGCGCCTCATCCTTAAGCTCTGCATCGAAATCCTTGTCATCAGCAAAGATAGAACCGTTGACAGCGCCGTAGCTTCCGAATGCGTCAGCGGAGAAGAGTATTCCGTCTGTCTCATCGAAGCTCATCATGACCTCAGGCCAATGCACCATCGGAGCAAAGACGAACTTGAACTTATGTGTTCCGAGCTCCATCTCATCACCGTCTTTTACGACTACCGCCCTTGCAGAATAATCCTTGCCGGGGAAGAACTGGGAAATGAACTGGAGAGTCTTCGCATTAACGATGATCTTTGCTTCGGAATATTTATCCAATACCAAAGCAAGCGTTGCCGAATGGTCAGGCTCCATGTGATGGACTATCACATAATCAAGCGTACGTCCGGAAAGGCAGTGATCGATATTCTCAATGAAAAGCTCACCGAAGTCTTTATCGACCGTATCGATCAGCACGTTTGCTCCGCAGTCCAGAAAATATGAATTGTAATTCATTCCGGAATTGAGCTTATAGACATTCTCGAACTTGGAGATCTTTCTGTCGATCGCACCGATCCAGGTCAGGGTGTCTGTTATTTTCCTAGTGTTATACATAATTCTCCTTATCTGTCTTCACGGTAGTAGTTGCGTCCTATTGCCTGAGGCTCACCGCTCTTCTTCTTTGATGAGAGCGAGCTTGCGATGAGGACGATGAGCGTTATGATGAACGGCAATGCCGAGAAGAAGTGGGACGGTATCTTGGTAAGCCAGCCGAGCGCATTAGGGAATGCATAAGCAAGTGCGGCATTCTGTACGCGGAGCGTGTTGAAGAATCCGAATACGAGCGTTCCGAGCAATGCCTTAGCAGGGCTCCAGTTCGCGAAAATAACGAGCGCTATCGAGATCCAGCCGTAACCGTTGATCCAGCAGTTGGAACCTTCGAAAGTACCGCCCATGTTAAGACCCATGTAAAGTCCGCCGATTCCCATAATGCCTGAACCTACGATGATGTGAGCATATTTATAGAATGTGACGTTGACGCCAAGAGAGTCTGCAGCGGCAGGGTTCTCACCTATTGCCCTGAGCTTTAAGCCCGGTACGGTCTTGTTGAAATAAAGCCACATGAGGATGGCAATGATGACACCGAGATAAACGAGGATTCCGTGTGAGAAAAGTGCTTCACCTACGAACGGGATCTTCGATAACAGCGGGATGTTAAGAGCCTGTGACTGTTCTGCGAGCTTTGTGCCGTTCATTCTCGGCCAGCCGCCGTCACTGTTTGCAAGAGCGTTGCCGATGAAATAATAGAAAGCAACACCGAACGTCGTGATCGTAAGTCCCGTTACGTTCTGATTTGCCTGCAGAGTAACAGTCAGGAACGAGAACAGAAGTCCTACAAGACCTGATGCGATGAAGCTTACGAGAACTGCGACAAACAGGTTGTCTGCCTTGATACCGACAAGGTAACCTGCAACCGCGCCTATTGCCATCGTACCCTCTACACCGAGGTTCAGAGAGCCAGACTTCTCGATCATGATCTCACCCGTCGTTCCGTATAAAAGCGGGATGTTGTAAACGATTATGTTAAAGAGGAACAACGTAATTACTTCAAGCATTCTTTGCTTCCTCCTTCTTTACGATCTTAAAGTTTGCGGCAAAGTCTGCGACAAGGACAGAGAAAAGGATGAGTCCCTGCAAGAGGTCAGCATAGTTGCTGTCGATCGCAGGATACTGTGTTGCCGCCGCCTGACAGCCGTACTGCAGAATTGATATGAGTATCGACGTAACGAAAATAGCCGGAACGCTGAGCTTGGAGAGCCATGCGACGATGATTCCCGTCCATCCTACGTTATTTGTAACCGTATCGGAGATCGTGCCTGAAGCAGATACCGTAAGCGCTGCAGCAAGACCGATCATTGCAGAGGATATGAACATCGTTCTTAAGACGATCTTGCCTACGCTCATGCCTGCATATTTCGCAGTGGCGCTGCTGTCACCGACAACGGAGATCTCATAACCCTGCTTGGTGTATTTGAGATAGATATAAATGATCACAGTGAGAACAACTGCGATGATAACAGACCAGAGGAGCTTGAACTGTCCGATTGGAATTCCGGCCATTACTGCAGAGTCAGGAAATGTGCCGAATTTAGGTCTTTCAGAATCCTCTCTTAAGAAGAAGTTCCAGTCAGCTTTTGTCTCGCCGATATATCTTATGACGTACAGCATGATGTAGTTGATCATGAGCGTCATGAGTGTCTCATTTGTGTTGAACTTTACCTTCAGTGCGGCAATGGCGATACCGATTATTCCGCTCGACAGCATTGCAGCAAAGCACATGAGAAGTACCGTTACGAAGTTAGGCATTCCCGTGCTGTTGAACGCGATGATAGATGCGGTGATCGCACCGATAAGGAACTCGCCCTCACCTCCGATATTCCAGAAGCGCATCTTGAACGAAAGTCCCAAAGCGAGTGATGTGATAAGGAGCGGAACGAAGATCTTAAGGAAACCTTCGATACTCTTATAACCGTATCTGTTTCCGACAAGTCCTATGGTGAACATCTTTCCGTAGTAATCCAACGGATTGATGCCGAGTGCGAAAAGGATTACCGCACCGATAAGGAGCGATACTAATAATCCGACAGCATAGAAAGCGATCGTTCTGCCGATCTTTGCGTCAGCTCTTCTGACCAGATGATATCTTCTCATTAGGCTTTGCCCTCCTCATCTGTAAAAGCTGAATCCTTTGCAATACCGTCGGTCTTGCCTTCCTTGTTTACGATGTTGATCGTACCTGTCATCATAAGACCCAATTCCTCTTTGGTAGTGTGGTTGCTGTTAACGACACCCTGAAGCTTACCGTGGCAGATGACCATGATCTTATCGCACAGAGCGAGCATTACATCCAGGTCCTCGCCGACGAATAAGATGCCTACACCCTTTTTCTTCTGTTCGTTCAGAATGTTGTAGATCGTGTAAGAAGAATTGATATCAAGACCTCTTACGGGATATGCGGTAATGAGTACGTTAGGACCTGATTTGATCTCACGTCCGAGCAATACTTTCTGAACGTTACCGCCTGAAAGTCTTCTTACCGGAGTCTCGGTGGAAGGCGTAACGACTTCCAATCTGTCTATGACTTTCTGAGCCTCTTCCCTGGCCGTCTTGCGGTCAACAAAGATGCCCTTGGATTCGTTGTAATTCTTGAGGATCATGTTGTCCGTTATAGAGAGCGAGGGAGCAAGTCCCATGCCCAGACGGTCCTCAGGAATAAAGCTCATCGAGATGCCGTGTTCTAAGATCTTCTTAGGGGACATTCCTACGATACTCTCGCCTTCGTGGATCATCTGTCCGTCTTCGATCTTTCGGAGTCCGGCGATAGCTTCACAGAGCTCCTTCTGACCTGAACCTGCGATGCCTGCAACGCCGAGCATCTCACCGCCTCTGATGTAGAAATTGATATGATCGATCGCGACGGCACCCTCATCATTCTTAACCGTGAGATCCCTGATCTCAAGAAGAGGATGTGTTTTCTCCATGACGGGACGGTCGATGTTAAGCTCGATCTTACGTCCTACCATGAGTTCTGTAAGAGCTTTCTCGTTTGTTTCCTTTGTAACGACAGTGTCAATGTATTCGCCGTGTCTTAAGACTGCGACTCTGTCGGATATCTCCATAACCTCATTAAGTTTGTGCGTGATGATGATTATCGAATGTCCGTCTTCTCTCATTTTTCGAAGGACATCGAAAAGACGCTCGATCTCCTGAACCGTAAGGACTGCCGTAGGCTCGTCCAGGATGATTATCTTCGCGCCGTAGCAAAGGACCTTAAGGATCTCCAGTGTCTGCTTCTCTGAGACAGCCATGTTGGAGACAACCTTGTCCAGATCTATGTCAAAGCCGAATTTAGCGGCTGTATCTTCAATCTTTTTACGGACGTCTGCGCCGTGCATGAAACGTCCCGCATCCCTCATTCCGATACGGATATTCTCGAGCGCCGTAAAACGCTCGACCAGCTTAAAGTGCTGGTGTACCATTCCTATTCCCAGTTTGCCGGAATCTTCAGGTGAGTTGATGGACACCTTTTTTCCGTCGATAAAAATAGAACCGCTGTCGGGCATATAGATGCCCGACAGCATGTTCATAAGTGTTGTCTTTCCTGATCCGTTCTCGCCTAACAGGGCAAGGATCTCACCCTTGGCAAGTGACAGATTGATGTTTTTATTGGCCGCCACAGGGCCGAAGCTTTTAGTTATTCCCTTTAGCTCTATGGCATATTCCATAAAACACCTCGCAGTTAGAAATTTCAGTTATCAGTTAACCTGTGTAACGCCTTCAACGTAATAGTTCATTGAGCCCTGGATTACGCCGTCTTCAACAGACTTGCCGCCTGCAGGAACGATCTCAGTACCGTCATTTGTCTTAAGAGCTGCATCCTGCTTAGCAACGCCTACAGAACCTGCAGCGCCGGAGAATGAGAGCTTAACGCCGGAGAATACATCCCACTCGCCGGATACCATGAGACCCTTAGCGAGCTCGATAGCTTCCTTTGTCTCAGGTGTGCAGTTAGCTGTGAGAGGTGATACGTCAACGAATCCTGCCTTCAAGCCTTCATAGTAGTTGCCTACCTTTGTCATGAAGTTAGCCGGATCTTCCATAGCAGCCTTCATAGCTGTTGCATAGTAAACGTCCCAGTTCCAAACAGGTGCTGTGAGGTGAGCCTTAGGAGCCTCAGCAGACATGTCTGAGTTGTATCCGCATCCGAATACGCCCTTCTCGTTAGCAACGATCTGAGGCTGAGCGGAGTCACAGTGCTGAGCGATAACGCCGCATCCGTATGTGTCGATCAATGTCTCAGCTGCCTGTCTCTCAAGCTGCTGGTCACCCCATGTGGAGATCTCGTAAACGCTGATCTTTGCATTAGGGTTAACTGCCATGCATCCCATTGCAAATGCATTGATACCGGAACATGTCTCAGCATATTCTGTACCCCATGCAGATACATAGCCGATGTTGTCGTTCTTCATTTCGAGAGACTTATATCCTGCAGCGATACCTGCGAGGTAACGAGCCTGATAGATTCTTCCGAAATAGTTATTGAAGTTCTTATCGTTTGAAAGATAACCTGTTGCGTGAGAGAAGATGATGTCCGGATATTCCTTAGCCTTAGCTTCGAATGCGTTGATGTAGCCGAAGCTGATACCGAAAATGATGTTGCATCCGTTACCGGCGAGCTGGTCGATTGCCTGCTTAACCTTCTCGTCGTCCTCAGGTACGTTGTCTACGATGTAAAGATCCTTAGCGGGATCCAAACCGATCTTCTTCATACCTTCGGTAATACCATGATGGTGCGCATAGGTATAACCTGATGTGTCATTCTGGCTGTTAATGTAGATAGCACCAACCTTGAAGTTTGATGCCTTGTCTCCGCCGTTGCTGCCATTGCTGCCGCTAGCCGAATTACAGCCGGCAAGTGCGAAGACTGAAGTAACTGCAAGTGCAGCAGTTACAATCATCGAAATGAGTTTTTTCATAAACTGCCTCCCGTTCTAAATTGTTATATGCCAATCAATTGCATATCAAAAATTAAAGTGTTCAGGATCACTGTGCCCTGAACTCAAGTGAGTCGTCGGTCATCTTGTCGATTATGGCCAGCGACTCGACCCTGATACCCTTCGCTCTCAAAGCATCACCGCCGCCCTGGAAGCCCTTCTCGATGGCAATAGCGCAGCCTGCAAGCTTTGCACCGCCCTGGCCGACGATATCGATCAGTCCGTTGAGCGCATTGCCCATGGCAAGAAAATCATCAACGATGAGGATAACGTCATCGTTCTTAATGTAATCGCCCGATACCATGATGTCGTATGTCTGCTGGTGGGTATAAGAGAAAACCTTGGATGTGAGGATATTGCCTGCAAGATTGCTGCTCTTGTGCTTCTTCGCAAATACCATGGGAACGCCCAAAGAGACAGCAGCGGCATATGCGAGCGCAATGCCCGAAGACTCAATGGTCAGAACCTTTGTTACGTTACTCTGCGAAAAAAGTCTGGCGACCTCGTCACCCATTTCCTTCAGGAGTTTTGTGTCGATCTGCTGGTTTAAGAAGCTTCCTACCTTTAGAACTTCACCCGGAAGTACCTGTCCTTCGGTAAGGATCCTTTGTTCTAACGTGCGGATATGAACCACCTCCTAAAAGGATATAAACACCCTCATATATTATAATTATTACAATTAGGTGTCAAACCATAAATGGTTCTTTTTGCACATTATTGGGGCATATAATCAGCGTTTGCCACATCTATTATGTCAGGTATTGCTCCGGCCAGATCCCACCCGCCTGCAATGACTTTGTCCTCAGGAATGAGGTTTTCCTTATATCCTTTTCCGAGGCAGTAATATAAAGAACTTCCGGGTCCTTCCTTATATCTTACGCGCATAAGGAGTTTGGCCAGAAAATCTGCTGCTCCGTCACCTAAGGCGATCACGGGAACGCCGTTCTTGGATATAGAATCGAGCAAAGCGGCCTTTCCGGAATCTGAGAGCGCCGGGTTTCCGGTAATAACGATAAGCATGTGCTCAGGATATTCCCTCGGATGCTCTTCGCTCACATAATTCCCGTCAGTATCGTATTCCGTCACATGATACTGGAAGACCTTGATGGGAAGTGTCTCCTCCGAAGCCTGTTCGGGCGGAACCACAGTGATCACAGGCATCAGATGCTCTAATTCGGCAGGAACGTCTCCTATCCAGTAGATTGTAAGGTCTGTCTGGGCGATAACATCGAGCCTGGCATTAATCTCATCTCTCCTGTCGATATTGTCCTGTCTTTTTGTGCTTGACCCGAAAAGGATGGCAATAAAAAGAAAGAACATTGCCACCAGAATGGTTAAGACTATAAGACCTGTCTTGCCCCTATGCATCTTCAGCCGTCGATCCTTGTAACAAAGGGCTTTACGCCTTCAATGACCTGCTTTGCGAAGTCTTCCCTGCTCGATACGACCATCGCGTCCATGTTATCGAGATAAGGCAGACAATACTTTCTTAAGTTCTCGAGTGTATATTTCAGGGGCTCGCCCTCGCCTTCCGCATCACATACGATAAGCCAGATAAGGCGGTCAGTGCCGTTCTCCCTCATGAGTCTTACCCAGATATCGGATACGGTGGGTTCTATCTGAAGGTAACCCGTAAGTGCTTTCTTAAGTTCCGGCGGATACTTGTCAGGCTCTCCGACCTTTGCGGTGCCGTCTCCTCCAATACCCATCTGGGCAGCGATCATCTTGAGCATATCCTTGCCGAAGAGGACTTCCTCAGAACCCGGATTGATGACAAAGCCCGAGAGACCCATCTTAGGTGCCATGACGACATCGATAAGGTCCGCAAAGCCTGCTACTACGCCTTTCTGCGGCTCCTTCTTATTTTCGAATGCGACTTCAAAACTGTCGGAGTCACAATATACGACCATATACTTAAGACCCTTGGAATCGCTTACCGCATGGAAGCTGTAATTGCCCTCCGTGCCGTCAACGGGAACCAGGAATTTGGCGACCGCAGCTTCTTTAAGTACTGCGATCATGTTCTCTTCGGAACTGTCCTGTCTTATGGAGCCTAAGAGCTCTACCAGTCTCTCGTTCTCGATCCTCTCGATCTTTCCATTGTTCTCACTCATTTCCTACACCTCTTATATCAGAATACTGCCTGAACTGCCCATGCCCAGAACATAAGGGTCACAAGCATGAATATCATCGACAGGGATACTGTCCTCGCACAAAAATGCGGTGCCACATCGTGGTTCTCGGAATATATTACATTCATTGAGCCGCAAGGCAAAGCGCACATCAGAACGATTACACTCTTTGTCTCAGCGCCCATCGGATAGAATAAAGATACTGCGAAGACAACTCCCATTACAACTGCAGGAAGAACCATAAGTCTTAAAGCAGATACAATATAACCCTTCTTATCCGTAAGAAGTTTCTTTACCTTAACGCCTGCAAGCATCGAACCCATTACCATCATGGACATCGGAACCGTCATGTCGCCGATGAGCTTAAATGTCTCGCTTAAGAACGAAGGCATCCTCCACGGGATTATGAACAGTACGATAGCAAGGATGGATGCAACGGATACGGGGTTCTTGAATATCTCCAAAAGCCTGAATTTAGGCTTTCTCGAAAACAGATAGACTGCGTAAGTATAAAAGAACAGGTTGTAGCAGAGGTTATAGACTGCGGCAAGGAGAAGTCCGTAATTGCCGAACAATGCTTCCATGAGAGGAAAGCCCACAAACCCTGTGTTTGCAAAGGTCGTGCAGGTAACCATTATCCTGCGCTCGTCTTCGGACATCTTCGCTTTTTTGAGCGAGAGCCTCATTACAATGAGCGTCAGAGCATAATAACCGATGCCGAAAGCGGCGCATGTTACCATGCCGTTTACTGCTTCATGTGAATACGTGTGCTGGCTTGAATTTAGGATCATGAACGGCAGGACAGCCGTAAGCAGGATCTTCGATAAAGCCTTCTCGGCGTTGCCGTCGATGACCTTAGTCTTGTTTAAGACAAAGCCTAAAGCCAGAAATACGAATATCTTGAAGAAAACTATATAAACCTGAATCATTAGATCAGTCGTTGCCTGAAAGAAGCGTTGCTCTTACGGCAGAACGGTAACCCTCCATCTTCTCGGATACTTCAAATGCGGACATCTTGGGATCATAAGATGCTCCGGCCTGATAGAACTTGCCCGTAGCTTCGATGGATTCGAAGATGCCTGCTTCGATTCCCGCTGCAAGTCCCGCGCCCATCGCGGTCATCTCATCGCTTAAGGCTCTTGTGATCTTAACTCCCAGGAGATCTGACTGGAGCTGCATGAGGAACGAGCTTGCGCAGACGCCGCCGTCTACCTTCATCGTGCCTGCCTTTATGCCTGTATCGTCAGTCATGAGGTTAACGAGTTCCGTAACCTGATATGCGATCGATTCAACGCCCGCCCTTACGATCTGGGCTCTTCCAGTACCTCTTGTAAGTCCGGTTAAGATGCCTCTGGCATCGGGCTTCCAGTAAGGTGCGCCCAAGCCCGTAAATGCGGGAACAAGATAAACACCGCCTGCATCTTCAATGGAATTGCAGATATCGTCGCACTCGGCGGGAGTATCGATAAACTGAAGCTCATCCTTAAGCCAGCTTATTACGGAACCTGCCTGGAAGATGCTTCCTTCAAGAGCATAATTCGTGACGCCCTTGATGGACCATGCGCACGAAGTCAGAAGTCCGTTCTTGGAGAATACGGGCTCTGTTCCGAGGTTCATCAAAGTAAAGCTTCCCGTACCGTATGTGGTCTTTGAATCGCCTTTGTTTATTGCGTTCTGGCCTAAAAGGGCCGCAGGCTGGTCGCCCAGTACGCCCGTGATATGAACGCCGTTCAATGAGAGCAGGTCATCGATCTCACTGCTGTCAAATTTCTTGCTCTGAAGATACTCGGCATTAAGGTCGATCTCTCCGTAATCAGCGCAGGATTCCATCGGCTTTGCGAGCGCTCTCTGCGGAATGCCGAAGAGCTCTAAGAAGTCCTGGTCATATTCCTTTTTCGCGATGTCGAAAAGCATAGTCCTCGAGCAGTTCGAATAATCGGAAGCATAGGAAGCACCGTTAGTAAGCCTGTATACGAGGAAGCCGTCGATTGTGGAAAGATGTGCTTCACCCGTGGCGCAGCGCTCTCTTAAGCTCCTGATGCTCTCCATGAGCCAGAGCATCTTCGTAGCGGAGAAATAAGGGTCGATCTTAAGACCCGTGATCTCGGTGATCCTTCTGCCCTGATCCCTAATAGCCGGACGTCTGCAGATATCGGAAGTCCTTCTGCACTGCCATACGATGGCCTGATCCAAAGGCTTTCCGGTATGTGAGAAAGCGACTGTCGTCTCACGCTGGTTGGTAATGCCCATGCATGCGATATTGCCCTTTGCCTCAGGGTGCTCCTTTAATATCATGGCGATCGCTTTAAGGACTGAAACGTATATCTCCTCTGCATCGTGGCTTACCCATCCGGGCTGCGGATAGTACTGCTTAAAGGGCACATGCGTACCCTGTGACAGATGTCCTTCCTCATCAAGGAGGAATGCCTTTGTGGATGTGGTTCCCTGATCGATGCAAAGAATATACTTCATACGAATCTCCTTATCTGAAATAGATCCTGTTAAGATTCCTGTACCATTCGTTGTCAATGGAATCAAAGTCTTCCTTCGTAAACCTTACCATCCAGTTGCCTGTAGGCGTTCCGGGGATATTCATTCTCGTATCTCCGCCGTAGCCTAACATGTCCTGGATAGGGATTATCGCTACGTCAGCATGGCTCATCCACAGAGTCTTGATGATCGCTCTGCATGAACCGCTGTGGCTGCCGCCGTCACCCCAGTTATCGCCTGTAAAACCGCAGTATTCGAGGCAGCACTTGCGAACCTCCTCCGGGCTGTCCCAAAGCCAGCCGAGAAGAGTGTTGTTATCATGTGTGCCTGTGTATGCGACGCAGTTATTGTCGAAGTTATGAGGCAGGAATGAGCTGTTGTCGCCCGGATAGAATGCGAATTCCATGACTCTCATGCCGGGAATTCCGACCTTGCCCATGAACTCAGCGAGGTCAGGCGTTACTTCGCCAAGATCCTCAGCGATGAGCCTCGATCTGTCCTTGAACTTCTTGTCGTATTCTTCGAAGAAATCAAGGCCCGGACCGGGGATCCACTTGCCGTCTCTTGCTGTCTCAGCATTTGCTTCGATCTCACAGTAAGATGAGAACGCGCGGAAATGGTCGATCCTTAAGAAGTCGAAGAGCTTGAAGTTGTCCTCAAGTCTGCTCATCCACCATGCATAGTGGTCAGCCTTCATCTTCTTCCAGTCGTAGATCGGGTTGCCCCAGAGCTGGCCGTCAGCGCAGAAATAATCCGGCGGAACGCCTGCGACGCTCTCGAAAACGAGTGCTTCCGGCTTCGGTTTTCTGGGCTCCTTCAAAGGCTCGCCGTCCTTATCGGTGGTCTCGCCCTTCTCCATAGCTTTCTTATACTTTTCGAGAGCCTTCTCGTAGTCCTTAAGGACTTTATTGACTCCTGACGGAGTTGCCATCTTGAAAAGATCCCTGCTGGCCCATACGTCAGCTGAATCTCCCGACACATAGAACGGGATATCGCCGATTATGGAGATGCCAAGATCGTTGATCTCCTTCTTGACCTGTGCCCACTCGTCAAAGAACAGATACTGTACAAAGCCGTGATATCTGTAATTGGGATTATTCTTAAGTCCTGCTACTGCGGACTTCTCGTAGTTTCTTAAGTTAACGTCGGACCATTCCCACCAGGGCTTGCCGAAGTCGGCATCCTTTACTGTCTGATAAGCTGCAACGTCCTGGACCCACTTGTTGTCCTTGATAAACTTGTCAGCCTTTGCGAGCAGGTCCTTGTCTGCGCGCTCAAAAGCTTTTCTTAAGAGCTCATCCCTGTTGGTCCTTAAGAAATCGTAGTCGATACGCCACTTGTTCTGGGTATATTCAGCCTGCTGAACCTCTGCAGGTGTCAGAAGGCCGCGCTTTTCGAGCCTTCTGGGGTCGATAAAGAGCCAGTTACCGGCAAAAGCCGAGAAACTCTGATAGGGTGAATTGCCCATGCCGGGGTAGGAAAACGGCAGAACCTGCCAGTACTTCATTCCCTGGGAAGCCAGTTGCTTCGCGAAGTCTATTGCCTCCTGTCCGATCACGCCCGTGCCAAAAGGACCCGGAAGTGAGCTGATATGCATTAGAACGCCACCACCACGTCTCATTATTTGTAATTCCCTTCTTTCTTATATATAATTACTTGTCTCTATTAGGCTATTATACATTTCTTGAGGGCAAAATGAATTCAGTTGATGAAATTAAAAGACGCCGCACGTTTGCGATAATCTCGCACCCGGACGCAGGTAAGACCACAATCACAGAGAAGCTCCTTCTTTACGGAGGTGCTATCCATCAGGCAGGATCTGTCAAAGCGCGTAAGGCTGCACGCCACGCTACTTCAGACTGGATGGAGATCGAGAAAAAGCGTGGTATCTCAGTAACCTCATCAGTAATGCAGTTCGAATATGACGGCTGCCATATCAATATTCTTGACACCCCCGGTCACCAGGACTTCTCAGAGGACACATACAGAACACTCTGCGCAGCTGACTCTGCGGTAATGGTCCTTGACGGCGCAAAGGGTGTAGAGACCCAGACAATAAAGCTTTTCCAGGTCTGCCGCAGAAGAGGCATCCCGATCTTCACTTTTATCAATAAGATGGACCGTGCTGCCAAGAATCCTTTCGACCTCATGGACGAGCTCGAGAAGGTATTGGGCATCAGATCCGTCCCGATCAACTGGCCTATCGGCACAGACGGCGATTTTGAAGGTGTTTACGAGAGAGAATCAAGAAATGTCCTCCTCTTCGACCGCGAAAACAATGACCACGGCGCATCCATGGTCACACAGAGCGTCTCCGGCATCGACGACCCGAAGCTCGATGAGATGCTCATGACAGGCCACCTTGAGACACTTCGTAACGACATTGAACTCCTTGACATGGCAGGCGATGAACTCGACATGGACAAGGTCTTAAAGGGTGAATTAACACCTGTATTCTTCGGTTCAGCTATCACAAACTTCGGTGTAGAGCCCTTCTTACAGCACTTCCTTAAGATGAGTCCCGGACCTGCTCCCCACAACACCACTGACGGCGTTGTCGAACCCGAAGATTCAATGTTCTCCGGCTTCGTATTCAAGATCCAGGCCAACATGGACCCTTCACACAGAGACCGTATGGCATTTATCCGTATCTGCTCCGGCCAGTATGAGAAGAACATGACAGTAAACCTCATGCGTACAGGCAAGAAGATCACTCTCGCCCAGCCCCAGCAGTTCATGGCCCAGGACAGAGCCATCACAGAAGAAGCTTATGCAGGTGACATCATTGGTATCTTCGATCCCGGCAACTTCAGGATCGGCGACACGATCATATCTTCCAACAGAAAGTTCGAGTTCGACCCTATCCCGGTATTCGCACCGGAAAACTTCGCACGCGTTGAGCCTAAGGATTCAATGAAGCGCAAGCAGTTCTTAAAAGGTATCGAGCAGCTCTCACAGGAAGGCGCAGTCCAGCTCTACAAGCAGCCCAACATCGGTACAGAGACTTATGTCATGGGCGTTGTCGGTATCCTCCAGTTCGACGTTCTCGAATACAGACTTAAATCCGAATATAACGTAGATATCGTAAGAACAGCCCTGCCCTACCGTCTTGCACGCTGGGCCAAGTCCGAAGTTGAGGGATTCGATCCTAAGGAGATGACTCTTACTTCAACTTCACTCCTCGTTCTCGACAGAGACAATGAACCGGTAGTCCTTTTCGAATCCGAATGGGCCGTCGACTGGGCGATCGACCACAACGAGAAGTTCAAGCTCAGTTTCGAGAATATCAATTCAAAGTAAGATCAATTAAATGAAAACGGTGCTGTCAAAGACGGCACCTGTTTTAATTTCAAATAAAATTACTCTCAAGCAATAAACAATTTGTGGATCCACTCTGATCCATATATCGCTCCTGCGGCACCAAGGCAGCCACAGACTACGCAAACAAGAATAGATACAAGGAACATCCAGACTTTCCAGTCCTTAACCTTTTTGTAGCCGAGAACCATATAAATGATCGTGAGAACCAGATAAATGGCTGCACCGCCGAAGAGAAACATCCCGAACAACGTGTTGTCGCTGTTCCCGTAAAAGTCAAAAGTAGCATTCTTTAAGGATACATACCAGACCAAAGTAGACAGAATAAAAGACCAGATTATCTGAATGGTGAAATAAGTGCCTTTTTTCATATTGCCGCCTCCGTTCCCTTGGATAAACGAGCCGTACTTTCTTGGAGTTATTATAGCAAACTCAGCCGTATCTTCCGATTATGTAATCAGGTTTGACCGCGTCTTTGTTTTCCACCCATTCAGTGCCTTTCAGGCTGTAACAAATGTAGCCGAAGCCGCGCGTCTGCACCCAGATGTTATAGTTGTCTTTCTCCCAGCATAAACCGCGGAAATTACTCTCCCAGCAAGGTTGGAATTCGGCGACGATCCCGTCTTCATCGAAGATCTGTATCTCCATCATTTCAGTGCTCAAAGGCATGTTCCTGGCATTATACATTAGTCAAATTTTTTTCTTGAAACAATTGAGCATTACCAAAAGAAGATATAACTTCCAGTATGATGATCCAGCTCATGCGTGTAATACCCTATGAACCAATCAAGAAAACTCATGTGAGTCATGATCAGGTGTGATCCGAATTCATGAGGAATGTATACAACTTCACCTTTATATTTTCCATCAAGAACCAAACCTATCTCAGACCTGTAATAATCCTCATAGGATAGAAGCAAGATGTGCTTCATCATGCCTTCTCTATACTCACCCCAATATTCGTCGGGTACAGTTTTCCATTCTATATAGTCTGTGAAAACCGAATCTTCCTTCGGTATATCCTTTTTCTTCACCTCAGAAGAAAAGTAATCATCAAGCACAGGCTTCTTTCCAAATGCTTTTATTTCAAACTCTTCAAGCCACTCTCTGCAATTTCTTTCACTGTATTCATCATAACCGGCACAATCCAGGAAGCGTGAAACTATTACCTTTCCGGCACTCTTATCCAAATCTTCCTTTCGCATGCGATTGAGTGCCAGAGAATCCTGTACGGTAAATAATCCGCACATGGGATAAACACCACCATTTGCTATTTCCGTAACAAAGGCTTTGTATTCATCCGGCAATGAAACGCAGAATTCTTTCTCAAGGTCCCTCAATTCTTCTTTGGATATAGCATCATAGTTCTCTGATGACACTATAGCGAACCCATAACCATTTCGGCTAAAAGCTCCACGTTCTTCTTTGGAACGCGCAATCAGCTGCTTTAATTTTTCGATTTTGTCCTGCATATTCATCATTCTTGGTTTCACTCCCCAATTGATAGTGTTTTATGAATCGGTGACGTTCTTAAAACTGAATCTGTATTCTATTTTTACACCGGAAGGCAATTTCAGATATCTTTTAATACGGTCCATTATAGTCAGATAGCCATTCCACTTGAAATGCATTTCACAAACATAATTGTTATCAATTGAATTCTCAAGCTTCTGAATATCCCAACAACTGTTGGAGGACAAGTGTTTTTCAGTCAATAAAACTGCCTCGTAAAACTGATCATAATCATTGGAAGATAATATGATGCATGCCTCACAATATTTGTCTCTATCTATTTTGAAAACCTGGTCTTCCCACTTGCTGGTATTGTCGCCCATTATATTTGTCTCCCCATATACATTTTTCTTCAAGCATAACTACTCTAAATTACAACTTGCGTTATCTTTCAAATACTTTCTAAGCCGGTTATCAGCATCCTCTAAACTGAAAACACCGGTTCTTGCTAAAGAATAGTTTTCGCTGATCCATTCGTAGTCTGACCAGTCAGTCTCAAGCTCATAGATCTTCTCTAGATATTCCCCGATTTGGCTCGGAGTAAACGTCTTGTTCAACAAGTGCTTGTAGAAATAATTATCTATTCTGGCCTTAACTGACATTTTGTTAATGGCGGCGCTTTTGATATCAGATAAATAAAGTACTCTTTTCAGAGCATTTCTGTTCTGTGATTCATTATAAAGTTCAAGAATAAGATCACTTACTTCTTCCTTCGACTCTACGCAATCGCGAATATATTCCACGAGTTCATTATCTAACCCGATACTTATCATCAACCAATAATAGTATTTATCTTCCGCTGTTAAATCCAACATAACAGATCCTCTGCACTATACCGTAGCAACGTAGAAATCAAGCAGCATAAAACAATCGGGATCGACTGCCTCTTTTGAGGAAAGCCATACGATCTCAGGAATGTTTTTTCGCAGATCAGCAAGATCAACGCACCACTCTTTTATGTTAAAGCCGTCTACGGAAACACATTTGCATTGACCTAAACAAAAAGCAGTGAATTCATCTAATGTACCGCGCACAAAACAGATTCCTATTCTGCGGTTAAGCATTACGGAAAAAGCATCATTGTTTACAAACGCCCACTCTTCACCGGCTCCAAGATCCCAATCAATTTTGTTGCCTGCATTTGAATTCTCGAGGGTCTGCAATAAGTCCTCGAATTCGTTTTCTTTATATATTTTGAGTTTTCTTGCATCTAGCAATTCAACTAACATATCTCTCATTCTCCGTTCTCCCCATTATCCGTGATTACATATCTATACTTAACAAAACTCACTGTTTATCTGTTGATTATATATACCGTTTCCTTAGGCAGCCTGTCCGTTATATCCACGTTGTTATTGCGAAGTACATTCAGTTCATTCACATAATCAGTTATGTCAGTAACCTTAACGATCCAGTCATGAACATATTCGTTAACTGCATTTCCGCGAAGACCTAATTGGAGAGAACGGTAAGGAAGATTATTTCCGTCTATGTCCTTCTCGGGATCCCACTGTACCCTGACATCTGATTTCTTTACCTGTTTTTGCCATTCTTCTTTAGTAATACCCAGATCATCAGAGAAGGTGGATATCACAGCACTGTTAACGGCCTTATCAAAACCTGTGCGCTTGATATCTATTGCCAGGACATGCTCCTGATTCTCTTTCTGCGCCCAACCGCATCTGTACATCATCCAGAGAAAAGAAGGCTTTATCCAAGTCATCCGGGTCATACTGAAATGAGCACCAAACGTTCCGTTCTTAACAGCTTCCTCTGCTATAGTCTTGTTGTATGCCTGATAAACCCTGATAGTTTCATCAGTGTATACAGCACGTATTTCTTTATTGTTTGTAATTATCATATTTCCCCCATAACAAGACTTAAAACAAATCGCTTTAGTCTTTTTTCAATATTATCAAAATTAAAAAAGGTATCCCAGTTAATCCTGAGATACCCTTAATTGTCAGTTAATCGATCTTATCAGTCTGTCGGACCGGGATCGTTGGAATCGTCAGGATCAAGAGCCGTTGCGTGAGGCTTCTCGACAGTGTGATCAGGCTCAGCTGGAGCTGCCTCGTAAACATTCTCTTCAGCAGGAACTTCGACGGGAACTGCAACGGGTGCTGCAGGCTCGCTTACTTCAGTTGAAGAAGTAAGATCGATTCCCGAATAATCCTGAGGATAGAGAGATGCGAGGTCGCCGTTTGCTTCGTAGATCTTCTCGAAATCAGGGCCGTCAACCGTGAGCTTATCGATAAGTCTTGTAGCAAGAGCATGAACGATAGCGCTCTTCTCGATGAGGATCCTCTTTGTCTCAGCATAGCATGTATCGATGATGTTCTTGATCTCATCGTCGATAGCTGCAGCGGTCTGGTCGGAATAGCTCTGTACCTGACCCATTGAGTAACCTAAGAAGACTTCCTCATTCTCATCGCCGAATACCATGTTGCGGAACTTCTTGGAAAGACCGTAACGCTTGATCATGTTCTTTGCGATGTTGTTGCACTGTTGCAGGTCGGATGAAGCGCCTGTGGATACTTCACCGAGGAATACCTCTTCTGCGGCACGTCCGCCCAAAGACATCTTGATGGTATCAAGGAGCATCTTCTCCGTGTAGAAATCCGTATCTTCGATCGGCTTATAAGCAGTGAAACCGCCTGCTCTGCCCGCAGGAATGATCGTAACACGGTCAACCTTCTCGAACTCTGATGTTGCACGGAGTACGACTGCGTGGCCAGCTTCGTGATATGCAGTAAGGCGCTTAACCTTGTCGCTGAGCTTCTTGGAATTCTTCTGGGGACCCATCTGAACTCTGAATGTGGCGTCAGTGATCTCCTGCATGGTGATCTCTTTCTTATTGTGACGTGCTGTCATGAGAGCTGCTTCGTTAAGAAGGTTCTCAAGATCGGCACCTGTGAATCCTACTGTTGAAAGAGCAACCTCGTGGAGGTCAACGTCCTTCGCAAGAGGCTTCTTTCTTGCATGGATCTTAAGGATTGCTTCACGCTCATCAGCGTCAGGCATATTGACCATGATACGTCTGTCGAAACGGCCCGGACGGAGAAGTGCGGGGTCGAGAACGTCTACACGGTTTGTTGCTGCCATAACGATTACGTTGGAGTTAACATCGAAGCCGTCCATCTCAACGAGGATCTGGTTCAATGTCTGCTCACGCTCATCCTGTCCGCCGCCAAGGCCTGCGCCTCTCTTACGGCCGACTGCATCGATCTCGTCGATGAATACTACGGAAGGAGCTTCCTTCTTAGCATCGGCGAAGAGTGATCTTACACGTGAAGCACCGACACCGACGAGCATTTCGACGAAGTCGGAACCTGAGATATAGAAAAACTTAACGCCTGCCTCACCTGCTACGGCTCTTGCAAGCAAAGTCTTACCTGTACCCGGTGCACCGTAGAGGAGAACGCCCTTCGGGATCTTAGCGCCGAGCTGCTGGTACTTCTTAGGGTTCTTAAGGAAATCAACGATCTCCTGGAGTTCTTCCTTCTCTTCAACAGAACCTGCGACATCTGAGAACTTGACCTTATCCTTGTTGGGGTCTGATATTCTCGCGCGGTTGTTACCGAAGCTGAATACGCTGTTGCCGTCCCTGCTCTGTCTTGTGATGCTCATGAAGAGGACAACCACAACGATCAGGGATACAGCGAAGAGAACCACATTGACGATCAATGACCAGTCAAACGGTTCGGTATAGGTGTAGTTATCGATCTTTCCCTGATTCTTTGCTTTTTCGAGCTTTAAAACGAGATCGTCAACGAACTCATAAGGGACATCCTGCGTAACCTGCTGGTTAAGTCCCTGACCATCTTTGTAAGTTACAACGATCGTTGTTCCCTTGATCTCTACCAGGCTTACGTCATTGCTCTCATCGTCGATGATGGTCATGACGTCTGACAGAGTCTTCTTTTCTTTCTGTCCGTAATTGCCGCCGAATACGATAGTTGAAAATGCGATGAGCACAACTATCATGATGACATAGAAGAATAATCCTCCGCCTATCGGCTTGCTATTCTTTTCGTTCTTATCTGACACTTTCTCTTATTCCTTTCTTACGATCCTAATGTCGTCGAAATCTCTGTATTTGCCGTCAAGGTCAAGACCATATCCGACAATGAATTCATCCGGAACCGTGATTCCGTTATAATCAGGCACAAGGTCATTAACTCTTCTGCTCGGCTTGTCAAATGCCGTACAGATCTTAAGTGACTTCGGCTGTCTCTTAAGAAGCTGCTCTTTGAGGAGAGCAAGAGTTCTTCCCGTATCGATGATGTCTTCAACAATAAGGACATTCATATCCTTGATGTCATAAGACATATCCTTCTTGATCTTGAGCTCTCCCGTGGAGAACTCTCCGACATAAGATGAGACCTGCATAAAGTCAACTATTACAGGCATCTCAAGTCTTCTTACAAGGTCAGCAGTAAAGATAAAAGCTCCGGTAAGGATTCCGACGACCACAAGGGGTTCATCACCGTAGTCGCGGTTGAGTTCTGCGCTTAAACGGTCGAGCATCTCCTCGATCTCACTATGAGAAACTAACACCTGATCAGTATTGATAGCCATAGTACTTTACTGCCTTTCTAACGCGATCCTGACAAAAGTTCCGGAGCCAGCTCCGTCCTGCCCTGATGCGATGTATTTATCCAGACTTACGGCGTTCGTAAAACCTAAGCCGTGTCCGAATCCCGGTAACCACAGGATGTCGCCGTCCTTCTTCACAAAGAGGATCTGCGCTCTGGCAGACTCAGGGATCTTAAGGTCAGTCATAAGGCGGTTAAGCTCTTTGCTGCCGTTAGAACCTGCTCTCTTCATTCGAAGGGCACTGCCGGTGCCGGCGGAATTACCGAGTGTGATCTTCCCTTCAGCAAGCGCTTCAATAGGGCAAAACCACGAATGATTATTATACTCCAATTCGCGCGTGTTCTCAATTATTCTTGTTTTTAATATATAGGCAGAATTGGGGATTTTAACGGCTGTTTCCGTATCTCCGGGGACCTCAATATCGAGTTCAACCGGTCCTTCAGACACCATAAAGCCCTTATCTTCTGCTATCTTGCAGGCAAGTTCCCTGATCCTGTCCGGTGTTCCGAACGCGAAAACTTCCCCAAATCTGTATGCTTTGCGCCCGAAAGGCATATCCAGAAGGACCTCGCCTCCGATATCGCCTTCAAGGAGTTCAAAGCAGTCATTAAGGTTGCCCTCTTCAAAATCGGTAAGGTTGCCGAATGTCTCAAGCCATAATGACCTGATCACTCTGGACTTCATGGCCCTGTGGGAGTCCTTTATGCCTGACACCGTAAGCACAGGATAACCAAGGATCAGCTTCCTTGCGGCATTATAAGCCTCTGCTGCCGAACTGCTGATGAAGTCAAGGTCATCTGACAGGAGCTTATATGTCCTTGTAAGAGGGACCGCAGGATCACCGTATGTCTCGGCGATCTTGGGGAATATATCATTACGCCAGGTATTACGCGTGCCCTCAGTCGTGAGATTGGTCTGATCGATCGCATACTTCACGCCGAGATTATCAAGATAATCCGTGAGTTCACTCTTCTTAAGGCACAAAAGTGGTCTTATGATCCTGCCTGCCATAGGCTTCGGATTTACAAGGCCTTCCAGGCCCGAACCTCTGAAGAGATTCATCATCATGGTCTCGGAAATATCGTCTTTGTGGTGGGCAATCGCTATGCGGACAGTCTTGCCGGTAGCCTTTTCGAGCGCCTGGGCATACTGCTCGAAAGCCTCATATCTGAGGACTCTGCCGGCTGTCTCTTCGGAAATATGGTTTAACTTGGCAAATTCCCTGCAGTCAAAATCCAGGACTTTGAGCCCGACATGATTCTCTTTGCAAAGCTCTCTTACGAGCTCTGCCTCCTCGTCACAGGCACCCGGTCTCAAATGGTGATTGCAATGGAGAGCATAGATATCACAGTCGATATCGCGGCAGTTATAAAGCCCCTTCAGGATATGGAACAGAGCGACAGAATCAGGACCTCCGGACAGACCGACAACAATAATGCCACAGTCAAACAGTCCTTTACTATTCGAAAATTCAAGGACCTTGTCTAAGATCTCTACTGTCTCTTTTTCTTTCAAGCTTTAAAAACCGTCCGGAAAACTGTCATTTGCCTGTGCGAAGAAATCATCATTCTCAGGCGGAATATCCTCATTACCGGGCATAGGGGGTTCGGGGATCGGACCCTCATCCGTTGTAACGCTCTCAAAATTATAGTTTTGGGAAGCGGCATCGCCGTCTACCGTTCTGGTATAGGGACTGCCGGAATCTTCGTCAGGATCTTTCTCACTGTATTCTTTGAACATAGTCTTCTTGGGGATCCAGAACACAGAATCCCTGCCGGTCTTGCCGTGACGGTTCTTGGACAGATATATAAACGCAGGCTTAACTTCGGAATTGTCCTTGAAATCGACCTTCTCCGAACCGTCCTCGGAAGCTGAGCCTTCTTCATCTTTCTTCTTATAATAGTCAGGTCTGTCGATGAACATGACTGTATCGGCATCCTGCTCGATGGCACCGGAGTCTCTCAAATCTGAGAGCTGAGGTGTGTGGTCATCTCTCTGTGCAGCGCCTCTGGAGAGCTGGGAGAGAGCAATGATCGGAATATTGAAGTCCTTTGCAAGGAGCTTCAAAGATCTGGAAATTGCGGTAACTTCTTCGTTACGTGATTTACTGCCGCCGCCAGGCATCGTCATAAGCTGCAGATAGTCGATAACGACAAGCTTCGGAGCCTTCTTGGGGTCTGCGAAAAGCTGTGTGAGCTTTGACTTCATCGTGACGGGGTTGGTATCGGAATTGTCATCGATATAGATCGGATATTCCGTGAGATATCCCAATGCCCTGTCGATCTGCTTGCGGTCGCTGTCGCTCATCTTATGTGAATAGATGATCTCGCTTACAGGCTTGCTCATGAATGAAGACATAAGTCTCGTGGCGATCTCGGACTTACTCATCTCGAGTGAGAAGATCGCAACGGGCTTCTGGTTCGCTGCCACATTCTGTGCCATGTTGATGGCAAGGGCCGACTTACCCATACTGGGCCTGGCGGCAAGGATATTGAGTGAGCCCGGTCTTAAGCCTCCGAGCATGGAATCGAGCTTAGGGAAACCAAGCTTGATCTTGCCGGAATTGTCATCTCTCATCTCAGACGTGATCTCGCTCATCGTAAGCTTAAGGATGTCGGGCATGCCTTCGAAGCCCTTGGTCTCTCCTGCACCTCTGAGCTCTGAGATCTTGGTGATCGCATAATCTGCCGTCTCGGACGCCTTCATGCTGCCGTCCAAGGCCTTCTTCCTGACGTCTTCGACAGCTTTAAGGAGCTTTGCGCGGTCGCTCCTCTCCCTGATCGCGTCGATATAGCTGGGGAGCGCGGACTGTACGGCGGTCTTATCGCCTACGCGGTAAACATATCTCTGGCCGCCGGCCTTATCAGCCAGTCCTCTTCTCTCAAGTTCTGAAAAAACTGTAATACGGTCGATCTGAGCATTATCAAGGAACATGTCGATAATGACTCCGTAGATCGTGCGGTTGCGCACATCGGTAAAGTCATTCTCCTCGATCTTGTTCTCAACAGTCTTCAGGATAGCCGTGTCCTTGCGCATGCAGAGCGCCAAAAGACCCATCTCGACATCAACTTCAGCGTTGTTGTCGATACCCTGATCGATCAGATTGTTCAGATAGTCCATATTGTCAGCCATATAAAGCTAAAATCCTCTTAGGCACCTGTCTCGACTTCAACATTGATATCTGCCGATACCTGAGGGTGAAGCTTAACTCTTGTCTTAAACATTCCGGTATTCTTGATGGGGCTGGAGATAACGACCTTCTTCTTGTCGATATCGAATCCTTCCTTCTTAAGGCTGTCGGAAATATCCTGTGCGGTAACAGCGCCGTAAAGTCTGCCGTCAGCTCCGCCTCTGGCAACTACCTTGAAGACTTTGCCGTCAAGGACCTTCTTGGCCTCCTGTGCTGCAATCAATGCCCTGCGCTCATGCTCAGCCTTGGCACCGGTCTGAAGCTTAACTTCATTAAGATTTGCTGAGTTAACTTCCTTAGCAAGGCCCTTCTTAAAGAGGAAATTCCTCGCATAACCGTCGCTGACATTAACAACCTCATTGGCTTTGCCGACATTCTTGACATCTGAAAGCAGTATTACCTTCATAAAAACAACCTCCGCCGATAACCCGGATATTAGATTTACAAAACAATCGGGCTATCTCCTAAGAACATATTATATGCTCCGGGAGGGCCCGATTGTTATACATTTTTTAAATTATAACTTAGCTAACCTGATTTGTGTTAACTAAGGACAGCTATTGTCCCTAAAACGGATTACTGAACCGTGTAGGGCAAGATAGCAACCTGACGTGCACGCTTGATAGCTGTTGTAAGCTCACGCTGATGGATTGCGCATGTGCCTGTCATTCTCTTGGGAAGGATCTTTCCGTTCTCGGAAATGTACTTCTTGAGTGTGACATCATCCATAAAGTCGATTGATTCAACCTTATTAGCGCAGAAGTTGCAAACCTTCCTGCGTGTTCTTCTCTGCCTCATTCCGCCGGCAAAATCTCTACCACCGGCTCTGGGTGCTCTGTTCTCTGCCATTTTGAGTTTCTCCTTTATTAAATCTCAAATGGAAGCTCACCGGACTGACCTTCGTCGAAACCGCCTGTAGGTGCATCGATCTGCATATTAGGTGCAGTAGGAGCACTTGCAGCAACTGAATCTGCCATAGGAGCAGGCGCGCTGAAGGACTGTGTGGGAGCCATGGGCTCCTGACGGTATGCGTCACCGGATGCAGCACCTGAAGATTCTACGAACTCTGCCTCGTCGACAACTACCTCAGTAATGAACTTCTTCTGTCCATTCTGATCGTCGTAGCTTCTGGTCTGAATGCTTCCTACCAAACCGATGCGGCTGCCTTTACGGAAATATTTCTGGATAAAGACTGCTGTCTGACGCCATGCAACACAGTTGATGAAATCTGCCTGTCTCTGGCCGTTGGCATCCTTAAAGCGTCTGTCAACAGCGATAGTGAAGTTGCAAAACTGGGTCTGGTTGGATGTAAGCTTTACTTCCGGGTCCTTGGTAAGTCTTCCGACTAATTCTACTTTGTTCATTTACTGTTACCTTCCTGTCTTAAGTGATTACTCACCGACACGAACAATGAGATAACGGATTACACCATCAGTAATCTTGAGAACACGCTCAATTTCCTTAGGGAAAACGCTATCGGCAGTAAATACTGTCTGAACATAGTAGCCGTTCTTCTGACCGTCAATCTCGTAAGCGAGCTCACGTGTTCCGATTGCATCAAATGTGTCAATCGTAGCACCTGATTCGATCTTAGCCTTAATTGTGTCAGTAAGAGAAGCAATACCCTCTTCACCCTTAGCAGTGGAAAGGATTGTGATCAAACGATATTGGTTTGCCATGTTATTCACCTCCTTCTGGACTTTACGGTACGGCCCTCACGCCGTACAAGGATACCGCCCATATATAAGCGGCATCGAGAAGAATAACACAGCATTACAACCAAAGTCAAGCATTTACTAAGCCAAAAGCCGCTCTCTTTGTTCGCATCCTGCCAAAATTCTTACTGATGAAAGTTTAACAACAGCAAATTCAAAATTCTACCCTTTGGGCACATATTGAGACCGGTCTCAATCTATCTGTCCCAAAAACAGGTCAGATCCTTGCAGCGCCGAGTTCCTTGATGATGTACGGGAACAGTATCTCAAGCCAGGCGTTAAGAGCCTTTGCCGTATGAAGATATGTCTCATAGTTCTCGCCTGTGGGGTCCGGAACTGAAATGGACATGACTTTACCTGATGAGTCCTTCATTACAAGGCCGTTTGCCGCAGCGAACGTCGACAGTGAGAACACCTTGTCCTTTATCTCAGGGAATGCCTTGATAATAGCGAAAGCCTGTTCGTCCCTAACCGTCAGGATCAGGTCATTGCAGTCGTAGATGGCGGGATTTGCCCTTCTTGATTCAATGGAATTGATGCCGAAGCCCGATATCTCCTTAACAGCCTTATCCATCTGAGAATCAGGATCCATGCCGTCCATGGCGGTAAGACCTGCCGATTCGCAGTAGATCTCAACGCCGGTGTCATTTTCCCTGTTAGAGATGTAGGGCTCGTTCTTTTCGAGCATTCTTCTCATAAGAGATTCCATGGCGCAGGACAACGAAGTGTTGTTGTCATCGACAAAAAGAACCGATGCCGTGAAAGTATCCTTAAAAGCATCGAGCGGAAGCGGCGTTCTTGAAGGCCTTGCGGGAGCGGGCATTCCGGGAGTGAGCTCCTCCTTTTTGCCTGCAGCCTTGGAAAGCCTGTTCATATAAGCGACCGATAAGCCTTCGCCGTCAAATCCCTGTGCGAGGATAACGTCGACTTCCTGTACGTCCAGATATCTGAGTCCCTCGAAAAGTCCGTGTGATGCGCATGATACGTCAACCGTCTTTCCGTAAACGCAGAACTCCGTATGGGCGGAAAGCAGCTTATCATTCATCTTGTCATACATTGCCTTGATCTCGCTGCCGCAGTAAAGGCCGATCCTGGCAAAAGGATTGGAAGATAAGATCTCACGGGACCTTAAGATGAACGGTGATACGATATTTACCAGTTCCTTGGCTTCATCGTCGGAAAGCTTCTTCAGGTCTTCGACTGTAAAAGATGTCTTCCCTATCTTACCGTCAGAACCTATTGCATCGTCGCCTTCGATCTTCGTGCCTTCAGGCATCTTCATTATCTCGACCTGAGCATAAGGCGCATAGTGGCGGTACTTCATTCCGGGCGCCTTAGGCGTCTCCTTATCAGCTAATGAACCTGACATAACTGCTTCTCCTTCATTGAGAACCGCGTCGATATCAGCCTTGGTAACAGCACCGGGTCTTAAGATGACAGGTGTCGTTCCCGTGCAGTCGACTACGGTCGATTCAAGACCGAATTCCGAATCTCCACCGTCAATTATCGCATAGATATACCCGTCCATATCCTCCAGGACTGATCTCGCGCCCGTGGGCGAAGGTCTGCCGGAAAGGTTTGCTGAAGGCGCCGCGACAGGAACTCCGCAAGCCTTAAGGAACTTATTTGCGACGGGATTGGAAGGCATTCTGACACCGACGGTATCAAGACCTGCCGTGGTCTGGTCGGAAATGCAGTCTGCCTTTTTCATTACAACAGTAATGGGACCGGGCATGAAAGCGTCAATGAGCTTCTGTGCAAGAGGAGTGATCTCGGATACGATGCCTTTGATCTGTTCCTTATCGCCGATATGGCAGATGAGCGGATTGTCCGCGGGGCGTCCCTTGGCTTCGAAAACTTTCTTTACCGCTTCACCGTTTCTCGCATCACAGCCGAGGCCGTATACGGTCTCTGTGGGGAAGCCGATGACTTCGCCGTTAACAAGGTGCTCGGCACAGTCCTTGATGCCCTTGCTGTCGGATGAATCTATAAGTAGTGTCTTATTATATTTCTTTACGCGTTCCATATATGCCTCTGATCACTCTTCGCTTGAGCCTGCGTTCTCTGCTGCCTGAGCCAACGTTAAAGCGTCAACTATCTCATCGAGATCGCCGGCAAGTATCGCATCCAATTTATAAAGTGTCAATCCGATCCTGTGATCGGTAACTCTGCCCTGATGGTAATTATATGTACGGATCCTCTCGGATCTGTCACCCGTTCCTACCTGGGATTTTCTCTCATCGTTATTCTTATCGACATCTGCCTGGCGCGCAATAGCCCACAAACGCGACTGCAGGACTTCCATTGCCTTTTCCTTGTTCTGGATCTGGGATCTCTCGTCCTGGCAGGTAACGACCATTCCGGTCGGAAGGTGCGTGATCCTTATGGCGGATGATGTCTTGTTGATATGCTGTCCACCTGCTCCTGAAGCCCTGAATCTGTCGATCTTAAGATCATTCGGATTGATCTCGACATCGGTAGGCTCAGCCTTAGGAAGCACAGCCACGGTAGCAGTTGAAGTGTGGATCCTTCCTCCTGATTCCGTTACGGGAACCCTCTGCACTCTGTGTACACCGCTCTCGAACTTCAGTCTGGAATATACTCTGGTGCCGTCGATCTCGGCAACGATCTCCTTGTAACCGCCAAGCTCCGTAGGGCTCTCATCAACGATGCTGACATCAAAACCCTTAAGCGCTGCATAGCCCTTATACATCTTGAAAAGATCGCCTGCGAAAAGCGCGGATTCCTCTCCGCCTGCACCTGCCCTGATCTCCAGGATTACGGATCTGGAATCTCTTGGGTCGCCGGGTGTGAGATATATCATGAGTTCTTTCTCGAGATCTGCGAGCCTGTCCTTTGCATCGGCAAGTTCTGCATTTGCAAGACTTCTCATCTCATCGTCGCCGCTCAAGTCACCGCTCTCAAGAAGTGTCAGGATGCCTTCGATCTCGTTCTCACACGCTTCATAGCTGCGGATGGCTTCGACTTGCGGATTAAGTGCAGCGAGTTCCTTTGAATATTTGGTATATTCCTCAGGACGTGAAGCAACGGCCGGATCACTCAATGTTCCGGTCAGCTCTTCATACTTCGCTTTTATAAGGTCTGTCTTGCTCTTATCTATTGCCATAGTTATACAAAATTATCACATAAGCATCATTATTTCCAATTAAGAAGCTGCCCCGGCAATGAAGCAGCTTCTGTTTTTGTTCTTTTGTTTATGCCTGAGGTGCAGGCGGCTGGACATTGGTCAGCACCTCATACTCAATCTTATGTCTCAGAGGCTTCTGGCACTGCGGGCAATATATAAATCCCTGCGGATACCATGTTCTGTGACCTATGTCATATGTGTGGTAATCGATCTCGCGGCCACAGTACTCACACCTGCAATGGAATGTGGGATTGTACTGTGTGGAAGTCGCTACGGGATTCGGATTTACAACTCCCGTATTCTGTTTCCAGTTAACATCTACAACAGGCTTCTGAGGTGCTTCAGGCGCAACAGGTGCAGCAGGTTGCTGTGGTGCGGGCGCCGGAGCCGGTGCAGGTGCTGCAACAGGTGCAGCAGGCTGTTTGGGCACTGCCGGTGTCGAAGCTGGCTGCGGGGGTACAACAGGTGCAGCAGGCTTCTTAGGTGCAACAATCGGCGTAACAACCACGCCCGAAGCAGTTCTTGCGACAGGAGCTGACGGAGCTGTCTGTGTATTTGCAAATCCCGGTCTCGGAAAACCTGACGTTGCACGCGGAGAAGCTGATGCAGGTCCTGGCGCAGGTGCAGGTGCCGGCTTTGCTGCAGCAGGTGCAGGTTTAGCTGCCGGCTTGGGCGCAGGCTTTGCCGAAGGAGCTGTCTGCGGTCTTGCAAAACCCGCGCTCGGGAATCCTGTACTGATACGTGCAGTTCCAGGGCCTGCCGGCTTCACAGCCGGTCCGGGTGCAGGTGCCGGCGCAGGGGCCGGTTTAGTTGCAGCAGGTGCTTGTGCCGGTGCGGATGCAGTCTTTTCTGCAGCGCGCATAGCAGCACGTGAAGGCACAAACGGATTTGCAGTGAGAGCGCGGAAATCCAGGCCGCACTTCCAGCAGAAATTCGCATCGTCAGATGCCATAGTACCGCATTGAGGACAATACTTACTCATTCCCTATTCCTCCTCTTATTCCATAAAAGGTTACATAAATATGCAACCATTAAATTATAAAGCCGGAACGATATGGAGGTCAAACAAATCGGGCGGTTGGTTGTTATCTGTTATCTACTTTCTCAGGATACATGTCGTGGTTAAAGAGTCTGTCTTCAGCCACCTTTTCCCATTTCGTTCCGGGCATGCCGTAATTGCAGTAAGGATCGATGGAGATGCCTCCGCGGGGAGTGAACTTGCCCCATACTTCGATGTATTTGGGATCCATGAGCCTGATCAGATCTTTCATGATGATGTTTACGCAGTCTTCATGGAAATCACCGTGATTGCGGAACGAGAACAGATAGAGCTTTAATGATTTGCTCTCGACCATGCGGACGGACGGAACGTAAGAGATCGTGATCGTCGCAAAGTCAGGCTGTCCCGTGATAGGACAAAGACTGGTGAATTCCGGGCAATTGAACTTTACGAAATAATCGTTATCAGGGTGCTTGTTTTCGAATGTCTCAAGAACACCGGGATCGTAATCCCGGCTGTAGCTAGTACCTGCACTTCCGAGCTTTGTAAGGCCTTCCTTCTCACGCATAGTTATCACCCCTTAACAAGATTGTATTTGATGCCGTCGTCGTAAACGTCGATGCCTTCCTTCTTCTTGATCCACTTAACGACAACATATGTTACCGGTGTAAAGATAACCTCATATGCAACCTTGAAGAGATACTGGAAGAGGATCATCTTAAGTACTACTGAATTCTCCATCGTTCCCCAGAAGGAGATCGTGATGAAGATAACCGAATCAAGTCCCTCGCCTACTACAGTGGAAAGGATCGTTCTGAGCCAGAGATTCTTACCCTTCGTTGCAACTTTAAGTTTTGACAATAAGATCGAGTTGGAGAACTCTCCGAAAAGATATCCCGCAAATGAAGCAGCAGCTACTCTCGGCGTGGTGCCCATAACGATCTCATAAGCGCCCTGGTTCTCCCAGTAACCCGGATGGGGAAGCGCAATCGTAATGAGGTAGATGAGCACTGCAAAAAAGCTGCATCCGAAGCCGAGCCAGATGATGGTCCTTGCCTTCTTAAATCCGTATACTTCCGTGAACACATCGCCGATGATGTATGTCAAAGGGAAAAGGATAACTGCTGCAGGAAGCGTGATGTTCTCGGTTACTGCCCACATCTTTCCTGCGATGAGGTTCGAGAGCAAAAGGCATGCGACAAAGATAATGCCGATGCACATGAATAATTTCGATACTGTTTTAGATTCACTCATAAATCTTCTCCAAATAAAAAATGACTCCAAAACAGGAGTCACATTCAATCAAACATGCATTTCAAAAACGCAATCTATAAACTGATTCAAATGATTGTCCTGGTTTTGTTTTCCGACAGGATGGCACAAACGAACTGTCGGCGCGTTGTTTTCGCGCGCTCAATAAAATAACATCAGGAAGGGATAAGGTCAAGCAAAAATATTTAAGAGAAGAATATCTTTGCAAGCGCGATCTGGTCGCCGGTGAGAGCCACGTAAACATCTTCATCATCAGTCTTTATTGTCGTGATGCACTTGAGGAAAATACCGCCGTTCTCCGTGGTCATAGTTATCTTCTTGCCGTCGCGCTTAAGATGGACATGGCAGTCCATGCCGTCCTTGTTGAGCTTCTTCCATTTATCCCAGCCGTCGAAATCATCGTTCTTGTTGATGATGATGTCGTTGTCGGCATAATCGTCCGTCTCCCAGACCTCGCCGTCGAATCTGATCAGCGCGAACTCTTTGTAGTCATCATCGGATACTTTTCCGTTAGTGGAATTAAAGAGACAGACGAACGGACAATGCCAGATAAGTCTTGCTGTAGGAAGGCTCATCGTATGGAAATCTATCTCCATGGAATCCTTTAACAGAACACCTGCCGTAGAATCCATACGGTAACCGTCGATCTGAACGTTGGGAACATTTCCCGCTTCTCCTTTGATATAGGAAACAAGGTCAGCGATACGCGGAATATAATCATCCGCTACTCTTTCTTCGGAACGCTTGATGGAAGTTACTTCGATGTGATAGTTGGCACCGGAGAAACTTATATAGCAATATCTGGTGCTGTCAGTAAGCGCGACCGTGTATTCAATGAGCCTGTCGCTGCTTATGATCTTAAGCAGGAGATGGTCTTTTACCCTGACCGACTCAATATCATATTCGCCGCAGACCTTTGACAGCGGGCCTTTCTCCGTGATCTTCGGTACGATCATTCTCGCTTCGCCAAGGTCGAAAGTGCCGTCGTAACCGAGCACCGCATATTCGGTATAGAGCAGCTCTTCCCTTAGTTTTTCCGTATCATGGACTCTTCCGTCCAATGAATCGAAAAGAACTATTACCGGCGCGCACTCATCTTCACTGTGATCTTCCAGAGGAGATATCCTGACATGGATCTTCATGTCGATATTAGGGATGTTGATTATGCCCTCAGTATGGAATGCGCGGTCAGCTTCGAAATCGAATTCATCGTTGCCGGAAAACTCCTTGATGTCTTCCTTCTCGCGCATGTTGTATTCCTGGTCCCTGTCGATGATGTGGACCATCTGCGTCGCAAATTCGGGATCGAACTGCGCGCCCATTTCTTCTATCAGGATCTGTCTTACGGTTGCCTGTGGAAGCGGGTCTCTGTAGCTTCTTTTCGAAGTCATGGCATCATAGGCATCAGCTACGGCAATGATCCTCGCGAGCTCAGGAATATCATCGCCCTTGAGCTTATCGGGATAACCTCTTCCGTCGAAACGCTCGTGATGGTGATTGGCACCGATGCTTAAATGCGGGAACTCCACGATACTGGATAAGATCTGCTTTCCTATAACAGTATGCTGCTTGATCGCTTCATACTCCTCAGGAGTCAGCTTACCGTTTTTATTAATGATCTCATCCGAGACACCTATTTTACCTATATCGTGGAGTAACGCCGCATAATATATCTCTTCGCATTCTTTCTCGTCCTTGCCGATCATCTTGGCGATCATCTTCGAATAACCGGCGACTCGTGCGGAGTGACCATGTGTATATTTGTCCTTGGCATCGATAGCGCTTGCAAGCGCTTCTGCCGTCTGCTCGAAAAGTCTCTTCATGCTCTGCTGCTCTGCCGTAAGGAGTTCGATCCTTAAGTCATTTGCATGGGCATATGTCTCATTCATGTCCTTGAGCGCGAAAAGATACAGCAATAATGCCATCGCTGCAATTGTTGTATTGATAAGTGACAGTCCGTAAAATACCATCTGCAGTACCGAAGCCACGATCGGAAGGATCGAGAACAGCAGCAAAGATACGCTCATTGTCCTGTGCAGCTTTTTGAAGCTCTGAACGATGACCGTTATCTGAATGATCAGCATTGCCGCAGGGATCAGGTAGCAGATAAAGAACCCGGGGCCTCTCTGATATGTGTTGGAAGCATCAAACGTGTAATACAATCCCGTGAACTGGGACACGATGAGCATTACAACTCCGGCAACGCCCAGATAATCGACTACCTTAAGTCTCTTGAATCCCTTGTCATTATTCGCATCTTCATAAAGATTTACGAGATAGGCATTAAAAGCATACAAGATTCCGATATTCAGGAAAAAGACCGTAAAATTACTTATCCTGACGACCCAGTAACCGGTCTCGGAAGGATTGCCTCTGTAAGCGTACGCAAGGCAGTCGGCGATCATGATGAACATCGCGCAGATCTCTACTGCCAGAAGGGCTATACGCCTCTTCTGAGGCAATGATCTCATCATCAGAACAAATACGGCAATAATGCCGCACATTGCACTCAGGACCATCATGATGTCTTCCTGATGAGACTCCAAAAATCCGATCAAAGTATTTGCCAAACCAAGTGCCTTCTTTTATATCAAAAAGAATTTATAAATAACCTGATAGGCAAATTATCAACCTCGATTGACAATTGGTCAAGTGCAATCAGAACTGAGATGTAGGCTGAGGCCTCGGGCAGCCGCAGTGGCCGCAGAAATTGAAGGCTGAAGGAGTCGAACAAACGGGACAGTACCATGTTGTGGATATCGGGCGCTGGCTTCCGCATTTCGGGCAGAAATTCAGCTGGTTTACGCTTCCGCAGGAGCATGTCCAGCCGCCGATGACACTCGGTTTGTAGATCGTCTGTACCATTCCGGTTCCTTCGGGTACGGGCAAAGATACAATGCAGAAATCGTTTCTTGAAGTCTTTACGATCAGGATGCAGGAAACAACGAACAGCGCGATAACAAAACCGATCCAGATAACAAGGCTTAAGCCTGACAGTACCGGAATATCCGATGAGCCGCCGCCCATTAAGATGGCGTCATAGATACCGTGGATAATGATCGGGAGGAGCATTGAAAGTACAATGAATCCTGCGCAGGCACCTTTCTTCTTCGTAAGGCTGGCATACTTTGCCTTGCTGTAGAAGAAGCCCATGAATACTGCAAAGCATGCGTGTCCGGGAACTGCCGTGAACATACGCAGCAAAGCTGTTCCGATACCGCTTCCGAAGACGTAAGTTATATTCTCCAAAGCCGCGAATCCGAGCGATACGAAGACCGCATAAACGATCGCATCATAGTTGTAATTGAAGTTCTTGTTTTTCCATGTGATGATCCATAATACAAGGAATTTTCCGAGTTCTTCCGCAGGCGCTACGATCAGCATGGCATCCAGGATGCCGCCTATAATTGTATCTGACGGGAAAACAGTGCCGAGGATCGCACCTCCGATAAGTTCGGCGATTATTGCGGTAACGATCGTTCCCATTCCCGCAAAGAACAAGCCTACGAGAAGACCGAACGGTTCCTTCTCCTTCTTGTCATTGAAATAGATGAAGACCAAAAGTCCTGCAACAGGGATCAGCGCCAAAGCATATAACATAACAAACTCCTAAAACTCAAACCGGATTGATTTTTCGGCATTAAGAATAGCATTTTTGCGGACGCATGTCACTCACTGCTGTCCGTAACGGACTTTCTCATATTCCTGCCTGAGTTCAGAGATTTCTTCGTCACCATAATCAAGAAGGACTGTCTCGATCTGTCCGGGAGTCGATGAATCGCCGACCGGAAGACCCTTCTTCATTGCATTACGGGTCTTGTCGTAGAACTGTTTTCGAATGCGCCGCTCATATCCGGAACCGAAATCGCGGTTCTTTCTGGCAAACTTATTCTTCATGGATCCGATACTCTCAATGATATCGATTATAGAATCATCACCCGCATCATTCTTCTCGGCATACTTAATGGAATTCTTGATCACGCGGGTCGCTATGATCATGATAATACCCAATAATATTATGACGCCGACGATGGCAATGATCGTGAGAACGACATTGGTCAGCGGATTATCCTCAACCACCATTTCGGCACTGATCGATTCCTCAGCCAGGTCAGAACCCAGATCACCGGTATCGATCTTCATAAGGAGCGAGAACAGGAAATTAAAGAATCTCGCTATCGCATTGGCAATTTTCCAGAACAGTCTTAAAGCGGCAGTATACGGGAAGATCAGAATAGCTCCGAAAGTAAGCAGAACGATTACCAGATGGGCTATTACGGTTATGTAGTTCTGTTTCTTGAGCATCAGATTAGACTGGGACTTCTTTTGTATCGAGTGGTAATACTTTTTATCGAAGACCGCAAGCTGACGCATAACAAGGAACATTACCGCAATTATCGCAGCATTTATAACGAGAAGTCTCGCGAACTGGACCCTTTCAGTTGCAAGTTCTATTGTAACGTCCCATTTTCTGAATTTGGAATTGGAATATGCCTCCGACTCACTGAACTTGAAGAAGAGCCATCCGAGTAAGTGTGCAGCTGCAGGGAAAAATATCACTTGCAGGTCAGCAGCAGAATAAGTGGGCTTTAGCCTGTAAATGAGCGAGAACAGTGTTTCCACGACCACCAGCATGACCAGGTAGAATCTGGTCCTTCCGTCAAGAGCGAATCCGAAGATCGATATGTTATATACTGCAATATAAAATACGACAGATACCGCTAACTGAACGACAAGATTAATGACAACATTCTTAAGATTGCTTCTCCTGATAAAGGTATGCATGAGCGCTAAGAGCAGCAGTATATACGGCGAATACATACTGAGCTTGATCGAGGTGACATAGACCCTGATGATCATCAGGCATGAGATTATGGTAATCGCAGTTATAAGAGACAGCAGGCACTCGGAAAGAAGGTTGTCACGAACTACAACATCTCTTTCCTTTTTAGCATGAGCTTTGGGAGCAACATAGCGGGGATCATCAGTCATGGCCCTTCACCTCCCATCTCATGTACGAAGAAGCGATATCCGGGTTAAGATCGACTGCAGGCGTAAGCTTGTAGCTCGGCATTATCCAGTTAAGAGCCGGACGGCGCATCTTTGCATCTGATATAAGCGTGCAGAAACCTGCATTTGACTGAGGTGAGATCACAACGATAAAGTCATCATGGTCAGTCAGCTCAATATACTTTTCGAATATCTCGGTAAAAGGTACGGCAGGCTGCTTAAGATCGATCCTGCCGAGAATGATCGCTTTCTTCTCGAGTTCATGTGCACTGGCTGCAGCTTCAGATACCAAGGGCGCACCTGATACAGCATCACGACCGTTGGTGAAGAGCGATGTCTCCACGCCCCATTCGTAGAGCCTGCTGATATATGTGTAAGCAAGGCTTATAGACTTTTCGAGAAGTGAAGTCGAACGCTTCTGGTTATAGTATTCAAGATTAAGGAAAACGTGGATCTTCGGAGCATTGGTTGAAGCACGCTGATTGACCATCAGCTCGCCTGTCTTGGCACTTGCCTTCCAGTTAACTGTATTCATCGGGTCAGTCGTGACATATTCACGTATGCCCGCAAGCGTGAAAGGATCAGTAAGAAGAGTCCTTCTGCACTGAAGTTCGCTCAGCGCGATCGATGTCAGCGTATCAACAAATTCACCGTCGGAAAGCTCGGGCAGGACAACAAGATTCGCTGTATTCTCACAGATAGTGTTATAACGCGATGTAAGAAAGAGATCCGATGTAGTGATTCCGACCTTGGGGAAAGTATAGTAGCCGCGCTTGGCACACTGAACCTTGATTCGGCGCGTATGCTTTGACCACGGTTTCATCGAGAGCATGTCTTCACGATACATGTGGTCCGATGCCGACACATTGGTCATGTCATAAAAATCGAGTCCCCTCGGCGATTCAAACTTGAGGATAATGAACGGCAGAGGAAGCCTCTTCTTGTTCACGGCAACCTCAATGAGTTCTATGTCTTCACCGAAGTTCGCGACATCTTTCGAGAAAAAAACCTTAAGATCAAGATTATCGAGCGCATGATAATGATAGTAGGTGTTCTCTACTATAAATATCAGGCTAAGAATTATGATCAGTAAGATTATTTCCATCTGCGAAAAGACTTACTTGCTGAAGTCCTCAGTCGGGCATGAGACAGTATTCAGTATCTTCTGCAGGATAGCTTCCGCACTGTCACGCTTTACCATGAGCTTACCGTCAGCAGAAAGCGATCTCTGTGAACGGAGAGTCAAGCGGTGTGCAAGGACAGGAACGGCAAGCTCCTTGAAATCATCCGGGATGCAGTTCTTTCTGCCTCTGACAAATGCCAGAGCCTTTGCAGCTGCAACGAAAGCAAGAAGTGCACGGGGGCTCGCACCGACTGCGATGTCTGCTGATTCTCTCGTAGCTTCAACTAATCTTGTCGCATAATCGTAGAGAAGATCGGATACAAAGATGTTCTTTGCCTTCTCCTGCATTTCTTTAATCTCTTCCCTTGTCGTTACTGCGGAAAGGTCATTGAGCGGATCTTCCGTAGCAAATCTCTTAAGGATCTCGATGCTCTCATCGTGTGTAGGATAATCCATCTTGAGCATCATGAGGAAACGGTCAAGCTGCGCTTCCGGAAGCGGGAATGTTCCCTGGGATTCGACAGGATTCTGTGTAGCGATTACAAGGAAAGGAAGATCGAGTTTTCTGGTATCACCATCGACCGTAACCTGCTTCTCCTCCATACACTCGAGAAGGCTCGACTGGGTCCTTGCGGTAGCACGGTTGATCTCGTCTGCCAAAAGGATATTCGTAAAGACAGGACCTTTACGGAATACGAATTCATTTGCCTGACGGTCGAAATAATTGATGCCTGTAAGGTCAGACGGCAAGAGGTCAATAGTAAACTGGACACGTCTGAAATCAAGATCCAAAGACTGCGCGAGAGCTCTTGCGGTCTTTGTCTTTCCCGTACCGGGAACGTCTTCCAACAGGACGTGGCCGCCTACAAGAAGAGATACGAGCAGCAATTCGATCTGCTTATCTTTACCTACGATGACTTTGTTTACGTTGCCGATCAGCTTCTCGGAAAATGAATTCATAAACGTGATCCTTTCAATTCGAAATAATACGAACCCTGCCGATTCATACTTCTTGATTATACAGTATTTAAACTGTAGGATAACGGGACAAACTCAACGACTTTGCGGGAGTTTTTCCGTAAGAATAATAATCCCCTTCGAAAAATTCTTTCAAAGGGGATATCATCGTTATTCAGTTGTAAGCTTCGGGATCTGTAAAGCGGTTATTTACAGTCCTATAAACAGACCCAGATCGAGTGTGCTGTTCAGCATCTGTACTGCGTACTGTTCTGTATACTTTCCGAGCACGAACATGATCACTGCGAGAATGAGCGTAACTACGAGAATTCCCTTTGACCAGTTTCTTATCGTCTCTCTTCCCAGGATCATCTGGATGCCTGTGAAGATCAGATAAGCAATAACACCGCAGACAAAATACAGGCCTGCTTCCTTGAAGTCTGTTTTGAAAGAGAAATCGAATGCGCCGTTTGCCGGATAGAAATACCAGACTACAGAAGCAACGATGATGGACCAGATTATCTGGAAAATAAAATAGACACCTTTACTCATGTTTTCCCCCTGATAGAGATTCGTAATTGATTACCAACGATTATTATACCATTTTTTTAATTCAATCAAAGAATCTTGCGTTGATCTTTCAAGCCTCTTCGCTTGACAGGCTAATTCGGATTAGCTATAATTTGGCTAATTTGAATTAGCCAACATTTTCGAGAGGTCATTATGGATACAAAACAAAGGATATTAGACGAAGCGCTCACCCTCTTCTCCGAGAAAGGCTATGCCAATGTCTTTGTCGGCGACATCGCTGAAGCAGTCGGCATCAAGGCACCTTCCCTCTATAAGCACTACAAGAGCAAGAAGGCCATCTTCGACGCCATCATAGACCTTATGGACCAGCGGTTTGCGGAGCAGGCAAAGGCCATGCAGATCAACGGATCGGATGCCGTTGCCGATGCGGAAATATATAAAGGACTGCCCGAAGAACAACTGTTAAAACTCGGCCGCCAATTCTTTCTCTATTTCCTTCACGACGACTACAACCAAAAGTTCAGAAAGATGCTGACTCTAGAGCAGTTCCACGATGAGGATCTTGCCAAGATCTATTCCAGGATCTACGTCGACGATCCGCTCTCTTATCAGGGAATGCTTTTCGGATTCATGGTAACGTCCGGCATACTCAAGACTGACAACGTACAGATAATGACACTCCACTTCTACGCCCCGATCTATTACCTGCTCACGATCTGCGACAGGGAACCTGACAGGGAACCCGAAGCATTGAAATTGCTCGACGACCACATAAAACAATTCGACAGGATCTACGGGAGAGAAAACTGATGATAATTACTGTAATCAACGGACAAAATCACAAAGGAGCACATATAACATCGGGAAGATCCTTGTCGGAAATCTCGGCGAAAATGAAGTTCACGAATTCTTCCTTCCAAGGGATCTGAACCACTTCTGCACAGGCTGCTGCAGCTGCATAAAGGATGAATCTCTTTGTCCATTTTTCGAAGAGAAAAAACACATAATGGATGCCGTCGAAAAGTCCGATCTGCTCATCTTCACAACACCGACTTACTGCATGCGCACATCCGCTCCGATGAAGGCTTTTATCGATCTCACATTCACCTACTGGATGTCGCACAAACCCCGTGCATCCATGTTCTCAAAAAAGGCCGTTGTCATATCGACTGCCGCAGGCGCCGGCGCCGGATCAGCCATAAAAGATATCACAAATACACTTCTTTACTGGGGCGTCCCATACGTAAAAAGTTATGGCAAAGCTATACAAGCCACGGACTGGGAGCATATAAAGCCCGAGCTTAAAGAAAAGATCAATAAAGATATGGCTGCGCTCGCGAAAAAGCTCAAGAATTCAAAAGCTCATGCAGGCATAAAGACGCGCTTTATCTTTTCGATGATGCGCATGATGCAGCAAAAAGGCATGGGCGCAGGAGAAGAAGAAAGAAAATACTGGCAGGAACAGGGCTGGCTTGATAAGACCAGGCCGTGGAAGGCCGCATGATCTGCCGTCTATAACTGTGGAAGGCCGCGTGATCTGCCACCCATATAGGAGGCATGATAAAAAGTAAAACAGGGGCAATGTGAAAGCTATCACGGTTGTATTATTCAAGTACAACAGTGAGACAGAGTAGAAACTAACTCGAC